>JAKPHF010000001.1 GCA_029550525.1 Planctomycetota bacterium
CTGCGGGTCATCCCCGGCAACGGCAATAACGTGCTTCGCGGCGACCTGAACATGGCCCAGGCAACCAACCGCCCGGCCTTCGCCGTGGCCGTCAATGAAACCGTCGGCGACGAGATCACCTTCACCGTGACGGATCAGCCGCCGGTACCGCAAGGAGTTTATGCTCGAAAGCTGTTCTACAACAATTCTGCCTGGGACGGTAACAACCCCGGGATCGATGAAAACGATGACAACGCGATTGCGCCGGACAAGACCGCACTTCTTCCGGGCCAAACCGGGTCATTCGTCAATGTCACCAGCTACGCGAAGGGACTCAACGGTATCATGATTGATATCGGCGGCCTCACGCGTGTACCGGTTATCGGCCAAGATATCCTGTTCCTTATGGGCAACACCAACGACCCGTTCACGTGGACTCAGCTGGGGCCGGATCCCAGCGCCATCCAGGTCCGATGGGGCGAGGGCGAACTGGGAACCGATCGAGTCGTGATGACGTGGCCAGACCTACCCAGTGAGAATGCCCTGCCCAACAGCACATGGTTGCTCGTCGCGATCAGCGCGAATGGAGGAGAGCTGTACCCGGGTAATGACGATTTCTTCTGCTTTGGCTTAGCAATCGGCGAGAGCAGCGGTGATCTTACCGTCAATGCGACAGACGAACTGCTGGCCAGGAATAATCCGCATACATTCCTGAATCCTGCCCCCATCGATTCACCGTACGACTACAATCGCGATCGACTGGTCAGCGCAACCGATCAGCTCATCTCCCGGGACAATGCGACTACGTTCCTGGATAACCTGAAACCTATCGTCTTCCCGTAAGGGACGACCATAGCAGCTTTCTGTCGAAAAGGGGGGCCTCGTGCCCCCTTTTTCTTTGCTCACCCCACACTACAAAGATAGCACTTATCCCGATACCTCCGTGGATTCTTCCTGGTTACCCGCCGAGCTAGACCATACGCAGCGATCATGGCTCCAACAATGCCAACCATCCAACACTACTGAGGCCGTCATTTCCCGAGAGAGATAACGACCATTACGGAGACTGCTGACAAGGTCGGAGTTGAAGTCTGCGGCCGCCCAATGGCCGAGTGATTTGTACGAGGCGGTCCCCAGAGAAGGTCGGCCATGTCACAGATGAATCCCAACGGACTCACACGCCCGGCGGCGCGCAGTAATGCGGCTTGGCCACCTTGATCGGACTATCGCGATCGATCCTCGCCTGCCTGCGACGAAGGATGGGAGCGTCCGCTCTTGAAAGGCATCGTCCTGCACGTATCCGACAGTCTGCTGAACTTGGCCCTCGTGCCCGGCGTCCGCGACCTGGTACCGTTGTACCTCAGAAGGAAAGAACCCTGCGGTTGAGGCTCGGCTGATACCAGTCGGCCTTGGTGACCGCCGCCTTGAGGTTGTCGATCACGAGAGTCTTGGCACGCCGTCGAAGTGAACGAACGCGTTCTCCAGGCAGCGAATGAATTGCTCGGTGGTCTGCCGGTAGACCGCCTCGCTGCAGGCTTTCCGGGAGTAGCTCAGCACGATCCGGAAGACGTGCGTGCGACGCCGCTTGCCGTCGGGCGTGATAACCGGAGCACCGGTGCCGAAGTCCACCTGGGCCTCGTCGCCCGGCTTACACTCCATCCGCCGATGCGGCAGCGGAGCCGCGGCCTCCAACTGCCGCACGAACCGATTGACCGACTGGTAGCTGCCCTCGAACTGCTGCTCACTGGCCAGGTCCTACCAGATCCGGACCGCCGACAGCCCCGTCTCCAGCTTGGCTTGGATGACTTCCCGGAGCGGCTCGCACAGGCTCCGCCGCCCCGCCAGGCCCGTGCCGGAGAGCATCGCCGACCCGAGGGTCGAAATGGCCGGTTTTGAACCGTCCGCCGCCCGTTCAGCCGCCAGGGCCAGCCGAATGTATCGGCCTACGGTCTCGCGGTGAACACCCGTCTCCCGGGCAACCCGCCGCCGAGACCACCCCTACCGCAATAATACTGTAATGGTTGCCCGATACGCCATATCGAGTACAGTTGGTATCTCCAGCCTCCCAACGGACAAACCCGTTGGGCAGCACTGGACCCGCGATCCACGCCTGACTCAATATGGCAGGTTAGCAAGTGACCCCAGATGGCCCGCTTTGACCGACCACTGACACAAGCGTTTCTCGCCACCTCCGTGCGGGCAAACAAGCGACGGACTACGCGTATCATCTGGTTGTATCGGGATGGACGCTTATCGTTCCAGGGGCCAACAACCGCGCAATGCATTTGGTAGGTACCGTACCTCAGCAAGATCAACGGCTCGCAAGCGCAACAAGTTCCTCCTCCTACCGCCCGCGTCCTGTGACGCCGACGCTTGACGAAATCCGGGCCGAGCGCTATTGCAAGCTCCGTCGCTGGTCCGAAGCTCGAACACTGGGTGTTCGAAGCGGGTGTGCTCGGCGCGGTTATGAGCGGTCGGTTAAACCCATCAAGTCTTCTCAGACTGCTCCTTGCATCCGTAGATTCAGCCCTTCAATTTCCGCTCCCGGATCGGGTTACCCATTTCCGCCGCTCTCGGCGTTGCGGTGCCTCAATAGCCTCTCCGACTGCATCGGCTGATTTCTCCAGATCCATTTCGCATCGTTGCCGGATCGACAGCCCGGTTCGCCCAGGCGAATCTGGAGACCTGCCAAGGTAAGCTGTGACTCTTCCCCCCGGCCCCGCCGGATTTACTGCATGTTGTGAATCTTGGAAGCGTAAGTGCTCTGCGGGGCGTGATGACCGCAAGCGCGAGCCAAAAGTCCGTCCCGAGGCGGAATCTGAAGGAAGCCGGAGGCGAAAACCCGGACCCGACGAGCAGGAATCGGGTACAAGTCTGCCACGGCGGGATAACCCGGCGTTGGACGGGGAAGCCCGATGATCATCCGGACGTACGTGGGAGCTTGGCGCAACGAAAAGCACGAGGCCGGCTAGTAGGCGGCCTCGTGCTTTCCAAGAGTTATCCAGATCCAGAGCTCGTCAGGAATGACGACGGCGCAGGAATGCACCTGCCGCAAGCAACAGCAGAGCGGTCGCCGGTTCGGGCACCACGCGCACAACGCCCGCACCCTGGAACTCCGGAGGGATCGCATCGTCGGCAAAATCGGAGACAACCTCGTAATCGGGAACAAACGTCCGGACGAAGTAGTCGCCCTCAGCCGTTCCGTCTGGAACGTTCAACGTGATGGTTGCGATCACGCCGGGGAGAGCCACCGTACCGGAGTTCGTCGTGGTGCTCGCGATCAGATAAGGCGGTTCCACATGCACGTTCGGGGGAGTGTAATTGCCAGCGAAGACACCCGTGTCGAAGGTCACGCCCACGAATACCAGCGCGGCATCCGACTCCAGGTTCAAGTCCACCCCCTGGATGTTCGCCGGTGAGCCAACTGCCGAAATGGGAATCTCGACCGTTGTGCCGGGAAGGGCCTCAGTCACTGCAGGCAGTTCAAACCCGGCGGCCATCGTCATGGCTGGCACGGCCAGCATGGCGACGATACTGACGATCAGCTTCTTCATCATATCGATCCTCCTTCGCATTAAAAGAACATGTCTGGCTTTCCATGAACGCGCCCTCCGACACCGAAGGGCGCGCCTCCTTCAATTCCATCAGGGCTTCGAGATAATCCTCACGCAGTTGAGGAAGGTCTTCGGATTGTTGCGGCTGAGCAACTGATCCCTTGCGTCGCAGAGACTGTCCTTATTGTAGTCCCAAGGCCAGTCCACCGGTGCCCGGTTCAGGAAGTTCCGGGGGTTAGCGCGAGCCTGGATCTCATCCTTCGCATCCACCAGGATATTCGTGCCCTGAACAGTACCGCAGTCAGCCTGGGCATTGGCCCACCAGTGGGTCTCTGCTGTCTCCAGGCCGAACCCCGTCCCGATCGTTACCTGGAGCCACGTATCGATGATCGAACCGTCGGCGAAAGTGATCACCACGCGATCACTGCCGTCAACACCAGCGCCAGGTAGGACAGCGAAGCCGTTCGGAGCCTTGGGCACGCCTGCGCCCGTACCGGTCCGAGTGATATCCAGGAATTGGAAATCACCAACTTCCGGTGCACGGGTCGCATCCTTGACGTCATAGATCAAACCGTTGATGCCCTTAGTATAACCGGTCCAGTTAGCGAAGGTAGCCTGCCCGTCACCGACCATGAGCGGGCTCTTGCTGGGGTCGATCGCATCGGCATCGTCGTTGTTCGCACCCGCAATCGGGGCCGGATCGATGGCGGCCTTATTCCCGTCGTAGTACGAGTTGTTGTAGAAAATGTGGCGAGCGACGATCTGAGCCTTCTGCGCGGGCGCGGGGACGGTGAACTTCAGGCCGTCGGGATTGGCCACGAGGACCTGGTTGGCCTTGACGGCGAAGCTGCCCAACCCGCTGTAATCCGGCGTGGCGCTCTTCCAGAGGACAAGACCGTGCAGGACGTTGGTGCCCTCAGCCGAGGGGACAACCTTCAGCGTGTAGGTGCCGCCCGGCATGCCCTTGGTCGAGATCTGACCTTCAAACACTGCGTACTCGACGGCGCCGGCGGGCGGATTCAACGGATCATCCCAGCCGGGAGTCACACCGTCGAAAAACGCACCAAAGCCGAAGTCGGGATTGTCATTGTCGATGTACAGTTTGCCGACACCAGGACGATAGTTGGTGTAATCGTAGCTCTTGTAGCCGGCACCGAACCCGATCAGTCTGCCGTTGAGCGAGGGATCGTCGACCTCCACAATCTCCTTGGTGTTGCCGATATCCACGCCGCCGCGGCCGTTGGCCGTCGGATACCAACCATAGTCAAAGTTCGGCCCATCGGGAGCCGGATCGATCAGCGTGCGCCAATCGTTCGGACCAGCGGCGTCACCCTTGTTGTGGATGCCGATGGCGAAAGCGGCGTTGGCGAGAATATCCGGAGCGATCGCACCACGGATGCCGTGACTATCGCCGTCATTGATCGAGCTCCAGAAGCCCGGTCCCGTCGGCACGTTCTCGGTGCCTTGCGGGGCCAAAGGAGCGGCACCGAAGGCCACCAACTGCCCGGTGCTGTCGTCGTACAATTCGAGGTCAAACACGAGGTTCGCCGCACCCAACGCCGGGTAGCCGTGCTCAAACGACCCCGGATTGGAATGCAGGCCACCGACGCTGACGCGGACCGCCCAGGTCACGTCGTCGCCGTTGTTCTCAACGTTGAAGATCTCGGCCGACGTGTCAACCACGCCCTGGGTGAACCTCGGGTACTGGTTGTTTTCCCACAGGTCGGCGTGATTATTGCCGCCCAGCTCGAGCGTGTAGACGACTATGCTCTCGTTCGGTTCGCCGAACGCCACGGCCGCCATCAGCATGGCTACAGCGGCCACCAACTTGAATGATCTCATTCCAGCCTCCTCTCTTGATTTGCGACTGTTCCGGTTCCTTTTCGGGTCGGACCGGAATAACCCGCCGGCCGCACCCGAATGAACACCACGAGATTCGCTTCTGCTTGGAAAGGTCGCTCACGATTATCCTCGGGTTTCACATGCGTTTTCGCGGCCTTTCCGTTCGCCCCGCAAACAGTCCCCATCCTTCCACAGCCGGAATCGCCTGGGGCTTTGCGGCAGTTTTCGCACCTCCTTTGAAACCCGCTACGCGAAAATGTTCGATGAAGAGGGAATGAAGGCGCTTCATCCCTCCCGACTTGCCAATACTCATTCTACCGCGACCAAGTTGGATTGCAAGAAAAAACTTGAGTAATGAGTTGACAAAAATTCATGAAATTCCCCGCCTTGCAGTCCCCCGGACTCCAACCCCGGCCTCCGGAGGCGTAAGCTCATCACCAAAATGACCTTACAGCAACAACCCCACGGGCTCGGCTGAATCGGTTTAATCTGGGTGTTGGCCACTCCCGACAATCCCGTCCAGCCGTGTGTTCAATTATTCCCCCATCCTCGTCAAAATCCAGCTCCGTGTGGCCCCGCCTGGCGCGACCACGTCTTATAACACGTTATAATTCAAGTCTTTATAATTGAGGGCAGAGGCAGCCCAACGAGACCGATCTGGTCGCACCGGTGACGGCAGGCAGATTGGAAGGCGTTCCGTCCAGCCGAGCGATGGCCAGCATCGCGAAGCTCACTGCCTCCTTCGCCTGAGCGGGAATACCCAGCTCATCGATGGTCAGGATTGGCGTGCCAGGTAATTCCGCCTGCAGCATGGAAATGAGCGTCTTGTTCCGTGATCCGCCGCCGGTCAGCACGACCTGCGCCGGCCGTCGAGGCCTGGCCGCACCTGAGGGCACGCGCGAAGCCGCCCGATCCGGCTTGCGCGTCGAGAAGTCCGATAGAAATCGCCGATACGAAGCGGCAATGGTCCTCGCGGTGAATGCTGTGGCGGTCGCGATCCAATCCTCGGGGACGGCCGATGCCGACCTCAGCCGATCCAGTTCCGCGTTAACGAAAATCTGGCCGAACAGTTCACGGCCTGTTGTCCGCGGCGGGCGCTGACGAAAGAACGGCAGCTTCAGCCACTCAGCTAGGACGCTCTCGAGAACCCGCCCCTTCGCCGCCAGCCGGCCATCCCGATCCATTCGCCACCGTCCGCCGCTCATCCGGGCGACAAGCCCGTCGATGACCATGTTGCCCGGTCCGGTGTCAAACGCGATCACATCGGCCGCTCGCCCTCCCGCCGGCACCCACGTGACGTTCCCGATCCCGCCGATATTCTGCACCGCCCACGAAGTGCTCTTGCTCTTGAACAGCACATAATCGGTCCAGGGCACCAGCGGCGCGCCCTGTCCGCCGACAGCCACGTCCGTCTGGCGAAAATCGAAGACGACCGGCAGGCCCGTCATCGCCGCCACCGTCGCCGCGTTTCCCAATTGAAGGGTGACAGTCCGGCTTCCGGCCCGTCCCGGCAAATGACACACCGTCTGCCCGGCTAGTCCGATCACCATGGGCCTGTGAGCACGAGGCAACTGCTCGATAGCCTCGCGCGCCACCCGCCCGAACGCCTCGCCGAGTTCAGCATGCAGCCGCGCAATCTCTTGTGTCGTGGTCGTCGCGGGGGCCATGGCTGCCAACAGCCGGTTGCGAAACCGCCGATCGAACGCGACTTGGTGGTGCAAGACGAAACGGACCTGCATGGCTTCGCCTCGCCCCTCCACGCGAATCACCGCGGCATCAATGCCATCACCGCTGGTGCCGGCCATAAGGCCGAGCGCATATCGGTAACGACCGGTAGTCCTTCGGCCGGTCTTACCTATTTTCCCAGAAGATCGCTCGACCTTGGCCATGCGTCTCCCCTGCCGGGAAAAGCTTCGTGTCACCACGTCTGTACGATATGTTGTGCTGCCGCGGACAAGAAAAGCCGGGTTGCTTGCCGGCACGTTCATCCTACTGTTCCGCCCGCCTATGGCAACTGCATACCGCCTCAGCCACTGCTTCCGGATTGCCATTGAGGCCGATCCGCCTTGTGATCACATACCGGGCTTCCTATACTCTCCGGCTCGATGAAAGAGACCGGGGTCCGTACCGGCGACGATCAGAGCCCTTTGGGCCTCGAGCGGAACTCAAGGAGAGATTCATGACGGAAGTGCGGGCTACCAACATCACGTGGCATGAAGGTCACGTCAGCCGCGAAGATCGGCAGAAACTGCTCAACCAGAAGGGCGCCACGATCTGGTTTACCGGCCTGAGCGGATCGGGCAAGAGCACGATCGCATTCACCGTGGAACACGCCCTGGTCGAGCGTGGTCACCTGGCATACGTGCTGGACGGCGACAACATCCGCCACGGTCTCAACAAGAATCTCGGCTTCTCCGCCGCCGACCGCGAAGAGAACATCCGCCGTATCGGCGAGGTAGCCAAGCTGTTCGCGGACGCGGGCGTCCTGACATTGACCAGCTTCATCAGCCCCTACCGCAAAGACCGCGATCAGGTCCGGAAGATTCACGCCGAGGCAGGGTTGCCCTTCATCGAAATCTACGTCGAGGTCCCCATCGAGGTCTGCGAGCAGCGCGATCCCAAGGGTTTGTACAAGAAAGCCCGAGCCGCCCTGGCCGAGGGCAAGGGTATGGGCTTCACCGGTGTCGATGACCCATATGAAGCACCGACATCACCGGAGATCGTGCTGCGCAACGATCAGATCACGCCCCAGGAGGCCGCTGCCCAGGTCTTGCAGTATCTCGAATCCAAAGATCTGCTGCCCCGGCTGTCCAAGTAGCACGTTTGAATCATCCGCATCGAACGAACGCCTGAACGGGCGGTCGCATGCGACGGAGTAGACAACGGAACAAATGGTAAGCGAGCGGCGGGGTTCATCCCCGCCGTTTTCTTTCAAAAACAAGCCTCCGCCACGCCGATCCTCGACTCGCGGGCCGGCTGTGCCGATAACTGCATAGTGACGCGGGAGCGGTCCGCGGCCGAAAAATGCCGGCCCCTCGGCAAGCTGGACTTTCCACCCGGCATCACCTATGCTGTAGTCGTATTCAGTGGGCGAAAAGCCATTGGATCAGCGCCAGGCACCGATGGCTGACAGGTCGCAGCTAGCGACCGCCACACTCCCCGGCTCAATCCACTCGCACCACGTTCGGAAAGAGATCCTACTTGATGAAATTTGAAGAGTTCCGGCTCACAGAGCCCGTCGTTCGCGCCGTTCTCGCCGAGGGCTACACCCGTCCGACGCCCATCCAAGCGAAGGCCATCCCGCACGTGATGCAAGGTCGCGACGTTCTCGGCTGTGCCCAGACCGGCACCGGAAAAACGGCCGCGTTTGCCCTGCCCATACTACACCGGCTCAGCCACGGGCGCCCGCGAACGCCACACGGACGCCCCATTCGTGCGCTGATCCTTGCCCCCACCCGCGAACTGGCCGCCCAAATCGGCGACAGCTTCCATGCATACGGACGACATACACCCCTGCGCTCCGCGGTGATCTTCGGCGGCGTCAGTCAGCATCCGCAGACCCGCGCTCTGCGCGAGGGAGTCGATATCCTCGTCGCCACACCCGGACGTCTGCTCGATCTGATGGAGCAAGGCTTCGTCGATCTGCGAGCGGTCGAGAGCCTGGTCCTCGATGAAGCCGACCGCATGCTGGACATGGGTTTCATCCGCGACATCCGCAAGATCGTCGCCCAAGTTCCCGCCCGGCGGCAGACGCTGCTGTTCTCGGCAACCATGCCGGCCGACATTCGCGCCCTGGCGGACACCATTCTGCACGAGCCCGTGTTCGTGCAGGCCGCGGCTGTTTCCAGTACCGCCGAGACCATCCAGCAAGCCGTGTACTTTGTCGAGAAGCGGCAGAAGCCGGCCATGCTGGCCCACCTTCTGCGCACCAGTGCAATCAAGCGGGCTCTGGTCTTCACGCGGACCAAGCACGGCGCCGACGTCGTCGCCCGGCACCTGTCTCGCGCCGGCATCCGAGCCGAGGCCATTCACGGCAACAAGAGCCAGAACGCCCGCGTACGAGCCATAACGCAGTTCAAATCGGACCGCCCACCGGTGCTGGTGGCCACCGACATCGCGGCCCGCGGACTGGACATTGATGAGATTTCGCACGTGATCAACTACGATCTGCCGAACGTCCCAGAGACCTACGTGCACCGCATCGGCAGGACAGGGCGAGCGGGCGCTTCGGGTCGTGCCATGTCGTTCTGCGACAGCAGCGAGCGGCCGTTCCTCCGGGATATCGAACGGCTGATTGCACGGACCATCCACGTCATCCGCCCTGATGGCGATCTCGCGTTGCCTCCGGCACCTCGACCCGAAGCTGCAGAGAATCCACCCTGCCAAAGACAGGATTCCACGAGTCCCCGACAACCGGGCGTCGGCTATCGCTTGCGCGGCCGACCTCGATCCCGCCGCCTGGCCGTGCGTTGAGCAACCACGACGCGGCCCTTGCGGTAGACATCTCAACAAAAAACCGGGCCACAGAAGCCCGGTTTCTCATAACTGATCCGCTTTTGGAAGCTCGATCCGAAGCCTAGCGCCGCCGGCCTCGCACGACCAGGAGCGTGCCCAGTCCGAGCAGAAGGAAGGCGCTCGACGGTTCGGGGACAACCATCAGCCGAGCCGTCGTGGTGCCGGCCGATTTGTCGAACGGGATCGGCAGCCCCTGGAACAAGCCGCTTTCGCTGGACTCGCCTTGCAGAATGGCCGCCACCAGCGTGCTGTTGACCAGCCGAGCCATTTCCTCGTCGCTGAGGATCTCGCCGGCCGCGATGCGAGCCTTGAGTTCATCAATCGTGGCGTTCAACTCGGCCGTCTTGGTCGCCCGCTCACTGAATTTGGTGAACGGGTTCTCCGTACCTGCGGCTGCCCAAAAGGGAGCGGTCACGGCGGCCAGAGCATCGGCATAGATGTTGCCCGATAGATCGATCGGGCCGACGTCGAAATTCAGGTTTCCGCTCTGGTTGGCCACAAAGCCGTCGGTCGAATAGTTCGCCCGGTTGGAAATCTGGATGCGGGTGTCGTAGAAGCCCAGCACGTTGATGTCCGTACTCACGTCCACCAGAATCGAGCCGTCGATCGTGGTGAAATCCTGGAAGCCGTTGTTGAACTCCAGCGTATACGGCAACGCCCTGCCGCCGGTGTTCCAACTAAACTCGGCTTTGGGGATGCCGCGCGTGGTGTAGCCGACGGAAATGTTGGACACCGTCGGGCTCAAGGGCGAGCCGAGCGTCAGTTCCGCAAAACCGAAGTCAAACTCCTGACCGGCGTACACCGCTGCGGCGTTGATGTCCCACCCTTTGCCCAGGAAATTGCGCTGACCGTTGACGCGATAATCAAAGAGGCTCATTCCGATGAACACGTCCCGCCAAATTTCCGCTTGAGCCGCGGACGTCGAGAATGTGAGCACCGCGAGAATAACAGCCCCAAAGCAGCGCTGCCTCATTTTCCTCATCCCGATCTCCCTTTGTGCCCGACTCGCCGGCACCACTTTCCCAGTCGGTCGCGACACGTCCGCACAAATCCGTGAAGCGACCTACCAGTTTACTCCAGGTTGCGGCAGCAAGGCCAGCATGCCGAGTCGATTTTTCTGCCGCGCTGAAAATCCAACGTAACACGACGAATGCCCGCCGTCTTCTACAGATCGGTCAATCAGCCCGGCTCGCTCAGATATATCGGCGGACGCGTGCGGCCGGTTATCGGACCTGAGTCCGAGCGGGAACGGCCTGCCGCCGGCTCTCTTGCGCCAACCATCTGTTCGGCAGCGGTTTACGATGCCGGCTGCCCAAGGAGACCGAGGAAGCGCAGCACGCAACGCACGCCCAACTGGAAGTCGCGCAGATGGAAGAACTCGTTGGGGCTGTGCAAGTTGCAGTTGGGATCGGCGAAGCCCATCATCACGCTGTCAGCCCCGAGCACCTCCTTGAACAGCGGCAGAATGGGCAGCGTACCGCCCTCGCGCACGATGACCGGCGGACGTCCGTAGACCTCCTCCATGGCACGGCGAGCGACCTTCATGACCGGCAGGTCCAGCGGAGCGACGTACGCTCGGCTACCTTGCGAACTGCTAATGCTCACCCGCACGGTCGGCGGACAAGCCGCCCGGACCGCTTGGTCGAACGCCGCGATGATCTTGGCCGGGTCCTGATCGGGCACGAGCCGCATGGTGATGTACGCGGTTGCCTGCGACGGCACGATGGTGGCCGAGCTGCCGCACTGCAACCCGTTGACGTCCAGCGTGGGCCGCGTGCCTCGCCGCTCCGCCGTGGTAAATCCGGCTTCGCCGTGCGGGCCGGGGCTGCCGGTCGCCTTGATCAGTTCCTCATCGCTCAAGTCGGTCTCGGCCAGGGCGCGGCGCTCCTCGTCGGTGGGCATGCGAACATCGTCATAGAAGCCGGGGATCGTGACGCGGTTTTGCTCGTCGTGAAACGAGGCGATGATCCGTGCCAGAATGTTGGCGGGATTGGCCACCGTTCCGCCGAACACGCCGCTGTGCAGGTCGTGATCGGGCCCGTGCACGGTCACGACCTTGCCGATGATCCCTCGCGTCGCCTGCGTGAGTGAGGGCGTGTCAGCGCTGTGCTTGGATGTGTCGGAGATCAAAACGTGATCGCAGGCCAGCTTGTCCCAGTTCTGCCGCAAGTACGGGGCCAGGTGCCGCGAACCGATCTCTTCTTCCCCTTCGATGAGAAACTTGAGCCGTACCGGGAAGGGCAGACCCGCGTCGTGCAGGGCCCGCATGGCCGCGATGTGGACCATGACCTGCCCTTTATCGTCAGCGCTGCCCCGGGCGAAGATCGCCCCGTCGCGGACCGTCGGCTCGAACGGCGGCGACTTCCACAGCGTCTCGTCACCCACCGGCTGCACATCGTAATGTCCGTACACCAGGAGCGTTGGCGTCTTCGAGCCGGCCACCGGACCGGTATCGGCGAACACGGCCGGATGACCGCCGGTCTCCACCACCTCGGCCTGCAGCCCCGCCCCGGCCAACTGGTTGCGCACCCACTCGGCACACGCCCGCATGTCGCCGGCTCGCTCGCTATCCCGGCTGATGGTCGCGAATCGCAGAAACTCCAACAGGTCGCGCTCGTACTCTTCGTGCTTGCGGTCGAATGTGCGGATCGCCTCGTCGATGCTCATAAATTGTCCCTCGTCACCCGTGTGTCTCCCCCAACCGTCCCGTCCCGCGGCCATCACCCCCGGGTCCATACTCTAATATGGTCGCCTCGACCGCAACAGGCCACCCCCGTTCCTTCAAATCCGGGCGACAATCGCGACCGGGCCCTGCGAGACAAAGGTCCTGTCACGCCTGTCGTGGCGCAGGTGGTCTGTCTGCGCGCTGACGGGACATGACCCGCTGGAAGCGCGCGCCACACAGCCCGGCCCACGTTTCCGGCGTTGGTTGAGTTCAACCACTGCCGCGTTCATTTCGAACGCCGCGCTGCGTCCTGCCCCCCCACTTCCTGCCGTTGGCGACCCGCTCCGCTTCGCACGGATGCTTGGCACGCGGGTTGCATGCGCATACTGCGCAGCGCTGCGTGTCGTAATGTTGGCAGACTGTCCACGCAATTAGGAGGACCTGTCATGTGCTCCCGATATCATCGGTCGCACCGGCCGCGCGCATTCACGCTCATCGAATTGCTAGTGGTGGTGGCGATCATCGCCCTGCTCATCGCCATCCTCACGCCGGCGCTGGCGACGGCGAGAGAAACCGCCCGCCGCACCGTGTGCCTGACCCATCTGTCGGGTTTCGCGGCGGCCGCCCTGATGTATGCCGAAGTGAATCGAGGCTACCTGCCCGTCGCCGACCACAATCCTGACCTGCCTCCCGGTTCGAGCAACGCGTACGGTATTCCCAATGATTCGGCGACGATGGTCGGTAACAAACGCTATCATCCGGATCTGGCAGGCATCACCGGACAGCCCGGCGGAAGCCGCAACCACAACAACGACGCGAGCAACACCCGCGGCTGGTTCAAGCTGCTTAAGGGCGGTCCCAAGGCGTACGTTAAAGGCAAGATGCTGCATTGCCCCACCGCAGGCCGGTTGCTGCGCCACAATCCGAACGCGACGAACGGCTCTATTCTGGGCTACACGGGCGAGGAATTGCCCCTGTTCGATTTCGACGGAAACGCCTGTGAATCGGCACCTATCACATCTACTCGCAGCTCGCCCGCCGACTGTGCGGAGATGTCGAACTTCAGCTACTCGTTCCAGGTCACGCTGCAATATCGCGGCGTTATCCCGTCCGACCCTAACGGCGTGCCCGAACTCATCGGCCATAAGCTGACCAACACGCAGGATCCCGGCAAGCCGATCGCCGCCGACCGCAACCCCTACACCAACAGCGTCATCAAGGCGGCCAAGCACTCGTACACCGCAAACGGGAAAGCCGATTTCGGCGGCTGGGGCCTGTACGCCTACGAACGCAACAAAGAGGCAGCTCGGACGCTCGGCTTCAAGGCACCGCCTACCAGCGGGCCCGGCGGCAGTCTGGCTCCCGGCGATCTCAGAGCCTACGCGGCCCAACTGCGAAAGGGTGGGTCTGCCAACTCGCGCAATCACAAGCAAGCAGGACAGAACGTGGCGTATCTCGACGGCAGCGCCAAGTGGGCCAGTCATCCCAAAGTGGGCGTGGACGACGACAGCATCTGGAGCAACTGGGCACCCGCGACGCCGGGAAGCAAGAGCGGCGATTTCGTCGCCAGCGAGGACGGCCTGCCCTGCGACGCCGAGCCGCCCACCGGCGAGGATTACGGCAGGATGCGGGCCAAGCCACACTGGCTGACCGACGCCGTGTTGATACCGTAGGTGGTCAGTGGTCAGTTGTCAGTGGTGAGAGATACGTAAGGGCCACTGTCTACTGACGACTGGCTTCTCAAGACACGAACGCTCTCAAGCTTCCCGGTAGCACGAGGACGCACAACGCGCCAAAGACAATGGTGGCGATGCCCAATGCGATCAGCAGCAGCGGATGAGGCCGCAACGCCAGTGCGGCCTCACGCGCTACGAGCCGCGGCAGAATAAAGACGAAGGCGATGAGGATGGCGGCAGCCTGAATGGGCGTGAGCAGAACGCCGTCCAACTGCCCGCCCAATTGCACAAGCTTGACGGGGCTGAAGAAGACAACGGCCACGGCGTTGGTGATGACAAACAGCAGGAGGAAGCTGCGGAATTGCGTCGTCCACGCCAGCCGGCCGAACGGCGGCCAGACGATGCGCACGCAATCCGACAACAGTCGCGGCCAGCCCGACAGCACGCCCACCAGCGTGCTCACCATGGCCGCCGATCCCGCGAGCAGGAACAGCACCGCCCCCACGCGTCCCCACTGTTCGGAGAAGACGCGGGACAACGTCAAGGCGACCTGATCGCTTTGCGGCACGAGTTGCGCGGGCCGCAAGATGCCCGCACCGGCGAGTACGAACCCGGACGTCACGACGATGCCGATGCATGCCGCCACAGTCGCATCAACACGCACCACGCGGCACCACTGACGCAGTTCGTTGACCCCTTCGCGATCGAGCGCGAGCAAGGCACCAGGATCGGCCGGTTTGCCCCAGCCGCGACCGGCCGCCATCCCGTAGCCCGCCCCGAGCACCCAGTAGCCGTACCACACCTGGCTGGCGAATCCACCTGCCGCCCAACCCATGAGCGGCAGCAATTCGTGCCACGGTGAGACGGGTCGGCCTACCTGCGCGTCAACCCACGCGGGCACTTCCGGCGACTGCAGACCGAGCACGCCGCGGCCCACCTGCAACCATGGCGGCCCCGCCGAAATCGCCACGTACATCACGCCCACGACGATGATCATTACAAAGCCGCTCATGACCATCTTGAGCACGCTGAACCGCCCGGTCCAGGCCACGGTCACCGCAAAGAGCGATGCCGCGATGCCCCAGATGACTGTGCCGTGGGTCAGGGGAACCAGCGAGTTCAAGAACACCGCCGACGCCTTGGCGATGGCGCCGATGGAAACAATTCCCGCCGGCAACTGGACGATGAGCACAAGCCAGACCAGCCAGTGTCGCGGTCCCGGCATGCGGGCGAACAAGTCGATCATGCCCTCGCCGGTGATGGCCGTCCACCGCGCGCCGGCCATGCCGATCCAGCACTTGAGCAGGATGGCGACGACTACCGCCCACAGGACGGATGTGCCCAACACGGCCCCGGCCCGCGTCGCCAGGATCACTTCGCCCGACCCGATGTACTCCGCACACCAGATGAACGACGGGCCGACCACGGCCAAGATAGACAAGCCACGCGGTGCGATCGGTATCCGATTCGGCATGATGGCTCCAGACAGCTTGACTTCGTGCCATCGAAAGTCGGACTCCACGATCCTGGCGGCAGAGCGGGTCGATCAACGCGATGATCGCGAAACCACGAGCCCGGACCACGGCTACGCAATACGGCGAATGCCGTCGAAAGGTGCGCCGATTGTAAAGCACGCTCTGGACCCTGCAAAGCCGAATGGTGTCGTGACTGAGGCATTGGTCCGGCTTTGCCCGCATTTCGGGTACCGTCAGGAACTGCCGTCAGGGACAAATCTTCAGGCCGGATATGATTCCCGGCGCGTCGGCGCCGCTCCGCCACGATCAGGCATACACTTTCGTTGCGGACCGCATACTGCGTAAACCGGGGTACCAAACAGAACGGAGGCGCTCGTCATGCCAACGGGAGAGCCGCAAGCCAACTCGCAGGAGTTCGTCACCGACTGGTTCCAAAAAACCGCGGAATTGACCGAAGCCACCCTGCGGGCGACGGCCCAGATGCAGATGGCCGGCCTCGAACAGTGGATGGACACCATGTTCGGAGCCCGGCAGCGAGAGTGGCAGAAGATCCCGGAGCGCATGCTGGAGCGCATTCCCGCCGCTCAGCGCAGCGCGAGGGAATACATGCAGGCTCTCGAAGAGACCTACCGCCAGGGCTTGAGCCTCTTCGACGAGTGGTTCAAACCCGAGCACAACAAGAACCGTGGCGAGATCCAGGAGGAGGCCCGCAAGAACTGGAAGGAACTCATGGATCGCATCCGGACCAGTTCGCAAACGTTCATGCAGGCCAACGCCAAAGCCATCGACGCCTGGGCCAGCGCGTTTCAGTCGAAAGAAGCCTCTCCCACCGGCGGCTGACTCGCGCGTCGTGAAATGACCGCTGCATGGTTCAGACCGAACACGGCAGGCGCGGCATCGAATCGGCCCGACCCGATACGTGACCGCCCGCCAGTCCGAGGAGGGTCCTGCCGAGTACACCGGATCGAGAGGCCTGCCCCCCCGTTCATCAAACCTCGCGTCCGACGTCCGCTTGCCTGCTTCGAGGCTACGACGGTTCTCACGGGACATGACCGTCATTCGTGCGTGGCCGCCACCTGCTCGACTTCCTCAATCGTGGTCGTCCCCTCCGCCACCCGGCGATATCCGCTCTCCAGCAGCGTCTGGTACGTCCACACGCCGGCGGCATTGCGAATATCGTGAATGGTCTTGGTGGTCATCAGAGCGTCGCGGAGATTGTCGTTGAACGCCAGCATCTCGAAGATGGCCTGCCGTCCGCGGAACCCCACGTCCATGCAACGCCGGCAGCCCACGTTGGTATACAACACGTCGATGCCCCGGTCCTGCATCTTCATGCGCACCAGTTGGCTGGGCTTGGGCTGATAGGGCTTCTTGCAGTGCTCGCACAGCGTGCGGATGAGCCGCTGGGCCAGGCAGATCGACGCGGCGTTGGCGATCATGTACGGCTCGATGCCCAGATCGAGCAGCCGGAAAATCGAGCCGATGGCGTCGCGGGCGTGCAGCGTGCTGAACACCAGGTGCCCGGTCATGGCCGCCTGCATGGCCGTGCGGGCGGTCTCGGCGTCCCGCATTTCGCCGACCAGGATCACGTCCGGGTCCTGCCGCAAAATCGACTTGAGCACCGTCCCGAACGTCAGATTGCGCTTTTCGTCGGTCTGGATTTGCGTGATGCCCGCCAGGTGATACTCGATGGGGTCTTCGATGGTGATCACGTTGCGAGTCCGGCAATCGATCGAACGCAGCGCGGTGTAGAGCGTGGTCGTCTTGCCGCTGCCCGTCGGGCCGCTGACCACGATCATACCGCTGTCGCAGTTACAGGCGGCCCGGAACTGCCGCAACATGGTGGATGACAGGCCCAGATCCTCGATGGTGTTCGGGATCACCGCCGTGTCCAGTATTCGACACACGAGGTTCTCGCCGTGAGAGGTTGGACTGAACGCGACGCGGCAGTCGACCTGCCGGGGGACCGATACGGCAAAGCTCCCCTCCTGAATCGCCTCGCGACGGGCGATGTTCAGCTCGGCGAGCACCTTCACCACCGTCAGCACCGATCGGCCGATCGACTCGGGCAGCAGGACGATGGGCAGCATCCGCCCGTCCACCCGGAAACGCACCTGGAAGCCCTGGACCGACGGGTGAAGGTGAATGTCCGTCGCCCGCGTGCGGAACGCGCCGTACATCAACAGGCGCAGCGTCCGCACCGCCTCGCTGGACGTGTCCGCCCGGTCGCCGCCGTGTACCGGCTTGCCGTGGCAGTCCAGGAACGTGATGCTCTCGATGCCGAAGCCGGGATCAGTTCCCGCGCTGCGAAGCCGCATCAAATCGCGCCGGGCGTTGGCGGTCACCTGCTCGAGCGTGAGCGGCTCGGCGCTCGGGACGGACGCCACATACCGGCCGGGCAGTTCCGGCTCCTCCTCGTCATCCGGCTCGATCAATCGGGCCACCGGAGCCTCGATCGCCTCCGCATCCTGCGTCTCGGACAGGTCTTCCAGTTCCACCGGCGGCGCCTGCTTCTCGAAAATCCGCAGCAGCGTCTTGCCAATCATGAACGAATCACCGAAACGAATGGTCGCCTCGGTGACGAGTTGCCCGTTGTACCGCGTGCCGTTGCGCGAACCCAGGTCGGTCAACGTATACCCGCCCACAATGGGACGCAGGATGCAATGGTTTCGGCTGCCGCGGGGGTCGTCGATGACGACATCGTTGTCCCGCGATCGCCCGATGGTGACGTTACCGTCAGGCAGCGTGACGACCTGGTGTCCGGTGGGAGTGAGGATTTGCAGCACGGGCATGTCACGACTCACTGGCTGAAAATGCAAGCGTAGCTGTCAGGCCGCCGGTCCGGCTGCCACGGGGGGCACCGCGCCGGGCTGGGTTGCCGACGGCGGTTCGGCTGCCGGCGAGAACGTCAGCTCCATTTCCAGCCGGCTGACCTGCAGGCGGACCTCCGCGGTCTGCCCCTCTCCAGCCGAAGCCTCCACCCGCGCATAGAGTACGACATCGTAGCTCTCGCCCGGCTCGAGCCGCACCGTCAGGTCCCGCCGCTGGGGCAGACTCGCGCTACCTCGGCTCTCGTCGCTGTTGGCCTGCACCACGACCGTCTTGCTGACCACCCGCTTGTGCGAATCGATCACCAGCAAATGTAAATCCGCCTTGGCCAGCGTGGCGGGGTCAGGCGGATCAGAGGCGTCCACCGTCTGTTCGAGATCGAAGGCGATCCGAGCAGCCATCATCTGTGCCCCGCCGGCGTGGTTGTCGATGCGATGCCCCAGTTTGAACTCCGCCTGAGCCGATGCCCCCTTCGAAACGGTGGCTTGGGCGAAGGCCTCCCCCTGGGCCGTGGCATCAGCGGTACTGCGTGCCTCACCGGCCGCCCCGGGATCCTGACGGCTTTGCTTGATATGGATGTTGAAACCGCTCGAGCCCGGCAGCTTGAGCGACTGACCCGCCGGAGAGCCGTCCGCGATCACGTACCGCCGGGACACGGGCACGCGGGCGTCCGGTCCGAATTGTGGCCCGCTGCAACCGGCCACCAGAGCGACCGCCCCGACCAGCCCCCCTGCCAGGAATCGTCTCAGGTGCCCCATCGGAATTTCTCCCTCCAAGCCACCCGTCCCGCTCACCCGTGCCGGAAGGCTCGGCTTCCCAGCAAGTTAGCAGCCCGCCTGAACGTTGTAAACGTGGACCAGGACCACGGGAAGCGTGGAATATCGCCGGCTGCCACCGCCTCGCTCGTGTCTCCCCTCGCCGTGGCGGAGCGGAAAAAGCCGCAAGCGCCCGCATTCGCAACAACAGAGCGTTTCAGGCGCGTGGGCGATTGCCGATAACCCGGCTCGGCTCACCGCACTATCTGGAGTCGACAAGGTTGTGCCAGAAATTTGGCTTTTGATGGAGCGCGATCACCGGCATCCATGTTGACGGAACGACGGCTACTGACATATATTAAGCATTGACGCAATCGCCTGCACCCGAGGGCCAGTCGTACCACATTCGCTACACTGACGCATATATGACACACAACCACCGCAGGCTTAACAAAGCCGGCGCGTGCGTTCCCAGCGAACCCGGAGGAGGATTTGGAGATGAGTCAGCCAACGTTGAATGTGCATATTGGAGGAGGCCGGAAATTTTTCCCGGGAATCTCGGCCGTTTTGTCCGCTTTCGCGACAGTGGCTGCATGGCCGGCGCTGGCCCACGCCACCATGCTCGACGCCAAGCATGAGATTGCCAACTACGCCTACCCCTTCCACCGCAACTTTATCATGAAGGAGACGGCCCAGACCTTTACGCCTACCCAGACCGGCCAATTGACGCACATCGCGCTGCGACTCGGTGTCACCAGCCCCGGAAGCACCGGCACGGTGACCATCGACATCCGCGACACGCGAGCCTCGGTCGCGAGCACGGGCCTGAACTTCATCCCGGCGCTGATTCCCGGCTCGCCCGAGCTCAATCCTCCGGGAGGCGAGATCCTCGCCACCACCAAGCTCGACATTTCCACGCTCGATGTGGTCCAGCCCAGCCTCGGCGGCCTGCCGGGGTTCAGCCCCCTGATTCCGCTTGCCACACCGGTCGAAGTCACGGCAGGGACGCGCTATGCCATCTTCGTGCGTTTCGATGAGAACGACACCGCGGCGGAACTCGCCTGGGCCTACGCCAAGTCCGAGCAGGAGGACGCCTATTCCGGTGGTGACGGCTTCTATCGAATGGCGCCGTACTACGCCTGGACTCTCCCCGGATGGGACTTCGGCTTCAGAACATACGTCACTCCCGAGCCGGCAACCGTTCTCCTGCTCGTTCTGGGAGGGCTCTGCCTGCGTCCGCGTTCGCGATAGCCAGGAGTTCCAGGCCCGTGTTAGCACGACAGCCGACACGCAAGCGCGGCTCGGCTTGCCGTCTGCCCGGCGATGGCCGATAACCGGGATTCGGATCACCGCCTAAATCCCCCGCCCCGGAATGCCGATGCCAGGAGAGTCAAGGTCGTACCAGGACCGGCTTTATGGGCATCGACAAAGACCGCGAAACGCTGGATCGCCTACTCGACGAACTCGACATCAAGGGCCGCCAGCAACACGTGGGCGAGCACGCCGACGATTATTGGGTGTGCCAGCGCCGCCATCCGCGATACGCGTTTCGCACCAATTGCGTCGTGCGCTTCCTCTCGGCCGACTGCACACAGGTGCTGTCGGTTGAAGGCCGGACTCGCAATCTCTCCCGCGGCGGCTTAGGTATCCTCGTCCGGCACGTCTTCAACGTCGGCGACCCCGTCGAGGTCGAGATTCAGGTTCCGGGGCAGCCGCGCATGTACATGGCCGGACTCGTGCAATTCATCCGCTACGCCGGGCGAGCGTACCACGAACTGGGCATCGCCTTGCGCAGCGCCGGTCAGCAGCCCATCTTCTCGCACAACCCCGAGGCCGCCTGGCAATCGCTCGACTGGCTCCGCCATCCCACGCAGACCGCCCGAGGATGACGAGATAGCATCGGCTCCCCCGCCTTCGTCTGCCCTTCGCCGCGTCTCGGTCTCATTCGTTCTCGCCGCGTGGCCGCGTCATTGCCTTCCCTGTGCCCACCTTCCCTTCGCGCCTCGCCGAGGGTACTGTTATTTCAGGAGGCTCCTGGTGGGCGAGTGGGACCTGAACTTCGAGCCTGCGGACTTGGCCGATGTCGTGTGGCTGGCGGTGCTGGCCCTGGTTCTCCTGGAGGCGGCCCGCTACGTCATTCGAGGCCGTCGTCCGGCTTCGACGGCGGCCAGAGCGATCGTGGCTGCCCTGGCGGCGATCACGCTCGGCTGGTTGGCGATTTCCGGCCGGCTGAAGGTTTCGCATATCTCCCACGGCTGGGCCTGCTTGATCCTGGCTGTCCTCCTGCTGCCCTGGCTTGTCCGCTCCTACCGGACGACCACCCGTCCGCTCGCCGCTCACAACCGCCTGATCCTGCTTACGCTGCGGGTGGCCGCCGCCGGGATCGCCCTGCTCATGATCGCTCGCCCCGTGGCCGTCTGGAGCAGCTCTCTGCGCGAACGGGCATCGGTCGGCATCCTCCTGGACACATCGCGGTCCATGAACGTCCGCGACATCGTGCCGCCCCGGCCCGTGGCGGACACGAAGATCGAACCGGTCTCCCGGCTCGAAACCGTCCAGGCCATGTTCGAGGCATCGCGCGACGCTCTGCACCGGCTCGAAGAGAGCATGGATGTCCAATTTATGACATTTGACGCCCGGCTGCGGCGTGTGAACGAGGTCCCCGACAAGGCCGAGGGCGGTCTGACCGCCGTGGGCCGGAACCTGGACCGCGCTCGCGACCTTCTGGTCCAAACCGGGGCTCGGATTGCCGGGCTCATTCTCATCTCCGATGGCCGCGACACCTCTTCCAACACGTCCGACCCGCTGCAAGCCGGCGACGAGCTGGCCATGGCCGGCGTCCCGCTGTACTGCGTAGGCGTGGGTAACGAGGTGCCCCAAGGCGAAACCCGCTCGCTCACGCCGCGGCGGCTCGACATGCCCGATCGCGTCGGCGTGCTCAACCGGCTGAGTGTCGGGGCCGAGTTCCTGGCCGCCGGCCTGGTGGGCGTCCCTGTCGAGGTGCGTCTGGATTACGACGGCGAAAAAGTCGGTTCGCAGATTATCAAGCCGACGCAGGTGCACGAACTCATCCGCGCCGACCTGTCCCACGTGTTCACCGAAGGGGGCCTGCACCAGGTAACCGTCGTCGCAACCGCCGCCGGCCTGCCCGCCCCGCAAGGCGAGGCTCGTCTCTCCCGCTACGTCCGCGTCACCGACGACAAGGTGCAGGTGCTCTACATCGATCGCCCGCGATATGAGCGAGCCGCCGTCGCCCGGGCCCTCGACTATGCCCAGGAGATCAATCTTACCAAGATCGATCTTGACCGCCCCGCCGACGCGCCGGCCGTCGATCTGCTTCCCGCCGCCCCGGAAGCCTGGCGCATATACCACGTCGTCATCATTGGCGACGTCGCCCCGAATCAAATCCCGGATGATGCCATGCAATCCATCGCCGGGCTGGTCGTCTCGGAAGGACGCGGCGCTGCCATTCTCGGCGGTGTCCGCAGCCTGGGCAGCGGCGATTATGCGGGGACCCCGTTCCACGGCCTGTTTCCCGTGGATCTGGCCGCTCGCGGACAAATCGACGGCGCGGTGCCGTTCGAGATCACCCCGGCAGGCAAGCTCCACCCCTGCTGCCAATCGGGCGGCCAGGATGACACAATCTGGTCACGGATGCCTCCATTCGCCGGGGCCAGCCGATTGGGCCAGGTCGCCCCCGCGGCTGAAGTGCTCATCCGGACAACATCCGGTGCACCACTCATGGTGGTCCGGCAGACGCGAGCCGGCCGTACCGCCGCCCTCGCCTTCGACTCTACGTGGCAATGGCCCTTCGCGGGCGACGCCGGACTCGAACTCCATCGGCGTTTCTGGCGACAACTCGTGCTATGGCTGGCCAATCGAAGGCCGGAAGTCTGGGTTCTCCCCGAGCGTTCGCAGTACGACCTGACCCGGCTCCAGGCGGGCGACGAACAGGTGGTGTTGCGGGCGGGCATCAACGAGCCCACCACGGGCGGCTTGCCTGCCCAGAGCGCCATCACCGGCGAGATCGTCGCACCCGATGGCCGAACCACGCTGCTCGTCTGGACCGCCGCGGGCGACGGCTTCGAGGCACGGCCCACCATCGATCAGCCTGGTGAGTACAAAGTCCGCGTGCAGGGCAGCATCGCCAACCAGCCGGTCGGCCAGGCCGAAGCCGGGTTCATCGTCGAATCCGTCGATCGAGAGATGTCCGAACCGTTCGCCGATCTGGAGAGCCTCGAGCGTCTCGCCGCCCGAACCGCCTCCATCGGCGGCCAATACATCCCCACCGAGCAATTCAGCCAACTCCTCGAACGCATCCGCGCCAGCAGCAGCGAGTCCCGCATCACCCGAGCCCATCGCCACTATCTGGTGGACGATCATCCCTGGTTCTGGCTGGCCGCCTTCATCGGCATGCTGGCGATGGAGTGGATCGTGCGCCGCCGCCTCGGATTGGTGTGATGAGGCTTGAGACCTGAGACTTGCGGCTTGAGGGAGAGCCGAACAGGTCTGACCACAACAGAGAGGGACACAAATACGTCACTTCAAACCCCAAGAGCTCTGAGCTATGAGCTGCGGGCTATGAGCCAGCCCCCCGACCGACAGCCGACGGCTGATGACTGACAGCTGAGAGCTGATGGCTCATTTCATCATTTCCCGGACCTTGCGCAAGAGTTGGTCGGCCCGATAGGGCTTGTGCATGAAACCGGTGAACCGATTCTCGGCCAGTTCGCCGGTTGCTTCCTGCTCGTCGAACCCGCTCGACAGGAGCACGCGGACTTCCGGGCGGAGCTGCCGCATGGCTGCCAGCGCTTCCCGCCCGCTCATGCGAGGCATGGTCATGTCCAACAGCACGACGCGCACTTCATCCGCGTGATCGCGAAACAACTCAACGCCCTCATAGCCATCCGCCGCCGTCAGCACGTTGAACCCGCTGTCCTCCAGGATGATTCGAGCCACCGTGCGCACGCTCTCTTCATCATCCACTACCAGCACCGTTCCTCCTGACATGGAGGGAGCGGCGTCCGACATCTGCTCGACCACCTCGTCCGGCGTCGGCTGTGGACTGAGCGGCAGGAAGACCCTGAACGTGGTCCCTCGGCCGGGTGCGGTGTCCACGGAGAGTGCTCCCCGATGACCGCGGACGATCCCCAGCACCGCCGCCAGCCCCAGTCCACGTCCGGTCGCCTTCGTACTGAAGAACGGCTCGAAAATGCGGCTTTTCGTCTGCTCATCCATTCCAGGGCCCGTATCACGAACCTCCAAGCAGACGTATCTGCCCGCGGCCAAACTCCCCTCGCTGACCTGGCCCGAGACGGGACCGCCCGAGAGCTCAATCTCGCTCGTGCGAACGGATACCGCTCCCGGCTCTTCGCCCACCGCTTCCGCGGCGTTGATCACCAGGTTCATGACGATCTGGCGAACCTGCCCCGGATCGCCTCGGACGTAGAGCGGAACCGCCCCCAATTCCACGTCCAGCTTCACGCTCTTACCGATCGACACCCGCAGAAGCGAGTCGGTCTCCTGCACCGCCGACCGCAGATCGAACGTCGTCAGGACGAACTTGCCCTTGCCCGAGTAGGCGAGCAGTTGCCGGGCCAGATCGGCTGCCTGCTGAGCCGCCGACTCGATGTGAGCCAGATACTCGCCTACCGGCGAGTCCGCCCCGACCGCGCTGCGGGCCAGGCTCGCGCTGCCCATGACCGCCGTCAGCAGGTTGTTGAAGTCGTGAGCCACGCCCCCCGCCAGCACGCCGAGGCTTTCAAGCCGCTGCGTCTCGAGCAGCGCCCGTTCCATGGCCAGCCGGTCCTCTTCCGCCCGCTTGCGTGCCGTCAGATCGGTCGCGAACGCGAACTGATAGAACATGCCTTTGTAATGCAGCGGGCTGGCGGTGATCTCCACGGGGAACGTGCTGCCGTCCCTACGCCGATGCTGCGACTCGAACGTGACCGTGCGGCCGGTGCGGTTCAGCGAATTCCAGTGTTCGGTCCAATGGTTACGGGAGAAACAGGGATCGATGTCGAACACCCCCATGCCCAGCAGTTCCTGTTTCGTGTAGCCGAGCGAACGGCAGGCCTCCTCATTGACATAGAAAAAGCTTCCGTCCTCCCGGACCCAGAACGTCGCGACGGCGGAATGATCCATCGCGAACTGCGTCAGTCGCAACGCGTCCTCCGTCTTGCGGCGCTCGGTGATGTCCATGCCGACCCCCCACGCCGCCCATCCCGGCACCTGCAAGTCCGCCGAGGCGTTCGACCAGGAGATCGTGCGTGGCTCGCCCTTCTTGCAGTGCAGGATCCATTCCTGCTCGGCTCCCGGCGCCAATCCGAAGAGCGGTGAATCGCCGCCGCCGTCGCCGCCGATGAACTCAGGGGCCAGCAACTGCCGGGCCAACGGGTTGCCCACGATCTCGCGAGAGCTGAAACCGGTCACCTGCTCGCAGTAGCGGTTCCAGACGATGATTTGGCCGTCGCCGTCGAACGCGGCCACCATCGCGGGCATGTTCTCCACCGCCAGCCGAAGACGCTGCTCGCTTTCCCGCAGCGCGGTCTGACGCTGGAGGAAAGCCCGCAACACCACCGCGAGACCGGCGGCGAGCGTGAGACCGACCGCCAGAAACGCCTCATCCACTCGGGACTGATGCGCAGCAACGGTACGCGGCGTGGGCACCAACGTCAGCGTCCACTTCCGGTCGAGCACGTGCACGGGGTAACTTTGGGCGAACGGTGATTCGTGAAAGACCTCGGACGGCCCCTGCTCGAACAGCAACTCGCCCTGGTCTTCGATGCGAAGATAAAAGTCGCCCAAGGCTCCTTTTTGCAGGGCATCCCGGATCAGCGCGTCCATCCGGAACACGCCGTTGATATACCCTTCCAAGCGGCCGTCCACGATGAGCGGAAAATACGTCCCGAAGCCGCGACCGCCTTGAAACAGGTTCAATGGTCGGCTGGACCGGGGCTCATTCCGCCGCGCCGCCTCCCGCAGGACGTCGGCCAGACCCGGGTGGGCCTGCAGCGCACGATTTCGCGCGGGAAGGTTCGGCTCCTCGGGCACCAGCCAGCGAATCACGCCGTCCGGATCGATCCAGTTGATCGCCTGGAACGAGCTGAACTCCGCCTGGATGGCTCGCGCCATCTCCCCGAAGCGCTCCGGCGTGTTGACCTCGTCGCGCTGCCACTGGGCTGCCATCTGCCGAACCAGGTGCAGGCGGGACGATATGAACGTCTCCAGCCGCAGCGCCACCTGCTCGGTCGTCGTGCGAGTCCGAAGCTCCAACATTTGCCTCTCAACGCGATTGCGCTGATTCCAGATCAGCACGAGCGCGCCCGCGACCACCAGGAGTGTGAGAGCGGGGATGAGGACTTGACTGGCTACAACTTTCCGCATTCGCAACACCGTCGCGAGATCGCTTCGACTTGCCGACTCGCCCGAACCGTGGCCCCTGATCTGAATTCGCCGGCCGGCCGAACGCCGCCACCGGGAGCCGCCTTACTGCATCCTATCAGACTCCTTCCACCTCCGCATCGAAAACGTGGCGGAATCAGCGCCGACGCCGTTGCCGCGCGTTGAGAATCGCCGCGCCGCTTCGTACCATCAGGCATGCTCCGCATCGGAAACCTCCAGATCGACATGCCCGTGGTTCAGGCCGCTCTCAGCGGCTACAGCGATCTGGCCATGCGCCGGGTGGCCCGTCTGCACGGGGCTCGCTACGCGCTCAACGAAGTGGTTCTCGACCGGCTGGTCCTGACCCGGGGCAAAAAACAGCAGGCCATCACTCGGGTCGCCCCCGACGACCACCCCGTAGGCGGCCAACTGATGGGGGCCGATCCTCTGACATTCGCCCGCGCCGCCGACGCCCTGGTGGAAGCAGGCTATGACGTGGTTGACATTAACTTCGGCTGCCCGGTTCGCAAGGTTCTGGGCCGATGCCGCGGCGGCTACCTGCTCTCGCAGCCGGCCATCGCCCTGGATATTATCCGCCGCGTATACGACGCCGTGGCCGGCCGCCGTCCGGTAACCGTCAAGATGCGCAGGGGCATGGATGACAGCCCCGAAAGCGAGCGGCACTTCTTTCAGATCCTCGACGGCGCGTTCGAGATCGGCGTCGATGCCATCACCGTCCATCCCCGCACCGTCCGCCAGCGCTATGTCGGCCCCAGCCACTGGCCCTTCCTGGCCCGAGTCAAGAAACACGTGGGCGACCGCATCATCCTGGGCAGCGGCGACCTCTTCACTGCCGCCGATTGCGTCCGCATGATGCGCGAGACCGGCGTCGACGGCGTCACTGCCGCCCGTGGATGCATCGGCAATCCCTGGCTCTTCAATGAAGCGCGAGCCCTGCTGGAAGGCAGGCCGCTACCCGATCCGCCCAGCGTGCCCGAGCAAGGCCGGACCATCCGGCAGCATTTCGAATGGGTGGCCGAGCGCGAGGGCGATCAGCGGGCCGGTGCCATCATGCGCAAGTTCGGCATCAAGTACAGCGAGTTGCACCCCATGGGGCAGGCCGTCCGCGACGCCTTCATCCGCGCTCGCAACACGGCCGATTGGCTGGCGGTGCTCGACAAATGGTACTCACCCGACAAACCCTGGCCGCCCGGCGTTCGCCGCACCGGCCCGGGCCATCTCGTCGCCGCCGGCGCCTGTCAGGATGTGGAATAAGCTGTGAGCTATGAGCTGTGGGCTATGAGCCAGACGTCCTGCCGACGGCTGAGAACTGAGAGCTAACAGTTGAAGGCCAAGAAGCAAAGGACTCGGCGGCACACATCGCCCCATGAATGCCACATACATGGCAGCTTGCTTCTTCAAAAACAACCAACCACAGAGGGCACAGCGGATCACAGAGGAAGAACTCATATGCCCGCCTCTGTGTTCCTCTGTGCCCTCTGTGGTTCGCTTCACACGGAGGCAGGCGAAGAAGTTGGAGACCGGAGAGGCCGAGAGATCCCCGGCCGCCGGCGTAACGGCAGATCACTTTAGGTCATTTTTTCGTCATCGGTGCCCGCGGGCGTGATCCGTGGTTCACATCCGTGGTAGGGTCAATCGTCCGCCGGCGCGGACGAGAGTGTCTCGCGCATGGCGTTGCTGGCGTGTCGCAGGTACTGCTGTCGAAGCTGATTGACGTCCGGCGGCAGGTCCTGCTCGCGAAGGAAGAAGCTGATCGTGCTGCCGTTCTCACTGGGAATCGTGATCTGGCCCACGATGGGATTGGTCCTCAGGACGGCGGCGGCAGCAGGATCGGTGCTGCTCGCCGTGCTGCTCCCCGCACCGGCAAATGTTCCCGCGGCGAACCGGACGCCGTCCGTCTCCACGAAGAACGCCAGGCCCGTCTCAGCCGCCACCAACTGCAGCGCCTGATGAACGGTCACATTCTCGAGCGTCATGCGGAACCGCTCGACCTGATGCGTCGGCAGCGATGCGAGCACGCCGGGTTCCAACTTCAACTCCAGCCCGGCCCGATTCACCACCAGATCCAGCAACACATCCCTAAGTTGCACCTCGTTGTACTGGGCGGTCACCGTGCGCTGAAGCTGTCGCTCGACCTGGCGCGTGTTCGTGCAGATCGCGATGGTCTTGCCTTCCGGATACCACTCCCACCCGTACTGCTTGCACGCCAGCTCCAGCACACGGGCGGCGGGGCCTGCTCCCACGGAGTCGGCCAGGCGGTAGATCTTCTCGCGACTCGCCGCGGCATCCGACGTGGACATGTCCTGGAATTGAAATTCGATCGAGTCGGCCAACGCCCTGCTCCAGGGCGTACTGTACAGCTTCTGGATCAAGGCCACTTCATCCCACGTGGCTCGACGGCAAATCCGGAACAGCGCCGGGCGGGGCTGAATCACCAACTTGTCCGTCTGCAGCACGTACTCAGCCGCCAGTGGATTGAGTAGCGCGGTGAGGCTCTCCCGCAACGGCCGGTTCTCGATGGTCGCGGTTACCATCGTTCTGCTGCCGTACGGAAGGCATCCCAGAATGAACCGATCAAACTCAATGGGAACGCCGGTTTTTTCCGAGAGCAGCCGGATGGCCTCGCCGATGGGAGCGTCCTCGATTCGCAAACTGGTGGGCTGTTCGAGAGCCTGAACGATCAGGATCTCCTTCGAGTCATCGGACGCGGGCATGAGCCCGCTGGACGAGAGTCCGCTCGACTTCGGAGCGGCCGTGCGCGGCGTGGCCGGTTGGGGGATCAACGTGGCCCGTCCCGACGGAGCACCGGTCACAAAACCTTCGGGTCGCGCGGGCGCCGTGTCGCTCGCCACGCCCCATGAGACGCAGGCGATCAGCGACAAGACGACTCCCAGGTACATCATCCGCACACGTGACATCCATCAACTCCCGACCCGACGCAACTGGCGGCTCCCGTCGCAGCATCGCCGGCCTCATCGCCGTCCCTGCAAAATATGCTCTCCACCACCGCGGAGCGATCATGCAGCCTCCGGCCGCCTCGCCCCGCCCGACTGCCGCTCATCCGAACGGCCCAGACCCTAGAACAGATCGCCGGCCAGGATCTCGGCCGGCAAAGGCTTGGCTGATGCGATGAATATTTTCCGGGCAGGCTGCTGCGCTCGCTCGCTATCCACCTTCTGCACGGCCTGGGCAATATCCGGCGAGCGGGCATAGCTGACCTGAATCGTCTCGCCTGGCGACGCTGCCGCCACAGGCCTGCTGACCTGGATGGCGAGCGTGCCCGCCCCGCTGCTTGCCCGGGGAGCCCGGGTCATCACCACTACCACCGGTTCGACCGGCACGTCAACTATGGTGTCACCGACAGCGTCCCCCCGCACCTCTCCGGCATCGGCCAGAGCGGTGCTGTCCTCACCGCCGACCGCACCGTTGTCCAAATGGGCGATCTCGGTCTGCCCAAGGCTGTCCACGGACATCGGCAATCGGCCCGGCTGCAGCCAGACAACCAACGCGATCGCCGCCGCCGCGGCCAAGGGTGCGGCAATCCGGGCCCACATCGGGAACCGGAGCGTGCGGGCCGCTCGTCGCGACTCGGCGCGAACCTCTGCCATCACCCGTTCGTGGAGCCGGCCGTAATCCACCACCGGCACGTCGGCCCGCCGCTCCAGGAGCGCCGCATTCACCCGCTGCAGCGACTCGTAGCAGCCCCGCAGTGCCGGCTCGACCTCCAACCGTGCGAGCAGACTCGAACGCGCTTCGCCCTCGAGCTCCCCGTCGAGCAGCCGGCTCAGCAGGTACTCGTCGTCCTCGCTCACCGGAGCCGCCGCGCTGAGACGCTGCATTACGATTTCGTGGAACCGCTCATAATCGACCGACGGCTGATCCGCCGCCCGAGCCCGAACCAGCGCGTCGACGCGACAGAGCACCGCGTACGCGCTGCACAGTGCGGATTCGTTCTCCAGCCTCACGCGAAGCGCAGCCGCCTCGGCTTCCGGAAGATCTCCGTCCAGAAGCTGCGAAAGCAGAAATTCGTCGCGCTCGCTCACATGGTCACGCATCCCGCACATCCGATCCGCCGGCCCACTCATTCGGGGTCAACTCGTCAACGCATCTCCCAACAGCTCCCGCAAACGTTTTCGGCCCTGGAAAACATACCACTTCACGTTCTCCAGGCTGCAATCGAGAAGGGCCGCAATATCCTTTTGGGCCCACCCCTCGATGGTGAACAGGATCAGGGCCAGCCGTTGCTTCTCAGGCAGTTGTTGCAAGGCCGCATCCAGTGCCTGGCCAAGCTCATGCCCTTCGGCCAACCGCTCGGGACCGGTGTCGGCCACGACCGGCTCGCCGTCGGCCCCTTTCATACCCTCGGCCCCCCACTGCTCGTCAAGGGCCACTCCGCCCCGCCGAGACCGCCGAGCATTCAGCGACAGGTTGCTCACGATCCGCAACAGCCAAGGACCGAATCGACTGGGCTCTTGCAGCCGATCCAGCGACCGATAGGCCCGCAACAGCGCTTCCTGCACTACTTCCAGGGCGTCGTCACTGTTGCCCAGCAGGCGATAAGCCGTCGCGATGGCCGCCCGCTCGTAAGCCTTGGCCAACTTCCCGAACGCCTCGGTACTCCCGTCCCGGGCCGCCAGAACCCAAGCAGCATCGCGCTCGCCCGTAGCGTCCGTAAAGAGCGGCTGGTTCTGCTGGTCCATGGATATAGACACCGGGACACGTAAAGGGTTAGAGCAATTAGGAGGTTCTGCGGCGCCCCAGAAAGATATCCGTGCGGCCGCCCCCCTGTCAACCGACCTGGAAATGGATTATCATGGCTGGCTGCACTGAACCGCACGATGCTCCAATTATTCTAGGTTTCTGCCAATGCTGAAGTTACAAACCGTCGCTGAAGTCCGGTCGTTCCTGCAACCCCATCGCGCCGCCGGTCGGCGGATCGGCCTGGTACCCACCATGGGGGCCCTGCACGAGGGCCACCGCTCGCTGATCCGGGCCGCCCGAGCAGCGTGCGACGTCGTGGTCGTGTCGATTTTCGTCAACCCGACGCAGTTCGGGCCCAACGAGGACTACGCCGCCTATCCCCGGCCGCTGGAGGACGACCTGGCCGCCTGCCGAGCCGAAGGCGTGGATGCCGCGTTCTGTCCGCCAGTCGAGGAGATGTACTCGCCCCAGGCGGCCACCACCGTATCCGTGGCTCGCCTGACCGAGGGTCTCTGCGGCGCTCACCGCCCCGGTCATTTCACTGGCGTGACCACCGTGGTGACCAAGCTCTTCAACATCGTCCAACCCAACGTGGCCTACTTCGGCCAGAAGGACGCTCAGCAGGCCGTGGTCATCCGCAAGATGGTCCACGACCTGATGTTCCCCATCGAGATCGTCACCTGCCCCATCGTCCGCGAGGCGGACGGACTGGCCCTGTCCAGCCGGAACGTCTATCTGAGCCCCGCCGAGCGTCGGCAGGCTCTTTCCCTGAGCCAGGCGCTGAACTGGGCCCGCGAGCAGGTCGCCGCCGGCGAGCGCAACGTCGCCACCCTCACCGAGGGCATGCGACAACGGATCACCGCCGCCGGCCCGTGTGTCATCGACTACGTGTCCATCGTGGACGCGGACGAGTTGACGCCCAAGCAGCGGGTCGAGGGCAACTGTCTCATCGCCTTGGCCGTACGCATCGGCCGGACCCGACTGATCGACAACATCGTCGTCAGCGTATGAGTACCCGCGGGACGGAGCGTCGAGATACAAAGGGCGGAGATACAGCAACGACGAACCGTGTCTCCGCTTTTCGGCTCGAATCTGTCCTGGTTGAGGGTCATTGGACTCTCCTCCGCGGGCTCAGTACCATCTAACACATGTGGCCAACCGTCTTTGAGATTCCGTTCTTCAATCTGCCCATCCGCGGCTACGGCCTGATGCTCATGATCGGGTTCCTCGGCGGCACGTGGTGGGCCGCCCAGCGGGCCGCCCGCGTCAAGGCCGACCCCGACCTGGTCATCAACCTCGGCTTTGTCGCCCTGATCGCCAGCGTCATCGGCGCTCGCGTGTTTTACGTCCTGCACTACTGGGACGCACAGTTTGCCGGCCGCGGCCTGTGGGCGATCATCAATATCACCGCGGGCGGGATGGAGTTTTACGGCGGATTCATCGGTGCCTTCATCGCCGTGTTGGGCTACCTGGCCATCAAGAAGGCTCCGTTCCGTCTTTACCTGGACATCATCACGCCCTCGCTCATGTTCGGGATGGGCGTCACCCGCATCGGCTGCTTTCTCAACGGTTGTTGCTGGGGCGCGGTCTGCAGCCCCGAGATTCCTTGGGCGGTTCGATTTCCATACGCCAGCCCGGCCGCCTATCGACAGTGGGAAGATCGCGTCGTCACCTATCCGGCTGAACTGATCACCGTGTACTTCCCTGGAAACGCGTCGTTGCTTAGCCGTGACGACATTTACGCCTCGCCCGAGCAGCGCAGCCGACCCGAGCAAGCCTACCGTAAAGCCGTTACGGCCCTCGAACAGGCCCGCAAGCAGCAAGCCGATGCCAAGACCATCGACCGGCTCCGCAAGAAAGTACAGGCGGCACAGAAAGCTCAGGCGGAATACGCTTCCCTCGCCCGCCAGGAGTGGCAGTACGCGCTCGAGCCTTCCGAACTGCAGGCCGTCGCCGGCCAGGCCCGGACGCACACCGTGCACCCGGTTCAACTGTATGCCTCCATCAACGGGCTGCTGCTCGCGATCCTGTTGAGCACCGTGTTTTACCGGCGGAAGCATCACGGTGTCGTTGTCGGCCTGTTCTTCCTGCTCTATCCGATCATGCGGTTCATCGAGGAGATCATCCGCAGCGACAATCCGCACGACGTGATCGGCCTGACCATTTCGCAGTTCGTGAGCGTGACCATTTTCGTCGGCGGCGTCATCTATCTCATCGCCATCTATCGCTTGCCGGCCAACTCCGTACCCGCGCCGGTTCCCGTCCCGGCCGGCCGTGACGACAAGCGCGATAAGAGCGGCAAGCGGTAGTCCGGCGAGCCGGCGCCGAGGAAAAAAGATAGACGCGGTGACGCGGTGACGCGGCGAGACGGCAGAAGGAAAGGACAAGAGGAAGACGTCTCCGGACAGCCCCCGCCCGCGGCTTGGGGCCATCACATAGTCCGGCATTCTCACTCGCGAAACACTCGCCTGGTTCGATCGGCACTTGCTCGGGAAAAATGTCCCGCCATCCTCCTCAGCGCCCTCCGAGAATTAGGCTCCCTTCTCCGCTACGCAGTGCCGTTTCGAGGTTGTTCCCGGCACCTGCCGCCAGTAAACTCTCTCCCGCCGGGTTCCACAGGAGCGAGGGTATCTTCGTTGTTCAGCATCCGCCGTAGCCGTTTTGCCGACATCTCTTCTTCGCCGCGTCGCCGCGTCACCGCGTCTCCGCGTCGGGCTCTTCCTCTCTCGCCGCGTCCCCGCATCGGCGCGTCTCCGCGTCGTCTTGCTCCCCAGCCCCCAGGCCCCTGGCCCCAGGCCCTGCTATGTCTGGCCGCACTGACCGCCCTGACGCTGCCGCTGGGCTGCGGCCCGCGAGTCACGCGCATCGAACTGGAAACCTACGATGCCGCCGGCCAGCCCAGCCGACACTACACCGAGTTCACACGGGCGGCGTTCAAGCAGATCTCCGACGGCCGCATCGAACTCGTCCTCCGCTCCGAACAACCCAGCCAGATCGATCCCACGCAGACCATCACGCAGGTGGTTCACGTGCAGACGTTCTGGACGCCCCGCCTCGGCATCACTTATGCCGAAGCAAGCCAGATCAACGCCCGCATTCAATATGCCATCCTCACGCCCCCCACCGGCGTCCGCTACGACGGTGGCGCGTTTGTCAGCTACAAAATCGATGGTCTCACGGGCGAACTCGTGGGTTGGATCGAAAGCGGCGAGCTATCGCCCAAGTTCCAGATGGGTAACGCCGTCGAACCGTTCGGACCGGCCCGTATCAGTGGAACCTTCCGCGCCGTCGAAAACCCCGGCGAAGTGGTCACCACTCACCAGATGCTTCGCAGCCAGTTCACGCAAACCCTCGACCGCGAATAGTCTGGCTCATAGCTCACAGCCCATAGCTCGTAGCTAAAAAACAACGAAGCGCACGCAAGCGTGCGCTTCGTGGTTTTTTAACCTAATGGGGTTGCGATCAGTTCGCTTGCGGCACCATGGCGTAGATCTCGACGCGCCGGTTGGCCTGCTTGCCTTGGGGCGACGTTTCGTCGCTTTTGGGTTTGTTCGGCCCCCAGCCACAGGCCGCCATGTAGTTGGCCAGCCCGTCAGCCTGCAGAACCCGCACCACCGTGAGTGCGCGCTGACAGCTCAGTTCGTAGTTGTCCTTCCACTTGCTGTACCGGATCGGATCGCTGTCCGTGTGACCGAACACGTAGATTTCGCGCTCGGGATACTCCTGCCGAATCGTGGCTGCGATCTTGCTCAGGATCTGCTTGGCCCCCGGCTTCAGGTCAGCCTTGCCCGAATCGAACAGCAGCGTGCCTTCGACCGAAGTCATCGCGCCGCCGGGCACGCCGTGCCAATCTTTGGGCGCCTCGACCTGCTTGGCCCGGGCTTCGGCGAGCTCGCGCTTCAACCGCTCGATCTCCGCCGCGTCGGCGTTGCGCTGCCGCTGGGCCGCATCCAGCTCGGCTTCCAACTGGCTGATGCGATCGGCCAACCGTTGGGCCGAATCATCCGCTCGCGCCACGTCCTTGTTCGGATCATTGCAGCCGATCAGCACGCCCGACAGCCCCAGAACCGCCACCAACGATAGATTTCTCAACGCGCGTTGCATACAACCCACCTCCTTGTTCCCATGCCGTCTGTTCGATCCGCCAGCAAGATAAACGGACGGTCCCTCGCGGGCAAGACCGCCTCTGACGTTCGCTTGTGAGTTATTGCGGGGAATTCATGATTTGCAGGTAGTCCAGAATCCGGTCGTGATAGATCACCACGATGAACGAGGCCAGCGCCAGCCACGGCCCGTAGGGCAACGCGCGGCCTTGGCGGCGGCAGAGAATCACGACCATGCCCACCAGCGCCAGCAGCGACGCCGCGAAAAACCCGATGAACGCCACGCTCCAGCCGGCGATGGCTCCGATGGCGGCCATAATGTGCACGTCGCCCATGCCGAACGCTTCCTTGCCCAGCCCGAGCGTCCCGAAGATGCGCGTCGCCCACGCCAGTGCCCCGCCGATGGCCCAGCCGGTCAGCGCCGTCGCCAAGCCCCACAAGGGCTGCCAATTACCGAACACTTTCCAGTGCAGGACGCGCTCGACCGCCTGCGAGGCCGCCGGATTCCCCCCCACGATGAACAAGCCCGCGACAATTAACAGGATGGCCGGCGACAACAAGAGCAACTCCCACAAGGCATTGCGTCGCGCGGTGACCGCCTCGGCGTTGATGGCTTCGACGATGCCCTCGTCTTCCTCGGGATGAGGATGACTGGCGAACACAGTCAGCACCACGAACAGCACAGCCAGCCCCACGCCCGTCCGCACGAGCCCGGGATCCACCCGCGATGCCTCCGGCCAGACCAGCCGCCCGCCGGCGTCGCGCGGCGGGTGGATCAGCCGCGTCCACGCGTGGTAGTCCTGCAGCACCATGCTGCCGACGTATGCCGCCACCACAATCAGCCCGACGACGGCCCAGATCCAGGCGTAGCTCGCCGGCCGCGACACGAGCGATTCGCCTGCGACGAGCAGTTCGGCTGAGGTCTGCGACTCCACCGCGGCGGACTCGCAGGCCGAAGCCGCCGGAGCCTCGGCCGATGCCCCCGTTTCGACCGAAGCCGTGTCGGCAGATGGCGGACCGGCCGGCGCCGGCAGTCCGCTCACATCCTCGCCCTCGGCCTTGGATCCGCGCAGCCAGATGAGCGCACCGATGGCCATGCCGACCGTCGCCGCCAACGCTGCCACTGCCTGGATCGCCCCCGGGCGAATCCAGCCCTCGGCTGCTGTGCTGGCCGCCGGCGTCCACATGGCATGCAGGATCAGCCCCAGCCCGGTCATGATCCAGGTCACGCGGATGTCCACCAGATACGCTTCGAGATCCATGACCGTCACGACGATCAGTCCACCGGCCAACGCCCAGTGGGCCAGGAGGATCGGCCAGTCGCAAGTCAGGTCGCTGATGCCGTCACGCAGACGGGCCACGAAGAACGCGTCAAACAGGATGAGAAACGTGAATGCCGTGGCCAGCTCGACCAGCGGATATTGCACGGAAATGGGCGCTCGGCAGTATCGGCACCGGCCCCGCAGCAGGACGTAACTGAGCACGGGCAGATTGTCCCGCCATTGCAGTGTGGAGCGGCAGGACGGGCAGAACGACCGGAGCGGCCGGCGCAGCGAGATATCCCGCGGCCAGCGGTAAATCACCACGTTCAGAAAGCTGCCGACGCACGCGCCGAAAAGAAGGACGAGCAATGACCAGTAGAGATTGACCCAGAACACGGGCGTTCCCGGCAAGCCGTTGTGACTCGTTCATGCGTAACTGAGCACGCTGTACGTTGACCAGCGCGACAGCCGCTCGCGACCGTTCAAGCTCAGCAGCTCGATCAGGAACGAAATCCCGATGATCTGCCCGCCCAGCTTTTCCACGAGCTCGCAGCAGGCTCGCATCGTCCCGCCGGTCGCGAGCAAATCGTCGACCATGAGCACGCGCTGCCCCGGCCTGATGGCGTCCTCGTGAATCTCCAGCGTGTCCGAGCCGTACTCGAGCTCGTACGTCAGGCTGATCTTGCGACCGGGCAGCTTGCCCGGCTTGCGGATGGGCACGAAGCCGGCGGTCAGATTGCGGGCGACCGCGGTGCCGAAGATGAAGCCACGCGATTCGGCCCCCACCACCACGTCGATGTGCTGCGACCGGTATGGGTACGTCATGAACTCCACCGCCAGCGAGAGCGCGGCCGGATCCTTGAGCAGCGGCGTGATGTCGCGAAAGATGATGCCCGGCTTGGGGAAGTCGGGAATGTCTCGGATGTAATCCTTGAGTTCGGCCGCGCCCGGCGTGCCCACCTTGATCGCCATGTTGCATCTACTCCTGATTCGGCGGACGCGTCCGGCGCCGCTCGCGCGATATTAGGTCAAGCCGCCGGCCGTCGCAAGGCGGCCGCTCGATGCGAGGTCGCCGTGCGGGACAAAAGGTTAGCCGTTTTTTTGTACGCAGGATTAGCTGGACCGTATCCTCGGCTCGGAATACGAAGGGAAAGATGAATCCGGCACCGCGACGTGAAGGACGAAAGGCCCGCCCCGACCTGCAGGGCTTGCCCGTGCGTCAGACCAGATCGGAGTCTTCCAGATCCAGGGCGGCCGTCTCGTCGGACGCCGCCAGGGCCTCCAACTCGCTGATGGGGTCCACATCGTCGTCCAGGAGGAAATCGTCGTCATCCGCCCCGGACGGATTGCTCCCGCCGCTGCTGCCCTGGGCGGTGACCGGCGTCGCCGAACTGCGGCCCGCCCGCGACTCCAGCCGCGTATGCACCGGCCGCAGATCTTTGGGCACGCCGTCGATCTGAACCGTGAACACCACCGGTCCGATGACGATGTGGTCGCCGGGATCGAGTTCCTGCTCGGTGATCCGCTTATTATTGACGTAGGTTCCGTTGGAACTGCCCAAATCCCGAAGCGTGACCGTGTCGTCCTCGACCATCATGAGGGCGTGCTGGCGGGAAACCTCTCCCACCGGAATGCGCAGGTCGCAGTCTTCCTTGCGGCCAATCAGGGTCTTTCCCGGCTGGACTGGGAATTCCTTCCGCGTGCCGTCATCCTTAAACATCACCAAGCAGACGTTCATGGGAGATGCCAACCTCGCGTGGCCCCGGCCGTCAGGACCTACAGGCTGCCCCGCCGGACCGGCCACTGATCAGGGAAGAAATCGCTCTGCCTGCCAGAGTACTGACCGCCCGCCGGTTCAGGCTGGGCCTCCGGACGCGTATCCGGCCGGAACCCCCTAATAGCCTTCCGGCTGCAGATACTAGTGTAATTGGTCCGCACAACCGTCGCAAGCTTAAACCACCATCGCCGCCGGGCGCCGCAGGCCGATTTTCCCCGAGCCCGCCCTGGCCGCCACGCCCGAGCGCCGCGCAGGAAACAAAACGCTGGAACCGCCCGCCTGGGCGTATTGACAAGGTTCTCGTTGCCGCTATACTGAGGTGTCTCAGGAGTCGTCGGACCCCATGGGTCCGCTCCGTGGGGTCGTAGCTCAATTGGTTAGAGCATCGGACTGTCGATCCGAAGGTTGCGGGTTCGAGCCCCGTCGACCTCGTTCTCAAGCGAACGAGACTTCCCAACCCAGACCACCTGCCTGCTCTTTCTCTGCGTCATCCGAACTGCGCGTGGTACTTCAGATGTGCTTCGTGACGCCGCGCACGCCCTCAGACCGCTGCTCGAGCAATGGTTGAACTGAACCGTGGGGCGGATCGCTCCACTGAATTGATGAACCACGGAGGTCGCAGAGGACACAGAGGAAAGGCATGACATGCCCGCCTCTGTGCTCCTCTGTGCTCTGCGGCTGTCCAGAGACCGGCGCAGATGGCATTCAACTCTGCAAATCTGCGTCCATCTGCGCTAATCTGCGGACACCCTTCTCTCTGTTACCTCCGTTGCCTCCTGTTAGGTCATGTTTTCAAGCCATGCGTCTTTAACAGGAGCAAACAGAGACAACGGAGAGACGAATTCAGCATTGGTTTGGGGCGCACGCACGTCACTGCGTCTGCTCTGATTTGGAACGTCGTGTTTTTGTCCGCAGATTTTCGCAGATTGGCGCAGATTTAGAAATGCGCTGGGTAAGCAGTTCGGGATGGATGGCGGTCTTGGCAGCAGGCGTCTTGCCCGATCTGAGGCGGCCAAGATGCCCACCACCCAGCACGCTCGCCAGCCGGCAAGGACCGGCAAAGTCGGTGGCAATCGCCGATCACGATGAGCGTGGGCGGCACGAGCCCAAAGCGGCGATCGAGCTGCCCACAACACCGATCAACAGACGGCCTGTTCTCATGACGGTCCCCCTGATCCTGTTGTGCTCCCGAGGCAAATGAAAATGCAGATTTTGACTGGAAACTGACACAGATGCATACCATGCGGCCTATCTCCGTATCAAGCGGACCGTCCATCCGGTCCGGGAGACATGGGGCCTCGCTGCGGGCGACCTACCAGCGGCCACAGGCGGGGCAGACCGGCGAGCGGCCGTGCGCGAGCCGTGAATTGCATCCTGTCCGTCCACGCGCACTTGCGTTATGATCTCATCCGTGCGGTCAATCTGCGTCGCGAACGGAGAAAAACATGACTTCCCATCGAAAGCACACGGTCGTGAGCGCCGTTCTCGTTCTGGTGTGCTCGGCAGCTGCGCGAGCCGCCGTGGTGGAAGGCGTTGTGCCGGCGGACTTTCCCGCCGGCGTGACGGCCCCGGTGGCCGTGCCCATTCCGGCCAGCCTTGCCCGTGAGTCGGCACTGGATGGGCGGGTAACCGTCGCCGGAGCCGACGCCGGCCGCGTCACGCTGCAGGTCGAACCGGCCGACCCGATTGCCGGCACACCGACCCGAGGCTGGTTTTTGTGGACCGGCCGGGCGGATCAGTTGGGCAAGCCCATCACCGTCGAACTGCGACCCGCCCGCAACGAACCGGCCGAGCCCGCCTGCACCGTCCGCTACAACGATCCGTTGGTCGAAGTGACCGCTCCGGACCGGCGGCCCATCCTCGCCTATCGGCACAGCCGACCCGACCCCGAGCTCAAATACCCCATGACCAGCTACATCCACCCGCTGGTCGGACTCGACGGCGAAATCCTCACCGATTGCAGCCCTGCCGACCATCCGCATCACCGCGGCCTGTTCTGGTCGTGGGTTCGGATCATGAAGGACGGCCAGCTCATCGGCGAAACCTGGATCCCGCGCGACATCGACATGGAACCGGGCGATCTGAGCATAAGCCAGGGCCCGGTGCTGGGACGATTCGCGGCTCGGCACTACTGGGTACATCAGCCGGGCTTCCCCCAAACCACTCGTCCTGCCGATGCCCCGGCTCCTAAAGCCTCGGATCGGCTCTTTCAAGAAGACGTCGTGTGCCGAGTCTTCGCGACGAGCGAACACGGGCGAGCCATTGATCTGGATCTGACGCTCACCGCCTTGCAGGACGGCCTGAGCCTGGGCGGCCAGACGCAACTCAACAAAGGCTACGGCGGCGTGACGCTGCGATTCAGCACCGCGCAGCAGGGCAAAGCCACGCAGCCCCAGGTCGTCGCCGACGGCCGCCGGATCACCCAGCCGGACGTGAACCGGCTCGAGGCGTTGTGGGTGGATTGGACGGGCATTTTCAACGGTCCGAACGGCAAGCCCCTGCCTCATCGTAGCGGCGGCGCCATCTTCGTTCACCCGACCCATCCGCCGCTGCCCGCGTCGCCGCCCGAGTGGATCACGCGTTTCTACGGCCCGATCAACCCGGCCTACCCCGGTCTCGATATGCTCGACATTCCGCCCGACAAGCCCATGCGGCTCAAGTATCGCATCTGGATCCATCGGGGCGATGCCGCGGAAGGCGCGGTCGAGCCGCAGTACCGGGCCTATGCCGCCGATTGGCGGTGGAAGATGCCGGCGTAACACGCCGGTTGTCCATCGGAGCAACGAGTTGTCTGTATTTTCGAACATCGTACGGAGATCAACGAGGTGAGTGGAAAGCGAACGGGTCATTATGTCGTCAGCACCCACTGGGATCGCGAGTGGTATCAATCGTTCCAGCACTACCGGTTCCGCCTGGTAAGCCTGCTCGACGAAGTGTTGGACGTGTTTCAGCGTGAGCCGCGATTCCGTTACTTTCAGATGGACGGGCAGTCCATCCCCATTGAGGATTACCTCGAAGTCCGCCCGGAACGCGAGCCGGAAGTGCGCAGCCTGACCGAGGAGGGCCGGCTTCGGCTGGGCCCCTGGTACGTGCTGCCTGACGAGTTCCTGGTCAGCGGCGAATCCATCATCCGCAACCTCCAGCTGGGCATCAGTGTGGCCTCGCGGTTCGGCAAGCCCTCGCGCGTGGGATTCTGCTGCGACATGTTCGGCCACATCTCGCAATTGCCCCAGATTTTCCGCGGATTCGGCATCGACAACGCCTTCGTGTGGCGCGGTGTCAACGAATCCACGCATGGCGGCATGTTCCGCTGGCAGGCGCCGGACGGCAGCGAGGTCATCACCTTCCGTTTCAGCCCCAAGTGGGGCTACTGCACCTACGCGTTCTGGGTGCGTCACGGCCACAAGGTTGACGAGCCGCTGACAATCGAGGACACCACCGAACGTATTCGCGAGATCGTCGAGTTCGAGTGCAACCGCACGCCGACGTCGGCCTTCCTCCTGTTTGACGGCGGCGACCACCTGGAAATCGTCCCCGAGACGCCCGACATCATCGAGCGCGCCAACAAGAGCCTCGAGAAGGTCGAGATCGTCCACTCGCATCTCGACGGCTTCGTCGAGGATTTGCGTGAGGAGCGCGACAAGATCACCAAGGTGTTCGTAGGCGAGCTGCGCGAGCCGGGCGAAGTCGGCGACGAGCAGTGGCTCATCCCCGGTGTGGCCAGCAGCCGCGTCCACCTCAAGCAGGCCAACGCCCGCTGCGAGGACGAACTGTGCCTGTGGGCCGAGCCGTTCAGCACGTTTGCCGCACTGCACGGCATGAGCTATCCCCGCGGATTTCTCGATGTGGCCTGGAAGCACCTGCTGCAGAATCATCCGCACGACTCCATCTGCGGCTGCAGCATCGACCAGCCGCACAAGGACATGGAGTATCGCTTCGATCAGTGCATAGGCATCGCCGCGCAGGTCACGGCCAACTCGCTCCACTACATCGCCGAACGGGTCACGTTGCCCGAGGTGGGCGAGCGCGACCTCGCCCTGGTGGTGTTCAATCCGTCCGCCGACGCCGTCGACGGTCCCGTCGATCTGACGCTGCGCTTCCCCAAGGACATCGATGCCGTCTTCCAGGAATTCTTCCATTTCGAACCGAAGATCGGCTTCAGGCTCTTCGACGCGGACGGCAACGAACTGCCCTACCAGTACGTCACCCACCGACGAGACGTCATGGGCTTCCGCCGCTATCGCGGCAAGTTCCCGCAGCCCGACCCGCGACACGAAGTGGACGTGACCGTCCCGCTGAAGATTCCGGCTTACGGCTACACCACGGTGATCTGTCGGCCGGCACAGAACGGCGAGCCCGTTCGCTATCTGGGCAGCATGGCGGTGGACGATCACACCATCGAAGGCGACAAGCTGCGCGTCAGCGTCGCCTCCAACGGCACGATCACTCTCACCGACAAGCGCACCGGCGAGAGTTACCACAACCTGCTCACACTGGAAGACTGTGCCGACATCGGTGACGGCTGGTACCACGGCGTGGCGGTCAACGATCAGGCCTTCTCATCCATCGCCAGCTCCGCCGAAGTCAGCATCGTCGAGGACGGTCTGCACAAGGCCACACTGGTCGTGCGGGTGACCATGAACCTGCCCGAGTGCTTCTTGTTCGACTCCATGCGGCGAAGCTCGACGTTCAAGCCCATGGTGGTCACGCACTACGTGACGCTGCGCCGGTCGGGCGATTCGGTGGAGGTCCGCACCGTCGTAGACAACAACATCCGCGACCATCGGCTGCGGGTGCTGTTCCCGACGAACGCTGAAGCCAGCACGTACCTGGCCGATCAGGCGTTCGACGTGGTGGAACGACCGATCGCGCTTCGCGCCGACAACGCGCGTTACAAGGAGTTGGAGATCGAAACCCGCCCGCAGCAGACCTGGACGGCGGTGTTCGACAAGAAGCGCGGGCTGGCGGTGGTCAGCACGGGGCTTCGCGAGTCGGCGGTTCGCGACCAGCCGGCCCGTCCCATCGCGCTGACGCTACTGCGGTCGTTCATCAAGGCCGTGCTCACCAACGGCAACGAAGGCGGCGAAATTCAGGGTCGCCACGAGTTCCGCTTCCGGATCGTGCCGCTGGCCGGCGCGCCCGACGTGGCCGCTCTCACTCGGCTGGGCCAGGCCCATTCCGCCGGCATTCGCGTGGTGCAGTTCGAACATCGCGACGTAGCGGGCGTCAGCCCGGTGGCCGCGAGCCGGCCGGCACGCGTGCTGCCCGCCACGCATTCGTTCATGGAGGTCTCGCCGTCGTGCGTGGTGACAGCCATCCACCAGCACCACCCCGAAAACACACCGGTCGTGCGGCTGTTCAACCCCACGCAGAGCAAGATCGACGTGTCATTGCAGATGGAGAAACTCAGCCAGGGCGTGTTCACCGACCTCGAGGGCCGGGCCGGCGATCCGGTCAAGCCCAAGAACGGCAAGCTGCAGTTCTCCGCCGCGGCCAAGAAGATTGTGACCATTCGGCTCACCTGACACCGAATGCGTCGCATGCCAATGAGCGTCATGTAAACGACGAGGGACACCTGCAAGCCAGGTGTCCCTCGTTTTTCTCATCTCCCGCGCATGAGCGGCGGCTTGTCCCCGCCGACTCTCCTTACAATCTCTTTCCAACTTCGGTCCCGTTACTCTCCCAGTGCAGCAAAGATCTTCTCGTGCGGCACCATACCCGCTTCTGACAACAAGACCTTACCGTCGCGGCCGATGACGTAGACCACGCGTTGCGTATGGTCCTTGCCTTTGCAGCCGTACGCCGCGGCGATCGCACTCTCCTCGTCGCTGATCACCGGAAACGGAAAGCCGTGCTCCTCCGCGAAGCGAGCGTGGGTCTCGATGCTGGCCGGGTTCACACCCAGCACGGTGGCATTGCGCCGCTCGAACTCGCTCCAATCATCGCGAACCGCACACAGTTGCTTGGTGCAGCCAGGCGTGAAGTCGGCCGGATAAAAGACCAGCACGACCCTCTGCTTCTCGAGCAGCTCGCTTAAGCGAAGTGTCTGTCCCTTGTGGTCCTTGGCGGAGAACTCAGCTGCCGGTTCGCCCGCCGGTATCAACTCTGCTCGCGGTGCCGCGGGTCGAAGCTCGGCGCCAACCGACGGATCATCCGTGGCCGGCTGCGATGCGGCGGGCTGCGAAGCCGCCGAAGCACGATCCGCAAGCGCTACTGACTCTGATTGACGGTCGGCCGCCTCGTCCGAGCAAGCCAGCATGCCCGCCAACGGGAATAGTGCGATCATCACGACGTGCCGCATATCGGATCCTCCCTTGAAAAGGTCGAATCATGATAGGCAGCACGCGTCATCGGACCACCAGGGCCCGAGCAGTACCGTGTCCGCGAGTGCGCGCATGCCGACGTCGGATGGCGCGAACGGAGTGCGAACTGACGGGGAACGAAACGGCGAGGTCAAGCCCCGCCGCTCGCTGGTGGAAGCTTAGCTTGATCGATCCGGCTCACAGCTCAGAGCTCACAGCTTATGGAAGGCGGGCGAGACGCCCGCCCCCGCTCACCGCGCACGCCGCAGTGTCTCACGGTAGCGGTCGTACAACTGCGGAGCCTTCTCCTGGAATGTCTTTTCATCCGGGAACGTCATGGTGAGCTGCGTGGGCCCGTCCTGCACGTGAACGGTAATCGACCCGTCGGGCTGCACCTCGAAACGCGCTTCCGGCTCGGCGGGCGACGCTTCCGGCTGTGGTGGCGCGCCCGGCCGTCGCCAGCTCGGCGGCTGCGGCAACGAAGGCACGCGACGGTCGAACTCGCCTCGGAATCGCTGGAAGTAGTCGCGTAGAGCGTCCTGGTACTGCCGCAGAGAATCGTCATAGCCCCACGTGGAATCCGGGTAGATCCGCCAGCGATACAAACGCGGCTCCGAAGGCGAGCCTGAGCCGAGGAGTTCCGCCGCTTCGGGGTCCAAGCGGCGCAGCTTACCCATGTCCGCATACACGCGGGTCTCGACGTCCTCCGGCTTCTGCCCGGGACCGAACCGCTTCACCTCAATACGGCCATCCGGCATGCGGCGAACGTGTAGAACGTTCCCGTCGGCGTCCACGCGACGACCTTCTTCCAACTCCTCGTTGCCGTTCGGGCGCTCCTCGCGCTGCGGCCACCGCCGATTGAGAAGTGCCTCGAGGTCCAGCGACTCCGGCAGTTCGCCCAGGTCGTCCAGAATCCAGCCGTCCGGCCCCGGGCGCAGAATCTTGCCGCGCAGGCCGAACAATCGCCGGCGGCTCACGTCGGGATCGTCCTGGTACTTCATCGATTTCTCGTCCAGCCGTCGCGGCGCTTCCGCCAGCGTCGCCGTCACGTTGACCCGCTGGCCGGCTCGATACAAGACCATTTCGAGCTTGTCGCCAGGCCGCTTGTTCTGGATGTGTCGCGAGAACATCTCCACGCCGCGTTCGACGTTCTCACCATCCACACGGACGATCACGTCATAGCGCTGCAGACCCGCCTTCTCGGCCGGGCTGTCCAGGAAGATGTTGGAGACCATCACGCCGCTGTCGCCAAGCTGCAGGTGCGAGGCCACGGCGGCCGGTACGGGTGCCAATTGTACGCCCAGCCAGCCCCCTTTACCCACCGGCACTACATATATCTCGTAGCCGCTGGAGACGTTGCCAAACCATCCGTACGTGTCGGATGCGACGGCTGCCGCGTTTGAAGCCAGCAGCCCAACCGTCGTCCATCCAATCGTTGCAACAGCCCATCTTGAGGATCGCATGAAAATCTCCTTGAGAGTGGAGGCAGTGGCGGCGCTGCCGTTTTCCGCAAGGGGCAAGCATCCCGCCCGTCCGGTATGGGCATGGACGCCCGCCCTTCTCCCCGAGACTCCAGATGATCTACCCTGCGCAGGATCAGTAGTTCACTCGCACCGGCTCGATGATCGATCGCGCACGGTCGGCCTCGATCAGATACAAGCTTCCCGATTCGCGATCCCACCAACCGATGACGTCGCGCTCGAGATTCGTGGTCTCTCGACGCGGTCCCTCGACGTGAGACACGAGATTCGTCGGACCGGTTGTCATTGTGTCGGGCCGGGCCGGAGAAGGCCCGCCGCTGACAACCATCGCTCCTGAAACGTCCGCAGGGCTGGTGACATTCACGGTCGCCGCCCGGTGCGAGAGCAGCACGGCCAGCGTGATCGCCGCGGCCAGACCCGACACCAGGCCGAACGAATACCACCATCTTCGCGGGGGCGGATTCCACGCCGTTTCTGACATCCGATCCGTTGTCCCAGCCGTGACGGACGGCGCAACCACGGCCCGCAGCAGTTCGCTGGCTTGCGCGTCCATGGCCGCGTATTCTTCGAACAGGGCCCGCGCCTGCGGATTGCGAATGAGCAGCTTGTCCAGCTCGAGCGACTCGGCAGCGGTCAACTCGCCATCCAGCTTGCGGTTGATCAGTCGTTCGGTGCGTTCGTCCATCATCGCCACTGCCTTGATTCGTCGTGATTGTGTGCAGGCGCAAGGCCGCTTCACACCGCCTCACAAGACCTTGCCCGACAGTTTCTCCCGCAGAAGCCGTCTGGCCCGGACCAGCCGTGTCTCGACCGTATCGTTCGGCAAACCCAGCACCTCGCCGATCTCGGCGTAGCTCCAGCCTTCCACGTGCTTGAGCACGAACGGCTCACGGTACAACTCGGGAAGCGAGGCGATCGCCTCCATCAGCACCTGCTCCTGCTCGCTGGCGAGCAGCGCCTGGTCGGGACGACTCGACGCACCGGCCGGCACTCCTTCGAGCATCTCGCTCCCGCTACCCGGAGCCCCTTGCAGCCTCTTTCGCCGCTGGCCGGAACGCAGGGCGTCCGTCGAGGCGTTGCGAGCGATCCGATAAAGCCACGCTCGCCACCGACTGGTGTCGTCGAGTCGACGGCATTCCCGCCAGACCTGGATCCAGACGCGTTGGCAGATGTCGTCCAGATCGTCGGCACGCCCCACCACGCCGAACACGACGGCGCGGACCCAACGCCCCTGGGCCCGGACGAACTCGTCCATGGCGTGAGCGTCGCCGGCTTGAATCGCCTGGATCACCAGCCGGTGCGGGTCGTATTCCAGCTCCAAAGGTCTCATGGGCCTTATCGCTTGCGGCCTTGCGGGCTCCTTTGAAAGTATGGACGCCCGCCGACCGGCTACCCTGTCAAAGATTGGCAAGCCTCACGGACTGCCATCCAGATCCTATTACGATCGCAAGGAAATCGGAGATGCACTAAGGGGCGTGTGCGTCCCACGCAACAGAGTCGCCCGGGTCGAGCCCGGTGGCTCGCGGGCAAGCGACTGCGGTGGTCATTCAGGACAAGGCAGTTTCTCAGACGCCGGGCCGGGTCGTGGCTCCCAATACCGTTATCGTTTGGCGCAGCACGGCCTTACGATCATCGGCCATGATGATGTGGGCCTCGATGTCGTGATCGCCGGGCTCCTCCAGGAGGACCTGCGTCTCGAAGCTGTTGAGGGCCGGTATGGGCTGGCCGTTGCGCGTCCACAGGACGCTGGTACCGCTCTTGAGATGGTCCGGCAAGTCCACGCTGAGACTCACCCGCATGGGAGCCTCGCCGATGGGCTCGCCGTGCACCCGAATGCTGGCAGGCAACGGCGGCAGCGCGATCTGCTCGCGTTTGGCGAAGACCAGCGGCGGCCGAGTCCGCTCGGGTGAGCGTGGTGCGGTCTTGCCCGGCCCGGACGGGACGGCGGCAGGACGCCGGGGCGTTTCGGTTCGCCGCGGAAGCACCCGATTCGTGGCCGGTTCGACCATCGACTCCTCGGCGGTGCCGTCGGCCGAAGCCGACGAGGCATCACGTGTAACCACCGGCGCCGGCTGAGGCGGCGACTGGCTGGGCGGGCTGAAGGCGGCATCCTGGCGGGCCACGGTCTGCGGCTCTTTCGCCGATTCGGGAGCGATCGCACGCGGCGTGCGCGGCGGCAGACGCCATCCGCCGTTATCCGGAATCACGTCCATCATCACCAGCGGCCCCAGATCCGGCGGCGTCTTCGGCGTCACGCCGATGGTGTCGGCGAACAGCGCCGCGGCCACTTCGGGCTTACGCTCGTGTCCGAGTCCGCCCACCTTCTTGGCCGCCACGTCAAAGCGGTTTCGCCGATACCACCCCACGGCTTCCAGGCTCTCGTCCCGGCAGATCGGGAGATCGTTCTCGCCGAAGAAGATCCCAATCTTCATGTGCCGATACTTGGGAACCTGACTGGGATTCAAGAGCGATTCGCTGAAATTCGAACCACGCACGGCCAGGCAGGTGAATCGCTCCGGATGGCGGTTGACCATGTAATGGGCCATGTACCCGCCTGACGAAAAGCTGGTGGCCAGCACGCGCGACGGATCCGCGTTGGTGCGCCGCGTCACCTCGTCCATAATCGCCAGAACCGCCTGTTCGTCGTGTCGAACGTACCACTTGTCCGGATCCCGCAGCGGCAACTGCATCACCAATGTGTCGCAGGTCCGCAGTTCGGGGGCGATCACGATGAAGCCGTAGCGGTCGGCCTCTTCCTGCCACTCGCGAATCTGAGGATTGGCATCGTCGTAGGGTCGCAGGCCGTGGAAGGTCACCACCATGGGCCAGCGCCCCCCCGAAGGATGCAGGCCCTTGTTCGCCACGTAATCCTCTGGGAGGTACAGCCAGTACGCACTGCGGGTTTCCGGCTCGGTGAGCCGCGCGCAGTAGCCCTTCCCGGGCTTTTGCGGAACCGCACAACCGGAACACAGTCCGAGCGCGACCGACAGCAGCCCCGCGACCGCCGGAAGCGAACCGTGTTTGCCTGCTCTGAACCTCATGCCAGACCTGCAACTCATCGAGGGAGACCTCTTTACCCTGACCTCAGCATCGTCAAGCGGGTCGCGGGGGGCCGGGCGCGTCTCGCGCGGAGATACCCGTCCGAGTGTATGAGCGCTGATCCCTCCGCACAAGCAGACCCGCCCTGACCCGGGGCGGTTGGCGGTGGCCTGTCCGCGGGGCAGTCTGGCGGTGTTCGCCGACCCCGAAAGTATGGCCACGGCCGGCGGTCAGACCGCATCCCCGTCGGCGCAACCGCGACGTCCGATATTCCATTTATCGAGCGCTGCTCGCTCGAGGGATGAGCGAATCACGCGGCTTGGAAGGTCCCGCCAGTGTCGAGGCCGTACCTTACAGCTCGAAGGCGAGGCGGTCGCGGTAGGTGCGGGAGAATAGCCCGAGCACGCGGCCCAGGCAGTAGCCGAAGTAGAGCATCATGCCGATCAGGACCGACCAGGCTCCCAAGCCCATCAGCGAGCTGAGCATGACCTTGCCCAAACCGGCGGAGGAATCCTTCGCCGCAGCATTGAGAATCATGGGGCCGGCCCAGCTCATGACCGCGAACATCACGCCGACGTAGAAGCCCAGGTATAGGAGCACGATCAGGAACAGGAAGGTGTAGTGGCCGATCGTGCGGCCGATGGACAGGCCGAACTTCACCGGATTCAGCCCGTCCACGGTGTGCGTGCTGGCCAGCCCGATCAGATTCATGGGCACGGCGAATGTCAGCAACGCCAGGACCGCCAGACTGACCGGGTCCGACATCAGCGTGGCGATGTCTTGAGCGGACATCGGCACCGAACCGATCCGCACCAGCCCCAACAGAGCGATGATCACGAGATAAAACGCAATCAGGGCGGCGTACCCGCCGACAGCTCCGCCCAGCTTGGCGGGGGCCCACGTCAGCGGAGGCGGCTGCTCGGCCCCCGAGGTGGTGGTCCGGATGGTGTCAACCATCACGTAGTAGGCGACCGCTCCGAAATAGAGCGCCTCCAGCCCGAACATGACGGTGAGGAACATGCCCACCCAGCCGAAGTCCGTCTGCTCCTTGCTGGCGGTGTTGGCGCCGGAAGCACCGGTGAAGCCCAGGATGGGGAACAGCGGTACGGCAATGGCGGCCAGCGCAATAATCATGCCCAGGCTGATCGTGCCCAGAGCCGGGAGCGGATACAGCGCTGCTCCGCTGAAACCGGAATAAAACTTCAAGCCGGTGTTGATCCGCTCACTCAAAGTCGTGTAACGGACCTCGTTCTGCACGATTTCGCGGCCGGGGACAGCGGCTCCGCAGAACCGGCAGATGATGTCGCTGTACAGCTCGGGGCTGCGAACCTTCTCGCCGCAGCTCGGGCAGACTCGGATAGTAGGATCCGCGGGAGCCGGTTCGCCGTTACCCGCCGCGGTGGACTTCGCGGCTGCGGCCAGGGCCTGGGCTTCCTTCAGCGTCAGCGGTTTGCCGCGCTCGCGGACAATGGTCTCGCCAACCTGCTCCACGCTGGCCAGTGAGCTGATGTCGAATCCCAGATCTTTGGACGCCGCATCGTCAGCCTTGGGCAGGCTCACCGGTCCTTTGCAGGCGGGGCACTTGACCTTGCGGCCCCCCCATTCGCTGGGAGCGCTAAAGACTTTCTGGCAGTTCGGACAACTGACTTTCATGTTTGCTCACATTCCAAGTCGCGGGCGATCAATGAATTATCTCGGCCAATCCCGGCCGGTCAAGGACCGAAGCGCGACTCGCCCGGATGGCGTTCCTGTGGCGGCAAGCCCCGGACGGCGAGACGACGACTTTCGCCTGTATACGACGGCCTGTATGACGAGAAGTGAGATGGATGGAGCCCGATCTCGGCCCTCAATCCGCCACAAAATGGGCGTGATCCTCGCCGAGAGACGCCCGAATCTTGTTCAGTGCGCGACGCTCGATCTGCCGAACGCGCTCCTTGGTGACTCCGAACATCTGGCCGATCTGGTCGAGCGTCATGCCCTGCCCGTTCTGGCCGATGCCGTAGTGTCGAACGACCACATCCCGCTCCCGCTCGGTCAGCAGGGCCAAGCCCTTGGCGACCAGGTGACGAGCGGCTTCGACCACCGACTCCCGCGCCTCAACCGACCGGTCCGGCGCCGACGCCAGCATCTCGTCCACGCCGGTCACCAGCCGCGCCGACTGGTACATCTGCTCGGGGATCGTCCGGGCGTAGTTGCGCATCACGGCCCAGGAAGCATACGTACTGAACTTGTAGCCCCGGGCATAATCGAACTTCTCGACCGCCCGCATCAGCGCCAGGTTCCCGTCGCTGACGATCTCAAAGAACTGCGGCGAACGCCCCACGTGACGCCGGGCGATGCTGACCACCAGGCGAAGGTTGGCTCGCAAAATGTCGTTCTTGACCTGCTCCGCCCGCGACAGCAAGCTCTCGATGCGATCGAGTTGCTCGTCCGACGCTTCGAGCACGTCGAGCTGCTGACACAGACGGTGCGCTTTGTACTTCAGATAGTTGTACCGGCGGAAGATTTCGCGTTCCTGCTCGGGCTCGAGCAACGGATGTCGATACAACTCTTGCAGATACGGCGGCAAATCGCGCGGCGGCGTCACTTGCCGCGGCGCGGGGGACTTGTCCGGCCGCTCGGTGGCGCCCAGAATGACGGTGTCCGCACCAGGAGCGTCGAACTCGGGATTGTAGATGTATTCAATCGGTGTGGACTTCAGCGTGCGAGCTCGATACTCCCGCACGTCGCGACGAATCGACTCCACGCTGCGTCCCAGGCGACGAGCCACCGATTCCGGCGATTCGCCGCCCGCGATCGCCTCGAAAACGTCGCGCAGTTCAGGGCGGATCGCCGGCTGATCGTCCTTGCCGAACATGGCTTCGTCGGGATGCGCCTGATCCCAGCGGCGAAGCGTGTAGCGAACAGTCTCCACCGCGCGGTTCATCTCGGCCGCGATGAGCTGCGACAATTCGTGCAGCCGCATCCGCTTCTCGGCGAGGATCTCCTTGGCGCGCTGGACGATCCGAGCTTTCTCGGCAGTGGTCAGTTGTTTGAACGCCGCCCCGCGACGGACCATGTCGTGGTTGCGGGCGACAAACCGACGAACGCTCCGCTCGAGGAACGCCGTCCGCACCGTGCCGTCAGGATAGCGGAGCTTGCGTCCGGGCAGTCCCCGGCGTCGCCATCGACAGATGGTCTTGGTCGAAACGCCCAATCGCTGCGCCAGTTCCTCGGTGGTCCAGCAGGTGGTCCGCATCGCCCCGGCGGGCAGCACGGTCGCCGAACTCAGATCTTCGATCAACTGGACGAGGTCTTCGATGAGGCTCGCGCCGGGCATGGACTTGTACGGCGCATTGCTCTTCGGGCGATAGCCGGTCAGGTGATGGCAGACGAAGTCGTACGGATATTCCTTCTCGGGCTCCAACAGATCGATGAGGTATTCGGCGGCTTCAAATTGCTTGAGACGCAGACGTACTGGCGAAAGCTGCATCTGGTGGGCCAGTTCCGCCATCTGCTTGTGATGATACTGGGCCATCGGGAGGCTCCGCGGGACTCTGCGCGTCCCTGTCTGCCGGCGGGCGGGGGTCCAAGTCTGCCCAGCACGACGACGCCACCACAATCATCAGACCCTTACAGCCGAGCTGTCGCCGGCTGCAGTCGTTCATCACCGCGGGGAAGACTACAACCAAGCATCATTGCGGTGATGCCCCTCCTGCACAATTAATTATCATCCCCAGTCCCTTAAAGGTCAACCGCCACTCAATTTACAAATAAATACGGCACGGTGCCGAGACCGCGTGGCCCCGCCCATGTCCTCACAGGATACCATCACCCCTAACCTTCTTATCGGCAACGATTTAAACCGAGTTAGCAGATTGGGCCCAGCGATTCCATTCCGATAAACCAACGACTCATACTGGTGGGATGACCCGATCGCGACAAGAATCTTTGTCCGGTCAGACCTCCCCCCACGCGGTGCGCAGCCGCCCCTTCCGGCAGCCGGCTCCGTTCGAAGTGGGCCAGATTGAATCGATTGAATCGCAAGAAACGGGCTCAACCGTCGCCACGTTGCCGCGTCGCCGTGTCGTTCTCTTCACAATCCCGGATCGCTCGGCGGGGGCACGCCCGGAACATTGCAGTTGCCCTCATGATCCTTTTCATCCCGGGACGGCGGATAATCGGCACAAGCGTTGTCGTTGAAATCCACGAGCGTTTGCACATCGTCCGGGTTCAGGCCGGTGTTGTTGGCCACGGGATCCACGATCAAGCCGGGCGATCCCATGTGGTCGTCATTGAGCTGAACGCCGTTCAGTGTATTGTCTTCCAGACGAAGCAGTGCGCCCGAGCCGACGGTGACGTAGCCGCCGATCTGGTTCAACCTCGCCAGGGCGTAGCCGTTGGGCGATGCGACCAGCAGCCCGTTCGGCATGACGTTGTTCTGCACGAGCCCACGAGTTCCGGCCAACCAGACGTCCGGGCCGATTCCTCCATTGGACGAAAAAGTGTTGTCTTCGATCGTGGCGGTGTCGGTACATTCGAGTAAAGCCAGCCGGGCCTGGATGTTGTTGCCGCTGATGCGGATCGGCCCCTTGATGTACGCCAGCGAGAACGCCTGCATGGTCGTGGCGATCCGGCAATTCTCGACCGTCACCGGGCCGTCCACGTCCAGGATGCCTAGAGCCATGGTCGGCTCGGTCCACTCCACGTTGCGAAGCGTGACCGAGTCGCCGCCCGCCGCCTGAGCCTCGCGAATCGACTTGCCATTGGGCTGCGGCCGGCCGGTCTTGCCGATGCCCAACGCGCCGCCCTGAAAAATGGCGTCCGTCAGCTCGATGGTCAGTGTCGTGGTCGGCTGCGTCCACACGTTGAACCGGTCCTTGTAGGTCCCCGCCCGGGAAGTGACCTTGATCCCCGCATTGAAACCCGTGGTCTCAAACACCACACCGGCGTCCCACCGCACCTTGGCTTCTTCAAGTTCGTAGATGTTGCCATCCACCTTGATGCTCGCTGAGCCACGAATGACCGTGTCGCCCGCCAGCGTGAACTTAGTTTGACACTTCACGTCCACCTTGAAGTTACTCTGAGCATCCACATTGCTGAAATCCACGGTCACCTTCGCGTTCTCCGTGCCTGCTTCCAGGGCGGTGAACGAAAAATCGCCTTTGATTTTGCTGTCCAGCTCGGAATAGTGCAGCGCGGGCGAGGCGACGGCGGCGGTCGCCAGGACGGCCAGTCTGCCCCACGCCGTGCCCAAAGCCTTGATCTCGAGATTCGAGACGCCGAACTTGATCTCGCCGTCCTCGATCTTGTTGGAGGACAACGTGAGCGTCGCGGAGGCCTGGCCCAGCAGTGAGAGCTTCGCGCTGGCCGTCACGTTGTTGCTGAGCGTCACTTTGGGCGTGTCGCTGTTCTGAAGGTCGAGACGCAGTGCATTCAGCGATGTGTGATCAGACACGGTCAAACCGGCGCTGGCCTTGAGCTTCGTGTTGATGTCGAGCACGTTGAACAGGTTGCCCTTGTAGGTCAATTCGCCCGCGATCGAGCCGCTGCCGCTCAGCGTGCAGGACGGGCCGTCGTTGTTGCTCACCGTGCACTTGCTGGACGCCCCGAGCTCCGTCCCCAGGTTCAGCTTGAGTCCCTTGCCGAGTTGGTTCGACAGGATGCTCCAGTTGGCCGAGCCCTCATCGCGCTGCCGTCGCGCAGATTTGGCCGTCGTGGTCAGCGCGCCGATGTTGATCGCGAGATCGTCAATGATGACGTTATTCTCGAGGAGCAGGTGGCCGTCCGACGTGTTCATCTGGATGCCGGCCAGGTTGGTGACCGTCAGCCCGGCCAAGCCCAGCCCGCCCGAGGCGTTCACGACCAAGGGCATCGTGCCCGGCCCCACGATCGTCGGCTTCGCGCCCGAATCGGACCGGATAGTCACGGGGCACTCAAACGCCAGCGTCTCGACCAGCAAAGCCCGATCCGTCCGGATCACTACTTCGCCGACCTCACCGTCGGGTAGGTGATCGCACAAGTACACCAGCGCTTCGGGCAGTTCGCGGAACTCGACGGCAGTCGCCGGTTCATCGACGACGTAGACCGTCATCGCCACCACGGGATGCCAGCCATCGCCGTCGGAGCCGCTATTGTTCGAACCGTCAGGGTCCGATCCGTCGGTGTGGTGCGTGTCGCCGCTGTCCGGATCCTCCGTCGCGCACTGCCCCGCCGCCAGCAGGCCCAGCATCGTCGCCCAGGCCAGCGCCCACGCCCACTTGGATGTTCTCACGTGATACCTCTTTCTCGAAGATACGGCTGGGGCGCAACGGAATCGCTGCCGCGGACATATGACCTGTAAGTGCGGCGCGGCGCCTTGCCGACAGGGCGCGGATTATACCGAGTGTTCCCGGGTTTGCACGAGTAACCGTCAGCCGGAACCCTGACCGTCGGTCCGGGCCTGCATTGATAGGAATGCTCAGAACCCCTCACGGCCGCCAGAATAAGCTGGCACGCCCGACCATTCTGCACTATATCTTGCGCACCGACACACGGAGACAGATCTATGCGCAAGGACATCGCGTTCCTGGCCATCGGCATGGCGATTTCGTTCCTGAGGGCACCCACGCACGGGCAATCAGCAACGCCACCGACGCAAGCCGGAGCCAAGCGGCCTAACGTCATCGTCATCGTTGCCGACGACATGGGCTATGCCGATCTGGGCTGCCAGGGAGCCAAGGACGTGCGCACGCCGCATATCGACTCGTTAGCCGCCAATGGCGTGCGCTTCACCGACGGCTATGTGTCGTGCCCGGTCTGCAGCCCCACGCGGGCCGGCCTGATCACCGGCCGATACCAGCAGCGGTTCGGTCATGAGTTGAACCCACCGCCACCCGGGCAAGCGAGCACGGAAGGGCTGCCGCTGACGGAGAAGACCATGGCCGATTATTTCAAACAAGCCGGCTACGTTACCGGCGCGGTCGGCAAATGGCACTTGGGCTACCAGCCCGCCATGCGGCCCACGCGGCGCGGTTTCGACGAGTTCTTCGGTTTTCCGGGCGGGTCCCACTCATACGTCGATGCCAGAGCCGACGCCAACAACCCCATCCTCCGCGGCACCGAACCGGTGAACGAGAAGGAATACCTCACCGACGCCTTCAGTCGCGAAGCTGTCGCGTTCGTGAATCGGCATGCGGACAAGCCGTTCTTCCTCTACCTGGCGTACAATGCCATCCACGGTCCCATGCAATCGCCGGAATCGTACAAGGAACCTTACGCCGCGATCGCCGATCCCAAACGACAGACCATGGCGGGCATGCTCGCGGCCATGGACACCGGCGTGGGGCAGCTACTCGATGCCCTGCGCCAAAGGAACATCGAGGACAACACGCTCATCTTCTTCATCAGCGACAACGGCGGCCCCACCGCGGTGAACGCCTCGCGCAACCACCCGTTCAGCGGCTTCAAAGGCCAAGTGCTCGAGGGCGGTATTCGCGTGCCCTTCATCGTGCAGTTCAAGGGACGCATCCCGGGCGGCAAGGTCTATCGCCAACCGGTTATCGCGTTGGACATTCTGCCCACCGCGCTCGCCGCTGCCGGAATCAGCGTGCCCGCCGATCGGCCGCTGGACGGCGTCAACCTCCTGCCGTACCTCACCGGCGAGAAGAATACCGCCCCTCACGAGACGCTCTACTGGCGCTTCGGCCCCCAGGCTGCCATTCGGCGGGGCAACTACAAGTGGGTCAGACGCGACGGCGAGGAGAAGCTCTTTGACCTGGCCGTTGACCCGGCCGAGCAGCACGATCTGAGCGCGGACAAGCCACAACTGGTCAAAGAGTTACGCGCTGCCTGGCAGGAATGGAGCGCCGGCTTGGCCGAACCGCTCTGGCAAGGCCGACGAGCTCGCCGAGCCCCTGGCGAACCGCGCCCGGCGGTACCCAATCGACCTGCGGGCCAACGCCGAGGCCAGCGCACCTGACGGCGTTCTACTCGAATCTGCGCGCGATCTGATCCCGCCTGAGGTTGAGCCTCCATCAGCCGGGGAGTAGCATCATCACCGTCGAAACATCAATGCCTGCACTCGAGGGTGCGGTGAATCAGGGCGGAACTTATGAACTCCATTCGCGTACTCACGTCGTCCTTTCTCATCGCCGCCGCAGCATCCATGGCAAACGCCGGTCCATTGAGCGAGACGGCCGCCCCGGGGCCCTACTGTCCGCTGGACGCCCAGGCTCACACCGGAGCCGAGTCGTTCGTTTCGCGGCGTCCGGTCGTGGGCACCACGTACTTCTACTGGTATGACGTGTACAGCGGCGCTCACATCCGCAATGCCGACGGCACGGACGCGTTGACCACTCACCCGCCGGCATCGGCCATGGCCGACCTGAGCTACAAGTCTGCCGAATGGCACTACTCGCAGCTCCGCGACATCCGCGAAGCCGGCATCGACTTCATCATGCCCGTGTTCTGGGGCGTGCCCGGCCAGTACACCTCGTGGAGCTTCGTCGGTTTGCCTCCGCTGGTGGAAGCTCACAATCGCATGCTCGCCGAGGCGGCGGCCGACACCGGCGGAACGCGGCCAGCCCCACCGAAAATCGGCCTGTTCTACGACACCAGCACGCTCCACTGGTACGTCGGCTCGGGCACCTCGCTGCAACCGGGCGAAAAGATCGACCTAACCACCGACGCTGGCCGAGAGTGGTTCTACGTGACCATTCGCGATTTCTTCAGCATGATCCCGCCGGACAAGTGGGCCCGCATCGACGGCAAGCCCATCGTGTTCCTGTACTCAGCCGGTTTCGCCAAGGCGATCGATGACAAGCTCTTCGCCGACACGCAGCGGCGATTCCAAAAAGACTTCGCCACTCGCCTTTTCATCGTTCGAGAGGAAAGTTGGCCAGGCCAGGCCGATGCGTCGTACCGCTGGGGCGGTGCACTGGGCCTGACCATCGGCGACCAGGTGGCCGGCCTCGGGCCGGGCTATGACCATTCGGCTGTCCCCGGGCGACAACCACTGATCGTCAGCCGCCAGAGAGGCGCGTTTTACAATCGCCAGTGGGAGCGGCTGCTCCGCATGAAGACCGCTCGCCGGCCGTGGATCGTCCACGTCGAAACCTGGAACGAGTGGCACGAGGGCACCGACATCGCCCGCTCCGAGGAGTACGGCGACCACTACATCCGGGCCACCGCCCGATACGCTCAAATGTTCAGAGCCGGCACGCAGCTCGATCCGCAAGGCCCGTTCGCCCGGGCCGCCCGCGTCCGTTGGTTCGGCCGGCAGGTGGAGGGGCTGGAATTGCTGCCCAGCGGCAACGACGGCTGCTGGCAGACCGGCAACGCGGACGGTTCGATCGCCGTGACCAGCACCCCCTGCCCCGCCGACAATCCTGCCGGATACCTCTATTTCCGCGTGGATGACGGGTACATGTACGACGAGATGGAACGCTCGGCCGAGCTGACGGTGGTGTTCCGCGACGACGGCGGCTGCGAGCGCTTCCGCGTCGAATACGACGGCAGCGATCCGCAGGCCAGCGTGCGCGAAGGCGCGTTTCGCCCCAGTCGCGAGATCAACGTCGGCTCGAGTGGAACGTGGCGTACGGTGAAGCTCATCCTGCCGCAGGTGCGATTCATCGATCGGGCCAATAATGCCGATTTCCGCCTGGCTGTCTTCGGCAACCAGCGGCGACTGACCATCCGAGAGATCCTCCTGCGCAAGTTGCCCGGCGTCGAAATCGAGGCCAGCCCGGCGGAAAACGCACAACCGCAACCTGCCGCCGCAACGCAATGAACGGAATGAAGTTGTCAGCTGTCAGCTATCAGCCGTCAGCGATGAGCCATCAGCTCCGTCAGATGTCTGGCTCATAGCCCACAGCTCACAGCTCTCACGCCTCAGGTCGCAGGACTCAAGCCTCCTCGCATTGCTCCCGCCGGCCTTTTGTGCGAGACTGCCGTCCTATGTCTGATGCAGTACGCCTGACGGATATTCCCTTTTCGCTCGATGTACCCGCCATGCTGAAGAAGCTGCGGATCGACGGCCGGCCGCAGTACGCCGATCGCTTCGCCCGGCTCGTCGAGCAGGCTGTCCCGCTGGCTCGTCCCAAGGCACTGCATGCGGTGAGCTACGTGGACTCGCGAGCCGAGAATCACGTGGTGCTCGACGGCGTCACGCTGACCAGCCGCGTGCTCAGCGTGAATCTGGACGGCGTGCATCGCGTGTTTCCGTTCGTCGTCACCTGCGGCGTCGAACTGGACTGCTGGTCGCGCGGCATCCGCGACATGCTCGAGCGGTTCTGGGCCGACGCCATCATGGAGGAAGCCCTGCGCGCCGCCTTCGATGCTCTGAAGGACCATCTCGTTCGCCGGTACGACCTCGGCCACACCGCCTTCATGACGCCCGGCTCGCTCGAGGACTGGCCCATCGAACAACAGGCGCCGCTGTTCAGCCTCCTGGGCGATCCGCACGCTCAGATCGGCGTTCAGCTCGCCGACACGTTCATGATGACGCCGGTGAAAAGTGTCTCGGGCCTGCATTTCCCGACCGAGGCCAGCTTCGAGAACTGCCAGCTTTGCCCGCGCGACCCCTGCCCCAATCGTCGCGCGCCCTACGATCCCGACCTTTACCGCACGCGGTATCTCCACCGCGGCTCCAACTCATGACGTCGGCTTTTTGTCCGCAGATTGCGCGGATTCAGAATTGCGTCCGGTCAGCACGTTTTGGATGACGGTAGAAGACGTTCGACCACGGGCAGCGCGGACGGAGACGGATAACAAGAGCATCTGACAGGAGATAACGGCGGCAACAGAGAGCCATCTCCGTTAGTTCCCTTGCCTCCTGTCGACCCAATTCCGCACCGACGAGACAACTTTCAACATGGAGTGCCGATGGGTGCCAGGGCAGCGTTTATGGTATTGCATCAAGCCAGGATGATGATATAAGTATATCATCTGAGCCGTTGTCGGTCCGGCTCATAGCCCATAGCTCACAGCTCAAAGCTCTTTCCAGAAAGGCGACACGATGAAACCCACTCACATCCGAGCAGCACGCGTAGCGGTTTTCGCGATCGGGGCACTGGCCGGCTTGGTGTTGACCGCCGGATGCCAGACCGGCCCCCGAATTGAAGGCCCCGTGCGAGCCATCTGGGTCACCCGTTTCGATTACAAGACCGCCGATGACGTTTGCCGGATCATGCAGAACTGCCAGGAGGCGGGTTTCAACACCGTCGTCTTTCAGGTGCGCGGCAACGGCACCGCGTTCTATCGCTCCCAGCTCGAGCCCTGGGCCGAGCAGTTCGATTTCAAGGACCCCGGCTTCGACCCGCTCGAGGTGGCCGTCGTCCAGGCCCACGAGCGCGGGCTGGAGCTGCACGCATGGATGAACGTCATGCCCGCGTGGCGCGGCACGAAGCCGCCGAGCGATCCCAGGCAGCTCTACAACGCCAAGCCGGAGTGGTTTTGGTACGACCAGCACGGCAATCGACAGGCGCTCAGCACGTTCTACGTCAGCCTCAATCCCTGCCTGCCCGAAGTTCGCCAGTACCTCGTGGACGTGTTCCGCGAAGTCGTCGGCGGCTACGACGTGGACGGCCTGCACCTGGACTACATCCGCTTCCCCAGCGAGCCTCCCGCCACTCCACCCGGCTCGGGGCTGGACTATCCGCGCGATGCTCGGACACTGGCCCTCTACAAGGAACAAACCGGTCTGACGCCGGATGAAAACATCGAAGCCTGGAACCAATGGCGTACCGATGCCGTCACGCAGCTCGTGGCGGACATTCGCGACATGATGCGTCGGACCAAGCCGCGAGCGGTCCTGGCCGTCGCCGGCGGCAGCAATCGCAAGGAAAGCCTGCGGTTCTTCCGCGACGATCAGACCTGGGTCGAGCGCGGGCTCATCGACGCGATCTACCCCATGAACTACCAGTCCAACCTCGAGAAGTTCAAGGAGGGCTTGACCATGTGGGTGCCGGCCCCCACAGGCGTGGCGGTGGTGCCCGGTATGTGGTTTGCTTCGCGCCTCGGGCCGGAAGAGGGCCCCGAGGTGGCGCGTCAGCAGGTGGAATACGCTCTCCATACGACGGGCAACGTCTGCGTGTTCTCGTACTCCTCGCTGTTCGACTCGACCGATCGCGAGCTGACGCCGGTCGCCCAGAACAACGAGCAGGCCGCACGGCAAAGGCAGCTGCGCGAGAAGCGCCGCCAGGCCATCATCCCGTTGCTCAAGGGCGCGGCCGGCCAGGTCTAGCGCTTCTTGCCGATTGCGATTCCGGCATTTCCAAGCCCCGGGGGGCGGGCATCTGGCCCGCCTCCATTAGCGCGGTCTTAGTGCGCTTGCAATCGCGGACGGAAGACGGCGACAGGTTCCTCTCACAGCCCGTACGGCTCATGCAAAATCCGCGACCATCTGCGCAATCTGCGGACAAAAAACGAACTCGGGAACGACGCACCGATCGCAATGCCCTCAGCCTTCGGGCCGGCGCGCTTGTTCTGCAATCACACCCACTCTGTGGCCGCATCGTCTCAGCTCGCCCGGACGCATTGTCCGCAGATTTCACCGATTGTCGCAGATTCTTGAAGACATGCTGGCAGAGCGTTCGCATCGTTGGCCACGGTGGTAGACTCCGCTTGGACCATGAATTCAGCACTGAGAATCGCCAGGAGTGCTGGCGTAACGAAAAAACGTGGGCACGTCCAGGAGTGCCAACAGTCGGCCCCTCGATGAAGAGACCAATGTCCTGATGTGATCGTTCGGCGCCCCCGAACAAATAAGGATCCCGCAGCTATTAGTCGATATGGATATGGTTGGCTTTTGTTTGGCCTGATGACGCGGCAGCGGGGCGACCGGTAATACCCCTCTTCCGGTCGTCGGGCTGCGGTTCACTTACTGGTTTGCGAAATCCGAGCATGCGAAAACGAATTCTGGGACTTTGCGGCTTGACCGTTGCTCTCATGATGCCCCTGTGCCTGGGCGGCTGTCTATGCGGATGCCCGGTGGACCCGTCATCGTCCCCCACCGTCTACGTTCTGGATGACAATGCCTCCGGGGCCATCCAGACCCTGAATAACATTGTCAACATGACGGTGGTGTCGAGGGATGCGAACGATCTCAAGGCCGAGTACCGAGCCGGCTTCGTCCAGGGCAAGCTGCAAGGCAGCACGGTCCTGTCGGCCAGGGACAACAACTGGGATCACTCCTACCTACTCGATCCCTCTCATTCCTTCCCCAGGCAACTTGGTCCCACGCAGGATGAACTCAACAAGGCGGCTGGCATTCTGAATGCCAACTATCAGGCGTTTATCCAGTACCTGAGGGATCCCGGCACGGATTCCCTCACGGCACATCGCTTCAAACGACTGCTGTTCCGGATGCTCGGCATTTACCACGGCCTCAAACTGGCCGAGCCGGCCGATTTGGACTTCTCCGGCGATTGGCTGCCCGATACCAACTACTTGACCGCCGCGGAGCTTGCCCTGGGCTACGAGACGCCGGACATCACATTCATGGATATCTACTTCATCAACGCCTGCTGCGATCTGACGGACGTCATCGATAGCTCGATGGAACTGGCTCCGAACCGCGTGCCAGCAGACCGTCCGGACAAGTGCTCGGCCTTTTTGAAGCGCGTCGGCAACGAGGTGATCCTGACCCACAACACCTGGTACGGGTTCCTCTCGCAGACCATGGTTCAGACGTTGGTGGTAAACGACGACGCCATGACCATAAACGCCGTCACCCCCGGCATGATCGGATCGAACACGGATTTCGGATACAACAACAAGGGGATCATGTTCAACGAGACGACCCATCGGTTGTCCAAAACCGAGGTCAAGACGGATCGAATTTGGACATTCTGGCGGGCAGCCCTCGCTGAACAGTTCTCGGGATCCATCACCGAGTTTTTCGATGCCATCTCGCTGGACAACAGCGGCACATACCTGAACGGCTACATGCTAGCAGACGCCAACACCGGCGAGACCGGCCTGGTCGAGATGTCCCATCGCTGTTTCGTCTTCTATCGTTCGACCGGCGGGGATTATACGGTCACGGCGACCTCGCTGGACGGCCAGCCCTGTTCGGTGGAATATGACACCGAAATGGTGACCCCCGATTATCTGATGGGGATCAACTATCCGGCCTCACTGCAGGTGCGTGCCGATCTGGAATCCACCGACAACCGGCCCGCCCGGCGCGTGCAGTTCAAGACGCTGCTGCCCGAGGTCGCCGACGTCGAGGCCGCCAAGGACGTCATCACCTACACCGATCCGGCCAACCCGCTTTCCATCTTCGGACGCTGGGACCTGGGCTATGGCGAAACCTCATACCCCAAGCAGATCCCGGACGGTGCCGTCGACGCCAAGGTCGGCACGACCGGCATGGTTCGCGCGTTCATGAATCTGTCCGGCGTACTGGATATGTGCAACGCGAACAGCGGTTTCTGGATGCTGTACGGCACGCCCAAGGTGGACGGCAAGCCTTTCATCTGGAGCGAGTCGCCGTGGAGCACGCAGAAGCGGCGTGATGTGCCGGATCGAGTCGATGGCACCTTCACCCTCATGCCGCTGTATCTGAGGTAAACTCCACCGTCCGCCGAACGAAGACACCAAGACCAGGCGAAGCAAACGGGACAGGTGCGATTGGCCTACCGAGCGCAATCGAACCTGTCCCGCTTTTTAATGAATCGACCCCTGACAGCCGCACCGCGTCGCCCGCGGCGCGTGCCACGAGCGTTCCTCGTGGGCGATTCGGCGCATGCCGATCAGTCCTGACCCCTCTGAGCGGGTGGGACGCCCGCCCCCCCCCAACTGCCGCGGCCGGCTGTCTCCTGTCTGCTGTCTCCTGTCTCCTTCCCCCTGCTGTTTCCAGTCTCTCTCTCTTCGGTCTCCTTCCTCTTGACCTCCGCGTTGCCTTCGTGGATCATGCACGATCCATGACAGTCCGACCTCTCCAACGTGCCAACTTCGTGGATCAGGCGTACGCCGCCATCAAGGAGCTCATCGTCAGCGGCGAGCTGAAGCCGGGTGATCAACTGAATATTGACGCCTTGGCCCGGCGGCTGGCCGTGAGCAACTCACCCATCCGCGAAGCATTGCGACGGCTCGAACACGAACGCTGGGTGGAGACGATCCCCTTCCGCGGGGCATTCGTCCGGCCGCTGGACGCGGCGGAGCTGGCCGAGCTGTATGAGATGCGGCAGATTATCGAACTGGCGGCACTTCGGAAGGTCATGCGGACGATCCGGCCGGGTACGAATCGGCGACCGCGGACGGACAGCGCCGCCGCCGAAGCCGGCACCGGCCGGTCCGACTCGGTCCGGCGGAAGGCGCATACAACGGCGAAAAGCGACGCGAACGGACTCGCGACGCTGCGGACCATCGCAGCCCAGATCGATGCGGCAGTGACGGCGGGGGATGCGCTCGGCTATCTGAACGCCGATGCCCGGTTCCACCAGGCCCTCGTGGACTTGGCCGGCAACCGCCGGCTGGCCGACCTGTTCCGAACGCTGGTGGAGCAGGGTCGCAGCTTCATGCTGGGCCGCACGCCGGCGGCCATGGCCCGCTGTCGCCGGGAACGCGACGAACACGAACAACTCCTCGACCTGATCGACCGGGGCGACTCGCGGGCCGCGTGCCGCCTGCTTCGGCGTCATCTACGGTTTTCGTCGAACGATCTTCAGCCATATCAAGCGAAGGGGTGAGGACCACATGATGCGACACTGCTGGTCTCGGGCGCGGATGAATCCGCGCGGACTCAAGCCCGCGGCTCGTCGGAGCGTCGAATTGTCGCTCATAGTTGCCGCGATGGGCGCACTGGCCGGTTGCGGATCGCTGTCCGCGGCTCCCGGGCGGACGGCGGGGCAGGAAGCCGACGGGCCCTGGTGGATGCAGGAAACCGCCCTCACGCGGGATGGCAAGCTGGACCTGAAAAGCCAGCCCTGGTGGCCACAGGCAGCCGCCCTGGCAGTCGGCGAAAGCTTCACCGTGCCGGACGGCAGCGGATCGGGCGTGATGCTGATCCGCCGCGAGGCTCTGACCCGCGGCAACCGTCGTTTCGAAGCCATCGTGTGGATCATCGACGATGATGCCGACGGCAGCACGCGATCCGGCGGCGACGTGGATTCCGATTGCTACGTGGTCGATTGGGACTGCGACGGCGTGGTCGATCGCATGGTCGATTACATCGACAACGACGGCGATGACGATGCCGACGAGATGGATATCCGCTACTTCACCAACGGCGAACTGCGGTCGGTGTGGTGCGGCATCGATCTCGACGACGACAACCACATGTGGGATCTCGAAGCGTACGAGTACTCGCACAACTTCTTCAGGAGCGACCCGTACGGCAACGAGATGATCTACATGAACAAGTTCGACCCTGAACGAGGCGAGTGGGTGCCCATTTCCGAGTGCCCCTTCGCCTTCTGGGACACCGACGGCGACGGATACAGCGAGATCACCATCCGCATCAGCGCGTCGCCGCTGTCGTTCGATCCCAGCACCGATCCGGACTATGCCAACGATGCCGCCCGCTACCGCGGGCAGTGGCAACCCGACATGCAGCACATGGGCGTCTCCAACGTGCGCTACAGCTTCGACGTGGACAACCTGAGCGGGCCGGAGTTCCCGCTGCACTACGACTTCGGGTTCAACCTCGTGGGCAGCGTGCCCTACCAGGTGTCTGGAATGAGGCACTACAATCCCCGGCGACGTCCGCCCCAGGTGACCTGCGTCATTCCGCACGACAAGCTTCGCCGCTGGAGCGACCACTATCCCGCCCGGGAGACCGGCTTCAGTTGGCACGAGAACCACGACGACACCATCGCGATCGGCGACGCCCCCGATCCCAAGCTCGACTTCCGCTGGGAAGGCGTGTTCTGGATCTGGGAGCGGCGGTTCATGGAAAACACCGGCGGTCCGAACCAGAAGTACAACGTTCGTCGCGAATGGAGTGGAAAACCCAGCAAAATCCGCGAGCTGTACTACAGCCCGGTGGATCGCCGGCTACACCTGTACGGGGCTGAGGAAGGCTGGATTCAGATCGGCCACTTCTCGGGCTTGGGCGAAATCGGCGAAGTACGGATGTTCGATACCAACGACAACGGCTTCTTCGACCGTTGGGAGGTCTATCTGGGCGACTCGGTATTGCCCGTTCGTGTCTCGACCATTTGTGATGATGTACAACCGCGGATGAAGTTTGATTACGACGCCGTCTGCAGGTTGCACAACGAGCAAGTGATCCCCGCGGCGCTCGAGGCCGGTCGAAAACTCGCCCAGGCCATGGTCGCGGTGCGTGCGTTCGACGTGCCCGACGGACTTACCCGAGCCGCGCAGGAAGGGCCGCCCGCCTATCGCCGGTACGCCCAGGACGTCGCCGTCGAACTGCACTACCAGGACCTGCGGCGACATTACCTCGAGCGGGCCAACGCCGTGCTGCGCAACGCGAAGATGAACGACTTGCGCACCTTGAACGCGAAACAGCGAGCCGGGGGTGTCAACTCGCAGACGGCCTGGCAACTGGTCCGCGTGCTCGAAAAACTCGACGTCGCGTACGGCCAGGGCGACACGGACGCAGCGATCGGTCTACTCCAGGAGCTGGAAACGATCAAGAAGCTGTTTGACTAAACGCAAGCCCGAAGTGTGCCCGCAGATCGGACAGATGGACCTGACGGCCACAACCATGAGGAGCGAACCATGGCAGACATTGGAATCGGAATCATAGGATCGGGATTCATGGGCCGCACGTACTCGGAGACCATCTCGAAGTACTGCAAGCGGGCCCGACTGGTGGCAGTCACCGGAGGCTCCCGGGCTGAGCAGTTGGCCAAGGACTATAACATGGCACTCGAGCCATCGGTCGATGCCCTGGTGAGTCGCAAGGACATCCACGCCGTCTTCATCGCCACGCCTCACCACCTGCACGCGGAGGAGGCGTTGAAGGCCGCCCAGGCCGGCCGGCATATGCTGATCGAAAAGCCCATGGCCTGCAGCGTGGCCGACTGCGACGCCATTCTCGACGCCTGCAAGAAAGCCGGCGTCTGGTGCTCGATCGCCTTCACTCAGCGCAGCCGAAACTGCAACATCAAGGCCAAACAGCTCATCGACGAGGGCGCGATCGGCCGCATCCGCCACATCGAAGAGCTGGCCCTCAACGCCACGGGCCTGGTCGGCCTGCCCAAGTGGCAGAGCGATCCGGAGAACCTCGGCACGCTCTTCGGCCACGCCATCCACAACTTCGACCGCATCCGCTGGCTCACCGGCCAGGAGATTCGGACGGTTTACGCCAAGTGCGGCAGCATCGAACCCGACGTGAAGGTCGAAGCCAGTTCGATGGTACTCATGACGCTGGCCGATGGAGCCCTCGCCACGCTCTGGGCGTCATTCCAGGTGCCCAAGCCGTCGTTCCCCCGCTCCCAGTTCAGTTGCCGCATCATCGGCGAGAAGGGCATCATGGATCTGGACGCCTATGGCGAGTTGCGGGTCGCAACTGACGGTGAGTGGCGCGTGGTCGAGAACCAGGCCCCCATCGACTGGCAGGGCAAGGGCTTCCTCGACCCCGTGCGGCTCGAATCGTACACGCGGCAATGCCAGGATTTCATCGACGCCGTCGTGGACAATCGCCCCCCGGCGGTCACCGGATGGGACGGGCGGCAATCGGTGGCGGCCGCCTTGGCAGCCTACCAGTCTTCGGCAACCGGACAGGAGATCGTGCTGTCATGAAATTCGAAAAATCCAAACAACTGTGGGAACGGGCGTCGAAGACCTGCCCCGGCGGCATTCACAGCAACGTGCGCAAAGCCTGGCAGCCACACCCGATGTTCTACGAACGCGGCGAGGGCTCGCATATCTGGGACGTCGACGGCAACGAGTTCATCGACTACGTGCTGGCCCGCGGGCCGCTGTTGCTGGGCCATTCCCCCAAGCCGGTGCTCGACGCGGTCAAAGCGCAGCTCGACCGCGGTTTGATGTACGCCGGGCAGCATGAACTGGAGATCCAGGCCAGCGAGAAGTTCTGCTCGCTCGTGCCTTGCGCCGAGATGGTGCGATTTTCGGGCTCGGGCAGCGAGGCCACACACGCGGCCATGCGACTGGCCCGAGCCGTCACCGGACGGACCAAGATCCTGCGCTTCGAGGGCCACTACCACGGCTGGTTCGACAACCAGATGTGGAACTTCGCCCCACCGCTCGACAAAGCCGGTCCGCGCGAAGCGCCCGTTCCTCTGCCCGCCACGGCAGGTCAGAACCCTAACGAGGCCGACCATCTGGTGATCCGGCCGTGGAATGATCTGACGCTCGTCGAGGAGGCCTTCCGGCAGAACCCCGGCCAGATCGCCGGCGTCATCACCGAGCCCGTCATGTGCAACACGGGCGGCATTCTGCCCAAACCGGGATTCCTCGAAGGCCTGCGCGACCTGTGCACCGCTCACGGCGCCCTGCTCATCTTCGACGAGGTCATCACGGGCTTCCGCGTGAGCCTGGGCGGTGCCCAACAGTACTTCCGCGTGACACCCGACCTGGCCACGTTCGCCAAAGGCATGGCCGGCGGTTTCCCGGTTAGCGCCATCGCCGGCAAGCGGCAATACATGCAAGCGTTCGGCGATCTGACCGTGACGCATGCCGGTACGTACAACTCGAGCGCGCCTTACATGGCGGCCACGCTGGCCGCGATGAACATGCTTTCGGCCGACGATGGCGCTCTGCTCAAACACGCTCACGACATGGGCCGGCAGCTCATGGACGGCATCCGCGAGGCCGGTCGCCGGGCGGGCAAGGACGTCCACGTCCGCGGTGTCGGCACCGTCTTCCACGTCTCGTTCAACGATAAAGAGGAGATCGTGGACTACCGGACCTCGCTCGGCAAGGATGCCGCCGCCTACGACCGCTTCTGGTTGGCCCTGCAGGATCGCGGCATTCGCACCGTGCCAGGCGGTCTGTGGTTCGTCTCCACCGCTCACACGCCTCAGGACGTACAGCAAACGCTCGACGCGGTTGCCGAGGCGATCAAGCTGGTTTAAAAGTACGCACCTGAGCACAGGGCCCCAAGCACGCCGTTGGCGGCTTGGGGCCCCTGCCCGTGCGCATTCCGCACGCCCATTGGCGCGATCCAGGAGCCGAAACGGATGCCGACCGAGACCATGACCTCACGCGAACGAGTCCTGCGGGCCCTGAATCATCAGATTCCCGATCGCGTCCCCATCGACTTGGGCGGGTTCCAAACCGGCATCCACCGCGTCGCCTACGCCGAGCTCATCCGGCATCTGGGCATCAACGACGAGATCACCATCCTTGACGCCGTCCAGCAGCTCGCCAAGCCCTGCGAGCAGGTGCTCGAGCGTTTTCACGTGGACACGCGTTACATCGTCGCCCACGCCCCCGATGGCTGGACGGGCGGGATCGTCGAAACCGTCCGCGATGGGCGGACTTGGCTCGACCTCAAGGACGAGTTTGGCCTGGTCTGGTCCTGCCCGGCGGATACGCCGAACTACCTCGACCTGAGCCATCACCCGCTGGCCGAGGCCACGGTCCAGGATGTGAAAGACTACCCCTTCCCCAACGGCGGCGACCCGACCCGCTTCACGGGCCTTCGACAGCAGGCCCTCACGCTCCGAAATGAGACGCCCTACGCGCTGTGCACGGGCATCGGCGGCGTGGTCTACGAACACTGCTGGTACCTGCGTGGCCTCGAACGCTGGTTCATGGATCTCGTCGAGAATCACCCGTTCTGCGAGGCCCTGCTTGACCGGATGCTGGCTTATTGGACCGACTATTACACCGCGTTCATGCGGGAGGTCGGCGACCTCGTCGATGTGGTGATGATCGGCGACGACTTGGCCGGCCAGCGCGGGCCGCTGTTTCGGCCGGAAATTTACCGGACGCTGGTCAAGCCGCGACAGAAGGCCCTGGTTCAGCACATCAAGTCGCTGACGAAGGCGAAAATCTGGTATCACACCTGCGGCGCGTGCGTCGAATACATACCGGACTTAATCGACAACGGTGTGGATATCCTCAATCCGGTCCAGATCGGAACGCGAAACATGGAACCGGCCGCTCTCAAGGAGAAGTTCGGTCGGCAAATTACATTTTGGGGCGGCGGGATCGATTCTCAGCACGTGCTGCCGACCGCATCGCCCGCCGAAGTCCGCGAGCACGTCCGCCGCAACATGGCCGCCTTCAAACCCAACGGTGGGTATGTGTTCAATAACGTGCACAACATCCAGGCGGGTGTCCCCGCATCCAACATCGTGGCCCTGTTCGATGCCGCGTACGAATTCGGCTTCTACAATTGAGCAATTCAGCCCGCCGGCAAGCTGGGGGTCGCTGGCGTTTATCGGCTCTCTCGTTTCTGGACTACCTTGTATTCATCCGCCCGATTAGCTTTCGCGCGGATGCGCCTCGAAGAAGAGATACGATCAGAGGCGAACAAGCGCGAGATTCGGCCCGTCGAATAACAGAAAAGCGGGCGTTTCGTTGACAAGTGGTCGCGCCGCAGCGCTCGATAACGAGCATGCGCTGCGTGTTTGAGCATCGAAATATTCCGAGATTTGGTATCCAGCCGGGCAAGGCTATTGTCCTGCTTCAGTCGGAATTGGAGAGAGCCGCCGTGTGAGTTACACCTATGGGGTGGTACCAGACGGAGGATCGTCCAATGCCGAGAGAGCGACGGAGTTTCAGCGGGGCTGAGAAGATGGCCATCCTGCGGGAGCACCTGGTCGAGCGGGTGCCGATCTCGGAGGTGTGCGAGAAGCACGGGATTCAGCCGACCCTGTTTTACACCTGGCAGAAGAAGCTGTTCGAGGATGGGTCAGCGGTATTCGAGCAGCCTCGGGCCAAGTCCGGCCGGCAGCAGGCGGCCGAGCAGCGTCGG
>JAKPHF010000002.1 GCA_029550525.1 Planctomycetota bacterium
GAATGTGGACACCGCGTTTTTGATTCGCTGCCCGCGGGTAAATAACCCGACACTACCACCGCGTTCATTCCATGCGATGGCAAGCTCGTTGAGCATGTCGGCGGTCAGCCGTTGACCTCTCGCAACTGGAAAGTGTTCCCACGCCATTATGCAAGCACCGCCCAGATCGGACTGTCTGCCTCGTACTTCTCACCGTAGGTCGCCACATCACCGTAATGCGGGTGTGATGCCAGCCAGGCTGGGGCCTTCCTCACCTTCACGTATGCACCTGCGTCGATCACATCCGCCGTGCCCGGGTCATTTCCTCCGTCGAATAGCCACTGGATGTTGGCCCCGAGCGAGCCGTCATCGTTCACCAGCCGGCCCGTGTAGCGCTTGCCGGTCCGCGAGCCGGTGAACTTCGCGAACAGGGTTTTAGATGGCTGCGAAGACGAAACAGCCATGTACTTTGGCCCGCCACTGGGCGACCAATCCTCATCGTCCTCCAAATACGCTGGGCACTTGTGAGTCAGAACGACGGGCTTATTTGCATCTATCAGCGTCTCCTCGCCGGCATCCCACCAGAACATCCACTGCACGGCCGTGGTCCCCGCCGCCCCCGTGGCCAAGTTAAGCAGATGACCAGTGTAGACTTTGCCATTGCGGGTGCCGTCGAAGATGGCGACGATCGCACCTTCCGCTTTTGCCACCCACGCTCTAGCATCGAGGTTCAGGTCGATGTAGGTAACATCCTGTCCGCTGACGGTAACGCCCGTATCCGCCTTCGCCGCCCAGATTTCGTCGTTCTCGACGTAGGCCGGAACGATCTCCTGATCCTCTTCGCTGCCGTCGCTGATCTTTGTGCTGGTCCGCTCGTAGTCGGTCGTGTAGACGTACGTGTATCCGGTTTGCTCGGTACTGCGCCGCAGGAGATACGGCTTCGCCACCTTCACGTCCGTGTCGCCCTCCGTCGTCCCGTCCCAGGTGCGGCAGATGAGGTAGTCTCCGGACATGCTCTTGTAGCGGAATCTCGTGACCTTGGCGCCCCGGCCGAGCGGCCGGTACGCGATCGTCTTCCAATCCGCCTCCTTGGCCGCCCGTTCCGCGCGTGCGGTAACGGCGTTCAGGAAGCGAGC
>JAKPHF010000048.1 GCA_029550525.1 Planctomycetota bacterium
GGGCCGGCCAGCAGACCGAGTTAGCGTTTCGGTCGAACATCGCCTCCTTCCGCCAGGATTTCGAGTCAAGGTCGGTGTGACGAATGCTCGGCAAAAAGAAACAAACAGGCGATGGCGCCCCCGCGTGGGTCCTCACCTACGGCGACATGATGTCGCTCCTGCTGTGCTTCTTCATTCTGCTGGCGGCATTCGCGGACTACGAGAAGGGCGGCGGCGCATCGGCGGCGGTGGTCCAGGCCATTCAGTCCATCCAGGCGGCGCTCGGCATCAAGGTCAAGGACGATTCGGCTCTGGCCAGCATGGTGCAATTCAACGCCATGGTCGAGCAGATCAAGAGCGCCATTCAGCAACTGGACCCCAAATACCGTGGCGACAGCTCGGAACAGGGCATTCATGGCAAAACGTTTCGCTTGCGGCGAATCCGCGACGGGATGGAAATCACCATCGGCGGCCCCATCCTGTTCGAGCCTTTCTCCGCCAAGCTGACCCCCGAGGGCAAGCAGGCTCTGGAAAACATCGGGGGCATTCTCAAAGGACATCGCAACAAGATTGAGATCGTGGGTCACGCGGCCGAGCAGCCCCGGCCGGCCGATTGGACCTATATCGATGCCATGCAATTATCCCACGAGCGGGCGCGACACGTGGCCGACGAACTGGTCCGCCGAGGAGTGGATCCGCGAACCATCCGGCTGGTGGCGGTGGGTGCCAACGAGCCGGTCGCTCAGGACGGCCTGAAGAGCGAGGGAGAAAACCGAAGAGTCGAGATCATCGTCCGCGAGTCGATGATCGACGATTATCGGGCCGAACAGCCGGCCCGGCGTTCCGACAGTGAGGCCTTCCTGCCTGCCGGTCCCGCCCGACCCGCCACCCAGCCTGGGGCGTGAGTTGCGGCTGTCCGCCGACCTACCAGAACTTGAGGATGCCCGGCCCGAACCAGTCCACCAGGATACTGTTGTTGACCAGGTTTAGATTGGCTTCGGGAGCCCAGAGCACTTCCAGCTCCTGCTGAACCGTGCGCAGACAGCCCATCGGAAGCGCGTAGACGCTCATCCCCATCGTCATCGCAAGCAGCATCCAAAGGCGCAATCGCCTTCTCATTCCACCCACCCCTTTCCGAGTTTTGGCCCGCAAGGATCCGCATACTCCGGGCGGCACATCGTTAGGCCTTTTCGTTGCACGTGCAGACCATCAATCCGCACCCGGGGCAACCGCGGCCGTACTTGGCATGAAGGGCGTCGCTCAGATCGATCCCTTCCACGTTGGCCAGTGTCACCAGCCAGGCCAGCACGTCGGCGAACTCAGCCGCCTTTTCTTCCTGACTATGGTTGCCGGCAATGGCCTCGGCCAGTTCGCCGATTTCCTCCATGAGCCACAAAAAGGTGCCCGCCGAGCCGCGCTGGCGGTCTTTGTGAGAGTACATTTTCTCGATCAGTTGCTGAAAATCGCGAATATCCATGCCAAATCCTGCCGCGCAACCGGAGTAAAACGGCCGCCAACATACTCACCGGATGCCGGAGCGCCAATGTTGTCGGGTATAATGGCCCCACATGACCTCGCCCAGGCCCGATATGCCCCGGCCCAACACACTGCCTGCGTCCGTGCGGATCCGGACCGCCCGGGAGTTTGACCGGGTATTCCGCGACGGCGTCCGGGCCTCCGACGGTCGCGTAACGTTGTTGGGCCGCTCCAGCGGCTTGGCTTACGCGCGACTGGGCATCTCCGTGCCCCGGCGGTACGGGAATGCCGTCAGGCGAAACCGGATCAAGCGATTGATCCGCGAAGCGTTCCGGACCACTCGGCACGATCTGCCCCCTGCCGATTGGATCGTCATCCCGCGGCCGGGCCAGTCCGCCTCGGTCGAGCAATTGCGGGCGTCCCTCCTCGGTCTTACCCGCCGGCTCGCCAAGCGGCTGGACCGAGCCACTGGTGCGACATCCCCATCCGCAAGCGGACCGACCCAACCTCCACGGGCCACTGAACCACAAACGTAGTGATCCAAGCAACTTGGGAAACGGCAGGCTTACGTCCGGCAGCCTGCTTCCGAACAAGTTCGGCGCAAAAAGAAAGCACCAGGTGCCTCAAGGGCTATCCCGGTGCTTTCCGGAGGGGAAAGAAGCCAAACTGGGTTATGGCCTCCGATGTATCAAAGTCAATAGATTATACGCCTGCCACGCAGAAGTATCGGCAACTGGGGCCAATAAATTTAATCCCAATCTGTTCAGCGGGCAAAATAGGACTACCCAGGAGCCTGGGTATTCCGGCTAGGCGGGGCCAGCACCTCCGGATACCTCCCAGGCCATCCGACTTGGTGGCGGCTAGCAAAGGCGTCTCGGCGAGCCTGTGCTCGCCGAGACGGTCACGATCAAACCGGTGGTCCGCCGCCACCTGGATCTCCCCGAGCTGGAATCATCAGCCGAAGACTTGCGTCTGAGCCGCCCGATGCGAGTCGGTTCCACCCACTCGCATCGGACGGGGAGCCTCAGCACTGGGCCCAGCCACAGCTATAGCATTTGTTGCAGCCTTCGGCGAAAACCAGCCCCTCGCCACAGGAAGGGCACTTCACCTTGAAACCCACGCGGGAAGATAGGGAGAGGCCTGCACCCGCACCGGCAGCAGGCCCCTCAACCGTCGCGGACCCATGAGCGGCTGTCCCGTGGCGCACTTCCGCAGTCCGCCCATGGCCGTTCCCATTCCCGTTCTTGCCGTTGCCTCCGTTCCCGTTGGCGTTGCCGGGAGCGGTCGGGTCCTTGTCCAGCGTGCTCAGGTCGTACTCGCCCAGGAGCAGGTCTCGCAGACCGAAGCGTTCCTTGGCCCGGCGATATTTCATCAGAGCGCGGGCCAGCCCGTCGCCCAGGCTCTTGATCTTGCCTTCCTTGGTCGGCACCTGCAGGCTCGAGCCGATGTCCTTGAGCTGCTGGATGACGTGCTTGAACGAGCCGCCGGCCCGGAGCCACAGTGAGATCAGACGGCAAATCGCCTCCAGGTCGCTGTTGGCCAGATCGCCGCCCTTGCCGAGCTGAGCGAACACTTCCAGCTCGCGACCGGTGCGCGGATCGACGGTGATCTTGACGTGCATGTTGCCGAACGGCGTCATCTGGCGAATGCGCAGACCGCTGACGATTTCGGGGATATCCCGCGGCTCGATGCTCCCGTCGCTTGCCATCTTGATCCCCTCTCTGGCCGGTTCGGGCTTCTTGGGCTCGGCGGGCTTGGCCGGGGCGGCCAGTCGGGCCGGCTCCGGAGCGGGCTGCACTGTCGCAGCAGGCTGCGCGGTCACAGCGGGCTGAGCAGGCGCCGCAGGCTGCGTCGCCGGAGCCGATGCCGTCGCCTTCTTTTTCTCCGAGTCCTTGAGTGCCATCGGCTGCTCGGAACGGCAACCGTCGCGATAGACTGTCACGCCTTTGCACCGCAAGGCATAGGCAAGGCGATAAATGATATCCACGTCCTCGACCGACGCGTCGTGCGGGAAGTTGATCGTCTTGGAGATCGACGAATCGCAGTGAGCCTGGAAGGCGGACTGCATTCGCACATGCCACTCCGGCGTGATGTCATGGGCACAGACGAACACATCCTTCACGTCGGCAGGGATGCCGTCAATATGGGCGAGGGTGCCATCCCTGGCAATCTGATCCATCAGACCCTCGCTGTAAAACCCGCGCTGCCGGGCGACGGCTTCGAAGATCGGATTGATCTCGACCATCGGCTTCTTCTCGCTCTCCTGCCCCTTCAACACGTTGCGGAAGAAGGCCAGGCTGAACAGCGGCTCGATGCCGCCCGAGCATCCGGCGATGATGCTGATCGTACCGGTCGGAGCGACGGTGGTGGTGGCCGCATTGCGCATGGGCCGGTTGTACCGGGTATCCCAAATGCTGCCCTTCCAGTTGGGGAAGCAGCCGCGCTCCCGAGCCAGGGCCTCGCTGCAGTTGTGGGCCTCGTCGTTGATGAACCGCATGAGCCGCTCGCCCCAGGCGATGCCGGCTTCCGACGAGTAGCGGACGCCGAGCTTGTACAGAGCGTCGGCAAAGCCCATCACGCCCAAACCGATCTTGCGATTGCCCTTGCACATCGCCTCGATCTGAGGCAACGGATAGTTGTTGGCGTCGATGACGTTGTCGAGGAATCGCGTGGCCACATGCACGCACTCGCGCAGGCCGTCCCAGTCCACGTCGGCCGCCGGCGTGCACGGATTGGTCACGAAATAACCCAGGTTCACGCTGCCCAGGTTGCAGGCCTCGTAAGGCAGCAGGGGCTGCTCGCCGCAAGGATTGGTAGCCTCGATGCGCCCGATGTGCGGCGTGGGATTGTGCTGATTGATCCGGTCGATGAACACCACGCCGGGCTCGCCGGTGCGGTGGGCGTTGCGGACGATGATGTCCCAGATCTGCCGGCGGGTGTAGACCGGCACGGTGAGCGGTTTATCCGCGCCTGCCGCATCCTTGCTCATCACGCGCAGGCTGCCGTCCTCGGCCCGGCGCACCGGAATGAGCGACCGCAGATCGTACGTCCATATGCCCAGATCGGCGGGCATGACGTACTCCTGGCCCGTACGCGGATTGCGAACCACATGCGGGCCGTCAGGATCGCGGAGGAAGGCCTCCATCCACTCGTCCGTAACCTTCACCGAGATGTTGTAATTGGTGAACTGCGTCAGATCCTCCTTGGCATGGAGGAACTTGAGGATGTCGGGATGATGGATGTACATCATCCCCATGTTGGCCCCGCGCCGGAAGGCACCCTGCTGGATGGCGTTGGTCGCCTCGCTGAATGCCCGCCAGAAGCTGATGGGCCCGGAAGTCGTCCCGCCGGAGCTGCGGATGTAGTCACCGGTCGGCCGCAACTCGTCGAAAGCGAAGCCCGTACCGCCGCCGGCCTTCTGGATGAGGGCGGTATGCTTGATGGTGTCGAAGATCGCCTCGATGCTGTCGCGGACGGGCAGCACGAAACAGGCGCTGAGCATCCCCATTTCCCGCCCGGCATTCATGAGAGTCGGGCTGTTGGGCATGAACCGGCCGCTGACGATGGTCTCGAAGAAGCGATCTTCCCAGGCCTGGCGCTCCTCCGGCCCGGCCCCGTACCGCACCTCGACATCGGCTACCGTCCGGGCCACTCGCCGAAACATCTCGGCCGGCGTCTCAACCACTTCTCCCGCTTCGTTCTTCTTCAGGTAACGGGCCTTCAGAACGCGCACAGCATTCTCGCTGAGCCCGAGGTTCTCATCACGAGCCACATCAAACTGAGCAATCGGTCCATCCTTGACCGCACCGGCCATAACACAACTCCTTCATGGGCGCCGAGGCCCTTACAAATCCCTAATGTCGTCCCTATCAACTTAGGCGTCGCAGGAGGCCGGAAACCGCTCCAACAGGCGAAAAAAACCCCCGCCGGAGGTCCCATCCATGGAACCCGTGTTACGAAGAGAGCTTCATTCGCTTGGTTTATGGATTCCCGACCGATCTGCCCCCTACATCTTGTAGGGCGGATAATTAATACATCAAGATCTAGCCCCTGTCAACGCAAACTTCATGATTCGGCGCTGATATTTTCACGAGGCTCCCATCTTCCGTCATGACAGATGCTTACAAGCGGCTGGAAAAGTTGCTCACAGGTCCGGAAACCCGTCAGAGCACCCTATATATCGACTCTCCCATAGCCAGACACACAACATTTTGCGCCAGGGATCCTAGCCACGTCAAGCCTCAAAAACGATATGGGGGAAAATCCGAAAAAATGTCGCCTAACCGTCTCCTCGCGGCAGGCGGACACCGGCGACCACCGTCCGAAAACGCCGCTGTAAGACTTGCAGAACTTCAGCCTTCATCCTATTATCCGGATATATTGGAACAGGGCCGAATGGATGACCGGTAGCGAGTTGATCTTCAAGGCCATGGCGGACAGCACACGTCAGCGCATCCTCCGCGTGCTGTCGGCAGAGGAACTGGGCGTGACCGAGCTGGTCGAGGTGCTCGACCAGCCGCAGTCCACCATTTCTCGCCACCTGAAGGTGCTGCGAGACGCCGGCCTGGTGGTCGAGCGCCGCAACGGGCCACTCGTCCTACACAGCGCCTGCCCGGTGAGCCCGGAGCCGGTGGATTCTGTGAACGCACCGGGCGCCGGCCATGACGACAACAGCCATGGCATCCCCGCCATTCGCGACCGACTACTGCATTGGGTAGCCCAGCAGCCGCTCGGGGATGAGCTGCGCGGCCGGCTCGAACGGGTGATCCGCAGCCGGCGGGCCGGGGAAGCGGATTTCTTCGACAGAATCGGAACCCGCTGGGATCAACTCCGCGTCGAAGCGTTCGGCGATGCTTTCGAACTGGAAGCGCTGGCCTGGCTCCTGCCGAGCGATTGGACGGTGGCGGACGTGGGCACCGGCACGGGGCATTTGCTGGGCGCGCTGAGCGCCCGGTTCGCCCAGGTGATCGCGGTGGATCCGGCCGAGGCCATGCTCGACGCGGCGCGGAATCGGCCGGACCTGCAGCAAGCCCGCAACATCAGCTTTCGGGCGGGTTCGCTCGAGCGCCTGCCCATTGAAACCGGCACGCTCGATCTGGCGATAGCCTCACTGGTGATGCATCACGTGGCCGATCCGCCGGCCGCTCTGCGCGAGCTGAGACGTTGCATTCGATCGGCGGGCTATCTGTTGCTCATCGAGCAGGAGACGCATCATCTGGCCGAGTTCCACCAGCGCATGAGCGATCGTTGGTGGGGATTCGAGCCTGCCGCACTGGCGGAATGGACCCGGCAGGCGGGGTTCGCAACCGCGCGGACACATCCGCTGGCCACGGCTCGGCCGACCGCCCGCCGCGGAATCGAAAGCCCCAAGCTGTTCGCCCTCGTGGCAAGTTAGGAGACTGCGACACGAACCGCGGGTGCTTGAACCCGCAAACGGTAAGAGGTCCATCAGGGCCCGAAATCACAAGCAAGGAGCAAAACGCGATGGCAACCGCAGTGAATGATTACAAAGTAGCCGACATCAAGCTGGCCGATTTCGGCCGCAAGGAGATCGCAATCGCCGAGACGGAAATGCCCGGCCTCATGGCGGTGCGCGAGGAGTATGCCGCGAGCAAGCCGCTGGCCGGGGCCAAGATCAGCGGCTCGCTGCACATGACCGTCCAGACGGCCGTGCTCATCGAGACGCTGGCCGAGCTCGGCGCCGAGGTCCGCTGGGCGAGCTGCAACATCTTTTCGACGCAGGACCACGCGGCGGCCGCCATCGCCGCCCGGGGCATCCCGGTGTTCGCCTGGAAGGGCGAAACGCTCGAGGAGTACTGGGATTGCACGCTGCGGGCGCTGTCCTGGCCGGACAATGACGGGCCCAACCTCATCGTCGACGACGGCGGCGACGCGACGCTGCTCATCCACCGCGGCCGGGCCTTCGAAGCTGAGTACGCTCAAACCGGCAAGCTGCCCAAGATCTGCACGGACAACGAAGAGATCAAGATCGTCGATACGCTGCTGGTCAATCAGCTCAAAAAGGATCCGCAGTTCTGGCATCGCGTGGCCGAGCGCGTAGTCGGCGTGAGCGAGGAGACCACCACCGGCGTGCACCGGCTGTACCAGATGGAGAAGAACGGCGAACTGCTGTTCCCGGCCATCAACGTCAACGACTCGGTGACCAAGAGCAAGTTCGACAACCTCTACGGCTGCCGCGAGAGCCTGGTGGACGGCATCAAGCGGGCGACCGACGTGATGATCGCCGGTAAGAAGGCGGTCGTCCTCGGCTACGGCGACGTGGGCAAGGGTTGCGTGCAGGCGTTCAAGGGGCTCGGGGCGACCGTGTTCGTCACCGAGATCGATCCCATCTGCGCGCTGCAGGCGGCCATGGAAGGCTACCAGGTGGTGACCATGGATGAGGCCTGCGAATGGGGTGACATTTTTGTGACCGCCACCGGCAACGTCGGCGTGATCACCCGCGAGCACATGGACCGCATGAAGAACAACGCGATCGTGTGCAACATCGGCCACTTCGACAGTGAGATCGAGATCGACCGGCTCAAGGATTTGACCTGGGAGGAGATCAAGCCGCAAGTCGATCACGTGATCTGGCCCGACGGCAAGCGGATTATCGTGCTGGCCAAGGGCCGCCTGGTGAACCTGGGATGTGCCACCGGCCACCCCAGCTTCGTCATGAGCAACAGCTTCACCAACCAGACCATGGCCCAGATCAGCCTGTGGGAGAACCGCGGCACGGGCCGGTATGGCAAGAAGGTGTACACCTTGCCCAAGGAGCTCGACGAGAAGGTGGCTCGGCTGCACCTCAAGAAGATCGGTGCGAAGCTGACCAAGCTGACCGAAAAGCAGGCGGCCTACATCGGCGTGCCTGTTGACGGTCCCTACAAGCCCGATCACTACCGATACTAAAAGAAGCTATCAGCTATGAGCCAGACAAGGGACGCTTCGCGTCCTCCAGCGAACGACGGGGCTTGACCTCGTCGTTTCTTTTTTGCGCGTGCAACGCCGTTTCCTGGCGAATCCAAAAGTTCTACTTCGTGATGAACGATTTGAGTGTGCGGTAATCGGTCTTGCCCGTGCCGAGCACGGGGATCGACTCGAGCCGGATGACACGACTGACGTTGTGCAGCGGCGACAAGCCGGCTTCGCGCAGTTGGCGATTGACCACGGCGCGGTCGGCGGGTCGCGTGGTGAACAGCACGATTTCCGGATGGCTCTCCGTGCCGCCCGCCTCGACGCCGATCACCGGCCCCTCATCACCTTCGCTCGCGTAGTGCGGCTCGAGTGCCGCCTCGATCGCGGGCAGCGAGATCATCTCGCCGCCGATCTTCACGAACCGTTTGAGCCGCCCGCGGAAGGTCACAATTCCGTCGGCATCTTCGCTGACCAGATCGCCCGTGCGATACCATTGCTTGCCTTCGAACTCCACGAACGGCGAGGCGACGTCCGGATTGAGATAGCCGCCGAAGACGCTGGGGCCGCGAACGAGGAGCATGCCCGTTTGCCCGGTTTCCACGCGCGTCTGCGTGTCTTCGTCGATGATGGCATACTCGAGCGACGGCATGACCTTGCCGATGGTGTACGGCTTGGGATCGTCGGGCGAATTGGCTGCCACCACCGGCGAGCACTCGGTGATGCCGTAACCTTCGATGATCGTCGCGTTCGGGCAGCGCTCGGCGATGGCTTCGTATGTGCGCGGCGAGCATTTTTCCGCGCCGGTTACCGCCAGCCGTAGCGACGCCAATTGCCCCGGTCGCGACGAACGAATGATCCCCGCCAGGAAGGTGGGCGTGCCCACCATCAGATTCGCCCGATACGCCTCGATGATGCGGCAGAGCATCCAGGCTTCGGTGGGATTGGCGTGATAGACCGCGCGGCAGCCGGCCAACACGGGCACCAGCATGGTCGCGGTCAGCCCGAAGCTGTGGAATGGCGGCAGGAACCCGATCATGCAATCGTCTTCGTACACCCGCACGAACGTGAAGATGTCGCGCGTGTTCGCAAGGATGTTCGCGTGCGTCAGCGGCACGGCCTTGGGCTGGGTTTCCGATCCACTCGTGAGCAGGATCGCCGCCGTCTCCGGCACGCGGGCGCTGTGCAGGCTGGCCCAGGACAACCGGCTGCGGACCAGCGCTTTGAGCTTGTCCACGCGAGTGAGCTTGCCGGCGATGGACTCCATGGGAACGAGTTGTTCGCGGATGGGCGACAAATCAGTGCCCTGCGATTCGATGCGCTTCACCAAAGCTCCGGCGGTCAGCACATTCTGGATGCCCAGCATCTTCATGGCGTGCACGATGTTGCGGGTGCCGGTGGTCCAGTTAATGAGCACGGGCGTCTTGCCCGCGAACAGGCACGCGAAGTAGACGATGTTGGCGGCCACCGACGCCGGCAGCATGATGCCGACGCGCTGCCCTTCGAACGATTCGATCACCGGTCGCAGAGCCATGATGCCCAGCACCATGTCGCGGTAGGTTTTCACGCCGCTGATCTGGTCGGCGATGATCGGCCGGCCGGGGTCCATGGCCGCTCGGGCCAGGAACACATCCGTGATGGTTTCGCCGGCGGGCGGATACAGCCGTTCATGCGGGAACGGCCCGAACCACTTGGGCGGTACGGGCTGGAGGCCTTTTTGCTCCGCCACCACGCCCTGGCCGCCGGCGGCGAGGATTACGTCGCCGACCGTCTGTAGACTATCCACGTCGCCGCCGGGGAAGCCGAACTCCTTCTCGAGCCAGACCAGCAGGTCGGCGCGAGCCAGACTGTCCATGCCCAGATCGTACGCGAGCTTGTCCTCGTCGCGCGGATTGGCCGTGCCGGTCAGTTCGCGCAGGTAATCCTTCACGATCTGCCGCGTGCTCTCGGGGACTTCGTCGGCCGATCCGCCCAGTTGCACCGGCTCGGGCTCGGGCAGGACGACAGTGCCGGTCTTCTCCCACACGGTGTACGGCACGTAGGTGTTGGGCGGTGCGTCAGCGTTATAGAAGCGCTCGAGGTACTCGTTGATCGCATTTCGACCCGCCTGCCGGGGCAAGTCGCTCGGCTCGTACAACTCGATGGTCACATCACGCTTGGGCGTGAACACCACCAGATTGGCCAGGATGGCCCGAATTCCGCGGCGCAGAGCGGCCGACACACTGGGCACGCCCTGGGCGTAGCTGAAGCTGCTGCCCCAGATCCCCCGCGTCCTCACGAGCACTACGCGCACGTTCGGCGCGTCACGGAGGATGGTCTCCACAGCACTGTTGCCCCGCAGATCCTCGTAGCGGGTGCGGTAGGCATGGCCGGACGGATAGAGAATGAGATTGCCGCCGCGGTTCAAGTCGGCAATGGCGTCACGAATGGTTGCCTCGACCTGTGGCCGAACCTGCACGCCATACTTGCGAATGTCGGGCAACGCCCACACGCCCACCCGCCGGGCCAGCCAGCGTATGAACGGCCGATCGACCTGATCCTGGTCAGCCACGACTCGCGGGGCAAACTGCCGGTACAGGTGGGCCGTGACGATGATCGGGTCGATGAGTCCGGGATGGTTGGGCAGGAACAAGATGCCCTGCGTGCCGCGCTGAACGATGGACTCCACGCCGCGGAGTCGCACACGATATCTCACAGCGAGCAGGAGCCTGCAGAACATGCCGATGAAAAAGTTGATCATGTCGATTCAATCTCAACAGACAGTTAAGGTGGTTCGTGGTTCGTAAGTTGTAGTTTGCAGGCTGAAGTTTGGAAAGAGCAGCCGCCCATCGCGACATCAGTACACACACTCTCTGCCGGCCTCCGCGAGCGCGCGCAAGTTCTCCGGCGGCGTCTCGAAGAAGTGATCGGAAGCCGAGCAGATGTAGCCGCCGTCGGGGCCAAAGCCCTCGAAGAGGCGATGCACCTCGGCCCGGATCTGCTCGGGCGTTCCGTCGGTAAGCACGTGGAACTGGTCCAGGCCGCCGATCATGGCCAGCCGGCCGCCGAAGGCTTCGCGGACCTTCGCCGGATCCTTGATGTTGCCACCCACTCCCGGTGGCGCAAGCGTCTCTGACGCGTCACAGCCGTTGGCCCGGATGCAATCGAGAATGCGCATCATTCCGCCGCAGGTGTGATAGACCGACAGATGGCCGGCCGCTCGCAAGGCGTCGTGGATCTGACGATCGTAAGGCAAACAGAACGTGCGGTGCAGCTCGGGCGAAATGAGCGTGTCGCTGGCCGCCCCGCCGCCCGTTTCAATCAGGTCGTACTTGGCCCCGACCAGCGACTCTTCGATGAAACGCAGCTTCTTGTCGAGCAGCACGCGCATGAGCCGGTGCACCCAGTCGGGGTTGTCGAACGCCTCGAGAATGAGGTCCTGGGCGTCCATCAGGCAACAGGCGTGCTGCCAGCAACCGCCCTGGTCGCCCCACACGAACCCGCGGAGAATGCCGGCATCGCCCACCTGGTCATAGGCTGCCGCCACGCGAGCCTTGTCCAGCTTCGGCACGGGCATGTACTTCTCGATCAGGTCGAGATCCTCGTGCCGCTTGATCATGTACTCGGTGATCCAGGTGGTCGTGCGGTCACCGCCCGTCCTGTAGGTGAGCGTGCCCTCGGGCGTATGGACGGTGTGATGGGCGATGCGGTTGTCGGGATCGGCGCTGACCACGGTGATCTCGTCGCGCCACCCGGGCGCTTCGACCGCCACCATGCTCGTCGCCAGGGCCGCCGTGTCGGGAATCCAGAACTGGCCGATGAGCTCGAAGTAGGTGATCGACGCGTCCAGGCCCACCTGTTTGAAGGCAGTGAGCGCATCGACACCGCCCATGTACTTGTCGAGATGATACGGCTGCCACTGATGAATGGTCACGGGCAGCCGATCGGGCTTCTCGCGATGCAGCGCGAGCATTATGCGCTCTTTGGAGGTCATAATCCGGCCTCGAAGGCGCGTCGCCGGTGTCTCGCGAGAATATGCGCAAACCAGACGCCGATGCCGCGCCACATCCTCACGTTCTCATCGCACGCCCAGCAGCAGCTCCTGCGTCAACTGATCGAGTCGCTCATGGTGGAGCTTGCGGCGGGCCAAGGCGTCCCAGTCGAAGGCTTTTGCCTTGAGTGTCTGGAAATCCGGCAGCGCGGCCGACTGATTCTCGCAGCGCAATTCCTTCAGCAGACCCTGGATTTCGGGATCGGCGTTGAAGCGTTGCACCTTCTCGCGGAGGATCAGGTAGGTCCGCATGCAGCCTTCCACGAAATCCCACACTTCCTGCCGGTCGGCGGTGCGGTAGGCATGGGCGTCGAATGACCGAGCGCCCTTCCAGTCGTGGTCCTCCAGCAGCTTGACCACGAAGAACGCTTCCTTGAGATCCTCGGCGCCGAAGCGCAGGTCCTGGTCGTAGCGCAAAGGTTTTTGAGCATTGAGATGGCAGCCGAAGAGCTTGCCGAGTTCCAACGGCTGGGCGATATCGTGATAGGCGTTCAGACCGGCCATCCGCGAGTGGGCAATCTCGACCACCAAGCCGCAGTTGTCGGGCTTGTCGAGCGAAGCGATCAGGCCCAGGGCATGGCCGACCGTCGGCAGATACGTGTCACCGCGCGGTTCGTTGGGCTTGGGCTCGATGGCCAGCCGATAGCCTTTGTAGCCCTGCTTGTCGATGTAGGCCTGCAAGTAGTTGAGCCCTTCGCGCAACCACTTGATGGCCTCGACCGGATCCTTGGCGGCATCGACCTCGGCGCCGTCGCGGCCCCACCACAGGTCGCACAGCTTGCAGTCCAATTCCACGCCGATGTCGATGGCGTTCATATAGCGCTGCAGCGCCAGTTGCCGCACGGCCGGATCATGGCTGGTCAGCGAACCGTCCTTGAACACCGGGTGACCGAAGACGTTCGCCCCGCAGTTGACGCAGATAATGCCGGCGTCGGCCATGCGCTTGCGAGCCTCGGCCAGCAGCCGATCTCGCTCGGCCGCGCTGGCCCGCTCGGGCACGAGATCCTCGGCGTGCATCTCGAACGCGTAGACGTTTCGCCGCCCCAGTTCGGTGATGACGTCCAGCCCGGACATGGGCGGGCGCGTCTCGACCCCGAAGGGGTCGCGGCCGGTGTTCATGATGGTCCACAACCCAAACGCAAACCGATCCGACTTCTGCGGCTGATAGCTGGACATGAACGGGCTCCTTTAGCGAGCTATAGGCTGTAAGCTATGAGCTTTAGGCCAGCGTCTGGCTGACCGCGGAGAGCCGACGACCGACAGACCTCGGACCGCAGCCCGGTCTCCGCCACTTTCGCACGGGCAGACTATCGGCTCACCACAAATTTGAAAAGCCCGGCCACTGGTTGAAAATCAACCAACGAATGGTTGAAATTCAACCACCCAACGGTTAAAGCCAGTCTGAAGTAGAGGACGAATCAAATGAACCGATCCGGACTGTTCGTGGCTTTCGCCCTGTTTGCATCCGCCGTGGCCACCGCGGCCGAGCCGCCGGTTGTTCCCGTGGGCCTGGACGCGTATCGCATGTGGGATCGCTGGGCGCATCAGCGGATCGGTGTCCGCGCCTATATGCGCAGCACCTACGACCGGTCGGGCTTGAACGAGACGGCCGACGCCAGCCACTTCCTGTACCAGTTGGCCGACGACAACAACGTCACGCTCGACGTGGAAGGTGCGGGCGTGCTTTACTTCGTGCGCACGAACCATTGGCATGGCAGCCCGTGGCGCTACACCATCGACGGCATCGAGCACCTCGTCCAGGAATCCAGCACGGCCGATCCGGACCACCCGGTCGCGAACTCCACGTTCATCCCGGCCGAACTGTTCCCCGAGCCGCTGGCTTGGACGTGGTCCACGACCAAGGGGGCGGATCTCAACTGGGTGCCCATGCCGTTCGAGTGCTCGCTGCGTCTGGCCTACTCGCGCACGTTTTACGGGACAGGCTACTATATTTGGCACCAATTCGTGCCGGGCACGCCGCTCTCGCAGCCGCTCGTCGCCTGGGACGGCAAGACGCCGCCCGACCGCGACGTGCTCGATCTGATCAACCGCGCGGGAACCGACCTGCTGGAGAACCGAAACTGGCGCACTCGGAGCAGCACATTCTCCCTCGGAAGAGCTGACTCCATGAACATACACCATAGGGAAGCGCCCGGCGTGATCCGTGGCTTATATCTGTCGGTCCCACGAGAAGACGCGGTCGCCTTCGGGAAGTATCGCCTGCGCATTACATGGGACGACCGACCTACACCTTCGGTTGATGTACCAATTGCTTTGTTTTTCGGAGCGGGCACGCTGTACAACCGGGACAATCGCGAGTACCTCGTCAAGGGCTTCCCCATGGTGATACGCTACACGGAAGACCGCGTGGAGTTGTCCTGCTTCTATCCCATGCCCTACTTCAAGCACGCGCACATCGAGATCGCCGGTCCCGGCCTCAAAGGCCAATCCGATGAACTGGACAAGCCCATAGAGGTCGAGGTGACGTGCAAGTGGGAGCCGTACGCGGGCCCGCCTAACCACGTCGGCTACTTCCACGCCACGTACACCGACATTCCCGAGCCGCAGTTCGGCCACGACATGGTTATGCTCGACACCCGCGGCATCGAGGGCAGCCGCAACTGGTCGGGCCAGTTTGTCGGCATGAGCTGGATCTTCTCGCACAATGCGGTGCTCACCACGCTCGAAGGTGATCCACGCTTCTTCTTCGACGACAGCCAGACGCCGCAATGCTACGGCACGGGCACCGAGGAATGGGGTGGCGGCGGCGACTACTGGGGCGGTCGCAACATGACGCTGCCGTTCGCCGGCCATCCCTGCGGCGCACCCAGCGCCACAGATGCCAAGTGTGACGAGGACAAGATCCAATCGGCCTACCGCTTCCTGCTCGCGGACATGATGCCTTTCGGCAAGAACGCCATCATCCGCCTCGAGCACGGCGGCGAGAACCAATCGGTCGAGCATTATGAGAGCGTCGTCTACTGGTACGGCCGGCCCAGCCCGTCGCTCGTGAAGACGGACGAGTTGAAGATCGGCGACCCCGACAGTGAGAAAGCTCACGCGTACGTCTCGCCCGAAGCATCGGAGCCGGTGGAGATCACGTCGCGTTACGAGTGGGGCCCCGACACGCTGGACGGCAAGGAAATCTACCCGCCGCACACCGATCGCGGGCGGTTCACCAAGGGCACATCCGAGTTCACGCTCAAGCTGCGTCCCGACAACCTCGGCGTGATGCTTCGCCGCAAGCTGGATTATTCGTTCCCCAACCAACGAGCGGAGGTCTACGTCGCGGACGCCAGCGCTGCCGAAACGAAGCCTGACGCATGGCGCAAAGCGGGCGTGTGGTATCTGGCCGGGTCGAACACGTGCGTTTTCAGTGCCCCCAAGACCGAAACAGGCGCTACGCTACACAACGTGCAGACCTCCAACCGCCGCTTCCGCGATGACGAGTTTCTCATCCCGCGGGCACTGACCGAGGACCGCAGCGCTATCCGTGTGCGCATCGTTTTCACGCCTGTGGAACGACCGTTGTTCCCCGGTCATCCCATGCCGGATCTGGCCTGGAGCGAATTGCGCTACGACACCTACTGCTTCGTCATGCCGGAGTGAGCGGCTGCGCGTCGCGTCCATCCGGGTTTATCTCACCGGAAGCGGGTAAGATACACGCCCCCCTCCAGCCGAAAGCGCGCTAGCATTCTTGGGGGGCGGGCGTCTCGCCCGCCTCAGAAGGGCAAAATGCTGCCGGTGCTTCGGTGAGACTATGGCGCACAAACGGGCGTGGTGGGAACGCGGGATCATCTATCAGATCTATCCCCGTTCGTTCAAGGACAGCGACGGAAACGGCATCGGCGACTTGCGCGGCATCTACGAGAAGCTCGACTATCTCCAGTGGCTCGGCGTCGACGCGGTCTGGATTTCGCCCGTCTATCCGTCGCCCATGAAAGACTTCGGCTACGACGTCTCGAACTACACCGACATCGACCCCATCTTCGGAACCATGGCCGATTTTCACGCCCTGGAGGATGAGATCCACCGTCGCAGCCTGAAGCTCATCATGGATTTCGTCCCCAACCACACATCGGATCAGCACCCCTGGTTCATCGAGTCCCGATCCTCTCGTGACAACCCCAAACGCGACTGGTACATCTGGTGCGATCCGGCTCCCGAAGGCGGCCCACCTAACAACTGGCTCAGCAACTTCGGAGGCAGTGCCTGGACGTTCGATGAGAGGACCGGCCAGTACTACTACCACTCGTTCCTCCCGGAGCAGCCCGACGTCAACTGGCGCAACCCCGATCTCATGCACGCCATGTTCGACGTGCTGCGATTCTGGCTCGACCGCGGCGTGGACGGGTTTCGTGTGGACGTGATCTACCACATCGTCAAGGACGAGCATTTCCGCGACAATCCGCCCAACCCTGATTATCAACCGGGCGAGAACCCCTACCACGAGTTTCTCTCGACCTACACGGCGGATCGGCCGGAAGTGCATGACATCATCGCCGGCATGCGCGAGGTGCTGGATGCCTACCGCGATCGCGTGCTCATCGGCGAGATCTACTTGCCGCTGGAGAGGCTGGTCGCGTACTACGGCGCCAGCGGACGGGGCACGCACTTACCGTTCAACTTCCAGTTGATCCAGCTTCCCTGGCACGCCCAGGTGATTCGCGAAGCCATCGACAACTACGAAGCCGCCCTGCCCGAGTACGGCTGGCCCAACTGGGTCCTGGGCAACCACGACAAGCCGCGCCTGGCCTCGCGGGTCGGTCCGGCCCAGGCCCGCATTGCCGCCATGCTCCTGCTGACGCTCCGTGGCACACCCACGCTGTATTACGGCGACGAGATCGGCATGCACAACGTGCCTATCCCGCCTGAAAAGGTGCAGGACCCGTTCGAGAAGAACGTGCCCGGCATGGGCCTGGGACGCGATCCCGCGCGCACTCCCATGCAGTGGGACGCCACCGAACACGCCGGCTTCTCGCAAGTCGAGCCGTGGCTGCCGGTCGGCAAGGACTATCGCACCGTGAACGTGGAGGTGGAACGCAACGATCCCCACTCCATGCTGACGCTCTATCACGAACTCATCGCATTGCGCCGTCGCGAGCCCGCCCTAGCCGTCGGGTCATACTCCTCCGTACCGGCACCTCACGAACTGCTCGCCTATCGACGCCAACACGGGAATCGGCAACTCATGATCGTCCTGAACTTCGGGCACAACCCGCACGGCTTCGAGTACAGCAGCAGCCTGGGCCGCGGAACGATCGTCCTCTCGACACACCTGGATCGCCAGGGCGAGGCGGTGCACGGCCGGCTCAGCCTCCGCGGCGACGAAGGCGTGGTCATCCAGATCAACGCGCCGCAATAGCGGTCATCAGGCTGCCCGCTCAAGGGACACCGGCCCAAACGGCGAACGCTGTATTGCCAACCGCCAGTCCGTGCCTCATCATACGCTCCATGCCTTTCTTCAAACGATTGATCTGGCTGGCGTGCTGGCTGATGCCGGCGAGTGTCTTTGCGACAGACACCGCCACCCGACCGGCTTCCGACAACCCCCGTGCAGCGACCATCCAACTTTTGCAGGATCCGAGCTTCGCTCGCGGGTTCCAGGTGTTTGACCCCAAACTGGGCAAGCACGTGGTCCGCGGCAAGCTTCAACCGCAACCAGCCATCGGCGAGCCGGTCTGGGGCCTGGCCCAATGGTCGAGCCGATGGAGTCTGGCGGATGCTCAACCCGAAAGGTTGGCCACCGGCGCGGTCCGGTTCGCGGATCCGGCCAAGTCGGTGACGTTCTGCCCGACGACGGGGTCGAACGCGGGTTTGGTTTTCACGCTGAGCGCCGGCCGCGAATACGACGGGCGGTTTCGCAAATCAACCGATCCGTGGGCGCATCTGCTGGCCGAGCAGCGGTTCCAGGTGCATCCACGAATCGTGGACCTCGAACGCTTGCGGTTTCGGATTCGCTGCCGGCTGTTGGCGGCCAAAGATTATGCCCCCGCGGGTGCCAATCTGCCCGGCCAGGCCGCCCAGTTCCTTGCGTATCTGACGGTCCAGAACCTCAACCGCGAGAGTCCGGGGTACGGCGACTATCTGTGGTTCGGTGTGCCGATCTATGACAGTCGATATCGTACGCCCGTGCCACATGCCGCCGCCGACATCGGTACGGGCAAGTTCATCTACAACCCGCCCGGCACGGCCTACACGAGCGAGAGCCTTCACGACGGTCAGTGGGTGAGCATCGATCGCGACGTGCTGCCGCTGATCCTGGAAGGATTGAGAACCGCCTGGGACCAGGGCCACCTGAAGCACTCGCGCGAGCTGGCAGACTTTCGTCTCGGCGGGTTCAATATCGGGTGGGAACTCCCCGGCACGCTCGACGTGTCGATGCAGTTCGATGGCCTCGGCATCGAAGCAACTCTCAAAAACGGAGTCAAGCCATGAGACAGATGATCGCGCATGCCATTCTCGGGACGATGATCGCCAGCGCCGGCGTTCAACCGGCCGCAGCGCAGGCCACCCGGTCTGCGTCGTCCTCTCAACGCCCCAACATCCTGTTCATCATGACGGACCAACAGCACGCGGGCATGCTGAGTTGCGCCGGCAACCCGCATCTTCGTACACCGGCCATGGACGCCCTCGCCGCCGCCGGTACGCGATTCGAACTGGCGTATGCGACCAACCCGGTCTGCGTGCCCAGCCGATTCAGCCTGCAGACGGGCCGCATGCCCAGCGTCATCGGCATGCGCTCCAACGAAGGAAAGCTTCCCGTGCCCGAGCCGATCTGTGCCGAATCGCTGGGGCCGCTGTTGCGGAAGGCCGGCTACAAATGCGCATACGGCGGCAAGGATCACACGCCGACTGATCTGTCCGGGTACATGATGACCCACGGCTACGAGTTGCTCACTCGCGACGAGCGCGACAACCTGGCGGCACGCTGCGCCGAGTTTCTCGCCCGGCCGCACGATCGGCCGTTCTTCCTGTTCGTGTCGTTCATCAATCCGCACGACATCTGCTACATGGCCATCAACGATCACCTGCGCAGCGAGGGCAGGCCGATCCGCACGAACCCTGCTTCCCAGTTTTGCGAGCGTCTGCTCGACCAGGCCCGCAGCAGCGGCGATCTGGCGGCCTTTGTCCGCGACCACTGTCCGCCGCTGCCCGACAATTTCGAGGTGCCATCACTCGAGCCGTCGTGCATTCGCACGGAATACGTCGAGCCCGTGGCGTTTCGCCAATTCGCCCGTGAGCACTATTCGGCCGACATGTGGCGGCTACACCGCTGGCTCTATTGCCACTTGACGGAAAGCGTGGACGCTCAGATCGCTATCGTGCTGAACGCCCTGCGCGACGCGGGCTTGGAACACAACACGCTGGTTGTGTTCACGAGCGATCACGGCGATATGGATGCCGCCCATCGGCTCGAGCACAAGTCCGTGCTGTACGAGGAGTCGGTGCACGTTCCGCTCATCGTGTCCTGGAAAGGCAAGCTGCCGGCCGGCCGAGTCGACCGGACGCACCTGATATCCAACGGACTCGATCTGCTGCCCACGCTGTGCGACTTTGCCGACATCGAGCCGCCGGCCGACCTGCCCGGGCGGAGCATCCGGCCGTTGCTCGAGGGCAAGGCGGACGATTGGCGCGACTACGTGGTCAGCGAGAGCCAGAACGGGCGTATGGTCCGCACGCAGCGTTACAAATATTGCCTCTACGACCGCGGCGAGAACCGTGAAATGCTCATCGACTTGCAGAACGACCCCGGCGAGATGCGAAACCTGGTCGGCTCCCCCGACCACCGCGAGGTGCTGAACGCCCACCGGGCTTTATTGCAACGCTGGGTTAGGCAACAAGCGGACGACATGGCCGCCGCGTACCTCATCCCGCCGGAACCACAGAGCTGAGAAGGATGCTTGAGGCTTGAGTCCTGAGCCGAAGGCGAGAGAGGTTGATTGCGCTGAACGGGACTCATGTATATGGCACCCATGTGCGGATCCTCTCCTCGCGAGTTGGCGCACCTCGCTATAAGCAGGACATCGGCATGACAGCTCTTCTTGATGGCTTTCTCTGTGTCTCCCCTGTCTCTATGGTGAATCTTTTCAGACCCTCCGAATGCAGGCTCCGCTTTTCAGGCCGGTGGAACCCCGATCCCCCAAATTGCGCTTCGCAAATCCGCCGGCGTTGAGTAGAATGGTGCATCCAGGGGGGAGAGCGAATGACCGGATGTAGCCCTTCGTTTCTCTTGTCGTTCCTGGCAATCGCGTCGGTGGTCACGGCCGCTCCGCCCAGCAGCAGCAAGCTGGGCATCCACCTGATCCACAATCACACGGCCGGCGTGACACAGATCTGTAACGCCCACCCGCGGGTGATCAAGATTCTGGACCTGAACAACGGCATGCTCTCGGCCATGAGGGCCTATAAAAACGCCACGCCCAACGGGCTGGTTGTGCTGCGAATCTACACGACCCGCCGTTACACGCTGGCCGACAACCCGGCGACCAGCGGAGCCCACTTCTTCACCACCGTCCTGCAGCCTGCAATCAGCAGCCTGTCAGCGTCGGATCGTGCCCTCATCGATTATGTCGAAGGACCGAACGAGGGTGAGAACACGCCGACCTGGGGAACGGTTCAGGACGCTTTGTGGTTCAACGATTTTTGGATGGCGCTCGCCCCGCTCATTGCCAACGCCGGATTCAAACCTTGCGCCTTCAGCACGGCGGTCGGCAATCCGCCGGGCTCACAAGGCGAGATACAACAGAAGCTGGCGGCGGTCGTGCCGGCATTGCGACTCTGCAAGCAGCTCGGCGGGGCCTGGAGCTACCACGCCTACACACCCAACTGGTCCACGGATGTGAGCTTCCAATGGTGGTACTCGCTGCGGTATCGCCAGTTCTACAACTACTTCGCCAATTCGTTTCCCGACCTGGTGGACATGCCCCTGATCCTCACCGAGGCCGGCTTCGACAGCGGCGGCAGCCCCACCGGGTCAGGCTGGCAGGCCAACGGCACGGCCGCCCAATACCAGGCGTGGCTGACCTGGTGGGATGACCAGATCCGCCGGGACCCCTACGTGCTGGGTTCCACGATCTTCCAGATCGGCAGCCCGGGCACCTGGCCCTCGTTCGACCTGGAACCCATCGCAGGCTGGATGGCCAGCCACCTGGCGAGCCTGGCGCTGCCGTCGCTGGTGTGTTCTCCGACGACGCTCACGCCCTCAACCACGCAAGGCAGCAATCCGCCGCCGGACAGCTTCACGGTCACCAACGTCGGCCACAAGACCATGAGCTACACGATCAGCGATGACGTCGAGTGGCTCAGTGTCCATCCGACCAGCGGCACAAGCAGCGGTGAGACGGACACCATCGAGGTCACCTACACCGCCGCTGGATTGGCCGTCGGGACTCACATCGGCCGGATCACCGTGACTGCCGCCGGGGCCGAGCACTCGCCGGAGGTTGTGACTGTGACGCTCACGGTGAACGAAAAACCCATTCCGGGCGATCTGAACGGCGACGGCTTCGTCGATGGCCGTGACGTGGCCATCTTCCTGCCGTGCATGACTGCTCCCCAGGAACCCCCGCAGGACCCCGCGTGCAGCGCTGCCGATTTCGACGGCGACACCGACGTGGATCAATCCGACTTCGGCATCTTGCAGAAGTGCATCCGGGGCGACGCGGTTCCGGGCGACCGGACGTGCGCTGACTCCTAGCCCGCACCATCTGTCGCCATTCTCGGGGCTCGGTAAAAAAAGAGGGAGAAAGCGCGTCAGTGTCACAAACGGGCGCGCAGCGAAGCCTCGCGAGATCGACGCAAGGGTGGCCGCGCAGGCGGCAGCTGTCAGCCGGAAGCTTGGCTCATAACCCATAGCTCACAGCTGACAGCTCTCGCTGTCTCGCCGCCTCTGTGGTGAATCCCTTTGATCAGCGCCGCGAACGGATCGGTTGCTCGAGCAGATCGACCTGCACCACTTTGCGCGTCTTGACGTTGATCCGCAGCGTCTTGATCTCGAATTTGCCCAGCGCGACCTTCACGCGCATGCCCAGGAACGGCAGCGACAACTCCGTGGTTCGCGGTTTGCCCGTCGGCTCGAAGAGTCGCACGATCAGATCGTTGCCCCGCTGGGCAGGTTTGACGGCCATGAGCTGCACGACTTTGTCGCTGAGCGTGACGCCGGGCTTGGGTTTGCGGCCGGTACCCGGCGGGAAGAACGACAGCGCGAAAGGCTTTTCATTGCAGACGAGTGCCTCGCGGTCGATCGCTTCCAGACGCTGGTTCACGGGGCCCGCATTGACCCAGAACCTAAAGAGCCGCTCGCCCTGATCCTGTCGCGGCACATACCGGTCCTGCGGAACGATGGTTCGGTCGAAGATGGGATGGGCCGAGAATGCGGGCGACCGCATGAGCGTGAGCCGCACTTCGTTGTTGGCGTAGTCCGAGCCGTAGACACCATCATTGATGATGGTCAGGGCGATGTTGTCCTTGCGCGAGACCGCGGCCACCCACTTCTGGGCGACCGCCTCATCGCCGTTGGCCGGCAGATCGCCCACGCCGCACGCGACCTGGCCCAGGTACTTCTCGTCGCGACCCAACGTGGGCACCGACAGCTTGAGCATGCGGTCCTTCTCGTTCCAGTGCACGCGACACTCGACTTCCATCTGCGTGCCCCGCTTGGGCAGTTTGTAGCGCTGACAGATGAACGAGTCACCGTAGCCGAACATCGCCTCGACAACGCTGCGGACGTCGCCGTCCTCGATGATCCGCACGCTGGGCAGGAGCCCCTCGGTGGCACCGGAGATTTGCGTGCCCTTGGCGCGAGGCAGGAGCTTGAATCGACCGGCCACCTTGCGGAAGCTGCGCACGGTCATGCCCCACGGGTCTTCGTTGTCGGCGATCACCAGCGGAGCGAACGCGTTCTTGCCGACGTAGTCCACGCCTTTGACGCGATAGCGGTCCACCAGGCCCGTGCGGGTGTTGATGATCACTTCGAGATTGTCGCCGACGAAGCGGATTCTCCCGCCGCGCTCCTTGAGCTTGGGCGCCGGCTTTCTCTTGAGCACGGTGAGCCTGCAGTCGAAGCGGTTCATCTGGGCTGGCTTGAGCTCGGCCTCGAAGACGATGCGCTTGCGCCAATCAAGATTGAGGCTGCTGAGCTGCTGCTCGACCTGGCTGGGCACGGGCTTGCCGTCCACATACGCCTTGGCGTCGGTGAACTGCTCTTCCCAGTTCGCGTCAGCCAGGTTGAACTCGCACTCCACCTGGGTGCGCACGGGGTACGGGTGGGGGTTGTACACCAGGATGGGAATCTCGCCCGGCTTGGCCTTGGGCTGCCCCTGGGCGAGGGCGAAGAAGGCTCGGGCCTTGACGCGGGAGGCGATCTCCAGACCGTGATCGAACATGCGCAGCGACGCCTCCTCCACCGGCTGGATGGACGTGCCGGGCAGAACGTCGTGGAACTCGCCGACCATCAGGTCGTGGAAGGCCTCGGCCAGTTCCTCGCGCGGGTACGCCATCAGCCCCTGGCTCGCCGCCGTCACCGCCATCTTTTCGAGCATGAACAGTTCGTTCTCGAGGAGGCGATGCTTCTGCTTGATTCGCACCATGGACGAGTAGCAGCCCACGCCCCACGGGTTCAGGTCCTTCTCGTGCCGGCGCAGCTTATCGCCGCGCGTGCGAACGAGATCGTCGAAGTAAGCCTCGGGGGTCGAGTGGATGAGGTCCCAGCCGGCCTTGCGCTTTTCGGGGATGAGCGAGCGGATTTGCCGCAAATCCTCGCGCGAGGGTCCGCCGCCATGGTTGCCCACTCCCCATAGCAGGATTCCGGGGTTGCGTTGGCCGTAGGAGTCGAGCCAGTCGTTGATTTTCTTGCTGATCTTACCCAACTGCGAGCTGTACCAGCCCAGCACGCGGGAGCCAATGATCTCCGAGCCGTCGTAGCCCACCCAGATGAAGTCGTCATCGGGCAACGGGCAATCCTGCTGGAAAGGCCGGCAGCACAGATACGAGGTGTAGCCGGCCTTGGCCAGGATCTGCGGCAGGCCGCGGGTGTGGCCAAAGGGGTCGAGATTGATCGCCGTCTTTACGTCAACGCCGAACTTCTCCTTGAAGTACGTGCGGCCGAGCAGGATCTGACGCACGAAGGACTCACCGGAGGGCATGTTGCAATCGGGCTGGAGATACCAGCCGCCCATGATGTGCCACTTGCCCTCGCGGACCAGCCGCTGGATGCGCTTGAACAAAGTCGGCTCGTACTCCTCAACCCACTTGTAGAGCGTCACTTCGTTGTGGTTGAAGACGAACCCGGGAAACTCCTCGATGAGGTCAGCCGCGGTACGGAACGTCGAGATGGCCTCGGCGGCACCTTCCTCCCATTCCCAGAGCCAGACCGGATCGATGTGTGCGTTGCAGATCAGGTGAACCCGCTTGTTGGCCACGTCCTACCTCGCTTCGTACAGGTGTTCGTACAGGTGTCGGTTCGCAAGAAGCCCGGTTGGTGCGTCACGGCGCACGCCAAGCCGCCGCATGTTTATGTAATGCGCGAAGTTTAACGCTTTAGTCTGCGGTCTGCGAGTCAATCGCTTCAGTTCTTGTCGACGCAACGCCACTCTACTCTCACGAACGATCGGACAGACATCAACTCAGGCATGCGTCCCTCAATGCGCCGCGCATCATAGCGTAAGGATATGAAATACAACTATTTATGCATTCATCGCATCGCGTGAAGCCCAGATCCGGGAACAACACCGGCGACGTCGCGCCCGCTCTGCGGTCGTGGCGGGAAAAAGCGAATGCAACGTGGCTCACACGGAGCTGTGATCCTGCGTGCGTTGGCGCCATGGGATAGGCCCAGTATCATGAACCCGCCCGAGCCGGGTTCGTACGCAGTCAAGACTGCGCTGTCGAGCCGAAGCGCCGAGGTGTGTGGGGTGGCCGGCCTGCACGGGAGATCTAAATGCAATCGACATCGAAGATTACCTGCCTGGCCGTGGTGGCGGGGCTGCTCGCCGGCTGGTGCGGCGCCTGCGGCGACGATACTCAAGCCGGGAGCGATCTGGACTTAGGCGCACTGATCGACGACCCGGGGGCCGCTCCCCCCAAGATCAAGTTCCCGCCCGAATGCCAGCAGGACGATGTTTCGGTGAATACGTTCATCACCCGGGTGCTGGATATCTGCCAGCGCGGGGATTACGACAAGTTCTGCGGCCTGTTTGGCATCTCGGAGGTGCCGCCCAGCCATGACGACTTCAAACGCATCTGGGCGGGCGTGAGCGAGGTGGCGGTGGTGAGTGTTCACCGGACGAAGGAGGAGCCGCCGCAGTATTTCGTCCACGCGGCGGTCAAACTCCGGCAGCCGGATTCCCTGAAACGGACAAAACGCGACATCGTCGTTCGCGTGTACAAAGAGCTGGACGAGTGGCGGATCAGCGGAGCTCCGAAGGAGATCCAGCGCAAGATCCTGATCGCCGACAGCCAGCCGGCCTCCGCGCCTGCGGAAGCGCCGGCGGTTCGGCCCGTTGGTCAAGGAGCCGCGCCAAGTTCCGATCCTGTTGGGTATAAGACGCAGAGCCCGGGCTCGTGAGGGCGAGTCCCCGGCCGCAGCGCGTCCTGGCCAAAGCGCGGACGGGACCGGTTGACGCCGGAGCATGTTCAAACGGCTCGGATGCGGGGCCGTTCCGGAAGGATTTCGATGTGTAGAGCCATGTTGCTGCAACACCAGGGATTGTCCGCCCGGAGCCCGATTCGCCGGGCCGTTCTGGCACTCGTTCTACTCCCCGCTTTGTGTGGGACGGCCCAGGCTGAAGCGGCCTTCGGTGAGGGGGATCTGAACGTACTGGTGCGCGCAGGCTTGCGGACGGACAAGCCGATCGTGCAGGCCGGCAAGCCGATCTGGGTCGAGTTCACGCTGACGAATCTCACGGAAAACCGGCTGACGCTGCGTGTTCCGGACCTTTCATCCGATCCGGTGGACGTCTCAGAGATGGGCTTGCCGGTCGAGCACGTTTTCAGCGGCCAGGGCTTCGGCGGCCCGGTGCTGGAAGACGACCACGGCGAGGTTCGCGACTCGAAGGTCGCCATCCGGCCCAAGGGCCCGGTGCCGGCGATCAAGCTCGCCCCGTTCGGCAGCGTGGGGATTCGGCTCGACGTAACCCGCTATTACCCATCGATGCTGCGGCCTGGCGAGTACAAGCTGACGTGGCGGCCGTACAACGGGAGCGTGGTTTCCGAGCCGCTGTCTATCACCGTGTTGGCCGAGCGCCAGGCCGTCATTCTCACCGATTTCGGCAAGATGACGATCCGCTTCTACTACGACAAGGCTCCCAACCACGTGCAGAACTTCATCGAGTTGGTCGAGCAGCGATTCTATGACAATCTGACGTTCAACCGGCTGATCCCCGGGGGATTGATCCAGGGCGGTGACCCGCTGGGCAATCGGCGGGGCATCCGGGCTGACGGCAAGCGACTCAAGGCCGAGTTCAACGATGTCCCCTTCGAGTTCGGGACGGTCGGCATGGCCCGGTCGATGCAGGATCCGGACTCGGCGAGCTGCCAATTCTTCATCTGCCTGGGCCGACAGCCAGGCTTTGACGGCCAGCAGACGGCCTTCGGATACCTGGTCGGCAACGAATCGTTCGAGACGCTGCGACGGTTGGCGGCGGTGCCCACGGGCACGTACAACGGCTTGGCCGACTACCCCAAGCAACCGATCTACATTCGGGCCATCTCGCTCGAGAGCGTGCCGCCTCGGGATCGGCAGTCGGAACCCAAACCGATCACGCCGGCCGCCAGCCAGCCGCATCCGACGATCCTGGGCGAGGCCAAGGCGCCGGCGGACACAAGCGCGATGGCCGGCGGGCGTCCGGCGGCAGATCTGCCCGGCCTGCGAGCCCAAGGCAGGGTAGGACGCCGGCCGGCGACCGCCCCCGAATAGCCGTGAACTCGGGCACCGCACGTCCGGCCTAGCCGCAAGCGGGCAGGAGACGCCGCCCTTCGCACGCCTCGTGCGTTGCGTGGGCAATCCCCTTATAATGGGGTGACGAGCCGATCGTACTGAGGGCCGGGTCCCATGCAGTGGGACCGGTGGACAACGGGTCAGGACCGAGAGGTAGCAGCCCAGCCAGCGTGTTCCAGGTGCCGTGGATCACCTGGCCCTCAATGCGATCGGCCGTTTTTGTTCACGCATACCCGCACGCGAGCCGGCGGGCGGCAGGCCTGGGCACGGCTCGTGGGGCGGCTCCACGAGGAGATGCGCAGGGATGGCATACAAGGTACTCGCCCGCAAATACCGAAGCTGGACGTTTGACGAGTTGGTCGGCCAGGAGGCGGTGGCCACCACGCTGAAAAACGCCATCCAGACGCAGCGTCTGCACCACGGGTACCTGTTTTGCGGCACGCGCGGCGTGGGCAAGACGTCGGCGGCGCGGATTCTCGCCCGCTCGCTCAACTGCCTGTCGTTCGACCAGCCCACCGTGGAGCCCTGCCGCACGTGCGAGTCGTGCGTGGCGATCGCCGAAGGCCAGGACGTCGACGTCATCGAGATCGACGCGGCGAGCAACACCGGCGTCGACAACATCCGCGAGCTGCGCAGCAACACGCTCTATCGGCCGGCACGAGCCCGATTCAAGATCTACATCATCGACGAAGTGCACATGCTGAGCACGGGGGCGTTCAACGCACTGCTCAAGACGCTGGAAGAGCCGCCCGGGCACGTCAAGTTCATCATGGCCACCACCGAGGCCAAGAAGGTGCCGGCCACGATTCAGAGCCGCTGCCTCCGCTTCGACTTCCGCAGCATTCCGGCCGAGAAGATCGCCGCACACTTCGAGCACATTCTGCAACAGGAGCAGATCGAGGTCGATCCGCAGGTGATCCGGCGGGTGGCCCGGTTGGCCAACGGTTCCATGCGCGACGGGCTGTCGCTGCTCGATCAGTTGCTCTCGCTGGGCGCTGACAAGCTGACCATGGACATGCTCGACGACGTGCTGCCCGTCTCGTACGACGCGACGCTGACGCAGCTCGTCGAGCAGCTTGCCGAGCACGACGCGGGCGGTGCGCTGGTCACGCTCGATGCATGTCTGGCATCGGGCTACAGCCTCGAACGGTTCGCCGAGGCGCTGGCCGAGCAAGTGCGGACGCTCATGCTGCTGAACGTCTGCGGCCCGACCACGAACCTGGTGGAACTGCCGCCGGCGGTGGCGGAACGGATGATTGAACTGTCCAAGCGGTTCGATCAGGAAGCGTACGTGTTCATGATTTCGGTGCTGGAAGAGCTGCGGCGGAATATCCGGTTCAGCGCGCTGGGTCGCGCGTTGACGGAAGCTGCCTTGGTGCGGCTGGCGAGCGGAACCAGCTACCGTTCGGTTCAGTCGCTGCTCGCTCAGTTGGAAAGTGGCGGAACCGTTGGGGTGGCGGCACCGGCCGGCCAAGCCGCGAGCGGGCCACGACCGATGGCGTCGGCGGCACCGGCCGCGGCACCGGTCGCACCTGTCGCGCCGCCCGCGCCTGCGGTGCCCAGACCGACTCCGGCTCCTCCGGCGACACCGCGTTCACCCGCCCCGCCGGTTGCTCGCCCTGAGCCGGCTCCGTCGCGTCCGGCAAAGCCGCCGGCGAGTTCGGGCAAGCAAGCGTTGCCCGGCAAGCCTGCTACTCCGGCGCGCTCGGTGCCCAAGCCGCCCACTCCTGAGGACCTGCGGGCGGCCACATCCGAGCCGTTGGTTCGCGAGGCTATGGACCTGTTCCAGGCCACGCTCGTGAACGTCGAACGACAGGAGCAACCGAAGCAAAAGGAATAGCAACTGTTTTGGCTGGTAGCCCACAACTGACAGTCATCGCTTTCAAGGATCGGAGTCACTCATGTTCGGTGGGTTGGGAAATCTCGCGGAAATGATGAAGCAGGCCAAGTCGCTGCAGGAGAACCTCCAGAAGATGCAGGAAGAGTTGGCCTCTCGTACGTACGACGGTGATGCCGGGGCAGGCATGGTTCGGGCCGAAGTCAACGGACGGATGGAACTGGTCCGAGTGAAGATCGACCCGAAGGCGGCCGGCGACGTGGAATTGCTCGAGGATCTCATCGTGGCAGCGGTGGCGGCGGCGAATCGCAAAGCCTCCGAGGCGGCCAAGAACGAAATGGTCCGGCTGACGGGCGGATTGAATATCCCGGGCCTGAGCGGACTGTTGGGACAGGCGACGTGAGAGGGGCAGGCCTTCCAATGCGCAAAAGTCGGCGAACCCCGCCGGTCGCTGCTGCGGAGGTTCGGGGGGAGTTGGATTCGGCTGGAGACGGTGCTTGAGTGAGAGTGTCCGCGGAATACCAGAATCGCTGGCTCGGCTGATGGCGTCGTTATCGTCGCTGCCGGGCATCGGGCCGCGCAGCGCTGAGCGCATCGCGTTTCATCTCTTGCGGGCTCCGCGCGACGAAGCGCTCGCGCTGGCCGATGCGATCCGCAGCATCAAGGAGAGCCTGCGGCATTGCTCGCAGTGCTTCAATCTGACCGAAGAAGATCTGTGCCCGATTTGCCGGGATCCGCGGCGCGACCGCTCGTTCGTGGTGGTGGTCGAGCAGCCCAAGGACGTGATGCTGCTCGAGCAAACCGGGCTGATCCAGGGCGTGTATCACGTGCTCATGGGTCACATCGCCCCGCTCGAGAACGTGGGACCGGCCGACCTGACGATCGGCGCGCTGGTCGAGCGGGTCAAGCAGGGCGCTATCCGTGAAGTGCTCGTCGCGACCAACCCCACCATGGAAGGCGACGGCACGGCCTTGTACATCCAAAGCGTGCTCGAGCCGCTCGGCGTCAAGCTGTCGCGCCTGGCCCGGGGGCTGGCGGTCGGCTCGCAAGTCGAATACGCCTCCCGTGCCATGCTCGAAGCCGCCATCAAAGGCAGAACGAGCATCTCCTGAGACCTACGCCGGGCGACCAGGGCGCTTTTGCCTGTCGGCCAATCCCTCACCCCTCAAGTCTCAGGACTCAAGCCTTCTATCATTCGGGAGCGCTGGCGGGTGCGCTCACCGAGCGCGGCTGCATGGGTGGAGCCAAGTCGTACACACGCACGTAATCGACCAGGAACTCGTCGGGCAATTGGGCCTCTTTGATGTCACCAGCCCACTTGCCGACCTCGTCGGAGAGCTTGATGAACAACGGCACCTGGCACACGCCACCGGCCTTGGTGCGCCACGTTTCCTTGCCGTCCACGTAGAACACGTACTCGTCGGGCAGCCAGAGCAGTGCGAACGTGTGCCAGCCTTCCATGAGGCCGGGAATGTCGGCCTTGTGGCCGGCCGACCGGTGCTCCTTGCCGTAACCATCCCAGTGCAGAGCGTGGTTGAGCCGGCCATCGAGCCAGGGCTTTTCCATGATGTCGATTTCCGTGCCGTCGCGGCCCTCGTTGCCGACGCGATGGACCGTGCTGCCCATGAGCCAGAACGCCGGCCAGTGCCCCGGCTGCTTGTGAAGCTTGATGCGAGCCACGTAGTAGCCGAAGGCGTGCTCGAACTTGCCGCGGGTGCGAATACAGCCGTCGATGTACTTGTCGCCTTCCTGGAACGTCTTCATGACCAGGTGGCCCCGGCCGTCCAACGAAACGGCCTTGCGCATCCACCAGCCGTCACGGCGCGGAGCATCAGGCGGGCATTCCCACTTGCTTTCGTCCAACTTGTCGCCGTCGAACTCGTCGTGCCAAATCAGCTTCCAGGTTCGACCCGGCGGTGCGGGTGGCAGTTGATCGGCCGGCTGGAGTTCTTCAGCCGTAGCGACACTCGCGAGCACAAATGGAAGTAACCAGAACATGAGGATGACCCTCCAACCCAAGGCGACCGCTTGCCGGTCGAACAGACCGCCGGGGAGCGGGCGTCTCCCCCCGCCTCAACTTCCGCCGCGCCGGGTTCACAAACACCAACAGGAATTGAAACAGCGAGCACAACTGCTGGGCGCTGCGCGTGCGGACATCTACCGCGTCACCAGAAGGCGGGCAGGATGCCCGCCCCCCGAGAATCTATTCCAGGCGTACCGCCGCCATGCCGTTGGGCTCGAGCTTCAGCGTCAACTTGCCGCCGTCCATCGCGAGCTTCTCCCGGTTACGCTCGACCAGGTCGCAACGAACGGCTCGGCTGGTGCCCGGGAAACTCGTAACGATCCGGGCTTCGGTGGCTTGGCCGGCCGTCTCGCGCAAGCGGACGATCACGCCCTTGCCGTCGTCGGCCGGCTTGACCGCGGTCACGGTGACGTTAGCCGGCTCAACCGAGCAGAAGGAAGCCGTCGGTGGCAACTGGCCGCTCCGCCCACGGATCGGAACGATGCGAATCGTCCGCATGGGCGCGTGCACCGACTCGCCGAACAGCGACGCGGCAACCGGATCGATGGCTTGATCGCTGGTCAGGCTGTAACGGAACTCGAACCAGCCGTCCTGGCTCGCCTTGTAGTTGGTGAACCAGTAATTGTTCATCGCATAGGCGAAGAGCGTGCCGTTGGTGATGGGCAATTCGTCGAGCCAGTTGCCGGGCGTCATCTGCGAAATGGTGATGAGCGGCGTATCGACGGGCGACCAGGCCACCGCGCGGTCCAGCATGTTCACGGTCACCCAGCGCTGCACGCTGAACCAGTCGCGGCAGGCTCCGGGGAAGTGGTCCTCGTTGGGCCGCACGCTGCTCCCGCCAATCTCGTAACGGAACCTGGGAGCCGCCCCGGCGAACGGAAACGAGAAGTAGACGGCCTCTTTGTCGAACGTGTGGCTCTTGTTGAGGCGGAAGTTGAAGTCGATCCGCCGCTCGTGTTCGTAGAGGACGACCTCCATGGAGGCGTCGGGGAACATGTGCATGGGGAAGATGGACTTGACGCTGCTGAACACCGGCCCGGCAGCGCCAGGTTCGAGGCGCGACTTCTCCGGCGAGTGGAATTGGATCTTGTTGGGATTCGGACAGGTCCACTGCGTCTCGCCCTTCTTCTCCTCGCCACCGGCGGCGTAGATGAGCTGGCCCAGCTTGTACGGGCTGCTCGCGTCCACCAGTTCCTTGCCGAGCGTCTTATCGATCAGGCTGGCGATGCCGCCGGTCTTGGGGTCGAAGCCGACGCGGTAATACTCGTTCTCGAAGATCTTTCCGTCGAAACGTCGGGGAGCCGGCTTGGCCGTGACCTCGCCTGCCGGCACGAGCCGATAGGTTCGATATCCGACCGCCGGCACGTTCCTGGCCAGGAACTTCACGCCCACGTTCACCAGCAGATCCTGCCGCGTGATCTGCTGCGCGACGACGCCATCCTCATCGACGATCAGCATGTCGCGTGGGATCTCGGCCTCGACCACACCGGTGCGCGGACGGCCCGACGGATTGAACACCAGCACCGAACCGGCGGGTGCATCCACCATCGCGCCGAGGTGGTTCAACCCGCGCTCGAGCAGCCGATTGGCGAGCGACTTGGCGGTGGTCGCGTAGGCCGCCTTCACCGCCCACTGGCGAGTCACGAAATCGAGCATCGGGTGACTGATGCTGTTCCACGCCCCCCACGTGTGCTCGTCGTACAACAGGATGTTGTCCCATGCCGTATCAAAGCGCTCCTGCGGCACGGCCAGCTTGTCGTTGACCTGCTTGGCTACCGCCCAAGCGATCTCGGCGGCGATGATGTCCTGATGAGCCGTGCGGTTGAGCGCCGTTTCCAGCGCCGTCGATGCCGCCCCATCTTCCCACCAACTGCCGCCGCAACCGCGGACGGTTGGAATCCGGTCGGCGAAGTGCTTTTCGATGTGAGCGAAGAAATCGTTGTTCGCACACAAGATCACTTTCGGGTATGCGTAGTGCTTGGCGTACTCGGTGATGGTTTCGGCGATGTGCCGGGTGCCCAACACGTTATCGCTGTAGGCGCCGTGCAGCAGAATGGCATCGTACGGGTAATCCTTGCGCTGATTCCACCAGGTCAGATCGCGTTCGACCGCCGCCCGCATGCGGTCGAACCCGTCGTTCAAGCCGATGCTGCCCGCCTGCGAGTAACCCGCGGCAAACCACGTCAGCACTCTGGCGCCATCCGGTCCCTCCCACCAGAACGGCGATTTCTTGTGGATCTCCTTTTTGAACAATGGCGCGCGAGTTTGGTTGACGCCCACGCTCAGGCAGCGAATGCCCGCCCCGGCCAGAATGCTCGGCAGGCTCCAGACGTGCGACGGGGCGTCGGTGATCGTGTAGCTCTCGAAGGGCACGCCGAACTTGCGGTGTAGCCGGGCCGAGTAATACATGTTGCGGATCAGCTCTTCCTCGGTGCACAGCCCGCTGAGCATGTTCAAATAGCTGGCCTCAATACCAATGCGGCGCTCGCGAGCAGCTTTGTAGAGCTCATGGTGCCGCGAAGCCAACGCGTCGTTCAACCAGACCTGGGCGGCCCACGATGACTCGAGATTCCAATGATAGAGCGGGAACTCGCGTACCAGCTCCAGTGCCAGGTCAGTGTTGCGGTTGTGCACGTCTATGACCTTGTCCTGCGTGTCGGTGTAGCCAATGTCGGTATGCACGCTGGGGGCCACGAAGATGTGCCACTTTTTCTGCACCGTCTGCGTGAGCGACACGGTCCTGGTCTGGCCGCCGGCCGAGGCGGTCACGGTCAGTTGCCGCGGTCGATCCGCCTCGTCCACGTAAACGACGCCGCCGACCGTGCCCAGACTGGCCTGCTTGAGCGTGGCCGTGCCGATCAAGTCCACACCCGCCCGCACATCGATGCGCACGCTTGCATCCCGGGCCACGCCGCTGACGGTCACGCCGAGTTCCTGGAGAATCCTGCCCTCGCGTTCCACGAAGAACATCGTGGGCCGGACCGACAATTCGAGCGAGGGCTGCTCGCCGCCGGGCAAGCGCGTCAGCGTGATGGCGTCGTACAACAACCACGAGCCCGAGATAATTTTCAACTCGATACGGTTGGTACCTTTCTTCAGATAGTTAGAGCCGAGCACGTACCTGAGCCTCCGAGGTTTGCCGCTGTCCGGCCGAACCAGTGAAGAGTCGCCCGCGCCGGGCTCCAGCGGTTGCTCCGCGGCACTGCCGTTGACATCCACGCGTAGGATTGGCGGCGCGTTGCCGTGCGTGTCCACCAGGTCGATCTTCAGCTCGTACGAGCCGCTCGCATCATCCAGCGGGAACTCGATGGCGAACGGGTGTTGACGGCTGCCTGCCCAGACATCGATGGGCCCGGGATGGATGGCGCTGAAATCCGCGGCCGGTTGGCTCTCGCCGACTCTGAACTCGACGCCTTCCGGGAATGCCTGGGCGTAATCCTGCGGCTGAACGAACCGCAGATCGCCGTAGTTGCGGTCCGGTTTGCCGATCTCGAAGACGACTGTCTGGGCCCGAAGCGTGCCTGAAGTGAGTAGCGTGGTTGCCAGCGTCAGCAGCATGGAACGGTACATGGCGTCTCCTTCTCGTCTCTGACGGCTCGTGGCCCGGCGAACGCCGAGTGTGAACTGGAGTCGGCATTCTACGTGATCCGAGCCGAACCGTGCCAGCCCGATGAACCTGGATACCGGCGCGATTCTGCGACGCAGGTCCGCCCGCATCCGCTAAAATGGCAGTATGGACGGCAACGGGAAACGTCTCAGCGAGCAGCCGCCGGTTGATCCCATGCTGGCCAGGCGCCGGCAAATGGTGTTCGAGCAGATTCACGCCCGCGGCATCCGCAACGAACGTGTCCTGCGGGCGATGGAAGAAATCCCCCGCGAACGGTTCCTGCCGCCCGAACAGGCGAAGAATGCTTTTGCCGACGCCGCGGTCCCCATCGACGCCGGCCAAACGCTCTCGCAACCCTACATGGTCGCTGCCATGACCGCCCAATTGGATCCGCAACCTCACGAGCGGGTACTCGAGATCGGGACCGGCTCGGGATACCAGACGGCGATCCTCGCTCGCCTGGCCCGCGAGGTGTACACCATTGAACGCATCGCCTCGTTGCAGGATGCAGCGCGGATCCTATTGCGTGAGCTGGGGATGGAAAACGTGAAGTACCGCGTCGGCGACGGCACGCAAGGCTGGCCGGAAGAGGCGCCGTTCGACGCCATCATGGTGACCGCCGGTGCTCCGGAACTGCCCGAGCCGCTGATCGCTCAGCTCGCCGAGGGCGGCCGTATGGTCATTCCCGTCGGCGGCTCGGAAGAACAGACGCTGACCACCGTCGTTCGTCGCGCCGGCCGTACCATCGAGACTCCCGGCATGGCCTGCCGATTCGTCAAGCTCATCGGCCGCCAAGGCTGGCCGGACCCCGCCGAGGAGTAACGAGTATCACCGAATCGCAACCCGTAGCACTCGCAGGCTACGCCATCAACTCCGATCATCCGGACGGAGGACGGCATGCTCGGGTTGCTTCGTCATGGAATCAGGTCCACGTTGATGAAATCGGGGCAGTTGGCCTCGTTGGGAAGAAACTCTCTGGCAAACGTCGTCTTTCCGGCGCCGTTCGGACCGGCCATGATCACAACTTTCCTTGAAGCATGTTCGCCATTCATAGGCTCACGACGCACGCGAGAAGGAGCGGATCGTCTCGATCACGTGGTCCTGCTGCTCGCGGCTCATCTCCGGATAGATGGGCAGCGACAGGACTTCCGTCGAGAGCCGTTCGGCGACGGGCATGGCGCCCTGCTGATAGCCCAGGTACGCAAAGCACGGCTGCAGGTGCAGCGGTAGCGGATAGTACACGCCGGTATCGATCTCAGCAGCCTTGAGATGCTCGCGCAGCGCGTCGCGGCGAGGCGAGCGGATCGTATACTGGTGGTACACGTGGTACGAGCAGGCCTCGGCGACGGGCGTGACCACATCGGTGTCTTTGAGCCCGGCATCGTAACGCTCGGCGTTCTTTCGCCGTCCCTCGTTCCAGTCCGGCAACTTGCGCAGCTTGACCCGCAGAGCCGCGCCCTGGATGCCGTCGAGGCGGAAGTTGCCGCCGATCCAGGCGTGCTCGTACGTGCCGGTCTGGCCGTGATTGCGGAAGCAGCGCAGACGGGCGGCCAGTTCGCCATCATTGGTGAGGATCATGCCGCCCTCACCGACCGCGGAGAGGTTCTTGGTCGGATAGAACGACAACGTGGCCAGCGTGCCGTACGACGCCACGCCTCGGTCATGGCGCTTGGCGCCGATCGCCTGGGCGGCATCCTCGATGACGGCCAGCCCATGCCGACTGGCGATGGCCATCAGCCGATCCATGTCGGCGCATTGGCCGTATAGGTGAACCGGTATGATCGCCTTGGTTCGCGCGGTGACTGCGGCCGCCGTCGCGTCCGGATCGATGTTGAACGTGTCGGGCAGGACATCGACCATCACCGGCTTGGCGCCCACACGAGCCACGCTGCCGGCGGTGGCGAAGAAGGTGAACGTAGGTACGATCACCTCATCACCGGGGCCGATGCCCAGCGCCATGAGGCTCATCACCAGGGCATCCGACCCGTTGCGGACGGCGACGCCGTACTTCGCGCCGCAGTACGCGGCGATTTCGCCTTCGAGCGCCTCGACCTCCGGACCAAGCACGTAGCGTTGGGAATCGAGAACGGCCAGGACCGCTTTCTTGACGTCCGCTTCAACCGACTTGGCTTGCGCCGCCAGATCAAGTAATGGAACTTTCATGGGGCAACAGTATCGTCGCAAGCGGCGCAAACGACAACTCGTCAGCGCGCGACTCTGTCAGCCGTGCGCGATGCGCGCAGCGCGTCGCCATTCGCGATGCTCGCCGGTCGGTGTTCACCCGATTGTGCGGATCGGTGCGACACAGGGTCGCGCGGGCATTCCTCGCAGCGCGCACGAGTGCAGATGTTAGGTATATGCGCGCAAAAAAACTTCCGGGTCGAAACGAGTCTCGTCCCGGAAGTGCGCCACGGCTAAGACAGCCGATACTGGGGAGAATTTGCTTATGCGTTCAGTCGAGTCGCAGGCTCGACCGTCTCTTATCCTTATTCAAACCGTCCGCTGGCTTGGCCAGCATGACGATGACTATATCTGACAGCTTCGGCCGCTGTCAATGAATGCATCGGCGAAAACCCAAAATAGCATGAAAAACTTAAGTTTCGCAATTACAGCCACTTATGCATTTCCAGTGGCAATCGAAACCCAACGACGGCCGCAAGTGACGCTCAGATCTGAACTTGCCCGAAACGGCCGGGAGACCCACTTTTTGGAAAAAACTTTTGGGGCTTCGTGATCCGATACTGCCACACTGACGCAATACCGTCATGTCCGCCAAAGGCTTGGACAAGCTGTATGAAGCCCCGCTGCAGAGCTGCCGTTCTCAGCCGAGAACAGGTACGGCGGAAGGCGTTGGAAAGCGAGTTTAAACAGGTGGATGTTAGGGTATCCGTCGCACTGGCGTTGGTCCGGAAAAACGGCTTCTGGCTTGTCGGAAGGCGGGCTGCGGGCCGGGTTTTTGCCGGCCTGTGGGAGTTTCCGGGCGGCAAAATCCAGCCGGGCGAGACAGCCCGTCAGGCTGCTGTTCGGGAGGTTCTCGAGGAGACCGGCCTCGTGGTGGAGCCCGTGGCGGACCTGGGGACAATCGAGACTGAACATTCCGGCCGGACGGTCGCGCTCCATCTCGTGTCCTGCCGAATACCGGACGCCAGAGACGAATTACCGCCGATCCAGCCCCGCGACCCGGCAGTGACGGAACTCCGTTGGGCAGATCCTAACGAACTCCGAACCTTGCCTATGCCCCCCGCCAACGCGGAAATCCTGCGCATGCTGCTCCGCGCGGGCCCCGACGAGGCCGAAGAAGGATAAACCGCAGAGCTGTGGGCGATGAGCTATGAGCCAGCCATTGGCTGACAGCTGATCGCCGAGAGCTGATAGCTGCCGTCAGCGAATCCGGCTGCGAAGGGCGGCGATCCGCTGGTTGGACTGATCGATTCGCTGCTCGGTCAGTCGGCCCGATTCGACGAGTTGCCGCAGGATCGCCACGGTCCTGCGCGCGATGTCGGGATCATAATGCTTCACGTTGGCGTGCAGCACGACGTCGGCTCCAGCCTGCACGCAGAGTTCGACCGCCCGTTCCAGCGGATAATGATCCTGGATGGCGCCCATGTTCAAATCGTCCGTGAACACCACGCCCTCGAATCCCAGCCGCTCGCGCAACAATCCCGTCACCACCCGCGGCGAGAGCGTGGCGGGCAAATCGGGATCGATTTGCCGCAAACAGACGTGAGCCGTGAGGACCGCGTCCAGCAAACCGTTCGCGATCAGGTGCTGGTAGGGAATCAGTTCGTCCTCGCCCCACGTTTGCGTCACATCCACGAGTCCATGGTGCGAATCGGTGCTCGAACTGCCGTGGCCGGGGAAATGCTTGCCCGCGCAGAGAATGCCCGCACGATGGTGCGCTTCGACGAAGATGGCGGCATGCCGAGCGACGGTCTGAGTGTCCGCCGAAAACGCTCGGTGCTTGCCGGCGATGATGGGGTTGGCTGGGTTCTTGTTGAGGTCGAGCACGGGTGCAAAGTTGAAGTTGATGCCGCATTCGGCGAGCAGGCGGGCCAGCCGTTCCGCGCTCGACCGCGTGAACGTCGGATCATCGCGTTCGCCCAGTTCGCGCGCCGACGGAAAGGCCTCGAAGCCGTAGCATTCCTCCAAACGAATAACCTGACCGCCCTCGGCATCGATGGCGATGAACAGGGGCGTGGGTGATGCGTTCTGCAACGCCTGCGTCAGCCGTCGCACCTGTTCGGGCGAGCGGATGTTGCCGTGCGTCAGGCCCATGGGGCTCTTGTTGTCGGTCAGCCACACGCCCGCGATCGGACATTCGGCCAACGAATCGAGAAACGCCCGGCATTCATCGGGCTCGGCCCCACGAAAGCCGACCATGACCATCTGCGCCAGCTTTGCGTTCAATGTGTCGCCCATGGATGTTCTGCTTCGGCCCTCACATCACTTCGTCGCACCGAGCGCGCCGAGGAAAGCGTCATCAAAGCACGCCATACCTTTCGCCCCTTTGGTATGCAGCCCGACGCTGATGCGTTGGCTGCCGTTCGGAGCGGTCAGCCGGGCTTCGAGCCACACCCACTCGGCGGACCGGCCGCTGAGCGGCTTGGAGGCGGCCCGCTCGATGATCCCGCCATCGTTCCGCGTGGCATCGAGCGTGATCCATGCTTCGGCGCTCTCGTCGTTGCCGGTCAGCCGGACCCAGGCGCCGGCGACATATTCCGTCCCGGGGCGGGCCGTGCCGTAATGCGTGATCTGCCGAATCGCGGTCTCTTCGGGCCGCATGCGGATTTGCTGGCAAAAACGGCCAGTATGAGCCAGCCGATCGGACAACTGTGCCAGGCTCGCATCGAACGCCGGTCCCGGGGGCACGGCCGGCTCGAAGCCCAGCGCCACGCCCGGCTTGGCCCCGCCGCCTCCGCCGTTTTCGAAGCTGCCGTTGGTGATCAACCGCTCCACCGGCGGCGACTTGCGCTGACCGAGAACGAAGTTGTGCTGGTTGCGCCCATTGAGCCTCACGTCCACGGGCGCCGAAACGTAGGTCTCCAGTCCGTTCGCTTCCGCCCGGATCGTGTAACGTGCAGGGATGCAGTCCTCGAACTTGTATCGGCCCTGGCTGTCGGTTTCAGTCTTGGCCCCGCCCGGCTCGAGCGTCAGCTTCACCTTGCGGACAGGTTTGCCGTCATCGCCGCCGCGTACCGTGCCGGTGAGCGTGGTTAGCTCGGTGGCGACGAGGCTCACGTCAAACACCGCATTCTTGCCGGCCTCGACGGTGATCTTCTTTTCCACGTCCTTGAACCCGGGCTTGCTCACACGGATTCGGTGTGTGCCGGGGGCGAGTCGCGGCAGCACGTAGTTGCCCATCGGATCGGTCATGCACGCGACAGGCTGCAACTGGTGATAGACCTTGGCACCTTCCAGCCGCGAGCCCAGCTTACTGATGCTGATGGTGCCGCTGATCGCGCCGGTCGTATCGGTGGGCTTGGCCAGAGCGGCGATCACGGTGTACTGGTAATGCGGCTTTTCCGGCGAGCCGTCCGGGTTGGTGCCGCTGCCCGGATAGACCCAGTCAAAGCGCTCCCAGCCCTCGTTGCAGAATTCGAACGGAAACACCGCGACGATTTCCGGCCACTGGGGCCAGTAATCGCGGAAGGCCCGCATCATGTAGTCGGCCCGGTTGTATTCGTCGATCATCGGATACCCCGGGCGGGCGGAGTTACCGAGATCGTAGCCGGTCTCGGTGAGCATCACCTTGATGCCGGTACGGCCCATGCGCGCCAGCACGTCGAGCTCCGGCAGGTAGGAGTCGATGGCCATGTCAGTTCCGGGCGGAATCGTTTTGTCGTGGAAATTGATTGACGGCGGATGGTTGTGCGGATACGGATGCGACGCCCAGATGTCGAACGAGGTCAGGAACTTCGGGTTGGCCCGGCAGAGCTTTTCGGCCCACTCGGGGCTGGTGGCCAAGCCGCCGTTGAGAATGCGGATGCGATCGTCGCCGATGGACCGGATGGCCTCGGCGACCTGCACGAAAAAGTCGGCGTACTCCTGCGGATTGGGCTTGCCTGTCCACTCGACGGCCAGATTGGGCTCGTTCCACACTTCGATATACAACGGGCACAGATCCGACCGGGGGAAGCCCTCCACGACGCGTTTGACGGCCTCGGCCATGGAACGGTAGTTGCCGGGACTGTCCGGCTGGGGGGCGATCCACTGGCCGTTGCGCATGTGGCCACCCAGCCGGATAAGCGGGATCAGCTCGAGTGCGTAACATCGCTCGACGTAATCGACCCAGCCTTGGGCCGGCCCTCGCGTGTTCTTGTCGATCCCCATCACCAGCGTCTTGGCGTAACCCCAGCGTCCCACCAGATGCCGAGCCCACCGCAGATGGTTGTATCCTTTCGTCCCCGGCAGGCCGTCGTCCACCAGAAGGTGGGCGCCGTAGAAATTGTTCGGCAGGGCGTAGGACGAGTTGGCCGGATGTGCCGGTTTGTCTTTGGACGTCGAAATCGTGACTTGGCGTTGTCCGGCGGCGGGCCCGACAGCCAGGCTGACAGTGAAAGTGGCAACAACGAGCATGGATGCGCGGCGGGTGAGCATGAAAACCTCCTCGAGCCCGTGCCGCTTCCGAACGACGATCGCGCCCTTTCGGAACAGCCATCCTGCCCAGCTCTGACCGAGCGGAATGACCTCCTCTCAACACCGACGTCCGCGAAACCGAATCCGCAGGAGCGGCACCAGTGGGGCTGCAAAGCGGAGTTTACCTGACTGCCGGCCGCTTCGCGACACCGCCGGCGTTTCCGCTGGCTCGTTTTTCGCGAACGACGATTTTTCCGGGGGCGGACGTCTCGCCCGCCTGCTAACCCCTGCACCGCGACCACCCCTCAAGCCTCAGGACTCAGGTCTCAAGCCTTTCCCCAGCCCCCAGTCCCTAGTCTCCACACCTTCGTGCCATAACAGGGTCACTACAAAGCAGGAACCACACCCGACCCGAGGCCGGCGAGACGCCCGCCCCCCAATACGCAAAAAAGAACCGCCGGCGGTGCGTGACCGCCAGCGGTTCCGGATCGCGTGCACGTGTGGAGAATCCGATCAGCGGCGGCGCCGCAGCATGGCCAGGCTTCCCAGACTGAGAAAAACGAAGGTGGCGGGCTCGGGCACAATCTGGAAGCCGTTGAGGGCGGCGCCGTGCTCGCCCCCGACGCCTTCGATGCGAACGTAGAACTCGGTGCCGCTCAGACCGTCGAATCGCACGTAGTTGCCTTCCGTCGGGCTGGCCGGGTCGATCGACACGATCTGCTCGTAAACGGCGAGCGGATTGGTGCCGTCGCTGGTCACCGAATAGTTGACGCCTGTCTTGTCACGACCGTAGTACGTCGCCAGGGCGGGGCTGCCACCGATATAGGCGGCCTCGCTGCTGTAGATGGAAAACGTCTCGTAGCCGGTCAGAGCGGCGATGTCATCATCTCCGTCGCTGTAGAGGATGACCGAGTATCTGCCGCCGAAGTCCCCCACGTTCAGGCCGCTCACCTTCAGCGAGATCCACGGCGCCGCGACGCTGTTCTTGGACGCCTGGAGGTAACCCGCCATCATCTGATCGTGACCGTCGTCGATGTCCAGGCCGAGCGTGGCCGGCGGCTTGGGACGATACACTTCATCGTTGGTGTTCTGCGATCCGCCCTCGGAAACGGCCCACTCGATGGTGGCCCCCGAGTTCGATCCGTCGGCGTAGATCGCGTTGGTCTTGATGCCGTTGGCTCCGTAGCCCGCCGACGACGTCAAGTCATTCCAGTTTCCCGCCGGCACGAGGCCCGCCGGCTCATCCATGATGGGCGCGACCGAGCAGAAGTTCCCGCTGATGATCGAGGCGTGGACTGTCGAGCCGGCGATGGCCAGAACCGTCCCGGCCAGATACATACTCGATCGCATGCGCATGAATTTCTCCGTTGTCAGGATCGGTAAGCGAACTGCTTCTTTATGGGGATTGGACGCTTCCCCCCCGAGTTCCGTGGAGCATTGTAGGAGGGCCTGCCGCCAAGGCAATCGAAAAATGCCAATGATGATGACGGGCTTGCACAAGCAAGCGATTTCGCGCGCTTCACAACTGGGAAAGGAGGTACCGGGGCGCAAAGGAACGCGCCACCAAGATGACACGCGTGAACTATGCCAGGAACACCGCCGCGGGAGCAGGCAGCGACCGGGCCATTTCTGCCACGCGGTAGCCGAAGCCGGGCCCTCGGATGCTCGACAAGTCCACGCAGCCCTCGCGCCGGCGGTAAAGACCTGGGTGGACGCGTTCCTCGGCCGCGCTGGCGTCGGGATAGAACTGCGTCGCGTTGGTCTCGACGCCGGCGATGGTGCCGACCTGAGCGGCCAAGCGCACGTGCGGAATCTGCGCCAGCATGGGATTGGTCAGATCCTGAACCATGAGCGTCATGCCGTGTGCCTTGGCCCAGCACGCACTGAGCAGCGCGCCCGTTTGCGTCTTGCATGTCTTAAGAGCGACACCCGTCCACCCCAGTTGGCGTCCCAATCGGACGAGGCGCCAGTCGTGGGCACTCTCGTCCATGAACAGCGGCTTGCGAGCCGAGACGCTGTGGACGTCGATCCGGTTGGCCTCCAGCTCATACGGGAAGGGTTGCTCGACGTACAGGATCATGCCGTAAATGCGCGGATGCTCGCGCATGAGCCGGTCGAGAATGTCGTTCACATACGCCGGCTCGCGGACCATGCAGTTGAAATCGGTGGTCAGCCAATCCACACCGTGCTCGATCGCGATCCGGCCTACCGCGACGAGTCGGTCGTAGTCCCAGGCGGCGTCGTTGCCGCGCAACTTGATCTTCAGGCACTTGAGTCCATCGCGGCGAATCCAGTCGGCCAGCAGCACGGGGTACCCATCGTCCGGCTCACTGCCCGTCAGCTCCGACTCGTGCAGCGGGTCCAGCCCGCCCACCAGGTGCCAGGCCAGCAGCCGTTGTGGCGGAGACGGAACGAAAAAGTCCGGCGGATACTTCCCCTGGAAAGAGGACGACGCGTTGACGCGGTGAGGTGGCGACGCAGCGAGCTGCGAATCCTCGTCCACTGTCAGATAGTGGGCCAGATCGTGATTCATGAAGTCCGCGTTATATGTCTGGTAGACGTCGATCCCGTGCAATTGGCCGTATGCGTCGTGCAGGGCGATGTCGAAGGGCGAAGAGCATACCAGCGCCGCCAACCAGGGCATGGGTCCGGTTTCGCGAGCGGCATTGACTTCCCGCAGGAGTTCGGTCAGCGGCCCGGTCTGGAAATCGTGGCCGATCTCCATAGGGTGGCCCCAGGCATCAAACCGCGCCCAGGCTTGGGCGAGCGTGAGGCAGAAACGCTTCAGCGCGTCTTCGCGCGCTTCGTAGCTCAAAGAGCCGGGCCACACCCACTGCACGCTAAGCGGCGTTTCCCCCCAGCCTTCGGCGGTGCGCCCGTCGCGGCCGGCCACGGTCACTCGCACGCGAACGCACGTCAAATGCGTGAGCGTCTCCGCCCCAAACTTCAGCGGCACGCGCGTCTCGACCGGCAGGAACCAGACCGACGTGCCGACGACCTTCACGTCCGTGGGCTTTGACATTCCGTGTCCTTGCTCTCCGCTCAATCGATGAAGAAGACAGATTCACCGCCGAGGAGCAGAGGCACAGAGAAGAAAAACGGAAGATCAACGTCTTCAACCTGCTCTGTGCCTCGGTGTCTCTGCGGTTCAAGACTTCTCGGTGCTCGCCATACCTGCTCTGGTGAATGCTTCACGTCGTCGCCGACGCTTCGGGTTCGGCCGCCGTCGGTGATGCTTCGGTCGACGGTTGATCATCCTCGATCATCTTCCCGCCCGTGTTGGGGGCGAACCAGATCACGATCAGACCGACGAGGTAAATGCTGGCGGTAACCGCCACGCCCTTGGCATAGTTGCCTCCGAACGCTCCGACCAGCGCCCCCGTGCCGAGCACGCCGATGCCCGCCAGCACGCGTCCAATGTTGTACGAGAAGCCTTGGCCGGCGCCGCGAAGGCGAGTCGGATAGAGTTCGGGCAGGTACTTGGGAAGCCATCCGAAGAAGCTGGTAACGAAGAACGCCGCCACGGCCGCCATAATCTTGAGCTGCAGATCGAACGCGTCGTTCAACCGGAAGACCGCCAGCACCGTGGCCCAGGCGGTCACGCACAGGAGGATGTAGCTCCGGCGGTTGCCCAGCCAGCCGGCGAGAAGCCCTCCGGCAAATCCACCCGTGATCTGGCCGGCCGACTGCCACATGGTGATGGTGGCTTTGCCGGTCATCGCGTGTGCCGTGCCCTCCGTCAACTGATCGACGTAGGTGGGTAGCCACAGAAAAGCGCCCCACGTGCCGAGCAACCCGACCGTGGACAGAAGGCTCCCGACAATCGTGGCCCGTCGATAGCGCGGCGAGAACAACTCGGGCACTCTCGATTCCTTGGCGAGATGACGCGACTGCTTCCACTTGGTCGGCTCGGGAACGACAACGATGAACGGCAGACTGAGCATGCCGATGACGAAGCCCATCCCGATCACCCATCGCCAGGTGTAGCCGTGGTCGAGCATGTAGTGCGAATAGACGGCGGCGATCAAATAGCCGACGTTGGCGGCGGCGCCGATGGCGCCGGCCAGCACGGCGCGGCGATTCTCGGGCCAGGTTTCGACCACCAGGGCCACACACAGCGGCCACGTGCCGCCCAGGCCCATGGCTCCCAAGAACCGGGCGATGAGCAGGTGCGAGTAATGCGTCGAGAACGCCGACAGGCCGGTGAGCGTCGAATAGGTGACCACGGCGATGAGCAGCATCCGGACGCGCCCGTATTGATCGCCCCAGCGTCCGAACAGTACGCCGCCGAGCGCAGCCCCCCACAACCACATGGCCAGCGACCAACTGAACATCGGGCCGATCTTGGCATCGATTTCTTTGACCACAGCCTTGGCGCGAGCGGTCTCCGCCTCGACCGGCGCGCCTTCTTTTTCGAGCTGCGCAATCCGGGCCTGGATGGCGTTCAACTCTGCCACCAACGGCTCAGTGCCGGGCGTGATGTCGCGCAGGGCCTGCCGCGTCATGATGCTGTACACACCCTGCTCCACGCCGTCGAACCCCCAGGCGAGCAGGGCGGCGATCAGAGCCAGCCAGCGGAATATCGGCCTGCGAAGATAGATGTCGTCGTGAGTGGCGGCGAGCCCAGGTTCCGGCATGAGAATACTCCTCCTGAGGCGGATCGTCTCGGAATGATACGGCCAGAGACCGGTGAGATAAAGTGCGTCCGCTCACTCCGCGGCGGGCGTGACGGGCAACGGTCCGGCGGCTGGAGCTCGCGTGTCCGCGCGGTAATCGCGGTGCAGGCGGATCATGAGCACGGCCCCACCGGCGTAGAGAATGGCGGCCAAAAGCAGGGGCAGCTCGATGCGGCTCGTAAGTTCGTACAGCGCGATCGCCACCACGTGGCCGATCACCGCCCGCGGCCCGACGAGCGCGGTGTGAATGCCCACGTACATCGACGCGTGCGACGGCCGGCCGGCCAACTGCAGCGGAACCATGGTGCCCCCCAGTTGAATGCCGGTCATGGCCAGGGCGTTGTAAATCACCACCAACGTCAGACTCGCTTCGTCGGCAACCAGCGTCAGGCCGATGGGATAGAAGATCACCATCACGAACGACCAGGTGGTGACACGGATGGCTCCCAGCCGATCCATGAGATAGCCGCCGACGAGAAACGTGAACAGCATCACCAGGTGGTACGACACCTGCGTGGAGCGAGCGACACCGGCGTACTCCATTTTCAGCTTGTCGCAGACGAGAAAGGGCATGAGGGCGTTGCAGAACATGAAGCCCAGCCCGTAGACGAAGAACGCCCCTTCGCAGCGGCGGAAGTTGCGATCCTCACGGAACACCCCCGCCATATTGTGGACCACTCTCGAGAGACTCTCCCACAACGGTTGCTGGGGATGATCGACATGCCGGCGTGCGAAGACCGGTTGGGCGGCAATGCGGATCAGCAGGAACACGCCCAAGCCGGCCAGCGCCACCGAAATCGGCAGGTATACGCGGAACGCCTCAGGATAAATGTCAAGCAAACGCCCGATGACATAGGCCGAGAAGATCGTGCACAACAGGCTGATGGAATTGAGCACCGCAAACAGCCGGTTACGAATGACGGCCGGGTAACAAGTCCGCAACACGTCGGCATAGAACAAATTAATGCCGCAGTATGTCAGCGTCGAGACGACGAAGAACACCAGCACGCTCCACGCCTGGTCGCAGAACGTGATCCCGATCAGCGGAACGTGGTTGGTGAGCCACAACCCGATCAGGAACCGGCGGCTGTCCAGTCGGGCGTACACTTCGTTCCAGAAAATCGTGAGCACAGCCATGGACGGGATGGCCATGGTGGCCAGCGTGGTCTGCCACTCGCCAGCCTCGAACGTCTTGCGGAGCAGGACGGGCATGATGCCCAGCACGCCGACGTGCATGCCAAGCAGCGCCATGGCCGCGCAGTGCAGGGCAAAGACGCGGCGGACTTCAGAATGAGACGCTTGCGAGTTCAAGATCACTCACGTGACAAGTGAACCGTCTGGGGGAACTCGTCGAGAAGGGCGTAGAATTCCGCCGCCGAGCTCAACCCCCTGAATCGATCCCGCCAGGCGGGGAACGAGCCGATCGCCTTGAGATACCAGCTTACCCGCTGGCGGAAGGTAATACACGCCCGCCGCTCGCCGCGGATCCGCAAACTGTGTTCGAAGTGGGTCCGAATGAAATCCAGCCGCTCGGCCAGTGTGGGCGCAGGCGGCACGCGGCCGGTGGTCAGCAGGGCGTGCGTATCGCGGAAGATCCAAGGGTCGCTCAGGGCGGCCCGGCCGATCATCACGCCCGCGCAACCCGTGCGACGCATCATGGCCAGTGCGTCGGCGGGCGAGCGAACGTCGCCGTTGCCGATGACCGGGATGCGGCGCACCGCCGCCACCACCCGGGCGATCCCGTCCTGGCAGGCCCGGCCGCGAAACGCTTGGGCGGCGGTCCGGCCGTGGATGGTGATGGCCGCGACACCGACGTCTTCCAGCGCGGCTGACAGCGACGGAGCCACGATGCTCGATTCGTCCCAGCCCAGGCGCATCTTCACCGTCACCGGCACGTCCACCGCCCGCACCACCCGTTCCGCCAGTCGAGCCGCCAACTCCGGGTTCCGCAGCAGGGCCGACCCGCCGTTGGTCTTGCAGACTTTGTCTACCGGGCAGCCCATGTTGATGTCGATGGCCGCCAATTCGAGATGGTCCGTACACCAGCGAGCGGCATCGGCCATGATCTCGGGCTCGTGCCCGTAGAGTTGCACGGCCAGCGGGCGGTCGCCCGGCTCGGTCTCGATCAATTCCATGGACTTGACCGTCTGCCGGAGCAGTCCCCGCGGGTTCACCAGGTCGGTGTAGGCCAGCCCCAGCCCGCCCAGCGGCCGAATCGACAGCCGAAACGCCAGGTCGCAGTAGCCCGCGATAGGCGAGAGCAACAGGTTGCTGGCCAGTGTGGTGCCGTTCAAATTCAGCATCGGACTTTCCGGGATTACGCCTCGCATCCGCCTGATCATTCCAAACTGGCCCCCTGAGTGCAACAATGTATAATTAAAATTGTTCCCGGAGACTGCGTATGAGCACAGAAACGTGGCACGAACGCATCGTGATCGATCCTGATCTACACGCTGGCGAGCCGTGCATCCGCGGAACGAGAATTCCCGTGTCGATCCTGGTCGCCAGCCTCGCCGACATGAGCCGTGACGAGTTGCTCGCGGAATATCCACAGCTCACGCAGGAAGACGTGCAAGCCGCGCTTCTTTATGCCGCGGAGGCAAGTCACAGTACACTGGTGGCCTGAGTACCACTTGAAGTTAAGCTGGACGAGTCTCTGCCCGAATCAGCCGGGGCCGCTGGCCCGAAAGGCTTCATGACAGACGCGGTGTCTGGTAGATCACATCGCCGTTCCTGCCTCGTCCGAATCGGCAGTTGACTCGGGGAACCCTTATGCTCCCATTGTCCTGGCCCAATCGACTAACCATTGCCCGGATTCTGCTGATCGGCCCGTTTGTGATCGCGCTGCTGAATCTGCAGGACCCGCGCTGGCAGAACGTCGCCCGCTGGTCGGCGGTGAGCATTTTCTTCGTGATGGCGGTGACGGACGGACTGGACGGCTATCTCGCTCGGCGGCTGCAGCAGGAGACGCTGGCCGGCAAATTCCTCGACCCCATCGCGGACAAGCTGCTCATCCTCTTTTCGGTTGTGCTGCTCGCAAACCAGGGCACGACCGTGCCGGGGGTCCGGCTGCCCGCCACCGTCGCGGTGGTCGCGGTGGGCAAGGACATCATCGTCGTAGTGGGCTTTTTCATCGTGTACATGACCACAACGCAGATCCTGATCCAGCCGAACGCGTTCGGCAAGGCCACCACATTGACCCAACTGGCCATGGTCATCGCCATCCTGCTCCATCCGGACCTGCCCGGCTGGCTCAAGTTCCTGCCGAAGGTCTTCTGGTGGTCGGCGACGGTGCTCGCGTTGGCGACCATCGTGACCTACTTCCAAGCCGCCAATCGCTTTATTGCCGAACACGAGTTGCCCGGCGATCCGCCGTAGCTGCGCGCAGCAGACGCGAACGTCGATGAGCTGTTCCCGGCACCGCGATTGTCGCACGCTCGAAATTCGCTGGTATCCGGTACATAATCACGGCCCATGACGGACTGCTCGCAATCGCCTCCGTGCCGCTTCTACGACGTCAGCCTGCTGCCGCCCGCGCCGGCGGACAGTTGGCGACGCTGGCGTGTGCGGCTCATCTTGTGGGCGCTCGTCGCCGCGGCGTTCGCTCTCGCCTTGCGGTACGACGTGACGCTTATGCAGTGGCGATACGCGGTGTGGCCGGAGGGGCCCAAGGGCATTCTCAAACAGATCTTCTACGGCTTCCGCGACTTTGCCCAAGTGGTGCCCATCGTCACTGCCCTGCTCATCATCGCCCGCATGGACAAGCGGCGCTGGACCATAATCACTACCGTCCTGGTGGCCCAGCTACTGGGGGGCCTGATGTACAACACGGGCAAGCTAACCGTCCTGCGATACCGTCCGCAGGAGGCCGTCGAGCAGGTCGAGAGCGTCGATCAATTGGACCAGGTCCACACGTGGGCGGGTCTGGCTTGTGGCAACCGGGAACATGCGACGCAATCGTTCCCGTCGGGCCACTCGGCGGGCGCATTCGCATTGGCCGGCGTGCTCGCGTGGTTCTATCCCCGGCTGGCCGGCATCTTTTGGGTCCTGGCCGTCGGTTGCGGCGTCTCGCGCTACGCCGATGCCGTGCACTGGCCCAGCGACGTCGTGGCCGGAGCCGTCATCGGCTACCTCGGCGCGTGGCTGGCCTTGCGCCCCTATGTCTGGACCATCCCCTCGCGGATCGTCCGCCGAGCGAGCGGCGAGGTTTAACCCCGCAGCGTTCTTGTGGTGCACGCTTCCAGCCTGCACAGTGCAGGCAGGATGCCTGCACCACAATGCCTGATCTTTCGACCTGGGGTTGTCCGCCCGATCTTCGCGTTCACATCCACGCCAGTGCCGGTGCTGTCGCCGGCGCCACCGAGTGCCAGAAGCCTCGAAGCCCCGACATGGACATTTGCACGGCCATGACCAGCAGGACCATGCCCATGAGCCGTTCGATGGCGGCCAGGCCACGGGCACCCATGAGCGGTCGCAGCCGATCCGCGAGCAGGAGCACGATCAAGCCCGCAGACCAAGCGATCAGGAGTGCGGCCGTCCACTCGGGCCGACGCGCCGGCTCGCGGCTGGCCATGAGCATGAGCACGGCCATGGTCGAGGGGCCGGCGATCAGCGGGATGGCCATGGGCACGATGAACGGCTCGCCGCTCGAAGCCGGATCGGAATGCACGGCTCGACGGCCGGGGAAAATCATCTCCAGCGCCACGATGAACAACACGACGCCACCGGCCACGCTCAGTGCCGCCTCTTCGATATGCAGCAAGCCCATCACGCTGGGCCCGAACAGGAGAAAGAACAGCAAGACGCCCAGAGCGATGACGTTCTCGCGAACGACCACCACCGACCGCCGGCGGGCATCGACGTCCTTGAGCAGCGCGGCGAACGCCGGAACGTTCCCGATCGGGTCCATCATGAGGAACAACGTGATTGCAGCCGAGTAAATGGACATGTTGCGTGGCTCGAGGTGCTATCCATGCCGGCCTGCCGGCGTCTTCGCGATGTCACCCGACTCAAGATACCCTCAAGCCCAAAGCCATGCCAGTGTCGCGGAGGCCGTGCCGCCTGCCCACCTGCATTGTGGTGCAGGCATCTTGCCTGCACTGTGCAGGCTGGAAGCGTGCACCACAACCCGCCGCCGACTGGATTCAACCGTTGGTCCGCACGAGGCGGGCGAGACGCCCGCCCCCCGAATCTCAGTTGGTCTTGCCGCGCTGTTCGAGGTTGTGGAAGAACAGGAACTTGAGCCGGGCCTGGGCACCGTGACACTGCGTGCAGAGGTTCGGAGCGACGAATGGCCGCAACTGCATGCGAGCCGAGTGCTGGGCGTCGGTGTCGCCCTTGGCCGCGGCCTGCCGGAGCAGCTCGGTCTGGCCGTGCGAAAGGTGGCAGGTTCGGCAGGTGATCTGGCCGTTAACGCTCACCTTACCGTCGGGCCCGAATAGCGGCATGTAGCCGGGTTCGTCGGGTTTGACGATGTTCACCAGCGTGACCGGCGGATGCGTGGCCACCTCGCGCACGGGAGCCGGGCCGCCGGGATGATGGCACACCAGGCAAGGCACGGCCGACTCGTGACCGTACCGATCGACGAGCGTACGCTCGGGTTGCGTCGTCGATTCCGCGGGTTGACTGGCGGCCGCATCGGCCATCGGCGCCGACTGCGTGAGGAATCGGGGACTGAGCATCTGGCCCCAGGCATCGGCCGGGTTGGCGTGCATGGCATGACACGGCTTGCACGACTCGGTCTCGAAGCCCGCCGCCGCCAGCTTGTCGGTGGCGTGACCAGTCATCTCAATCAGCTTCTTGTCGTCGTGGCAATGCGTGCACAGACTCGCCGTCGGCTCGCCGGCCTTGACGCGGGCGAGGTGGCCGGGCTCGGCCCCGCCGTGTGGATTGTGACATGTACGGCAACCCATGCGCAGGTTGCCCTTGTCATCGTGCGGCACGAGAGCCAGCGGCACGCGCTTCTGATCGGGCGAGATTCGCTGCGGGTGAATGGCCGCAACGTCGGTGGACACGTCCCATGCCGTGTCGGCATGGCAGTGCAAACAGGCCGAGTCGTGATACGCGTCGGTGTCGGTCGCGAAGCTGAACAGACCTGTGCCCTTCTTGCCGTGGGCGGCGTGGCAAGCCAGGCACGACCCCTGCTGCTCGCTCGAACCCGCGGGCAACTTGTCGGCCCAGGCTTGCGGCCGATGCGCCGGATCGTGCGGCCCGCCGGCCAGATCGTACTGCTCGGCGTGACACGCGCGGCACAGATCCGCAGGCTTCTGAAAGAGGAAGCTGCTCGTCCGGTGCTCGTGCGGGTCATGGCAGGCGACACAGTTGGTGCCGGGATGACCAGCATGCCACGCCGGCATTTCGGCTTCGTCGCCCAGCTCGCCGTGACACGTCGTGCAGTGGCCCGACACGTCCGCCTCGGTCGGCTTGGCCGCTCGCGCGGAGCCGTGCGCCATATGGCACGCACTGCACGGCCCGCCCGCCAGCGCCGTCTGTCCGGCGAGGTTCTTGTCGGTCGGCCGGGTAATCCGCAGATCGTGCGCCGTGCCGATCACGCCCGCCTGGTCGGTGTGACACGCCGCACAACCGTCCTCGGCCGCGGGCTGGAACGACAGCAGATCCGCTGGCGTCCGGCCGTGATGCACCTTATGGCACGAGACGCACAGCAACTCACCGTTGGCACCCACGCGCCCGCCGCGGCCTTCTACCACCGCCCGTTGCTCGGCCGTGAGCTTGGGGCTCTGTCCATGCTTGGGCACGCGTCCGTCCGCTCCCTTGGCCGCCAGCTCCTTCTCGTGGCACGACAAGCACAAATCGTTGGTGTCCGCGGGCATGATCAACAGCGGCTTGTTCGTGCTCGAATGCGTCGAATGGCAGACCAGGCAGGTGAGCTGCCGCGCGTTGCCGAACGTCTGCGCGCCCGCGTCGATCAACGATTGCGGAACGGCATACGCCATCTCGCCCAGCGGGTGCATGCCCTTGGCCGGCCCGGCGGCATACTCGCCGTGACAATCGTTGCAGACCTCGGCCGCGGGCTTCTTCATGAAGTGCTTGTGCGTGTTGTCGTGCGGGTTGTGGCAAACCACGCAGTGGGCGTCCGGGTGCTCCATGGTCGGGCGAGCGTGCTTCTCCGCCGCCCGGCCGATCTGATGGCAGGTCACACATCGACCGTCCGGATCCAGCTCACTGGGTTCCGCCTCGCGGGCGTAATGGTGTGCCAGGTGGCACGCACTGCAAGGTCCGCCCGATTCGGCGGTCTGGCCGAAACGGTTGGTCTCTTCCGGCGCGGTGATCCGCAGGTCGTGCGGCGAGCCGACGGTCGTAAACTGCTCGGCGTGACAGCCCTTGCACAGCTTGCTACCGGCCAACGACTCGGCCAGCATGTGCGGATGACCCTTCTGGTCCAAGGTATGACACGACATGCAGATGAGCACGCCGTCGGTGCCGGTGGTCGTGCCCATGGCTTGCACGGCCTGCAGTTGGGCCGCGTTCAAAGCCACATTCTGCGAGTGGCCGTGTTGGACGTCGCGGACCCCGGCCGCCGGAGCCACGTTACGGTGACAGGCCAGGCAGTACACACTGCTGTCCGCGTCCGCCCAGTTCACCTGTTCCATGGTGGACGGAAAGGTGGCGGGCTTGGGGGCGTTTCGCAGCAGCGGCGAGGCCGCATAGCCCACCACGCCTACGGCGGCGATCACGAACACGATCTGCACCGCCCAGGCCGCCCGGTCGATCCAACCGCGAACGCCGGATGTGGATGATGTCTTCAACGAATCACGCATGCTTGCCATATCCGTACCGTGGCTTTGGGAGAACGCATCCTGCCCGCCTCGAGCGCGAGCCGCCCACCCCGATCTCCGTGTCGTCGTGTCTGCGTCGGACGACCGCGACGCAACCGCCCCGCCGGTCAGTTCTTCCGCGTTAGCTTCATATTCTCGTGCCCGGGGGGCATGGGAACGTAAGGCGCCATACGGCGATGCTCGGTGTCCTTGAAGTCGCGATGGCACACGTCGCAGCGACCGAACTCCGTACCGTACTTTTCGGGATCCTTCGCGCTGAGATCCTCGTGGCAGCGGATGCACAGCCCGTGCATGGCATCCATGTAGCCGGGGGCGAAGCCTTTCAGGCCGCCTTCGGCCCGCGGCACGATCGAGCCTTCCACCACCATGTCGCCGTGGCACTGCCAGCACGCCAGCGAGGTCTCGCGCGTCTTGCGGCCCGGGCCCTCGCCGTGACAGACCGCACACGATGCATTGCCGCCGAGCTTGTGCATGTGCAGGCGATGATCGAACGTATCCGTCACCTCATACATGTCGCGATGGCAGACGTAGCAAGGTGACGTCTGGTCGAATGTCATGTTCTGATGATGGCAGAGACGACACGACTCCTGCCCGCCCAGCCGTTCGATGTGATCGTCGTGGGTGAAGGGCACGAACCGCCAGTTACGGTTGCCGTCGATCATGCGCACGGTCACCGGCTCGGGCTTGGCGGCGGCCGGCACCGTGCCCGACAGGCCGGCGAAGTGGAACTCGCGGCGCATGGGATGATCGACCTTGACGGCCAGCGCCTCGACGTTGCGACCTTCCTGCACGGGCACGCGCAGCGGCGTCGGACCGAATATCGCATCTTCGGGCAGCAGGCCGATGGCCAGCGCGCCGGCAATCACGAACCCCAGTGAATAGCGGCGACGAGCAGGCGTGAAGAAGTACACGCCGGCGTAATCGGTAGCGTACGACGCCGCGCGCGAACTAGAGCCAACGCCCTGTCCTGACTTGTCCGGGCCGGCCCCAGGCTTGGGCCCGTGATGCGGAATAATTTCGAGGTTCTCGTTGAAGAAGATGAAGACCAGCACCGCTCCCGAGACGATGCCGGCACTGATGGCCAGCTCCGTCCAGGTGGGGAAGTAGGGCATGGACTCGGGCCGGCTGAAGGCGATGATGCACGTGTCGAACCGATAACCGATGATGCCCAGCACGACCATGGTCGAGCAGGTGGCCAGGCCGGGCACGCTGTACCGCACGCGTCGGAAGCTCAGCAGAATGGCCGGAATGACCGCGCTGACCAGCAGCTCGAAGATGAACAGCGCCCCCTGCCACGACGCGATGTTCTCCTCGGTCAGTTGACCGCGTCTCCACAGGTCGCCCACCCGCAGCAATACGTACGCGCTCAGCACGAACGAGGCCGCCCGGCCCAGACCGGCCAACAGTTCCACGCGAACCTTGTGATTGAACAGCCAGCTGGAAAGCAGCGACTCGAGCGTGACCATCATGAGGCCCAGCCCGACCGCCGAGACGAAGAACAGGGCGTACATGATCGGGCTGTACCACAGCGGATGCGTGCGGAACGGCTGGATGAGGAACAGGGATCCCAGCGACGACTGGTGCAGCGTGGACAACACGATGCCCGCGATGACCAGCGGGATGGTGATCTTCTTGATGTACTTCAGCGCGACCTGGAAGATGCGATGCGAGAACAACGGGTGCTCGAGAATGGCCGGCGAGAACTCCAGCGTGAGCACCGTCAGGTAGCACATGACGCACATGGCCACCTCGAACAGCACCGAGTGGTGCTGCGGGAAGATCATGGGATGCCAGATGTTCCACGGCAAGCCCAGGTCGTAGAGCAGCCCGACCGCCACCGCGATGTAGCCCAGCAGCGCGGTGAGAATCGCCGGTCGGGCGAAGTCGTGGTACTTGTGCAGCCCGAAGATGTAGACGGTCGCGGCCAGCACGAAGCCGCCCGCCGCCAAGGCTACGCCGGCCATGACGTCGAAGGCGATCCAGAAGCCCCACGGCGCCACATCGGTCAGCCCGCTGGTGGCTCCGATACCGTTGCCGAAGCGGGCAACCGTGACCACCGTCCAGACGCCCATGATCATCCACAGGACGGTCTTGACCCGATCGAGATTCTTGTTGGTGACGCCGGCACTCATGACTGATGTTCCGAATGGGGGTCGTGATCCTGCGGATGTGCGGCCGCACCCGACTCAGCCGCCCGCGCTGTGTGTTGTTCCGCCTCCAATTGCATGCGGCGTCCGATGACCCAGTACACGCCGGTCATTAACCCGGCCACGCCCAGCACGACGGGCGGCACCTTGCTCAGAGCGGCCCAGGTGAGCGCGGGCAGCGGCTCGTTGCCCAGCTTGGGCCCCCAGCTCATGAAGTCGAGCGAGATGTTGGACAGATAGAGCACGGACGTGCCGCCCACTTCGTGTTCGCCGTAGATGACGGGATTGTCGGCCGGGTAATACCTGCCGGGGTTCTCCTTGATCCGGCGACGGGCCTCGGCGAGCATCTCCGCCCGCGTACCGAAGATGGTCGCCCCATACGGACAGGCCTCGGTGCAGGCGGGCTGCTTGCCTTCCTGCAGTCGTGGGTAGCACAGGATGCACTTGCGGATCTTCGGAGCCGTGCTTTCCCACTCGTAACGCGGAATGCCGAACGGGCAGGCCATCATGCAGTAGCGACAGCCCATGCACTTGCGCGAATCGTAGGTCACCGGCCCGTTCTTCTGTTTCTCGAGCGCCCCCACGATGCACGCCGAGGCACAAGCCGGCTCGTTGCAGTGGCGGCACTGCTGCCGAATGAACACGTTGCCCGGCTTGCGGATGATCGTGCAGTAACGGCTGGCCGAGAGCGAATCGATCTCGTCCTGCCACCGCCACATGCGGTCGCGCGGCAGGTCATACGTCTTCTTGCACGCGGCCACGCAGGTCTCGCAACCCGTGCACTTGGTCACGTCGGTCAGGATCGCCATGACCTTGTTGTCGTCGAGTTTCTCTTTCATGCGGGCACCATCTCCCGAGCAGGGGTTGTGGTTGGCGTGCGTTCGATCTCCTCGACCGCCGGTGTGTAATGCCATGCAGCCTGGGGAACCCAGCGTGTCACCGGCGTGTGCATGAAGCACAGCAGCCGGGCGAACGGCAGGAGCACGAACACCAGGCAGGCCGTGATCACGTGCAGAAGCAGGACCGTCTCATACGCGAACGGGCTCCACGTCGGATGCATGGCCAACACGCCGGTGACGAACGGGGCGATCAGAATCAGTGGCGACAGAAAGCTCCAGGCGGGCTCGACCTTGCGGAGAACCGAAGAGTACAGCCGACCCAGAAACACGAGGAATCCCGCCACGATGGTGACGAACGAGATGGCGTCAGCCGTGCCGGGCGGCAGCGCGGGCCAACTGATACCCAGGCCGCGCTCCCACAGATACACGTGGGCGACCATGAACGCGGGAATGATCACGGCACCGAGGCGGAAGACCAGCGAGACCACCGATAGGAGCGTGTGATAGATCGACCAGCCGCGAATGCCGGCCCCCATGGGTTGGAGCAGCACATGGGGAAACAGGAACCACAGGATGCGCTGGCCCAGCTTGGCCCAGACCTCCTTGCGGTCGGTCGCCATGAGAAACGCCGATGCCATTTCAATGCCACCGATCAGCGCGTGGCGCAGGAAGCCCAGCACCATCAACGCGAACGAGAATCGAAACACCGGCCCTTGAAAAAACTCGAGTGTCGAGGACAAGTCCGAGTTCATTGAGCACTCCATTTGGTCGGACTTTGTGAAGGAAGTAACGAAATTATCATAACGGTGTTGCGTTTAGTCTCAAGCGCTCGGATATGGATAGAAGCAAATAGTTCTGTCGCTATTCACACATGCGCCGCAAAATTGTGGCGCTTTGCATCTGGCATGCCTGATCGTGTATCGAGATCGGGACACTCTTGCGCCATTTTTATTGACTACGGGATGAGCACGTGGAGATTTGAGCGTGTCTTGTTAGTTGGAATAACCACAGGGGTCACAGAGGATCACAGAGGTGGGCAGACCGGCATTTCCTCTGTGACCCTCTGCGTCCTCTGTGGTCAGTCACCTCGAGGACGCCGATCCACGCATGGGCGACGTGCATCGCTTAGGCCCTTCCGGGACAATCAAGTCTGTCCTTGCGTTCACCTCAGGACACAGGTCTCAGGACTCAAGCCTTCTTCCTGACGGATGACGAAGAAGGCAAAGATGTGCACGGAACAAGCGCGCGGGCCACTCATCCGACTGATCGCCGATAGCTGACTGCTGACAGTATTATCTATGTCTCCGTGGGTTTGTAGTCTCATTTGCTGGTGGTCGACCAAGGCAACCATCGCATCGAGCGGTTCGATGCTGACGGACACTATCTGTCCACCATCGGGACGAACACGGGCGGCGCCGGCGAGCTGGATTTCCCCGGCGACGTTGGACTCGGCCATGACGGACGCATTTACGTTTGCGACACGCGGGATCATCACATCCACGTGTACAACGCGACAGATACATGTGACGCGCACGGTTGATATCATCCCCTGGCGCGTTGGAGAGTCGATCGCGAGCATCAAACTCACGCGGTGCGTTCGGCAGCAATCTGGTAGATGGGACGGCCTTCGCGGCGGTACTTGATCTCGAAGTTAGTCTGGACGAAGCCATCCACCACGCCGGCCTCGGGGACGTTGAAGGGCACCTCCCGAAGGCGCGGCTCGCCGGCGAGTACCTGTTTAATTTGCTCGAAGTACTCCGCGTGGTCGGTCTGGATGGCGATGCGCCCGCCGGGTTTGAGCGCGGCGACCGCGGCCGCCACGAACGGAGGCTGGATGAGCCGGCGCTTGTGATGCCGCTTCTTCGGCCAGGGGTCCGGGTGGTAGATGTGGAGCATGGTCAGGCTCTCGGGCCGAATGCTGTGGCGGACCAGGTGGCTGGCGTCGGTCCGCATGAGCCGGACGTTGCGCACGCCCCAGCGAACCATGCGGTCGGCGGCGTAGAGGTAGATCTTGTTCGCCCACTCGATTCCCAGGAACCCTCGATCGGGCAAAGCCCGGGCCCGGTTCAGCAGGAATCCGCCCTTGCCCGACCCGATCTCCATTTCGACCGGCACGCCGGGGCCGAAAATCGCGTCAAAGTCCAACATCTCGCCAGGGGCGGGGGGTTCGAGTATAACATCGCCGAGTGTGAGCATCGGCCTATCTTGCCGGGCCGACCCGGCAAATTCAACCTCGTTGGGCCGGTGCGATGTTCGTATAATGGTCGGGAACATGGAAGTCAGCGTACGCCGAAAACTGTCGGATAACCTCAAGCGCATCCGCGAGCGGATGGCGGCCGCTTGCGAGCGGCGGGGGCGCCGGCCGGAGGAGGTTCGGCTGGTCGCCGTGACCAAGACCGTCGAGGTAGACGTCGTTCGTTCCGCCATCGAGGCCGGCCTGCTCGATCTGGGCGAGAGCCGCGTACAGGAACTCATCCGCCGGGCGGGCATGATCCGCGAACACCTGAACCGTCGGCGGTCGATGGAGCGAACGGACGCCCCGGCCGATCCCCGCTGGCACATGGTCGGGCACCTGCAGCGCAACAAGGTCCGCATGCTCCTGCCCTGGGTGGAGTACATCCACTCCCTCGACAGCCTGCGGCTGGCGGTGGAGATCAGCGAGGAAGCCGTCCGGATCAACCGCGTGATCCCCGTGCTCATGGAAGTGAACGTCAGCGGCGAAAAGAGCAAGTTCGGTCTGGCCGTCGGGGCCGTCCCGCACCTGGCCGAGAACATCCGAACGCTGCCCGGCATCCGGATCATCGGGCTGATGACCATGGCCCCATACTCCGAGAATCCCGAGGACGCCAGGCCCCATTTCGCCCGGCTCCGCGAGGTCTTCGAGGACATGCGGGCCGAGCGCATTCTCGGCCCGGAGTTCCGTGAACTTTCCATGGGCATGTCCGGCGATTTCGAAGTGGCGATCGAAGAGGGCGCGACCATGGTTCGCGTCGGCACCGCTTTGTTTGAGGGCGTACAATAGCAAGTGAAGAAATGACGAATGACGAAGCCAGAATGACGAATGGTCCGCGTTCAGCGCGTCCCGCCGAGTCTGGCTTATAGCTTACAGCTCATAGCTTTCATTCGTATTCGGATTTCGGATTTCGTCATTCGGGTTTTGACCCTCCCTTTTAGGGGCATCTGATGCGGCGTGTGTGCAAACTGGCTTTGGAAGACGGCACGGTCTACACCGGCGAGGCGTTCGGCGCCGAGGGAACCCACGACGGCGAAGTGTGTTTTAACACGTCGCTGACGGGATATCAGGAGATCCTCACCGACCCGTCGTACGCCGGGCAGATCGTGACCATGACCTATCCGCTCATCGGCAACTACGGCGTGAGCGACGAGGACATCGAGTCCGCTCGCCCGCAGGTTGAGGGCTTCGTGGTCAAGGAACTGGCTCGCCGCAGCAGCAACTTCAGGGCGACCGGCTCGCTCGAGGAGTATCTCAAGCATTATGGCGTAGTCGGGATCGAGGGCGTGGACACTCGCGCGATCACCCGCAAGCTCCGGATCCAAGGGGCGCTGCGCGGCTCGATCTCCACGGAGATCCTCGACGACGCGGCGCTGGTCGAGCGCGCGCGGGCATGGCCCGGCCTGGTCGGTCAGGACATGGTCCAGCGCGTCGCACCCGACAAGCCCTTTGAATGGACCAAGGGTTTCGAAACCAGCTTCGACCCCGCACCGCGACGACGCGAGGCTCGCTTTCACGTCGTGGCCATCGACTGCGGCATGAAGCGAAACATCCTGCGAAACCTGGTCGAGGCGGGCTGCCGCGTCTCGGTCGTGCCGGGCCGGTCGACGGCGGCGGACATCCTCGCCTATCGGCCCGACGGCGTGTTCGTCAGCAACGGCCCCGGCGACCCCGAGCCGCTCTCGTACGCGATCGAGGCTCTGCGCGGCCTGATCGGCAAGGCGCCCATTTTCGGCATCTGCCTGGGCCATCAGTTGCTCGGCCTCGCGCTGGGGGCCAAGACGTACAAGCTCAAGTTCGGTCACCGCGGCGGCAACCAGCCGGTGATGAACCTGGCCACCCGCCGCGTCGAGATCACCAGTCAGAATCACGGCTTCGCCGTGGACACCGCCTCGCTGGAGAGAGTCGGGGGCACGCCCACGCACATGAACCTCAACGACCAGACGCTCGAAGGCTTCATGCACCGCGACCTGCCGATCTTTTCTGTTCAGTACCACCCCGAGGCCAGCCCGGGCCCGCACGACGCCACGTATCTGTTCGACTGCTTCGTGGACATGATGCGCTCCGGCAAGGCCCCCACAGCCGAAGAGATGGCCGCCGCTCAGGCTCGTCTCGAAGGCAAGGCAGTCTGACGGACGACGTGACCTCCTCCGTTCCCAGCGAGCGGCGGGGCTTGTTCCCGCCGTCTCATTCGCTCATCAGCTTGCCCACCTCTCGCCAAACCCAACGTCGGTATGCGCCGAACTCGTAAAAGCCCCCTACAAAGGTGGGTTGTGAACGTCACATTTGCACGAAGCGCCCGATAGTGCGACAATCGTTATCACGTCATGAGCACCACGCTGGCCATCACCGTTCTCGCAGAGAACCGCACGACGCGCCGGGGGCTGATTGCCGAGCATGGGTTGGCGCTGTGGATCGAGGCGGGCTCGCGTTGCATTCTGTTCGACACCGGACAGGGTCTGGCCCTGGCGCACAACCCCAAGCTGATGGGCATCGACCTGACGGCGGCCGCCGACGTCGTACTGAGTCACGGCCACTACGATCACGCGGGGGGCCTGGACACCGTGCTCGCCCGCGTGCCGCATATACGTCTCTACGCCCATCCCGAGGCATTCCGCGAGCGGTACGAGCGTCAGCCGGATGGACGGGTCGAGCCGGTCGGAGCCTCCGTCCCGCCGGACCTGGATACGCGGGTCATGTTTCACCCGGTCACATCGCCGACGCAACTCGGCCCCGATATCCTGCTGACCGGCGAGGTGCCCCGACGCACGGTCTTTGAGGACGTCGGCGGGGTGTTTTACTGCGACCGTGCCTGCACGCGGGCGGACCAGTTGCCCGACGATCTGGCCATGGCCGTCGATACACCCCGAGGAACCGTCGTGGTGCTCGGTTGCGGTCATGCCGGCTTGGTCAACACGCTGGAATACGTGCGCTACCTGACGGCCGAGCGGCCCATTTATGCTGTAGTCGGCGGCATGCACCTGGCGAACGCATCCGCGGATCGAGTCGAACAGACCATCGCCGCTCTGCGACGTCACGAGGTGGAGGTGATCGCGCCGCTGCACTGCACGGGGCTTCGACCCACTGCTGCCATCCTGGAGGCGTTTCCCGACCGTTTTCTCGAACTGCGGGTGGGCATGCGGCACGATTTCGCCTGAGCCCGCCCGAGGGTCTATGCTATGAAGTTCAAGTCGAACCGGATGGTCTCCGCCCGAGGCCCCCGGCTCGAAGATTCGTCACAGCGGAGCGTGTCATGGCCGGGCGGGCCGGCTCGCCGATCGTCACCGTCAGCGTGTCAGGAGATCATTCATGAGTGGAGCGGGCCAGACCTATCCCGGCGATCCTGTTCAGGGCGATCCGATCAGCACTCCTTCGGGATTGATGTACTTCGACATCGTGCCCGGCACCGGCAAGACACCGGCCGACGCATCCAGCTCGGTGAAGGTCCACTACACCGGCTATCTCACGGACGGCACCAAGTTCGATAGCTCCCGCGATCGCGGCCAGCCCATCGCGTTCCGGCTCAACCAAGTGATCAGAGGCTGGACCGAAGGCGTCGGCTCCATGCAGGTCGGCGGAAAGCGCAAGCTCATCATCCCGTACCAGCTCGGCTACGGCGCGGGCGGCATGCCCCCGGTGATCCCACCCAAGGCCACGCTGATCTTCGACGTCGAATTGCTCGACACGAACTGACCTGTGCGCCGAGTCGGCTTCCGCGGCTGGGCTCATGGTCCGATTTTGAGCGAGACCCGGTGCTCGGTGCGGTCCGGGGCGAAGGGCAGGCGGAGTGAGATCCGACCCTCCTCGGGCTTGGCTCGACCGTCGAGCACGTACGGATTGTGCGGCAGCGCGGGCCAGCACAGACCGGCCTCGGCGGGCAGCCGAAGCGTGCACCCGGCGTACTGTATCGCGCCGCCGATCTGTTCGGGGGTGAGTTCCACACGATCGCCACCCAGCTTGAACGCGTGACCGGCCACCGTGCGAACCTCCTGGCCCATGCGGGGCAGCAAGGTTACGTGAGCGGCCACCGGCAGCGCACCCGGCGTGCTCGTCGAAACGACGAGGTCGAGCGTCTGATCGTCCTGGATCTCGACGCGAATACGGCACGTTTGCGGGCCGTACTTCAAGTCCAGCCCCGGCACCGGCTCGCGCACGAGCGTGGCCTGGGAAGGAACGTGATACAGTTCGCCGGCCGGCACGAAGTTCGGGTTCGTGTCTCCCGGCTTGTGAGCGAGCAGACTGGTGTCACCCACCGTGAAGTTGCTCCACGCGGGCTGGAGCTTGGTGTTACCGCCGCCAATGATCAGTCCCGTCTTGTCGTGGAAAATGCTCACCAGGTTCTGGCGATCCTGGTACCAGCGATTCCTGGAAACCGGCGAGGTGAATGCCGATAAGCACACGAACCACGGCCCCTGCCGCAGTGTCATGGCCCGCTCGACGTCGCCTTCGGTCAGGACGTACGTACGGGCTCCTTGTCCGTCGGCGGGCTCCATCGGCCCTTCCTGCCCATAGCGAACCAGCGAGGCCAACAGATCGGGCTTGAACTCCTTGTCCTTGACGTGCGCCCATTGTGAGGCGAGATAGGCTCGGCCCACCGGATCGAACGTGAATCCGAGATTGGCTTGGTTGACGCCGGCGTGGAACGGATTACGCTGGTCGATGGTCTCCACGCAGTTGCCGTCCGGGTATGTGAAGTTGCGATGGAAAGCCGACGCTCGCTCGAGTGCCGGAAGAACGGCCTTGTCCCCGCTCAACGCATAGTACGTGCCGAGCGCGTCCACGTAGACGAAGTTGTAGTTCACCACCGGCCCTTCGCCTTCCGACCAGTAGCCGTTCGGACTCTGAGACTTGGCCACCTTCCGAAGAAATTCGGCTGCCTGCTCGCGCCAGGCCGGTCGATCCAGTGTCTTGCCCGCGATGTACAAGCCCATGGCATGATGGGCGGGGATGTTGTGCACGCTGCCCAGTGCTGTCTTGGCGATGTTCCCGTATCCATTGAGTAGCGCCTTTTCCCACGCCGCCCGCCGCTCCGGCGGCATGTCGTCGCGAATCAGCTCGAACGTACGAATCCAGCGGGAGTACGTCCACGGCATATGGATCATGCCCCAGGTGCTGTTGTCTTTCTTGCGGAACACCCAGCGGCCTTGCGGATCGGCGTCGGCGATCAACGCGTCACCCGCCTTCATCAGTGTTTCCAGCAGTTCGGGGCTGCGGTGATACGGGTTACCCGGTACGTCGAGCGTGTAGATCACAGCCAGCGGCCACATGACGTCCTGATCGCGGCAGATCCAGACGCCGCGGCCGAAATGGCCGGTTTCCGCGTCGAACGTTTCGAGCAGGCCCGGGGCGCTGTCGATGAGCAGACGGCTGAAGCGCTCGCGATACTTCAGTTCGGCCGCCACCGCGGAGCTGCCGAGGACAGTAGCGAAACCGATCACAATCTGAAGTTTTTTTCGCATGTGCTGGCTCCGCGAGGTGTTGACATTGTCCCCCATCCGTACAGAATGAGGAAACCAGTTCCCGGAGGAACAATATGAAGGTAATCCGCTTCGAAGACAACAACGGCAACATTCTGCTCGGCGAGCAGGTGGATGAGCGTACAGCCCGGCTGATCAAGGGCGACCTGTTCGGCGACTGGGAGGTGACCGGGGGCACCGCGACGATCAAGCGGCTGCTCGCCCCCGTCCAGCCCGTCAACGTCATCGCCATCGGCCTGAATTACCGCCGGCATGCCGCCGAAAGCGGTGCCCAAATTCCGTCAGAGCCGCTCGTTTTCGTCAAGCTGACCACCAGCGTGATCGGCCCCGGCGACGAAATCGTGCTGCCCGCGTCGGCTCCCGAGGAGGTCGACTACGAGGCCGAACTAGCCGTGGTCATCGGCAGGACCGCCCGCAAGGTCAGCGAAGCCGACGCCCTCAAGTACGTGCTGGGCTATATGTGCGCCAACGACGTGTCCGCCCGCGATTGCCAGATCCGACGTGACAAGCAGTGGGCACGCGCCAAGGGCTTCGACACGTTCTGCCCGCTCGGACCCTGCCTCCTCGTGGATCCACAGGTCAATCCCAACTCGTTCCCCATTCGCACGCGACTCAACGGCGAACTGATGCAGAACTCCAACACCGCCGACATGATCTTCCCCGTGCCCTTCCTGGTCAGCTATCTGTCAAACCAGTTCACGCTTCTGCCCGGCACGGTCATTCTGACCGGCACACCCGAAGGCGTGGGCTGCGCTCGTAAACCTCCGGTGTTCCTCAAGCCGGGCGACACCGTCTCAGTGGAGTTGGAAGGCATCGGCACGCTGACCAACCCGGTGGTCGCCGACCGGGCGTAAAGGGCGAAGTCGTCGATCCGTTGATCGTGCCTCGGTGCTCGATTTCAACGCACACGCGAACGCGTATCAGTCCGCGCAGGTCGCAAGCGACTGCGCGCCGGGGCCGCTGTAGCAGCGCTGCCAGATGGCCAGGTCGTCCTGGTCCACGTCGTCATCGCCGTCGAGCTTGGCCCGCTGGCAGTCGGCATCTAGTTGCGGGATGAAGTTGCCGCTCAGACAGAGCTGGAACAAACCGAAATCGGTCTGGTCCACGTCGCCGTCGCGATCGAGGTCGCCCGGCCCGGCGGGTGTGCCGTCGCCGGTGGCGGCGGTGAGGTTGTAGAAGCGGCTGGCGTCCTGGAAATACGAGAAAGCCGCGTAATAGACGGCTTGGCCGTTGGTCAAGTTCAGGTGTGCCAACGTCCCCGTCGATTCGGGGTCGCCGGCAACCTGCCCCAGGTGCTGGCCGTCGGTGGGACTCGTGGGATAGCCGGTCGTCGAATAGCGAATCACCACGCCGCTGTAGTTGCCGCTGGCCGGCGCGGTCCAGGTCAGGTCATTGCGTTGATTGCCCGGCGTCACCGTGAGCGCGACCGGCGCGGGCGGCTCCACGGGGAGCACGAAGTCCAGTGCGATCGTGGCGTTCTCGGTGACCACCACACCACTGACGCTCTGTGCTAGATAGTGGAGCTTGCTGGCTTCGACGGTGCACGTGCCGACCGGCGCCTTGACGCTATATGTCCCATTCGCGCCGGTGAGCGCCGCCCCGTGACTCTGTACCACCACGGCGACCCCGGCCAGCGGCTGGCCGTAGCTGTCGCGTACCGTCCCGGCGATCGTGCCGGTCGGTCCTGAAGGTGCAGCGGGCCGAACGGCATACCACTGCTGCGGCCGGCCTGAGCCCCAATACTCCCACATGCAGAAAATGTTCCCGGCCGCATCGGCGGTAACGAGCGGTGTGACCATGAAGGCATCGGCTTGGCCGACCTGCACCGATTCCTCGGCCTGCCACTGCCCGTTCGTCCAGCGCCGGCCGTAGACATGGAACAAGCCACCGATATCCCGGGCCACCACCATGTAGAAGTCGTTCGTGCCGGGGATGGCGCACACGTCGCACGCGCCCGAGTAGCCGCCCCGTCCCAGATCGACGACCGGGGCCGCGCCTATGCCCGGTGTGTACAACATGCCCTTGATGCGGTTCGTGTCGTCCCACAGCAACATGATCTGGCCAGACTCGTTGATGGCCATGTGCTGACGCACCGCCCAGCTTCCGCTGTAGATCTGGCTCGGCGCACTCCACGTCCCGTCGTAGCGCTGCATGAGCATGGCGGTCTTCGACGGGTCGAAGGTGCGATAAATCGATCCGTCCAACGGCGAGCGAGCCATGCCGAAACAGTCGAACTCGGACAGGCTGTAGGCATTCTGCGGCACCTCGGCGGACCACGTCGAGCCGTTCCACCGGCGGGACCAGAGCGATTCGTCACACTCGGTGCCCGATCGGTAATAGCTCATGATCAACTCGGGGCTCTGGCCCATGCCGAAGGGGGCGATGTGCGGATGCTTCGCACAGTTGATGCCGGTGAGTAACTGCGTGGTCGGGAATGTAAGACCGCCGTCGGAGGATTTGACCCAGCGGATGTTGTTGGGGCCCTGCGACCAGTCCTCGAACACGACGTGGATGTCGCCGTTGAGGGTTTGGGCGATCTTGGCGTTGAACGCCTGTCCATTAAAGAGTGTGAGCGGCGCGCTCAGCGTGCCGTCCAGTGAGTATCGGCGGTATCTCACGGCGTTGTTGCCGGACACGTAGACACCGTGGAAACCGCCGCCGATGGCCGGGGCGATGCCCCCGGTCTTGACGTCGAGCCCGGTTTCGGAAGGACCGTTGAACAGCTCGGCATTGGACCATTGGGCCAGGACGGCCGGTGACGCGCACCACAACAGACCGACCAGCACTCCTCCTGCCCAACTCAATCGCTTCATGTCCTGCTCCTGACCTGGCTCATACCGGCGCGGACGCCCAGGACGATCGCACGAAAACGGACGTGGAATGAAAAGATCGCCCTGTTAAAACGATTTTACGGAATCGCAACCGCGAAGTCCAGCAGGTATCGCGCCAGGGGAGGCTATCGGACGGGAGAGTCGCTGGCTCAACGCTCAGAGCTCACAGCTCATAGCTGACAGCTGATAGCTATTCACGGTGACTGTGGCGGCTGATTGCGAACGGACGGATGCAGCAGGATGAAGCCGGTATCAGGGCTGTTCGCGAACTGTTTGCCACGCTGCACCTCGCCGCCGTCGTCCGAGCCGTTCGGGCCCACGCTGTAAATGATGAGCCGATCGTGCGTCCGTTTCACGCGCCGCGGCACATCCGGTGCGAATGAATCCTTGGGCGCGGCGTCGAGATACGCCGGGACCAGGTCGTCCAGACAAGCGGGCCATTGGCCGGTCGCAATCCGGTACCGCTCAGCGGCGCACGCGACACGAGCACAACGAGCGTCGTTCAGGCGACGTTTGTCGAACTCGAAAGCCTGGAGCAACGGCGGGATGCTCAGTGTACTGAAGGCAAAGAGGCCAGGCTTCGCGGACGCCACCGACTGCACCAGCGCGGTCTTCGATGAATCTTCGGCCGCTTCGAGCAGCTGGTTGTACAAGCGGATGCCGTTCGCCTCGTTCCACAGCATCAAACCACGGATGCCCGGCAATTGGACGGGGGACTCCGCCGGTCCGCGCCCAGTGCGACGCGGCCATCAGGAACGCCCGCTCGTCGCGCACGACCCGGCCCAGCCGATTCTGCGACTCGTGACGGACCAGAGTCGTTTGCATGCGGGCCAACACGTCAGGCGGCACCTCCGCCAACACCAGCGACTTTTCAATAACGCTGATGGCCAGGGCGCCGCACGCCACGCCCGTTAGAATGCGGGGGCGGCTGCGACAGCGGACCCCGAGCTGACGGACGGAGTTGCGCCATGCGCGGGGCCGCCGGCGAGGTAGACGGGGGCTCGCCTGCCGTAAACCCGGCCGAATAAAACATCTATACCACTGGCACGCGATCTGCCAAAGGGCGGGATTTCGGGTATAATATTCGGCAGTTATGTCCCAGTTTATGTCGCAACAGCTTTCGTTGGGGCTTCGGCAGGAGCAGCGGCTTACACCGCAGCTCATCCAGTCGATGAACATCCTCCAACTCCCGCTGATGGCCCTGGAGGCCAAGGTCCGGGAGGAGTTGGAGCGGAACCCTGCGCTGGAAGATGGGGACATGGATGGTCCGGTTACCCCGGACGAGAGCGACAAGTTCGAACAGGCCGACCTGGAGCCCTCGCCGGAGAGCCGCGAGTTGCTGGAGGGGTTCACGCGGCTGGACCAGATCTCCCGCGAGTACGGGATCGACGACAGCGACCACATATTCGGACGTCCGCGGCAGGCCGCCGGCGAGCGGGACGCGAAGATGGACGCCATGGCCAACACGGCCAGCCGTCCGGAGTCGCTGAACGAGTACCTCGTCCGGCAATGGGCGTTCGTGGAGATCGAAGACGAGCGCGTCCGCGAGGCCGGCGAGCTGATCATCAATTACATCGAGGACGACGGCTACCTCCGCACGCCGCTGGCGGAGATTGCCGAGCAGCACGTGCCGCCCTTCTCGATGGACGAGATGGAGGAGGCGCTGAGCTGGATCCAGTCGCTGGAACCAGCCGGCGTCGGGGCCCGCGATCTGAAGGAATGCCTACTCATTCAGCTGGACGCCCTGGCCGAGGAGGAAGACGTCGAGCTGGAACGGCTGTTGGTCGAGAACCATCTGGCGGACATCGAAAAGAACCGCTATCCGGTGATCGCCAAGGCGACCGGCCGCACGATCGAGGAGATCAAGGCGGCGATGCACAACCTGGCCCGGCTGCACCCGCATCCGGGCCGGCTGGTGGGCGGCCGCGAGGTGCCGAGGGTCACGCCCGACGTCATCGTGGACTACGCCGACGACGGGGACGGCTACACGGTTCGGCTGGCCCGGGGTAATTCGCCGCGGCTGCGGATCTCGGAGACATACCGTAGGATGCTCCAGGAGTGCCGCGACAACAAAGAGGCTCGCGACTTCGTCCGGAAGAATCTCGAATCGGCCGGGGCCCTCATCGACGCCATCGCCTATCGCCGCAACCGCCTGCTCGAAGTGGCGGAGGAAGTGGTCAAGCGGCAACGGGATTTCCTGGACCTCGGCCCGACGGGTCTGAAGGTGCTGCGGATGAGCGAGCTGGCGGAAAAGCTCGGCTGCGATCCCTCCACGATCAGCCGTACGGTCGCCGACAAGTACGTTCAGACGCCGCGCGGCATTTTCCCGCTGCGCTACTTCTTCACCGGCGGCACGGAGGCTTCCGACGGCGAGGCGACCAGTTGGGACAGCGTCAAAGCCCGCGTGCAGTCCATCATCGAATCCGAGGACAAGAAGAATCCGCTCAGCGACGAGGTGATCGCCGCCCGCTTGCAGGCGGAGGGCATCGACGTATCCCGCCGTACCATTGCCAAGTACCGCAAGCAGTTACACATTCCGGCCGCTCGGCAGCGGCGGGAGTTTTGAAAAAGCTGTGAGCTGTGAGCCAGAGAAAGGACGCACGGGCGTTCCGACAGAGCCTGCTGCTTTCAGCCTATAGCTCCTCCCGCCAGGCCCCAGGCCCCAGCCCCTCTTTTTCCGACTTCCTGCTTACAATGAACAATATCCGTCCGCGCGCATCGCCAGGCGCGGCGGGATTCTCAACTCTGCGAGTCGATGACCATGCTTCGTGACCAATATCCCATGTACGTGGCGAATCAGCCCGAGCAGCCCAACTTCGACCTGGAAGTGCGCGACAAGTATACGGGCGACGTGGTGACGCGAGTGCCGCGGGCGAGCCGCGAGACGTTGGAGCGAGCCATCGCCGCGGCGGCGGACGCGGCACGGCCCATGCGCGAGATGAAGCCCTACCAACGGCAGGCCGTGCTCGATCACGTCGTGCGGCGCAGTCGCGAGCGGGCGGACGAGTTTGCCGAAGCGTTGTGTGTCGAGGCCGGCAAGCCCATCCGCGATGCCCGCGGCGAAGTCGATCGGCTGATCGACACGCTGCGCATCTCGGCCGAGGAGTCGGTCCGCCTCTATGGCGAAGTGTTGCCCATGGAAATCAGCCCGCGCGCGAGAGGCTATCGCGGCATGTGGAAGCGCGTGCCGGTCGGACCGTGCGCGTTCATCACGCCGTTCAACTTTCCGCTCAATTTGGTCGCGCACAAGATCGGGCCAGCGCTGGCGGCGGGTTGCCCGTTCGTGCTCAAGCCGGCCAGCACGACGCCGATCGGGGCGTTGCTGCTGGGCGAGATTCTCGCGGAGACGGATCTGCCGCCCGGGGCGTTCTCGATCCTGCCACTGTCGGGCGGCCAGGCGAGCCCGCTGGTGGAGGACGATCGAATCGCCAAGCTGAGCTTCACGGGTTCGGCCGAAGTGGGCTGGGACATCCGGCGCCGGGCGGGTCGTAAGCACGTCACGCTGGAGCTGGGCGGGAACGCGGCAGTGATCGTGGACGCCGACGCCGATCTGCCGGATACCGTCGTCCGCGTGCTTCGCGGGGCGTTTTATCAGTCGGGCCAAAGCTGCATCAGCGTGCAACGTGTCTTCGTGCACACGCGCGTGTACGACCGATTTCGCGATGACCTGGTGGCCGCGACGCGGGGGCTGAAGGCCGGCGACCCGCGGGAGGAGGAGACATTCGTCGGCCCGTTGATCTCCGAAAGCGACGCCCGCCGCGTCGAGGCGTGGGTGGAGGATGCGCTACGCGTCGGAGCACGGCTGCTGTGCGGCGGACGGCGGCACGGTGCGCTGTACGAGCCCACGCTGCTGGAGAACGTGCCCGAGGCAGCAAAGCTTTCCTGCGAGGAAGTGTTCGGCCCGGTGGCGGTGCTCGCGCCGTTCGACGACTTCAGCGAGGTCCTGCAGGCGGTGAACGCGAGCCGGTACGGGTTGCAGGCGGGCGTGTTCACCCGTGACATCAATCGAGCTATGCAAGCCTGGGACGAGCTGGAGGTCGGCGGCGTGATGATCAACGAAGTGCCATCATTTCGCGTCGATCACATGCCCTACGGCGGCGTGAAAGACAGCGGCCTGGGTCGCGAGGGCGTGCGCTGGGCCATCGACAGCATGACCGAGCCGCGATTGCTGGTAATCCGGACAGGATGATGATCACGCCGGCCCGGTGGCGGGTGGAACGACCGGGGTGCGATCCTCATCGGGCGGGAGCATTGGCTCCACAGGTGTCTGCTCGCGCGGTTCGTTCTCGGGGACGGATTCCGGCATGGATTCGGGTTCCGATTCCGGCGATGGTTGCGATATCGGGCCAATGTCCTCGCGGGTGGCGAGCATGAGAGGCAGCTCGAGCTTTCGGCCTTGACGCTCCACGTGCACGACGATGCGGGTGCCGGCGCCGAGCGGGCGAATGAGTCGCTTGAGCTGGGCGACGCCGGTCACCGGTTGGTCGTTGACAGCCACGATGCGATCTCCGGGCTGAATGCCGGCCCGCAACGCGGGTGAGGGGTCGCCACAGCCCGCGACGAAAACCGCGCCGGGAACAGGACTGGCCAGGCCCACACCCAGCAGGCCCGGGCGGATATCGCGGCCCTTGGCGAGCTGTTGGGCGGCGATCTCGACTTGTTCGCGCGGCACGGCAAAGCCGATGCCCGAGTCGTACCACTGCACGCCCGACAGCTGGCCGCCATCCATCCCCATGGGCACGCACAGACCGAGCACGCGTCCCGCGATATCGATCAGCGGTGCGCCGAAGTTGGCGGGCGATAATCTGGCATCGGTCTGGATCACTAGGCCGCTCATGCGGCGCAAACCGCTGATGATCCCCGCGGTGATCGTGCAGCCGCCGGCATCGGCGACGACGACATCCGCTTGACGTCCGTGACCGCGACCCAAACTGATCGCCCACTGACCCACTTTCATGTCCGTGCTCGCCGCCCATTTGGGCACGGGCAGATCGGTGGCGTCGATCGCGAGCATGGCCAGCCGGCGAATCTCGTCGCGGCCCAGGAGCTCGGCTACGAAGCGCCGCCCGTCAGCCAGGACAACGGTGATCACCGACGGATCGCGGACGAAGTTGAAAGAACTGGTGAGGATCAGCCCGTCGGATGACCAGACCAGACCGGTGGTCGGTCCGTCCGCGACCATGAACGCGGCACCGGCCAACTCGGCTGCGGGCTGCGTGCCGCCGACGGTTTCGATGGTGACCACGCTCGGCGCGACGGCACGAGCGGCGGCACGGAAGGCGTGAACCGGGAAGACGGGCGTAGCATCGGCCTCACGCGTCGTGGGGTTCTGCGAAGCCGCCAACGGCGCCGCGCACAGGGCTGACGCCAGGAGAACGACCACACCATGAAAGTAGCGAGCGTTCATTTCGGCGCCTCCTCGAGCGTCAAGCGGATGGTGACCAGTTCGTTGCCACGCTTGACCACGACCGACACCTCGGTGCCCGCGTACAGACCGTTGAACGCTTCCTCGAACGTCCGAGCGTTGGTGACCGCCCGGCCGTCGATGCTGATGATCAGATCGCCCTGCTGAATGCCGGCTCGGGCGGCGGGCGAGTCGGTCGCGACACTCCCGACAAATGGAAGTTTTTGGAGGTAACCGAAACGGGCCAGCCGGATACCGTGATAGCCGGGGGCCGACGGCGCTTCCGAAACGGCTGCCGTGGATCCGGATGCGTCAGCCGGGGTGCGGGCTTCGCGCAGAAACGCCGCCACTTGCTCCACGGGGTAGGCGTAGTTGAGCAGCGTGTTCGTCAGCCGCGACTCGAGCACCTCGCCCACGAGGCCGATGAATCGACCCTGCGTGTCGAACACGGCACTGCCGGGCGCGCCGGGTTGGCTGGACATGGCGTCCATGATCCAAACCTCGCCGCGATAGGCCGCCGGGGGGCCGCCGCCCGGCCGCCGAGCATCGAGCAAGATCCGGCCCGACAACACACCGTGTGTGATCGAGCACGGCTCGCTGCTGTCGGCGATCTTGAACGGGTTGCCCACCACGTACACACCGTCACCGGCGGCCGGCGCAATGGACTCGTCCAGGATCACGGGAGAGAAGACTGTCGACTCCTTTCTCTGCAGCTCGAGCAGTGCCAGTTGCCGCCGCTCGTCGCGGTAAATCACGCGGGCGCGGTGAACGGTGCCGTCGGCGGTCACGACACGAAGGGTGGACGCTTCCAGCAGCAGAGCCAGGGCGGTAACAATCTCGCCGCCCGCGGACACCAGCACGCCGGTGGCGTAGGCTTCTTCGCCGGCGATGCGCCCGCCGTAAATCTTCACAACGGGACTGAGCAGACCGGCAAGGTGCGACCGAACGGGAGCGGTTTTGTCCGGCGACACAGAGCCGGCCGGGTCCGGCGGCGAAGGCCAACGTGTCGTCCGGACCAGGTCGGTCACGTCGTAAGGCAGCGTCGTGGGCTGACGGCCGGTGGCGACGGCGCGGATCCAGCCGGGATCGGCTTTGGGCCAGGGAATCTCGCGCGTCAGCGGCAACGGATCGAGCGCGACCTGACGATGGACTTCCGTGCCGTCCTTGCGATAGGTCACGGTCACCGGCCAGCCCGCGGGATAGACGCCGAGAATGTTGCCGAAGGCGTTGGCGTCCGCGATGGGCCGACCGTCGAAGGCGATCAGTTCGTCGCCGAGCTCGATGCCGATGCGATCGGCCGCCGAGCCGGCCAGCACGTTATCGAAGCGCACGCCATCGGGCGTGTCGCGGACCGTCGCGCCGAGCGTGCCGTGCTCGACCAGCCAGCCTTCCTTCAACGCGGGCAGAAACCGCTTGACCTGGTTGATGGAGATGGCGTAGGCCACGCCGACGTTCACACGCTGGCGCAGCCGGTCGCGTTCGAGGAAGGAAGCCCGACCGTTGATGCCGATGAGCCGGCCCTGCATGTCGAACAGCGGTCCGCCGGAGTTGCCGGGGTTGATGGACGCGTCGATCTGGAGGCAATCGGTGTAGACGAGCGAGCGGGTATCGGCGCCATATTGATAGCGATGCACGCCGCTGACCATACCGAACGTGGCCGTGGGTGTGTAATCCTCGGCGAGCATGAACGGATTGCCGAGCGCGACGACGGCATCACCCACGCGCACGTGGTCCGAGTCGCCCAGCGGTGCGGCATCGAAGCGGTCGCGTCCGGTGAGCCGGAACATGGCCAAATCGCCGGTAGGATCGATGCCGAGCACTTCGAGCGGATAGGTCTTCCCGTCGGACAAGCCGCCCAGGCCACGCCGGGTTCGGGCCATGCCCATGATGACGTGAAAGTTGGTGACACCGTAACCGTCGGGCGTGATGATCACGCCGGAGCCGCCACCCGACTCATCCGGGGCGAGGATGGACACCACCGACCGCGAGGCCCGCTCGATCATGTCGATGCGGTCTTGCTCGGCCTGCCGAATCGCCGCCGAGTCATCGGCGGCAACGGACGAGAGCACGGCGAGAAGGTGCGAAATTGCGAACGTGAGAACGTGCCATGACACGCGCGTGCACCTCATCACACTTGTGGTGCAGGCATCTTGCCTGCACGTGTGCACGCTGAAAGCGTGCACCACAACAACAACGACCCAACACCGGGCGAGACGCCCGCCCCCCGCCTCGATTCACTTGATCAGCCGGGCGCTGCACCAGTTGGCCTGATCGCCGATGTCGAGTTCCTCGCCGAAATCGACCTCCAACTGCAGCGTTCTCGCTCCGTTCAGATCGACGAGGACCGTTCGCGGCTCGTCGCGACCGGTGACCGGACCGCTGTCGAACGCCTCGCGGCCGTCGAGCCGAACACGGAACACGACGTTCCCGCGCGAGCCGACGGCATCATCGATTCCGATGGTCGCGGCGAACTGCCGCCAGGACCCATCCAAGGTATAGGTGAGCACGGAGCGAGAGTGCATGCCGATTCCGCGATCGAAGACCTGCCCGCCGAGGCGCAGCGGCCGGTTGGCGACCGACCGGTTCTTGCGATAGGGCCAACGGGTGACGGCCCAGGGCGTGAACTCGTAATTCGCCGGCTCGAGATCGCTGAGGAACAGCAACTGGTCGTTGGTGAACTGGATGTCGTCGAGCAGTTCGACGGATACTTCGAGCGCCGGGCCGGCCGCAAGCTGCAGTTGAATGGTCCGGGCGTCACCGCCGGTGAGTCGTCCGGCCCAGATCGAACCGTTGTTGAGGATGCACCGCACGGGCGGCACGTCGGTAGTGCCGGCGCCGGTGGCGAGCACCAGGCCGAAGATGCGCGCGCGATCGACGTTGACGCTTCGGCCGCGCCACTGGAACTTCACGCGGTCGCCCTGCAACGACTCCAGTACGCCGCGCAGTGTGTTCACCTTGCCCTCGTGAGCGATGACGAGCGTGTCTTCGGTCGGGTCGCGCGCGGCCAGGGCTTCGTCAAACGGTCCGGCTGCGGGCGAGGCGTCATCGACGTTGAAGCGAATTGCGGCCAACCGGGACAAAGGCAGTTCGAGTTCAGACACAAGGTCCGTTTGCAGTTTGATGGTTTCGCGGTCACCGGCGGCAATGCGGGCGGGGAAGCGGCTGCCGTCAGCCAGGTGCACGGTTACCCAGTCATGTTCGGCGTTGCCCGGCGTGGTCGCCGCCGGCGCGATCGTGCTCGCCGGCCGGCTGGTCGTGCCCACCCAATGCAGTCCCATGACCTGGGCCGGGTCTAGCAGCGTCACCTTGCCTTCGACGGAGAGCTCGAGCTTGTTGTCGCGCATGCCCATCCAGTCGCCTTCGATGACACTGCCCTCGATGGTCAGAGCGCGGACGGGTGCCGCATAAGCGACATGCACCGGCAAGCCGGCGGTCCCACAGGCACAAAACACGCAAAGCAAGGGCTGATAGCGCATGGCCGGTGTTCGATCACTCCTCTTTGGACAACTGCCGGTAGTATTGCTCGACCAATTGACGATACCGGCTGGGGTAATTCTGCCGGAGCGACTGCATCACGCGCTCGCGTTCTTCCGGCCGCATTTTACCCCACTGCTCGCCGGGCCGCGCTCGGGCCGAGCCGTGCAACTCGCCGATGCGGCCTTGCCCCGGCGGAGCCACCGATCGATCAGCGCCTCGCTGCGGTTGCTGGTTGCCCGCAGCACCACCACTTGGACAATCCGGACAACCTTTCCCCCCGCACTTCTTGCAGCCGTTTTGTTGCTGCTGTTGCTGGTCCTGTTGTTGTTGCTGTTGCTGCTGTTCGCGCTGCTCGGCCTCTTCGATGAGACGATCGAGCAATTCGACCGCACGATCCTGACGGGAACGGACGACGTCGTTGACTCGGGCGTACTTGAGTTGCCGGCCCGCGTAGCCCATCAGGTCGGACACGTCGCTCAGCGTTTCCGGCTGCCGGGCCGCGAGCTCCTGCAGCATCTGACGAGCGGGCAAACGATACGGGTCCGGCGCGTGCGGATATCGCTGCTCGAATTCACGCAACGCGTTGGTCGCACCTTCGTAATCCAGATCGAGCAGGCGGCAGTAACCCAGGAGGAACACCATTTCAGGAGCGACGAACGTTCGCTTCTCCAGTTCCTCACGCTGCTCGTTGAGCTTTTCGAGCAGTTCCCGGGCTTCGCTCGGCCGATCCTGCTCGATGAGGGCTCGGGCGGTGATCATGACCGCATGCGTGGATAGATGGAACTCGGGACTATCCATCAGCGGTTTGGCCGCTTCGATGGCGGCATCCGCATTGCCGGCATCGAGCTCGTTCGAAGCCTTGCGATACTCAGCAGAGATGACGGCCAAAGCGCTGGTCACGAACGCGCGGGGATCATCGTCCGCCCGGCGTTGAGCCCAGAGCCGGTCGACGGCGTCGCGAGCGGCAGGCTGCAGGCTGGATGACGACTTCAACTCGGCCAGAAACGCGTCGAGTGTGGCGAGGTCCTGCTCGCGACGAAGCTCGGCGTAGTCGCGGGCGGCGGCGACCGCTGGAACAAGACTGCCCTCGTCCGCGGGCCGGATCGAGGCCGGCCGCGTCGCCTGAGCGAATGTTACCGCGTCAACGGCAAGCACGAGTATGGATATCCCGATTGCGTATCTCATCACCAACTCCTGTCATCGGCGTTGGGCACGTTCGTTGATTTTGCGAGCCATGTCGGCCAGTTGCTCCTGGCGTTCGGACAGCCGCTCAGCCCGGTTCCCGACGTCGGTGGCGGCTCCGGCGATGGCCTCGCCCAGTTGCTGCGTTTCCCGATTGACCCGCACCTGGCACGAACGCAGGAGCTTGAGCTCGGCCGAACCGGGCAACAGCGGCGGATCGGGCGCTTGGCCGCCCTGGCCGCCGGATTGGCCGTTGACGCCAGCCGGCGGCGGTCCCTCTTTTTGCCGCTGCTCGATGGCTGCGATGAGTTCCTCCAACGCCTCGACGATCTGGGCTTCAATGTCGCGAGTCACCTGGCCCGTCTGCTTCTCGCCGAGGCGTTTGGCCACTTCGGTCATGTCATCGCGTATCTGGGCCACGATCTGCGGAAACACCACCGTCGTGCCTTCCTCCACGAGGATGTGGAGAGCCTTGGCTGCCTCGCCGCTCAGTGCCGTCTGCTCCTGCGCCAGAGCCGCGAGGTTCAGGCTGTCGGCCCGCGTCCAGTTGTCTTTGCGACTGTCGAGATCTTCGGTGGCGGCGTTCACGCTCTTTTGTTGAATGAGCATAGTGCGGAAACGCTGCTCGAGTCCCGCCAGGGCCTCTTCCTGCTGTTCGCGGCGAAGCTGGTCGAGCGTTTCCTGAAGTTCGGCCCGGGCCCGCTCGAGTTCTTCGATGGCCCGGTCCTGATCGGCGGTCGCTTTCTGCGGCTGATTGCCTTCGAGCTTGTCGCCCGCCCGCTTCATGTGCTGCTGAGCCTTGCGGACGTTATCGGCCCCGGGCTTGTCGGTTCCGGCCGGCGGCGAGTCGGAGCCGTCTTGCGGATCCCCATTCTCCGCCGGATCACCACTGCTCGGTTCCTGCCCTGCAGGTGGCGTCTGCGCAGAGTCACCCTCGGCCGGCTGCGTGCTACCGTCGTCACCATCCGGTTTCTCACGAAGCGAGTCGGCGAGTTTGCCGGCATCCTGCTCGAGAGCCCGCTGTTGTCGCGCGGCTTCGGCGGCGTCCAAGGGCTGAGCCGATGCACCGGCCTTTTCCAACGCTTCGAGCGCCTTGCGCAGCGAATCCAACGCCTCGGCCTGACGCGACTCGGCGGCATCGGTGTGCTTCTCGCTCAGCTCGGCTTCGGCGGCCCTCATCCGATCGGCGGCATCCTCCAACTCGCGGCGGGCCTGGTCGGCCCGTTGGGCCAGCGGATCGCCGTGCGGCTGCGTGGCCGGCGGATTCAACTCGCCGGCGGCCGCTTCGGTTTCGTCGCGAATCTCCCGCTGCGACTCTGCCAGTTCATTCGCCTGGTCCGCATCGGCGGATTTCGTCCGGGCGGCCTGCTGCTCCTGCCGAGCGATGAGCTTACGGACCTTGTCCGCGGCGGCAGCCAGACGCTCGGCGAGTTGCTCGCCGGGATCGGTCCGCATTCGCAGTTCGAGCTGGCGTTCGAGCATCTTGTCCACCTGCTCGCGAAGATCGCGCAAACGGTCCAGTTCCCGCTGACGATCGAGTGCATCGTCGACCGTCTCGGTCAGCAGCACCAGCACATCCTGGAGCGCCTTCTCCGCCGCCGCCTGATGCTCGGCCGCCTTGGTGAGTTCCAGACGCTCCAGCGCCTGCACCGCCTGGTCCATGTGGTGCCGAATGAGCTGTTCGCCGCTTTGCCGCAGGGCTTTTTCCAACCGGCGGGCCTGCTCGGGCTCGTTTTCGCGGAGCTTCTCGCTCAGGCGATACATCCGATCCTCCAACTGGACGAGGCGGTCGCGGACGATCTGCTGGCGGACGGCCAGGGGCTCTGCGGCTTCGGTGGCATTGGCGCCAGCCCCAGGTTGCGTGGCCTGGGCGAGGGCAGGTAGTGGGAATGTGAGAAAGTGCGAAAGTGCGAAAGCCAACACGAGTCGTACGCTCGCGACTCCGTTGGCCCACCGCATCAATCGGATGTTCCTGTCCAAGCTCCCCATCACGCGCCTCTCACTTGTCTTCGGCCTCTATGCCGAATATCTGTTCTTCGATCTTGGCTTCGGTCTCCTGTTCGAGGGCCTTCTGCATCTTGATCACTTCGCGCAGGAGCGTGACCGCTTCCTGATAGCCTTCCCATTTTAGGAGACTGGCCAGAATGCGGTTCATCTCGGCCAACACCTGTTGCTGGGCGGCCCGGGCCTCATTCAGTGCGGCCCCGGTGGCGTCGGGCGGCAGTTGCTCCAGTGTGGCCGCGGCGTGGGGCATGCCGGAGCGGTACAGCTCATCCATGGGCGCGATCACGCCGTCGCCCAGCCGTACTTCCACCGCGGGCGTGGCCAGTTGGTTGATGCGCAGCTTCGCAAGCACCTGTTCGAACTGCAGTCGCAGGAGGTTGAGCCGTCCGGCGTGGTCGCGCTGACGCCGGGCCAGCCGCGGGTAGTAATCGCGGGCCTCGTCCGGATCGCTGGGCCGCGACGTGGCCAGCATCTCCGAAAACAGCTCCTCCTGCTGGCGCAAGAGACGCTCGAAATCGCGGCGATGCTCCTGCTCCCGGCGGCTCAGCTCGGCCAGCAGCTCCTCATGACTCACTACGCGGAACGACAGCGGTGCGGACTTGCCCACGTTGGGGCCGGAGACATCGTCGTAATCACGGGCTTCGCAGAAGAGAGTCAGCCGGTCGCTTTCGGTCAGGCCATGCGCTGCGCCGGACCATTCAATCGTGCGAGTAAACGATCGCGTGCCGGGCGTGAAGCCGGGAATCGGCTCGTTAAAGGGCTGAGGAGATGCGCCTTCGCGTGTGATCTCGCAAGCGATAGCGGCGGTGGCGAGCCCGTATTGATCGTTGAACGTCGCTTCGACGGGCAGGATGGCATCTTTGGTGATCATGTCGCCGGCATCCTTGACCCGCATCTTGACCACGGGAGGCTTGTCCGCCACCAGCCGAACGTTGAAACGCACCGGCACGAGTCGTTCGCTGCGGTTGGTCAGGCCGAGCTCGTCGAGGAGCAGGAACTGATACGTGGACGTCGCGGCCGGTGTGACGGCGGCATCCAGATAGACGCCGTCGCGCACGGCCGCTTCGGCGATCTCGGTCTCGCGATTCGGTTCTTCCTGCACCAGCGTGGCCCGGACCAGCGGCTTGTTGGCCTCGATGCGGAAGCGGACCTCGCTGCCCACGAGCACCTCGGCCGCCGTCTGGCCGGGGCGCAGTTCGTAGGCTTCCATGCCGGTGTAAGCGGGCGGTGCGATCTCGATGACGGCTCGCTTGATCTGCGGCCGGTCCACGACCTGAATCTCGAACCAGTCCGTCGTGGCGTCGCCGCCGGTGATACGGCAGCGGCGGGACTGAGCCAGCCGCTCGAACGTGTGCGTGAACCGCACATCGCCGTGGCTCATGGCAGGCATCTGTTCGCGTGACCGCGCCCCCGTGGTGCTCACGTGTTCGATGAACACCTGGCGCGGCGGCTCATAGCCCGGATCGACAACGGCGGAGATGGTCACGTCCTCGTTGCGGGGCACGACGAGGCGGCCATCGACGAGGTTCTCCACAGTCAACCGGTTGCGCTGCGGCCAAGGAACGCTCTCTAGCAGCAGGTTTCGCCGCATCCACAAACCCATGGTCTGGGGCGCGGCCAGCGCGAAGGCCACCACGAGCGACAGGCACGCCAAGCTAATGGCGGCACGCTGGCGGGCCCGGCCATGGGCCAGCACGGCGTGAAACGGCAGTTCCGCGGCTTCGTGCGTCGCCCGGTGAATCACATGCTCGACCATGCCGGGCGAAACCGGCGGCTTGACGGGCTTGTCGAGGAAGTCGACGGCGGTCACCAGAAGGCTGTGCAATTGCGGGTATTTCCGCTCGACGAGAACGGCCAACTGATCACGGCGAACCGGCACGAGCAACGGCCGAATCAAGAATCGCCATCCGACCGCGGCCAGCACGACGGCGATGCTCGCCAACTGGGCCACCCGCATATCCCAGTCGAGGCGGGCGAAGTAGTCCACACCCAGCGTGATGAGCATGAACGCCACGCCGACCGCGATGAGCACGGCCAGCCCGTCGAGCAGCAGGTATAGCCGTACCCGCCGCCCGAGCGACGCGAGCCGCCGGAGGATAGTGGTTTCGAAATGTCTTCGCGTCGAGTCGTTCATCAAACAACCGTCGATCGCGTCCGTTTACAACAGATGGACGCGTTTGCGAACAAACCATTCCGTACCGAGCAGAAGAACCAACGCCAGCATCACCCACCAGCGATCCCACAACGAGGTCGGCTGACCCGTGATCACCAGCGTGGTCACCTTGCTGGGAATCAGCTCGGCGAGCCGATCGGCCTCATCCACGTGCAAGTACTTGCCTCCGGCCGATCGCACAGCCAGCGTTTCAAGACTGTCGCGATCGAGGCTGGCGTGACGGAATTCCAGATCGGGCCGGCCTACTTTTAGTTCGCCCCGGATGGACACCCTTTCGCCGCCGCGTTCCGAGGGCAGCTCGATCTCGAGCGTGTGCGTGCCGACGGCAGCGGGTACGAACTGGCCGCGATACCACCCCGGCCGGTTGGGCTGCGACTGCAGCGCGATTTTGCCGGCGGGCCGGCCTTCCACGGTCACAACCGCCTGAACATCGGGCCGAGCCAACGGCCGATAGGCGTCGTCGAGCAGCCGGGCCTCGATGACCACGGGCTCACCGATGCCGGTCTCGGGCCGTTCCACCTGGATGAAGCCGCGGTGCTGACCGCTGAGCAGCTTGCCTTCCACTATGTGCCGTAATAGTTGCACCCAGAACCGATTGAAGTACCGGTCGCCGTACTGTCGCCAGCGCCACGTGGAGTCGAAGCCGAGATAGGCAGTGCGGCCCGAGCCCACGAACTGACTGGCCAAGAGCACGTGACTGCCGTAGGCGTTGTGCATCGCGGGATTCGAGTGTCGCAGGAGCACGGTGGCCACGGGCTTTTCGCGTCGCACGGGATAGTGCCAGAACACACCACCGAGTCGCGTCCAAAGCTCCTGCGTCTCCTCGGGCCGATCGGCGATGGCCAGGACGGAATGACTGGCCGCCGCCGGAGGCAGCGCCGCCGCCCAGCCCGTGCGCTGAAAGTGGCCCAGCTCGTTGAGCACGAGGTCGGCCGCCCCCGGGTCGAACACCACGGGCAGAAGATCGAGCAGGGCGCGGCTATCGGGATCGTGCACGAGTCGCGGCGTGTTCTTGCGACCCGCCACGTAGAGCAGGCCGCAACCGCGATCGGACACCAGTTTTTCGACCTCAGCCGCCCACGCCGTGTTAATGTCACCCGGCTGCGGGTCCATCAGCACGATGCAATCGTATTCGGCCAATTCTTCGGGCTCGCGCGGGAACCGGTCGATGACGGTGTTGCCGTCGCGAATGGCCCGCTCGTCGGCGGACTGCAACCAGCAGCTCACGTCGGCGGTCTTGTCGCGCTCGAGCAACCGGGACACGTAGCGATACTCCCAGCTCGGGGCGCCGGCCACGAGCAACACGCGCATCTGGTTGGCCAACGCGCGAACGGTGACTTCCTTGCTGTTGTCTTCGGCAATGGTTTCCGCCTCGTGAGCGGCCACACGCACGACCAGCCGGGCTTCGGTAGCCGCGTCGATCTTGTGATTGAAGACCAACGGCGGTATCTGTCCGCCGGCCGGCACGTTCACCTGCTGCGTGTCGAGCGTGCGGTGTTCGTCCTGGCCCGGTTCGCGCTGAAGCAGCTCCACCGTCAAAGTCTCGCCGTCGAGTCCTTCAGCCCTCAAGTGTGTGGTGACTTTGAACGGGTCCTGCACGAAGACGTTCGGCGGCGCCTCGACGGCGGCGATGGCCACGTTGCGCGGCGGCGACGGGTCGCCGATCCCCACCGTGTAAATCGGGATGCGCTTGTCACGAGCGTATTGGGCGATCACTTCGACGGGTTCGCCGTGATTGAACCGCCCGTCGCTCACGACCACGATGGCGGCGATGGGATTGCTCCCCACGGATTCGACGGCCTGGCGAACCGCCCGACCCAGATCGGTCAACGGCATGTCCGGCTTCGCCGACGCGAGCGACTGGCGCACGGGGTCGAGTTGCGGGCGCCGATCAACCGGTTGCGTGGACGGTTCCTTCGCCCCCCGCGGTTCGTTCTCTCCCACTGGCTCGACGTTCAGCTCACCCACGGGTGCGGGAATATCGCCGAAGCGGAAAACCTTGACCGCATTTTTCGCCGCCAGTTCGGCCAGGAGTTGTGCCTCGCGTCCCGTGACCAGTTGCCGCAGGAGATCCCAGCGCGTGGTCTTGTCCTGGCCGGGCGCATCGAGCTGTTCGACGACTTTCTGCACGCGAACGGCCTCGGCCGGATCCGAATAACGGTCGGCCAGGCTCATGCTGGCGGAGGAGTCCAGGAGCACCAGCGTGTAAGCTTCGCTCCGTCGATGCAGGTACGTGGCCAGGATGGGTTCGAGCCAGATCATCGCCAGGAGGAGAATGACCAGGCATCGCAAGCCGGCGAGCAGGCGGCGAACGCGCGCGGACGCTCCCGAACGCTGTTCGTGCGTGTAGAAGAACACGACCAGGCCGAGCAGCGCCAGCAGCAGCGCGATCGCGGCAACGGCCGAGAAGCCCTGCGGCAGGCGGGCGAACTCGAGGCGCCGCTCGACGCTCACGGACGCCAGGATGTCGAGCCACTCGGTCATGAAGCCGTCCACCTCAACGCGCGCTGCCAGCTTCGATCGGCACCGAACCACCACGCCAGGCCCTGCTCGAGCGTGAGCACGAATACGAGGACGCCCAGCAACAGCGGCCACAATTCCTGCCGTGCCTCGGCCCGCGCCTGCTCGGCCAGCGTGTCGCCGGTCACGTACGAGACCGGCAGGTTGCCCATGGTGGCCAGCAGAGCGCTGCGGTCGGCGCGGCGCAGATCGCCTTCGCGAGGGTCGAGGTTCACCGCCACCTGCCGCGTCACCTCTTCACCGTCGAGCCGGCGAAGGTCGAACTGGTACAGCCCCGGTCGGTCCGCGTTGGCCCACTCCAGCATGACCTGACCGTTCTCGCCGTTCGGTCGGACTTCGAGGCGCACCGCCGGCGTATCCGGGTACGTGGGGAGCCGCAACATGGCCGAGGGAGAATAGGCTGCGGGGTCCACGTCGAGCCGGATGGGCTCGCCCACCAGTTGATCCTGCGCGGCCTCCGAAGACCTGGCCACGCGCTGAATGAGCTCGAGCATGAGCACGACGTAGACCGGTTGATCGGGCAGGTTGTTCCACTCTTTGTCGGCACTGCTCGCGAAAAGCAGGACATGTCCGCGACCGAACGGCCGCTCGATCAACAGCGGCGTTCGATCGGCATCGTCGAGCCGCAGGAGCACGGTGGCGGAAGGACGATCGGCCGGTGTCGATTGCGGCAGTGTCGTCGCGCCGTTCGTCATGGCATCGTCGTTGATGGGAGCACCCTCGGACCCCGCCGGAGCCGACGCTTGCGCGCCCATGTCCGTGTCGGCCGTTGTGCTGAAATGCTGCCAGACACGAGCATCACGCAGCAACAGCGCCGCAGCGCTGCCGAAGCGAAGTCCGCGCGCCTCAGCCTCGTCATCCGGAATGATCTGCAGGCCGCCCTGGTCGGTCCCTGCGGAAAGCTGGTCGCCCAGTCGGATCGGCAGGACGCCCGCGCCGCCGCGATACAGCAGCCGGTTGTAGACCGCTGCATCCACCTGATCGCCGAGGAAGAACGCCACACCCCCACCAGCGGCAGCATACTGTTCGAGCCGGCCGGCCATCTCGTGCGTGACGCGATTCACGTTCAGCAGCAGGACGGCGTGGTAGTCGGCCAGATCGGCGACTTCGAACTCATCCTCATTGATGACGACCACCTCGTTCCCGCTGAACTCCGGACCTTCGGGCCGCAGCGCGACGTTCAGCAGGAAGGCTTCATCCTGATACGGATCGGGCGAGGCTTCGCCGTTGACGATCAACAGACGCAAGGCTCGTTCGACGGCCACCGCACGCGATCGCACGTTGTCGACGGGCAACGCATCGGGCTCGAACTGCACGGTGAGTCGTTGCGAGCCCGGTTGGCCGAACGCGAGCTCGACGGGCACATCGACCGACGCGTTGGGAGCGATCATCGGCACGGTGACCGGCGGCAGCGCGGTGTCGCCCATGAAGATCCGCATCTCGCGCGGGCTGGACGCCTCCGTGCCGTAGTTCGTCACCGTCACGTGATAGCGACCGACCACGCCGGCGACGGCCTGCGGCTGGTCGGGTCGCACGGCCACGACCGACAGGTTGCTCGTGATGGTCCGTCCCACGTCGACCAGAACGAGTTGCAAGCTGCGGTCGCGCTGCATCCAGCCCGCCAGCGCGGTCGCCGGCCCTGTCGGGACGTTGCCGGCATTCGCCGAAGCGTTGACGTCCGCGCCGCCAGAGCTCGCCGGGATCCAGTCGATGGCCTGAAAGTCGCTGATCACGTAGACCGCGGCTCGCACGGTGGATTCGCGCGTGTCGAGTAACTTGCGAACGGCCTCGAGCGCTGCCGGCATGTTGCCCGCCCGCGACGAAGGCTGCAGCGCGTTGATGTCATCGGCCCAGGTTTGCTCCGGGACTTGCCCGACGGACGTGACGCTGCGCACGGGGCGATCGGGCCGCGATGCCAGGACGATGGTAAGCGAGTCCTCCGGGGCAACCTGGCGAATGTGATCCACGATCTGCCGGGCCGCGGATCGGGCCTCGTGGAAGATCCGGTTGGTCGTATCGTCGCTCGCATCGGGGTCGGCGGAGCCGGCCGCGACGTCGTGACCTTCGCGCAGGGCCGACATGCTGTAGGAATCGTCCAGCACGATGATGTGGTCCGTGCGAGCCGAGGCGCCCAGGGCTGCCACCAGCGAGCGCGGCTGCACGTACCAGCGAGCCAAGGCCGCGCCGAGCAACGCCATGGCCAGGCAGCGCAAGGCGATCAGGATCATCTCTTCGAGGCGCGTGCGACGGCGATTGCGGCGCTCCGCCTCGAGCAGAAAGTCGGTGGCGGCCCAGCGGATGCGGCGAAACCGCCGGCGGTTGAACAGATGGATGAGCACGGGCAGCGCAGCGGCGGCGAGTCCGGCGTAGGCCATCGCCGGTGTGATCATCGCGCCCAGAATGAGATTCGCGCTGTCCATGGTCGTCGCTTCGATCTACCTTCGGCTCGTGCGATGCATTCGGCGGGCCAAATATGCCGACAAGCCCGCGTCCAACGGGTCCGCCGTGCTCAACAGCACGTAGTCGATGCCGTGATCCATGCAGGCCGAGCGGATGCGGCTGATGAACGCCCCGACGATCTCCAGATAGCTGGCCCGCAAGGCCTGTGGATCGACCAGCGAATGCACGGGCTGCTCGATGCCTTCGAACAAGGTGTTGTCGCTGAACGGGAACTTCAGTTCGTCTTCGTCCAGGACATGCATGACGATCAGGTCCTGGCCGCGATGCTTGAGCTGCTGCAGGCCGGAGATGACGTCCTGCGGATCGGTCAGCAGATCGCTGATGAGCACCACCAAACCGCGTCGCCGCATGCGCTCGGCCAAGCCGGTCAACGTCATCTTCACGTCAGTGGCGCCACTGGGCGGTCGCCGCTCGATCAGATCGATCATCGCCCGCAACTGCGCGGTCTGCGACGTCGGCGGCACCTGCTCGCGGATCTCATGATCGAACAGCACCAGTCCGCACGCGTCCTGCTGGTGCATGAGCAGGTAGATGAGCGAGGCGGCCAGCGTCGCCGCGTAATCGTACTTGTTCCTCCACGCCGGTCGGCGACCCGCCCGCGAAAGGATTCCCGAGCCGGCGCGACGGTCGTGCTCGGGGTAGAGCATGGAGGCCGAACAGTCCAGGAGCACGGTGGTGCGGAGGTTGGTTTCCTCCTCGTACTGCTTGATGTAGAGTCGGTCCCCGCGGGCGTACAACCGCCAGTCGATGTGGCGGATGTCGTCGCCGGGCACGTACTCGCGATGTGCCGCAAATTCGACACTGAACCCGTGATACGGGCTGCGATGCATGCCGGACACGAACCCTTCCACGACCCGGCGAGCCCGCAGTTCCAGCCGGCTGATCCGGCTGAGGATTTCAGGATCCAAGTACTTTTTGTAATCGGCCATCCTGGGTCAGCCCGCTCTCGTAGGGAGGTGTTTGTTCGAGGAGTTCCGCGATAATCCGGTCGGTGGTGTAACCTTCGGCCTCGGCCGAGAAGTTGGTGACCACGCGATGCCGCAGGACGGGAGCGGCCACCGCCCGCACGTCATCCACGCTCACGTGATGGCGCCCGTGCAGAACGGCCCGGGCGCGGGCGGCTTGCAGCAGGAACTGCACGGCCCGCGGGCCGGCCCCCCAGGCGACCATCCGCTCGATCAGCTCCGGAGCCGCGGGGCCGTCCTGCGGGTCTGCGCTCTGCCGCCGCGGACGCGTTCGGCGAACGAGATCCAGCGCGTGGGCGACGACCGGGCGAGCGGCCGGCACACGGCGCACGGTCGCCTGCATGGTCAGCACATCCTCGCGCGATAGCACCGCCGGGATGGAATCCCGAGCCTCTTCGATCTCCGCCGACGTCACTTCGGCGATCCGCATCTCCTCTTCATAGCTGGGATAGCCCACGTAGATCTTGAACATGAACCGGTCCTGCTGGGCTTCCGGCAAAGGATACGTGCCTTCCTGCTCGATGGGATTCTGCGTGGCCAGCACAAAGAACGGGGCTTCCAGGGCGTGCCGTTGTCCGCCCACGGTGACCTGCCGTTCCTGCATGGACTCCAGCAGAGCGGCCTGCGTTTTGGGTGGCGTGCGGTTGATTTCGTCGGCCAACACGACATTGGCGAACACGGGCCCGCGCAGGAACTTGAACGCCCGCGTGCCGGTGGCCCGGTCCTCCTGGATCACTTCCGTGCCCGTGATATCGGACGGCATGAGGTCGGGCGTGAACTGGATGCGCGAGAAGCTCAGACTCAGCGAACGGGCGAGCGTGGAGATCATCAGCGTCTTGGCCAGCCCCGGCACGCCTTCGAGAATGCAGTGGCCACCCGCGAACAGCGCGATCAGGAGTTCATCCACCACGCGGTCCTGCCCGATGATCACCTTGCGCAGTTCGTTGCGGATGCGATCGCCGGCCTCGCGCAGCCTGGCGGCGGCGGCCACGTCGTCGTGAGCGAGCGGGTTCGAGTTTGTTGCATCAGTCATGTCGTACGATCCTTGGTTTGACCACAGAGACACCAAGTCACATCTTCTGTGCGCCTCTGTGACTCGTGGTTGATCCTCTTACCGCTGCAGAATCGGCAGATAACCGTACGGTATCTGCAAAATGAACGTGGCCAGTGCCGTACCGTACACCGTGCCCACCGAATCGCCGTCCCATGAGCCGTCGGCGTTCTGTGCCGCCAACAGACTGTCGCGCATGGCCGGGAAGTACCATTCCCAGTCCTGCGGACTGCTCAGCCACATGACCTGGGCCATGTAGAAGTGAGCGTAGTAATAGTGTCCCCAGGCTCCGCTCTGATTGCTGCCCCGGCCGATCCGCTGCTTGATGTATGCGAGGGCCTTGATGGCCATCGGGTTGTCGTATTCGCCGGCGTTGTACCAGCAAGCGACGGCGGCGGCGGTGATCGGCGGACGGCTGCTGCCCTGGCGATCGGCTCGATAGGCGATGCCACCGTCGGGCAGCACCGATTTTTCGAGGTAACCCAGCGCTCCGTCCACGACCTTCTTGGGCACGGCGATACCGGCGTTGCGAGCGGCCCGCAGTCCCTGCAACTGCGTGATGGTGACCGAGCCCTCGTCGCTGTTGGCGTCGGGCGTGTACATCCACCCGCCCAGGCGGCTCTGGCTGCGTCCGGTCAGTTCGACCGCGCGAGCCAGCGCGCGAGCGATGGCCTCCTGCCGCTCGGGATTTTCCTCCATCCCGTGCAGTTCGCCCAGAAAGAGCATGCTGAAGCCATGCCCGTACATTGAACGGCTCTCTTCCTCCATCCGGCTGATCAGGCCCGTCGGCCCGGCGGAAGACAGCACGAAGTTGGCGGCCCGGCTGACCTGCTGAGCGTACTTGCCTTGTGTGGTGGTGCTGCCGCTGGCCAGAAACGCCAGTCCGGCCAGCGCGGTCATGGCCACCGGGTATTGGCCCATGGGGCCCTGCTGCCGCCACGCCCCGTCGCGCGATTGCGTTCGGGCGAGATACTCCAGGCCGCGATCGATGGCCGCTTTGGCCTCAGGCGTAATTAGCGGAGGCAAAGGAGGGGGCAATTCCGCACGCGCGGATAGCGGCCAGAGCGGCGACAGCACGATCGATGCCGCCGTCAGCAGGCAGGTGAGTGGCCGACGGGCATGCGCCGGCCACCGGCGTGACCGAAACGAAGAACGGGGCCGGCGCACGATCATGGTTCTCCTCTTCATACGTCGAGTCATCCTGATAGTTGCGGTCACGAGCCGGTCGGCGGGACGGTTTGGGGACCCGACGAGGCCGACGGCCTCTCGCCGGGCGGCAGCAGGCTGAACCGCAAATAGTTCCCGCCGTAAAACGCGGTCACTCGGTTGGGCCAGACCTGCAGATCCAGGAGCATCGAAGATCCCTCCACCCCGTCCACGTTTATGGAAACGGTGTCGCCGATCGTCGCCCCGGTCGCCTTGTCCACCACCATGAATTCCATTTTAGCCCGTCTACCGGTGCCGGCGTTGAGCGGCGTGTTGCCGTGATGCACGGTGCCCTCGGCGATCGCCGGACGGTACGCCAGCACGGGAATGGCGTTGGTCGAGGCGGTCAGCGCGTCGCCCGTCACACACATCAAAGGCCCCAACCCCGTCCTCGCCCACAGGACATCGCCGTTGGGGACCCGGATGGCGGCCAGCGACCATTGCTGGCGGTCGCTCGGGAGGCGGTTCGACTCGGTGCGCTTTTCGAAACCATAGACATACAGCACGCCGGATTCGAGGCGCCCGTCGATGACACCTTGTGCACAGGCGGGGACATTCACGTCCAACGTCACCTTTCCGGTTGCCGGATCGACCAGCTTGAGATTGCCCTGTCGGTCGGCGACGGCCAGCGTGTCGTCGGACGGCTTAAAGATCTGCGAGAGCTCGGCCTCCATCCGAACCGTCCAGCGAGGCTCGACGCCGGGCGTCTTCAACTCGATGGCCGCCACTTCGTGAGGCGAGATCGGACCGCAGATCGCGTCGGCCACGATGGCAATGTTCACCGCCCGGTCCGACGAACCGCCGGGCTGCCGGAACTCGCACAGCCCCAGGTGGGTGCCGTCAGCTATTCTGAATACGTCCACCTTCTCGAGAACGGCGTCGCCCACCACCAGGTAGTCGCCGAACGCGCGAACCGTCTGCCAGCGCCGCTCGAGCATGCGCCGGCGCCATAGCACGTCCGTTCCCGATTCGCACCGGGCGACCTCCAGCCGGCCGAACTGGTCGATGCTGATCACGTAGCCGTCGTGAGCCCAGATGCACGAGTCGGAGCCGGCAGCATTTTGGCCCGCGGTGACAGGCGGGTCGAACCGGCGCGACCACAGCCGCCGACCGGTAAGCAAGCCCACCGCGTGGATGCCGAAGCGCGTGTTCACGATCAACGTCTGACCGGCAGCCAGGCCGCGAGCCGGCTCGCTCGGGTTGAGGCGAGGCATGAACCGCTGACCGTCGGTGAGGGTGCGCGATTCGACCTGCATCTCGCCGAGCAGGCGCAGTTCCGCCGGCCAGAGCAGCTCGCCGTCCTCAACTTGCCGAGCCTCGACCGTACGATCCTCGAGGAACAGGAGCATGCGATCGGACATCGCCTCGGATCGCGGCCCACGAATTACGAGCGGCCGTGCACCCGCGTAGGCAGTCGCTTCGGGCGGTTTGGCCGGGCTGCCCAGCACGGCGGGGGCGAGGGCCGCCTCGTGCGTCGCGAGTATCTTGTCGTCCACCCGCTTGTGCAGCAGACGTGCGGCTTTCTCGCCGGTCATTCGCTTTTGGGCCGCCTGGCCGGGCAATGCCGGCGGAGCCCACTCGGTTTCCAGGATGTCAGCAGGAATTTGAACGTCGGCGAACTCGGTGCTCAAGCGACGAGCCAGCTCGGCCCCTGAAACGGGCAGGTGCAATTCACCGGGCTGCAGATGGATGACCGAGAGGCGGCCGACGGCTTCGGCCAGGAGTTCGGGCGATTCGGCACGATCGATGACACGCTTCAGGTAAGCCTCGGCCTGCTCGTAAGCCAGATCCTTGGCCGCCCAAATGGCCAGCGCCAGGTCGGCCTGGACGGCCAGCCGTTGGAGCGCGCTGCAGTTGGAGAGGCGCCGCAGTTGTCCAACGTTCCGCGTGCGGATGGCTTGGGCCAACACCTGCTGCATCTCGCCCATGAATGTGTCCGTCTGCTCGGCGGAGAGCCTGGGCAACAGGTCGGCGAGACGGCGGCCGGCCATCAGGCCCGCTTTCAGCTCGTACGAGTCGTCCTGCCCGCTGATGATCTCGTCGCCTGTGGGCTCCAATGCCAACGTGGCGTACTCACGGCAGGCGTCCAGCAGACCGGTCGCCGATGCGCTGCGCTCGTGGAACTCGCCCAGGGCCAGGCGTGCCATAATTGCGTCTTCCGCGTTCTGGGCGAGCTGTTGTGCTTCGTTGAGCAGTTGCCGAGCCGTCTCCGGCGGCGTGTCGGGCGCGGAAGCCAGCTCGAGCGTGGCCAGCAGCTTCAGGTGCAACAGGCGGCTATACCGCTTCTCATCCTGGGCTCGCGTCCATTCCGGGACCTGGGCCAGTGCCTGCAACGCTCGCGCAGGTTCGCCGCGCAGATGTTCCAGCCATCCGAGCCGCATGGCCAGCGAGATATCCGCAGGATTGCGCTGATGGGCCAAGACGGCCTGGTCGTATCCGCGTTTCATGTCGGGATACTTGCGGATTTCGAACGCAGATGCGACGTACAGCGAATCCTCGTAAGCCAGCAGGTTGCCGGGCGGGATGTCGATGTCGCGCTGCTCGACGCGACGGCCGGTTCGCGCGTCCAGAACCGCCAGGCCGCTGATCGTCGGCAGGTATAGCCGATCGCCCGCGCGGGCGCCGCGACCCGCGGGCACGCCGCAGTGCGTGGTCCACGCGCGTTTGCCGGAGTCGAGTTCATACGCCATCACATCCTCGCCCACCGTCCAAACAAGCCCGTCGCCGGCGGCGAGCACGTAACGGGCGTTCTCGCGCGACACATGCCAGCGCAGAGTACCGGTGGCCCGTTCGTAACAGAACAGCACGTTGACGTCCGGAGGTGCCAGAATAATGACGTCGGAGACGGCAATGACCGGCGTGGGCAGCCAGGCGAGTTCGTTGGCCGGAGCGGCCACGCCGTCGTAGCGGACCGCCCAGCGGATGGACCAGCCGGCTGTGTCGATGGCGACCAGTACGCCACGTCCGGTGGGGATGAACACGATGCCGTCGGCTGCCGCGGGTGTGCAGGCGTACAGCGAATCGAACGGAGCCCCGCCCGTGCCGCAGAGGTAGATGTGCCGCTCGATGCGGCCGGTTCGCGGGTCGAGCAGAACGGCGTACAAGTCGTCGTTCACGCGGCCCGGGGCGAGCAGCAGGTTGTCCACCACGATGGGGGCGGCCAGAAATTCGACCGGTCCGAGCGCCTGCGGGCCGCTGGTCGTGTCGCTCGTCCAGACGCGACGGCCGTCGAGCATGGAATACGCGACCACGAAATTGGGGTGGCTCTGAGCCGTGCCCGCCATCTGCATGGCGTGGCGACGAATGATGCGGTCGCGGCGGGCGGCCAACGTGTTGGGCGGTTCGCCCGGCCATTCGACGGTCACGGCCAGACCCGCGGCCAGGCACAACTGGTTGCCGACTGAGTCGTAGTACAGCCGGCGGATGTGCGGGTTCAACGCGGTGCGATCGTCCGAGGCTCGCTCGGCGCCAGGCCAGGGGGTCCACTCCCCTTGCGGTTCGGCCGGCCCGAGGTCGACGAGATCGGCCTGCTCTTCCTCGCTCTGCGTGCTCCACAACGGCTCGAAGGTGTCTCGGTCCAGGCCCAGGAGATTGACGCCGGATTTCACCACGATCACCCGTCCGTCCGTGGTGATCTCGGCAGCGGGCATCAACTGTTGGGCGGCAGCCGCTTCTTGAATCGCCCCGATCCCACCCTTGGGCGTGGGCACCGGCAGCGCTACGTTCCAGGGCAGATGATTGACGAAGGTAGGCTCGACGGGCGACATGGAGCCGTTGCGGGAAGATCGGCCATACGCCATGGGCCAGCCCTGTTCCACGAGAGGCGGCTCCTCGACCGCGGCCCGTCCCAGGTATTCGCGTACCTGCGCGATGCGGGCGGCCAGTTCGGGGGCGGTTTCGCCTGATTTCGGCTCCAGACTGTCGAGGAGGGCGGCCGCCTGATCGGGTCGCTGCATGCCGGCCATGCAGACGGCAAGCCGAACCGGAATCGCCCACGAAGGAAGATCGCTGTCGGGGTAGACGTCGCGAACCAGCCGCAGGAGGATGGCGGCCTCCAGGAAACGCCCTTCGTCGATCATCCAGTCCGCCAGGACAACGGCCGCGTCATCCCCGTGCGAGGTCAAGAGCGAACGGTCGATCAACCCGCGCAAGGCCGATTCGTCATGCTCCTCGACGGCACGGTTGAAAATGGCGGCGGCCTGTCCGTCGAAGATGAGCCGATAGGCCCGCAACCCCTCCGGAGGCAGCGCCCCAAGTTGACGCTGGGCATGCTGGCGGGCCGATTCGTATTTCGACGCATCGGTGGCCAGAATGTGGTCGCCGGGCAATTCGATGATGCGCTGGAGTGAATCGACCACGAGTTTCCAGTCTTGGCGGGCGGCCCCATCGAGCGCACGGTTCAGCAGCGTGGTTGCTTCTTCGCTCGGGTGCAGAACGGCCGAGGCGTACTCGGTCATCTGATCATCCCGTTCCCGAGCAGGTCTGGGCAGACCCGCCGGCTGTCCCGACAACGGGACAGACGACTGGAGCCATCCGATCGATCCGACCAGGATCAGCAAGGTGGTTCGGACCAGCGAGGATCGGCAGGAACGCCCTGGGAGAGTGCGAGTCATCCAGTGCTCAACCGGACCGCTATTCGCTCGACCGGGCTCGCCGAGTATCACTCGAGCGGCCAATCGCATGTACAAGCTCCTCAAAATGGAATTCGTCAGCCTCGCCGGAAACCCGGCACCGGCCGCCGATGTAGCCTGATTATATCGGCAGGTGGGAAGTGGCGACCTTCCGCGACAGCGCCGGTTCAACTCCGGGCGGTCCGCCGCAGATTGAGAATCAGCTCGATCTCTCCGGGCGTTTTCCCGAGATCCTTTGCGATTTCCACGCAGGAGAATCCCGCATCGGCTAATTCATAGACGATGCCGTAACGGCTGTCGTTCTCGTCACCGTCCGCAGCCGCGTCCGGCACCCGCTCGCCCAGTTCGCGGGCGAGGCGATTGAGAACGGCAATGCGGCGGTCGGCATCGCGGATGCTGGACTCCAGCTTGGCAAACCGGGTGTCGATTTCAGCACTGATCTTCCTGGACAGATCCTGCAACTCCCCGATCAGGGCTTCCAGATCCCGCCGCAATCGTTCCTTCTGTTCGAGGGTGGCCGGCGGAGGCACCGGGTCGCGCGGTCCGGAAGGCGTGACGGTCCGAGCCCGCTCGCGCTGCTTGCGCCGCAGACCGGCCATGAGAAAGAACACGGCGATGGCGGCCAGCAGCAATGCGACCAGCCCGTTGCCGTCGAGTGTGTCGCCGGTGAGTCTTGCCAGGATCATCGCCACGCGTTTGGTTTCCGACTGCGAACTTCCGGGAATCCACGGCAGCGGGGCCGCGGCCGTCGGGACCGCCAGAGCGAGCTCACTTCGACCCCGGGTGCTCGTCCTGGGCCGCCCGCCAGAGCCGAATCGCCTGTTCCATGATCTCCTTCAACGGCCGGCCGGTGGCCGCGGCGGCCCGGCGGCAATCTTCATACTCGGGAGCCGCGGTGACCACCTTCCCATGCCGGCGACCCACCTTGAGCCGGATGGAACCCGCGGGCGTATCCACGGTTTCGAACTCGCGAGTGAGCTTGCGCCGCGAACAACGATACGCGCGGATGCCGAACGTGGTGGTCTCGGCGAACAGGATGGTCTCCACCTCGTCGCGGAGATGCAGCGGCGCCAACACGGTCAACTGCGTGCCGGGCCGATTCTTCTTCATGTGCACGGGCGTGGTGAACACGTCGAGGGCGCCGATTTCGAAGAGGGCGTCGTACACGTGCCCGATCACCTGCCCGGACACGTCATCGAGATTGGCTTCGAGCACGAGGATCTCGTCCTCCTCGTCTTCATCGGCGGCGTTCAACTCGCCGACGAACAGACGCAGGATGTTGGCCCGCTTCTGACCGTCGCGGCGGCCGGCGCCGATCCCGATTCGCTCGACCCGCATGGGCGGCAAGGTGCCGAAATCCGAAGCCAGCGTGGTCAGGATGGCCGCTCCGGTGGGTGTGGTTAGTTCGCCAACCTCGTCGCAGGCAGCCAGCGGAACGCCCTTGAGCAACTCGGCGGTGGCCGGAGCGGGCACAGGCATGACACCATGGTCGCAGGTCACCGTTCCCGAACCGGTCGGGATGGGCGAGCACAACACCCGCTCAATGCCAAGCCGTTCCAGGGCCAGGCTCGCGCCGACGATATCCACGATGGCGTCGAGGGCCCCCACCTCGTGGAAGTGAACCTTTTCGATGGTCGTGCCGTGCACGGCAGCCTCGGCTTCGGCCAGGCGGGTGAAGATGGCCAGCGCCCGCTCGCGAACCGGAGCCGACAGCTGTGACTGCTCGATGATCTGGCGGATGTGCGAAAGGTGACGATGCGGTTTGTCCACCACGGGATCCACCACCACCTCAATCTGGGTGGCGGCGAAGCCCTGCTTGCGAATGGGCCGGGCTTCGAGCGTGAATCCGGGGACGTTCAGAGCGGTCAGATCGCCGCGCAAGGCCTCGGCGTCCACGCCGGCGCTGATGCACGCCCCGAGGATCATGTCTCCGCTGGCTCCGCTGAAGCAGTCAAAGTAGGCGATTCGCATGGTTGCCCAGTCCGATCATGGAGGCGCTCAGCGATCGAAAGTGTACGCCGATAGCGAAGCTATTGCAACGCCCTGTCACCGCAGGTGGCGTGAGTCTATAATGGCCCTCGTATCAGGAGAACTCCCGTATGGCTGGCAAGTTTCAGATCGGCGAGCGGCTGCCCGCAATGGTGGACCGGATCGTCGAGAGTTATTTCAGCGACGAACGAACGCGGCACATCGACCGCACACACCTGCCCAATCGGGCGGAGATCATCTGCATCATCAACCTGCTGCTCGAGTTGGCCTACCCGGGCTACTATGGACGGCAGGGCCTCAACCGCCACAACGTCCGCTTCCACGTGGGCGAGTTGCTGCCCCGGCTGGGCGAAAAGCTGTACGACCAGATCTATCAGGCCCTGTGCTACCAGCAGGAGACGGCGTCGCCGGGGAAGCCCTGCAGCAATTCCTGCGAGGAAAAGGCCCGCGAGTTAACGCTGGCCTTCCTCGACCGGCTGCCGGCGATCCGCGAGATGCTGGCCGGCGACGTACAGGCCGCCTACGACGGCGATCCGGCCGCCATTAACACCGACGAGGTGATTCTGGCCTACCCGGGCGTGCTGGCGATCACGGTATATCGCTTCGCCCACGAGCTGTACGAGATGGGCGTGCCGCTGATTCCCCGCACCATGACCGAGTATGCCCACCAGTTGACGGGCGTGGACATTCATCCCGGAGCTCGCATCGGCCGCAACTTCTTCATCGATCACGCCACCGGCGTGGTCATCGGCGAGACAAGCGAGATCGGCGACCATGTCAAGCTGTACCAGGGTGTCACACTTGGGGCACTCTCATTCGCCAAGGACGAGCGGGGCCGGCTCATCCGCGGCCAGAAACGTCACCCGACGGTCAAGGACCGCGTCACCGTGTACGCCAACGCCACCGTGCTGGGTGGCGACACGACGCTGGGCGAGAACTCGGTGGTGGGCGCCTCGGTGTTCCTGACCTCGAGCATTCCCGACAACGCCATGGTCCGTCTGAAGGACCCCGAACTGCGCATCCGCAAGATGCGCGGGAAGGACGAGGAACCTCGCGAGCCGGACTGGGTGCTGGATTTTCAGATCTGAACGGTTGGAGCTGTCAGCTGTGAGCTACGAGCTGTGAGCTGGAAGAGGGGGTCGCCTCCCCAGCGTCCTCCAGCGAGCGGCGGGGCTTGACCCCGCCGGCTCATTACTCCATCAGCTCGCGAGGGGACCCGGCCCCCGTCGAACTGAGCCCGCCGGGACAAGCCCGGCGGCTCGCGGTGGTTTGAACCTCGCATACAGAGAGCCGGGAACGGCGCTTACTCGGATGGCGGCTCGGGGCGCTCGAGTTTTTGGACGAGCTCCTTGATCCTCTGTGCGTCTTGCTTGCGACAAACAAGCGTGGCATCGGGGCTGTGTACCACGATCAGGTCGTCCACGCCCACGGCGGCGATCAGGTGGCCCGTCTCGCTCACGAAGATGTTCTTGCCGGCTCCCAGCGTGGCCACGTTGGGAGCGGCCAGGACGTTCCCCGCGTCGTCGGCCGGGAAAATCTCGGCCAGACTGGTCCACGAACCCACGTCCAGCCACCGGCACGGCATTTCAATGACCGCCACGCGATCGGCCTTTTCCATGATGGCGAAATCGACCGAGATCTTCTGCAGTCGCGAGAACCGCTCCAGCACCGCTTTGGCTCGCGACTCCTCGGCGTACTCGGCGGCAACCGCCGCCAACTCCCGGTTCATCTCGGGCTGGTGCCGGGCATACTGGGCGAGGATGGTCGGGATCCGCCAGACGAACATGCCGCTGTTCCAGAAGTACTCGCCGCTGGCCACGTACATCCCCGCGGTCAGCAGGTCGGGCTTCTCTTTGAAAGCGTTGATCTCGAACACGTCGGCGTCGAGCCGCCGGCCGCGATGGATGTAGCCATAGCCGGTGTGCGGGCCGGTCGGCTTGATGCCGAACGTCACCAGGACGTCCGGGTAACGCTCGGCGGCGGCATACGCCTTGGCCACGCTCTCGCGGAACTGATCGATGGGCTGGATGATGTGATCGGCCGTGAAAACGCCCATCGTGCCGTTTGGGTCGCGCTGGGCCACAAGATGAGCGGCCAGGCCCACCGCGGGGGCGGTGTCACGGGGGCAGGGCTCGCCCAGGAGGTTGGCTGCGGGCAATTCGGGCAGTTCGGCCGCGATGGCGGGCAACTGCTGCCGGCTGGTGATCACGTAGATTTGCTCGGGCGGCATGAGCCCGTTCAGCCGCTCGAAGGCAATCCGCAGCAGCGACTTGCCGCCGAACAGCCGCAACAACTGCTTGGGTCGACCCTCTCGGGACAACGGCCACAGCCGCGTGCCCGAGCCGCCTGCCATAATAACTGCGTGCTGCATGGTAGAGCTCCGAGCTTTTAGCTGTAAGCTATAAGCCATAGACCAGAAAAACAGGCCCATCTGCCAATTCTCTGGCTCACAGCTTATAGCTTATAGCCTACAGCTTTTCACCCCATCGGCGACTTCTCATAACCTTGGCGACCCATGAAATGGAACGTGAGCTGCTTGCCCAGCTCCACCGCCGGCTGGTCGTAAGGGTTTATGCCCTGGAGCTTGCCCATGATGGGGATGACTGACTCGTAGAGATAGATGAACTCGCCGACGGTCCGGGCGTTGACGCTGGGGAATCGAATGGTCAAGCTCGGCCGGCCGCTGGCCAGCAGGGCCAGTTCCGTCGCCTTCTTCTCGGTGTTCAGCAATCCGCCGAGCGTCCCGTCCCGGCTGCGACCCAGATAGTCCATGGCCTCGATGTCCTTGAAGCCGCGCGGAATCACCGTGTCCACGTCGAACTCTTCGACCTCGAGGAAGGTGATGACCTTGTCGTTCGGACCTTCGCGGTACAGCTGAACCTGCGAGTGCTGATCCGTGGCCCCCAGCGCCTTGATGGGCGTGGGACCGACGTTCTGGCCGTCGCTGGGGCGAATCTTGCCGAGGCTCTCCGCCCACAATTGGCAGTACCAGTCGGCCATGTCCTTGAGCTGCTGGCTGTAGGGCATCATCACGTGGAGGCGCTTGCCGCGTTCCATGTAGAGGTGATGAATGGCGGCGATGCGGGCGGCCGGGTTGGTGGCCGGGTTCGGATCGCTGACCGCTTGATCCATGGCCGCCGCCCCGTCGAGCAGGCCGTCGATGTCGATGCCGCACATCGCGGCCGAGAACAGCCCCACCGGCGTAAGCACACTGAAGCGGCCGCCGACACCGTCGGGCACCACCAGCGAGCGATACTTTTCGCGGTCCACGATGCCGCGCATGGTGCCGTGGGCCGGGTCGGTGGTCACGATGATCCGCCGTCGCGCTTCCTCCTCGCCCAGGGCCTGGATCAGGCGGTCGCGGACGATGAGGAACTGGGCCGACGTTTCGGCAGTCTCGCCCGACTTGCTGATCACGTTGATCAGCGTGCGCGACCAGTCCTCGCTGCAGAAGGCCATGACCGCCTCGAACGCGACGGGATCCACGTTGTCGAGCACGAACAGCCGCGGCCCCTTGCGCTGGTCGGCAGGCAGCAGGTTGTAGCCATACGGATTCAGCGCCGACTGCAACGCGATGTTGCCCAAGGCCGAGCCGCCGATTCCCAAGACGACGAGGTTATCGGTTTGGTCCTTGTATTCAGCCACGATCTGCTTGATCTCGTCAACCTGAATCCGCAGGTGCGGCAGTTCGCGGAAGCGGTGTTGGCCGGCTCGTCGCTCATTGGCGATCTCGTCCAGGACCTCGCGCAGGCGCCCGTGCAACCCGGCGATCTGATCTTCGGGCAGCGCGTGAGCGCCCAGGCGGGAGTCGTGAATGTAGGTCGTATCGAGTCTCAGTTGAATCGTCATTGGTGGCTACCTTTCCTGATGAATAACAAATGACGAAACCCGAATGACGAATGTGGAATGCCTCACAGCTCACAGCTCACAGCTCAAAGCTCATAGCCCACAGTTTTTTCGTCATTCATCACTCGGATTTCGTCATTCATGTCTGTCCTTACCAGTCCTCATCGACGGCCTCCAGTGGGGCCATCTCCAGTATAAACGTTTTCTCCCCATAGGCGGCAAAACGGACGCCGGCGTGCGTCCGACCGGCTCGGGGCTGAACCCACATGAGCCGCCCTACGCCATACTGCGGGTGCCGCAGAAGCTGACCTTGCCGCCACTCCACGAGCTCGTGCGAGATCGCGTGGTCCGGTTCGTGTCGCGCCGAGCGTTCCTGCGGCCGGCCGTCCTCGCCGATGTTCAGATGCACGACGTTGTCCTTGGGCAACTCGGTGAGGAATACCGATCGCGACGTCCGCTGGAGCATGCCGCGCACCTCACGCCAGCGGGCACTGCTGATGGTCAGGGCCTTGCGGGCCCGGGTCATGCCCACGAAAAACAGTCGACGTTCTTCCTCGAGGTCGCCGCCGGCCTGGCTCCGCTGATGAGGCAGCAAGCCGTCCTCCACGCCGGCGATGTAAACGCGGTCGAACTCCAGACCTTTGGCGGCGTGCAGCGTCATGAGCGTGACCGCTCCCACGTCCGGATCGACGGCGTCCTGATCCGACACCAGGCTGATCATCTGCAACCAATCGGTGAGCGAGCCGCTGCCGTCGGCGTGCTGGCGGTCGTACTCGGCGGCGAACGTGATTAACTCGTTGACGTTCTCCAATGCACTCGTATCGTCGCTGCGCGACCACATCTGCGTCAGGCCGGTCTGGGCAACGGTCTGCTCGAGCAGATCCTGGAGATGTCCGTCCGACCCGGCGGCTCGGCTTAAGGAATCGAGGAGACGCGCGAACTCTCTGAGCGGCGTGGCGGCCCGGCCGATGTTGGGAATCTCGTCCGGCGTTTGCAGTACCTCGAGTGGCGTGCGGCCCGTCGCGGCGGCATGCTGGAGAACGCGCTGCACGGTCACCTCGCCGATACCGCGAGCGGGCACGTTGATGATCCGCAACAGCGCGACCTGATCCTGCGGGTTGACCAGAAGCCGCAGGTACGCCAGCGTGTCCTTGATCTCGCGGCGTTGAAAGAAGGCCACGCCGCGGGCCACCTGGTACGGGACCTGGGCGCTGCGTAGAGCGGCCTCCAGATTTCGCGACAGCGAGTTCACGCGGTAGAAGATGGCCACGTCGTTGAATCGACCGCCCGTCTCGGCGTACGCCCGGATCTCCCGGGCGATGAACGCCGCCTCCGCCTGGGCGTCCTCGCACTCGGCCACCCGGACGGGCTCGCCGTCGGTGTTGCCCGTCCAGAGTCGCTTTTTCTTGCGTTTGCGGTTGCGGGCGATGACCGCATCGGCGGCGGCCAGAATCTGAGGCGTCGAACGATAGTTCTGCTCGAGATGCACGACGGTGGCGTCGGCGAAGTCTTCCTCGAACTGCAGGATGTTGTGGATGTTGGCCCCTCGCCAGCCGTAGATCGACTGGTCCGGGTCGCCCGTCACGCACAGGTTCTCGTGGCCCAGACACAGCCCGCGGGCGATCAGGTACTGAGCATGGTTCGTGTCCTGGTACTCGTCCACCAGCACGTAGCGATACTGGTCTTCCAGACGCTCGCGGATATCGGGATTGTCGCCGAGCAGCCGGGCGGTCTTGATGAGCAGGTCGTCGAAGTCGACGGCGTTCTGCTCAGCGAGCACCTGCTCATAGGCCGCGTAGATCGGCGCGATCATCCGCTGCTCCCAGCCGGAGGCTTCGGCCGCGTAGCGATCGGCGTCGATCATCTCGTTCTTGGCCTTGCTGATGGCGTTTAGGATGTTACCGGGCGTGAACTGATCCGTGTTCTGGTTGGCCCGCTCGATGGCCTGCTTGACCGCCGCCTGCTGGTCGGCCTCGTCAAAGATGGAAAAGTTCGGGCCCAGGCCCACCCGCTCGCCGTGAATCCGCAGCAAGCGGGCACAGAACGAGTGGAACGTCGAGCAGGTGACTCGGCCCGCCCCGAGCCGCCGCATGCGTTCGGCCATCTCGTTGGCCGCCTTGTTCGTGAAGGTGATGGCCAGGATGTGGCGCGGCTCGGTGACCGTGCAGGCGAGGTAGGCCGCCCGGTGCGTGATCACGCGAGTCTTCCCGCTGCCCGGGCCAGCCAGGACGAGCAGCGGGCCGTGCGCATGCATGACGGCCTGCCGCTGGGGTTCGGTCAGGTTGGCCAGCAATTCTTCCGGTCGTCCCACGTTCTCCACCCACGATCTTATACTCGTCAGCGCCGCGAAAATCGAGACGGCATCAACGACGGAGAAACGATCGCTGTTTGCCGAACGAATCCCGCTTGTTATGCTGATCGGCATGAGGATTGTCGCGACGGGAATCGACCTGATCGAATGCCAGCGCATCGCCGAACTGTGGGAGCGTCACGGCGACCGCATGGTCAACCGGCTGCTCACGCCGGCCGAGTGGGCGTACGTGCGGATGCACAAGGATTTCATTCCGCGGCTGGCCGGCCGGTTCGCCGCCAAGGAAGCCATCCTGAAAGTGCTCGGCACAGGCTGGCGCGGCGGGATCGCCTGGACCGACATGGAGATCCTCAACGACCGGGCCGGTAGCCCCCACCTGACGCTCAGCGGCGAGTGTGCCCGCGTGGCCGAACGGCTGGGCATCACGCGCATCTTCATCTCCATCAGCCACACCGCCAACTACGCCACAGCCATGGCCACCGGCGTGAGCGATTGACGGAGCCCCGGCCCCTGCACTCGCTTGCATCCGCAGATCCACAGGCCATTCCATTCACAAAATCTGCGCTGATCTGCGCTAATCTGCGGACCATGACTAGTGTTGTATATATGTCCCTATTGGCACATCATGCTTGAATTCGTTCTTGTCCGCAGATTTCGCAGATGGTCGCAGATTCAGAATCGCTAACGGTCAGTGTACTTTGATTGAATGGTGGTATTGTCGGGGGGTATGCTTTCCATCCGAAGGCGGGCAAGATGCCCCGCCCCCCGCCGATCAGAAGACGATTCGCAGGCGAATGCCGCCTATGATGGCGTCGCGGGCGTCCTTGTTCCCCCCTGGGTTGGTAATCACCTGGAGGTCCGGACTGATGACGATTGCCGGCGTCAAATGCCAGGCGTAGTACCATTCATAGACCGTCTCCCCCGTCGCACGAGGGTCGATCGCCCGTCGGTATCGGTCGGAAATCAGCAGGTTCGACCAGGCGAAGCCGAAGACGTCCTCGTCGCGGCCAGGGATCAGACCCTTGTACGACGCCCCCACCTGCCAATAACAGCTCACCTGGTGGGTGTCCTGGCTCGTGCCGCCCGCTCGCGTGAAGACGCCCAGGCCCTGCGTGTCCTCGGGGTCGTCGTTCTCTTTCCAGATCATCTGGTCGAGGCCGCCGTAGATGCCGAGATCGCCGCCCCGCATCCGGGGCTCCTCGTCCTCCTCGAGTTCCTCGAAGACTTCCTTGACCGTCGGGTCGTACCAGAACCCGATGCGATAGCGGCCGGGCATGGGCCCTTTGTCCGTCTTCCATTCGGGCGTCAGACCGGTTTCCCACATGCCGATATACCACGCTTGGTCGTGAAACGCGGTGTCGAACTGTGTGTGGTAACGCTGCGCCTGGGCATCGAATACCGCCGCTTGGACATACCACCAGTCCACCGGCTCGACCCTCACGAACGCGCCCATGGCGGCATCGTGCGGGATGGTGGGGTTTCGGAACGACGCGCGGTTCAGGAAGTCTTTGTCCTCGTGGTTGGCGTACAGGCTGACGTCGAACAGATCCTTGTGCGTCTGGATGACGCCCAGCCGGAACTCAAGCTTCTCTTCGAAGAACTTGTACCAGAACCACCACTTGCGAACGTAGATAGCCTGGTCCTTGGTTCCGGGGTCGGAATTGGGGTTGGACAGCGAGCCGACCGCTTCCTGTATGCTCCGGTTGTACTCGCCCTTGGCCTTGATGTAGAAACCGGATTCGAAATCCGTCTCGGGGGCGATCAGCCCCATCTGCTTGAAGTCCAGTTCGACCGTCAGGTCGTAGCTGCCCGTGAAGCGGCAGGTGCCATGAGTTTCTTTGCCCCCGCGGAAGTTCTGCTGCCATTGCTGCTGGTAGGACAAGTCCACGCTCAGGCCGATTTTCTGGAGTTCAGGCCGGATACCCAATCCGTCGCTGATGAGCCGCTCGGCCGTCCAAATGTCGGACGGCTCCGCAGTCTCCTCAAGTTCGGCGGGAGCAAGAGCGGACACAAGCGGCGGTTCCTCGGGGCCACTTCCGTGGGACGGCGCGTTCGCCGTGCGCGCGTCGACGGCAGGTGTATCCACCGACTGAGCCGAAGCCGCTGCTCCACACAGCGCGATTGTGACCGGGACCACGAGTTGGCAAAGAGCCCGAGATCGGTAAAGCACCATACCCATCGGTTCGCACGCTTTCCCACGCATGACAGAGTGCAACCAACCCGGCACGGCTCCGTCCGGTTCGGGGCGAATCTTACTGAATTGATGACGGCCTGAATAGGGCAGTTCGTGCTATCGGGCCAGTGCAGCCTGAAGTTTCACGAATCCTGAATGGGTCGTTAACAATTCCCGGCCGGCGGCGATCAGGTCGCGCACTTCATCCTTGTGCAAGTGGAAGTCGGTGGGCAGACGTGCGAGTCGCTGCCGTCGGTCGGGATCCTGGAGATGCTGTAGATTGATCTCAATCAGATGGCCCTGCCAGGCCCGAGTCATCTCTGCCGATTCCGTCGAAAGGGATGCCTGTGCGCCCTCGCCGGGCCGATGAATCTGGTCGGGCTCCAACAAGCAGCGAGCGAACTCCAGGCTGGTGCGAGTGTGACTGTTGACGCCGATGGCCGCGGAGCGCGAGGCCATATCAAAAAGCCCCGGGGCGATCTTTCGGTCTTCGATCTCCTCGGGCAATTCGGGCGTGGCGTTCACGACGATGACGACCAGATGCTCGATGCGCTGGTTCGGATCGGCGGACGCCGCGAGGCGGCGCTGAATGGGGCCGTAGCGGTATGCGTCGATGACGTATTCCAGACCCAGGTTGTCGCACACGCCACCGTCCAGCAGGTACACGAACCGATGCTCGTCGGCGTCCAGTCCATAGTCCGGCGCATCCGGCACGACGACCTGCCGAGCCCACTGCCGACGGCGTGGCGTGCTCAGCTCGGAATCGTCATCGGTGAGCACCTGCCGAAGGGCATAGGTACTCAAGTCGTTGCGGTAGTAGCGCAGCCGCATGGGACTCAGCAGCAGCGGAAAGGCGGACGACGCCATGGCCGCGTGACCAAGCGGCACGGAGTCCAGATCGGAGCCGAGCAGGTCGAAGTCGTCCTGCGTGAACTGGAACCGGTGGCCGGCCATGCTGGTGGCGTTCACCACGATGAACGGGCGCTGCTGGCGGAGGCCGGCGTAGGTCATGTGGTCGAAGACCCGCTCGTTCATGTAATCGGCCGCGATGTGAATGCGGTCGGGGAATATGATGGGGAGAATAAGGAGATTCTGAACGATGATGCGTGTGACCAGGTCGGCGGTGACGTTGTGATACAGGAAGCGATCGGCGAAGGGGCTGGAGAACAGTTCGTCCCCCCATCGCCCGAGGGCCAGCGCGGTGAACGAGCCTCCGGATACGGACGAGACGATGTCCACTTCATCGAGCAGGCAACGAGGACGTCCGTCGCCCGGCAGCGGCGGGATTGCCGTGCCTCGCAGCCCTTCGAGCACGCCGTAAGCCAGGGCGGCCGCCCGAGTGCCACCGCCTGAGAAGGTCAGGCACACGAAAAGTCGATCCGTGTTGCCCGGCCCCAGGGTCATGGACTCGAATTCGTACCCCTCACCCGCGATCGACTCTGCCGGGCATTGAGCATCTTTGTTGGGAAATTTCGGTCCGCATCCGCCGGCTCCGAGGATGAGCGCCGCACCCAACCAGGCCACCCATGCCGAGAATGCCATCCTCGAGCACACCGGGCTTCCACTTTCCCACATGGTCAGTCTCCCGCTTGGCAGGTGATGGGGTCGAAGCCAATACGAATCCGGCCAAGCATCGTACCGCCCTTCGCCGCCACGACAATACCGGACCTGGACGCACGGCGCCAGGGGCCGGTCGCGGTCGAACGTGTGCGTGACCGGAACCCGCCGATGGACGGGTTGCCACGGATTATCGGTCCTGCGATGGTGGATTTTCCCTAACATGGAGAGGGAATATTTTGGGCCTTTCCACCCACAACTTCCCGAATGAACTGCCGATACTAGCGTGGCGTAGCACTGGCTGGGTGCGGAGCCGGTCATTCGACGTCAGGCACGCGGGGTGCTTGCGACACGGATTGCCAAGAAGGCGGCCACCCAACGGAGGTGAAAGCATGGTCACGGATCTCGAATCCGCCAACGAGCAGGAACCCACCGAACACAGCCCCGGTGTCGACGAAAACAAGCGAGAACTCTGCTTGGGCGGTCTCACGCCGGACAAATGGCTGGAGCGGCTGGTGGAGTACGCCAGCCGGCGCCGGGCCGCGAAGGACGCCTGCAACTGTCAGTCGGGCAACGGCCCGTCCGCCAAGCAAGCCTCAACCAGTTCCGACACGCTCGCCGTAGCCAAGCCGATGCACGTGTCCGCCGCCCCGTAATAGATCTTCAACTCGTCCGGGTCGCCGTGGATGAGGGCGGCAGTCGGGAAAATCACGTTGTTCACGTTGCCCACGCGCTCGTAATACTCCTGCGGCCACATGAGGCAGTCACGCAGCTTGCCGATGATCCGGCCGGGATTCTCCAGATCCAGCAGAAACGCCCCGGCGTGGTAGGCAAAGCCGTTCATGCTCTGACGACAACCGTGGTAAATGCACAACCAGCCCTTGTCGGTTTTGACCGGCGGGGCCCCGGGGCCGATCTTGGCGCTTTCCCAATAACGGGTGTTGCGCTCGAGCAGCAGCCGAGTACGGCCCCAGTGGATCAGATCGGGCGACCATGAAATGTAGATGTCGCCGGCGTCGTTGATGTTGGGTCGTTCGAGCCGAACGTACTGTCCACCGATCTTTTCCGGGAACAGCACGCAGTTGCGATGATCGGGCCCGGTGATGTAGTCGATGGTTTCGATCTCGGTGAAGTCGCGCGTGCGAGCCAGGATGATGCGACCGCCCAACCGTGAGGCCACGTTGTAGGTGATGTAGTACCACCCTTCCAGCGGCGTGATTCGCGTGTCGAAGATGCCCTCGTGTTGAACGTACGGGTACTCCCGTGGTGGATGCACCATGTTGCGCGGCGAGACGGTGAAGTGCACGCCGTCGTCGCTGCGGCCCACCAAAAACTGCGGCGTCCAGTCGCTGACCCATGTGCTCAGCAGCATGACGATCTGGTTGTCGTGCACGACCGCCCCACTGTTGAACACGCAGTTGGCCCGGCCGGGAATGTCGGCCACGGTAATGACGGGATTGGCCGGATGACGGCGCACGAGTTCTTTCATTCCGGTCTCCGAATGATGGTGGACAATCACGGGCCGGCAAATCTGTCACGGCGTTCACCGATGCCTCGGTGCGGCTCGGCCGCAAGAACCGAGATCGCCCTTCGGCTGCCGGCACCGATCAGCATACCCGGCTTAACGCCGTTTGTCGCGACCGGCGGCGGTGCGCCGGAGACCACCGCTCGTCTCCGGGTATGCTCTCGCGCAGGTGTCCGATCCCGCTTGTGGTATGCTGTCGGCGGGAGGATCCGGCGCATGGAAGCTGACGATAGCAAAGAGACTCTAACGCCCGATGTGTCGGCGGATCGGCCGGCGCCTGCCTCGGTGTGCGTTTCACGGCGTCGGTGCCGCCTCATTGCCGGCGGCGTGTTCGTCACCCTCGCTTATTCGCTGTGGTGCGGTGGGCTGTACCTCTTCCAGGATGGTCTGGTCTTCCCCGCCGCTTTGGCGCCCGCCCCCGATTCCAACGTGCCCGACACCATCGTGCAACTGGCGGTCGAAACCGAACAGGGACGGAGCGTGCCGGGCTTTTTCATCCGGCACGGGGCTGCCGCGGAAGGAAAACCCGGCCCGGCCGTGATCTTCTTCCACGGCAATGCCGAGATCATCGACTTCCAATCCCGCGTGGAGGAGATGTACGGGCGGTTGGGTGTCTCGGTGCTCCTGCCCGAATATCGCGGCTACGGCCGGGCCCGGCATGTCGGCAGCCCTTCGCAGGAGGCGCTGGTCGCCGACGGCGTAAAGTTCTATGACGAGCTGATCAAGCGGCCCGACGTCGATCCCGCCCGTGTCATCATTCACGGCTACTCCATCGGCGGAGGCGTGGCGGCGCAGGTCGCCACCCAACGCAGGCCGGCCGCCCTCATTCTGGAAGCCACATTCACGAGTCTAGCCAGCTTCGCGTGGCGCTACGGCGTGCCGCCAGCCCTGTCGCGACATCCGTTTCGGACGGATGAGGTGCTGCCCGGTCTGGGCGTACCGCTCTTCATCGCACACGGCCGTCACGACACCATCGTCCCCGTCGAGCACGGACGACGGCTGCATGCGCTGGTGCCCACCTCGACGTACATCGAGCTCGAACAGGGCCACATGGACCTGCCCGGCGACGCCCCCGAGGACCCCTATCGGGAAGAGATCCGCAAGTTCCTCGTGCGAAACCGCATACTCGGGGAATGACGAAATCCGAATGACGAATGACGAAGAAGCTAGGAGCCGTGAACCACTTAAGTTTCGTCATTCGGTCTTCGTCATTCTTCCGTCATTCTGATTTCGTCATTCGTCATTTTGCCCCCGGTTTTGGCCCGCGGCGCGGAGGCCCTCGCGGTAGGAGGGCTTCCAGATCCAGGGCAGGACGCCGCTGCGGCGAGCCCACTGCTCCCACTTGATGCGCATGTCCTTGACCCGCTCAGGCTGAGCCTGGGCGAGATCATGCAGCTCGCTGCGGTCGGTCTCCATGTCATAGAGCTCCCACGCACCGGCCGGGCCCTTGGCCACCAGCTTCCAACGGCCCATGCGGATGGCCCGGTTGCCCTCGTGTTCCCAGTAGAGCGCCTCGCGGTCGATCGGCTTGCCCGCGAAGGCCGGCACGAGACTCTTGCCGGCCAGCGGCGTGATGGCATGGCCTGCGAACTCGGCCGGGTACACCGCGCCGCTCAACTCGACGCAGGTGGCCATCAGATCGATCACCTGTCCGGGCTGATGCTCGATCTCGCCGCGACGACGGATGCCCTCAGGCCAGTGGGCGATCAGCGGCGTGGAGATGCCGCCCTCGTGCACCCAGTGTTTATATTCGCGGAAGGGCGTGTTGGAGACGTTGGCCCAGGCTCGGCCGTAACCGATGTAGGTGTCGGGCCCGCCCGGCATCACGCCCGGTCCGCCGAGCACGGGCCGGCCGTCGCGGGTCTGCATGGGCGGCCAGATACGCGTCTGCAATTCATCGGGCGACAGCGGGCGCAAGTCCTTCAAATGCCACTCGGGCTTGTCCTCACGGCCCATGGGCTCGGCACAACCGCCGTTGTCCTGCAGGAACAGAATCAGCGTGTTGTCCAGTTGCTTGTTGCGCTCCAGCTCCTCGACGATCTTGCCGATGCCGGTGTCCATGCGGTCGATCATGGCCGCGTACACTTCCATGCACCGTGCCTCCCAGGCCTTGTGCTCGACGCCGGCCCAGTCAGCGACGGCCGGCGACAGCTCGGCATCCGGTTTGATCAGGCCGAGCTGCTTGAGCCGCTCAAAACGGGCTCGGCGCACCGGCTCGTAGCCGCCGTCGTACCGGCCGCGGTATTTGGCGATGGTTTCCTCGGGCGCGTGCAGCGGCCAGTGAGCGGCGGTGTAGGCCACGTACAGGAAGAACGGCTTGTCCGCGCGCGTCCGCGCGTGATCGGCGATAGACTTCACGGCGTTGTCGCTGATGGCGTCGGTGTAGTAGAAGCGCTCGGGACGATACTCGGGATCGTTTTCCGGCGTGATCATGGTGTTGTCGCGGGTGAGCGTGACGGGATCGTAGAAGCTGCCCGCGCCGGTGATGGTGCCGTAGAACCGGTCGAACCCGCGTTGGAGCGGCCAGTTGTCGGGCTGGTCGCCCGCTCGCTCGCGTGCGGTCACGTGCCACTTGCCGCACATGTACGTGGCGTAGCCGGCGCTGCGCAGGACTTCGGCAATGGTCACCGCTTTTCGACTCAGATTGCCGCGCCACGGCTCACGCCGAGACGGCGGCGCGCCAGTCATGTGTCCCACTCCCGCCTGATGCGGAGCCAGGCCCGTGAGCAGCGAAGCCCGCGTCGGGCAGCAGCGAGCCATGTTGTAGAACTGCGAGAAGCGCAGGCCGCCGGCGGCCAGGCGATCGAGGACGGGCGTCTCGATTTCGCCGCCGTAGCAGCCGATGTCCGAGTAGCCCATGTCGTCGCTCATGATAATGATGATGTTGGGCCGGGGTGCGCCCTTTACTTGTGCAACGGAAGAGCCGGTCGCGATGCCGGTCAGTACTGCAACCGCGGCAACCATGAGCATGCGTGCAGAACTCATTTGCAACCTCCCTCGGATGAGCTCGGACGTGTCGTATTATTGTACACCATGAAGGCGGCAGTGAGCTATGAGCCAGAAAGCCAACCCGGCATTCGTCATTCGACATTCGGGCTTCGTCATCCGTGCCTTAGTTGGCCTCATCCGTGCCCGTTCGCGTCATCCGTGGTCCGAATACGCTATCCTCTGAGGACATGGAGGGCCACAGAGGAAAAGGCCTGGTATGTCTTCTGTGTGTCTCCCCGTCTCTGTGGTAAACTCTCTTGGCGTCGCGGGGATTGAACTGTGAAGGTGCCCTTATGAGATACATCGAATTCCTGAAGTCGGTCTGCCGGCTGGGCTCTGTGCTTGCGTTGTCGTCCGTAGCGATTGCCGGTGAAGCGAAGCCGAACGCGAGTGGCGACCGACCGCCGAACATCGTCATCATTTTGGCTGACGACCTCGGCTGGAACTGCGTGGGCTATCACGGCGGGCCGATCCGCACGCCGCACATCGACCGGCTGGCCGATGCGGGCGTCTGCCTCGAACGGTTCTACGTCAGTCCCATGTGCTCGCCGACGCGAGCGGGCCTGATGACCGGCCGATACCCCATTCGCTACGGCATGGCGAGGTCGGTGGTGCGGCCATGGGCGAAATACGGCCTGCCGCCGGCGGAACGCACACTGGCCGAAGCGCTGGCCGACGCCGGCTATCGTCACCGCGGTATCTTCGGCAAGTGGCACCTCGGGCATCTGGCTCCGCAGTGGCATCCGCTCGCGCAGGGGTTCACGCAGTTCACCGGCATGTACAACGGTGCCGCCGACTACTGGACGCGCGTCCGCCTGGGACAGCCTGACTGGCATGTTGATACCACGCCCAGCGACGCGAAGGGCTATACCACCGAACTGATCGCGGATGCCGCCGTGCGCTTCATTCGCGAGCGGGCAAGTGAAGGCCCCTTTTTCTGCTACGTGCCGTTCTCCGCCCCGCACGATCCGTTCCAGGTACCCGCGGCGTATCTTGCTCCGTACGCCCATCTGGACGACGCGCCGGACGACGGCAAGCCTTCGAGACTGCAGTTGCTGGCCGGCATGATCACCTGCCTCGACGATGCCATCGGCCGAATCCTGCAGGCACTCGACGAGAGCGGAGCCGGACGAAACACCCTCGTCTGGTTCATGAGCGACAACGGCGGCGTGCGCAAGCTGGGCGACGTCAACGGGTCGTTGCGCGAAGGCAAACTCACGGTCTATGAAGGCGGTGTGCGCGTGCCGAGCGTGGTCTGGTGGCCGGGCCGCATCGAAGGCCGCCGCAAGATCGAGGAGCCCGTGATGAACCTGGACGTGCTGCCCACGCTGCTGCGCGCGGCCGGCAAGCCTCGCCAGTCCGGCGGCTTTCCGCTCGATGGCGTGGACGTCCTCGATCTGTTGACGGGGCGAACACAATCGCTGCCTCCGCGCGACCTGTACTTCTTCACCGGCCAATCAGGTTTGGAGGCCGAGCAGATTGCGGTGACCTCGGCGGACAGCTGGAAGCTGGTCGTGATCGGACCGGACATACGCCGCCCCGAAGGTTTCCGCACGCCCGGCCACAAGGTCGAATTGTTTCACCTGGCCCGCGATCCTTTCGAGCAGACGGACCTGTCGGCCAACGAACCGCAACGAGTGGCCGAACTGGGCGCCAAGCTCATCAAGTTCCGTCAGTTGGATCCACCGGACTCCATGCCGCCGTCGGACCGGCCTCCGCAAGGATGGAAACCGCCGGAGCGATGGAAGAACGATGCGGCGACGGCAGACAGATGATCAAGCGAAGGCGATGATTACCGGCAGTTACTTCATCGTCCAGAGCACGCCGAACATGAAGAGCCAGACCACGTCGAGGAAGTGCCAGTACATGGCACAGTAGCGGACGCCTTCGTAGCGGCCGGCGTGATAACGGCCCTGGAGGGCCCGGCCGGTGACCACGCCCAAAGGCATCAGTCCGCCGATCACGTGCAAGGCGTGCAACCCGATCAGCATGAGGATCAGGCCGTACAGATAGATGTTCCGGTCGCGAAAGGCTTCGTGGCTTTGCAGGAGCCGGTACAGGCTGGGTGCCTGCACGATCAGGAACGCCAGGCCGAGAATGGCCGTAACCACCATCGCCCGTCGAAACGTGTGCTGGCGGCCAGTGCGAACGGCTCCGAGCGCCAGATGGATGCTCACGCTGCTGGCCAGTATGACGGCCGTGCTCAGCCACAGCGCGCTCGGCACGTGCAGCGTACCGTAGCTCACGCCCCGGCCGACGGCCGACGAACGGATGATCCCGTATGCCAACAGGCTGGCCGCGAAAAGCACGCTCAGCGAAACCAGGAACAGGCTCAGCCCGAACGTGCCCGTGTCGGGAGGCAAGCGATCGTCGAGCGGTTTCTCCGGTGAGCGGTCCACGTTCGCGTGCCCTCGTTGCACTTTCCGGGGCGGCGGACATGTTGCCCGCCTTCCTGCTGATGCTGAATTCACGCCCCGCCCAGATCAGTTACCCGACGTTACGCCGGTGACATCGCTGCTTTCGATCGGCAATGTTGCGCGTGTGGCCATCTACTGCTCGGCCAGAGGCGGGCGGGACGCCCGGACCCCATGCTACTGGGCGACGTTCCAGTTTGCCGGCGTTTCCATGGTCTCCTGGTACTGCGCGGTATCGGTAATCGTACCGATGATAAACAAGGCCACGAACGAGAGGGCGACGATCAGGATCATGGCGTTGAACGGACTGTCGTACCGCAAATGCATGAAATACAGCGCCACCAGCGACGCTTTGAGCGTTGCGATGCCCAGGGCCACCCAGATATTGAAGCGGCCGAAATCCTTGCCGGCGACCAGAACGGTGATGATCGTCAGGACGACCAGCGCCGCCCACACGCCGATCAGCACGCGCTTGGGGACCGGATGAGCCAGGTCGTGATGCGACGCTTCGTGGTTGTGCGTGACGGTGGTATCCATATCGTGCTTCACTCGTCAATCGATCAGGTACAACAGGGGGAACAGGAAGATCCAGATCAGGTCCACCAGATGCCAATACAGACCGACCAGATCCACGGGAGCGAAATAGCGGCTGGAGAACTCGCGGTTAACAGCCCGTCTCAGGATCCAGCCGATGAGCCCCATGCCCACCAACACGTGGATACCGTGCAAGCCGGTCATGAGGAAGTAGACGCTGAAGAAGATGCCGACGTTCTTGGGTTCCGGACCGTGGTCGCCGCCCATGTGTGTAGGCTCGCCCAACATGGCGGCGGACAAGCCCCGCGGTCCGACGGGGGCCGGCTTGATGCGCGGCGCATCGGGGTCGGCGGGTGCGGGTGCTGCCTCGGCTTGCGGGGCGGGGGTGGCTGCGTCGGCCTGAGCCGGCGACGCCTCGGACGAGGCATCGGCGGGCTTGGCGTCGTGGACGTGCTCCGGCCGGTACTGACGAGCCCACAACAAACCGTCTTCCCACTTGTGCTTGTATTCGACGTACTTGATGCCCAAGAAGCCGAACGCGCCCAGGAGTGTCAGCACCAGGCACCAAACGACCGTCCGATGCTGATTCAACTGCACGGCCCGCACCGCCCAGGCCATGGTCAGGCTGCTGCAGATCAGAATGACGGTGTTGACGGCCCCGAGCGTCGTGTCGAGGAACTGGTGGGCGTATTGAAAAATCTCCGGATGATTGGACCGGTACACCGCATACGCACAAAACAGTCCGCCGAACATGAGCACTTCGGTGGCCAGGAAGATCCACATGCCCAACTTGCCCGACTCGAACTGCTGCCGCGGGGTAGCGAAGTGGTGGGCCAGATGCGGATCGTGACCGTGGGCGTCACCCACGGCCGCCGCGGCCTCGCGGGCGCGATCCACATGGGTGGTATCGGCGGTCTCAGTCATGCTGCCATCCTGCAGAAAAGGCATCTGTCATTCGTGACTCAACGTCCGCTGCTCGATCTACAGAATCCGGAGGACACGCTGCCGACTGCGGAGGGGGTTTCATCCCAACGTCCGGCCAGGCGAACCCGCAGACAAGTCCACAGCTTCACCGACATCCTCGCGTAACACAAACTGGCGGCTCTTGGCATCATACTCCCAATGATCCAGCCGGTAAGGATCGCCGGCAATGGGCGTCCGCTCGAAGTTGTCGTGCGGAGGCGGCGAGGCCGTGTACCATTCCAGCGTGTTGCCGCCCCACGGGTTCGCCGGCGCCTTGCGGCCCCGCAACAGCGAGTGCACCCACACGACGGCCACCAGGACCAGCCCCACGGCCAGGATGTACGAACCCACCGTCGAAATCTGGTTATAGATCGTGTACTGAGGCATGTACTCGGCGTACCGTCGCGGCATGCCTTGCGAGCCGGCCACGAACTGAGGCATGAACGTGAAGTTGAAGCCGAAGAAGACGATCACCGCCGCCGCCTTGCTCCAGAACTCGTCGTACATGCGGCCGAACATCTTGGGCCACCAGTAGTGGATGCCGGCCAGGAAGGCGAACAACGTGCTGCCCATCATCACGTAGTGGAAGTGAGCCACGATGAAGTACGTGTCGTGGAAATGCACGTCGGTAGCCAGCGCTCCCAAGAACAGCCCCGTCAACCCGCCGATTCCGAACAGCAGGATGAACCCCAGGGCGTACAACATGGGCGTCTGCAGCCAGATCGACCCCTTGTACATGGTGGCCAACCAGTTGAATACCTTGATCGCCGAGGGGATCGACACACTGAAAGTCAGCAGACTGAAGATCGCGCTGGCCAGGTTCGACTGGCCGCTGACGAACATGTGATGCCCCCACACCAGGAAGCTCAGCATGGCGATGGCGATGCTGCTGCCGGCGATAAAGCTATAGCCGAAGATGTGCTTGCGGCTGAACACGGAGATCACTTCGCTGATCACACCCATGGCCGGCAGGATCATGATGTACACCGCCGGATGCGAGTAGAACCAGAAGAAGTGCTGATAGAGCACGGGGTCGCCGCCCAGCTTGGGATCGAAGATGCCCACGCCCAGCGCACGCTCGGCGATGAGCAGCAAGAGCGTGATGGCCAACACGGGCGTGGCCAGAATCTGGATGATGGCCGTGCCGTACAACGCCCACAGGAGCAGGGGCATGCGGAACCAGCTCATGCCCGGCGGACGCAGCATGTGAATGGACGCCACGAAGTTCACGCCGGTCAGAATCGAGCTGAAGCCCAGGATGAACGCGCCGAACGTCGCCGGGATCACGCGGGTGACCGTCTCGGTGCTATAGGGCGTGTAGAACGTCCAGCCGGTGTCCAGACCGCCCGTGAACAGGACGATCACGAAGAAGACCGCCCCGAACAGCCACAGGTACAGACTGGCCAGGTTCAAGCGCGGAAAGGCGACGTCCTTGGCTCCCAACATCAACGGCAGGACGAAATTCCCGATGATCGCGGGAATGCCCGGGATGATGAACAGGAACGTCATCACCGCCCCGTGCAGCGTGAACATCTGGTTGTAGAAGTTGCGGTTGGCGACCGGGTCGCTCATGAACGTCGGCCCCGGCGTGATCAGCTCGGTGCGCAGGAGGAGGGCGAACACGCCGCCGAGCAGGAACGACGACAGGATCCCGACCATGTACATAATCGCGATGCGTTTGTGGTCGAGCGTCAGCAGCCAGGACAAGACGCCTCGCGCATGCGTGAGGTAATTGTCCTTGGACGCCGAAATGGGCAGTTCAGGTCGAATATAGGCGATACTCATGGCATCAACTCTCCGGACCTGCAGGCTCCGGCCCGGCCGGCTGCGTGTCGGCGGCGCCACCGGCGGGCGAGACGGCCGGCTGAGTCTCGGCGGCAGGCTGAGCGACGGTGGCCGCTTCGGCCTCGGCCTTGTACTTGGGGTCCAGGCTCTTGAAATACGCGATCAACGCCGTGACGTCGTTCTCGGAAATCTGCCCGAGGTAGCTCGGCATGGCCGGGCTGAAACCGGCCACGTGGCGAGCGTCAGGCCGGTAGATCGACTCCGCGATGTACTGCTCGGGTGTGTAATCCGGCTTGAGCAGGCTGGCCAGCGTGCTGCCGTCGCGAAACGTGGTCTTGCCCTGAACCGTGCGGTCCCAAACGTCCTTGAAGCTCGGGCCGATGTTGATGCTGCCGTCCAATGAGTGGCACTGTGTGCATCCGCGCTGCGTCACCAGTTGCGAGCCGCGCTGCACCGGCGTCATGCGGCCCTCCCACTGCGAAGCCTCTTCGAGCCACCGGGCGAAATCGGTCGGCTCGTGCACGAACACCTTGGCCACCATGGTCGAATGGCTCGTGCCGCAATACTCCGCGCAGAACAAGTCGAAGCCTTCCGTGTCGTTAACCTGCGTGGCCTGGAACCAGGCCCGGTTGTAACGTCCCGGCACGACGTCCTTTTTGAGCCGAAACGCGGGCACGTACAAGCTGTGGATGACGTCCCGCGAGGTCAGGATCAGTTGAATGGGCCGATCGACCGGCACGTGCAGGTTGGCATCCACGTAGCCGTTGGGGTACTGGAACGCCCAACTCCATTTCTGCCCGATGACCAGGATTTCGTATGCATTGGCCGGCGGCGTGACGATATCCATGTAGCCCCTGAAGCCCACGACGAAGATGAACACGACCAGGATGAGCGGAATGATGGTCCAGGTCAGCTCGAGCCGCATGTTGTGGTGAGCCGACCGCTGAGGCTCCTGTCCCTCGCGGCGCCGGTAGCGCACCACGAACACGACCATCAGGACCGTGATGAGGACAAAGAAGAACGCGGCGATGGTCAGGATGAAATAGAACACCCAGTCCACTCGGCCCGCGTACGATGAGGCCTGCGTGGGCATCCAGAACGAGTTGTCGAACTGAGCCAGCATGGAAGTCACCGAGGAAGCTATAAGCTATGGGCTATGGGCTGTGAGCCGGAAAAAGGCTTCGTCATTCGGATTTCATTCATCATTCGTCATTCGGATTTCGTCATTCGTCATTTGCCGCCCCACTCCACCTTCGTTTTCCCGGCGCCGCCGGCTCCCGCGCACCCAAACCGGCACGAGCCAGGCGGTCATGATGATCACGGTCAGGGCGGCGCCGGCGGCCATCAGGTTGCGAGCGGCCAGCGTGTAAGCGCCGCGCGCCGGGTCGTACTGGAAGCAGTACAGCAGAACGTGGTCGGTGGTAGTGCCGATCTTGCCCTGCGAAGCCTCGACCAGCGACAACCTCAGCACCTTGGGGTCGTAACCCACGCCATGCAGATACCGCGAGAGTCGCCCGTCGGGCGTGACGATCATGAGGGCGGCCGCGTGCGCGAACTGCTTGGTCTTTTCGTCCCAGCGGTAGCGAAAGCCGGTGGCCGCGGCCAGCTTCTCGATCTGATCCTGCCGCCCGGTCAGAAAGTGCCAGCCCTGAGCAACGGCGGGGTCGCCGTACTCGTTCACGTAGTTCTGCTTCTTCTGCGCCGCCAGCTCGTGTGTTTCACGCGGATCGAAGCTGACGGTGACCGCCTGGTACTCCTTCCCCGGCGTCCAACCTTCGATGTCCTTCATGGCTTGCAACTGAGCATTGGAGACCAGTCCGCACAGCATGGGGCAACCGAAATACACGAGCGTGAGAATGACCGGCCGCTGGCCGTCGAAGTACCGGCCCAGTTGAACCGTCTCGCCGGCCTCGTTGGTGAACTCCAGGTCCAGCGGCAATTGCAGATTGAGGTTTTCGATGATGGTGATGCCCTTTAGCTCCTCCGGGAGTTCGGTGGAGACCTCGGGCAACTGAACCGGCTTGGGTGCAGCCGGCCGGGCGGGATCCGCCGGCGCGGGCTGGGCCGCCGCCGGCCCGGTGACCAGGCCAACCGACGCGGCGGCGATCAGCATCGCCCCGATTTTGGTATTCCGGAATGTCCGCATGATACGCTCCAGGTTCATCTGATCGAGACAGGACAATACCTCAGCCGCCGGCGCGGATGCCCCGGTTCCGATACACCAATCCTGTTTCGGTCAGTGAATTGTAGTTCCCGATCTCGGCTCAGCCCGGTCGAGTGGCTGCCCGTTCCGCCTGAAGCTCGACGTACCGCTTGATGGCCCGATCAATGGGAATGGAGACCCGCTGCTTCTCGCGATCGACCCAGCGGTAACTGTTCAGCTCGGCCTGCTGCTGGCTGATCAACTGGCTCAGTTCCCAGGAGGGGTTGTTGATCTGCTTGGCGGCGATCTCCTCCTCCTGCGTATGGTAGACATAGGCCTCGACCACGACCACGATCTCCAGCAGGAGCACCGCCGAAATGACGCCGATGACGGCCAGCAGTGTCAGATTCAAATCACCGTGGGTTTTCTTCGATTCCACGGGCTAATCCCTCGTGTTACAGGTTCCGGAACGCCAGCGACTCGCCCAGGCGCGGATCGCCCAGCGGCAGCAGGCTGCGGCCCCGGGACCACCAGGCCAGACCGGCCACGAAAATCGCCCCCAAGCCCAGCAGACAACCGATCTCAGCCACGCCCAGCGGCAGATAGCCGGTGGTCACTTCGGGCATGACCAGCCAGTACAAGTCAATCCAGTGCAGCACCAGCAACCACACCGCCCAGAATGCCAGGAATCCGGCTCGGCGCTTCACGTCGCGGTTCAGCAGGAACACGAAAGGCACGACGAAGTGGCCGAACAGCAGGAACAGGATCACGTACGACCAGACATTCGGTGCCTGCGTGGCGCAGCCGCGGCGGAAGAACCAGCCCGTCTCTTCCGGAATGTTGCCGTACCAGATCAGCATGTACTGACTGAATGCGATGTATCCCCAGAAGAAGACGAATCCGAACAGGAACTTGCCCAGGTCGTGATAATGCTCGGCGTTGATGCTACTGGTCAGCAATCCGCGCTTCTGCAACAGGAGAATGACGAGGATCAATGCCGCAAAGAAGCCCACCGCCGAGCCGGCGAAGAAATACACGCCGTAAATCGTGCTGAACCAAACGGGATCCAGCGACATGAGCAAATCGAACGAGGCGAACGTCGCGGTCAGCGCGAAGGCCAGCATCGCCGGAGCAGCGACCGTCTGCATGGATGTGGTCAGCGCCGCATCGGCCGAGTGATCCTGGCGAACCGAACGTTGCCAGAACCACCGCGCCAGTCCAACCCACACAGCAAAGTAGAAAACGCAGCGAATGATGAAGAACGGCGTGTTCAAGTACGCCCGCTTCTCGAGGACCAAATGGGCACTGTGGCCTTCCAGGCGACCGCTCTTGACATGACCGTGTTCGCCCGCAGTCGTTGCCGCAGCGGCATCGTGCGCCGAGTCCGAGCCATGGGAATCGCCGGCGTGCGCGGCCTTCTCGAACACGGCCGCGGGTTGCGCCCACGGGTAAATGATGCCCTTTCCGCTGGCCACCACCACCGCCACGGGCACAAAAAGCACGGCCAGGAGCGACAGGTTCATGGCCATGACTTCTGCCGGCCGGCGCACCACCACGCTCCAGCCCGCACGGGTCAGGTGCTGGAGCACCACGAAGAACAATCCGCCCAACGAGAGACTGAGAAAGAACGCGTAGTTCTGCAGGTATGCCATCCAGAACCGCCGCGAGCCTTCAGGCGAGATCAGCGAGATCAGGAAGGATGCGACCAGCACCACCAGGCCGGCGATCAGAAGCCCCACGCCCACGCGGGACGCATCCAAGTGGCGTCGTTCGTGTGGATCCAGATGTACGGCACCGTGTGCACTCACGAGTAAGTCTCCGTCCACCTCACTACGGCACCGGCGGTAACCGGCGCCCTCGCCTCACCTCAGCCGGTCCCGTTCGTTGGCAGGCACATCCTGCACGCTCGCGTCGCGGCTGAGCTGCAACGCCTGAACGTAGGCCACGATGGCCCAGCGATCCTCGGGAACGATCTGCGATCCGTACCCGGCCATGTTGCGGATTCCGTTCGTGATCGTGTTGAAAATGTGTCCCGCCGGCCGTTCGCGTACCTGCGACGACAACAGCGACGTCGGCGGAATCCACCGCGGCTCGCCCCGGTTGGTGGCCCGCTGGTGGATCGGCCCCGTACCCTCCCCGTTCAGCCCGTGGCAAGGCGAGCAGAAGATTGCGTACCGTTCCTGCCCTCGCCGCACGAACGCCTCGGTGACCGGCAAAGGGATCTCCGTCACCCATTCGCCGTTGACCTGACCGCGATAGATCCGCTCGTCGTCCTGCAACTGCCCGCGAGCGACGGTGCCGGGGATCTCCGGCCGCATGGCCCGGCCGTCTGCAAACACGGCGCTGGGCGCTTGCGGGTTGTACCGCGGCTGGTTGTCCATGTCCTGGAAAATCTGGACCCGCGTCTCGTCGCTGCGGACGGCGCGAGCCCGGACGATCAGCGCCAGCGGAAGCCACGAGAGCACCACCGCGATCAGCACGACATAGATGATCCAGCGAGGTACCTGCGGGCGATCCATCCTAAGCCTCCACCTCTTCCACCGCGCGAGCCTTCAGCTCCAACAACAAGCCGGCCGTCCGCACCCGATCGAACTTCGGATCCCGGGCTTGGACCGAGATGAAGAACCGGTCGGATGTCACGCGGCGAAACCGCTCACTCTTGAACAGCGGGTTGTACAGCATGGGCAGGCGGTTCAACGCCAACATTCCGAACACCGCACCGAAGGCCGCCAGCAAAACCGTGGTCTCGAAGATCACCGGGATGTTGGCGGGCAAACTGAAGAGGGGCTTGCCCGAGATGATGAACTCGTAGCCGCGAAGGGCGTAGGGCACGGGAAAGCTCGTGGCGTTGGTCCACCAGACCAGAAACAACCCTCCCAGCGTGCCGGTCAATCCCATGAAAAACACGATCCACGGCAGCTTGGTGCGAGGGATGCGCATCACGTCATCCATGCCGTGTACGGGGAACGGCGTGTGCACGTCCCAGCGCGTGTAACCCTTCCGCCGGACCGCCGCCGCGGCGGCCAGCAGATCGTCCACGTTGTCGAACTCGGCCAGCAGGGCATACAAGCCCTCGCCCGACGGGCGGGCTCCAGCGTCCTGAACGGGCCGGGCAGGGTCTTCGGGCAGCGTCATATGACGGACTCCTCCGGCACGGCATGCCCCTCCACCGGATGCTTCGGATGGGCCTGCGGCATGACGTTCTTCACCTCCGCCATGGCCACCATGGGCAGATAGCGGCAGAACAACAGGAACAGCGTCATGAACAGTCCCAGGCTGCCCACGAGCATGCCGATGTCCACCCAGGTGGGCACGAACATGTTCCAACTGCTGGGCAAGAAGTCGCGATGCAGCGAAGTGACGATGATCACGAACCGCTCGAACCACATGCCCACGTTCACGCACATGGCCACGAAGAACATGACCCACAGGTTGGTCCGCAGTCGCTTGACCCAGAACAGTTGCGGGGCGGCCACGTTGCAGAAGATCATCGTCCAATACGCCCAGGCGTATGGGCCGGCCATGCGGTTGAGGAACGCGAATCGCTCGTAGAGGCTGCCGCTGTACCAGGCCATGAACAGCTCGATGCCGTAGGCATAGCCCACGATCAGTCCGGTCGTCAGCAGGATTTTGCACATGTTATCCATGTGCCGCATGGTGATGAGCTCTTTGAGCCCGAACAGCTGGCGGGCGGGAATGGCCAGCGTGATCACCATGGCGAAGCCGCCGAACACCGCTCCCGCCACGAAGTAGGGCGGGAACACCGTGGTGTGCCAGCCGGGCAACTGCGAGACGGCAAAGTCGAAACTCACCACCGAGTGCACGCTCAGCACCAGCGGCGTGGCCAGGCCGGCCAGCAGGAGATAGGCCCGCTCGAAACGGTGCCAATGCCGGTTCGATCCCGTCCAGCCCAGGGCCAGAATGCCGTACACGATCTGCCGCACCTTGCCGCGGGCCCGGTCGCGGAACGACGCGAAGTCCGGGATCATGCCCACGTACCAGAAAAGGAACGACACGGTCGCGTACGTGCTGACGGCGAAGACGTCCCAGAGCAGCGGCGAGCGGAAGTTCGGCCACATGCTCATCTGGTTGGGATACGGGAGCATCCAGTACGCCAGCCACGGCCGGCCGACGTGAATGGCCGGGAAAATGCCCGCGCAAATGACCGCAAAGATGGTCATGGCCTCGGCGAACCGGTTGATGCTGGTTCGCCAGTTCTGCCGGAACAGGAAGAGAATGGCCGAAATCAGCGTGCCCGCGTGACCGATGCCGATCCAGAATACGAAGTTGGTGATATCAAACGCCCACGCCACGGGCTGATTGTTGCCCCACACGCCTACGCCGGTGGTCACAAGGTAGCCGACGAGCCCGAAGAACATCAGCGCCAGCGGCACGGAGGCGGAGAACGCCACGTACCACGCTCGCGGAGGCCGCGGGGCCTCGGCGATGCGGCAGACCTTGTCCGTCACCGACTCGAAGTCGTTGTCGCCGATCACCAGCGGCGGACGAACGTGCGGGTCATCTTCGATCGTCCGATCGATCACGGGCTTGCCAGTTATGTCCGGTGCGAGGGCAGTCATAAAAAGCTGTGAGCTATGAGCTATGGGCTATGAGCCAGAAATACCGACACATCTCGTTCCGCATTCGTTCCTTACGCCTCATCGTGTGATTCAGCCGCGGGTCCAGCCTCCAAAGTCGTCAATTCAACGTTGGGGTTTGTCAACCGGGCCAGGTACTTCAGTCGCGGCCGTACGTTGAGCTCCTCGAGGATGAAGTACGCGCGATTGCTCTCCTGAATCTGCCGCACGCGGCTGTTCGGGTCGCTCAGATCGCCGAAGACGATGGTCTGCGTCGGGCACGTCTGAGCACACGCCGGTGTGATCTCGCCGTCGCGAACGGGCCGATTTTCGAGCCGGGCTTCGATCTTGGCCGCCTGAATCCGCTGCACGCAGAACGTGCACTTCTCCATGACGCCCCGCATGCGGACGGTCACGTCGGGGTTGAAGCCCAGCCGGCGAATTCGGTCTATCTCTTCGACCTGCTGCGTGTCCGGCATGCCAAGCCAGGGCACGCGACCGCCCTTGGGGCCCTTGCTGTGATAATCGAAGTAGTTGAACCGCCGCACCTTGTACGGGCAGTTGTTCGAGCAATACCGCGTGCCGATGCAGCGGTTGTACACCATGGTGTTGAGGCCTTCGGTGTCGTGCACCGTGGCCGACACCGGGCAGACGCTCTCACACGGCGCGTTCTCGCAATGGTGGCAGGTCATGGGCTGGTAGGCCACCTGCGGGCTCGGCTCGTCGGGCTCGCCGCTGAAGTAGCGGTCGATGCGAATCCAGTGCATCTCTCGGCCGACGAGCACTTCCTCCTTGCCCACGATGGGGATGTTGTTCTCCGCCTGACAGGCTACCACGCATGCGTTGCAGCCGATGCAGCTCGACAAGTCCACCGCCATGCCCCAGCGGTTGTTGTCGTACTCGACGGGTTGTTCCCACAACTGCAGGGGAATCGGTGCGTGCCCCCCTTCTTGCGCCGCATACGGATTCTGCTGGTAGACGGGCAGCGGGATCTCGCGAATCAGGTGCTCGGCTCGCTGCCGGCGCTCCTCAAAGCCCAGGCGGTCGATGGCGTGGTGATTCTGGGCGGTGGCGAGTTTGTACGTCTTGTTTGTCTTCTCGACGCTCGCCGCGGCGGCGTGCATAGCCTCGGTCGTGCGGAGGGCGTATGTGTTGAAGCCGACGCCTTCGCCCACGCGACCGGCGGCGGCGCGGCCGTAACCCAAGGGCAGCGCGATCGAGCCGGCAGCCTGCCCCGGCAGGACGTACGCGGCGATCTCCAGTTCGCGGCCGTTGGCCTTCAGCCGGATCACATCGCCGGTCTTGACGCCCAGGGCGTTCGCATCCGACACCGAGATCAAGGCCGCGTTGTCCCACGTGAGCTGCGTGAGCGAATCGGGCAGTTCTTGCAGCCAGCCGTTGTTGGCGAATCGGCCGTCGAAGACTTTGCGGTCAGCCAGGAACGTGACTTCGAACGCCCCCGCCGGCTGCGTCGTGACGTGCCGGCTCACAATCTCCGTCAGCGATCGCGGCTCGACGCTCACCGCCGCGTAACCGGTGCCTTCCACCAAGCCGTCATGCAACGCCTTTCGCCACGCCGACTCGAAGCTCTCCTTCGGCAAGAAGGCCGCCAGGGCACGGCGCACGATGTCGTAGCCGGCTGTCGGCGTCTCGCCTGCGAGCGTGGCCAGCAACTCGGCGCTGGTCTTGCCGTTGTACAACGGCTCGATGAGCGGCTGGACGACGCTGACCGTGCCGTCCCACGCCCTTGCGTCACTCCAGGCCTCCAAATAGTGGGCCCGGGGCAGCGACCAATGGCACCGGGCGGAGGTCTCGTTGACGTACAGCGACAGGTGCAGGCTCGTCGGCACGGCAGCCAGCGCTTCGGCGAAGCCCAGGTCGGTCGGTGCGTCGTACACCGGGTTGCCGCCCAGAATCAGCAGCGTCTTGACCTCGCCGGCCCGCATTCGCGTCACCAAATCTCGGACGGCGTCGACATGCGACGGTCGCTGCGGCTCGGGATCCTCCACGAAGATCACCGTCTGGCCGAGGTTGCCCAACCGGGTGTTGAGCGCGGCGACGGCGGCGTGTACTTCCGGCGGCTGATCGTAGCCGGCAACAATGATGCTCCGACCGGAAGCTGCCCTCAGATCGGCGGCGATCGCTCGCGGGAACGGATCGATGTTCGGTTCGCCCGCCAGGCCGCGCTCGATCTCCCGCAGAAGGCCGGCGAGCTTGCCGCTGGGCATAGGCTCGCGATGGTCAGCCACCGAACCGGTGATGCTGTACGTGCTCTCGGCCACGTACAGGCGGTTCATGGTGGCGTCCGGCTTGTTCAGCTTCCGCCGCTCGGACCACTGACGCGCGTACTTCAGCGCGTCCGGATGCGTGCCCAGCAAATCGGCCCCGAGCGAGACGATGACGTCCGCCTTGCTCAGATCGAGGAGCATCCGCAGCGGCCGGCCGAATGCCAGCCGGGCCCCTTCGCGCTGGTTGTCCCAACTGATGGGTTCGTATTCGTACCAGCCGGATTGCGGAAACGCTTCCCGCCAGCGCCGCTTCATCTCGACCATGCTCGGCCCGGAAGCCGCATCGCTCAGGACGGCCAGACCCGCCCCGCCGTTTTTTCTCAACTCCGCAAAGAGCGGTTTGGCGGTCTCGAGAAATTCATCCCAGGTGCTGACGGTGTACGCCGAGCGGTGAGCCGGCTCGTGTCGGCGGAGAAGGAACCGCGCCCGGTCAGGGTCGTACAGTTCGAGCACGCTGGCCTGGGCTTGAGCGCTGGCCGCGCCCAGGCTGGCAGGATGGAGCGGATTACCCTCGATCTTCACGGGACGCCCGTCGAAGCTGGTGACGAGCACGCCGGTGGCCGAGCCGCCCAGTTCCCACGTGGTCGCAAACTGATTAGGCACGCCGGGTACCCGACCGGGCGGTCGATAGGCGAATGGCGCGACCTTCTCCTCCGGCCATCGCCGGCACCCCGTCAAACCGGCGAAGGCGAAGGAGGCCCCCATGATCTTCAGGAACTGCCGCCGTGAGGGCGACAGCAGCTCGGCCGCGTGGTTCGGAAACTCGTTCTCCACGAACGCGCGGAACTCCGGCGTCTGGGCCAGCTCGTCCAGACTCCGCCAATATGCCTTTCCTGTGGTTCCCGCCCGACTCATGCTCCGGCTTTCCAGTGGTCGCTCCGTCTTGCGATGACCTAGCGATGACAGAGCGAACAGTTGGTCATGTAGGCCGCGTCCCGGATGTTGTATTCCTTCTTGAGCCGCAGCCCCAGCTGAATCTGGTCCTCCTGCGGAACCCAATCCATCTGGGTCACGAACTCCTTGGGCCGCAAATGCTTCTCCGGCTCGCGGTGGCAGTCGAGACACCAGCCCATGCTCAACGGCGCGACCTGATGAACGACTTCCATGCGATCCACGCGGCCATGACACGAAACGCATCCGATACCCGCGTTCACGTGCGCCGCATGATTGAAGTACGCGTAATCCGGCAGATCGTGGACCTTGACCCACTCGATGGGCTTGCCCGTCGCGTAGCTTTCATTCACCTTGAGCAACCGCGGGCTGTCCGCCTTGATGCTCGCATGACAGTTCATGCAGGTCTGCGTGGGTGGAATGGCCGCAAACCCCGCTTTGTCTACCGTGTTGTGGCAATAGCGACAATCCAAACCCAGTTGACCGACATGCACGAGGTGACTGTACGGAACCGGCTGCGCGGGCTGGTAACCCACATCCGTGGTTGCGGGCGCAGCCCCCAGGCCCACCACAAACGGGACGTAGATCGCGCCGCCCGCGATCATCACGACCAGCGCGACAAGCAGGTAGTTGGCCCAAGGCGGGAAAAGGAATCGTTGATTCGGCCCGGTGTTCGGCATATCGCGCAACTCTCAGATGCCCAACTACGGAAGTGGCCAATTGTAGTAGCCAGCCTCGTTGAGGCCATTCGATCCGGCCACTGGGCGGCGAAATTCGCGACGGTTTCCATCATCGCCGCCACAAGGCGCGGCCGCAACTATAAGTCGCCACAACTGCCTCAGACAAGTTTCCGCCCGGCCGAAAGGTGAAGCGAGCCTACTGCACGTTCGCCTCACCCGGCTTTGCCGCCGCCGGGCGATCCACTATAGTACACGCGCCAGGATTTGACACACGTTTCATCTTCGACGGGCCGCACCATATGGACTTTCCACTGTTTCACCTGGACTGGGCCGGCAACCGAATGCTCATCGCCGTCATTGCCGTCCTGCACGTCCTGGTCAATCACTCCATGGCCGTCGGTGCCATGCCCCTGATCGCCCTCGTTCAGTGGTGGGGCTATCGGACCGCAGACCCGAGGTGGGACCGCCTGGCCTACCGGCTGCTCGGCGTCTGCTTCATCGTGACCACCACTGTCGGGGCGCTCACCGGCGTGGGCATCTGGTTGTCGGCCTCGCTGGTCAACCCGCACGCCATCGGCAGTCTGATTCGCGTCTTCTTCTGGGCCTGGTTCACCGAGTGGATCGTCTTCATCACCGAGGTCTGCCTCATTCTGGCCTACTTCCTGACGTGGAAGAGCTGGGGTGAGCGCCGCAAGGGGCAGCACATCGTTTTTGGATGCGCACTGGCTCTCGCATCCTGGCTGACCATGGCTATCATCGTGGCCATTCTCGGGTTCATGATGGATCCGGGCTCCTGGGCCGAGCGACGTTCGTTCTGGACCGGCGTGCTCAACCCGATTTACCTGCCCCAACTGTGCTTCCGCACGCCGCTGGCCATGGTGATGGCCGGGCTGCTGGCGTTGCTGCTGATTCCGTTCTTCACCGCTCGCGACGCCTTTCGCCGCCGGGCGTTGCGATTCGTGGGCGTCTGGACGCTGGCCTGGTCGGCTCCCTGCATCGTCGGGGCGGGCTTTTATTGGCTGGCCATCCCCGACGCCATGCGGTCCAACATGCCGGTGGCTCTGGCCACGCAGGCTTTCCAGACTTGGCACACCGCCGTGGCTCAGATCCTGACCGTCGCCGCCGCCGCGATCCTCATCATTTCGTTGTGGGCGGTCATCAAACCGGGCTGGCTGCCGCGTCCGGCGACCGCCGTCCCCTTCCTGCTCATGTTTGTCCTGCTAGGCTACTTCGAACGCGTCCGCGAGTTCGTCCGCAAGCCGGCGGTAATTGAGAACTACATGTACGCCAACGGCATCGAGATCGACAAGTACCCGCTGCTCCGCGAGGAAGGCGTGTTAGCTCATGCCACATATGCGTCGCATCGCACCGTCACGCCGGAAAACGAGCTGGAGGCCGGTCGCGACATGTTCATCATCGCTTGCAGCCGATGCCATACCACCACCGGTGTGAACGGCGTGGTGAACAAGCTGACGACGATGTATGGCCGCGAACCCTGGAGCCGTGAGATCGTGCTCACGAACATCCGCACGCTGCACAACGTGAGGCCGTTCATGCCGCCCGCCCCCGGCACGGACGCCGAACTGTCCGCGCTGGCGGCGTACCTGGTTTCGCTCCAGGCTAACCCGGTCCCGGTGGGCGGTGCTCAAAACGAGGGCGTGAAAACGCCGGTCACGACCCAGCCGGCCGTCACGCTGCGACCGACAGCGCTGGGAGAAGGATGACCCATCTCCGCGTCGCCGTGTCTCCGCGTCGCCGCGTCGGTGTCTCGCGAGAGGCTGGCGAACCGGGCCCAAAACCATGGCAGCGGTCTTGACTCACCCGACGGCTGTTTCTGATAGAATGAAATTGAGGTGAGACCATGGTCCGTGCATTCAAACAACACGTGATGATTGGCTCGGGAACGCGCCGACTGTTTCGTTACCAATGATCGTTCGCTGCAGCGAGTTGCCGATGCGGATTGTTATATGCTGACCGAGTTGACCACGGAGTGATCGGCTGTGATTCTCGCAAACATCCCTGTACCTCACGACATTCCGCTGCCCTTGCCGGTCGATCGCGTCATCCTCCAGGCGGTCATCGTGCTGCTGTTCCTCGCCCACATCGTGTTTATCAATCTCATGCTGGGCGGAGCCATGTTTGCCGTGGTGTTCGAGTGCATCGGCCTAAAGCGGCGTGACTTCGACACGCTGGCCCGCGAGATCACCCACACCATCACGGTCAACAAGAGCCTGGCCGTGGTGCTCGGTGTAGGGCCGCTGCTGGCCATCAACGTGCTCTACACCGTCTACTTCTACTCGGCCAACGCACTGACGGGCTACGTCTGGATCAGCATCGTTCCCCTGGTGGCGGTCGCATTTCTCATCCTCTACGCCTACAAGTACTCCTGGGAGCGCCTGGCGAACCGCAAGAAGCTGCATCTGGCGATGGGCGGGTTCGGCGTGGCCATCCTCCTGTTCGTGCCGTTGATCTTCCTGAGCAACATCAACCTCATGCTCTTCCCCGACCGCTGGACGCAGGTGCGGGGATTCCTCTCGGCCCTGTGGCTGCCCAACGTGTGGCCGCGGTTCTTGCACTTTGTGCTGGCCTGTGTGGCGGTCAGCGCCTTGTTCATGCTTGCCTACTTCACACGCGCGGGCTATCCGGTCGAAACGAAGTTTCAGGGCCTCGACCGGCCGAACCTGCGACGGCTGTTCTACGGCATCGCCTTCGGGGCCACGCTTCTGCAGTTGGCCGCCGGCCCGCTCGTACTGTTCACGCTGCCCGCCCAGGGGCTCTCGGTGTTTTTGTACGCGGTGATCGGCACCGGCGCGGCCTTCGCCGTCGCCATGCTCGCCCTTATGTGGTGGGAGATTCTCACCCCGCGTCAGACCGCCGGGCGGTTCTTCGTGCCCATCGTCGCGCTGCTCATCCTGACCGGTTCGGCCATGGGCTTCGGCCGGCACGTCTACCGCGAGGGTGCCCTTCGCGACCATCGTCTGGCCATGGAACAGCGGACGCAGGACCTCGCTTACGCCGCCGCTGCTGCCAAATGGCGGGCCGACCACGGTGTGGCCGTGGAAGATCTTCCGCTGGGTCAACGCGTCTTCCGCGACGTGTGCAGCAGTTGCCACATGCTGGACCGCGTGCTCACCGGGCCGTCCATCCGCGAGATCGCCGAGCTCTACAAGGACGATCCCGACGGCATCGTGCGCTGGACCAAGGCTCCGACCCGCAAACGCACCGGCTTCCCGGCCATGCCGGCCTTCGATCGGCCCACCGAGCAACTGCGAGCCGTCGCCGAGTACATGCTCGAGCTGGCGGCCCCGAAAAAAGAAGGCTTGAGTCCTGAGTCCTGAGGCTTGAGGGGCCGTGAGCTGTGAGCCAGACGGTCCGGCTGAAAGCTGAGCGCTGACAGCGGATAGCTACACGCATCCGCGGCCTTACTTGAGCAGTTTGCGCAGGACGGGCTCGAGTTCGTCGGCCATGCGGACGAAGCCCAGATCCGTGGCGTGTGTGCCGTCCACCGTCGCGTCGTCGTCCACGCCCAGCAGCCGATCGCCCGGCACGAGCGTGAGCTGTGGCACGTTCGCATCACTCAACCGCTCGAAGGTGGCACGAAGTTCCGCGTTCTTACGGTCCACTCGCTCGCGTGCACTCGGCAGGAACCGGGCCGCCTGATGCGGAGCCTGCTCGACCAGGACGATGGGCGTGTGAGGATGCGCTTTGCGCAGCGTGCGCACGAACGGCTCGATGCGCTCGCGCACCATCTCGGCGGTCATGTTGGGCAGGCAATCCAGCACGTACACTGCCGGATCCAGCTCGGCCAGCAGATCAGCCATCTCGGGTTCCATCTTGCCGTTGCCCGAGAAGCCCAGGTTGATGGTCGGTACGTCCAGCCGGCGACCCAGAATCGCCACGTGAGCCATGCCCGGCCTTGACGCACAGCCGCCCTGACAAATAGACGTCCCATACACCACGACTGGCTTGGCCGCGCGCGGGGCCGGCTTGAATAGCTGTGCGGTCGGCGGGATACCGATCTCCAGCGACTTCACCCCGTTGTACAGCGGCAGGTACAGCATGTACTCATGCGTGCCCGCCGGAACGTTGTCCACGAGTACGGCCTCACTGGACGAAGTGCTGCCCGGCCGCCCCGCTCCCGTCCAGCGCCACTGCCCCTCGTGCCGTACGTACAGGTCCAGGCCGCTCACGCCGGTTGCCGGCATGTGCGGCATCGCCAGGTTCGACGACGTCACCGTCCAGCGGGCGGCGATCTTCGGGGCGTCGGTCACAAACCGCACGCAGATGCCGGCCGTGTTCGTGCTCAGCGTCCAGACCGGATCGCGAACGACGCCCTTGGCCCGGGCGGGCAGGCGATGCCAGAACTCGGCCGTGTCCGTCCACCCCTTGCCTTCGACGGGCAACAGCCGGGCGTCATACCAGGCGAGCGTGGACTTGTCGCCGTCGGCTGCCTTGTCGGGTTCGAGCCTCTCCAGAGCCGGCGGTTTGGCCGCGACGGTCGCTGCAACGGACGCGATGAAGATGGAAGCGAATCGAAGCATGGACGTGATCTCCTTTCGTTGACCGCCCTGATTGTCCGCTCGAAATCGCCCTCTGTCCACCACCGTGTCACTCTCCCCTCGGACAGAAAAGCGCATCCGGAGCTCGCCGCCGCACTTTGAAACAACGGACAACTGACCACTGACCATCCAGTGGTTCGCCTGTCGCCGCGCGGTTATTATGGCGACCAGCAGAGTCCCAATCGAACGTGCAAGGAGACGGTCATGAGCAGCAACAAGCTTACGACGACCGTGGGGCGGCGTGAGTTCCTGGCCGGCACGGCGGCAGCGTTCACCATCGTCCGCCCGTCGGCTGTCCGAGGCAGCACGGCCAACTCCACCATCGAGTTGGGCATGCTGGGCTGTGGCGGACGCGGCACGTGGATCGTGCCCCTGTTCCAAAAGCACGGCAAGTACAAATTCGTCACCTGCGCCGATTACTATCCCGAGCATGCCGACCGGGTCGGTGAAATGTGCCAGATCCCGGCGAACAAGCGCTTCAGTACGCTCTCGGCCTACAAGCGGATGTACGACACGAAGTTCGACGCGGTGGTGATCGAGACGCCGCCGTACTTCCATCCCGAGCAGGCCGCCGCCGCGGTCGATGCCGGCAAGCATGTGTACTGCGCCAAGCCCATCGCCGTCGATGTCCCCGGCTGCCGAAGCTTCGAGGCATCGGGCAAGAAAGCGACGGAAAAGAAGCTCGTCTTTTTGGTCGATTTTCAGACCCGGGCCAACGAGCATTACCGCGAGGCGGCCCGCCGCATCCACCGTGGTGACATCGGCAAACTGGTGAGCGGTGACGCCAAGTACCCCTGTGGTGTCATGGGGTTAAAGACGCCGGCCACGCCCGACGACCGGCTGCGATGCTGGTATTGCGACAAAGCCCTGTCCGGCGATTTCATCGTCGAGCAAAGCATCCACGCGCTGGACGTGGCCACCTGGATGATCAACGCCGCGCCGGTGGCCGCCATGGGCCGCGGCGTCTCCAAAGGTTTGCGCGCCTATGGCAACATCTGGGATTCGTTCACGCTGGTCTACGAGTTCCCCGATAGCGTCAATCTGTCTTTCCATTGCGTGCAGATGGTGCACGGGGCTCCGAACGAGATTCAATGTCGGATTTATGGCGCCAACGGCACGTTCGACAGTGATTACTTCCGGTTTGTGAGCATTCAATCGCCCGACAAAGCCTATCCGCGACAGGAGTTCACGGATCTCTACACCAGCGGCACGGTGGTCAACATCAACGAGTTCTACCAGGCGATCACCGGCGGCGATTATTCCAACCCCACGGTGGCTCCGTCGGTCCGCAGCAATCTCACCGCGGTCATGGGCCGCGAGGTTGCCTACCGCAAGGAACTGCTGACCTGGGACGCATTGCTAAAATCCAGCGAGCGGCTCGAAGCGGACTTGTCGGGCCTGAAGAGCTGACTAGAGACTCGGAAATTCCACCACAGTGTAGGATATCCCCGGACACGGGGGAGGTTGGTTCGATGATCGGGCGAAGTTGTGTGGCATGGACGTTTCTCATCGGCGTGCTGACGGCCGGTGTCGCCGCGAACGCGGACGACTTGGCCGACGGCTTTCTCCATCCGCCCGACTCGGCCAAGCCCTGGGCCTACTGGTGGTGGTTGGACAGCTACGCGACCAAGGAGGGCATCACCCGCGACCTCGAGGAGATGAAGCGACAAGGCATCGCGGGCGTATTGCTCTTCGACGCCGGTGAAGGCAAGGGCTCACCCGTCGGGCCGGTGTTCATGAGCGACGCATGGCGCGAGCTGTTCAAGCATGCCATCGCCGAGGCCGATCGGCTTGGCATCGTCGTGGGTGCCAACATCTGCAGCGGCTGGAACGCCGGTGGTACGTGGGTCACGCCTGAACACGCTGCCAAGACCGTTGTGTGGTCGAGCGTCTCCGTGCAAGGTCCTGCCAGTGTTTCTCAAGTCTTGCCCAAGCCCCAAACATGGGAAGGCGACTACTACCGCGACATCGCCGTTTTCGCACTGCCCGAAGGCCGCCGCCCCGCCGACGCGCCCGGCCTCGACCACTTCGACGTCAAGGCCGCTCGCGCGTTCCTCAACGTGCCGGCCGAGATGCTCGAGCGGGAGGCCGCTGGCGCACCCGACGATCGCGACTGCACGGCCAACGAAGTCCTGAATCTCACCGACCGAATGGACGCCTCAGGCCGACTCACCTGGGACGCCCCCGCCGGCAAGTGGACGTTGCTGCGCATCGGCTACGCTCTGCTCGGGGCCAAGACCAGCTGCACCAGCCCCGGCGCCCAGGGACTGGAAATCGACTTCTTCAGCACCGATGCCTTCGACATGCACTGGGGCCACACCGGTGAGAAGATGATCGCCGATGCCGGACCGCTCGCGGGCAAGACGCTTCGCTACGTGCACGACGACAGCTACGAAGTGGCCGGTCCCAACCGCCTCCAGCAGAACTGGACGCCGCGCTTCATAGAGGAGTTCAAGTCGCGCCGCGGCTACGACCCGACACCCTACCTGCCCGTGCTCACGGGCAAGATCATCGACAGCCGCGACGTCTCCAACCGGTTCCTGTGGGACTATCGCCGCACCATCGCGGACCTGTTCGCGTCGGGCCATTACGCGCGGATGCGCGAGCTCGCCCACGCCAAGGGTCTGGGCACGCACCCGGAATCGGGCGGACCGTTCTGGCCGTGCATCGACGGCCTGTTGAACCAGAGCCTGAACGATATTCCCATGGGCGAGTATTGGAAACGCGTCCCCGAAGCGCCCGACGGCAAAATCTTCTGGCGCGGCGACTACCACATCTGCGATACCGTCCGACAGGCCGCTTCCGCCGCCCACATCTACGGTAAGCCCATCTGCCAGGCCGAGGCCTGGACCTCCATGGGCCCCAACTGGGAAGAGGATCTGTTCGATCTCAAGGATCTTGGGGACGAGGCTTTCTGTGCGGGCCTCACCCGCAATGTGCTTTGCTTCTACGTGCATCAGGCGGATTTGAAGGCACGGCCCGGCTATCAATGGGAAGCTGCCGGCACGCACTTCGATCGCAACGTGACTTGGTGGGACCTCAGTCACGCCTGGCTTACGTATCTGGCTCGCTGCCAATACATGCTCCAACAGGGCCGATTCGTCGCCGATCTGCTGTACTTTTACGGCGAAGACGCGCCCAACTACGTGCCGGCCAAGACGCACATGCGGCCCGAACTGCCCAAGGGCTACGACTGCGACACTTGCAACGCTGACGTGCTGTTGAATCGGCTGACCGTCCAGGACGGCCGGCTCGTGCTGCCCGACGGCATGAGCTATCGCATGCTCGTTCTGCCCGAACGCCGGCGCATGACGCCTCGCGTCCTCGCCCGGATCAAGGAACTCGTCGAGGCCGGCGCCACCGTCGTCGGACCCAAGCCCAAACAGTCCCCCAGTCTGGCCGGCTATCCCGAGTGTGATGCACAAGTCCGCCGAATGGCCGACGAACTGTGGGGCAACGACGACGATCCCAAAGGTCGCAAGCGCGAAGTCGGCAAAGGCCGTGTGATTTGGGGCAAACAGTTGTGGAAGCTGCTCGCCGCCGATCAGGTGCCGCCGGACTTCGAGTACCGTCGTCAGGCAGAAGACACCCGCCTCGATTTCATCCATCGCCGGGCCGGCGAGACCGACATCTATTTCGTGTCCAACCAGCTCGATCGGCCTGACAAGGCAGAATGCTTCTTCCGCGTGTCCGGTAAGCAGCCGGAGATCTGGGACCCTGTGACCGGCGAGCGATGGGACGCAGTCAATTTCGAAAACAAGAACGGACGCACCCAACTGTTGCTGGAGTTCGCGCCCCGCCAGTCCTACTTCGTCGTGTTCCGCCGTCCGGCCGCACCGCCCGAAGAGCGTGCCGCTGACGGCCGCAACTTCCCGACCTACAGGCCGGCGGGCGAACTGTCCGGGCCGTGGACCGTCCGCTTCGATCCTGAACTGGGCGGTCCCGAATCCGTCGTGTTCGACAAGCTCGTGGATTGGACGCAGCGGCCCGAGCCCGGCATCAAGTACTATTCCGGCAAGGCGGTCTACGAGAAAACGTTCGACTTGCCGCAGGATCTGCAAAAGCCCGGCAAGCGCGTCTTCCTGGATCTCGGCCGTTTCGAGAATGTCGCGGGCGTGCGGCTCAACGACAAAGACGTGGGCGTCGTTTGGACGGCACCCTGGCACATCGAGATCACCTCGGCCGTGCAGACCACCGGCAACAAGCTTGAAATCACCATCGCCAATCTATGGCCCAACCGCCTCATCGGCGACGCGAGCCTGCCGCCCGAGAAACGTATCACCGTCACCAACGTGAAGAAGTTCAAGGCCGACATGCCTCTGTTGCCCTCGGGTCTGCTCGGCCCGGTCGTACTTAAGTCTGCGGAATCCAACGTGGAGTAACCGTACCCCTGCGAATTATCACCACAGAGAATCAGAGGCACAGAGAGAGCAATCAGAAAGAGAGTCCTGCGAGATGTCATACCGGAGTTGGGGCTCAGCTCCTTGTTGACATCGTTCTCACGGGCTATTCTTGCATTCCTCCTTTCTTTAATCTGCGACCATCTGCGCAATCTGCGGACATTATCGACAAAGTATTGTTATCCGCAGATTGCGCAGATTCTCGCAGATTTTGCGTGAAGGGCACCACACCGCGAATCCCGTAATGGCCTATTATTGTCAGTAGGAGCCAGGTACAATGTCGGCATGCAATCGCTTTACGGCGGTTTTCGGCCAGGAGGTCACGTATGCACGCGTATCAGCACCTGCGAAGATGGGCGGCCGCTTCAACCGGCGCACTCCTCATGGCAGCGGGTTTGAGTGTCGGGCTATCGTCCTGTGCGGATTCGACGGACGGGCCCACCCGAGCGAGCACCGATGCGTCGGCCCGCCATGCCGTCCACAGTGCGGAGCTGCAGGCAGCCATGCGCGGCCTGGGCCAGCGGTCGAAGGAGGAGATTGCGGCTGAACTGTATACGGGATCGCCGACCAGCACGCGCATGCAGCGTGTGGCGGAAGCCGCCGGCGACATCGCCGCGACGGCCGATCGCATCCCGGAATTCCTGAGTCAGGTGCAACTGGACGCGACTGACCGTCAGCAGTTTATCGCGCTCGCCCGCCAACTGGGCAACGACGCCCGCGAAGTCCAGATCCGGGCCCGCACCGGTGATGCGCCGGCTGTGCAGCAGGCGGTCAATCGCATGGACGCCACGTGCAACGCGTGTCACAGCCTTTTCCGCCCGGGCGGCGTCTGACGCTCGCCCCAGGGTCTTTCGCTTCTTCTCGCCGCGCGGCCGCGTCGCCGTGTCATTCTTTTCCGTCAGCCTTCTTTGGCCAACAGACTGACGGCGAAGATCACCGCAGCCGCCAGCACGATCACCGCACCCGTGCCCACGTAGCTGAGCGCATCGGAGAACGAAACGAGCGTGCCGGCCACGCTCGAAATCAAGGCGATCAGCGTGGCCCACCAGAACATGCCTGACACACTGCGGGCCAGGTTGCGGGCGGCGGCGGCGGGCACGACCAGCATGGCCGTCACCAACAGAATGCCTGCCGTGCGAATCAGCGTCATGATCACCAACGCCAGCAGCATGGCGAACAGGTAATCGTACAGGCGCACCCGGATCCGCCGGCTGTGAGCCAGCTCGCTGTTCAGGCCGATGAGCATGAGCGGATTGAAGCTCAACAGCATGAACACGAGCATGCCCACGGCCAGTAGAGCGGACACGTAGAGGTCGGCGTCGTCCAGCGTCAGGATGGAGCCGTAGAGATACTTGGGGAATTCCGCGCTGTGCTTGGGGAATGCGGTGATGATGGCAATGCCGATGGCCACCACCGTGCTGAAGAACACGCCGATGACCGTGTCGTTGGACAGATCCGTCCGGCGACGCACCATGGCGATGCCCAGCCCCACCATCACGCCGAAGATCACCATGGCGATCCGAGGGTCGAAGCTGAACCGCGTAATGGCGTCGTGCAGGAGGAAACCGAACGCCACGCCCGCGAATGCCGAGTGCGAGATGGCGTCCGAGAAGAACGCCATGCGGAAGTTCACGACCTTCACGCCCATGGCCGCACACATGGGTGCGATCAAAATGCATTCGATGATGGCCCGATGCATGAACGCGTAGTGTTGCCACGCTTCGGGCATGAGCGAGCGCACGCCACGCTCCAGGAGCGGCTGAACCATTTGCGACCACCATTCCAGTCCGGGCAATTGGGCGATCATGGCGGCTTGTCCCTCAATGCGAATGCGGCCCCGGGCAGCCGTGGCCGGTGTGGCCCTGGCCGCCCGTCCCGTGATGGTGCTTGTGCGCGTGGCCTTCGTGCGTGCCAGTGTGCTCGTACAGGCTCACGTCCTGGCGATAGAGGGCCCGCAGGTTCTCCGCCGTGAGCGTGGTGACCGCGTCGCCCTGGCACTGCACGGTCTGGTTCAGACAGATGACGTACTGTGCGTGCTGCGTTACGATGCTAAGGTCGTGACTGACCAGCAGCATGGTGTAACGGCCCTGCTGCTGAAGCGAGCCGAGCAGATCACAGAACAGTTCCTCGCCGGCCACGTCCACGCCCGACACGGGCTCGTCGAGCAACAGGATGTCCGGCTCGTGGCTCAACGCCATGGCCAGGAGCACGCGCTGCAACTCGCCCCCCGACAAACGTCCCAGGCTCTTGTGCTCCCAACCGCTGCCGCCCACCTGGGCAAGGTACTTGGCTGCGACGCTGCGAGCGGTGCGGCTGTGGCCGAGCCACACCGGGCGCCGCTGCAGGCCTGCACACATGAAATCGAGCACCGAGATGGGCATGCCGCGATCGAAGTCCAGCCGTTGCGGCACGTAGCCCAGCCGCAGCGGCTCGCCCTCGACCGTCTGACCAATCTGGATCGTGCCCGTGTACGGCACGAGGCCGAGAATCGCCCGCAACAGCGTCGTTTTGCCCGCCCCGTTCGGCCCGATGATGGCGTTGAGCGCGCCCACTGCTGGCTGCGCGGTGACGTTGGACAGAATCTGCACGCCGCCCAGTGTGACCGACACGTTGCGAAGCCGCAGCGCGTAACCATCCTTCGGGATTCTGGCCGTACTGGTCATGCGTCCACTGTTTCCGTCATTCTTCGGGCGGCGGGCATCTTGCCCGCCTCGAACCCGTAGTGCCTATTTAAGGGCACTATCAAACGCCTGCGCGCTTGGCGTGTCGGCCTTTCCACGCCCCGCCGGGGCGCAGGTCAGTAGCGGTAGGCGTGAGCCTACGGACCAATCGCCGAGCACCCAATCTTTCCTTTCCTCCAGATGCCGGCTCCGCCGGCATCTGGAGGAAAGGTATAGAATCTGATCGCAATACTTCCCCGGCGGCTCACGCCGCCGGCTATTAACCTGCGCCCCGTTCGGGGCGAACAACGTCTGGTTGCCGGACGCTGGACGGTTGCGATCGTTGCTTTGCCCCACCGCGAAGAAGGCGGGCGAGACGCCGGCCCCCCGAAAGCGCTAGCCTTGAGGCGACGGCGTCGCCCCCAGGGCCCGTTGGAGCGTCGCCAGGTTCTGGTTCATGACGTCCTCGTACAACCGCCGCTTCTGCTCGGGCGTGGTCGCTTCGGGCAGGCCCGCGTCGGTGTTGAACGGGTTGAGCGGATATACGGCGGTGCCCGTCTCGCGGGCGATGGTTTCAGCCAGCTTGTCGCCGAACGGCGGCTCCCAGAAGATCGCGGCCGGCTTGGTGGCCCGGACCGTGTCGATGAGTTTGGCCATCTCGGCCGCCGATCCGGTCTCGCCGGGGATTTCCCGCAGCGTCGCCACAATGTTCAAGCCCAGATCCCGCGCCAGATAATCAAACGCCGCGTGACCGGTCACGATGTTCCGGTTGGCGAAGCTCTTGGCCGCCTCCTCCATTCGTTGAGCCAATGCCTCGAGCCGCTGAGCGTACGCCTCGGCGTTGGCGCGGTAGACGTCCGCACGATCGGCGTCGATTTCAGCCAGCCGGGCCGCCAGCGTGCGAACCTGCCGTGCGGCCTGCCGCGGCGAAACCCAAGTGTGCGGATTCACGTCGGAATCGTGATCGTGGTCATGATCGTGCGTGCAGCACGCGCGAGCGTCTTTTTCGTTCTCGTGCCCGCCATGATGGTCGTGCGTGCAACCCGCATGTCCATCGCTCCCGTGATCATGAGGACACGCTTTGGTCTGCTCGCCTTCGTGATCGTGTGAGCAACCCTTGTGCTCGTGAGCCGCATGGTCGTGCGAGCAACCGGCATGCGCGTTGGCGGTTTCACCGCCGATCAGATCGCAGTCATTCGAGATGGTGACGATCTTCAGATCCCGCCGGCTTCGAAGCAGTTCAGACAGGAAGGGCTCGGCCCCCAAACCGTTGGCAACCACCAGATCGGCTCGACTGATCAGCTTGAGGTCCCGACCGGTCAGCGAATACGAATGCGGGCAACCGACATCCCGATCAACCAGGAGTTGAACGTCCACGTCCGGGATGTCGCCGACAACGTTCTGCGTGAACACATAGACAGGCAGGAACGTGCACACGATGCGCAGCTTGCCGTCGTCCGCGGCCCCGCCCTGGCCCTTGGGCACAACCATCCCGATGGCCGCGAGCAGGCCGACGACCCCGACGAGCACCACCGGCAAAACCCATCGCGAACGCGCGGGCGATTGAGTCTGGCCCATCATACCGACCTCCTCGACAGCTGCGGGCGCGACGACGTGCCCGGACCTCTCCAAAACGCGTAATTGTTTCCGGTTCAGGAACTTGCGCATTATTCTGCGCAGGCCGGCCCGCATGTATACATTGTATCCGCAGTCGTATTACATTGTCAACGCGAGGGTCATACCCGAGAAATCGGTCCCGGGCACTCGGCGTACCCGGGACCGAGGGGTGAATCACACAGCGGACGCGGGCGCGCCGATCAGAAGAACGGCAGGCCCACGAAGAAGTTGAAGTATCGGACGTCGTCCTCGCCGTGCCGCGACACCGGGAAGGCCAGATCGAACTCCATGGGCACCGTGCCCAGAATGTCGAGCGTGAGCCGCACGCCGGCACCCACCGACGCCCGCCAGGTGCTCAGACCGAATTCCTTTTCGACCGTGCCCATGTCCGTGAAGAACACGCCGCGAACCGCCCGAGCATACAGCGGGAAGGAGTACTCGGCTCCGGTCAGTGCGATGAACTCGCCACCCACGCGGTTGTTCCGTAGGCCGTCGCGCGGGCTGATGCCGCGGAAGTCGAAGCCGCGGATCGAGCCGATGCCGCCGGCGTAGAAGCGTTCGAACACCGGAGCATCGCCGAGAATCTGCCCGGCCTCGGCCCGCACGCTCAGCACGCTCTTGCGATCCTGCTCGTCGGTGGCCAGCGTGAAATGCTGAACGTAGCGGGCGTATGCCTTCCCGAAGAAGAAGTCGCCGCCCATGGCCCCGGCCTGCTCGTACGAAGCCAGGAAGGTGTGACCTTTGCTTGGATCGAATCGGCTATCCGTCGTGTCGTGAACGAGTGAGGCCTTCACGCTCGATAGGTAGTTCCAGCCGTCTACCTTGCGGATGTCGCGGGCCGCGAACGATTCGCGGTCGAGCACGCCCACGTACTCCGCCCGGAAGGCGATTTCGCCCGTCCAGCCCTTGAGCAAGCCCTGCTCAAATCGCTTGTCGAAGCTGAAGCTGCCGCCGTAACGCCGCTCGTCGTAGCCGTCGCGGCCGCGGTCGAACAGATACAGGCTGGTGTTGAAGCCGATGGGCATGTCGAGCAGGTACGGCTCGCGGAAGTCGATGCGGCCGCGGACCAACTCGGTGCCCGGCTCGAACTGGATTCGCATGGTCTGGCCCGCTCCGCGGAAGGCACGTCCGCGGAAGAACTCGCCCCAGCTGCGCGGCCAGTCGGCAATGTCGAAGTTCGTGTTCTCCAGCATGATGTTGCCCAGCAAGCCCTGGTCGCTACTGGCGCCCACGCCGGCGATGAACCGCGTCGTGTTGGGGCTCTCGGTCACCGTGACCAGCACGTCGCGCACGCTGTCCTCGTTCATAGGCGGCACGATGGGTTCGATCGTCGCCTCCGAGAACAAGCCGGTGTCCTTCAGCCGCCTCTCGGACTCGCGGACGGCCGTGACGTCGTACAACTGCTCGGGATAGAACCGCAGCTCGCGGCGAACCACCTTCTCCTGCGTGCGGAAGTTGCCGTTGACCTCGATCCAGCCGATGTGGAACTGGTTGCCTTCCTTGACCGTCAACGTGAGGACGACCAGGCCCGGTTCTTCGGCGAACACCCAGCTGGGTACGATATTCGCTTCGATGTAGCCGATGGTGCCGTACTTGGTTTCGAGGTTTTTGAGGTCCGTCTGCAGCCGCGGCTGGATGAGGTAATCGCCGGGCTTGAGCTGCATGGCCGCCTGCAGTTCCTCGCCGGTGAACACCTCGTTACCCGCGAAGCGGATCTCGCGGATGCCGTAGCGAATGCCCTCGTTCACGCGGAACACCAGGCGCAACCGCTTGCGAGCCACGTCCAGAAACTCCGGCTCCCAGCTGACCTCGGCATCCAGGAAGCCGCGGTCGCGGTAGTACTGCTGCACGGCCAATGCGTCGCGCTGGGCGCGATCGGGGTCGAAGTCGCCCGTGCGGAAGATCCAGATGTACGTCTTGGATTCGATGACGCCTTTGAGTTCGCTGTCGCCGAACGTGACGTTGCCTTCGAAGTCGATTTTGCGGATGCGGACGCGCTGGTTCTCGACGATGGAGTACGCGACCACGTTCTCGCTCAGTCGCTGCTCGTCGTAGGTTACTTCGGCGTAGGCGTAGCCCTTCTCGCGGTACTTGCGTTCGATGAGATCGCGCCCCTGGCGAACTTCGTAGAGATCCAGCGGATCGCCGACGGCGAACGGCAATTCCGCGAGCAGATCCTTGTCCTTGAACTTGACGTTGCCCTCGAACTCGATGGCGGCGACTTCGGGTTTCTCCGTCACCCGGAGCACGAGCTGCACCTGGTCATCGACGAGCTGTGGCACCGCCCGCACGTCGCGGAACCGACCCGTGCGCAGCAGCCGGGCCACGTCACGCTGCACCTGGTCCTGGGTGTAGGTCTCGCCGGCCCGCGTGCGGATCTGATTGCGAACGTACGACTCGCTGATCTGGTCAAGGCCCTCGATGACGATTTCGCGGACGACCCGCCCGTCCAAGGGCGAGGCCGGCGCCGCCGGGGCAGGCGTCGGCAGCCCTTCCGCCGGCGACGGCGTCTGCGCACGCGCCCCGGAATGACAGACCAGGACTGTGCAGGCACCCGTCAGCAGGAGGATGACTGTCCATCGGCGGCTGCCCATGCCGCGCCGCAGGCATGCATGTTCCATCATGTCAGGCTCGTTTTGGGTAACGTATGAATGACACGGCAGCGCTGCCGGAATCGCGCCGGGGCCACGATCCCAAGCCTGAAGGCAAACCCCTGAGCAACTCCGTCGGGCTTCTGCCGACGACCGCGCTAATGCGGGGTAATATATCGGGTTCGTCCACGGGTGCAAAGCTAATCTGCAGCGAAAGTTAGCCCAGCCCACCCTGATCGCGGGCCGGATACGCCTGGCTGCGACGGTAATCCTTGTGCCAGCGTCCTGCGATTGTCGTTCGAATAGGCAATCCCCGGATGTGCCGCACCCGGGCACTGCTGAACAGGCTCGCCGGCTTCCTTGCCAACCGGCGGGTTATCGGAACAATGGTGGACCATGTGCGGGATTGCCGGCATCATCGACTTCGAGGGACGCCCCATCGACGTACGTCGGCTGGAGGAGGCGTGCCAATCGCTGGCCCACCGCGGTCCGGACGACCGGGGAATCTGGCAATCCCAATCGAACGGCTGGAGCGTGGGCTTGGCTCACACGCGGCTGGCCGTGATCGACCCGGCACCCGAAGCCCATCAACCCATGATCACGCCCGACGGTCGTTGGGCCATCGCCTACAACGGCGAGCTCTACAACTACCGAGCGCTCCGGGACGAGATCGGCTCGGAGAGGCGCACGGCCTCGGACACCGAGGTGGTCCTGCAAGCCTGTCGGGCCTGGGGTCCCAAGGCCCTGGAGCGATTCGACGGAATGTGGGCGATGGCTGTCGTGGACGCCGAGTCCCGTACGGGCCATCTGTCGCGCGATCCGTTCGGCATCAAGCCGCTGTATCACACCTTTGTCGATCGCAAGCTCGTGTTCGCCAGCGAGTTGCGCACACTCGTGGGCCTCCTCGATCAGCCGCTCGACATCGATCCGGCGGCGGTGGCCTGTTATCTACAACTGGGCCATGTCCCCCACCCTCTGACGATTTATCGTCAAGTCCGCAAGTTGCCGCCCGGCCATGTGCTGGCGTTCGACGCCCGAGGACCGGCCGAACCGCACCGATACCATTTCTTGAAGCCGCCTCCTACGCCAGCACCCGACTACGCAGCCGCGTGCGAACAGTTGCGGGCGCTCATTCAGGATGCCGTGCTTCGGCAATGCGTGGCCGACGTGCCGCTCGGCGCGTTCCTGTCGGGTGGGCTGGACTCGTCCGTGGTGGTGGCCTGCATGGCCCGTCGGCAGGGCTCGCCCATCCGGACGTTCAGCATCGGCTACGCCGATCACGCCCGTTACGACGAGACGCACTACGCGCGGTTGGTCGCCCGACACCTGGGTACCGAGCACCATGAGTTCCGGCTCAGCTTTGCCGACATCCTGGCCGCCGTCGAGCCCATGCTCGACCATCTCGGCGAGCCGTTCGCCGACAGTTCGCTCCTGCCCACCTCACTGGTCAGCCGGTATACCCGACAGCATGTCACCGTAGCGCTGAGCGGCGACGGCGGCGACGAGCTGTTCGGCGGCTACTGGCGCTATCTCGGCCATCACTATCTCGATCGCTACCGGCGACTGCCCGACGCGATTCGCCGGCCGATCGAGTGGCTCTTGCAGATCCTGCCCGAGGCTCGCTCGACGCGGCGGCTCGATCGGTTGCGGCAGCTGCGCAAGCTGTTGCGCGGCGATCTGCCCGATCCGATGGACCGCCATCTGGCCTGGGCCCGATTCCTAGAAGCGGACGTGGCGGCGGAGCTACTGGGCCAGGACCGTGCACGAGAGGCGACGCGGATCGTAGGCGAGGCCTACCGCGAGGCCGTCACGAGCTGGTACGCGGACAACGTACCGGAATTGGAGCCGCTCCAGCGTATTCTCCTGGCCGACCTGGGTGTGGGACTGGCCGACGACATGCTGTGCAAGGTGGATACGGCCAGCATGTACCACTCTTTAGAGGTACGTGTGCCATTGCTCTCCACCGACGTGGTCGACTTCGTCACCGGCCTGCCGCTGGAATACAAGATCGCCGGGACGACCGGCAAGCGCATCCTCCGCGATGCATTTCGCGACTGGCTACCCGAGACCGTCATCGAACGAACCAAGATGGGCTTCGAAGTGCCCGTAGGCGAATTCTTCCGCAACGAGCTGCGCGAGCTGTTTGCCGACGCGGTGACGCCCGACGCATTGGCCGCGTTTGGCATCAACCCGCAACCGGCACTGCAAGCGTTCGACGACCATCTGCACCGTCGGCGCGATCGGACCGAACATCTTTGGGCGCTGCTCGTGCTGTGCTGGTGGCGCCGCAAGACACGCGCGTAAGAAAACCGCTCTTTCCTTCGTCGCTTACACGAGCCGCAGGAAGGTAAGAGCGGTTCTCTGTCAATTACCGACGCTCAACAGAGCGCCCGAGGTTTACTTCACCGGTTGGAACGGCTGCGTCCAGGCGACTTCAACATCCCCCTCGGCGAACGGGTTGGGATGCTTGGCGTCACTGATGATCTTCGCCCGCACGTACAGCTCGCTGCCGTTGAGCGTGTAGCTGACCTTTGTGCCTTCCTTCTCGGCCAGCACCTGGCCGATGGTGTCGCTGTACTCGTAAACGACGTGGTCGGCAGCCGGGCGAGTGGTCACCGTGCGATCGTAGTTGCGAGGCGTGCCGATGAACTGCGTCTTGTACGACACGCCGGGCTTGGCGTCGATCTCGACCGTCAGCGTGTTGTTCTCGAAGCGAATGTCCTTCAGAATCACGCCGGTGGTGGGATAGAAGTCGCCCTTCTCCATGGCCTCCACCAGCGACTCCGGCGTGAGCTTCTCGGCCCGGACCATGATCCAGCCTCGTCCCGGATTGGCGCCGCCGCCGGGAATCTTCGCGTAATTATGGGCATCGTCGGAAGCCACGCCGTACATCACCGGCAGATTGAGCTGACCCAGCCGCCGGGACAGCACGACGTCCCACATCCGATCGACCGGCACACGTGTGGCGTCGCCATAGTTGTGCACGCTGGGATGACCGTTGTGAACCTCGAAGAACTGCGCGCCGCGAAGCGGGGCGATGTCCTCAGCCGTCATGGCCCAACCAAAGTAGGGGTGGTTCACAGTAGGAAACATGGGCCGGCCGGTTGCCTTCCGCTGGGCGAGCACGGCATCAATGTTCCGCTGGGTGCACTCGGCAACGGTTTCACCCCGCTGCGGCGGTATGAGCTCGGCCAAGTTGATCCCGTTGAGGTGGACCGGCTTCTTCGCGGCCGAATCGCTGATCTCTTCGCCTGGCACCAGGAGAAACGAACCGGGCTGCTCGAACATCGCGCGCAGCTCGTCCAGCGTCTTGAGCCGGTACTCGACCTGGTCACCCTTCTGCCGCTTGACCAGCGTGTCCCCGAACTGCTGCTCGTAGATTTCGGCTCCTTTGGCCCACCGATCTTTGGGGGCCACCCACTTCTCACCCTGGAGCATCACGTTGTGATCGCTGATGACCAGAAATTGATACCCATGATCCTTGTACCACTTCACCGCCACCTCCGGCGGGCAGTCGCCGTCGCTCCACCAGGTGTGCGTATGCGTGTTGCCCTTGAACCACCGCTCGGCGGCCACGGCGTTCGGAACAACCGCCAGCAGCACCAGGCCACAGGCCAACCCCGCGGCGACACCAGTTCCCATCCCTTTACTCCCGTACGTACGGCTCATTGCATTCTCCTCATATAGCAGACCTTAGCCACCCGGGCATTCTACAGGATAATCCGTTCGCTCGCCGCATCGAACCTCGCCACCTTGCCCGCTCGCATGGCCAGGCTGGCCATCTGCAGCGCGGTCTGCACGTGGAACCGGCGACGACTCCGCGCGGAAGAGCGGCTGGAATGACGGGCTGAATCCATGGTGGACCTCCTGTGAAGAGCCGGGTTCGAAAGGAGAACGTCGTGATGTTCACCCGGCCCGGCCGCGGTGTCAAACCGGGCGGTGTTCACTCTCCGTGCTCGAGTACGCATGCGTTCAGGGCGGCGGCAATCTGTCCGCCTCCGAGGCGGGCGGGACGCCGCCCCCCCCAAGCGAGCGTCGGTTGTGGAGGGATGTGGCAGCCGTTACGATTCTCCGCACCAGACGCCCTTCAGGAGATCTGTCATGTCCCGAACTTGGCTCATCGTGGTTGCCGTGCTCTGCGCCTCATCAAATTCCGATTCCGCGCGAGCGGACAAACAGACCAGCGCATTTTTTCCCGCTGAACTCGTGGCCCGGGCTCGCGCCAATGCCGAGAAGTACCCCTGGGCGGCCGCCATCCGCGACGAGATCGTCGAAGCGGCTCGACCCTGGCTCGACATGAGCGATGACGAATTGTGGTCGCTGCAGTTCGGCCACACCATCACCCGCTCGTGGATGGTCTGGTCGAACGGCCACTGTCCCGCCTGCAAAGAAGGCGTGCCCATGTATAATTGGATCATCCGGGCCCTCGAGAAACCCTGGAAGGTCCAGTGCCCGCACTGCAAGGAGCTGTTCCCCAAGAACGATTTCGCGGCCTTCTACCGGTCCGGTCTCGACGAACACGGCGTGTTCGACCCCCGAAGGGCCGACCGCACGCTGCTGTTCAACACCGACCATCCCGACCCGGCCGATCCGCTGCATCGCTTCGGCGTCGATGACGGCGAGGGCTACGTCGAAGGCGACAAGCGCTGGAGATTCATCGGGGCATATCTAATCTACGGTCAGTGGAAACAGGCGATCGTGGGCGGCATGCGCAAGTGTGCCGAAGCCTACATCGTGACCGGCGACGCACGCTACGCACGCAAGGCCGGCATCCTGCTCGACCGGGCCGCCGACCTGTATCCCACGTTCGACTTCAAGAGCGAAGGGCTGGTCTACGAAGTGCCCGGCGTGGCGGGTTACGTCTCGACCTGGCATGACGCCTGTATCGAAACGCGGGACATGGTCCTCACGTACGACATGATTCTGCCCGCCATCGCGCAGGACGCCGAGTTGCAGCACTTCCTCGCCGCCAAGGCCGCGCAGTACAAGCTCGATAATCCCAAAGCGTCATTTGCCGACATCCGTCGCAACATCGAGCAGCGCATCCTCATTGATTGCCAGACCAACCGGCCCAAGATCAACTCCAACTATCCCCAAACCGACATCACCATCGCCTTCGCCAAGACCGCCCTGGCCTGGCCCGACAACCGCGACGAGGTGTACGCGATCATCGGCGAAATCGTCCAGCGCACCACCGCCGTGGACGGCACGAGCGGCGAAAAAGGCCTGTCTGGCTACTCGGCCATGGCCAACAGCGGCCTGGCCCAACTGCTGGCCATGTACGCCCGCATGGACGCGAATTTCCTGCCCGACATGATCAAACGGTGGCCGCGCATTCATGATGCGTTTCGATTCCACATGGACGCCTGGTGCTTCCAGCGCTATTACCCCAGCTGCGGCGACGCGGGATCGTACTGCGCGCCCGTCGAGCACCTGTGTTCCGTACCGTTGTCCACGCGGGCCTCCCTCAACCCGTCCATGTTCAGCTTCCTCTGGCAGCTGTACGAGCAGACGCGCGACGTGCGATTCGTCCAGGCGCTGCATCACGGTAACGGCGGCAAGCTCGAAGGCCTGCCCCACGACCTGTTCGCCGAGTCGCCCGAGCGGTTCCAGCGCGACGTCGAAAGCGTTATCGCCCGGTTCGGCACGCGGATCGAAGTGCCCAGCACCAACAAGCAGGAATGGTGCCTGGCCCTGCTACGCGGCGGTCGCGGCGATGACGAGCGCGTGCTCTGGCTTGACTACGACTCGGGCGGCCAGCACTCGCATTGCGACGGCATGAACCTGGGTCTGTACGCCCGCGGCCTCGATCTCATGCCCGACTTCGGTTACCCGCCCGTGCAGTACGGCGGCTGGGGGGCGCCGCGCGCCCGATGGTATGTGAGCAGCATGGCCCACAACACCGTGGTGGTCGATGGCGGCAACACGCAACCAGGCACAGGCAAGACGCAAGTGTGGGCTGACGGCGAGGCCTTCCATGCCATCCAGGCGGCCTGCCCGGAAATGATCGGCGGCGGACGCTACGAGCGTACGGCCGCCATGGTCGACCTGTCCGAACGCGACTTCTACGTGATCGACGTCTTTCGCGTGACCGGCGGCACCGATCACGCCAAGTTTTTCCGCAGCCATTTCGGCACCGTCGCCACACAAGGGGTGCCTGAAAGATCCGCGACGCTATTGTCCGGCGTGCCGCACATGCGCAGCTGGCGTGGCGGTCCGGCCGAGCCCGGCTGGAGCGTGGAATGGAAGATCGAGGATCGCTTTGGCCTGCTCGACGCACCGATCGACCTGCGCGTGCGCTACACGGACCTCACCGCCGGGACTGAGGCTTACACCGGCGAGTCCTGGGTTTCCATCGGCAAGCACGGCTTCAGCAGCAACGACGATGCATGGATCCCGCACGTCGTGAGCCGGCGCCACGCCGCCGCCGGTCCGCTCGCATCGACGTTCGTGTCCGTCATCGAGCCGTTCGAGAGCAAGAGCAACATCGCCGCCATCAAGCGAATCTCGCTGCCGGCTGCAGGCGATCCTCCTCGCGATGAGGACGTGGCGCTGGAAGTGACGTTGGTTGACGGCCGGCGCGATCTGTATATCTCGCGCGATCGGCAGGACCCGCCGACGAACGCCAATCCGGACGCGGCCGTCTCACCGGGAGCCGTGTGCCTGCTGCGTTGCGACGCTGCCGGGACTCCTGCCCGCCTGTGCCTGGCCGCCAGCCGCTGGGTTCGCATCGGCGGACTCGAAGCCCGGCTAAAGCCCGACGTCCATTACGTCGAGATCGTTTTCACCGGCGACAAAGCCCGGTTGCTGTCTGGCCAGTTAGATTCGATCGAATTGCTGACACTCAACAACAAGCCGATCCAGATCATTAGTGTCGAATAAGAGTCACGTATAACGCGATCCGCGTGCAAGGCTTCTCGCTCCTCAGGGGCGCGATGGCTCCAAGAAAACTATCCCTTGTCAACGGGCGGCTTCGCCGCCCTCAGGTTGACAAGGGGAGTTGGTGTCGGGGTTTCGCACCGGCGGCTCACGCCGCCGGCTATTGACCGGCGCCCCTACAGGGCGAGAAGGTGCCGTACACTAAACACGTACCACGCCCACGGCTATTAACTTGGCGCCCTTTCAGGGCGGAACCGCGCTAATCTCTCGTGTGCTGAACGCGTGCCGCGAGCGTCGAGACTGCCCATGTCTGCACGTCGTTTTTCGCCCCCTCGCCGCGTCTCCCCGTCGCCGCGTCGCTTCACGCCTTCCGCGTGGGTTCAAACGCACAGTACGGCTCTTCCGCCAGGTAGTCGCCGTACTCGTAAAATGCCCGGGCCCGACAGCCGCTGCACACCATCTTGTACTCGCAGCGCCCGCACTTGCCGGTGAGCGTGGCGGGGTCGCGGAACTCGTTGAACACACCGGCGTCCCGCCAGATGTCGGCGAAGTTCTGACGGCGCACGTTCCCCACCGCAACGGGCAGATAGCCGCAAGGGAACACGTCGCCGTCGTGCGAGACAAAGCAGACGGCCGTGCCGGCCAGGCAGCCCTTGGTAATCGAGTGCAACGCTCCGCTGGACGCATCGGCGGAAGCGTGCGGGCGGCCGGCGCCGGGATGGCCGCCCGGGTGACCTCCCGGATGCCCGCCGGGGTGGCCGCCGCGGCTCGGCATGGGCCGGCCCTCGGCCCGGGCCTGCTGGCGGATGACGCGGTAATAGTGCGGGGCACACGTGGGCTTGATCTGCAGGTCGGTCGTTTGCTCGAGCCGGGCGATCAGATTCAGCCGGTCCTCGACCTCCTGCGTGGTGAGCATCTGGTCCTCGGCGATCTGTTCGCCGCAACCGACCGGCACCAGCAGGAAGTAATGCACGGCCACCGCCCCGATCTTCTCAGCCAGCCGCAGGAGCGCCTCGACCTGATCCTTGTTGTGCTGGGCCATGGTGCAGTTGATCTGCGTGGCCACGCCCGCGGCCCGCATGTGGGCCAGCCCCTGCATGGTCCGCTCAAACGAGCCGTCCAGGCCACGGAAGCGGTCGTGCGTCTGAGCATCGGCCCCGTCAAGCGAGCAACTGACACGGTCGAAACCGGCTTCGGCGATCCGAGATGCCATGGTCGCGTCGATCATGGTGCCGTTGGTCGCCAGGGCCGTCAGCAGCCCCTTGCTCTTGGCGTAATGAGCCAAATCGAAAATGTCTGGCCGCATCAACGGCTCGCCACCCGAGAACACCACCACCGGCCGGCCCACCGAGGCCACCTGGTCGATGAGCGTCATTCCCTCGGCCGTGCTCATGTCGCTCTTCATGAGCTCACGAGACACGTCCAGCCGTCGGCAGTGAACGCATTCAAGATTGCACCCCGCCGTGGTCTCCCAGAACAGCAGTCGAAGCGGAGGTGCGCTCTTTGCGGATTGATGGTCGGTCATATGTGCCTATGATACGCGTTTCGAACGACCGTTCCCAGCGAGCGGCTCCGTTCGACGGATGTTACGTTGGCGACACAGGATCGGATCGCAACAGAAAGGGCGTCACGTGCAGTTTCACGACAACCGGTTTCACTTGTTCTGGACACCATTCCTCGCCCGACGCGGCGGGAAGACCCTCCAGGCCGTGGGCCTCGTCTGCCCGCCCGCCCTGGGTTCGGGCGGCGAACTCACCCTGCGCGTCGCAGGCAAGACGCACAAGGCCCTCCCGTTTGATCTGCTTCGCTATCCCACCGGTCACGTGGACCAAGACGCCCCCGCGGTTTACCTCTGGCTCGTACCGAAGCCGGCTCGCCCGGTCACCTGCCGAGCCACCTGGAAAACACCGGACGGCCGGGTGCACAGCGATGCTTTGAAGCTCCGGCCGGCCGAGCCCGTCCGCGTGCACGTGGTCTCCAAGACGCACGTGGACCTGGGTTACACCGCCCGATTCGAAGAGGTCCTGACCGACTATCGAACCACGCAGTTGGACCGGCTGCTCGGTCTGCTCGAAAAGACCGAACACAACAAGCCCGGCCGGCGGTTCGTCTGGACCATGCCGACCTGGCTGCTCGAACAGTGCCTGGACGAAGAGGCGGTTACCGCCGACCGCCGCCGCCGGCTGGCAAAGTACATCCGCAACGGCCAAGTGGTCTTCGGGCTCATGCCCTTCACGCCGCACAGCGAGTTCTTCGGCCTGGAGGAGATGTGCCGCAGCCTCTACGGCGCCCGCCGATTGGCCGAACGCTTCGGCGTGCCCGTGCCCCGAGCCGCCAAGCTCACGGACGTGCCCGCCCACACCGCCTCGATGGCCATGGCGTTCACTGCCGCCGGCGGTCAGTTCCTGCAGATCGGAACCAATCCCGATTCACAGAAGCCGCCTACGCCACAGTTGTTCTGGTGGAAGCTGCCCGATGAAAGCCGCATACTGTGTCATTATAAAGGCACGTATGGCACGACGCTGCTGCCTCCGCCCGAGTATCCGTATCGCGAGTATCTTGCCCTGCACGTCACGCACGACAATGCGGGCCCGGGCGATCTGACCGTCATCGAGCAGATGGACTGGATCGAGCAGCACTTCGATGCCCCGGCCTTCCGCATGGGGCGCCTGGAGGATTTCGCCGACGCCTTCATCCGCACCCATGGAGCACAACTGCCGGTGATGGAAGGCGAGCCCACCGACTGGTGGATTCACGGCATCGCCAGCCAGGCCGGACCGACCGCGCTGGCCCGTCAAGCCAAGGACCGCCTGCCTGGCGTGGAAATCATCAAGACGCTTGCGGAACTCGCATCGGGCGAGGCGAGCACCGATCGCGCCGCCATGTATCGCCTCGGCTACAAGTATCTGTCGCTGTACACCGAGCACACCTGGGGCGACCACGCCACCGACGCCGACCGGGCGTTCGGCAAACAGAACCGCTACACCGCCGACGTGGATGCACTGGCCAAGAAGAGCCGCAGCCGCGAAGGCGCGAGCATCCTCGACCGCTGGGTGCAATCCTGGCGTGACAAGACCGCCCACGCCAACGCCGCCGACGGCATCACCAACGCCCTGGAAAAAGATGTTCTTCGGAACGCGGCCGGCCGGCTCGCCTCGGGCCGTGGAAAGACCGGCATCCTGCTGTTCAACGTCGCGTCCTGGCGTCGGGGCGGACTGGTGCGCATGAGCGACGCCGACCTGCCCAAGGGCGATTTCGAACTGATCGACGCGAGCACGGGCGGCATCGTGCTCTACGAGCGGCAGGGTGGGCAGATCGAATTCCTGGCTCCGCCCGTGCCGGCGGGCGGATACCTCTATCTGGAGGTACGCCCGGTGCGCCGCCGGACCGTGCCCGGTCCCGAGGCAGACTGGAACTCAAAGCACCTCACGCTGCACTTTGAGTCCTACACGCTGCAGTTCCACACCGCCGGCGGCATGTGCCGATGGCATGACCGGGCCCGCTCGCTGCAATGGTGCTCCAACGAGGCCGAATACCCCATGGGCACGTTCCTCTACGAAATGCCCGGCGGCCGCCGCATGCGGGAGTTCGCTCGCCGCGTGCACGGCAATGCCTGGGAGGGCACCGCCGGCTTCTTCAATCGCCACGGCTATGGCGACATGAAGGACACCGGCCTGCTGGGCGGCGGGACCGCCACCATCACGCCGGAGATCGGTCCCCTGCGCACGCGAGTCATCATCGAAGCCGCCTGCCGTGATCCCAAGGCAGCCGGACGCAAGTCGGGCAGCCCCCGCCGATACCGGACGACCTTCACCGTCTATCGCGGATGCCGCGACCTGCACGTGAACATCGAACTGCTGGACAAGCCCGCCACGTTCGCCGCCGAGGCCGGTTACGGCTTCTTCCCGTTCTACGGCAGCGAACCCTACGTCCTCATCGACCGCATCGCTCATCTCGTCGAGCCGAGCGGCGACTTCATGAAGGGCGTGAACACCGCGCATCTGGCAGTCCATCACGGCATCCGCCTGGAACTCGAGCACGCGGGCATGAACTTCTATCCGCTGCACACGCCCTTGGTCGGCTTCGGCGAGCCTGGACTGTGGCGCTATGATGATCGGCGCGAATACGAGAACGGCATCCTCTACGCAACGCTGTTCGCCAACGGCTGGGGAACCAACTTCGCCCAGTGGCAGTCCGGCAACTTCTCGTTCGACTTTGTCTGCCGCCCCACCGGCAACGACGAGTGGGACGGCGGACTCGCCCGGGGTGGACTCGAGGTGTTCCGGCCGTTGGTGGGCACGGTCGTGCAAGGCAGTGTGAATCCGCCCGCCCGCTCGCTCGTGAAGATCGAGCCCGATCTCGTGCAGCTGGTGAGCATGAAGCCGGCCGACTTCGATTCCGGCATCGTCCTGCGGTTGTGGAGTGCCGATCCCGATCCGCTCACCGCCGAGCTGTCGTTACCGTTCGCCCGCCCCGGCGACTCGATCGAGATCTGCGATCTGCTCGAGCGCCCCACGGGAAAACGTATCCGCGTGGGCAAGAATGGAATCACCAACGTGCCCTTGCGACCGCACGGCATCACCACGTTGCTCGTCAAATCCCCGAACAAGCGACGGTAGGTGACACTGTTTGAACGTACTCACCACAGAGACAGTGAGACACAGAGAAGACTGGCGCAGAGATGGCCATCCCTGCGCCAGTCTGCTTTGATGCTCCGTGGTCGTGATCCGTGGTCAGATGCGAGTCACGACGAGGGTGTCGTTCTGTCCCCCGAAGCCGAAGCTGTTGCTCAACGCCGCGTCCACCCGAGCCTTGCGGGCCTGGTTAGGCACGTAGTCGAGCGGGCAGTTCGGATCGGGCACCGAGTAGTTCATGGTTGGAGGCAGGATGCCGTCGCGAATCGCCAGCACGCAGGTGATCAGCTCGACCGCGCCGGCCGCCGCGATCAGGTGGCCGAACATGCTCTTGACCGAACTGATGGGCACCTTCTTGGCATGTTCGCCGAACACGCTGGCGATGGCGAGTGACTCAATCTTGTCATTCTCTTCCGTGCCCGTGCCGTGAGCCGAAATGTAGTGGATGTCGGCCGGTGTGAGTCCCGCGTCCTCAAGGGCCAGGCGCATGGCTGCGATGCCGCCCCGGCCGTCCTCGTGAATGTCGGTGATGCGGAAGGCGTCCGCCGTCGAACCGTACCCCCTGACCTCGGCCAGGATCCGCGCCCCGCGCCGTACCGCGTGCTCGTACTCTTCCAGAATCAGCATGCCCGCGCCTTCGCCGAGCACGAATCCGTCGCGAGTACGGTCAAACGGACGACTGGCGGTGATGCACGAGTCGTTGCGGGTCGACAACGCGGTCAACCGGTTGAACCCGGTCACGCCGAACGGGTGAATCATGCTGTGCGTGCCGCCCGAGATGACCACGTCCGCGTCGCCGCGACGGATGAGATTGGCCGCCTCACCGATTGCCTGCGTGCTGGCCGCGCACGCGGTCAGCGTGTTGAAGGTCGGGCCTTGCACGTTGAACTGGCAGGCGATGTGCCCGGCCGCCATGTTGGGGTCCTGCTCAAACTCCCGGACGGCGTCGAGCTTCTGCCCGGCCACCTCGGCCCATTTGCAGGCGTCCAGGTCGCCTCGTCCGCCGTTGGCCTCGCGGTTCCAGGCCCGCACCGCCGCTTCCACGAAGTTGAAGAAGTCGATGGGCCCTTCGCCTCCGCCCAGGTAAATGCCCGCGCGGGTCGGGTCCAGACCGTCGAAGCGGTCGAGGCCGGCGTCCGTCCAGGCCATCTTGGCCGCCGCCAGCGCAAACTGCGTGTTGCGACTGCCGCAGCGATGCCGCTCGGCATCCGCGCCGAGGTACTTGTCGAGGCTGAACCCCTTGACCTGAGCCGAAAATGTGGTCGGGAATGTCGAGGCGTCGAACAGCTCCGTCGGCGAAATGCCGCTTTCGCCCTTGAGGAGACGCTGCCAGACGGCCTCGATGTCGTCGCCGAGCGGCGTGATCCAGCCCATGCCGGTGATCACCACGCGACGTCGGCTGCTGTCGGGGGAGTTGCTCGCCACCATTTATGCCTCCAACCGCTTGAGCACCAGGGCGGCGTTCTGACCACCACCCAGGGCGTAGGCCACAGTCAATGCCACATTCACCCGGACGTCGGCAGGCTTGTTCCGGACGACGTTGAGAGGACACTCCGGATCGAGCGTCTCCACGTTCCGGGCGGCCGGCACGGTGTTGTGCTGCATGCACAGCGTTGCGATGGCCACGTCGATCGCGCCCGCCCCCGCTCCGTTGTTGCCCGTGAATCCCTTGGTGGCCAGGGCTGGAATCTCCGTCGCCCGGTCGCCCAGGGCCAGCCGCAGACCACGTGCCTCGGACACGTCGTGTGCCGGAACGCCCGAACCGAACGTCCCGATCAGATCGACCTGGTCGGCCGACAAGCCGGCGTCCTGCAAGGCCTTGGTGGCCGCCAGCGCCAGCGCCTTGCCTTCCGGATGAGGCTCCGACCAACTGTGCGTGTTGGTGCTGGCCCCGAACCCGACCACCTCGGCATAGATCCGCGCCCCGCGCCGACGGGCGTGCTCGAGTTCCTCGAGGATAAGCAGGCCACCGCCTTCGCTGATCACTGTGCCGTCGCGGCTCGCGTCGAACGGACGGCAGGCGGACTCGGGCGTATCGTTGTATTTCGTCGAGAGCCGACCCAGCAACTGCTGACGCATCAGCCCCATGGGGTTGATTTTGCTTTCGGCCCCGCCGCAAATGCAGATGTCGGCCGCGCCGCGAGCGATCGTCCGGAACGCTTCGCCGATGGCCAGATGGCTCGACGCTTCCGAGCAGGTGATCGTGTTCGACGGCGCCTGGGCGTCGTGCACGATGGTCACGTGACAGCTCAGCATGTTGGGCAGGAACTTCAGCAGCCACAGCGGCGTCAGGTTGTTCATCCCTTCGGCGCCCCATTTGCGGATGCTGAACGCGCCGTTCTCATCCACCGCCGTGCTCAACGCCCCCGCCAGCTCGCACAGATCCGCACAGATCAGGCCCGCACCGATGTTGGCCCCGAATCGCGTCGACTCAATGTTGGGCGGCCCCTCGACCTCGCCCCGCTCGATCAGGCACTTGGTCTTCAATCCCGCGTCCTTGGTCGCGCAATAGGCGGCGGCCACCGCGATCTCGATGTCGCGAGCCATCACCCGGGCGTTTTTGCGGTACGTCTTGGGGATGTAGTTGCTGACCGACAGCGACGCGATCTGCCCGCCCACCTGCGAACTGAACCGCGACGGGTCGAACGCGCTGATCCGGCTCGTCCCGCTCTGGCCGGCCAACAGCGCGGTCCAGACCTCCTCGGTCCCGATCCCGATGGGCGTGACCAGCCCCAATCCCGTAATCACCACGCGACGTGATTTCATGACAGATCCTTGAACTAGAGCATTTCACGGTTCGTGCGGCGCTGCGCCGTGCCCATCGCCTCGAGGTACGTGCGAGACCGCCGCTGCGGGCGAAAGCCCTACGCGTCCGGCGGGGAGCCACCGGCTTTCGGACTGACGTCGATCTGGTACATCCGAAGCAGGCTCTTGAAGTCCTCGGTGAACACGAAGTTTTCTTCCGGGAAGTCCAGCCCGCTCATGTTGTTGTCGATGTGGCTGAACATCAGGTCGATGCGGCCCAGCTCTTTGCCGTCGCAGTACACGGTCCCGCTGATCTGCGCCGCCTGCTCGGTGATCGTGTCGATGGTCGCCTCGTAGCGCAACTGCTGGCCGGGCCGAACCAGTCCGTTGAAGCTGGCCCGGCGAATCTTGGCCAGGATCACCTTCTCGGCAAACTGCCGCGCCTCGCCCACCAGGATGCCCGCCGTCTGGGCCATGCCCTCGATGATCAGGCTGGCCGGCATGATCGGGTAGGCGGGAAACTGGTCGTGCAGATGCTCCTCGGCCAGCGTGACGTTCTTGGTCGCCACCGCCCGCCTGCCCGACTCGAACTCGACGAAACGGTCAATCCAGATCCAACGCATGGTATGCTGTGAGCTCTGAGCTACGCCGGTTCCTGACGCCGGCTGTCTTCGCAACTAGCACAACGGCCGGCATGGGGCCGGCCGTCGTGACTTTGAGAGCGTTTGTCCCGCACGCATCGCGCGAATCCACGCGGTTCAACCCGTCAGGCCGCGAGCTTGGCTTCGATGTAGTTCACCAGCGTCTTGACGGTGAACAGATCCGACATGCGGTTGACGTCAGGATCATTCTCGAAATTGGTGAAGTCCGCGTGGGGCATCGCCTTCTTGATCTGCATCAGCCCCGCCGGCGTGAACTTCCCGTTCGAGACGTAATCCGGGTTGTTCAGCAGATCGTCCGGAAACAGCTCGCCGCGCGGAATCTTGATGTTGAAGCATTTCTCCAGGCGGAAGACGATATCCAGAAAGTCGATACTCTCCGCCCCGAGATCTCCGGTCAGCGTCGCATCTTCGGTGACCTCCTCCGGCTCCACCGCCAGCGCGTCCACTAACGTCTCCTGGACGCTGCTAAAGATCTCTTCGCGGCTCATCGCCATATCAGAATACCTCCATGCTGGTTCGCCTTGCGGGCTTCTCTCGTGCTCTTCTTTTCTCCGGCCGGTGGCAGACCCGCAACGAAACGGATGCCACCTTTCCGTAATGACTGCTGTTCAATGTCCGCTCACACCGCCGTCTGGAGCAGGCTCAACTGCTGCCGAGCCGACGCCACGAGCTTGCGATCGATTTCGGCCATCCCGGCATCGCTGTCCGCGAGGTTCAGGTGGCGAAGCGTCCAATGCGCCTTGACCATCTCCTGGTCCCCGCATCGCCCGACGCCCACGAACTGGCTGGAATCGGCGTCGATCTTCTTGGCTTCCACCTGAACTTCCAGCACCCGGCCGGGGGCGACGAAACTCTTGTACGTTACATTCTTCGCCTCGCCCAACACCAGAATGCTGTGAGCGAAATCCTCACTGACCCGGACCAGGTGCATGGACGCCTGCACCATGGCCTCGATCATGAGCACGCCCGGCAGGACGGGGAACGTGGGGAAATGATCCGCCAGATATTCCTCCGCCAGCGTGACGGCCTTGACCGCCTTGATCCGCTCGCCCGGCACCAGTTCGGTAATTCGATCGATCAGGTTGAACTTCATGTATCATCCGCAATCGGCGCCGCGTTTACGCCAGATTACGCCGGGCAGAGTTTAGACAGCCTCTGGCCATCATGCAAGACCCGTCCGCCGGGCCGAAGGTTGGAACCCATCCCCTGCCCCGAAAACCGGCCCGGCGGGAAGCCGGCGGTTCGCCCCCCTGCGGGTTGTCTCAGGTAGATTCCGCGGGTACCGTTTTACAGAATCCCGTTCCAGGCACCCGCGACCCGCGGCATCTCGAGCCCCGCCTCGTCCCCGGTCCGCTCAGAAGCTCCCACTGAACCCGGGAGTGCCGGACCCGGGGGTGAACGAAACGAAGGGTGGACGGAACAACAAGGTGGAAGGGCCCTGCAGGTTCGATATGACACTCCGCCACCGACTGCTGCTGGTCTACCTCATCGTGGTGTTCCTCAGCGCTGCCACTGTTGGAGTGGCCATCTTCGAGTTGAATCACGCGCACACGATTATGAGCGACCTGCAAGCCTGGAACGGACTCATGTTGAAATTTGAAAAATTAAAGCAGAGGTGGCCACCCCCGCCGGATGTGCCGCCTGAAGAGCTCGAGTACTACGACCTCAAGAGCGAGCTGGTCCATCTGTTCCGGTTTCTGGCCGCCGCCCCACCCGACGATACCGAGTCCGAAACCCTGGTCGTTCCCCGCGAACTCGCCAACCAGGTCCGCGCCAAGCTGAACGACGTCTACCGGGCCTGCGACCAGTGGGAGCGTCTACCCGCCGACCAACGCGAGCCTCAAAGCGATGCCGTGCGCCGAGCGCTCGACGGCGTCAGGGTCATCCTGGAAAGCGAATTGTCCACGCTCAACCTGAAGGCGGACACACAGTCCATCCGGACCCGCATCCTCCTGGTGATCGTCGGGTTCCTCATGCTGCTGCACGTTGTGACCATCGGGTCGCTCTTGCGGCGGTGGCTGCTTTGGCCGATGGAACGGCTGAACCGGCAGGTCGAAGCGTTGGCGCGCGATGAGGCCCCCTCCGAGCCGCTGCTGACCTCGCCGCGGGAAATGGCCCGGCTCGCGCTGGCCCTCGACCGGGCTCGACAATCACTCGGCATGCTTCGCCAGCAACTCCTGGATGCGGAACGGCTGACCGTGATCGGGCAGATGGCGGCCCAGCTGGCCCACAACCTGCGCAATCCGCTGGCCAACATCCGGGCTGCCGCGCAATTGACGCTCCGCCAGACCGACAACACCGACCGGCTGAAGGAGCGCATGACCGACATCATGGTTTCGGTAGACCGCCTCAACCGCTGGGTCATGGGCCTGATGGAAATCGCCCGGCGTGATCCGACGCTCACCAAAACCGTGGACGTCGTGCCGACCGTTCAGGAAGCCATCCAGGCCGTAGCCGGCGAACTCGCACCCAAGGAACTCGTGCTGACCACCGACGTTCCCCGCGAAGGCCTGGTGTGCGCTCACGATCCGGCTACGCTCGAGCACGCGCTGGTGGCCATGTTGGTCAACGCCATCGAGGCATCGCCCCTGGGGGGCACCATCCAGGTGCGTGTGGAGCCGGTCGAATACTCGAGCGGCATCTCTGTGTGTCGCATTTCAGTCATCGATCAGGGCATGGGCCTGCCCCCGGACTGTCCGGACCGGATCTTCGAGTTCTCGTATTCCACCAAGCAGCGGGGGATGGGCCTGGGGCTGGCCTTGGCTCGACAGGCCCTCAAACGTCAAGGCGGAAACACGCAAGCGTTCAACAATCCCGACGGCGGCGCCACCGTCTGCGTCGAGTTGCCCAGGCAACGCGAGCCGGTTTCGCCCGGGAAGGCTGAACCGCAACCGAAGACCGTGGTATCATCGGCGGCGAGGAACTGATCGATGCCCAAATTGCTGATTGTCGAGGACGAGATAAGTCTCGCCCGTTCCATGGGCGACGCCCTCAGTGGCAACGGCCACGAAGTCCGCCTGGTGCACGTAGGCGAGCGGGTCATGTCCGCGTTTCGCGAGTTCGCACCGCACCTGGTGCTGCTCGATCTTCGGCTCGGAGGCGTGAACGGGCTCGATCTGCTCCAACAGATGAAGGCCGAAGCTCCTGACACCGAAGCCATCGTCATTACCGCCTACGGCAGTGTCGAGGTCGCCGTCGATGCCATGAAACACGGCGCGGCCGAGTTTCTGACCAAACCCGTCGATCTGGACGTCTTGTCCGTGGCCATCGAGCGGGTCTGGTCCTCGTCGCAAGCGCGACGGCGGCTCGAACAGTTCCGCAACGTGCAGGCGGGCCAGCTCAAGCAGATCCAGATCCTGGGCGAGTCGCCGGAAATGCAGGCGGTGCGACGCCAGATCGACCGGCTGATCCACCGCGCGGCGGCAGCCACGACCGACATGCCCGCCATTCTCCTGACGGGCGAAACGGGCACGGGCAAAGATTTGGTCGCCAATTACATTCATGCGGCCATGCCTCATCGCAGCGGGCCCTTTGTGGCGCTGAATTGCAGCGCCGTCCCCCGCGAGTTGTTCGAGTCCGAGTTGTTCGGGCACCAGCGCGGCGCCTTCAGCGGCGCGACCGCCGACAAGCCCGGCCTGTTCGAGACCGCCGACGGCGGGACGCTGTTCCTCGACGAGGTCGGCGATCTGCCCGCCGAGCTCCAGCCCAAACTGTTGCGGGCCCTCGAGACGCGAACCGTCCGCCGCGTCGGCGAGACCCGAAGCCGTTCGTTCGATCTGCTCCTCATCGCCGCCACCAATCGCGACCTGGAAGCGCAGGTCGCCGCCGGCAAGTTCCGCCAGGACCTGTACTACCGACTCAAAGTGGTCACCATCGAACTGCCCCCGCTTCGGGATCGCGTCGATGACGTGACCCTCCTGGCCACGCACTTTCTGAACCAACTGGCCATCAAGTACGACGTGCCCGGCCTGAAGCTCTCGGAAGCCGCATTGGAGACCCTCAACCAGTACTCATGGCCGGGAAATGTTAGGGAACTGCAGCATGCACTCGAGAGCGCCACGCTGACCATCGCAGGATCCGTCATCGAGCCCAACGACCTGCCCATGCCCACCATGGTGGATCCCGTGCGGCGGGCCATGCGGGCACTCGAACACGATCGCCCTATCAACCTCGAGGAGGTGGAAAAGGAGTTGATCCAGCAGGCCATGCGGCGGACGGGAGGAAACGTCTCGGCAGCCGCTCGGCTCCTGTCCATTGGCCGCGAGGCCCTGCGGTACCGGCTGGCCAAGTTCGGGCTCTCCCCCGAACGCGGCGAGAACGACGCCAAGTAGGACTCAGCCGGCGATCGCCTCCGGCAGAGCCACGAGGCGACCCGCGACCCCGGCCGCATCTGATTGGTTCATTTCAACCAGTGCTCTGTTCATTTCACGGCCGTCCGGACTCGGCTGACCGGCCGGCCGCCCCGGCAGCCGAGTTCGGGCGTTGGCATGTCGGTTGCAGGGAATGAGTTGACCAGACGGACGGCTGGTGCGGGTCGCGGACTTGTGAAACGTCGGCTGCTCCGGTACCATCCGAGCCCGAATCTCTAGTCTTCTTTGGAGGAAAAACCATGTTCAGGCGCCCAAGTGCAGGTAACAGCCGGACCACCCGCGGCTTTACCCTCATCGAACTGCTGGTGGTTGTCGCGATCATCGCCCTGCTGATCAGCATTCTTCTTCCCTCGCTTCAAAAAGCCCGCGAGATTTCGCGGCGAACGGCCTGTGGCGCCAACCTGGGTGGCTTCGGTCGCGCGGCATTGACGTACGCCGAAGTCAACAAGGGCGTTCTGCCGTCGTCTGACCACAACCCCACTGTATCCACCACAGCTCAGGGCACCGTCTCCGGTCAAACCGCCACGTTGGTCGGCTACAACCGTGCCTTCCGGGATCGCCGCACCGCCACTGACTCGATCGCCAACACGAACGACGGCAGCAACACGCGCGGCTGGTTCAAACTGCTAAGAGGCGGCAAGAACGCGTACCTCAAGGGCAAGCAGCTCATCTGCCAGAGCACCCGGCAATTGCGGCATAATCCGGAAGGCACCAGAGCCACAATCATCTCCGGCAGCGGTAAGGAAATCCAAGCTTACGACTTTGACGGCGGGCTCAGCGAAGATGGCCCTGCTCCTGCCCGTAATCCTACCCCCGGAACGGAAATGGCCGAATTCAGTTATTCCTTCGCGGTCACTTTGAAGAACGGCGGTCCCGGCGGCGCCAATTCGGGTGAGGTCTGGGGCCACATCCTCACGAATACCCAAGACCCGGGCAAGGCGATCGCGGCCGATCGCAACCCCTACTCGAACCACATTGAGCCGCGCCGCAAGCTCACAGATATCACTCGCGACGGAGCGACGTTTGTGATCGGCGGCTACGGGCATTACCAGTACAAGCCAGACAAGCTGTCGTCCGACATGCAGGGCTTCAACCCTCCTCCCATCCCACAGAACGATGACGACTACCAGACCATCCTCCGCACCAAGAAGACCGTCAACTCCCGCAACCACAAACAGGAAGGTCAGAACGTCTGCTACCTCGACGGCCATGCCAAGTGGGCCAACAATCCCAAGGTGGGTGTGGACGACGACAGCATTTGGAGCAACTGGGTCTACGACCCCCGCAGTCCTCAAGGCTTCAAAGTCAACAAGGATCGACTGCCCTACGACGCTCAGCCTCCGAGCGGCGAGACCTATGGCACCATGCGAGCCAAGAGCAACTGGGCAACCGATTCGGTGCTGATCCCATAATCCCGCAGCTCGAGCTCGAGCAACACAAATACGAAGGGAGCACTCGGATGTCCGAGTGCTCCCTTTTCTATTAGGATCCATGCCGAGACGCTGATCGCAACCGCGTCAGCGGTCTTGAGAATCGTCGAACTCATCCGATTCGTCGTGATCGAGCTTCCACGCGTCCGCGTCTTCCATCTCCTCGATCTCGCGCTGCATGTGCCGGAACATCTTCTCCTGCAACGGGGCCAGCCGCTTGTACATCTCCACCGTCGCCTGATACGACCGCACCATCACATCCAGCTTCACCGCCATCATGTCGAGCTTGAAGAGCTGCCACTTCACCAGGCACTCCGGCTCCTTGATGGTGGATAGCGGATTGCACGTGAAGCTGATCTGACCGTCGCTGCCGCGGACGCAGTATTCGCAGTTGCTGCATTGGAGCATGCGGGCAGCATAACCCAAACGGCGGGGGGAACCAAGAACACTGTAACGAACGGATTGGCCAGAACCGCGAGGCCGGGCGAACCGATCGCGATGGAGCGGGAGCCTCCTGCCGCCGCGAATCCCGGGCCGGCGGCCCTCAGTAAACGAAGTTGGGCACGGTACGCTCGATGCTGCTGCCGTCGCCCTCCAGCTGGTGCTCGATCGCCCGCCGATAGGCGGGCTCCTTCTCGGCCCAGTGCTCGAATTCCTGCTCGATCAGATTGCCAATGATCGTTACGTTCCGAGCCGCGGCCTCCTGGTCACGCCGGTAGCGCTCATCAATCATGCGCCCGGTCCACGCCAGGTTGTCCGACCGGTGGTCATCCAGACTACCGACGATCTTCAGGCTGCGGTTCATGGCCGCTTCCCGGGTCTCGCGAGCGCGCTGCATGGCTGGGGTTTCGCAGCCGCCCGCCAGCCCCAACACCAGCGCCGCGCCTCCCAGCCAAACCGACATCAGCCGTATTCCCGGTCGCATCATGTTCCGCCCCGCCCAGTTTCTGTCGCCTGTCGCCGGTTCGCCCCTGGGCGCCGGCCGGTTTACCGCCACTCGCCCCGAGCCACACCGGCAGCCAGCTCACCTTACCTGATACGCGGCACGCCATCCAGCGGTCGCAGATGGGCCGCGACCAGGCGCCGTGAGGCCATCCTGCGCCGGCAATCGCAATTTTGTTCCAGCCGCTGCGTTAGTACCATATGGGAGCCGGAATGGACCCGACCGAACTGACGCACGTGATCTCGCGAGCCCAGGCGGGCGAGGCCGCTGCTTTCGACGCGCTCGTCGATACGTACGGCCCGCGGCTGTACGGCTACTTTTATCGGGCATCCGGCCGGCGAACCGATGCCGAGGATCTGCTGCAGGAAACGTTCGTTCGTCTCGTGAGCATGCTCGGCCAATACGCTCACGACGGTAGATTCGAGTCCTGGCTCTTCCGGATCGCCACCAATCTGATCCGGGACCGGATTCGCCGCAGCCGGGCTTCTCGCGAGTCGTCGCTGATATCGGCGGACGAGCGGCAGGACGAAATTCAACGCGATCGCCGCCTCGACCCGGACGGCGATCGGGAGCGTTCTCCCGTGGATCGCCTGGCCACGGCCGAGCAGTTGGACGAACTGGGCCGGGCCATTCAGCAACTACCCGAGCAGGAGCGCATGGTCATCCTTCTGAGGCACTTCTCGCAGATGTCGTTTCGCGAGATCGCCGATCTGATGGAAGCGCCTTTGGGAACGACACTGGCTCGCGCCCACCGGGGACTGGCTCGGCTGCGCGAGTTGATGACCACCGACGACGGTGTACGACCGGCCCGACCCGACAGGTGATGAAATGCCACATTCCACTCACATCCCGGATCTCGAAAAGCAGGTGGACACGCTGATCGGCGGTCTGAAGGTGGAACTCGACCGCCCCCAGCCCAATCCCGCCGTGCTGGCCCGCGTGAAAGCGGCGGTGCGCCACGAACTCAATGAGCGATGGCTGGACCAGTATCCATCGCCCCAACCCAGCCGCAAAGCCTTGCACCGCGTCCGGCTCGCGGTCCGCGAGGAACTGGCCCGTTCAGGGCCGGCCCGCCGTCGCACCTCGCTGTTTTCGGGTGGGTGGGCTGCGGCGGCCATGATGGCCCTCTGCGTCGGCCTCATTCAGCAGATCGGATATCTGCAACCGGTATCCGTTCCCGATAGCAACGCTGCATGGGCCCAGGCTGCTCAGACCCACGTTGAGCTCTTTGTCGAGACGGTCCAGTTGGCCATGAGCACGGACGACTTCAGCCACTCCGTCCTCGACGAGCTTGGAGAGATCAGGCAGAGCCTCACGGGACTGTCCGATCGCAGTGCGACGCAGGATGTTCTGGACGAGCTGGACAGCGCCATGTGGCAAATCCTCGACGACCAGGACGGTGACGAGTCGCGGCAGACAAGGAGGGTGGGATGAGCCACCAACGCTTTCCACTCTTGGCCAGACGGATCGTAGCCGCTTACTTGCTGACCGTGCCTTTTGGCTGGGCCACAAATGCCGACGACAACAGGCCCGCTTGGGCAGACTCCAGGCCGGCGGAGGTCATGCCCTTTGGACCGCCGCCGGAATCACCAGATGTGGGACCGCTACCCGGCCCACCCGAAGACCACCCACCCTTGCCCGGTCCGCCCGGCCACGGTCTTGGCGTGCGCGGCGGCCCCGGCGGCCGGCGCCTGGGACCGGGCGGCCCCGGACGCGGCCCCCAAGGAGGACCCGATGACGGCAGCCAGCTTCGGCCGGACGAAATCGACGAGTTCCTCGACTTCGCTCGCCAGCACTTTCCGCCGCTGCACGACCAGTTGGCCAGGGCGCGCCGCGAGGATCCCCGGCTGTTCCGCCAGATGCTGCGGCAGATCGGCCCTCCCATGACGCGGCTCATGCGACTATGGCGCGATGACCCGGTCGAGGCTGAGCGGATCATCCAAATTCAGCAAATCGAAATGCGCATCCGTGAACAGCACCGGAAATTCCAATCGCTCCGCAGCGAGGCGGAGAAGAACGCTGTTCGCGCGGAAATTCGAGAACTCCTCGAAAAGCGGTTCAGACTCCGGCTGCAGCGGCTCGAGAACGAGGTGGCCGATTTGCGCCGCCGGTTGGACGAACAGACCGCCCGCCTGGCCGAGCAGAATCGTAACCGGGATCGCCTGGTGGAAGAGGAACTGGACCGCTTGCTGGAAGGGAAACCATGGGACCGCGGACCGCGAAGGAACAGGCCGCCCTCAGCCGAATCCCGACCGGCGAACTGAAGAGTCATAATTACGGCACCAAAAAAACAGGAGTCGGAAGAGAGGAATCAGAAGACAGGAGCCAGGAGACAGAAGTCCTGTCTTCTGTCTCCTTCTCTTCTCACTCCGCATCCCAGTCGCTGCCCACGGGCTGACGGCCTTTCGCCCCCGCGTCGATTTCGTGCCACCAACTGATTTTCTCTTCGCCCAACATCCAGCAGAGCAGGACGTCGCGGCCGTTATGCCGAGCCGGAAAATCCACCAGGCCGTTGGCGTAGTCCTTGAGTTCACAACCGATTTCTTCCAGCTCTTCGCGCAGAGCGGAAAGTCGATCCGTCACCTGGATGTAACGGCCCCGAGCTTCCTCGGCTCGAGCGGTGTCACCCTCCGCTTCATGCAAACGGCAGCTCGAATGCAACTCGCGCAGTCGGCCGTACTCACGCACGATATCCGCTACGATGCGCCGTACCAGCGTTAAAGAACGATTTGCTTCAGCCAGGGAAAAACGCTTGCGGCACGACAGTGCGGATGAATCAGGGAGCGAGATGGCCTCGAATGCATCCATGAAAAAACTCCTCTCGCACCGTACTGCAGGATGGGTGGCAAAGCGGCGAACAACCGCTCAGCCCGGAAGTGAAGCCTCGTTCTCCACCTCCACTGCTGAGGCTACCAAAGGGGTTCGGGCAAGTCAACGTGAGCGGGAGTTGCACTCCATCGCGCCGCCGTACGCCGGCCGATAAAATCCGCTCATCGGATCGCGGGAGCGCCGTGAAGCATCATGGAGAAATGCGAAACGGCTTCAAGCGCCGCCTTGTTGAAGCAGCATGAGGACCATCAGGCCTTGGCAAACCACGATTAGTGCGCCGATCAGGCAAGCCGCGCCCGCTTTGACATAGTGTCGCTCATCGGCGATGAACGATCGCAACGCAAGAGCCAGCGCCGCGATTCCGCACAGAATGCCGACGGCCAGTGTCGTCACCGCCGCGGGACTCACCGGCGCCTTGCCGCCCATCATGATTTGCTGAGCCGCTCGCTGCAGTTGTTCCGGCGCGGCATTCTCGCCAACCTGGCGAATCGCGGCCTCGTACAGCCCGACCCACCAGAGCATGGTGCCCGCGAACGCCAACACCGCCGCGAAGATCGCCAGCATCAGTGCCCAACCCGCGCTACTGACACCGCCTCCCGTTGAACGAGGCGGCGGGCCATAGACCTGTTCCGCCGGACGACCGATCGGGGGAGGAGGCGGCGCGAATGCACCGCTCGCCGGTGAAGCAACTGGTACATCGCCCGGCGGCCAAGTGCTTTCTCGCGGCGCCGTCACCACGCGCCGGCAATACGGACACGCCACCGCTTGACCGCCCCAGTTGTCATCCACTTCGATAGGCTGCTGACAGGAGGGACACGAGAATCGGATGGCCATGACTGCTCCACATCACCGGCGAACGACGCAGCGCCTTGAACGCAACTGAACTTCCTCGGTAATGCCTGGGATCATACGCGCACTTGGGGCGCGCGACAAGATGAGACGCACTGTCGGTGCCAGTCGTGCAGACTATCGTTGTTGCAGCACGACCGGCATCACAACGGTTTCGTTACCATCGAGCTCGCCAACTGGCAGGAACCCGGGAGGGGCACTCGCCAACTTTCGCAACGCTTGGACGCGAAGCTCACCCTCCCAACCGGCGCCGTAGGGCGAAGCCAGCGTCAGTGTGCCGGAGATCCAACTGCGGACCTCCTTCGGATCGACGGCCACACCCGTCGCTGCACACCACTTCTCGACCGGAATGACGAATGTACGCTCGGTGTCGAACTCCGAAACGAATCGGCCCGTTCCGATCTGCAGGTAGAACGTCCGTCCGATCTGTTCGATGACGGCCGGTAAGGGCGCAACCTCTTCGCCCATCACTAAGCTGAACGTGCCGACCGCCCGCGGCCAAGCACGACAAAGCCTATTCAACTGGTCGATCCGACGGGCTGGTGCATCGGCCGAACTCAGCATTTCCAGTGTCCGATCATCCAGCGGGATCTTGAACAAAAGACATAGAGCTTCGGCCGCTGGACGCCGCACTTCGGCTTGATCGTCAACGCTCAGTTCGACAAGCCGTCTGGGTCCCAAGGCCTGCAAAATCTGAATCGCGCCAGACGCCAGCGCGGCATCGGTGGACTTGGCCTTGTCCACGATGGGCTGCACTTGCGTGATCTTCCCGCACGCGATGAGAGGCGCAGCCGCGGCGCGAATCATGGCGTCGCCCGCGTTGAGCATTTCCAGTGCGCGGGGCAAATTCTTGTCGGTCACGCGTCCGGCGTGTGTCACCGCGAAATCGTCGGGATCCATCCCGTTGGCGAGATCCTGCGCCGCTTTGCGGATCATCCGCACCTGGGCCATCTCCAAGCCGTCGTCCACTGCGGCCTTGAACATGCTCTTGATGGCCACGAACACGCCCATGCCGATCGCTGCCACCACGGCGACCACAATTAGCGGCTTGATGGGAAGCAGCGCCCAGAAAGGGGCTTTCACGTCCTGCACGGGCCGATTTCTCGGCTTGTGCACGAGACCGGTGATCTGATTCGCACCACAGGCCAGACAGCGAATAGCATCATCACCCAGCGGCGCATCGCAGATGATGCAATGCTTGATTTCCTTCTTCTCTTCCGGCGGCTCCACGCCGATCCACGAGTCCTCGGCCAGACTGGTTGGTTTCCACGTGAAGGGTGGGCGGGCCTCGCCGATCCGAAAGCTCTGGTGGCAGCCGCTGCACACGGCCGTTACGCCCATGGCTTCGGTCGTCGTGCGGAACGTGCGCTGACAATGGGGGCAGGCGACGCGAATCACGGTCCGGCATCCTCGTCAGATCGATGTTGATTCCCGCGAGCGGCGGAATGACGGTCAAGGTACGCTGCACGACGCGCGACCGCCAGCATGAGCGTTTTATTCCGGACCGTCGGCCGCGCCTGTGTCCGGAAATTCATCAGCAGCCGGCGCCGGGTCACCCGCCGGCGTCAGTTCATCCAGCCAGTACGCCTCATCGTTCCGCTCGTACCGCAGGAACTGCCCGCGCAACGCGGGGTCGTGCGCTCGATGATACCGCGCATAGATGTATCTCGAATCGACGCCCACCAACTCGATCTTGCCCGTGGCATGAGACATGACGAACCGGGCGCGCCGGGCCAGTCCGGAACCGATCCGCAGCGCATCGCGGAAAATGAACCAAGCTCGAACGATAGGAACGCGAAACGGCTCGTTGCCCGCGGTGGGCCGGCCTTGGAACAGGTAGTACGGTGGGCAACCGATGAACGACAGTTCCCGGAACAGATCGCTCAAGACCACCGGATCGTCATTGATCCCGCGCAACAGCGGACACTGGTTCACGCAGATGACGCCGTCGCGAATGAACGCGTCGATGCAATCGATGGCCGCATCGGTCAGCTCGCGGGGATGGTCGAAATGGGCCATCAAGTAAATGCGCTTGCGGGCGGTCGAGTATTTCCGCAGACACGTATGCAGCAGCTCGTCCTCGAGCAGCCGGTGCGGATCGAACGCCGGCATCTTCGAGCCGATCCGGATGATGCGAACGTGCGGGATGGCCCGTAAGCGACCGATGATGTCGGCCAAATGACGAGAACTCATCATCAGCGGATCGCCACCGGTCAGCAGGACATTGGTGACGTTGGGGTTCGCAGCGATGTAACGAATGCCCTCCGAGACGTCCCGGGTGGTCTCATCGGCATCGTTCATGAACAGCCGCTTGCGGAAACAATACCGGCAGTAGCCGCCGCACACTTCATTGCACAGCAAAAGCACGGTGTGCGGATACTTGTGCTGGACGCCTTTGGCGACGGTGATGGCCTTCTCGTTGCTGGCGTCGAGCTGGCCCCACTCGTTCAGCTCGCCCAGTTGCGGAATGATCAGCCGGCGAATGGGATCGTTCGGATCGCTCCAGTCGATCAGATCGAGGTAATAATCGCTGACCCGGAACGCATATTCACGCGTGACACGCTCGAGTTCGCGTTGCTCACCGGCCGAAAGCTGGGGCAACTGGCGCAGACTGCGGAGGTAACGCGCACGGGCCGGCGGCGAAACCAAGGACTCGGAACTGTCGAGCGGAAGAGACGGCAACAGAAACACCTCGCAAACAATACACGGCGCAGACCTCTCGGTCAGCCCGAATGTCGTTGAACGTGAATGGCGGCCCGACCATTCAATCGCCTGCGAGCGGCCTTCGCCCGCACCCTCTGGATATCATATTTTATCCCATGGTATTCAGCCTTTCCGTTAGGGTCAACCCGGATCTCACAGGTCGCATATAATTATGGAATGTCCACCGACACCGATCCGTTGATCGCGATGCATCGGGCCAATCAGGCCTTTCACGAGCAACTGACGCAACAGGCAGCGCTCAGTTGCGGCGTCGCGCATTTCTCCATGCCATTCGGCCGTCTTGCCAATCAGCTTCGTGAGGCTGTCGTGCCCGCCGATCGATCCATGCAGGAGGCGTATGCGGAAGTCGAGGAGTTCTACGGCCGGCTCGCTCACCCTTGCCGATGCTGGTCGCCCGCACCTGATCAGCCAATCCAAGAAATGGAGCGGTTCTTGATCGAGCACGGTTACACTCCACGGCACATGGCGATCATGCAACTGCGGCCCTGGCCCGAGCTGCCTGCCCGGCCGGCCGTCCGCGTGCTCCCCGGGCGAGCCATGCGGGCGAGTCTGCGCGAGCTCCTGCTGAGCCATCCGACTCATAGCCCTTCCGAGACCCGCGAAGTCTGGGCCGAAATGATGCTCGCTCGCCTGGACGATCCATCCTTCGAAGTGCTGCTCGCAATGTCGGGAAGTACACCGATCGGACACGCGTGCCTCCTGCAGGTCGGTCCCATCGCTGCGATCTATGACGTGTACGTCCGCGAGGATTTTCGGCGCGGCGGCTGCGCGTTGGCCATGATGCACGATATGATTACCACCTGCCGACGGCTGGAACTCCGGACGGTCGTGCTGGAAGTCGGCGAATTCAACGCGCCCGCCATCAAGCTGTACGAGCGTTGCGGCTTCGAGCGGGCGGGCAACACAGTGGATTTCTGGAAACCGGCGACGACGGGAAACGAAGCCTGATGTCGAGCCTGATCCTCAACGCACGATGGATTCTCCCGGTGACCGGCCGGCCCATCGAGAACGGGTGCCTGCGAATCGCAGACGGCCGCATCGCCTCCGTCCAGCGAGCTCAGCCCGGACAGACCTGCGACGTGGATTACGGCGACGCGGTGATTCTCCCGGGACTCGTCAACGCTCACACTCACCTGGACCTCACCGCCTTCCGCGGCTGCGTACCGTACCTCGGCGCATTCACCGACTGGATCCGCATTCTCGTGTCCATGCAAACCGCCGCAGGGGCCGATGAGCGAATGGATGAAGGCATTCGCGTGGGCCTCGACGAATCCCTTGCCGCCGGTGTGACCTGCATCGCCGACATCGGTTGCGGACAGCGCGCCACCACCGCCTGGTCAAACGCGCCGGCTAATATCGTCGGCTTCCTTGAAGTCATCGGCATGGGCCCGCGCCGATTCGACACGCATCCACGGTCGCTGCGGAAATCCCTCGAAACCTGCGATGCGGCACGAGCCACGGCCGTGGGTGATCGATCAACCTCCGCAACGGACTCTTGCGTCTCGCCGCGCGTGTTCATCCCCACGCTCTCGCCCCATGCCCCCTATAGCACGGCGCCGGAAGTCTATCGCGAAGCGATGGCCTATTGCCGCCGGCATGGCCTGCCCATCTGCACGCACCTGGCCGAGACGCAGGAGGAGGCGGAGTTTCTCGCCCACGGCACGGGACCGTTCCGCACGTTGCTCGAACACAGGGGTTTGTGGGACGGGTCATTCACACCGCCGGGTTGTTCCCCAGTCCAATATGCCGCTTCGATCGGCCTGCTCGAATCGCAACCGCTTCTGGCTCATGTGAACTACGTGAGCGATGAGGATATCGATCTGCTCGCGCGGCATTGCTGCAGCGTGGCGTACTGCCCACGCACGCATCGATTCTTCCGGCATCCCCCGCATCCGTACCCGCGCATGCTCGCCCGCGGCCTGAACGTCTGCCTGGGAACCGATTCGCTGGCCAGCGCGCCCAGCCTGTCCATCCTGGAAGAAATGCGGCTCTTCCGTGAGATCGATCCCGCCGTGGGCGACAGCTTGCTCCTGGAGATGGGCACGCTCCGCGGCGCCCGGGCTCTGGGGCTGGAGAACGTGCTGGGCTCGCTCGAACCGGGCAAGCAGGCCGACTTCGTGGTCTTCCCCCTGACTGCACCCGCCGCAGAACCCATGGAGGACCTCCTCCGCGGTCAGTCCTCCCCGCTCGCCGTCTATGTTGGCGGCCGGGCCGTAGCCGGCCACTCCTAGCCTGGCCGTGCTTCTGGAGACCCGTGGTATTTGCTGGTGAAGGATTCTGGCGTCCATTCTTGGTGTGCCCTTCACTGTGTCCTTCGCATCGCGGCCTTCGGGCCTGTTCTGTTGACGCTGGGCAAGGGCAAGACCTATTATTGCTCCGGAAATTCGGCCCCGGTATCCCTGTCTTGGAGAAGACCATGGCACGACTGTACGACGACATCACGCAAACCATCGGGAACACGCCGCTGGTGCGGATCAACCGCATCATTCAGGCCCCGGCCACCGTGTACGCCAAGCTGGAGTATTTCAATCCACTGTCCAGCGTTAAGGACCGCATCGGCGTGGCCATGATCGATGCGGCGGTCCAGGCCGGCCGTCTCAAGCCCGACACCGTGATTATCGAGCCGACGTCGGGTAACACCGGCATCGCCCTGGCCTTCGTCTGTGCCGCCCGCGGGTACCGCCTCATCCTCACCATGCCGGAAAGCATGTCCATCGAGCGGCGTAACCTGCTCAAGGCCCTGGGGGCCGAACTGGTTCTCACGCCGGCCTCCGAGGGCATGCGGGGGGCCATCAACCGGGCCGAGGAGCTGCGGGCACAAAACCCCAACGCCTTCGTCCCGCAGCAGTTCGAGAATCCGGCCAACCCCGAGATCCATCGTAAGACGACTGCCGAGGAGATCTGGCGGGATACCGACGGTGCGGTCGATATTGTGGTGGCCGGCGTCGGCACCGGCGGGACGATCAGCGGCATCGGTCAGGTCATCAAGCCTCGCAAGCCGTCGTTCAAGTGCGTCGTCGTCGAACCCACCGACTCGCCGGTCATCACCCAGCAGCGACAAGGTCAGGAACTACGGCCCGGGCCACACAAGATCCAGGGCATCGGTGCCGGCTTCATCCCCAAGAACCTCGATCTGAGCGTCGTGGACGAGGTCGTCTCGGTCAGCAACGACGATGCCTTCAACTGGGCCCGCCAGGCCGCCAAGCGCGAAGGAATCCTGTGCGGTATCTCGTCGGGTGCCGCCCTGTGCGCCGCCAACCAGATCGCTTCCCGTCCGGAGAATAAGGGCAAATTCATCGTGGTCATCCTGCCCAGCGCCGGCGAGCGATATCTCTCGACTCCGCTGTTCCAGGAGGCGTAGCCGCCAATCCGTGATCAGTCGTCCGTGGTCCGTCATCAGACCCGCGGTCCGTTGGTCCGTGGCGAGGCGGTCGCTCATGGGATATGGTCTTGGGGACCGACGGGGAACCACAGCTGACAACTGACTACTGACAACTGGCCACGGAATGTCCACTGACGCCGGCGACCGCCTGTCCATCGCACGCCAGGTTCTCGAGCGGATGAGCCTGCGGCCGGGCTGCGCTCACGTCTGCCCGTACCTGCCCGACCGCCAGGCTCGCGATGTGGCGTTCCAGGTCCGGCGCATGCCGCCCGGGCTGTACCATTCGCTTATGGATTTGAACTTTCGGCGCAGCGGGCTGATCGTGTATCGGCCCGCCTGCGACTCCTGCAGCCAATGTCGCGCGATTCGTCTGCCCGTAGCGGAGTTTCGGCCGAACCGCAGTCAGCGACGATGCTGGGCGGCCAACGCCGACGTCACCGTCGGGCTCTCTCCACCCCTGCCCACGCCGAGCAAGCACGAGCTCTATCGCCGCTACCTCCGGCAGCGACACGACCGCCAGATGGACGAGTCCTGGGATGCCTTCCGCGACTTCCTCTATCGCTCGCCCGTGGACTCCCTCGAAGTGGTCTACCGCCGGCGCGACCGCCTACTAGGCGTGGGCATCCTGGATTTCGACGGCGATGCGGCCAGCACCGTCTATTGCTACTACGACCCCGACGAGCGCGGCTCGCTCGGTACGTTCAACATCCTGTGGACGATCGACTATTGCCGCCGCCTGGGCATACGTTGGGTCTACCTGGGCTACGCCATCCAGGACTGCCCCAAGATGAACTACAAGCTGCGCTTCCGTCCGCACGAAATCCTCGCCCCCGACGGCACGTGGATCCGCAGCGAACCTTCCGCGCTACAACACCCGTAGCTCAGGTATCACGCCGAGACTGCGCGCGAATGCATCGACGTGCGGCCGGGCCGCGGGCGCGGCGATGATCACCAGCTCGCCCGCTTGCGAGTCAACCGGTTGGTATGAGGAATGAACACTGCGCGGATCATTGCGGCAATCAACACCCGCCGCGGAAACATCGACGTATACCACACCCGCGGGCGTGCGCACGAAACCTTTGGCACGATAGACGTGCGGTTGCAGCTCAGTCAACGCACTGACCAGCCGCTCGCGTTCGACGTGGCATGTCACATTTACGACACGTGACTCGACGTTCGGATCCACGCATTGTGCATACTCGCCCACCAGTGAACGGTGTGGCTCGGCCCCGCCGATCTTTGCCGTAACGGCATCCGCGGCGAACACGTCGAACTCCACCCGGCAATACTGCGTGCACACCACGCGTGCCCCAGGGTTCATTTCGCGAACGCCGGCGATCGTCCGCTCGACCTGCTCGGCCGTGTATAAATCGGTCTTGTTGATCAACACCACGTCGCTGGCTTCGACCTGGGCGATGATATTCGGCAGCGTGTGCACGAGCTTGGAGAAGCTGCCGGGGTCCACCACCGTCACAATCGTCCGCAGGTCGTAAACGATATCCAGCCGCGTTTCGGCCAGCATCTGCACGATCACCTTGGGGTCGGCGATGCCGCTGGCTTCGATGAGCACGCCGTCCGGAACGGACGCATCACTGACTTGACGCAGGACGCGGATGAACTCACCCACCAGGCAACGACAGAAAATGCTCCCGCCGGGAATGCTCACCCGTTGTTCGGGAGGCAGCTCGACGAGCTCACCGTCGATGTCCACCGGCCCAAACTCGTTGATGATGCAGACGCACCGTCGCGAACGGCTCCGTTCGATCAACCCGCGCATCAACGTGGTCTTGCCGCTACCGAGAAAGCCGGTGATGAGCGCGAGCGGAATCATGGGAACCTCAACGTGAGAAGCGGTGGACTCCTCACTGTTTCGCTTTGATCTTTTCCTCCAGCGCCTCGATCAGCGTGGTGATGTCGGGAATGATGGACGGGAACTTCACCTCACCGTCGATGCAGATGGTGGGAATCTGCCCCACGCCGAGTTTGGCCATGTGGCCCAGACCGCTGCGGGTCGTGATCTTGTGCTCGTTGACGACCACGCGGTCGCCAAACTTCTGCGCCGCCCGCTCCACCGCGGCCACCATGTACTGGCAGGGAGCGCACGAGGCCGAGTCCAGCGTGATGACGTCCACGATTACGCGATCTTCGTGCGAATAATCCGGCAACTGGATGTCGTCGAAAGACTCTGCCGAGTCCACCTGCGTGGCCGCCCGAGCCACGTTGCGCTGGTACTCGTCGTGCACCATGTGGGCCACCGCCTGCAGGTTGGCCTCCGGCGTGGCGTAAGGCAGATCGCAGCCGGGGGCCAGGATGAACCCTTGCGTCCCGCCGATGTCAATGCAGCGCAACGCGTCCCGCCGAGCCGCCGCCTCGTCCCCGAGCAGGAGGACGGTGGTCAGCTTGAGGTTTCCGCCGAAGCTCTTGCCTGCCGCCCGCGCCATCTCGCCCAGCCGAGCAAGGTCGATGTTCTCATCGACCGACACGTTGTCGCATCGTGTCGCACACATATTCTCGAGGTTGCGGGTGGCGTTACCGCACACGAACAGCGATGACAGCGCGCCCTTCTCGCGAATGTGGTCGAAGACGACGTTGACCGGGGCGGTCACAAACTCCTGGAAGTGCTTGGGCGAAATCTGACTGGTCATGGGATCGACCACGGCCACCACGTCCGCCCCCTGGTCGATGTAGAAGTCCGCCGCCTTGCAGCCCACGCCCGCGCAGAAGTCCACCACTCGCTTGACCAGATCGGGATTGTTGAACATCTCCAGGAAGATGTTCGTCCCCATGAGGTGCAGGGCCAGCGTGAACGGGCCGGTGATCAGCCCGTACAGCGCGACTTCCTCGCCGATCTGCCGCTTGATCGTCTTCATCGCCTCGGCGACGACGGGATAGCGACGCTTGCCTGTGTCAAACGACGGCAGACCGTCCAGATCCGTGCCCGACGAGAGCGGGTGCGACGTCACCGCAGGCGGCGTCTCGTCCGACCATCGCAGTTGGCAGCCCAATACCTCGGCTTCCAACTGCAGATCGAACACGATGGGCAAGCCATCGGGCCGATAGAGCTCGAAGGCTCGAGTCAGACCTCGAATGATCAGCTCGGCCGATCGCAGGTAGTTCTGCGCCGTCGCCCCGATGATCTTGCCGCCGTGCACACCCACGAACGGCACCCAGGCCGGCCGGGACGTGGACTGATTCCGCAACGCGTTCAGCAAAAGCGTCTTGCCGCTCATGTGGAGATTCACCTCGGTCAGTGTTCCGCGGACCCGGGGAACTATGGTACAAGGTGCAAGCGGGGATTGCGAGGACCGCCGGAGCTTCTCGGCCCGTACGCCGGCTTCGCCCGGCCCCGGTTCCCGACCCAACCCCAATGCAAGGAGATGCCTGCATGGTGCGCCTATGGCTCGTTTTGGGTGGGGTGAACGCGTTCATCGCCGTCGCCGCCGGCGCGTTCGCCGCCCACGGTCTGCGTGGCAAGCTGGAGCCGCGGATGCTGGAGGTCTTCGAGACCGCCGCCCGCTACCAGATGTACCACGCGTTGGCCCTGTTGGCGGTGGGATGGCTGGCCGCCCGTTCGCCCTCGCCCGTCGTGACCGCCGCCGGCTGGTGCTTCCTCGCCGGTATCGTCCTGTTCTCCGGCAGCCTCTATGTCCTCACCACGGCCGGTCTGGGCCGACTGGGGATCATCACACCCATCGGAGGCACGCTGTTCCTGGCGGGATGGGCGCTGATGATCGTCGCCGCCGTTCGACTCGAGCAATGATCCCTCCTCGATAGCCCCGGGCCGGGCACGAGCGATCAGGCTCGGCGGATGGGAACGCCGAGGTCATTGCGTCAAGCGGACCGTTCGGCCACCACGAACGTGCGGCCGCGATCGAGGAAGCTTCCCACATTCAGCACCCGCCGTTCGCGAATCGTGAACAGCCGGCCGATAATCTCGATCACTCCCGCAAGGCCCTCGCCTTCGTGATCCGGGGCGTGCGACTCGAACAGAAACAGGCCGCCGGGCGGGAGCAGGTCGCGACACTTACGAAAATACGTTTCCAAATCCTGGCGGGTGTTGCCGTCGTACGTGTGATGGTTCGCGAACGAGAGAACCGCGTCGTACGCCTGGTCCGAGGTAAAATCCTCGAAACTGGATACGTCGAATCGCGTGTTATCCGTCCCGAGCCACATCGCCGCCTCGCACGCCATTCGCACCAGGTATGGATTGATGTCGAAGCCGGTCACTTCGCGGGCCACGTCCGCGACGGACAGCCCGAGAAACCCGCTGTTGCAGCCGATCTCCAACACCCGCCGTCCGGCGAGCTTCTCCCGCAGGCCCATCGCGGCGACGCGGGCGGCTGTATCTCGAAGGCCGCTCACGCCGATCTGCGGAAAGGACTGGTAGAAGTACCCTTCGCCGTAGTCGTAGCTGCTCCACTCCCGGGCGGAGGCGACAAGCTGCTCGTTCAACGCTCGATGTAACGGCAGCAGTTCCGGGTGTCGGCCCAGGTTGAGGTAGTCGTGGTACCGGTTCAGCATCGACGCTCGGCGCAGGGAGGTCGGCGCCCGCCAAGCCGCGAACAGAATCCTGGGCACCGCGTACCAGGAGAACCGCTCGTACGCTGAAAGAAACTGATCTGACATTGAAAACCTTATCCGCCCTCTCGGCCAGGATGAGGAGTGCTCGGGTGTCGAGAAACAACAGGAGTGCGGAACAGCATCAAGATCGATGCGGCCGACTCGCTTGCGGATGATGCCGAGGGGCGAGCATCTTGCCAGCCTGAGGCGGGTGGGACGCCCGCCCCCCGGGGAAGCCGCCGTTATCCATCACAACTCGGACGCGATCTTCTCGAGCACCTCGAGACCTTCGCGCAAGGCTTCCTCGTTGATGACCAGCGGTGGATTGATCTTGATGGCGCAGCCGCCCACTCCGACCGGCGCGAACAGCATCACGCCGCGCTGGACCGCCCGCAGCACCATTTGCCAGGCCGTCTCAGGATCGGGCGTGGTCGTGCCCGGCTGCGTGAACTGCACGCAGCCCACCAGGCCGACCGCATCGTAGTGGCCGATCTTTCCGCGGCTGGCGGCGGTGATGCGCTTCACACCGTCGGCGAGGATAGGAGCGAGCTTCTGAACGTTGTCGATCAACTTCTCCTTGCGGATGGCCTGGAGATTGGCCAGCGCCGCCGCACAGCAGACCGTGTTGGCCGAGTGCGTGCTGGTCATCTCGCCCGGACCGTACATGCTCATCAGCTCGTCCGTACCCAGCACGGCCGACAACGGCATACCGCCGGCGATCCCCTTGCCGCACGCCGCGAGATCCGGCACGACGCCCAGGTGCGAGAAACCGAACGGCGCCCCCGTACGGCCGAAGCCCGCTTGCACCTCGTCGAAGATCATGACCACCTTGTGCGCGTCGCACCACCGGCGCAGGGCCTGGGCATAGGCCGCGGGCATGAGCGTGGCGTTGCAGCCCTGGTACGTCTCGGACATCACACCGCACACCTGCTCGGGCTTGATGCCCTTGGCCACCAGCGTCGCCTCGAACACCGAGAAGCTCGTGTCCTTCTGCCGGAAGCCGTCGGGGAACGGAACCTGCACGAAATCCGGGTTGTCGCCGAGCCAGTTCTTCAGCGCCGCCGATCCTCCCGCCAGTTGCGCGCCCATGGTGCGCCCGTGAAACGCGTTATCGAACGTGACCAAGACCCTCTTGCTCGGACCGCCCACCTTCAGCCCGTACGTGCGAGCCAGCTTGATGCAGCACTCGGTCGCCTCCGAGCCGGTGGTCAGCAGGAACACCCGCTTGAGCGGAGCCGGCAACCACGACGAGAGCTCTTCGATGAGCTTCAAGCGGATCTCGGTCGGGAAACAGTAGGCGTGATACAGGCCTTGGTCCGCCATGCCGCGAATCGCCCCGATCACGTCCGGATGGTTGTGGCCCACGCTCGTGACCAACACGCCAGCGCTGAAGTCGATCCACCGGTTGCCCCAGCGATCGCTGACCGTCGCGCCCTGGCCGCTGTGCCAAATGACCGGCGGCTGGCCGCCCATGCTGCGGGGCTCGAGTGCGCGAAGCTTCTCGAGCAAGGGCACACTCTCCGGAACGGGGATCGGTGTGCTGATCCTGCGATAACGGGTTTCGATGAGCTCGACCTTTTCGGGTACGAGTGGGAATTCCTTCGTTGCCATATGCGTTGTTCCTCTCTGCGAATATTTCGCTAGTCCTTGACGATCTTCTTAAACGAGTCGCGCGATTTCAGTCCGCGCCATGCGTCGCCGATGCTCGCCGCTTCCCCTTCGCCATCCTGCCGTACCGCTTGATGGAGTCCAGGTGCCGATCGAGCACACGGCAGGCGGTCCCCACGTCTTCGGCTTCGATCGCCGCCAGCAGCCGCTCGTGATGCCGCAGGGCCCGAGCCTCCTCCCCTTCCTGCTGCGACGTGTACACCGCGGAAAAGCGGTGATAGTCGTAGATGGCCTCGAAGGCAGTCGCCAGTACGGCATTGCCGCTCGCTCGCACGAGTGACTGGTGGAACGTCAGATCCAGCTCCAAGAACGCCGGCAGATCATCGACGGCCGACGCCATCCGTTGCAGCAGGCCGCGCAGCGCGCGCAGGTCGCGCGGCGCGATCCGTCCCACCGCCTGTCGCAACGCCGCCAGCTCGATGGCCTTACGGGCGACGATAATGTCATCGAGATCCACCCGTTTGAAGTCGGGCGGCAAGAACGTCTGCGGTAACTCGGTGTGTGTGACCCCTCGCACGTACACGCCCGAGTTAGCCTTGATTTGCACCACGCCCAGTTCTTCGAGCATGCTCAAGGCCTTGCGCAGCGTGCCGCGGGCAACGTGGAATTCTTCGCACAGCACCCGCTCGGCGGGCAGCCGCCGACCAACTGCGTACGTTCCCGACGCCACGCGAGCGATGATCTCGCGAACGATCAAGTTGTGCAGATGATCGCGCTGCATGAAACCGCACTACATGCGGGAATGTCGCCCCACCGGAATGCCATGTCGGCCGCCGTCTCGCGCGGACGGCGGTCTTTTAAGGGACGGGCATCCGGCCCGTCTCTGACGGCGGGCAAGACACCCGCCCCCGAAGTCAAACTGGTACACAGAGTGTACCAATTTCCGATGCAGTGTCAAGCGAGCCCGAACAGATGGGACAGCACCCGACGGCGCAGCCGGGGATGCATGAAGTGGTAAGTGACGCCCTCCGAGGGATCTTGCGGTGCGGTCGCGAGTTGCTGCGGATTGACCGCCGAACTCAGCACGTTCACCAGCAGATCGGCGCGGAGCAGTGGATCGATGAAGGCGAAAACCGCCCGGTAGAGCGTGAGGTCATCGGGCCAACTGCCGTTCAAGCGCAGATTCAGCGGCGGGTACTCGCGGCGGGCGATCACGTCGCCGGTGTCCAGCCCGGCCGACAAGTGAAAACAAGACATGGCCGGCCGGCCGCGCACCAGCGTGGACCACAACAATCCGTCAGCGCCCCGCACGTGAGGCAGATGGCCGGGGTGGACATGCAAGAAGCGTAAGCCAGGCAGGTCAATGATCCGGGCGGGCAGGATGCCGCCGCCGGTGAACAGCACGGTCGAGGGCGTGATGTCGCGCAACGCGTCCGCCAATCGCTCGTCGCGAAGATCGCGGACGACCACACGATCCGCGCGTTGGGCCCAGCGCTCATATCGCGGCGGACCGTACATGTCGTCGATCAACTCGCCCGGCCGATCGACGATCGCCGCCAAGCCGTCGGTGATGGCACGAACCAGATTCGGATGCGCGGCACGTAGGCGTCGAGGCCAATGGTTCAGCGCCATCTCCTGCGTCTTCTCGGCATACCAACTGCGCAGCCGGCCGGGAAACCACCGCCCCACCGGCTTGTGCGAGGCCGGATGCTCGCTCAAGACCAGCAACACGAGGCGCTCAGGTCGCAAACCCGCTCGTCGCAGCGAGCTCAGGTATGCGCGAAAACACGGGCCCTCGTAGCCCAGGACGGTGACGGGCAGCGTGCGGTCGGCTGACGGAACTCGCCGCTCGCCTCTTTCGTGGGCCGCATCCCCCTCGATTTCACATGCTGGAACGGCCACCGCGCTCAACAACTGTTCGGCCTGCTCGGCCAGTTTGCCCGCTGCGATCTGTTCGCCGAAGAACGAATCCAGCGCGGTCAGCGCTGCGTTCAAAAGCTTGTATGCCAAACCCCGCCCTTCCGGTCCCATCTGCTCGGGCACGTGGGCCCATGCGAGAAGCGTGGCCACGGCCAACGTGGCGCCTTGCAAGTCCAGCGGGTTCTTCCCGCCCTTCGCTGGCTTCCAATTCTCGCCGTATCGCCTGTACAGCGTGCCAGTGAGTGCCAGCTTGCGACAGATGGCGTCCAGATATTCGCGGTGAAGCGAAGTCAGCGGACCTGGCCACGCTCGTGCCAATTCGCGGAGAACGCCGAGCGTGGCGATCCCATCATCGTCAGCGGACCCCGCGCAAGCGCCGGTCCCCACGTTTTTCAGCGCTTCCGACAACCGCGTCTCGATCGAAGTCATCTCACCGACCATCCTGCTCGCCTTCTGTCTCCTGGCGCCTGTCTTCTGTCTCCTGCCCTCCAGCAATCTCCGCAATCGCTCGTGCCCCCACCCGTCCGCTCTCGCTCACGTTGTACACCGTTTCGGCCCGAACTCGCTGAATACGGGCCCGTATTCCCTCACCGTCGCGCATCAACGCTTCCAGATGCATCGGCAGATCGGCCAGACGGTCCGGAGATATCACCCGGCCGACTTGCTCGCGAATCGAGACCTCCAGCGGTTCGCAACTGATCCGTTCGTACTCGGGGTTGTTGACCTTGCGCGGCACGTCCACGAACAGCACCGGTCGCTCGTACGCGAATGCGAACTCCAGCGCCGCTCCCGACCAGTCGCTGATCATCACGTCCGCGGACTCGAGTGAATCGAATGCCGCCACGCCCGTCTCCAGCGTCAGTCGATCCTCCCCGCCGAACCCACGCTCGATCTCGCGGATGCACTCAGGCCACTTGCGTCGCGTCATGGGGTGCGGCCGCACCGTCACCCGCAGCCCCGACGACAGCAGTACCCGGCATAGCTCGACGCCGCGTGTCTCCAGGAGTCCGTGCGGCCCCCACGACGGCGCGACCAGCACATGGGCCGGCGCCGAACGATTCGGTGCTGCCGACGAGCCGGCGCGACGCGAGGCGAGCATGGTATCAAGACGGCCGTAGCCGCATGGGATCAGCTTCTTCGGGGCAAGTCCATAGGTTTGTTCCGTGGCTCGAATTTCCCGCTCGTGATGCGGGCCCACGCACAGGATCGTGTCGAACGCGTCGAACGCCGCTTTTCGATAGATCATGTGCGTGCTGACCATGGAATGAAACACGTAGACGTAGTGCACGTTCTGCGCCTGCGATCGCTTGAGATGGAACGTCTGCAGGTCGGGCATCGTCATGACGCACACGCCAGCCCGCAGCGACAGGAACAGCGACGTACGAACGAGACCCTCGCCGATGCAAAAAGGTCGGATGCGTGGATTGGAAGTCCGCAGCACCGGATCGCTTCGGCTCGACGTGAGATAGCAAACCTCGCGGCCCATTTCGCCGGTCAGCTCGCGCACGATCGGCTCGAAATGCGGCCAGGAATCGCCGTCCTCGGCATAAAACACAATCGACCGCGCCGCGTCAGGCAAGGCTTGAAACCGCCGAGCGCTGGCCCAGTCTTCCAGCAATGATTGACCAGGAAAGCGAAACATGTTGAGCGACGAATGACGAAACCAGAATGACGCATGAATGAGAGTGCGAGTTCATGCTCGGCATTAGGCATTCGTCATGGCTGGTGCGAAGTCCAGGCAACACAGCTCGTCCAATGTGCCGTCGTGCCGCATCCGCTCGTACATCTGCAGATCGCTGACGCTGTCCACCTCCAGCCAGCCTCCGTCCACGGGCACGGCCCGCACGGGCCAGTCATGGTCGACGAGGTGCTGCAGGAAGCTGGTCATGAACATGCGGTGCTTCGGCTTGCCGTCGTAGAGCCGAGCGTCGTCCAATCCGCGATAGATGGCCGGGAGCATGCGGGCGAATTCGGCCCGAGCCAGGATGAGCCCCATGTACTGGGCCTCGATCTCGTCGATCGACTTCGGTTTGCCACCGATCTCGACGATGTTGCCCCCGGCGTCCAACCGCAACGTCTCGGCATCCGTGAGCGGATCCTCTTGCCGAGCCCGCCACAACCGCAGCCACTGCCGGTCCACGGTCGTGCACAACGGCCGACGGCAACCGCACAGCGCCTCCACGATCCGCGGCTCGTAGACGATGTCGGCGTACGCGATGAGCACATCATCCGTGCCGTCGAGCAGATCCGCCGCACACATCAGGCTGGCCACCATGTTGGTGGACGCATAGTTCGGATTATGACGCATGGGCCGGCCGTACGAAGCAAGCGCTTCGGCTCGATAGCCGGTCACCAGCGTGACGTCCTCGATGCCCGCCGCCGCCAGCGCGTCGAGCTGGTACTGCAGCAGCGGACGACCCGCCAGTTCAACCAGGCACTTGGGCCGATCGTTGGTGAACGGCCGAAGCCGCGTACCCTCTCCGGCCGCCAGAATAATCGCTCTCACGCGTGCCCGCCTCCGAACAAGGTGCGAAGAATGACCACGTCGCGCTCGTCACGGCTGCCGCCCGGACGGATCGGTCGCTCCGGGTGCCACATAATCGCCCAGATGGGCAACGTCCGATGGACTACCGCCTCGACCCCGCCGTCCGGAGCCATTCCCGCCACCACCAGTTCCCCCGGCAAATGCTCCGCCCGCGCGACGAACCGGTGAAAACTGTTGACCTCGGCCCGGGGCAGCGTCGGCATGTTGGACGGACGCGGGATGATCGGGTGCGGCACGCGCACGTGACCTTCGGTCGCAGCCAGCCGTCCGCCGAAATGACGCACCACGAATTGCATGCCCCGGCAGACGCCCAGCACGGGCAGCCGCCGCTCGATGCAGTGTTCGAGCAACTCGCGCTCGAACGCGTCGCGCTGCGGCGCGACACCCGTCGCCCCCGGCACGTCGGCCAGGTCGTTGCCTCCCGTGAAGATCACGCCGTCCAGACCCAATGCTCCGACGAGTCGCCCGGCGTGACCCGGCTGATTCGGCAGCGGCACGGGGACGAACCCTGCGTGCAACACGACCTGAGCCCAGGCTTGATCGAGAGCATCCCGTCGCTCGTCGCGATCGGCAAGCACATCGACACGCTGCGTCAGGCCGATTTTCATGAGGGCTCGTACCTACCGTATTTTGCGGATCTGGCCGCTCGCACAGTCCAGCTCGACCATTTCAGCCGTGCTGGTCTGCTCGTACAATCGCTCGCCTACGCCGATCGCCGCCGGCAACTGAAATTCGGCCGCGCGAATCGCCATATGCGAGTTGGCACCCCCATACATCGTCACCAGTCCGGCAATCGGGTGAGAGAAAATCCAATCGAAGCCGGGATCCGCGTTCGGCGTGACCACCAACTTGCCGGCCAGATCGACGTCCGGCCGGCTCTTGTTCGACAGGCACACCACCTCGGCCTGCACCTTGCGCGACGTGATGAAGTTGGGCTGTGCCCGCAACTGCTGGAAACAGACGATGTCCAGTTCCGAGCGAATCTGCCCCGGCAAGCAAACCGCCTGCGTCAGTGCTGCCTGTTCGCGGCCTTCAGCCGCCCATCGTTCGAGCCGCCGCGTCACGTTCTCGCATGACGCGCTGCGAAGCGACAGCAGATCGGTAATCCGGATCTGGGCCAGATCATCGCGAGTCAAAAAGTGGGCTGCGCCAAAGTCGGCGATGGCCTCGAGCGCCGCGCTCAGATTGCGCGTGAACACGAATTTGGCATACTCTCGCCCCTCGATGGCCCGACGGCAGAAGTGCTCGAAGCCGTCCGCGTCCACGCCGAGATTCAGCCTGGCCAACTCGGCATTGACAGCGCTGCGGGTCGTCGCGTCCCAGACCTCCTCACGCGCCGCAGGCGTCTCCGCATTTCGTGCCCCGGCCACGATCGGCCGCAAGTAAGCCTCGGCCATGCTCGCGTAGTTGGGCGACGTGATGTCATACGTGCCGGGGCGCAGGTGCCCATATCGCTCGACGAACGCATCCCATTCCAGCTCACCGCGGGCGACCGCCGCCGCATCCTCCTGGAGACGGCTCGAGACCGTCCGCACGCTCGCGAGAAACGCGTCCTTCTGCGCCGCCGAGATGATCCCTGCGTCAACCAGCGAGCGCAGCAGACTCACTGCCACGAAGCCGTTCCGCGCCAGGTGCGCGAACGCCAGCACGCTGCTCAACCGCGCGTCTTCCAGCCATAGGAATGCCTTCTCCAGCGGCGGCAACTGCGCGGCGCGGATCGTTTCGAACCGCCGCTGCGCATCGGCCAGCACGGCCCAATCGCGCTCGCAGCGGGCGATCCCGCCGCGGGTAATGCCGATGAGCGCCGAGCGAAGTCGGCGAATCTCCTCCTCGCTGAAGCGGGCCTGCCGCAGCCGGTCGGCCTTGGCATCGAAATCGAACGTCATGCAGGTGAACAGGACGTCGAATTCGACCTTGTCGTGCAGTTCGGGATTGCACGAAAGGTGATCGAGGTAATGCTCGAGCAGCCGCTCGGCCAGCGCGTCCGGCAATGCCGCCGGAATGAACGAGTTGAACGTCGCCCTTACGTCGATGTACGGATGCCCCAGTATATCGACCAGCAACTGGCAGGGCCGCACGTCGCGGTAGCCGTACTCGCTGCGCTGGCGGGCCCACGTTTCGTCGGTGATGAGGTAACGATACAACGAGAACGCCAGCCGCGAAGGCTTGGTGCCCACGATCTCGGCCGGGTTCCAGTCGGTCATCACGCTCAACTGTGTCGATCGCCCCAGCAGATGCGGTCGCGGCCGCTGTAGCTCGCGGAAGAAGCGAATCGCGTCCCGCACCGCATCCGTGAACCGTTGATCGTCCACGGGATGGTCGGGATGCGCGACAGCGATGGGCCGAACCTGCAGGACATGTGCCGTGCCGTCGTCGGTGAAGGCGAACTCGATGTCGAGCGAGTCGTGTCCGACCAGTTGCTCGATTTCCTGCACGACGGCGATCAGCCGGTAGAACTCGCCGGGCAACCCCGGCCGCAGCATCATGCCGCGCTTCAGGAAGAGCGTGCGGACAGCCGAGCTTTCGCCCGACGTCACGGTGTCTGTGCGGCTCGTCGTGTTGTCGTAGTTGATGACGTAGTACGGGGCTCCCAGCGTGGGCGTGCGGGTCATGACCACGCCGCTCATGGTCACGTTCCGCAGCATCTCCTGCACGAGCACCTGGTTCTGCTCGTCGGGCTCGCCGTAAGACGCCAGCACGCGCTCGATGGCTTCGGCCAGTCGAGGCGTGTCGCTGGCCGGCACGTCGAGCACGCTCGTGTACGCTCCGGCCGACGACTGCCGCCAACTGTCCTCGCTCAGTGCGCTGCTGCGGACGATGACGTTGGCGTCCGCAAACGCTTGTTCGATCCGATCGAGCACGGCGGGACGGTTGCGTTGCCACTCGCCATGCGTGAACGAGACCGATTCGCCAATGTGCCCGATCTGCACGAGCGGGCGCAGCCGTTCCAGCGACTCGGCCTTCGTGCCCAGCACGAATCGGGCCAAATCCTGCGGGGCGTTGAGTTCGGCCCAGTGGCCGTTGACGTCCACGACGGTCGCGGACACGCCGTGTCGCACGAGGAAAGCGATCACCTCGGGCAAGCCGTCCGTCGGCTTGAACACGCCGGATGCTAATACGTTCTGCAACCGAGCCGCCGTTCGGCCCGAGAGCTTCAGCAGCCCGGCAAATTCGGTCACATCGTCGCTCGCCGGCAGGTGCTTGCCGATTTCGAGTACTTCGCCGCCCGACACCCGCACCTTCTCGGCCCGGTCGATCTCGGCCCGACTGCGATTCTCGTAGCGCACGCGCCATTGTGTATCGATGGCCACCACCACGTCGGCGTCGCAGCTTTCCAGCCGTTCGACGATCTCCGGCCGAAAGACCACGTCGGCATAGCTCACGTAGGTGGCGGTTTCCGAGACGATGGGCGCAACGGCCAGCGATCGGGCCGGGCCCGTGGTCTCCCAATCGGGATTGAAATCAAAGCGGATATCGCGGAACCGGTCCATGACCGCACCGGCCATGTAACCGCCCACGAAATGCACGTCGGCATCGGGGAGGACGGAAAACGCCGATAGCAGCCAGTCAAGCACGCAGCCTTGCTGGCCGACCCGGGTTACCGCCGTCGGCAACCCGCCGTGAATGTTTCGGCCCGCCCCCAGGATCACCACCCGGTAGGCCGGCGTCTCCAGGACCGCCCCCGCCGCTCGAGCATGCGTGCGGCTGCGGTTTTCGAGCGTCGCGCAGCCGTGCACCGCCGCAACGCTCGCCACTCCATTCTTCCGCGAGCCCATGCCTGACATCCTTGTCAACATTCAGAGCCGAGTCGTTACACCGGCGACGGGTTCACCCGCTCGGTTCGCCGCGTCATCGCGTCGCCGTGCTGCCGCTGATCGTTCACGGCGTCCGGCGGAACAGCCGGAACAGCCGAGCCAGGCTTTGACGGAAGAACAAGCCCATGCCGATGACGCTGCCCGCCACCAACTGCAACAGAAGACTGCCGCTGCCCGGATCGATGTATGCCAGACTCAACATTCCAGTCATCTCCTTGACTTACACAGACACTTGCACGCACAGGCCTGGTTTCGGTGGCACGGCGATCCCGTACACCGGCGAGCGCAGATCCCGGCTTTTACGTCCCACCCCGTCGCGCACGACGGGACGATCGGCCTTCCCGCGCCCGATAAACCGGGCCGCATCTGAGATATCGCGAATTCCCCGACCGATCTGAACCTAATTCCGCCCCGTTTCAGCGCTTCGGAAGCATGGCTTCGTGAGGAGCGTCGCGTGGAAACAAACCGGCAGGTTCGAATCTCGGCCGCGTGGTCCGCGAGGTGCTATGACGTAGGCGAGACGATCGGCCGATCCGAAGGTCTGATAAAAAGGGACGAATGGGGCGTCCAACGGGCAGAGAGCCGAGCAGTTTGCCGGTCAGTAGACCAGGCGGCGAGCGTAGGCACGCAACTCATCTTCGAAGTCGTCCAGCTCTTGCGTGATGTAGTGCCGGAAGAGGATCTCACCGTCGCTCAGGTCCGCCGCTTCCGGCGTGGTCGCACGGTACGCGTTAATGTTGTCGCGCATGCGGTCGGTGCCCACGTCGTCCAGCAGCCGCGCGAACGCATCGCGGTACTGCGGGCTGTGCTGCAGGAACAACACGGTTATCCACACTTGGGCGTAGTAGCCGCGGGCTCGCTGACCTGGGCGAACAACCGCTTCGCCCGCGTGCATGCTCAGCAACTTGTTCAAGGGGATCATGCTGTCCGGGATGGACAGAGCCTCGCGAAGACTGTTCTTGCGCAACAAGTTGCGCTGGGGACGAAAGACAGGCCGGTAACCCTCGAGGTCGAAGTCTTCAAACTGCGTGGCCAGACCCTCGTTGAGCCAAGCGGGAATCGGCCCGGACCGTTGGCGTGCGAGATACTGATGCAAGCCCTCGTGGGCGAGCAGCGCCAAGGTGTGATCGCGTTTGACATCCCATAGCACCGAAGTGCCGGTCGCCTGGTCCATGTAGCCGCCCGAGAGGATGTGCAGATAGGTGTCGGCATGGGCGGGAGCGAATCGCCGCGTGAACAGGGCCCATTCCTGGCGATTTCTGAAGATATAGACGACCATCCTCTCGCCGGCCGGTTGTTCCGGCGGAATCAACCTCGCGTACTCGCGGTAGGCGGATTCCACGAACACCGGTAGTACGTCGCGAAGCACAGTGTCAGCGCTGGTCGTGCGCAGATCGTAGTGCTCGGTGAGGATCTGCACACCCCGAAGCCCGGCGGGCGAAACCCACTCACGTGTTTCGAACGCGACCGGCCGGGCCGACGCCCCGGCGCACCCGGCTGCGAGCACCGCGGTCCCACCGAGTAGCAGGACCAACGCGCGGCAGACGATGCTCACTGGCTTGCAGCATCGGGCGATCGGACTTGCCAGCGGGTCGAGCATGCCGGCCCAGTATACTGCCTGCCGGCAGCGATACCACGCTTCGCTGGCGGCATAACGGCCGATCGAGTCGCAGCTACGGCGCGACTGCCATCGGCATGAAGGCCGTAAGCTGCGCATCGCGAACGGCGGCGGATCGAGTTCGCCGCACGTCGGGCACGATGAAAACGAAGTCGAACGCGAAGTAGCGGATGAACCACGACCACACGCTCGACAACGGCCAGCGGGCCACACGCTTCATGAGCGGGCTGTCGCGGAATTTCATGGGTTGCACCTTATAGCCAACCGGCCGGGCATGGCGAACGAATTTGTGGGCGCTGTTGAAGTTGTGGTTGGACAGGTGGAAATCGGTACCGCGGCCGAAGACCTTCTCCGCGATGAAACGCCGCATGCGATTGGGCAGGGCTGCGATCACCGGCAGATTGTAGATGGGATCCCGGCGAATGCTCTTGAGGGCCACGCCGGTGTGAAGCACGGCAACGCCGCCGGGCCGAAGCACGCGAGCGATCTCGGCGAAGAACCCATCCAGATCCTCGACCATCTCGACCAGTTCCATAGCCATGACCACGTCGAAACTGGCGTCGGCGAACGGCCATCGCTTGAACGCATCACAACGGACGATCCGAAATCCCGCGTCCGAGCGCCCCAGTGCGGGCATGCGCGTCGCGAACTGGCCGTAACCGAAGTCGAACTTGTCAGCCGCCACGCAGTCGGCGCCGCGGGCGTGCAGGGCCACGAGATCACCCGCATAGGCGCTGCCCATGTCAAGAATGCGCTTGCCCTCCAACGGGCCGATGAGCGCTTCGATTTCGTCGGCCAGCTTGAGCCCGCGTTCGAAAAGACTCCCGACCCACTGTTGTGTGGCCGGACGCAGGTCGAACGACGCCAGCATGGCAAGGTACTGGCGACGCAGCACCTCGACACGTTTGTCCCGCGAGTGCTCGACCGTCGCGGATGCAGCCGTGTTGTTCTGCTTGCTCATGGCGCTGCTCCCACCGCCGAAGTGGCGGCCGAACGGACGGTCATGACCTGCCGGACACGATGCACAGCTCGCCGGGCCCGTTCCCAGGTTTCGGCCCCGAAACATTGTGAAATGGCGCGTTTTGCGAGATTTTTCGCGCGGCCCGCTGTGACGGCCGCTCGTGCCGCCACACTGCAGCCGACCAGAAGGGTGGACTGCTCGACGCAGGTATTCGTCCAACGAAACTTGTAAGCTTCCTCGCCACGGAGAAAGTCGTACCGACGCAGGCCTTCAGCAATCGCCTGTTCGATGCTGTGCGACAACAATATGATTCCCGGGCTCTCGATGGGGCAATCGGGAGCCCAGCCCATCTGGTAGTAGCTGGCGGTATCCCGGTGGTGGAAACAGATCAGAACGGCTTGGATGGCACCGTTCGTGGATAGCACGAACAGCCGCAGACCATCGCACCCGGCGCTGGCCGAGCAGAAGCGGTGCAGAAAAGCCTGCATGGCTGGGTCGCGAAAGTTGCCGGGCAAACCTTCGGTTTCCCAGCGCCGACGATGCAATTCGAAGAACTCGTCGAGAACAGCGTGGATGCGAGCACCTTCGCGGACGAGTTCGACGCGAGCGGACGCGTCCTTGTGCAGACCCCGACGCCGGCGGCGCACGTGATAGCGCATGTTGGACGACAAGCTCGCCAGCAACTCGTCGTATGTCTTCGGCAACTCGATGTAGGGTACGCGACGCTGTTCGCGCTCGTGCAGGGCGAAGCGGTTGCGCCGAGCCCAGGCGATCAAACCGGCTCGGGTCGGCGAATCCGGATGCAATTCGCCGAACAGGAGTCCATCGTACTCGCCCGATCGCCGCTCCAGCTCCGGCAGAATGACGGCCAGGCAGCGCGGCCTGTCCTCGGGCCGGGCGAGCAGATCGAGATGATCGCCGCTGACCCGTTCGCGCCCCATGAAGCTCAGCCAGCGGACAGCACCCTGACGTTGGATGCACAGCGGGGCCAGCCCGACCGTGTGCCCACCGGGTTCGCGAACGACGCCGATCATGGGAATGGCTTCTCGACCGACGGTCTCCCACCAGCAACGGCACCAGTGGTACGAGCTGAAGAGCGACGCATCGGGTAAGCAGCGGCTCAACTCGATCCACGCCGGCTCGAGTCCGGGGTCATCGAAGGAGGTATACCATTCGAGTTGAAGTGCCTGCGGCTCCATGGGCTACGCCGACCTCCGCCGCAGCGTGAGCGGTTCGTTCAAGCCGAACACTGCCGCGAGAAATGCCTGGTCGCTGCAGTGTCGGCCGATGGCGATGCGGTGCAGTTCGAGCGGCGGCGTCTCCGGGCCGTTCCAACCCGGCTGTTCGGTCACGGCGAAGGGCACGCCGATCGCAGCCAGAATGTCGGTGTCGAAACGATCGTAATCGCCGGCCAGTCCGTTCGGATACGCAAAGGGGACGTCAAATCGCCTCAGCTTGCTCCGGACGCGGGCAATCGATTCGAGGATTTCATCTCGGCGCGTCCGGCGCTTTTCACAGCTCAAAATGACGTGGTTGACGGTATGGGCGCCCACTTCCATTCCGGCGGCCTGCAACTCGTGTGCCTGTTCCCACGTCATCATGGCCAGGCATTGCACGGCGGCCGGATCGATCTCATGGCGATGCTCCTGCCATAGCCCGAGCACCTCGGGGGCATACTTGGAAAGACTGATGGTCTTGGCATAGCCGTTCTCGGCGACGGCTCTTTGACAGTCCTCACTCGTGACGGACGACAGCACGTGGCCGTTGAGCGGCCGAAGGAGCCGGATGACGTCGTTGAGCAAGAGTCGATCCGTGCCGATGTAACCGGTCGCCAGGAAGAACGTCGCGAGGTGGCCGTACTTCCGCAGTATGGGCAAGCCGAGCGTGACGTTGTCCGCCATTCCGTCATCGAACGTGATGCACACCGACGGCGGCGCGTCCGGGTCGGCTCGTACCTCTTCGAGCACACGTGACAGCGGGCGGGCCGGCCCCAACTCCGCCAGCATGGCCATCTGCCGCTCGAACTGCGAGACGCTGACGTAATGGGAGGGCACCCACGGACGAGCGGCCAGCTCGTCAGGCACGATCCCGTGGTACGTCAGCACACGAAAGTGTCCGCGATGACTGTCGAAATGCCGCCGCGCCCAGCCGGATTCGAGGGCCAACCGGCGGGCGGCGCGGTTGAACAGCTTGTGAATGATCTCGTACATCCCACCGTGTTATCGGAAGGATGGAGAACGGGGTGAATCTATCGGGGCGGCATTTCCGCGCCGTCCGATAACTCGGCCCGTGGCAAACGCATCGTCTCCGGGAGGTCCCCCAGCCTGTCCCGGAAAGACGGATCTCAGAATCGGGGTTTGCCGGATTCAGCAGAATTCCTCGGTTCGATAGCTTTGAGTGGAACGACGGAAGGGGAATCAAAGCAATGCAGTCCAGAACGCAACACATGACGAACAAGGCTCAGTTGGCGAATGGGGTGACAGTTTTACACGGCGAGGATTGCGACGGCGACGTGGTCTTTCGTTATGCCAACGGGCGGGAAGTGCGCACGAGCTGGGCCCAACTGGCGGGAATTGAGCGGCTGATCGGCGATCTTCAGGATGCCTACGAGCTTTTGCTCGCCCGGGCGCACTGTCCGCATAGCTGCGCTCATCTGCCCGTCGATATCCTCGCTCGGATCGACGAGACGTTGTATCGAACCAAGGCCGCCGTCCAGAAGACCGGAACACTGTTCCGCGAATGAGGTGTTGGGAGGCGAGCATCCCGCCCGGCCTCACCAGCGGGCGAGATACTCGTCCTTCGAGCTGCGCATCGGTTAATTGGCCCGGTTGGCGGTGGTCAACGCGAAGAGCAGATCATCCAACTCTGCCAACTTGTCCACGCATAGCGCCGGGCCCTCAAGCCCGGTGCTGGCGCGCAGCAAGAGCTCCTCGTACAGTTCGCGCAGCATCTGCACCACCTGCTCCATCATTCCGACCTGCTTCCAGGTTGTCTGAACTTGGGAGCCGTCCGGGTACTGCATAATCAGCCTGCCGTGAGCGTCCACGTCAAACCAGACGGTCGTTCCATTGCTCAGTTGCGTTTGCCGCACGTCCGCACCTCCATGCGGATACATCGGCAGAACTGGTAGACGAACCCCCTCAGGGTAAGCCTGAAACGCGCCTCCTGGAATCAACTCGCTGAGACCGGATTGCGGGCTGGTGCCAACGCAGTATGTGGTGGAGGGTACCATACCAGGCTCACGATGTGAGCTGAGTGAGTTCGGCGTCGATCTCACACAAGCGTTCGGTCAGCAGTTGACGGCCACCTGCCCGGTATTGGCGAACGGCCCATTCGTACACATCGGTGAATCGACGGCGGAAGTTCTCGACGCTGAAAAGCTGAGCGTGCTCCTGGATTCGCGCCGCGGGCCAGAATTCGCCGGGTGAGGCCAGCCGGGACTCGAAGCTCAGAATGGCCTCGGCGAGACACTCGGGAGTCTGCGCGTCGAAGAACAGGCCCGTCGCATCTTCGACGACGGTTTCCAGCGCGCCGCCGGCGCGGAAAGCAATCACCGGACGGCCGGCGGCCATGGCCTCCACCGGCGTGAGGCCGAAGTCCTCCTGCCCGCAGAACAGAAACGCCCGGCAACGTCGCAGGTGATCGCGAACGACGGTATCATCCTGCCAACCGAGGATACGGACGCATGAACCGGCACGTCGGCGCAGATCCGCAAGCAGCGGACCCGTGCCGATGACCACCAGCGGACGATTCAACCGGCTGCAAGCGTCTACGGCCAGGTCGACCCGCTTATACGGCACGAGTTCGCTCACCACCAGGTAATAGTCGTCGGGATGCTCGACCGGCGGCGGGAACCCCACATCCACGGGCGGCGGAATGACGATGCTCGGCCGGCCGTAGTTACGGCGGATGCGCTCGGCAACGCATCGGCTATTGGCGATGAACAGATCCACGGTCTCGGCGGCCTGGCGATCGGCTCGGCGAAGCCGCTCGGCGAAAAGGCGAAGACCCGTCCGGCCGATCGGGCCGGCCTGGCGATAGTAGTCGTCGTAGAGGTCCCACACGTAACGCATGGGCGTGTGGCAGTAGCAGATCTTCAGAGCGTCCGGCCGGGTACGAATGGCCTTGATGATGGCGGCATCCGAGCAGATGACGGTGTCGAACTCGGTTGCGTCGAGCGAGCGAGCAGCGCAGGCCAGCAAGGGCAGCGCTTTACGCTGCAGGTCGGGGATCCAGTTGAGCCGCTGCAGCGCGGACAGCCGCAGCTCGCGCCGGGCCAGGCCGGGATCGAGCTGATCCCGGTTGGCCAGGAGGGCGTAGATGGGCGCCTCGGGAAACAGCCCTGCGAGAACGGCCAGCATCTTCTCGCCGCCGCGCATGCTCATGAGCCAATGGTGGGCAAGCGCGACGCGGTTGGACGACATCCCCGTAACCATGCGGCCCAAGGATACGGGATCCGCGTCCGGACATAAAGACCGACCACAACCCCCACATTCCCGCTGTATCACAAGGACGATTGGACATAGGCCGATCTGTCCCAGGAGAGAGATAGCAGCAGATTTGAACGAGCACTGGTTGAAGTAAACGCTTGTGTCACCGGTCTTCCTGAATTGCTCAACCACAGGGGACACCGAGGACCACAGAGGCGGACATTTACAGAGGAAGCAGCACGGCATTTCCACGGGCTTACCTAGAAGATGTCACGGCGAGGCACGCTGATCAGATGCGATCCGTCCTTCCGACCGTTAATTCTCTGCGTCTCTGCGACTCTGTGGTTTTATTGGGGGCGAGTTCCGGTCGAAAGGGCCGGAGCGTTGCCGGGGGAAGCGGCTCTTCCTTGCGTGGGGGGCCGATGGATGCTCCAATAACGACTGGTTGATGGTTCCAGCAGACACGGAGAGCGGGGCAGCCATGGCGGCAGAGCTTCTTGACGGAAACCGGTTGGCCGAACGCATTCAGGCGGAGATTCGTGAACAGGTGGACCAGATGCGGCGGGCAGGCCGGCCGTTGAAGCTGGTGGCGATCCTCGTCGGCGAGCCGCCGGCCAGCATGGTGTACGCCCGCTCGCAGGCCAGGCAGTGCGAGAGGCTGGGGATCGAGTACGAGCTGGTGCAACTGCCCGTCGAGTGCGACGCGCCCTGCGTTCTGGAGCGAATCGACGAGTTGAACGCCGATCCGGCGGTGACGGGGATCATGTTGCACCTGCCGCTGCCGCCCTGGATCAACCCCCACGAGATGCAGTATCGGATCGACCCCTATAAGGACGTCGAGGGCGTCAATCCCGCCAACATCGGGATGGTGTTCTACAATCATCCGATCATCGCGCCGTGCACGGCCCTGGCCGTGATCGAGATCATCAACGAGACGAAGATGCCGCTCCGCGGCGTGCACGCGGTGGTCGTCGGCCAGGGGGCGATCGTGGGCCGGCCCATCAGCGTGCTGCTGGCCCAGCGCGACGCAACGGTGACGGCCTGCAACGAGTTCACGCCCGATCTGGCGTCGCACACGGCCCGGGCCGATCTCCTGGTGGTGGCGGCGGGCAAGGCCGGGCTGATCACGGCCGAGCACGTCAAGCCGGGCGCGGTGGTGATTGATGTGGGCATCAACCGCGTGCAGACGACCGACGAACAGGGCAAGACCGTCTCGCGCACGGTGGGCGACGTGGATTTCGAGTCCGTTCTCCCGGTAGCCGGCGCCATCACGCCCGTTCCGGGCGGCGTTGGACCGGTAACGGTGACCATGCTGCTGCGAAACACGGTCGAAGCAGCGAAGAAGCAGGCGGAGCGAAAAGCGTAGGCGCGGGGAGCGGGCATCTTGCCCGCCTCAAAAGTGGCGCAGACGATCCCCGCCCAACACCACCATACGGGGGAGAGAGGTAAGGCGAGGTTACCCATGCACTCCTCCATCAGCTTTCTTGCAACGAGGGACGGTGGACGCAGCGTCACTGTCGCTTTGGCAACGTTGATTTGCATGTGCGCCGCGTCGTTAGCGGCCAGTCCCGAACCGACGGAAGTGGACGAGCTGACGACACTGCCTTTTGTCGCCACGCAACCGGCGACCACGCAGCCGGGCCGCGTCGTGCAGTTTCAGCCCAACGTCCGCATCGATTTTGGCAAGCGGCAAGTGGAGGTGGACGGTGCGGTCACGCTTCGCGAAGGGCTGCTCGAGTTGTTCGCCTGCTCGCCCAACACGCGCGAGTACGAGAGCATCGTGCGGCTCGACACGCGGCCAGTGGTGATCTTCCAGGCGTTGGGCCTGCTGGGACTCGAGCCGGGGCATCCGCTGCGGATGGATCCTCAGACGCTGGCGATCATTCCGCCGGCGGGTGATGCGGTGGCGATCGACGTGCAGTATGAGGAGAACGGCATCCGCAAGACCGTCCCCATCGAGAACTGGATGCGCCACTCGCGCACCAAGGCGCCCCTGGAACGCCAGTCGTGGGTATTTGCCGGTTCGATTCCGCTGCCGAATGGCGGGATTGCCGCCGATGAGGAAGGCACGATCATTGCGGTCGTCGATTTCGAATCCGCGCTGGTGACCGTGCCGCATCTGCACACGGCAGCCAACGCCGAGTTGTGGCTCGAGCCCAACACGCCGGCGATTCCGGAGGTTGGCACACGTTGCACAGTCGTCTTTCGGCCGGGCCCGCTGCTGCTGCGTCTGGATCACACCGGCCGGCTGTACCTCGGATCGAAACCGGTGACGTTTGCCGAAGCGGCTCGCCGCCTGCGAGCGTTCGCACAGGAAAACCCGGGCTTGTCCATCGACGTGGAAATCGGACCGGACAGCCCCGCCTCCGATCGGGATCGGTTGGAGCGCATGATTGAAGCGCTGCGGATCCCGGTGAATCGGCGAGCATTCACGCGTCCCGCTGCAACCGGTCCCGCCGGTGAGCCCGAGCCCGAAACCGAGAACGGCCAGTCTTCGGCAGAGTCGTCGAAAGTGATACCGCGGTGGCTGCTCGGCCAACTCGCGACGACGCATGATCCCTCCCCTGCCGCGACGCAACCGGTCAACCAAACGGGAAGGTAACGCCGTTCTCGGCGTCTTCGGGGGGCGAGCATCTTGCCGGCCGCAGACTGAGAGTGCCACCTATTATGCGCACAATCAACGTGCGTCATAATTGGCCCAGATAACGAGAGGCGGGCGAGACGCCCGCCCCCCATAAACTGTCCGGCACATTACCAGAAGAACACGTACAACCCCACCGTGACGAGGACCACTGCCCCGCCGACAATGGACACCGACCGCGAGGACTGCATATCGAAGTTCTGACTCACCGGCATGGTCCTGGGCTCACGGAGCGGGGCCAGCTTCGTGATGATGGCCATGACGATGAGGATGATCACGAACGTGATGCCCATGCGATTGAGGAAGGCCATGTCGTAGAGATAGCCCATGAAACGGTCGAAACCACCCGGCGCGGTGCCGAGCTTTGCGAAGACGTCGGCAGCCCGCGTCTCGGCGGTCTCGAACACGTACTTGCTGGTGAGATACCAGCCGACGGGCCACTTCATGACGCCGTAGACCAAGGGCGAGATGACCATACCGACGATGGCGGCCGCCGCCGGCGCTCGCGGCACGGCAAAGCCGACCACAAACGCGGCCAGGATGCCCGGTGAGAACAGGCCCTGGAACTCCTGGATGAACTTGAACACGCCGCCGAACCGCGGATCGGCCAGACTCGGCGCGAGGACGCAAGCGATGATCATGAACAGGATGGTGGTGATTCGGCCGAGCCAGACCAGGCTGATCTGGGAAGCGGACGGCATGATCAGGCGCTTGTAGACGTCCATGGTGAAGATGGTGGAGGCCGAATTGAGCATGGACGCCAGCGAGCTGATCACGGCGCCGGCCAGAGCGGCCAGCACGAATCCGCGCCAGCCGGGGCCGATGAGCTCACGGATGAGCATGGGATAGACCGGATCGTTGGCGGTTTCCATTCCGGGCTGAAGCTTGTCGCCGAGAACCAGCGGGGCGAGGATGCCGGGGATCACGATCACAAACGGGATGATCAGTTTGAGACACGCGGCGAACATCACGCCCAACTGGCCAGCCCGCAGCGTCTTGGCCGCCAGCGTGCGCTGGGTGATGTACTGGTTGAGGCCCCAGTAATACAGGTTGGGAATCCAGATGCCCAGCAGGAAGATGGTCCAGGGCAGTTCGGGGTGATCGGACGGGAGGACCATGTGCATGCGCTTCGAGACTTCCGCGTGGGCCATGGCGGCGTTCCACCCCCCTGCCGCCTTTAGCGTGAACAGCGTCACCGCCGCCCCACCAAGAATGAGCGCCGAGCCCTGCACGAGGTCGGCCCACAGCACCGCGCGAAGGCCGCCGAAAGCGGTATAGATCACCGCCACCAGGCCGATGGCCCAAATACCTTTGACCAACGTCACTTCGCCGATCAGCGGGTAGGTGTGGTTGCCGAAAAAGATGTCCAGCGTGACGCCGCCCGAGAACACGACGGCCACGGTGGTGATGAAGACGAACATGGTCAGCAGAAGCAATGACATGACGACGCGGGCGGCGGGGCTGTAGCGGTATTCGAGGTATTCCGGAATGGTGAAGATGCCCGCCCGAAGAAAGCGTGGCAGGAAAAACAGAGCCACGATGACCAGCGTGATGGCGGCGATCCACTCATAGCTGGCGATAGCCAGGCCGGCGTTGCCCGCCCCTGCCCCGGACATGCCGACGAACTGCTCCGTGGAGATGTTGGCGGCGATGAGCGAGAAGCCGATCAGAGGCCAGGTGGCGCCCCGTCCGGCGAGGAAGTAGTCGGTCGAGTCTCGCTCCTTGCGGCTCATGAGGATGGCGAAGCCGACGACGAACGCGACGAAGGCCAGGAAGAAGATGATGTCCAGCGATGTCAGTTGCATGGGTAGCCCGTTCCTCCGGTTGTGCGAGCCTGATGACCGCCGATCGTATCGTCTCGTGCGGAGGCTCGAGCGAGCCGCCGCCGATGGTGCTGGGGCGAGCCAACCTCATCCGCTTTGCGCGACCTCGATGGGAGCTGCCGCGGCGTGGGTCTTGGATGACGTGAGCTGGCCTCGGACGGTTGGACTATATCTTGGCGTCGAACCCCTATCAAGCGTCGCCGACAGTGGGTGCAGGCGCTCAGCACGACACAAACGTGCAGCGGCGAGGCGCGCACGATGTGGAGTCCTGACGTGTGGCACTTTACGAAATTTTGCTCCCCTGTTTTCAGATCGGATTGTGTCTGTGTTGCGGCCCTTGTACAATACGGGCGTCACTTGGAAACAGGTCCTGTCTTGGATATCAGCGACGTGGAACCCAATCTGCGCGAGGAATTGGAGAGGCTTCGGGCTCGCGTTGCCGAGCTCGAGAGCGCGGATGCTCGGCACTGCCGGGCGGAGAGCGCGCTGCGTGAAAGCGAGCAGTTGTATCGCCGCCTGGTGGAGACTTCGCCCGACAGCATCGTGCTGGCGGATGTTCATGGGCGCATTCTCATGGCAAACGAGCGGACGGCTCGTCTGCATGGCTACCAGGACCCATCGGAGCTGGCGGGCCGCAGCATCCTGGACATTGTTCCGGAAAATGAACGGGCCCAGGCCGAGGCTGACATCCGCCGGATCCTCGAGGTGGGTGAGCTGCGCGACCGTCAACACGTGCTGGTGCGAAAGGACGGCAGTACGTTCGTCGCCGAGGTAACCGGATCGCTCGTGCGCGACTCGGCGGGCCAGCCGAAGTACCTCATTTTCAATGGCCGCGACGTCACGACGCGCCTTCGGCTGCAGCGGGAGATGGTCGAGTCGCAGAAGCTCGAAAGCATCGGCCGGCTGGCCGGGGGCATCGCACACGACTTCAACAACCTGCTGGCCGTGATCCTGGGCAACGCCTCGCTGCAGTTGCGCAACCAGAGTCTGCCGCCCAAGACGCTGGAATGCTTGCGCGACGTGGTCGAGGCGGCCGAGCGGGCGTCGGCGTTGACGACGCAGTTGCTGGCCTACGCGCGGGGCGGGCTCCGCCGGCCTGTTCCCAGCGAACTCAACAGGCTGGTGCAGGCGGCGTGCGACATCCTTCGGCCCACGATGCCGAAGCAGACTGAGCTGAATCTGGACTTGGCGGCCAACCTGCCTGCGATCGTCGTGGACCGTAGCCAAATCCAGCAGGTGATCATCAACCTGTGCATGAACGCGATTCAGGCCGGTCCCTCGCCGGCCGTGGTGAACGTTTCCACGGGGTCCGAGAACATCGATGCCGCCCGGGCGAAGGAACTACAGCTGGATCCGGGCGAGTACGTGGTGTTGCGAGTGCAGGACCACGGTCCTGGCATCGATCCGGCCACCTTGGAGCGGATCTTCGAGCCGTTCTTCACGACTAAGCCGGATAGCCGCGGCATGGGCCTGCCCGCATCGCTGGGGATCGTCCAGAGTCACGGCGGGCGGCTGCTCATCCGCAGCGAGCTGGGCCAGGGCACCACGGCGACGGTCTGGCTGCCGGCCGCTCCGAAAGATGAGTCCCAACCGCCGCCCAATCACGTCACGGTGACGAATGCCCCTCAGGGGACCGAGACAATCCTGGTCATCGAGCCGGACCCGGCAGTCAGCCACACGGCCGAGCAGATTCTGGCCTCGCTGGGCTACTGCGTGGTCACTCGCAACGACGCCGAGCAGGCGCTTGCGTTTCTCCGAACCAACTGCGAGGACATCGACCTGGTGATCCTGAATTTCACGCTGCCCACGAAGTCGGGTCCGGAGATGCTCGAAGCGACCACGAAATGCTGTGGCGGGTTGGTGCCCGTGCTGCTGATCAGTGGATACGATCAGGCAGCGGAGGCGGGGGCGCTGGTGGAACTGGGTGCAGCCGGCTTCCTGCAGAAGCCGTTCTCGCTGATGTCGCTGGCCCAGGCCGTCCGCAAGATTCTGGACGACCCCAACCGTCCCAAGCGGCCCGCGCCTTCTGACGAGTAGTGCAGCTATCAGCTGTCGGCTTCCAGCTATCAGCCAAAGGTCAGGCGCATAGCCTGCAGCTCAAATCTTCAAACCCCTACTCGGCCACGGCAGGGTCAACTGCCACGCCCAATTCCTGGAGTCTCTTGGCCGCTATCCGCTTCACGTCCCGATTGCCCGACTTGTCCAGTACCTTTTTCAGCAGGTCGATGGCGGTGTCCTTTCGACTGTCCGACATGCGACGAGCCATGGCGACTACAGCCAAGCAAGCCGTATCGCCAAGCTTCTCGTCCGACATCAGGGCGGTCGCAACTGCAAGATGATCTTCGACTGCCGGATCGCCTACGCGCGACAGACAGCCCAGGGCTTTTTGCTTGAGATCAGGACGAGTCGACGATTTCAATACTTCAACATACATTGAGGCCGCCTGTGCCGGATCCTTGAATTCAATAGTCGCTGCAATGTTGAGATAACCAGAAAGAGCCTCCTCTGTGATTTTGGGCGGGCCAGCCTTGGCGGCGGCAAGCAGTGCCTCGGCCGCCGCGGGCGTGCCTCGTCTGCCAAGTCCGGTCACGGCCGCCTCACGAATGGCCTCGTCGGGGCTGGTCATCTCGCTGAGCAACAGCGCTTCGATGGCCGCCAACGGCCGGCCGGCAAGCACCCGCAACAGCGAAGGTTTCTGCCGCTCCGAACAATCGAAGTAACCGGACAGCAGTCGGGCAGTGATGAGGTCGCTGGTCAAACGCGACATGGCCTCCTCGGCGGCGTCGCGCTCCGGGCCCGGCGGCGCATCGAATGCGGCCAAGAGCGTCTCATATGCCTCTTCAGCCGCCAACCGCCCCAGGCAACGGAGAGCCGCTTCCCGAACCATAGCCTCGGGGTCGTGCGCAGCGTTCATGGCCACGGACAAAGCGGCCGGGTCCTGCCGGTTACCGAGCACGCGCAGTAGCCGGGCTTTGCCTTCCGGCGTGCTGCTCTGAAGAGTCTGGATGACCTCGCTGGTCACGCTCGGATCGGATAACCTGCTCAGCGCCTGCTCGGCAGCATCGGCCACGGGCCCGGCGGGTCCGCGAACCAGATTCAGCAGCGTCGGCAACGTTGCGGTGATCTCTGCCTCTTGCATGGCCCGGATACAGGCGACTTTGACCGCATCGTCCTTGTCCAGCATGGCCATGTACATGAGCATGACCGTCCGGTCATCCATCTGCCGTCCGCGCTTGCCGAGCAGTTCAAGGAGTTCGATCTTCTCGGCCCCTTGGGCGGCAATCATCTTTTGCGTGATGAGGCGCGTGACCTCGGTTCCGGGCAGAATCGCCGCGGCCTCGTACGCCGCTCCCCGCAACCGGGGGTTTTTCTCGTTGAGGCCGCGCATGATGATCGAGATCGAGTCCGGCGTACCCAGCCGAGCGTGGGCTCGCATCATGCGGCACTGGTCGAGTTCGTCGAGCGGTCCGGCTTCCGCGCGCAGCTTGAGGACCACGTCGGCCTCCTGGAGTCGCCCTGCACTCAGCAGCGCGTCGGCATAGTCGAAGAGCAGGCCGATAACGAACGGGTCCTTTTTCTCCTGGACCGCTTGCTTGAAGGCGTTGAGTGCATCGGGGCTGGCCAGGCGCGCAAGGGCTTGCCAGGCAGCCTGACGAATCTCCGTCCTGTCGGAGGCGGTGAGTTCCACCAACGGGCCAACCGCTGTGGGATCGCCCTTTTCGCCCAACCCGTTGATGATGGCGACTTTGAAGGGCTCATCCGCCGAGGCGAGGGCCGCAACCAGCGCGGCCGTGGCTTGGGCGCCGGCCATACCCGTCAAGGCCATGCGAGCATCTTCCCGCAGATCCTTGTCGGCGAGTTTGGCGGCCACCGCCTGTACGGCCGATGGACTGGTCCCCAGATAGCTCAGGAGATGGCAGATTTCCCGGCGGGCGGCCAGGTTGTGCTTATCGAGCTCCGCTGCCAAAGCCGCGGCGACGGCGTCGGCGTCCGGCCCCCCTGCCACTCGCTGGACGAGCTCAAACAGGGTCTGGCGAGCCATTTTCGCCGCCGTGGCGTTCTCGCCCGCCAGGGCGGCCACCAGCGCCGACTCGCTTTCGGCCTTGCCATCCACGGATCCGGAGAGCTCGAACCGAACCTTTTCATCCTCGCCGGCCAGACCGGCCACGTCGGGGGCGCCGAACAACGGGGCCGCCGTCAGGACCAGCACGGCCAGCGCGATTCGATATGCACGCATGATGATCTCCCGCGATAGGGTGCTCATAGTGTCTTACATGTGTCTCTCACGACAACGTCCACGGCGTCCGGTAAGGCCGATGCAACCAACTGTTGAGGCTCGCATCGTTGGTGATGCGCTCCGCTTGTGGATCCCACGTGATGGTCCTGCCGGTACGCAGCGCGATGTTCGCCAGATGACAGGCGGTCGCGGATCGACAGCCGATCTCCACGTCGGCGATCGGCCGGCGCCGTGACTTGATGCAATTGAGCCAGTCGCGCAGATGTCCGGGGCTTTGGGGCAGGTGAACCTCGCCGGGACCCAGCGGCGTGCGATCGATGTCCGGATGGCTGGCCGCGAACTTGCCGCGATCGACCTTGATCCAGCCCGCGCTGCCCTGGAAATGCACGCCGAAGTACTCGTCCACGACGTCAAGTGTCACATTATTGGCATAGGTGAGCCGGACGTGGAACCGGGTGGCGGTTTCGAACAGTCCGTCAGTCGGATAGGCGACCGAGATGGGTTCGATCTTCACCGGCCCGCTCTCGGACACGCCGTTGCCCCACTGGGCGATATCGATGTGATGGGCGCCCCAATCGGTCATCTTGCCGCCGGAATAGTCGTAGAACCAGCGGAAGTTGCCGTGGCAGCGGCTGGGCGTGTAATCGGCCCAGCGGGCCGGTCCCAGCCAGGTATTCCAGTCGAGTTCGGGCGGTGGATCAGTTTTCGGCTCCCAGCCGCAGGTCGGCCCCCCGCCGATGCCCGCGCGGATGGACTGCAGCTTGCCGATGCGCCCGCTCAGAACATACTCGCAGGCTTTGCGAAACTCCGGCGAGGACCGCTGCTGACTGCCCACTTGAAACACTGTCCCGCAGGCGCGGGCCACGTTGGCCATCTGCCGCGCTTCGCGGATGGTCAGCGACAACGGCTTTTCGCAGTAGACATCTTTGCCGGCCTGGCAGGCATGAATGGCGTTGAGTGCATGCCAATGGTCGGGCGTGGAGATGACAACCGCGTCGATGTCCTTGCGGGCGAGCAACTCGCGGTAATCGTTAAACTCCGCAACGCCCGGACCGATCGCCTCGATCGCACGCCGCCGATGGCTGGCATCCACGTCGGCCACGGCCACGATCTGCACGTCCGGCGCTTGCCGCAATGCGTTGACGTGGTCCATGCCTTTGCCACCGACGCCGATGAAGCCGATAGCCAGCCGTTCGGAAGCCGGAGGTTTCTCCTGACTGCCCAGTGCGGAACTGGTGATCAAATAAGGACCCGCGATGCCCGCCGCCAGCCAGCCGGCCCCCTGGCGCAACAGCGTTCGCCGGGAGGTGGCAGACTCCCGCGCATCGGCCGCTCCGTTTACCGAACTCATTCGTATTCCTCCGCTCAGGATCTCATGCGAAAGATCGGCAACTCGCCTGTCCGGACGCCAGTGTGACGCACGACAGCCGAGCCTTGTCTTCTACCGGGGTTGAGCCCGATAAGTTGTTCGATTTGTTCCGCCAAGTCGCCGCACGGGCAGCCCACCAACAGATCGAACTCGCCCCATTGTTGTTCTAAGACTCTAAAGGTACGGGACTTAGAACAGCATAAGGCCGCGCTGCCATGACGGCTCAGTCCGTCTCGATTCCCAGCCGCTCGACGACTCGGTCGAAATCATCGAGGTTGTAGTAGTGGATCACGATCTTGCCGCTGCCCTTCTTGCGCGACTCGTCGATTTCGACTTTCGTGCCGAGTGCCTGGGCGAATCGTTGTTCCAGCGACCGGATCTGCGGCCGTTTGGCGTCACGTGGCGTCGCCGGCGATTTGGACAGATCCGCCCGGGCCTGCAGCCGCTCACGCACCAGCTTTTCGGTCGCCCGGACCGATAACTCACGCTCCATGACCAACTTGGCCGTCTGTGTGATCTCGCTAGGCGACTTAAGTGCCAGCAGGCAACGGGCGTGACCCATGGAGAGCTGGCCGGCCGCGACCCAGGTCTTCACCTCGGAAGGAAGCTCGAGGATCCTCAAGTAGTTGGCCACGGTCGAGCGATCCTCGCCCAGGCGCTGGGCGACGTCCTCGGCGGTGAGGCCGAACTGGTCGCAGTATTGCCGATAACCCATGGCTCGCTCGATCGGGTTGAGGTCCTCGCGAAAGATGTTCTCAACCAGAGCCAGCTCGAGCATCTGCTCATCGGTGGCCTCGCGGGTGACGATGGGCACCACCGAGAGTCCCGCCATTTGGGCAGCTCTCCAGCGGCGCTCGCCGGCGATGATCTCGTACACGCCGTCGGACAGGGCCCTCACAACGATGGGCTGGAGAATGCCGGTGGCGCGAACGGAGTCGGCCAGTGCTTTGAGCTGATCGGGATCGATCTCCTTGCGAGGCTGGAACGCGTTGGGACGAAGTTGGTCGACCCGAGCTGTGGTGGCTGGTGTCCCCGAAGCCGCATCGGACGCTTCGCCGGGTCCCGCCGACGGTGGGGGAGGCGCAATCTCCGGAACGGAAATCAGAGAGCTAAGGCCCCTGCCGAGCCGCCGCGTAACTTCCTTGGACATGGCAACCTCCGTGGCCCATGGGATGAGAGACTGTCTCCGGGAAGCTCGGATCATAGCCGAACCCCGGGAAGCGAGCAACGCTATCTTCACGAACGCGGTTCTGTTCCACGTGAAACACCTCGGACCTGCCCGCCGTTTCCTCCATGGACACGGATGAGACAGAAGAGCAGTTTGGGGGCATTGCGAGCTGCCGAAGATGGCGTGAAAAAGGCAGAGGCTTGGAATGGGATGACCTCGGTGGTTGCCGGCCAGAGAGGAGCTCCATGCGTGTCATCCGTGGTCAAAGCAAAGAACCACGAATGACGCAGATGCCACGAATCAAGAACCGGCGATGTTTCACGTGAAACGAGCTCCGAGGTTTCCTGAAGGGTCAGAACGCAAGCGATCCCGGGCGGCGGCTAGCACGCAGCTATCGGTTCCATCTACTTCATCATCTAGAAGTATTAAGAGGTATTCAGAACTAACGTACCGCGGTACGCTTTGCCAAGCGAGGCGGCCTGGGGTAATCTGTGGGCTTGGGGAAATCCCGGAGGACTCCCCAACCGGTTCGAACAGTTGCGGCCCCAGATCTTCTGGTCCAACGAGGCGAATCATGTGCGAAATGGGAAGCCATGGATGGTCGGCGAGACGGTTTACCGTCAGGCGGTTAGTAGAACTTGCTGTTCTTTTTGTGGCGGCGGGCTGTAACGACGTCGCTCTGAACTGGGGCGACCAGCAGTCCGCTCCGCGGCCCGATCGGCCGCCCGCCGGTCGCTTGGTTGCCCCATCGACCCCCAGTGGGGTCCGTCCGGTCGCTCAATCAGCGCCGGCCACTCCCGTAGAAGCCGCCCCGGCTTCCTCCGATCGCTCGGCCGCCGCAGACACGCCACCTCGCTCAACACTCCAGGTCTATCAACTCGTGCTGCTCAGTGAAGCCGGTCCGGCCGAAGCCCCGCCGGGTCTCAAGCACGTCCGCCTGTTACGAACACGAGCTCGCGACGTGGCGAATGTGTTGAAAGTGCTCTATCTACCCTCCGGCCCGAGCGGGACCGATCATCGCTACACGCTGGTCTATCCCACCGAGTTGGAGCACGATCTGGCAGCCAAGGCTGCTCGTGAGCTGGACGTCGGGAGCGCGACGGACGCGCCGGCCAGTCGAGGGGCGGGCGACATCTGGCGGTGGGGGATGGCCGAGGCGTTCAAGGTCCTGGACGACGCGCCCATTCCGCCGCACCGCGTGCGACATATCGCCGATGCCCTGGCCGGCACCTGCAGCTCGACGCAGTTGACGGCTTGGCAGCGATGGGCCGCGGGCATGGTCGCGGGCGAGCTTCGGGCCCATCGGCTGTACGATTACGCCGCCGCCCAGACCCTTTACCAGCAATTAGAGGTATCGACGGAGCCCGGATCGTACGAGCAGATGGCTCTGTGGTATGCCCGTGGCCGCGCCCTCCAGCAGGACGGTCGCCGGGACCAGGCCCGCCAGGCCTACGAGACCGTGCTGGGACAATTCACCCCCATGCGGAGCACAGAAGTATTCGAGCGAGCGCGCCTGACGCTGGCCCAGTGGGATCGCAAGCAGTAGGCAAGGGTTACATATTCGTCACTTTAATCGGCGCAAGCCGATGATGATGCCGGTCAAGGCGAGAGCGGCAGGCAAGCCGGCGCCGCACGTCGCAGGGACCGCAGCGTCGATACCCGCAGACCGGGCGGAAGGATCCGCGTCACAACATGCGTCGTTGAGACCGCGCTGCGTGACGGCGGTGTTCGTGATCTCGGTGAGCTTGCAAAAGAACGCCCGCTTGTTCGGCGTGTTGATGCCCCAATTGACCGGCACGCATTGATAGCCGCTTGAATAGTCGCCGGCACCCGGATCGAAGAACCCCCACGAAGCGTATTCGTCGATTGCCGCGCGCAGATTGTTGTCCGGCCGGTCGAAATCGAAGTGATCGTCCTCGTTGAAGAGGATGGGCATGGGGCGATAGCCCGGTAGTTGCCGCGTCCGGGCGACCATTTCGCGGATGCGCTGCGGCTGATCGACGCCGTTGCCGTGGAGCAGAATAAAGTCGGATTGGGCCACGACATTGGGCGTGGGAAGCGCGCCGCCGGAGAAGCTGGTGCCCGCCAGGAGGCGATCGTCGCCGGAACCGTAGCTCTGCACGCGCTGAATCAGCTCGTGCACCCGCGCTGGCTGCAAAATGGCGTGCTCGTACCCCAGATCGCATTCGTTATTGATCTCGACGACCACGTTACGATAGCCGCGTTCCTGCAGCCAGGTCGCCACGTTGTCCACGCCGCGGACAACGGCGGCCTCATCCACCAGCGTCTGATCCTGGCCGAAGTAGAACAACCCGAGGATGACCACCATCCCGAGTGCGTCGGCGCGGTCGCAGATGCGCTGCAGTCGTTGCATGTACGCCGGCCTCAACTGTCCGTCGGGCGCGATGGCCGAGTTGATCCAAGGCTGGCTGGAGCAGTACCCGTGGGGGCAGCCGCCCTGCAGGTTGACGGTCACGGCAAGTAGTCCGTGGGATCGCCAGTGACTCATCGCGGCCACAAACTCGTTCGTATTGCGGTCCGGATCCCACACGCCGGTGTCGGGATAGGCCCATTGGCCGACGGTCTCCGGGTTCAGATCGTCAAAGATGCCTTGCACGACACGGGCGTTGAAGAGCAATCCCTCAATCCGCCGTCCTTCCCAGACGCAGCCCTGGTAGGTCGGCCGGCCGTTGATGTGGAACGCCTCGCCCACGATGGTGACCCGCGTTCGCTCGGCGGTCTGTCCGCAGGCGGGCAAGCCACAAAGGCAAAACAAACAGACGATGCGTTCGGCGCAACGACGGTGCGGCATGACCGGGTACCTCAAAACAGAGAACGACAGGCAGAGTTGCCCGTTGCTGTTCTCCATCGGCGAGTGAGGCCCGGCCATGCAGCGAACTTCGCAGAATTTGGGTCGTGGGGAACCCGGATGTCATTGAATAGTGGCGCAGTGGCCGATTGTTCGGGGCTGCCGCGGCACCGTTGTCCCTATTCCGCCACAGCAGTGGCGGCGGCGAGAACCACGGGCGTGGGATCGGCCGCATCAAACATGGCCACGAACCGGGCGATTTCCGGCGTCTGAATCGTTCGCAGGTCGTCGATCACCACTGGCGGGACGCTCTGATAGAGCAGTTCGACGCGAACGGTGAACGGCCCGGTCGCTCCCGCCACCGCGACTTCGTATCTCACCCGGTCGGCACCGCCGGTGAAGTCGCCATCCGCCTGAGCGGGTCCGACCACCGAAATCTCGGCGGGGGCGCTCTGCTTGTCGAAGCCCGCCGGCAAGAGGCGATTGTCGCTCAGGTAAGCACACGCCCGCATGAGCGAATGCGTGACCGTACCCCTGTGATCGGCCATGACCGCTTGGTAGATCTGCACCTGGTCGGCGCTGTTGATGGTGTCATAATGCGGTTCGAAGGCCAGCGGGTCCGCGTTTGCATCGTCGCCGATGATGGCCCCACGCGGATCCGCGGCACCGGATTCAAAGATCACGCGGCCGGTCGCATCGGTGACGGTCATATGCAGCCACGCTCGCCGGGCCGGATAACCGGTGGGCAGCTTGTGACCGGCGCGGTTGACCACCTGCACGTCCGCGCTGAGAACGCCCTCTGAAACCACGGCCGCGGCAATGGATACATCAGCCGACCGGCTTTGCAGTTGCTCGAGCGTTCGTTCGAACGTCGCCGCCAGTTCCGCATCGCTGGCCACGATGCCCAGAGCAGCCGCGTTCTGCCGCATGAGCTGCAACATGAACGTGTTACCGCCCACGAAGTGGTGTTGGCGGAAAGGCGCGTGAGCCGGCAGGCCCTTTTCCGGCAGCGCCGAGATGACCACGGAGCCGTCGGCCTCGGGCATGTGACAGCCCTGACACGTGGGTCCCGCGCCTCGGCCGAAATCACTGTGCAGCCACTCGAGGAAGGGCGTCTGCTCGGGGAATTCGCCGGCAGGATGTCCCTGGTCGTCCAGGCAAGTCGTCATGAGCGTGTGACACGATGCGCACAGACTCGACTCGGTGATGTGCGCTCCGCGGGCCGGCTTGAAGCCCGATGCAGCCTGCATGAGGTCGGTCTGCGGGTTGAAGAACGGCCCGAAGATCAGGCGGTCCGGTGGGGCGGTGGTCGTGTCAATCTTGTAGCCGCCGCTGAACGTGGCAGCGCTGCCCAGGCCCACGTTCTGAATCTGATGGCAGAGTGTGCAGGACACGCCGTCCATGGCCAGCTCGTGCAGCGGATGAGCGGGGTCGAGCATGCCGTTACCGAGCAGGGCGACAGGCTCGCCGTTCGCGAGGGCCTGCGTGCGGGCCATGCCGGTATGACAAGTCGCGCACTTGGCCTCGATGTCCGCCTGTTGGGCGGGGAACAGCGCGACCTCGGCGCTGACCTTGGCCACGAAGTAGGGATCACGCGCGGCATTGGCCATCATGGTGGATCGCCAGTGCCGATCGATGGAGACATCGTTTCCCGCACCGTCTGTCAGGTCGGTATGGCAGGCGGCGCACACGGCGGAGGTCGCGAACAGATCGATTTTGCCAATCGCCGCGCTGCTGCCGAGCGGCTCGAGCACGGTGATGCCTGCCGGCCCGCTGCCGCCGAACGCGAGCGTGTTGCCGGCTTCGAGCACGTAGATGGCCCCGTCCGGGCCGACGGTCACGGCGATGGGATTATCGAAGCCGGCATCGAGAATGTTCTCGTCAACTACGGTCAGGCCGTCGGCCGACAGCGCGATGCGGTACAGGTTCTGATCGACGAAACCAGTGACCAATAATTGGCCCTGAAGTTTGCCGTCGTTGGCGCTGGAGTCGTATTCAGCCACGCCGGTGACCACGGCTCCGGCGGTGAAGGCCTTGATCGGATCGCGATAGGGCGTTCCGTCAGGCAGACTGGTGAAGTACGCGTATTGATTGCGGGCCGGGTTGGGATGGCCGTAATACGAGTCAGGCAGGATGGCGTGAAGTACGTCGTCACGGCTGGCAACGTCGGGGAGGGTCGAGCCGTCCGGGGCGGGCGGGCCGCCGAAGCCCTTGTTGGCACCCTGGTCCAGGGCGTACAGCAGACCGTTGCTGTGCCAGCACATGCCGTAAGCGTTTCGCAGGCCGGGTGCGTAGACTTCCAGATCGTCCAGCCCCGCAAAGGCCGGATCATGCACGTTGGCCACCAGAATGGCCGCGGACAAGGGCGTCTCGCTCCGGTTGCCGAACAGACCTGGTGCCGGCGCGCCGTTGTTGGTGTTGCCGCCTTGCGCGATGTACAGACGGCCGTCGGGTCCGAAGGCCAGGGTAAAGGTCATGTGATTCTCGGCGGAACGCGGCAGGCCGGCGACGATGTGCTCAACCGGGCCCGTGCCCAGGCCGCGGATGCGTGAGATGGCGCCGGTGTCGGGAGGGGCGTTATAGATCGGCGGCGCGTTGTGGGCCACGTAGAGTACCGGATCGTTCGGCGGAGCGGCGGGATCGAAAGCAAAGCCGGTCAACAGGCGATCGCCGAACGGCTTGTACTCGTCGATGCCGGTTACCTCGTGCTGCTCGTCGAGCGTGAGCGCGAAGAGCGAGCCGGTATACGTCGTGACATATAATCGCCCATCGGGTCCGAAGCCGAGAGCCGCCGGTTGAGTAAAGCTTTCAAGCCCGGCCGAGCCGCCGAGGAGAATGACCTTGCGATAAAACGTCCCGACATCGGTCTTGACCACCTGAGGCGCCGGCTTGCCGCCGTCGGACGGAACCAGTTCATTACAGGTGGCACCCACCGAGGCAATCGCGAAAAGCGGCAGGAAGCCGGCCTTGGCCAATGTCAAGTGTGCGAGCCGATGTGAACTCATGGAGATGACTCGTCGGCCAGGACGGCCAGGAATGCTGCGATGTCAGCGATGTCCTGATCGGTAAATGTGAACTTGCCGCCGGGATGGGCGACGTCCGGATCGCGCGTCCGCGCGTCGATCAGATCGTACGGACGACCCTGTATGTTCGGAGCGCTCAAGCGGCAGCCGCCGGAAGCGTCGGGGCAGTGGCAGCTCTGGCAGGCCGGTCCGATACCATCACCTTCGGCGAACAGGGCTGCGCCACGCATCGCGTCACCCACAAGCGGCTGGTCCGATGCCCCTGGTATACAATTGGCGCCGATCAGGACACCGATGAGTCCAGCCGACACTGCCACGGCGACGACTCTTCTGAGGCTCTTGGACATAGATTACTCCCCAACGCATACACGTAATTCATGTATGCTTGTCGAAACGTCTGCTGCCTATCATACCAGACGGAAGGACGGCTGAAACACCATGGTACTCCCAAATCGAGTGACGGACTTACGTCTTGTGCCTGTCTTATGGATTCTCGCGCTGTGCATCCTCCTGGGCGGAGGCACCTGCGGTCCCGTGTTACCGCTGCCGGATACCGAGCCCATCCCGGGCGGAGGGGCGTGGCGAAGTTTCACCCCTGCGCCGGAACCGCTACACGAATCCGCCGTCTCCGTGATCGGCAATAGTCTGTACGTGGTAGGCGGACGCACGCCCAGCGGTCCCGTTTCGACACTCTACCGCTACGATCCGCCGCCGGTCGATGCGTGGACGCAATTGGCTTCGCATCCCGGCACGCCCGTCGATCATATGGGAACGGCGGTGGTCAACGGCATCCTCTACGCCTTCGGCGGAACCATCGAGTTTCCGGGCCCCTCGGTGGCTCACACGTACGCGTACGACCCGGCGAGTAACACCTGGAGTTCCAAAGCTCCCATGCCGGTGACTTTGGGCGTCATGGGTGTCGGCGTGGTCAACGACAAAATCTATCTCATCGGCGGTCTATCGGCGTTTCAAACCAGCAACGTGGTGCTCGAGTACGACCCCGCCGCAGATCGTTGGACCGACCTGACGCCGGTTGCGGCCATGCCCACGCCCCGGGACCACTTTGTGGCGGCGACGGTTAATGGAAGAATCCACTGCATCGGCGGCCGTCAGACCACCATCGAATCGATTCTCGACGTACATGAAGTGTTCGACCCCGTCACTCGCACGTGGCAGAGCCGGGCCCCGTTGCCGACGGCCCGCGGCGGCTTCTCGGCGGCGGTCCTGAACGGCAAGATCCTGATCATCGGCGGCGAGGGAGCCGACAACGCATACGGCGTGTTCTCCGAGTGCGAAGAGTACGATCCGGCCACGAACACCTGGCGCAAGCTCTCGCCCATGAAAACGCCGCGGCACAGTGCACAGGCGGGCGTGATCGATGGCGTGGTGTATGTTCCCGCCGGCGCGCCGCGAATCGGCCGCACCTACACCACGGTCCACGAAGGTTTCAGTTTCGCGTTCGAATGATTGCCGTTCGGAGGTGGGCAACGCGACCTCAGTCGGCCGCTTCGGCGGCCTTTTTCTGGTATCGCGGCGAGACGGCGATGTACGGCCGGCCAAGCCGTCGCTTGATGAGGATGATCTCGCCCATGTCATTGCCTTCGATGACGTGGCCGAGCCACTGCAGGAAATAGCCGCCCACCAGCAAGCCGGCCGGTCGCCACCACAGATCCCATCGCCAAGCCGCCAACTGCACGGCAGCCAGCACGAGGGCGGCAATCGTCATCGGAATGCCGATCGCATGCAGAAACAGCGAAATCGGGTTCTGATGACGCTCCAACCACCGGTTCAGCCAGTCAGGCATAGCACTCCTCACCCATGCGGCCCCGGCGTGAATCCGGGATTCCCGCCGAACGAGCCGGATTATAGAACGCCGGCTGTGGTTGCACCAACCGAACGAGGCGGCCGGACCGGGTTCTCGCGTGCGCGGTTCGGTATTACAATTCTGTCCGGACTTGGCTGCCGGCAACCCACGGCGCAGCGCGGGTACCGTGCCAGCGTCAGCCAAATGGACACGCAAAACACAGGTCGGTCGAGGTGATCCATGCCTCTGGAAAGCCTGAATGATGTGGAGCGTCGCGTGCTCGGCGTGCTCATCGAGAAGTCGATGACTCAGCCCGAGTATTATCCCATGACGCTCAACGCGGTGGTCACCGCGTGCAACCAAAAGAACAATCGCGATCCGGTCATGGATCTCGACGAAGCGAGCGTGGAGGATGCGCTGGAAGAGCTGCGGCAACGGGGACTGGTGTCGGTGGTGTTGCCGGCACCCGGTGCGCGGACCAATCGTTACCGCCACGAAGTCGCCGCCCGTTTCGGATGGGAAAAGCGCGTCACCGCCATCATGACCGAGCTGCTCCTGCGAGGGCCGCAGACACCGGGCGAGTTGCGCAGCCGGTGTGCCCGCCTGGTAGCGTTTGAGAGTCTCGAAGCGGTCATGACGACGCTGGACTACTTGCAGCAGTCTGACCCGCCGCTGGTTCGGCCGCTGCCGCGACGGCCGGGGTCGTCGGCCATTCGCTACATGCACCTGCTGTATCCGCCGGAGGAGCAGGCCGCGATCGAAGCCAGCGAGGCCCGAACCGCCGGACCGGCTGAAACGGCGCCCGGTCGAGCGCCTGCCTCTTCAACGGACGCGACGTTGCGCGCTGAAGTGGAGCAGCTCAAGGAAGAGGTTGCCCAACTTCGGGCTGCGTTAAGCGAGTTGGAAGGGCGGTTCACGGCCCTGGAATCGACCTTCAAGTAGAAAACCGGATGACATCCCACGGAAGATCGTTACGGCGGGCGTGATCGATCAGGAGAGCGACGTAGCTGTCTTGGATAGAGGGAAGCCCGCCGAGCCCCAACCGTGCCTGCAGCGCACGAACGCTCGCCTCATCGGGTCCCTCGATCTCCACGTAGCAGCCCAACCGAGGCACCTCGTCCAGTTCGATCTTCAGGCCGTCCAGTTCCCATTCTTCACGGCGTTTTTCGAAGATGATAACCGGCACGTATCCCAGTGCCTTGAATATGTCGCCGAGGGCGGCAGCGTCGGCCACCTCGGTCTCAATTTCGTTCCGCGACTTCAGCGACCCTGCCAGCTGGGGCCCCTTGTGAGTGACCGCAGGACGCGGCACGTCGCCCTCGCCGCGACAGGTGCGGATCCGCAAGCCGCACCCACGGCGCAGGAGTTGCTGGTCGGACGTGTCGTACAGCTCGTTGGTCTCGAGCACGTCGTAGACGCGCCGGGCCCCCAGTTCGCGCAGGCGGTCCCGGGCCCCGGCACAATTGTCCACCTTGATTTTGGCTTCGATTTCCAGGGCCATCTCGCGAGTTCCCGTAACCGCGGGGGGCGGGCATCTTGCCCGCCTCTGACCAGTACCAACAATAATGCACTTTTTACGTGTACGCTTTCGGCACTCGAAGGTTGGTTTTCCCCAGCCCCTAGGCCCCAGCCCCCACTCAGAACCGAAACGCCTTGACCGGGCGTTGGGCGAAGATATCGGTGCGTGGGGCTACCGTCTTGTCGGAGGCGTCGGCCAAGTCGACGCGAGCGATCGCGGGGGCTTCGGCTGTGCCGCGCGCCAGCACGGTGCCGTCGGGGCCGACGATGGTGCTCGCCGCAGCATCCACGCCGACGACGAAGACGCGGTTCTCGACCGCCCGCGTCCGGAGCATGGCCAAGTCGTCGGCGGCATCGAAGTAGACCAGCACCTCAGCTCCTTCCAACGCCAGGGCCCGGCCGGTGGCGAACGACCGCAGCCACTGTCCGGCTATGGTACCCACGCGAGCACCGGCCGCGGTAAACACGTTCGGCCGCACCGGGAAACCGATCGCCTCCATGTCGAAGGCTCGAGCGAACATGCTCGCTCGTTCGGCGGTGGCTTCGTGAGGCAAGTTGACGATCATCAGACCCGTTCCCTGCTCGGCCAGCGGCTTGAACAGGTTCTCCCCCATCTGTCCGTTCAGCCGGGCGTTCGCCAGCTCGGTGGAGACGGCGGCCACGGTCAGCTCACAGCGAGTTGTCCGCCCGGGCGAGATGGCCGGTGCCGGATCCAGCAAGCGGCTTCTGCGGGCGGGCGGTATCCAGACGGGAGCAGGGGGGCCGATCTCGATCTCAGCCACCACCAACGACTCGCCGACGGACGGGGCCATGGCCACCACGCCGGTCTCAGGCTTGGCCACGCAGCTCTGCCCGACGTAGCCCATGGTCATTTCCAAGCCGCACTTATCGGCGCAGACGAAGGGCACGCCGAACTCGCGGGCCCGGGCGGCGATAAGAAATTCAGGCTGCGGATTGCGGTACTCGCCGGGCTGTCGCGAGGTGTTGATCCAGCAGGTCGGCATGGCGATGAGCTCGGCACCGTCGGCGGCCAGCGTCGCGATAATCTCGGGCACGCGGGCTTCGGCACAGATGATGATTCCGATTCGGCCGAGCTCGGTCGGGATGGCGGCAATCTCTTCACCGGGGCGGAACCAGTCCTGGTCCGCATGCCAGAGAAAGCGCTTTCGTGCCTGGCCGAGTGTTCGCCCGTCAGGACCAATCAGCAGGGCGGCGTTGAACAGGGCTTCGCCGGTATCCTCCACGTATCCGCTGACAATGTGGAGCTGATGACGGGCGGCCTGCTCGGCGAGCCATTCGACGAACTGGCGGCTGGATAGATGATCGCCGGTGCGATACGACTCCACCGAGCCCAGCAGGTAAGCCGGATACGCGCACTCGGGCAGCACCAGCAGTTGAGCCGCCTGGCGAGCCGCCTCACGGATCATCTCGCCGATGCTCTCCAGCGTTGCCGGAGCCTCGTTCATCAGTCTGGATTGGATTTGTCCGGCGGCAACCACCACCGTTTTTCGGCCAGGACGAATCATGCCCAGATCGTAGAAGCTGGGCCGCTGGTTTGCAACGCGTGGGGGCAAATCTATAATCGGTTCGGCGCTAGTCACTTGGAACCGCAGGTATGGCAGAACGCGATTACTACGAGGTGCTCGAGGTTCCGCGGAATGCCTCGCCGGACCAGATCAAGAGCGCCTATCGAAGGTTGGCGAAGAAGTACCACCCCGACCGCAACCGCGGCGATAAGAACGCGGAGAACCGCTTCAAGGAAGTCCACGAAGCGTACGAAGTGCTCAACGATCCGGCCAAGCGGCGCGTGTATGACCTGCACGGGCACGCCGGCGTTCGCGGGGGGTATGGTCCCGCCGGTGGGGCGGCAGGCTGGCGGCCGGGAGCCGGAGCTTGGCGACCGGGTCCCGGGGGTGCCCGCGTGTACACGTGGAGTTCCCAGGGCGGGCCCGCCGGCAGTGATGTTCCGATCGAAGATCTCGAGGATCTGTTCAGCGTGTTCGGCGGTGGCGGCGGGTCCGGCGTCGGAGGCAGCCCGTTCGAAGACTTGTTCAGCCGGATGGGCCGAGCCGGGCGTCGCAGTCGTCGTTCACCTTCGGCGGCCGAAGCGCCGCCGGCGGGCGGGCTCGACGTCGAACACGAGCTGTCGCTGAGCTTTGAAGAGGCGATTCGCGGCGTCCAGACCGACCTGCGGATTTCCCGCGACGGCCGCACCGAGACCGTCCGGGTCAAGATTCCGCCCGGCGTGCGGGACGGGCAGCGAATTCGCGTTCGCGGTAAAGGCCAGGCGTCCGTCGACGGGAGTCAGCGGGGCGATCTGTACATTATCTGCCGCGTGCGGCCACATCCTTACTTCCGGCGAGTGGACGACGATATCTACCTGGATCTGCCGCTCAGTCTGACGGAGGCCGCTCTGGGGGCGAAGATCGAGATCCCCACGCTGGATGGCAAGACGCTCCTGACCGTACCGCCCGGGACCCCGAGCGGGGCGAAACTGCGGCTGAAGCACTTGGGCGTCCAGCCGCCGGGCAAGTCGGAGCGCGGCCACCAGTACGCCGTGGTGCGGATCATCCCTCCACGGGAGCTGACGCCCGAGCAGGTCCAGTTGCTCGAGCGTTTCCGGGCGGCGGGCGAGAATTCCCCTCGACGCGACGTGGGCTGGTAAGCCGAGCGTCGGCTTGCTGCTGTGCGATCGACCGAGCGATAGCGGGGACAGGAAGGGAGCCGGCATGGCCGGGGTGGCGGAATCGAACCGACAGCGGATCGCGCTGTTGCTCATCGGGCTGGGCATGTTGCTGACGCTGGTAGGGTTCGCGTTGCTGGTATACAGCGAGCCACAGGATTCCTGGTCCGGCACCACCAGCCGGCCGGTGTCTCCCGTCTCACCCGAAGTCAAGGCCCGCGCCATCTGGCAATTGCTGTTCTGGCTCCTCATCCTCACGTTTATCTTTCTGGTGAGCACAACGGCTTTTCTGCGATGGAGCCGCCATTTCCGCCGATCTTTACTTCGAAAGCCGCATGAGCCCACGCCCAGCGAGGATGTCTGGGCCATGCACAAGCTTCCCGAAGGAGCGGTAGAGGAGTGGACCGATGCGGGTCCGCCCGGCCCGGATCTGCGGGATCGGCCGGACCGCCGGGACTCGCCGGAGCCATGACGGCGAGTCATCCGCTCGACAGTCGGTCCGGCGAAAAATGGGTCGGGGAGCCGTGAAACTGGTACCGCTCATGCGGGCAGGAAACCGAGCATGGACAAACCGACCGAATCCGAAATCGCGCTGCAGACGGAACAAGCCGGCAAGCCTCCTCGAGAGTGGGCGTCGATCGTCGCCGTGGCCCTGACGGTGGCCCTGGTCGCAGTTGGGGTTCTAACGCTGGCGGGGATGATGGCGGGCATCGTTGCCGTCTGGCGTCCGGAGGACGGCCTGCGAGTGGTGACGCTGGTGGCGGGGTGGCTGCTGGCCGGCATCGTCGCGGCGGGGCTGTGTGCCGCGGCCGCACTTTTCATCCGCATGCATCTGCCGCTCGCGCACCAAGTGCGATCGATGAATCAGCATCTGGCCGCCCTGGCCCAGCAGGCGTTCACGTCGCCCCCGCCCGTCGAAAAGAACGAGCCGAATCCTGAGTTGATCGAACTGCGCAAGCTGCTGGCCGACGTGCGGGAAATCCTGCTCTTGCCGGACGAGCAGCGAATGGCCCGCTTCCGCACGCTGATGCAGGTGGAACTGCGGCGGCGGTTGAACCTCGTGAATCAGTACGTGGATGCTCGCGAATTCCACCGGGCCCGCGAGGAACTGGCCTCGCTGAGCGACCGGTTCGGGATCAACGACGACATCCGCGCCGCGCAGGAACGGCTCGCGGCCGCCACGCGCCTGGCCCTGCGCGAGGACATCGAGAGTGCTACCCGCCGCATCTCCGACCTCATGACCATGACTCGCTGGGAGCATGCCGAGCAGTATGCCCGCGAGTTGACGCAGAAGTATCCCGACGCGGTCGAACCGCGGCAACTGCTCGAGCGAGTGCGCGAGGAGCGCAAGCTGTTCGATCAACGGCATCGCCAGCGAATGCACGACGAGATTCAGCAGTTCGTGAACCAGCGACGCTGGCGTGAGGCGGCCGGGGCGGCCGACATGTTTATCCAGACCTTCCCGACCGGACCCGACACCGACGCGCTGCGCCAGCAGCTCGACACGCTCAAGGCCAACGCGGAGATCGAAATCCGCCAGCAACTCGAGCGGCACATCAAGGAATACATCCAGCGGAAGGATTATTGGGCCGCCCTCGAGTTGGCGCGTCGCATCATCGCCGAGTATCCCTTCAGCCCGCAGGCCAACGTCCTGCGAATGCAGTTACCGCGTCTGGAGGAACTCGCTCGGCAACAGGGGCCTCAACCGATTTGATCACCTCTTGAGTGCGGACAAAGCTTCCGCGGCGGACGCATACTCTGCGCGTCGCCAATGTAGTGACTCTTTCGCGATCCGGAGGCAGGCGTTATCGCCAATCGTGCCGCCGTATGCTAGACTCCCCATTCTGCGCTTGTGCGAAGTCGCAGGCCGTGATTCAGCGGAGAATTCCAATGCGCCAGATCATTTTTCTGCGTGCGGTGCTTGCTTGTCTGTGCTTGGTGGTGGTAAAGCCGGTGTTCGCCGGCACGTCGAACGAAAGCGGAAAGGCCGCGCCGGAATCCTACGCGGGCGTGGCTTGGCCGGCGATCGACGGTCTGGGCCGCACGCTGCCCGTCGACGGCGAGGTTAGCCCGCCGAAGCGCGACCGCTTCGTAGGCATCTTCTACTTTCTGTGGCTCAACGAGGTCCACAACAAGAGCCCGCATTACGAAGGTCCGTACGACGTCTCGAAGATTCTCGCCCGCGACCCCGACGCACTACAAAAGCCTGATTCGCCCCTGTGGGGGCCCATCGGCCGGTCGCACTACTGGGGCGAGCCGCTCTATGGATACTATCTCAGCACGGACCCGTGGGTGTTGCGCCGGCACGCCTGGCTGTTGTCCGACGCAGGCATTGATACGCTCATCTTCGACACGACCAACGCGATCACCTATCGCGATGTGTACATGAAGCTATGCGAAGTCTTTCGCCAGGTTCGTCAGGACGGCGGACACACACCCCAGATATCCTTCATGGTCAACACGCAGGCCGGCAAGACCGCCGAGCAGATCTACAACGAGCTGTACAAACCGGGGCTCTTCCCGGAACTGTGGTTTCACTGGCAGGGCAAGCCGCTGATGATCTGCGATCCTGCCGAGGCCAGCCCCGAATTGAAGGAATTCTTCACGCTTCGCAAGGCGCACTGGCCGTTCCAACAGGTGAACACCCCGTACGCGTGGCATTGGGAGGCGGCCTATCCCCAGCATTACGGGTTCACCGACGATCCGGACCGGCCCGAGCAAGTGAACGTGTCGGTCGCCCAGAATCTGCGCGTCGCCGATGGCGCGGTCACCAACATGAGCAACGGCGACGCCCGCGGGCGCAGTTTCCACAACGGGAAGATGGACACGTCGACCGGTGCCGTCAACTACGGTCACAACGCGCAGGAACAGTGGGAACGGGCCATCGAGCTGGATCCGCCGTTCATCATGGTGACCGGTTGGAACGAGTGGATTGCCGGACGCTGGGGTCAGCCGGGCGGCCCCATCGTGTTCGTGGACCAGTTCAACCAGGAGTACAGCCGTGACATCGAGCCGGTCAAAGGGATGCACGGCGACAACTACTACTGGCAGATGGTGGCCAACATTCGCCGGTACAAGGGTGCAGCGCCGCTGCCGCGAGCATCGGCACCGCGGACGATCCGCATCGACGGAGATTTCTCGCAATGGCAGGACGTCGGCCCTGAGTTCCGGGATCACGTCGGCGAAACGCTCCCGCGCGATTTCGGCGGAGCAGGCGGTCTGCATTACACCAACCGCACAGGCCGCAACGACATCGTCGCGGCCAAGGTAGCCCGCGATGCAGATCACGTGTTCTTTCACGTGCGAACACGCGAACCCATTCGCATGGACGGCGATGCCAACGGCTTGTGGCTGCTCATCGACGCGGACCGGAATGCCCGCACGGGCTGGGAAGGTTACGAGTTCATCGTGAACCGGGAAGCGACCGGTGCAACCGATCGGGTCTGGTTGGAAAAGCACACCGGTAGCTGGGCCTGGCAGCGGGTCTGCGAAGTCGAACTGCGCGTGGCGGATCGCGAACTGCACCTGGCCATCCCCCGCAACAAGCTGGGGCTTGCTCAGGACGGCATCGTGCTCGACTTCAAATGGATGGATAACGTCCAGGAGCCGGGCAATCCGCTCGATGCGTACGTCAGTGGTGATGTCGCCCCCGAGGGTCGGTTCCGGTACCGCTATGTGGCTGATTAATGCCTGAGGGGCGGGCATCTTGCCCGCCTCTCCTCCTCTTCTCCTCTTGCTTGATTCTCCCATCGCATCCTTCCGGTAGAGCGATGCGGAAGCGCCCCCCGTTCGTCTCTTCCGTCTTCTCGCAGGCTTGAACCCCATATTAGCCGGATACCTCGCGGTCGCGCACGGCCCGTAACATCCATCAGGAGTCAGGGCCGAGCGGGTGATCGGTATTTGACGGAAACCATCCGGATCACCGTGTGAACACTTTGGGCACCCGATCCGGGCATCGTTCAAGGAGAAGACAAAATGGTAAGGCAAGTGGTGATTACGACGGCGACAGGACTGGCGTTGGCGTGGAGTGTCATCGCGGTCGCGCGAGAAACGGACCAGTCATCTTCAGGGCTGCAAGATCAGCAGACCGGACAACAGCAACACCAGCCTCAACCCGGCCAACAAGACAAGCCGAGCGCGGAAGGCCAGGCAGGGGCGCAACAAGGACGGCTGAAACTCAAGAAGGCCGATCAGGTGATCGGCACGGAAGTCGTCAACTCGCAGGGTGAGAAACTCGGGCATATCCGGGAACTGGCCATCGACGGAAACACCGGCCAGGTCGCATATGCGGTCTTGGAGTTCGACGAGATCCTGAACATCCGGGACAAGCTCTTCGCAGTACCTTTCTCTGCCCTGAAGATCAAGGGCGAAGCCACGGGTCGAGCCGCCGAAACCGATCAGGCTGCCCGTGATCGTCTGCGGGCGGGCAAGCAAGACGAATCGTGGTTCACCACGGAAGAAGGCCAAGTCGGCGTGAAGCAATTCGTGCTCGACGTTCCCAAGGAGAAGTTGGAACAGGCACCGGGATTCGACCGCGACCGTTGGCCGGAGATGGCCGACCCGCAGTGGGGCAAGGAGGTCCACAGCTTCTATAACCAGAAACCCTACTGGGAATCGCAGGAACGCCAAGGCATGGGCCAGGGGCAGACCGGCCGCGATCGCGGCGTTGACGTCCGCACCGATGCCGGCACGAGCAATCAAGGTGTTCGCGTGCAAACCGAGGTCGATCGGGGCCGCGCGCCGGACGGCCAGGCCGGTGCGAATCGGCACGGGCAGCAGGCTCAAGGCAAGCGCATGATCCTCAAGGCCAAGGAACAGTTGATCGGCCACGAGATTTCCAACAACCAGGGCGAGAACATCGGCGAGCTCCACAACCTCCTGGTGGATCGCCCGTCAGGCAAGGTGGCGTTCGTGATCGTCGAGCTCGACGAGGTGGAAGGCGACAAGAACCTGGCCGCACTGCCCTGGAACCAAATCAACTGGAAATGGGACGAGCAGAAGAAGGAAGGCTCCATCACGCTCAAGAGCGACGTGAATCAGCTCCAGCGTCACCTGTTCGCCGAGAACCAGTGGCCCGATCTGAGCAACCAACAGTACGCGTCGGCTCTGTATCGTCAGTTTGACGCCCGACCATTCTGGGAGACGCAGCAGGGAACGGAAGACGTGCTCGGCTTCCAGGAGTAGCAAGAATTCTCGCAAAATAGGCGCAATCACAGCAAGAAGGACCGGATGGGATCTTCCGAATCCATCCGGTCCTTCTCTTTCGCGCGACCGTCACCCGTCTTGCTTACCAACTGAACGAGAAACCGAAACCGCCGCGATGGTACGGATAATACGGCGGATCATAGAAGTAAGGCGGATACGAGTACGCGTAGCGCGGGGCTCGGTAGAAGTAGTATGGCCGGGCCGAGTAGTAGTAGGGACGCGGATAGTGGTAATAGCGCGGAACCACGTACCGCTGATACGCGTGCGGGTGATAGCCGTAATATCGAACTGGCCGTGCTTCGGCGGGCTGCGCCATCACGCCCGTGAACAGAGCCCCGGCCAACACCGCGCCGCACAATGTGAAACCTTTGCCGGTAGTCATCGCTCATCACTCCGGCGGCAGCTACGCGAGCATCCAGATTATAGGTGGGGGGCAGACGTACCGTCCGCCCCCTTTTTGTGCTACAGGCATTCTGTCTGCCCGGTGCAGGTCAGAAGCGTACCACTTCTGCCCCATAAGGGGCAGCAGTCAATAGCCGGGCGGCATAAGCCCCCGGTCCACGGCCGGTACACACAACCTTCTTCATTCGTTTTGCAAGAAGCCCCGATAGGGGCGACAGAAACATCCTGGCGGCAAACGCGATTCACGGCATCGCCGCGCCTGCTGGCCTATGCGTCGGATGGTTCGCCGATCCAGACCAAGACTGTCGCCCTGTTCGGGCCCACAAATCTCGTGATGTGTGCACGCTGGAAGCGTGCACCACAAAGACGGAGACGTAGGCGAGCAAGATGCCCGCTCGCTATCGGCGGGTCATTTCGAACAACTGCGCGGCCTGGGGGCCGAGGAAGCCCTGGAAGCGCACGCGGCGGCCCGATTCGTCCGTGATTTCGCCCCGCTCGGCGAGTTCGTAGTACGCGTAGGCCCAACGCAGCGTCGTGGGCCGGCCGTCGTCGGCCAGCACGGGGCAATCGACGTCCACCGCCTGCGTGGCGGTCTGACGCAGCTTGCTGCCCCGCGCGCCCTCGATCTCGCGCTTCATGGGCACGCCAGCGCGAATGAGCGCATCGACGGTCGCTTCAATGTCCGGCCACTCGGGCACGCTCTGCTCGTTGATGTAGGCGGTGAAGTGATTGACGTTGTTGCCGTGAAGCAGCGTCCAGGCTGCGTACTGGCTGGCGGCGTTGATCTCGCGAATCAGGCTGGCCTTCGGCAGCGGCCAGGGCAACATGGTGAAGAACGTGACCAACTGATCGGCAAGCGCGTCGACTTGGGCGTCGGTCAAATCCTCGTTCACCTGTCGCAGCCCCTTGGCATCAAGATGATCCCGGGCATCGCTGATGGCTTCGCGAATTTTGTTCGCGACCTGTTCGGGCAGTTCATCCACCTCGAGCTGCGAGATGAAGATTTTCGGGGCCAGTGGGTCGGGATGTTGATAGTGGCGGGCCGACAGGTGCGTGTCAGGAAAAGCGTATTCGCCGGCCGGTCGATAGCCCAGGGAAAGAAAAACGCGCTCGATACCCGCGATTCCGGCGGGCTGCGACCCGGTGGGGGCCTTGAACGTGCGAAAGGCAATGTGATCGTTCACCACGAGGCCGCCGCGCGCTTCGACCAGTTCGGCGTATTTGCGGGCGTAGGTCACTCTCGATCGATAGATGTTCCACAAGCGTTCGAGCAATGTTTTCAACACACGTTCTGCCGACATGAGTGTTCTCCGTAGTGCCGTGCTGCCACGACCATGAAGATGTGCGGATTCGGGCTCGCGCGACCGCCCGCGCGGTCGCGCGTCATTGGTCAGGTTCGCTCGGACTCGGCGGCCGCAATGGCCTCCTCAAAGACGCGAAGACCGGTCTCCAACTCGCTGCGAGTGATGCACAACGGCGGTGAGATGCGAATGGCGCTTTCGCCGCAGCCGAGTGTGGCCAGTCCGCGCTTGAACGCGGCTTCGACGATCCGGTCGCGGAGATCGGGCGCCGGTTGCCGCGTGGCACGGTCGCGCACGAAGTCCACGCCGATCATCAAACCCCGCCCGCGGATCTGGCCGATGCAGGCGTGAGCCTCGGCCATCTGATGCAGCCGGTCCATCGCTACCCGTCCCAGCCGAGCGGCGTTCTCCAGGTATTCTTCCTGTATCAGCTCCAACGTCGCTAGCGCGGCAGCACACGACACCGGATTGCCCCCGAACGTCGAGCCCTGCGAGCCGGGTGGCCACTGCATGACGTCGGCGCCGGCGATCACCGCACCGAGCGGCATACCGCTGGCGAGCCCCTTGGCCAAACAGATGATGTCCGGCTCGACTCCCCAGTGCTCTACGGCAAACAGCCGGCCCGTGCGGCCCATCCCGCTTTGAATCTCGTCGGCCACCAGCAGGATGCCGTGCTTCGTGCACAGCTCGCGCAGACGCGGGAGAAAATCGTCCGGTGGAACGATGTAACCGCCTTCGCCGAGAATGGGCTCGACGAAGATAGCTGCCACCTCGTCGGGCGGTACCTCGCGCTTGAACAGCGTTTTTTCGATAGAATCCACGTCACCGTAATCGGCGTGGGCCACCATGGGCACGAGCGGGCCGAAGCGCTCCTTCTGTCGCACCTTGGACGCAGTGAGCGACAGGGCGCCCATGGAGCGGCCGTGAAACGCGCCGTAAAACGCGATGATCCACTTGCGGTGTGTGGAGTGGCGAGCCAGCTTCATCGACGCTTCGATCGCCTCGGTGCCGCTGTTGGTGAACAGCACGCGTTTGGCGCCGTTGCCGGGCGCCAGCGCAGCCAGCTTCTCAGCCAGCTCGATCATCGGCTCGTAGTAAAAGTCGCTGCCGCACATGTGGATGAGCTGCTGCGACTGTCGTTGAATGGCTTCAACCACGTGCGGGTGACAATGCCCGGTCGAGCACACCGCAATGCCGGCGGTGAAATCGAGAAACCGGTTGCCGTCGAGATCCTCGATCACGCAGCCCTGGGCCCGCCGGACAGCCAAGGGATAGGGTCGAGTATTTGACGTCGACGTGACGCGATGATCGCGGGCGACTGCCGCTCGTACGTGGGGCCCCGGTGGAGGCACCGCGATGAACGGTGCCGGCTCCAGTGTCGTTTTGTCCGCGTATGCAACAGCCATGCCTGCCCTCCTTTGTGAGCGTGCGTGAAGATGCGAACGTGGCGAAGTGCCGGCGCGTGAATACGTGACGCGTTCTCACGTGCTCATGGGCAGCACCTTCGCATATCCGTTCATTCGCTGTCGAACCGTATCCCCTGAGCCAGCGGCAGTTCGGTCGAGTAGTTGATGGTGACCGTCTGCCGCCGCATGTATTGCTTCCAGGCGTCCGAGCCTGATTCGCGTCCGCCGCCGGTGTCCTTCTCGCCGCCGAAGGCTCCGCCGATTTCCGCCCCGCTCGTGCCGATGTTGACGTTCGCGATGCCGCAGTCACTGCCGGCCGCGGACAGAAATCGCTCGGCAGCCAGCAAATCGCGGGTGAAGATTGCGGATGACAGGCCTTGCGGAACGTCGTTGTTGATGTGGATGGCCTCGGCGAGATCCTCGTACTCCATGAGGTAGAGGATGGGAGCAAACGTCTCCTCGCGAACGATTTCGGCCTGCGGGCTGATGGCCACGATGCAGGGCGTCACGTAGCAGCCGCCGGGATACTGGCTTCCGCTGAGTGGCTCGCCGCCGAAGAGGACACGACCACCCTGAGCGCGGGCCTGTTCGAGGGCGGCCATCATGTCTTTCACGGCGCCCGTATCGACCAGCGGGCCCATCCGTGTGTCGGGATCCAGCGGGTTGCCGACGCGCACCTGCCGATAGGCAGCCAGCAATCGTTGCGTCAGTGCCTGGCTCACGGACTTGTGCACGACGACCCGACGGGTGGTCGTGCAGCGCTGGCCGGCGGTGCCGACGGCCCCGAACAGGATGGCTCGCGTGGCCAGGTCGAGGTCGGCTTCGGGTGTCACAATAATGGCGTTATTGCCGCCCAGCTCCAGAAGCGTGCGGCCCAGCCGCCGGCCGACGACCTCGGCCACCCGCCGGCCCATGCGGCAACTGCCCGTGGCCGACACCAGCCGGATGCGCGGATCGGCAAGCAGGGCCTCACCCACGTCGCTCGACGAGCCGATGGCGAGCGAGAAGATGGCCGAGTCCACGCCCTGAGCTCGGCATACTTCAGCCGCCAGCCGCGTACAGGCGATCGCCGTGAGCGGCGTCTTGGACGACGGTTTCCAGATCATGGTGTCGCCGCACGCCGCCGCGATGGCGGCGTTCCAGCTCCACACGGCCGTGGGGAAATTGAAGGCGGTGATGATGCCGATCACGCCGAGCGGATGCCACTGCTCGTACATGCGATGCTCGGGCCGCTCGGACGGCATGGTCAGACCGTAAAGCTGCCGCGAAAGTCCGACGGCAAAGTCGCAGATGTCGATCATCTCCTGCACTTCGCCGCGGGCCTCGACGATGATCTTTCCCGTTTCCAGCGTGATCAGTTGGGCCAAGTCCTCCTTGGCGTCCCGCAAGGCGTCGCCCAACGCGCGGATGACCTGACCCCGCCGTGGTGCGGGTATGTCACGCCAGCGTGCGAAGGCGTCGGCCGCTCGTTCGATGATGACGTTGATTTCGCGACCCGTGATTTGTTCGACAGAGGCGAGGGGCCGACCATCAATGGGGGAGACCGACTCGATCCTACTGCGGCCGCCGAGCCACTCGCCGCAATAACCTCCGGGATTGTCTGACCCGATCCCAAAGCGGGTCAGCGCGTTCGCCGCCGAATGGGTTGTGCTGGTCACGTGCGGGTCCTCCGGGAGAACCGCGTCTCACGAGACAGGCGAATGCGGAGAGCGGTTTCCCGCTGATGTCCGGATAATTGTAGAGGGGCCGGCCGTGCTGACCCGTCGGTTTCTGAGGCTTGAGCAAGAATCAGCGAACTCTTGGGGGCGGGCATCTTGCCCGCCTGAATGCAACCGCTGTCGGCGGATTGACGTCGGTTCGCAGATGTTATCGTGCCTCTTTATCGGACGTGTGACCCGTTACCGTCCGCCGGGTACGCCAAGCGCCCGAGCCGCCACCCAGGGGCCGTCCATCCCAATGGTGGCGACAGCGTGCACCGGCGGTTCAGCAGCCTGCTGCACCCCGTCAGGCGAGCAGATTCTCCCAAAGCAGTGACGCACGAGCGAGCAAGCGGTTATAATGCGGGGCTTGCCCGTAGGCCGGAGAGCGGGGATTGGCAGGGACCATGGAAGAACCAACGACTGCAGAAGTGGGCGAGCGTCTGGCGGCATGGGCCGGCCGGTTCAACGCGCGATTTGAGGCTCTGCTCGTGCCGAGCGAACCGGTTCCGCCCATCATGGTCGAGGCGGTGCGGTATGCTGCGGCCAGCGGGGGCAAGCGGGTGCGGCCCTACATCGTGACCCGCACGTGCGAGTTGTGCGGGGGAACCGAGGACGATGCACTACCCGCGGCGGCCGCGCTCGAGTGCGTGCACGCATTCTCGCTGGTCCACGACGATCTGCCGGCCATGGACAACGATGACTTTCGCCGCGGGCGGCCGACGTGTCACAAGGCCTATGGCGAGGCCGTGGCCATTCTTGCCGGCGACGCACTGGTGACGCTGGCGTTCGAGTTGTTGGCCACGCGGATGAAAGATCCGCAGAAGATCGTCCGGGCGGTCACCGAACTGGCTCGGGGAGCAGGCTGGGCCGGCATGATCGGCGGCCAGACCGAAGATATCCTCGGCGAAAAATGTGCCCCGGATCTGGAACGCGTGCGTCAGATTCACCGGGGCAAGACGGCTCGTCTGTTCGAAGCCGCCGGCCGATTGGGGGCGATCAGCGCCGGAGCCGACGAGGCTCAAACTTCGGCTGCAGCCGAGTTTGGACACTATCTCGGCCTGGCCTTCCAGATCGCCGACGACATTTTGGACGTCACCGGGAGCGCTCAGGAACTGGGCAAAGCGGTGGCCAAGGACGCCCAGGCGGGAAAACAAACGTATCCGGCGGCCGTAGGATTGGAGGAGAGTCGCAGGATCGCCCGCACGTTCGTGGATAAAGCCATCGGCGCGTTGAGGATTTTCGGACCGGCGGCCGATGATTTAAGGGCCTTGGTCCGCTTCGTCATCGACCGCAAGAAGTGACTTCGTCTCTCCAGTGGAGAATGCCTTCGAGATGAGTTTACTGTCCGACATCAATCACCCGTCGCAGCTGCGCCGACTGTCCATCGCACAACTCGAGCAATTGGCCGTCGAGATCCGCCGGCGGATTCTGGACGTGGTGGGCAAGGCCGGAGGCCACTTGGCCAGCAACCTGGGTGTCACGGAGTTGACCATCGCGCTGCATTACTGCTTCGATTTCGAGCGGGATCGGCTGCTGTGGGACGTCGGCCACCAGTGCTACCCGCACAAGCTGCTGACCGGCCGCAACTCGCGCTTCGACACGCTGCGGCAGGCGGGCGGGATCAGTGGGTTTCCCAGCACCGCGGAGAGCCCGTTCGACGTGTTCGATGTCGGACACGCCGGCACGGCGATCGCCAGTGCCATTGGCTTGGCCCGCGGCGAATCGCTACAGGGTCGCGACACCCGCGTGGTGGCCGTGGTGGGCGACGCGAGCATCGTCAACGGCCTGTCGTTCGAAGGTCTCAACCAGGCGGGCACGCTCGATCGCCAGCTGCTGGTCATTCTGAACGACAACAGTTGGGGCATCGCCCCGACGCAAGGCGCTCTGGCCGAGTACCTGGCCAAGTTCCGCACCAGTACGCTGTATGAGGAGGTCAAGCGGCGGGCCAAGCAGATTCTCCCCCAGGTGCCGGTGATCGGACAGTCCATGGCCGACGCCCTGGGTCACCTGAAGGAAGGCGTCAAGGCCACGCTTTCGCAGCCCCAGATCTTCGAGCAGCTGGGTTTCGTGTACTGCGGGCCGGTACCCGGGCACAACATCGCTCAGCTCATCGAGTTCCTCCAGCTGCTGAAGGACGTCAAGCACCCGGTGCTGCTGCACGTGCACACGAACAAGGGCGAGGGCGCCGATTTCGCCCGCAAGGAACCGGGCCGGTTCCATTCGCCCAAGCCGTTTGTGGTCGAAAACGGCGTGGCCACCATTCCGAAGGGTAACGGCAAGAGCTGGACGGCCGCATTTTCCGATGCCCTGGTGGAACTCGCCGCGGAGGACGAAAAGATCGTCGCGCTCACCGCTGCCATGCCCGATGGCACTGGGCTCGACAAGTTCGCCAAGACGTTCCCGAACCGGTTCTTCGACATCGGCATTGCCGAGAGCTGTACGGTGGACGTCGCTGCCGGCATGGCCAAGTCCGGTCTCAAGCCGGTCGTGGCCATCTATTCGACGTTCCTCCAGCGCGGATTCGACCAGATCTTCCAGGAAGTGGTGCTGCAGGGCTTGCCGGTGGTGTTCTGCATGGATCGGGCAGGCCTGGTCGGCGGCGACGGGGCCGTGCACCACGGGTTCCTGGACATCTGTTACCTTCGCGGGCTACCGGAAATGACCTTGTTGGCTCCCGCCGACGAGAACGAGTTGAAAGCGGCCTTGCGCTTCGCGCTGGCCCAGCCGCGGGCGTGTGCGATTCGTTACCCGCGAGCCAACGTTCCCAAGCCGATGGGCGATGCGCCGCCGTTCGTGCGCGGTCAGGCTCGGCTCATGCGCGAGGGTCGGGATGCAACGATCCTGGCCTACGGTTCCACCGTGGAGCCCGCGTTGGATGCGGCTGAACTGCTGGCCAGCCAAGATCTGTTCGTCCGCGTGTACAACGCCCGATTCGCCAAGCCCATCGATGAGGACATGATTCGCACGGCGCTCAGCGCTGGGCCGAACCATCCGGTCATTACTGTGGAGGACCATTCGATCGTGGGAGGTTTCGGCAGCGCGGTGCTGGAAACCGCGCAAGAACTCGGGCTGTCCGCGCAGCATCTGATTCGGCTGGGTATGCCGGCCGACCGGTTCGTTCGACACGGCTCGCGGTCCGGTCAGTTGGCCGAGTGCGGCATCGACGCAGCGGGCATCGCAGCAGCAGTGAGCGAGGCACTGAACCTCCGACGTGCCAACACGGAGCCGCGACCCGGGCGGCGAGACGTCAGTTTGGCCGGGCCTCCCGTCAAGTTGCCACGCGCTGCCGACGCGAAGACCGGCCCGAGTGCCTGTTGATCTTGCTTTCGTTCGCTATCGCCGGCGGGCTTGCATAGACTCAAAGAGCCTGGCTTGGGTATGGGCGGTAGCGAGCCGGCGGCGTTCTCTCAGTGGAAAGGCTGAGCGTGCATGGCACCTGAGTCGCTGATCTCGTTGGCCTGCCTGTGGCTGACCGTCAGCATCAAGGTTGCCGTGGTGTACGCAGTTGCACGGCTGGCGAGCGTCACAGTTGCTCGCGATCGGCCGGCGTGGCGCTCTTTTCTCTGGGTCGCCGTCCTCGCCAGTTTCCCCGGCCTGACGCTGCTCGAGTGGACAGGGACTCGCCCGAATTCGATTCTGCGTGCTTTCCTCGTCAAATTGCCGGATGACGTTCTTGCTTTTGCCGTCCACGTTTGTGCTGGCGGCAGTGTGATGTTGCTCGGCCTGCTCGCTCATTCAGCCGTGCGTCTGAGTCTGTTGCGGTCTTACTCATCTCCGCTGGAGGTGGTACTGCCCGCCGAGTGGAAGCACAAGACTCGGGTGGCCGCACACTCCTATCTTCTGCAGACCGTGGCACTATTAAGGAACGGCCAGATTTCGGCACCGACGTCGTTCGGACTTCTCCGGCCGGTCATCGTTCTGTCCGATCCGCCCGTCGGTACGGTCTACCGGCACTTCGTGCGAGCGGCTCTCGTTCACGAACTGATCAAGACACTGCGCTTCGACGCCTTGTGGGTGCTACTGGCTCGGCTGGTACAATGCGCGTTCTTTGCTCACCCGCTGGCCTGGCGGGCATTTCGCCACTATTGCCTCGCCCGCGAGCAAGTCTGTGACCGTTGGGCGGTGCGCACGACGGGCGAGATCAGCGAGTATGAAGACTGCCTGCTGTCCATGGCCCGGCAATCGCCCCGATGGATCGCTATGTCACTGGACATGCCCATGGACGGGACAACGCCTCGCGACATGCGTCTTCGAATCCGGGATCTTCAAAACCACGAACGGTCCGAATCGCTCGCTCCCTGGGCAAGTCTCGTTGCTGTTGTCGGCTGGATGTTGCTCCTTGCGGTCGTCGCCGCGGTCAACGTGGCGCCGGCGGAAGGTCATGCAACTGCCGGTCTGGTGTTCCACATGCGGCCCATGCTCGTGGGTCTGACGGCAACGATCCTCGCCGGAGGTGCGCTCGGCATCGGGATTCTGCTCTCCCGATGTCGCTCGACACAGCTCACGCCGCCTATCGACGGCATCGCCGGCCGGTCTCGGCAGACATTGGTCGAATGCGTCCAGCGGATCGAGCGCGAGTGGCAGAGCGTCCGGGCGAGCATTTGGGGAACCGCCCGGCGACTCGAGCTGGTTCTGTTTATGGTGTTCGTGTTGGCTGCTACGGTAAGCTTGTGGTGGGTCGCCGGCGGTGGCGAAACGAACGCGTGGGAGTTCTCAGAGACGCGGATACATGAACTCTACGGACGCTGAACGTGAACCCAACCAGGGCAAGCGGCGGAGTCAGGCCGGCATGGGGATAGGCGAGGCCTACGCCATACTGGGCCTTGAGTCCGGTGCCAGCCCGCAACAGGTTCACGCTGCCTATCGACGGCTCGCTCTGAAGTATCATCCCGACCGCAACCCCGGCCACGAAAACCTCGAGCATTTCAAGCGATTGGCGGCAGCCTACCGATTGCTGCGGAACAAATTCCGGCTTGATCGGACTGATTCGCAGCTGGTCCGCGGCGTGTGCGATCGCTGCGGCGAGTACGCCGTAGTGCACCAGACGCTGGATGGAAGCCGTTCCTGTGCGACCTGTCTGAGCTTCTTCAACCGGCGCCCGCTCCTGCCTGCTCCGACCATCACCATCGTCACTTGCGCCACAACCATCGTTCTGCTCGCGCTGGCTCTGGGCTGCCTCCTGGCAGGATTGATCCTCTCAAGTCCCGGGTACCTGCTCATGACCATCGTGTTGGGGGTCAGCGCGCTGGTCAGTTTGGCTGTGACCTGCGTGACTGTGGTTTACACGGCCGATCCACATCACCTGTCGAGAAGGCGAACATAGATCTGGCTGGCTGGGGGAACCTACCGTCTGCGCGCAGAGGTCGCGCGCATGAATGTTGAGCCTTCGATACTTCCGCGAGACAACTGAGGCTTTACGAGGCCGCGGTCATGCGCGACGTGATCTCGCGTCGCATGGATCCGCGATATGGGCTCGGCGAGCCGGACTGCCGTGCGCTGGCAGGGGAAAATGCCTGAGCCAGGAGTTCAGCCACGGAGAGCCGTTGTGACGATGTCGGCGTGCAACCGTTCTTGCTGCAGCCCGTCAGGCCTTTGCACTGGACACACATGATCGGCTCTCCTTTGGCGTTTGGAAGACAACCGCTATATCGGCCGCCACCCATTAGTAGCATTAATGCTGTGATTAGTCAATCGAAAACTGGCCTCCGAATAATCCGGACCTACTGAGCATCATTATACAATAACATGCTCGTGATTATTTTCACTATTAGTATTTCTCATAAGTGGCGACTCGACAGAACCTCGGCGGGCCAGTCTACGACGTTGGCAAGGACACACGATCGGGATGTGAGACTCAAGACTTCAGCGAGCGAAGCGCATCCTCAGCCGCAGCGATGGTCGCATCGATCTGCTCAAACGTGTGAGCCACAGACATGAACATCACTTCGTACTGGGACGGGGCCAGATAGACGCCCCGTTCCAGCATGGCATGGAAGAACTTGGCGTAGAGTTTGGTGTCGCTCCGGGCAGCCGACGACCAATCCGTCACTGGGCCGGGCTGGAAGAACACCGTGGCCATGCTGCCCACCCGGTTTTGGGTGATCGGCACACCAGCGTGACGGGCGGCTGCCTCGAGGCCTTCGGCAAGCCGAGCAGCACGCATCTCGAGTTGCGAGTAGAAGCCTTTCTCGTGGACGGCCTGGAGCGTGGCCAAGCCGGTCGCCATCGCCAGCGGATTGCCTGAGAGTGTGCCCGCCTGATACACAGGACCGAGCGGGCTGAGCTTGTCCATGATCTCGGCCCGGGCACCGTATGCGCCGACGGGCAGCCCACCGCCGATGACTTTGCCCAGACAGGTGATGTCCGGGGTCACGCCGTAGAGCTGCTGGGCCCCGCCCAGGCCGACGCGGTAGCCGGTCATGACTTCGTCAAAGATCAGCAGCGACCCGTGATCGGTACAGAGCTTACGCAGCTCGGCGAGGAATCCCTCGATGGGAGGAACGCACCCCATATTTCCGGCCACCGGCTCGATCAGGACGCCGGCGATCTTCTTGCCGTGCTGGGCGAAGATTTGCCGAATGGCATCCACGTCGTTGTATGGGGCCACGATGGTGCACGACGTGACGGCCTCAGGCACGCCGGCCGATGAAGGCGTTGCGAATGTCGCCAAGCCGGACCCGCCCTTGACGAGTAGCGAATCGGCATGGCCGTGGTAACAGCCCTCGAATTTCACGATATAGTCGCGACCCGTGAATCCGCGGGCCAGCCGAATCGCGCTCATGGTGGCCTCGGTGCCGGAGTTCACGAAGCGAATCTTTTCCATCGATTCGAAGTCGCCGAGAATGCACTCGGCCAGACGGGTCTCGATCTCGGTCGGCGCTCCGTACGACCAACCCTTGTCGAGTGCCTTGCTGGCCGCAGCGGCTACACGCTCGTCGGCATGGCCCAGGATCATGGGTCCCCACGATCCGACGTAGTCGATGTACTCGTTGCCGTCCATGTCCACCAGGACGGCCCCCTTCGCCCGAGCGATGAACAACGGTGTGCCGCCTACCGCCCCGAATGCGCGAACGGGGGAATTGACGCCGCCGGCCAGCACCTTCCTGGCGCTCTCGTATGCTGCGGCGGACTTTTCGGTGGAACGGGTCGGCGTTTGTGGATTGTCTGCGTTTTCGGCCATGTTCCTGATCATATCCCAATCGCTGCGGACATGCGACCAGTCTTCCGGAGTCGGCTTGGTTCGACAAATTGAGCCTACTAGTAGCCCTCACCACGGCCTGATGCCCATATGTAGTGGCTGGCATTTTGAGACCACAGTGGTACAATCTGCCCCGCTCGGAGGCTGATGAAACACTCTTGTAACCTCTGATAAATCATGTTTTTAACGCGACTGTTCGAAGGGGTCGCCCTCCGCACAGCAGCGAGGCAGATGCAAACAGCATGGGGAATTTCAGCGACCGCAGTTGGAGCGACGTCCTGGTTCACGTCCGCAACCACCGCCCGGAATTGTTCCGGTCGTGGTTCAACAACATTGAACCTGTGGACCTGCAGAACGGTGTCATCCGCGCCCGGCCGTCCACCCGCAGTCACTACGAGTACCTGAGCCGCGAATGCCAATCCGCCTTTACCGAGGCCGCCCAACACGTGACCGGCCGGCTGGTCACGGTGATGTTCGAGGAACCCGCCGAGGGCCCCGAGCCTGAAGCACCGCTGTCGTTCGAGGAAGACGCCGACCAGATCAAGCTTAGCCCGGACTACCGGTTCGAGCACTTCGTCACCGGTCCGTGCAACCGGCTGGCTCACGCCGCCTGCATCGCCGTCGCCGAAAATCCGGGGCGAGTCTACAACCCGCTGTTCGTGCACGGTAGCGTCGGGTTGGGCAAGACGCACCTGTTGCAGGCCACCTGCCATGCGATCAAGGATCGCCAGAGCGATGCGCGCATCTTGTACATTTCCTGCGAAACATTCGTGAACCACTTTATCGAGGCGGTGGAGCGCGGCGCCGTTCACCAGTTTCGATACCACTACCGGCACGTGGATGCGCTGGTGATCGACGACATTCAGTTCCTGGCCGACCGTGAGCGGACGCGTGAGGAGTTCTTTCACACGTTCAACACGCTCTACCAGTCGCAAAAGCAAATCATCATCTCGGCGGACGAGTCGCCGGCGAACATTCCGAGTCTCGAAGAGCGGCTGGTCAGCCGGTTTAACTGGGGGCTGGTCGTGCGGATCGATGCGCCGTGTCTGGAAGTCCGCATGGCCATTCTCCGTAAGAAGGCCCGGTTACGTTGCGTGGAACTGCCGGAAAACGTCGTCCACCACGTTGCCGCCAACGTGACCGGCAACACCCGCGAACTGGAAGGGGCGCTGCTGAAAGTGATCGCGCTCAGCCAGCAGTACGGCGGCGTCATCAACCTCGATGTGGCTCGCCAGGCGATCGGCGATCACGTCCCCGACCAGGTCAAGCCGATCACCATCACCGACATTCTCAACGTGGTCACCGCCCATTTCGGCGTGCGAGCCGCCGACCTGCAGGGCAAGCGCCGCAGCCGGTCGATCGCGTTTCCGCGGCAGGTGTGCATGTATCTCGCTCGCGAGCTGACGTCGCTCAGCCTCGAGGAGATCGGCGGCTACTTCGGCGGCCGCGACCACACGACCGTTCTACACGCCGCCCGGACCATCAGCGAGCAGAAGAAACGGGACAGCGAACTCAGCGCCACGCTGGCCGGCATGATCCGGACGCTGCGACCGGTGGATTGACCCGACCGCTGCCGGCGGGCAACTCGTCCGCCTGCTCTTGCCGACGGCACGCCCACACAGGCGATCAGGACGCCTGTCCGCCGAGGTTTCCGGTACGGCCGGCGCGGGCTGGATGAGGGGTCTGGCCGGTCCTTCCGACCGGGGTTCCGCCTGTCGGCAAAGTGTGGATAAGTTGTCGCGTTTACGGTATCTTAGAACGCATATTACGAGCTCAGACCGATGGTGGGTTTACGCCCGGGCAGGGCCTGGCGCGAAGGCCGGGGTTACCAACACGTTATCCACGGCCAGTATCGGAGAATCCCGATACGTAAACGACTGTTATGGAATGATTTACGCATTTCAGTCGCCAGGGTGCTGTCATAATCCACAGCACCCAACTTCGCTTCCAGACCTTTACATGAGAAATCAATTAATACAGAACCCAACAGAAGGAGCGTCGCACTCATGCATGTGATCATCAGCCGAAGTGCTTTGCTCGAAGTTCTGGGAGCTGCGTCCAGCGTGGCAGCGACGCGGACCACCAAGGAAGTCCTCAAGTGCGTACGCCTGACCACGAAGGACGATACGCTGGTCCTGGGTGCGACGGACCTGGAAGTTGCGCTTCGAGTCGAGATTCGGCAGGTGCAGATCAAGAAGAAGGGCGACCTGCTGATACCGGCTGACAAGCTCACGCAGATCGCTCGTGAATGTACCGACGACACGCTGACGCTGGAGTCCGACGAGCAGGTCTGCCACATTCGCGGTCAGGACAGTCATTTCGAGATTTACGGGCACGATCCGCGGGAGTTTCCTCCCGTGCCGGAGCTGGAGGGTCAGCCGGACGCCGAAATCGAGGCGGCCACGCTGCTCGAACTGATCAACAAAACGCTGTTCGCGGTGGCCAAGGAGAACACGCGTTACGCGATTAACGGGATTCTCTGGCAGAAGGCCGGCAAGAAGCTGGTGCTGGTTTCGACGGACGGGCGTCGGCTGGCCCGGGCGCAGGGTCCGGCCGAAGGCACCGGCGGCGGTGATACGCAGATGATCGTGCCCGCAAAAACCGTCCAGGTTCTCCAGCGGGTGCTCGGCCACGCCGAAGGCAAGGCTGCCGTCCGTTTCGCCGGCAACCAGGTGGTGGTGCGAGCGGATTCCTACGTGGTCAGCTCCGCCTTGGTGGAGGGTCACTTCCCGCAGTACGAGGAGGTGATTCCCAAGGACAACGACAAGAAGGTCGAGCTCGACACGGAAGAGTTTCTGAGCGCGGTGCGGCGGGCGGCTCTGCTCACCAACGAGCAGTCCAAGGGTGTGCGGCTCAAGTTCGACGACAACCAACTGATTCTGTCGAGCCGGGCCCCCGAACAAGGCGAGGCCACGATCTCCATGAAGATCGAGTACACGGCGGCTCCCGTCGAGATCGGTTTCAACCCGCTGTTTCTGACTGAGGCGTTGCGAGTGGCCAACGCGCCGACGATCACGCTGGAAATGAAGGACGGCAACCGCCCGGGCGTGTTCCGCGCGGGGCCGAGCTTCCTGTACGTGGTCATGCCGGTGAACCTGGCTTAGACGAGCGTGACCGGTGGAAAAGCTGTCGGACAAACAATTAAAATACATTCAGGGAAACCTCGACGGCCGCGTGGCGCGTCGAGCCCCGGTTGCCGTCGGCCAGATCGCCGCGGACTTGCTGCGATCCGAGCAGATGAGCGGGCCGGCGTGGCGCCGCCGGCTGGTGGCCGTGCTGAGCGAGCACGGCCAGGACCTCCTGGAGCATGCCTCCATTCTCGGTGTGCGCGACGGCGTGCTGAAGCTGCACGTCGCCGAGCCGGCCTTGATGTACCGGTTGCGAGTGGCCTGGGAGCAACGCCTGCTCGCCCTGTTGCGGGCGCAACTTCCCGAATCGGGAATTCACTCGATCCGATTCATCGCCGGCCCCACACCGTCGGGCTGATGCGGTTCTTGGGGAGACCGCAGGTTGCCCGGATTGTCAGGAAAACGAGAGCCAATGAGCGAAGACGATATCAAAAACACTTTGACTTCCATACCTGCGTCTGAATCTGTTGTGTCCGCCGATAGTGAAGCCGCCCAGGAGACCGGCCACGACTACGACGAGAACAGCATCCGCGTACTGGAGGGGCTGGAGGCCGTGCGCAAGCGTCCGGCCATGTACATCGGCGATACCGGCGTGACCGGCCTGCACCACCTGGTGTACGAGGTGGTGGACAATTCGATCGATGAGGCACTGGCGGGCCATTGCAACAAGATCACCGTCGTGCTGGGCGCGGACGGAAGCTGCAGCGTGCAGGACAACGGCCGCGGCATTCCGGTCGGGCCGATGAAGCATTCGGATCCCAAGATCGACGGCAAGCCCGCGGTCGAGGTGGCCATGACCGTGTTGCACGCGGGCGGCAAGTTCGATCGCGAAGGCTACAAGTACTCCGGTGGTCTGCACGGCGTCGGAGTCAGCGTGGTCAACGCCCTGTCGGAGTGGATGCGCGTTCAGGTCCGCCGCGAGGGCAAGGTTCACGAGATGAGCTTCGAGCGTGGCCACACCACCAGCCCGCTCCGCGTGATCGGCGATAGCAGCACGACGGGTACCCGCGTGATGTTCAAGCCGGATCCCGAGATCTTCGCCGACTGTGAGTTCAAGTACGAGACGCTCCGCAACCGGCTCCGCGAGCTGGCCTATCTCAACAACAGCGTCGAGATCACGCTGCGCGACGAGCGCACGTCGACCGAGGACACCTTCCTGTTCGTGGACGGGCTGCGCGAGTTCGTGCGGCACATGAACGAAGGGAAGGAGCCGCTGCATCCCCACGTGATCTCCATTCATGCCGAGGATCCCGAGAACCGGCTGATGGTGGACATCGCGCTGCAGTGGAACGACGGCTATACCGAGAACGTCTCCTGCTTCGCCAACAACATCCGCAACATCGACGGCGGTACGCACCTGTCGGGCTTTCGAGCGGCGCTCACTCGCACGATGAACAACTATGCCCGCAAGGAAAACCTCCTGAAGGGCAACCTGGTTACCCAAGGCGAGGACTTCCGCGAAGGTCTCACCGCGATCATCAGCGTGAAGGTGCCTGAACCTCAGTTCGAGGCTCAGACCAAGGTTCGGCTCATGAACCCGGAGGTCGAGTCGTTTGTCACGCAGGTGATGAACGAGAAGTTCGCCACTTTCCTCGAGGAAAACCCGGCCGAAGCCAAGAAAATCGTGCTGAAGGGCATCCAGGCGGCTCAGGCCCGCGAGGCGGCTCGCAAGGCTCGCGAACTGACGCGCAAGAGTGCCCTCAGTTCGGGTGGCATGCCCAGCAAGTTGTGGGATTGCCGCACCAAGGAGCCCGACGCCGGCGAGCTGTTCATCGTCGAGGGACAAAGCGCAGGTGGCAGCGCCAAGACCGGCCGGGACAGCATGTTCCAGGCTATTCTGCCCCTCAAGGGCAAGATCCTCAACGTGGAGAAGGCCCGCATCGACAAGATGCTGAGCCACGAGGAGATTCAGACACTGATCGTGGCGGTTGGTTGTGGCATCGGGGCCGACGAATTCGACGTCACCAAGCGGCGCTACGGCAAGATCATCGTGATGTGCGATGCCGACGTGGACGGCAGCCACATCCGGACGCTCTTGCTGACGTTCTTCTTCCGGCACATGCTGCCGCTGGTCGAACAGGGTCATATATATGTGGCGCAGCCGCCGTTGTATTTGCTCAAGAAGGGCAAACGTTCCGAGTACGTGCGGAATGACGCGATTCTCAACCGCCGGCTGACCGAATGGGGTCTGGACGACACTCGCTTGATCATTCGCCAGCCCGGTGCACCGGACCGCGAGATCAGCGGTCAGGCCTTGGCTGACGTGTTCGCCCTCGTGGACGGGATGGTACAGAAATCCCGTCAGTTGCGCCGACGTGGGATCGAGATGCGGGATCTCCTGCTGCGGCATGCGGACGAGAACGGCCGGTTGCCGATCTTCCGGGCCATGGTCTATCGGCCCAACCAGCCGGAAGCCGTCGAGTACTACGGCTATAGCGACGAGGATTTCAAGCAGTTGGCCACTGAGGAACGCAATCGCTGCGGCGAGGTGGAGATCGTCGACGCCGGCTCTGGTTTGGTTCCGACGACCAACGGGGCCAAGGAGCATCGCATCGTCCGCATCGACTTGACGGAGTCCCGTGCGTTGCAGGAGGCCGTGAGCCGCCTGCGGGAAGCCGGCTTGAGCGTGGACGATTACTTTGCCGAGCGCATCGAGAACGTGGACGGCACGCTGCCGCCGGCACGGTTCCTCGTCAAGCACGCCGACAATGAGCCCGTTGAACTCGACAATCTGCAGGAACTGGTTGATGCCGTTCGCAAAATCGGAGCGGCTGGGGCGGAGATTCGCCGGTTCAAAGGCTTGGGCGAAATGAATGCCGAGCAGCTCTGGGCCACCACCATGGATCCAGCGGCCCGTTCACTGCTGAAAGTGGTGATCAGCGCGGACGGCGACGACATCGAGCAGGTGGCAGTGGATGCGGAGGAAGCCAACCGGATCTTCTCCATTCTCATGGGCGATGATGTCGAAGCGCGGCGACAATTCATCGAGGCCAACGCCTCGCTGGTGAAGAACCTCGATATCTAGAATGACGAAGTCCGAATGACGAATGTCGAACGAAAGCTATGAGCTGTGAGCCGGACCGGTGGCCCGCAGCCGCCGGGTCTCATTCGGGCTTCGACATTCATTCGTCACTCGTCATTGCCTCCCGAGGAGGGCTCCATGCAGGTTCGGAAAGCGGTCATCACGGCGGCCGGTCGCGGCTCGGCGGATTTTCCCGCTTGGACCTCCGCTCATCAGGCCATGCTGCCCATGGTCGACCGAGACGGGCTGGTCAAGCCGGTGGTGCAGATCATTGCCGAAGAGGCCCTCGACAGCGGTATCGAAGAGATTTGTCTGGTGACCGCACCGGGCGACGAGGCGGTTTATCGTTCACATTTTCAGACGCTGGCCCGCCGTCTCGCCACCGGCGGCGAAGGCAAAGCCACCCAGGAGCAGCAGCGACGGTTGGCCGATTTCGAGCGGCGGTTGAGTTTTGCCGTTCAGGACAAGCCCGAGGGTTACGGTCACGCCGTCTGGTGCGCCCGTGAATTCGTCGGTGGCGAGCCGTTTCTGCTGCTGGTCAGCGATCACCTGTATGTTTCCGGCGAGGCCCGCCGCTGTGCCCGGCAGGTGATCGATCTGGCCGTCGCGCAGGATTGTGCCGTGGCTGCTGTTCAGGCCACTCGCGAGCATCTCATCCACCAGTACGGGACGGTGGCCGGCAAGCGGGTGAGTGGACTATCGAACACGTTCCAGATCGAACATATCCTCGAGAAGCCGACGCCCACGGCAGCCGAGCAATTGCTGCACGTACCCGGCTTGCGTGTCGGCCATTACCTCTGTTTCTTCGGCATCCACGTGCTCACACCCACCATCTTCAGCATTCTTGACGAGCACGTGGAACGATCGCGGCGACAGGGTGAGGAGATTCAGCTCACGCCGGCGTTGCAGGAGTTGGCCCGCTCGGAGAAGTACCTCGCGGTTCAGACCAACGGCCGTCGATACAACATCGGTGTGAAATTCGGATCGCTGGAGGCTCAGATTGCACTCGCCATGGCCGGACGCGATCGCGATGAGCTGCTCATTCGGCTGATGGAACTGCTCCTGCAGGCGGGCGTGCGCAATGACGAGTGACGAGAAGAAGCTGTGGGCTATGAGCTCTGAGATGTGAGCTGTAAGCCGGAGAATCGGGACGAGATTGGGCCGGCAATTCATTCGTCATTCGGATTTCGTCATTCGTCAGGCATCGTGGGTGAGCGACGACCATGTCAATCCTGGTTGATACGATCACGAGCAGCGATCCGCAGATTCGCAATCGGCCGTTAGCGGGGCTGCTGGCTCGACTGAGTGTGACTGAGATCCTGGGCGAGTGCGAGGAACTCGAACGGTTTCGCCGGGGCTGCGAGAACCTCTACGAGCGCGTGCGGGCATGCCTGTTTCTGGCGGCGGCATACCGGTTTCACATTCAGGAAGCGCAGGGCATCAACCCGCTGGGCACCGTGCCGTTCGAAGGCTACGTCGATCTGCTGGAGCGGCGCTTCGAGCAGGCCATCAAGCGATTTCGCGCTGCCATGCATGAGACCGGGCCCAACGGGGCGGTGATCAGCGCGCTGGCGCGGGCGTATAATCAGCTCGGGTTTCAAACGCTCACCGATCAGGTGCGCCGCAGCGTCCGAGGCTCGCGCGGCAACCAGTGGATGTTCCGCGTCGGGCATCAGGCCGATCATCCGCTGCGGATTCGCCGTGAGCTTCTGCAACGGAGCGGCTTGACGTACCCGATTCTCTGCGAGCGCACGCCCGTGCGGATGGACCTGTCGCACAGCGGCTGGTCCGACATCTTCTTCTTGGGCATGGACTATCCCGAAGGGGCGCGGGTGGTCAACGTGTCGGTGGACCTTGGCGTTTATCGCCGCGACGCCGACGTGCGGCCGCCAGTGGAGACGTATGTGCGCGTGCTGGAAGAGCCGCTCTTGCGGTTGACCAGCATCGATCTGGAAGACACCCGCGACATCACGCAGCTCGACGATCTGTTCAACTTCGGCAGCGATTACTTGAGCCTGCTCAAGGCTGGCATCATCGCCTCGGGTCTGATCCCGCCGTCGTTTGAGGGTTCCGGCCAGTCGCTGGCCGAGATTTTGGCCCGGACGGTCGGGCCGGGGTTGGGTCTGGAACTGGTTACGAAGGTAAACGACATTCCGAAGGGCTCGCGGTTGGCGGTCTCGACCAATTTGCTCGCGTCGATCGTGGCGGTCCTCATGCGAGCCACCGGCCAGACCAGGAATCTCGAAGGCGGACTGGAGGAGTCCGAGCGACGCCTTGTTGCGTCGCGAGCCATCCTGGGCGAATGGCTGGGCGGCTCCGGCGGTGGTTGGCAGGACTCAGGCGGGACATGGCCGGGCATCAAGATCATTCGCGGCGCTGAAGCTCGACCGGGCGATCCGGAGTACGGCGTGAGCCGTGGTCGATTATTGCCCGAGCATGAGGTGCTGGGGCCCGATCGCGTCAGTCCACAGGTTCGCGAGTTGTTTGCCTCCAGCGTCGTGCTGGTGCACGGCGGCATGGCCCAGGACGTCGGGCCCATCCTCGAGATGGTGACCGAAAAGTACCTCCTGCGCAGCGGTCCTGAGTGGCAGGCGCGCCAGGAGATGCGCGGTATCTTCGATGCCATCATCGACGGCTTGCAGGCAGGCGATCTCAAGGCAGTCGGCGCGAATACCACGCGCAACTGGGACGGGCCGCTCAAGACCATCATTCCCTGGGTGACCAACCGGTTCACGGAAACCATCATTCGCGACGCTCGCGCCCGGCTGAAGGAGGACTTCTGGGGTTTCCTGATGCTCGGCGGGATGTCCGGCGGCGGCATGGCGTTTTTCGTCAATCCTCGGCGGCAGGCCGCCTTCCGCGACGAAATCCTCGAGATCATGAACCGGGCGAAGAGCGAGCTGTGCGACGCAATCCCATTCGCCATGGATCCGGTGGTGTACAACTTCCGGATCAACGATTACGGCACGGTGGCCACGCTGCGACAAGGGCATCAGGCCATCATGCCGCCCCGTTATTATGCCGTGCAGGTGCCGGCTTTGACACGGTTGGAGCGCGACAAGGTGTCCATGCTGCGGCGAGCGGATCTGGACAACTTCACCAGCCGCGGCGGCACGCCCGACGAACTGATCCGCGTGCTGCGGGTCATGGTGAATCACCTGTTCCCGTCGCCGGGCAACGCGCCGGCCGAGGGTCGTGCCGAGTGGGCTGCCGAGCTGGACCGCATCAAGCGCGAGAACGGATTCGATGCCGTACAGCATGAGCGCATCCGCGAGGATCTTCGCCGCGGGCGTATCGGTTTGGCCCGCAATCGCCTGCCCGCATCGACGGAGATCGTTGATGTGCAGAGTGGTGACTTCATCGACGCCCAATCCGGCGCGCCGGACAAAGCCGTCCAGGTCGGCAAGGATGCGATTCGCCGCGGTGAGGTGGCGGTGGTCTCGCTGGCCGCCGGCGTCGGTTCGCGCTGGACGCACGGGGCGGGTGTGGTCAAGGCGGTCAACCCCTTCGTCATGATCGATGGCGCGCACCGCTCGTTCATGGAGCTGCATCTGGCCAAGAGCCGCCGAACGAGTCGAACATACGACACTACAATTCCACACGTTTTCACAACCAGCTTTCTGACCCACGGGCCGATCGAAAAGCACCTCGCGCTGGCGAACAATCACGGCTACCCGGGGCCAGTGTATCTGTCGCCCGGCCGATCCATCGGCCTTCGCATGGTGCCCATGGTTCGCGACCTGCGTTTCCTGTGGGAGGAGCTTCCGCAAGAAACACTCGACGAGCAGAAGCAGAAGGTTCGTGATGACGTTCGCCAAGCCTTGATCAACTGGGCCCAGTCGCGGGGTGAGGCCAGCGACTATGTGGACAACGTGCCCGGTCAGTGCTTCCACCCGCCGGGCCACTGGTACGAGCTGCCGAACATGCTGCGTAACGGCGTTCTCGCCCGTATGCTGGCCGACCAGCCGAGTCTAAAGTACCTGATGGTCCACAACATTGACACGCTGGGAGCCGATGTCGATCCGGGCGTACTGGGGCTGCACATTCTGGGCGAGAATGCGGTAACGTTTGAGGTCATCGGCCGGCGCATCGACGATCGCGGCGGCGGTCTGGCTCGGGTGAACGGGAAAGTGCGTCTGCTGGAAGGACTTGCCCAGCCCAGCGAGGCCGACGAGTTTCGGCTGAGCTTTTACAACTCCAACACCGCATGGGTGGACATTGACCGCTTCCTGGCGCTGTTCGGTATCAACCGGGCGATGCTCTCGGGCCCGCAGGAGTTGTTGGCCGAGCGCGTGCGCGAGGTGTCCAGCCGCGTGCCCACGTATGTGACCATCAAGGACGTCAAGCGCCGCTGGGGTCACGGCCAGGAAGACGTCTTTCCCGTCTGCCAAACAGAGAAGCTCTGGACGGACATCACCGCACTGCCCGACGTGCGCTGCGCGTTTGTGGCTGTCTCACGCCGGCGAGGTCAACAACTGAAGGATGTTGCCCAGCTTGATCCGTGGGTCAACGACGGCTCGCTCGCGTACGTGCGAAGCCTCTGTGACTTCGGTTGATTGACCACAAACAAGAAATGGAGCTCGACTCCGAACCATCCTTACGAACGCGAGCTGCCTGGGCTGAGCAGGGTCTGGACGGATTCACACGATGTACCAACGATGCGGATGGTCTTGCGAGGATTTGTCAGGCCCGATTCGACGGTGACCTGCTGGACGCGGACGCCCAACGATTTGGCAATGAGCTTGCGGACGGCCTCGTTGGCAGCGCCGCGCTCAGGGGCGGCTGACACCGTTACCTTCAACGCACCGTCGAGCTCACCAACGATCCGGTCACGCGACGACTTGGGTACGACCTTCACATCGAGCAGAACATCTTTGCCTTGTTGCGTGAGCTGTAGCATGGACTGATTTGTGCGAACGTGTGAGAGTGATAAAGTGAGAAAGGTGCCGTCTACGTTGCCCTTTCCTACGTTCTCACTTTCTCACATTCTCACTACCTGATTTTCAACACCACCAGCGTGACATCGTCCAACCGGTCCGCCAAACCGCGGAACCGTCGCAGGTCCCAATTGAGATTCTGCACGATGCGTTCGGCCGGCTGATCGGCATAACGCAGGAGCGACTCGGCCAGGCGCTGACGTCCGTACGACTCGTCGGCGAAGTTGAGAGCTTCCACCACGCCGTCGGTGTATAACAGAATGATGTCGCCGCTTTGCAGCTCGACGATGCCGCGTTCGAATGTGGCCGTATAATCCACACCCAGCACCATCCCGCCGGTCTCGAGGTAGGTGATCTTGCCATCGCGCAGATGCATGGGCGGGTCATGACCCGCGTTGCAGTAGGTCAGCCGCCGGCCGTCGGGCGTGATCACACCATAGAACGCCGTGGTGAACTCGCCGATGGTCGTGTCACGGCACATGTGGCGGTTCACCTCGGCCATGATCACGTCTACGTCATACGTCACATACGCGTACACGCGCAGCGCCGACCGCAGCGAGGCCATCAGCAGCGAAGCAGGCACGCCTTTGCCCGACACGTCGGCGATGCCCACGCCGAGGTTGTCCTGCGGCAACTGGATCAGGTCGTAGAAGTCGCCGCCTACGCGATAGGTCGGACGATACAGCGCGCCGATTTCCACTTGCTTGCAGTCCGGCGCCTTGCGCGGAATCATTCGGCGCTGCACGTCGCCGGCGTAAGCGATTTGGCGGGCGTAACGTTCGGCCTCGATGGCCTCGGCCAGGAGGCGGGCGTTGACGATCGCCGCCGCGGCCTGTGATGCCACCGCCTGAAGCAGGCTTTCCTCGTACGGCGTGAACGTATGCGGCTCGCCAGTATACACGCGGATCACGCCCACGGCCTTGCCGCGATAGATCATTCCACAGACCAGCCCACTGACGATGCCTTCCTTGCGAGCTTGCTCCGGATAGCGCACCCGCGGGTCGTTGGGCATGTCGGCGATGCGGACCAGTTCGCCGTGGATGGCCGCCTGATCGATCGGGTTCTCGTCGACGCTGACCGGCCCCTTGTCGAGGTACTCCCACGAGAGGTTGTGCACGGCCTTGATACTGAGCGAGCCGCTGGCCTCGTCGAGCATCCGGATACTGCACGCCTTGGTCTTCATAACCTCACAGACCATGCGGGCGGTCTTGTCCAGGATCTCCTTGAGATCGAGCGAGCCGGCGAACAAACCGGCAATGTTGTAGACGACGCTCAGCTCCTCGATACGTCGCCGCAGGTCCTCGTCCTGGGCGCAGAGGCTCGCGAAGAGCTCGACCAAGACGGCACCGAGATTGCGAATGGCCTCGGCCTGAGCGGCGGTCCAGCAGGGTAGCTCGCGGGCCGCCTGAAGCAGGGCGTCGCGATCGAGGCCGGTGGCGGCGGCCATCTCGGCGACCACCGAGTCGGGCAGCGGCTGGCGCGGCCGATCACCGAGCGTCAGCGTACCCACACGAGCGCCGGTGCGGATAACCGGTACGGCGAACCGACCCAGATAACCGCGATCCAACAACCGTCTGGCGGGCAGGGCATTCTCCGCCGCGGCGGCCTGCCGGTGAGCATTTTCGACAAACTGTCGGCCCACCGGCGTTTCGATCAGTTGGCGCATGAAACTGCTGCCGGTGATGGGGCCGACCACGATCTCGTTGTTCTGGTTGAAAAGAATGACCGTGGTGGCCGTCGCTTCGGCGAACACGCCCAGGGATCGGTGCAGCGACTGCCCGGACAGGGTGGACAACAGGTGATCGGCACAAAATTCGGCAGCGCACATGTCTTGTCGTCCTGTAGACCCCCGGGCTTGGTTCGAGGTTGGTGGGATTATACGGGAACTCACAGGCGCGGCAAAGCTACGGCGGGTCAGGGCGGCCCCGAGGCAGGTCCGCCTGTGAAGCCGGCGGCGCTGTTAGGCTATGAAGCTCTGAGCTGTTGGCAAGAGCGAGGAGAGGCCGTCGAGTCAGAGAGTCTCTCTGCGCCCCGGCGTCACGGTAATGCAGTCCTGTAGGTCTGGCTTACAGCTTATAGCTCATAGCTCTTCCGTCACCGCTTGTAGAACGTGTTTCCGCGGTAAGTGTACTTGCTGAGGCGGTTGTTGACGTAGAGCGACTCGAGGATGAACTCGGCGGCACTGGCGAGGGCGGCCGGTTCGTCGGCGGGTAAGCCGGCTTTGGCGCAGACGGCACGGCTCTCGCGAATGAGGCCTCGCACCTTCTCGGCCGAAGCGACCAAGTCCTCCGAAGCAATATCGTCGCCGATCTCCACGTTCGTCTTGCCGCCCTGGAACTGCTGCACGATGGCGTCGAGCTCGTCCACGTCGACGTACTTGGCCGCAACATTCTTCACTGCCTCACCCAGCAAGGCGGTGATGAGCTTGTCCTCGCCCTGCTCATCCTCGGCGAGCATGAGTTCGATCTTGCCGCGGCAACTGGCGTTGATGTTCGCCAGGTCGCTCACGCGCGGCATGACCTGCGGTTCGCCGAGAACGATGCCGCGACGCTCGGCGTTGGAGACCAGCGTCTCCATGCAGGTGATCGACGCGCGGACGGACACGCCCGACTGCTGATTCACGTGCGGACTGGTCCGGGCCAGCCGCACGAACTCTTCCACCACTTCGGCCATGAACCGAGGAACGACCACCTTGGGCCCCTGCCCATCGCGCTCGATCCAGGCGTTCTCGGCGGTGATGGCCATCGATTCCTCGATAGTGCGCGGGTAGTGCGTGCGGATGACCGACCCGATGCGGTCCTTGAGCGGCGTGACGATACGGCCGCGGTTGGTGTAGTCCTCCGGGTTGGCGCTGAAGACCATGTACACGTCCAGCGGCAGTCGCACGGGAAAGCCGCGGATCTGCACGTCACGCTCCTGCAGGACGTTGAACAAACCCACCTGAATCCGCGGGGCCAGGTCGGGCAGCTCGTTGATGGCGAAGATGCCGAGATTGCTGCGCGGGATGAGCCCGAAGTGCATGACCGACTCGTCGGCGAGGTACCGGCCTTCGGCGTGTTTCACCAAGTCGATCTCGCCGAGCAGGTCGGCGATGGTGACATCGGGCGTGGCCAGCTTCTCCTGGTAGCGATCGTCACGATGAATCCAGCGGATGGGTGTCTCGTCGCCCTTCTCGGCAATGATGGCCCGCGACTGGCGGAACATGGGGGCGACCGGGTCGTCGGGCAGATCGGCGTCGGCCACCACCGGCCGGTACTCGTCGAGCAGGCTGGTCAGGGCGCGAAGCATGCGCGTCTTGGCCTGGCCGCGCAGGCCGAGAAAGAGCATGTCGTGGCGGCTCAGGATGGCGTTGACGATCTGCGGAATGACGGTGTCGTCGTAGCCGATGATGCCGGGAAACAGAGGCTCGCCCGCGCGGAGCTTGCGGATGAGGTTGTCGCGCATTTCATCCCGGATGGAACGCGGGCGGTAGCCGTTTGCTTTCAGATCACCCAGTGTCGAAGGTCGATTCATCGGAGTTCTCGCTTGTCCGCCCCGGTCTGACCACCCGTCCGAGGCACACCGGATGGTAAGAGCCGGCGGAACCGAATTCCAACCGCGGATCTGCGGCCGGTCGGGTACAATTCATATGTGCCGACTCGTTCGTGATGTGTGGAGCGGTCGCATGTACGGTCACTTGCTTCGCAGCGTGCGTCTGGTGGGCGGCCTGGTCGCCGGCCGAGTCCTCGGCAGGCCAATGGTGCTGTCGCACCTGGTCACCGCCCGCTGCCCCTGCCGATGCGAGACCTGCTTGTGGCGCGGGTTGTCCGGCGAGGAAGAGGAGTTGACCGTCGCCGAGATTGCCCGAGTCTACCGCGACGCCGCACGCTGCGGCCTGCGGGTCAACTCCATCTGGGGAGGCGAACCGCTGATCCGCCGCGACCTGCCGGCCATTCTCCAGGCCTCGCGGGACGCCGGGCTGTGGAACGTGTTGATCGCCAGCGGCTACCGCTTTCACGAGCGGTTCGAGGAAGTCGTACCGCAACTGGACGTGGCCATCTTCTCGCTCGATCACTTGGGCGAGCGGCACGACGCCATGCGCGGCCAGCCCGGCCTGTTCGACGCCGTGTGCACTGCCATTCGCCGCATGCGGTCCGAAGTGCCCGAAAAACGGGTGTTCATCAACACGGTCGTGAGCCGTCTGAATGTGGACATCGTGCCGCGGTTGGCTCGGCTGGCCAGGGAATTGGGGACGCCGATCTACTTCAACCCCATGGAGACCGGGATGCTGGGCGGGCCGGAGAGCGCCACGGCCAAAGAGGACTTGGCCTTGGATGATGCCGGGCTGTCGGAGCTGGCGCGGCGGCTCATCGTGCTCAAGGGCCGCGGCTACCCTGTGGCGAACAGCTACACGTTGCTGCGTGGCTTTCTTGGCGGCAAGCAGCCGTACCGGTGCCATGCCCGCAAGGTCTTCCTGGAGCTGCGGCCGAACGGCGACCTAATGGACTGCCTCGACCGGTTTCGCCCGGTAGCCAATGTGCGGGAGACACCGCTGGCGGAGGTGTTGTGCCGGCGGGAGATTCGGCGATTACGGCTGAAGGATGTCGGTTGTCACTTCTGCAACAACGCCAACGTGATTGAAACGTCCAACGTCTGGGCCCTACGGCCGGAAAGCGTCTGCGCCCTGATTCGGCGCAGCATCGCCGGTTGACAACGACCGTGAGCGCCTCTTTCACCCGCGTGCCGCAGGAAGCTCAGACCCCAACCTCGCTGTCCGCCTCGCCAGCCCCCGGCACGGGCGGGCATGTACCACGCCAACGGCGCCGGTGGCCGAAACGACGTTGGTCGCATCGAATCACCGCGCCTAGAGTGCGGCGTCAGGGAATAATCCAAGAGTGGAGGTTGTGGACATGACGGAACTGACGTTGGAGCAGGCGCAGGCGGTGGTGAAGGCGGCCGTGGAGAAGGCCCAGGCCGACGGGCTCAAAATGAACGTGGCCGTGGTCGATGCGGGGGCCAATCTGAAAGCTTTTGCCCGGATGGACGGGGCGTGGCTCGGCTCGGTTGACATAGCCATCAAAAAAGCGCGGACGGCTCGCCTGTTCGACATGCCCACGGGCGAAATCGGGAAGCTCTCGCAGCCGGGCGGCTCGTTGTACAACATCGAGGTTTCCAACGGTGGGTTGATCACGTTTCCGGGCGGCATGCCCCTCAAGAACGGCAAGGGCGAAATCGTCGGCGCGATCGGTGTTTCCGGCAGTACGGTCGAGAACGACCATGCGGTCGCGTCGGCCGGTGCCGCGGCGCTCGTCTGACACCGTCGCGCGGTTATCTTGCCGGGCTGCGCGCCGAGGGGTATGCTGGAGCCTGATCACGTTCAAGGACAGGCCGAATGGCATCACCCAGGCCCATGCGAATTCGTTTTCTGACGCTCATCTGTGTGGCGGTCTGCACCGTTGCGACCGCCCTCGGATGGGTCGCCGGCGCCATGGGCACGTATTTGTACGCACACGATTTGGTCATGACGGTCACGCCTGCCCTGGGCGGATGGATCGGAGCCTGTAGCGCGCTGGCGTCGGCGATCGTCTGGGCGCGGTGCATCGTACCGTTGTCGCTGTATCAGGTGAGCGGGTTGCGGTCGATGGCCGGGCTGGTCGGCCTGGGCGCCGGCGTGCTGGGCGCCGTGTTGCTGCATGCCGGGCTCATGATTGCCGCCAGTGAGGTGCAACTGAAGGCCCTGGCGGTGGGGCTGGGCATGATCGCGCCGGCCGGACTGATCATGGGCCTGTTCGCCGGCCATCTCTGCCGCCTGGCGGTGACCACCGAGCGCGCCTATCGGTCCCATCGGCCCGAGGGCCGTATGCGCCGTCCCATTCCGTTTGACGGGCCCCTGCCCGTGCCCGATCCCATGGAGCAACTCGACGTGCGCACCTGCTTCCACCCGCGCCCCAACTTCCGGGACGAGTACGACGCGTAATCGCCTCCGCCCGCGCTGTCATTTTCTTCCCCCGTCGACCATCGATAGGACACGTAGTGTCTATTATGTGACATCCTGCCAAAGTAAGATGAATGCAACCACAGAGACGCAGAGGCACAGAGAAGCAGAAATAGTTGTCAGCTCTCCGCCATCAGCCGTCGGTCAGACATCCGGCTGATAGCTCACAGCTCACCCTGTGAGCATCGCAGGGCCTGAGCTTGTTCCAAACATATCAGCTTCATCGCCGACTGACATTCTCACTGGCCACGATCCATCCGTCTGCTTTTTTATCCGTGTTCATCCGCGTCATCCGTGGTTCAAGAGGAGGGTGGGAAGACAAGCAGAAGCTGGCGGTCGGGGGTTGGGGACATGGTCGGAAAGGTTCGAGGCCAGGACGAAGGTTGCGACGACTGGTTTGCGAACCCCGAGAGTGGCGGCGACCGAAAACGGTAGCCGTGGGGGGCGGGACCGCCGTGACTGATGGCTCCGGGAGGAGGGAGGATGGGCCGGGGGGTTTGGAGATTTGGGCGGCGGTGCGTAATGTATGCCCATGGAGCCCAACCGTCCGGTCATCAACAAGATCGAGAATGCGCCGGTGCACGCCGGGGCCGGCACACCGGCCCACTGGCGCTCGCCGGCGTTCCTGCCCGCCGCCATCCTCGTGCTCGCGGGGCTGGCGGTGGCTCAGGAATCGGTGGTCGCACTGGCCTACGCGCTGATCGAGGGCGGCGTGGTGCTGGGCCTGCTCGCGGCGGCGGCGTTGGCCGGCGTGTGGTGGACTCACCTGCTGGGGCTGGGCCGCGAGGAGTGGCGCGAGCGGCTCATGGTCGGAGCGGGCCTGGGAATCGGAACACTTTCGCTCGCAGTGCTCGCCTTGGGTTCGGCGGGGTGTCTGGCTCAGACCGCATATCCGCTGGTCGGCGTCATCGTTGTTGCCGCCTTGCTGCGAGCGGGCCTCGATGTGCGGAGGGCGTTTACCGCCGCAGGGACGAACAGCGAGCGTGAGGATCAAGCGGCGACCCCGCCCTCGAAGGCACCGCCATCGGCGCGAGATCCGAATGTGGCCAAGCGAGTTCGCCGCGAGGCGCTGGCACTGGCGGGTTACCACTATCTCTGGCTGCTGGCCATCCCGTTTCTGGCCTTCACCGTGCTGGCCGCCACCTTGCCGCCGGGCATTCTCTGGCGCGAGGAAGCCCACGGCTACGACGTGCTCGAGTACCATCTGGCCGTCCCCAAAGACTTCTTCGAGGCCGGCCGGATCTTCTTCATGCCCTATAACGTGTACAGCAACTTCCCGCTCAACAGCGGGATGCTGTCGCTCCTGTTCATGACGTTGCGGGGCGATGCGATCGAGGCCGCCTTCGCTGCTCAACTGACCAACGTGGGATTGGCGGTGCTCTTCGTCGCGGCCGCATGGTGGGCCGGCCGATTCTACTCGCGAAAGGCGGGGGTCATCGCCGGCGTGCTGGCGGCGACCACGCCGTGGATTTCCTACCTGGCGGGCATTGCGTACGTTGAGCCGGGCATGCTGGCCATGGGCATGCTCGCCTTGGGGGCCATCCTCCGCTCCGCACAGCCTGGGCCCAACGCAAGTCGATGGGTTCTCGCAGCAGGGCTGCTGGCCGGCCTGGCATGCGGCTACAAGTACACCGCGGTTCCGCTGGTCGCCATTCCGCTGGCGGTCGTGCCGCTGCTGGTCGAGCGAGATTGGGCGACTTGCCTCAAGCACGTGGGCCTGTTCGCTGCCGGGGCGTTGCTCACGTTTTCGCCTTGGATGATTCGCAATCTCGTCAACACGGGCAATCCGGTCTTCCCGCTGGCCTGGTCGGTATTCGGGGCAAGGGAGGGGGTTTGGGACGAAGAGCTGCAGGCGCGCTGGCAGCGAGGCCACGGCTGGGCCGGCTCAGGTATCGGTCCGGACCAGCCGCTCCTGCGGGCCGTGCTCGAGCGAACGGTGCTCGACGTGCGACTGGGCCTCATGTTGGTGATCCTGGCCATCGCCGGCGCGATTCGCAAACGCGATCGCTGGACACTGGCCTTCCTCGTCGTGTTGGGCCTCCAGGCGGTGATCTGGTTTACAGCCACCCACCTGTTTGCACGATTTGCCGTTGTCTTGATCCTACCCCTGCTGCTGTTAGCATCACGGCTCGCCGATGGCCTCAAGTCGCGTGTGACCAACAGCGTCATCGTAGTGGCTGTCGTGCTGGGGGCCATGTGGAACCTTTACCATTTTGCCAGGCTTTATTATATTCACACCCACGTGCGGACCGAGTCGGGCGAGATACAGGCCATAGAGGCCCACGGCCATACCGATTGGTTTACCAGCGGCCAGTATCCGGGTTACGGTTATCTGGAAATCGTTAACGAACTGGAAGGTTCGCGTGTCATGTTTGTGGGGGAGGCGCGGACCTTTTATGTCAAGCCGGCCCGGGACTACGCCGTCGTGTTCAGCCGACATCCGCTGGCCGAAGCGGTCGAGCGGATTGTGGTTCAGCCGGACGATTCGCCGGCGGCCACGTCCGCAGCCAGCGAAAGCCCGCCGCGCCGGGCCCCGGACTACCGGGCGGTCGTGCGGTGGTTGTCGCAGCGCGGTGTCACGCACGTGCTGGTGAACTGGTTCGAGCTGGAACGACTGCATCGGACGTACGGCTTGGACCGGCAATTGACGCGCGGACTGTTTGAGGAACTGGAAGCTGCCGGCCTGCAACGCGTGGGCGGAGGCGATTTCATGACCGACGAGGGGATTCCCTACGCCACGCTATATGAGGTGCCAGATGAGTGACATTGTGAACGTCGGAATCTGCTGCGTGGACGCCATCGGCCAGACCATCGATGATTACCCGCCGCCGGGTGGCCTTCGCCTGTTTGACAAGCTGACGCTGACCACTGGCGGCAACGCCGTCAATTGCTCCATCGCCCTCGGCAAGATGGGCGTGCAATGCGAGGCCATCGTCAAGGTTGGCGACGATGCCCTGGGCGAGTTCGTGGTAAGCGAACTCCGCAAGTACAACGTGGGCATCGAAGGCGTCATCCACGGCAAAGGCATTCACACGCCCTACACGTTCGCGTGCATCTTTACCGGCGGTCAGCGCAGTTTCTTCCACACGCAAGGCGCCAACGGCACGCTGTCCTACGACGAGATCAATCTGGGCATCATCAAGAAGGCCAAGTTCTGCTTCGTCACCGGCACCATGGTCATGAAGACCTTCGACGGTGAGCAGACGGCCCGATTGCTCGCCGACGCCCGGAACGCGGGTGTCAAGACGCTGCTCGACACGGTCTACGTGGACAACGCTCCGCTCGAGCTGTGGCACGCGAACATCCTGCCGTGCCTGCCGCACCTGGATTACTTCATCCCCTCGCAGCCGGAGGCACGCAAGATCACCGGCCTGCAGGACCCGTCGGAGATGGCCCGGTTCCTGCAGTCCAAGGGCTGCAAGAACGTGGTGATCAAGATGGACGAGCACGGGGCGTTCTGCCGCGACGCCGCCGGCAACGAGACCATGGTCCCGTCGTACAAGGTGGACAAGGTCGTGGACACCACCGGCGCGGGCGACACCTGGTGCGCCGGCTTCCTCGCCGGGCTCCGCGATGGGCTGTCCATGCCCGAGGCCGCTTTGCTGGGTAATGCCACCGCCGCTCACTGCATTCAGGCCGCCGGTGCGTCGACGGGCATCGTGCCGCTCGAGCAGATCAAGCGGTTCCAGAAGCAGACCGCCACGCGAGCCTGACGGCGGAAACGATACAAAAGTACACCAGCCGCGGTGACCACCAGGGGAGGGACAGTATGGCTTCGTCGGCGAAAGCTCGGATCGTGCTCCTGTTTGCGGTCGGCGGGCCGTTGCTCGCGCTGATCATGGGGCAGGGTTGCTTGTCCTTCGGTCCACCGGTCGTGGTGGTTGACCCGCCGGTCGTGGTCGAGCTCGTGAATGACAGCGGGCTCGTGGTGGATCCGCTGCTGTATGTGGATCCGCGGCTGGTGTACGACCTGAACACCATCATGGTGCCGCAGAATCTCGTGAACATCGGTCCGCCCATGGCCCCCGGCGAGGTGGTGACCGTGACCTTGGAGTGCGCGTCCGCGGGCAGTCTGCTGACCGACGCCGACGTGGTCGAATTCGCCGACGGCACCATCGCCCAAGCCGGCCTCCTCCGCGAAGGCGAACATTATTTCTGCGGTGAGACCGTCACGTTCTACTACGACCCGCCGGTCGTGCCCGCCCCGGTCACCGTCGAGCTCGTCAATGCCACGAGCAACCTGGTCGACGCGTTCTTCTGGTCCGATCCTGGCACGCTGAGCGATCCGGCGCTGGTGGCTGTCCCGGTCAACTTCGTCGACGTCGGCGAGCCGCTCGCCCCCGGAGAAGTGGTCACGCTCACGTTGGACTGCGCCGACGCCGGCACGTTCCTGGTCGATGGCGATCTGCTCCTCGTGCCCGCCGGCACGTTACCTAGCGCCAATCTGATCCTGCTCAATGAAGGATTCCACTTTTACTGCGGCGACATCGTGAGCTTCTATTACGAGGTCGACGGAGCAGGCGGCTTCTTCATCAGCGCGGACGTGAACGACGTCACCATCGCACCGTAAGTCTCGTTTCCAGGAAGCCGTTCCACTTTTTGCCGCCCGGACGCTCGGGCGACCACTTCGGCGGAACCCCGAATTGGCGGGAATACGCCGTGCCCTCATGGCTGGCCGATGATGACGCGCTATAGTGACTGACAGGAGACGTGCTGCTCTCCCATAACGCCGTATATTTGTCAGGAGGAATCTCATGACCACGCACGGGTGGATGAAGCGCATCGTGTTCGGCCTGCTCGGCGGGATTGTGCTGGTGGGCGTCATGGGACAGGGGTGTCCGCCTCCCGGTCCCAGCGACGCCCCGGTCACCATCGAACTGATCAACCTGACCGGCAACCCGGTCGATCCTTTCCTGTGGGCCGATCCGAATCTGCTGTTCACTCCGGAGGAAGTCGCCATTCCGGCGAACTTCGTCGATGTCGGTCCGCCGCTGGCCGTCGGCGAACTGGTCACGGTGACACTCGACTGCTTCGATGCCGGAACACTACTGGCCGACGGCGACTTGCTCCTGCCAGACGGCGGGGCGATCCCGAGTTCCAATCTCATCCTCCTGCGCGAAGGCGAGCACTTTTTCTGCGGCGACATCGTCAGCTTTTACTACGAGATCGACGGTGTGGGCGGATTCTTCATTAGCGCCGATGTCAATGACGTGAACATTGCCCCGTAAGATCGGGGACTTCCAGACAGGCTCGGACCTGAGGGGCCGGCTCGATCCGGCACACGCGGGCGGGGGGCTTGCGTACCGCCCAGCTCCCGCTGCGCAGCGGACGAATCCACTCGCACAACGCGCGGTAGCGGACGTCGGTCTGATATTCCGGCGGGCCCAGGAACGGTTCGCAGATTCGCGCGAACTTCGGGTTGCGGGCCACGTTGAGCGGATTGATCAGCCATGCATCCACGGTTTCGTGGGCCGGGTCGGATACGAGCCGGATGCTACCGTCCAGGTAGTGCGTGCGTCCGTAATCCGTCGTGCCGGCCACATTGGGCGGCGTAGCCAGACCGTTGAGCACATAGATCTCGTTGGCGGTGTGAACGTCAGTCACGAACTGCCGGTCGGGATGCGCCAGCACGTAATCGAGCAATTCGCGCGAGATGGTGACGTTTTGACCCCAACTTCCGCCCAGTGACAGCATCAACCCGCAGACACACAGCGTTGCCACCCCTGCCGCCCGAGCCCATTGGCGAAATCGAAACTGGACCAGGCCGGCCGCGAACGCCACCGCCACCGGCATGACCAGCGGGTGGAAATAGCGGGCGTTTCGCCAGAACGGGCGATAGTCCCAGGGCACGTATGACCCGAAACTGAGCACCAACCAGAACAAGCCGGCTCCCAGGGCCATGATTCGCACTGGTGGTGAGAATCGCCGATAGCAGCAGCTCGCCAGGAGCGTCGTGACCATCAGCGCCACGCCGAACGAATGGCCCATCGTGAACTGCACGAGCGACCAGATCATCATGGAGCGCGTCAGGCCGTCAGACTCCAGCGTATTATTGATCTCGAGCGCCTTGGGGGAGGACAGCCTTAAGCCACGCAGCGCGTCGCCGAAAAGGACCTGGAACGCCAGCATTTCGCCGAGCATGGCCAGAACGCCGCCGATTATCACGGCGAGAACGGCTCGCCCATACTTGCGACGGTCGACGATGAGTGCGGCCAGGAGCAGGCTTGCGACGTAGTAGCTGCCGTTGTAATGAGCGACCACACCTAGAGGCAGACACACCGCGGCCAGCCATCGCGCCGGGCGCGAATCAGCCGCGCGGACGAAGGCCAGCGTTCCCGCCGCCATGAAACCTGCCATCACTGCGTGCGCGGATACCGTCGTCGCGTTAGCGACCTCTACGGGCACGAGTGCGACGAAGAGTCCGGCCCACCACGCCTGACGTATAGTGCCGTATAATCTGCATGCAAATAACGTGCTGATCAGAACCGTGAGCGACGCCAGCATCGCCGGCAGCACGGCGGCCCACTCGCGAACCCCGAAGATCAGAAGAAACGGCCGCAGGACGGCATTACCCAGGAGGCGGGCTTCCCAGTGGTTCACCGGTGTGCGATGCCACAACGCCGCGAACCGCAAATAGAACATGTCATCGCTGCCTTCGTAGCCCACGAAGAACAGCCAACGGGCCAACGCCCAGACGGCCAGGCAGACTGCGCCGACCATCGCCCAGGCTCGCCAGGTGGGTCGTTCGTCTGTACATGCGGATACGTTGGTCGCTGCCGCCGGCGTCATACGACTGCACACTCCACGTTGGAGACGACACACGCGTGTTTGCCGGACGCCGTAGGCGCGATCCGTTCGCGACGGTGGATGCGAATCTCGACGTCCGCGCCCATCCGTTCGCGCAACGCCCGCGTGACCGATTCCTCGATTGCCGGCGTGAACCGCCCATCCGCCACCAGCTCGACGTCGATGGCTTGAAGCGAGTTCTGTACGATCCGGAATTGCCGTACGCCTGGTGCTTCGCGCAATACGTAGATCAACGACAGGGCATGCATCCGCCGCACTTCGCCGGCGTCGTAGCGGACGATCTGGTCGGTGATGCGGCCACGAATCTCCGTCAACTGCCGCGAGGCTCGCCCGCATGGGCAGCGGCCATCGTGCGAAGCCTCGTCCCGCCGCGGCACGAGCGCGAGATCGCCCACGCGATAGCGAATGAGCGGCGTGGCGAACGACTCCAGGCAGGTGACCACGACCTCGCCGACTTCACCCGGCGCGGTCGGTCGGCCGTGTTCGTCGAGCACTTCGACGATCACGTTCTCGTCAGCCACATGCAGTCGGCCTGCCTCGCAACCGCCGGCCATGAAACCGCAATCGCGCGAGCCATACTCCACCACCACCGGCGCTCCGAACGCGGCCTGAATGTCGTGGACGTCACGGGGCGTCACCGTTTCACCGGTGACGAACACGGCTCGCGGTGATTTCTCCGGCGTCAGCACCCGGTCCGCGTTCAGCATCTGACGAGCGAGCAGGGCCAGACTGCTGGAATAGCCGTACAGCAGTCGCGGACGACTGGTCGCGATCTGCCGGGCATATTCGTCCATGGTCCGATCGGTCATGTTGAAGGCGTCGAGGATGAACTGGTTCAACCACCGATCGCGCAGAGTCCGCAGACGATCGGGGGTCGAAACCGCAACGCGACCCGCGCCTGCCCACAACATGATCTCGCGAGAGCCCGGTGGGAGTCCCCACCAACTTCGTGCTCGCCAGCGCGCCGCCCAGTCAGCCGACTGGCGGCAGCGGTCGATGTAGAATTGCAGCGGTTGGCCGGTCGAGCCGCCGGTCGTATAAGGCCGCGCCGGTCCGCCCGGGCAATCGCACCAAGTCATCTCGTCGAGATGCTCCTGCACATCGTCGCGCTCGAGCAGCGGCAGGGCGGACAGAACGTCGAGTCCGAGCTGCGGATCGCGCGGATCGATACCGGCCTGGCGGAACCGATCGCGGTAGAACGGGCAATGCTCGCCGGCAAGCCGCAGGAGCCGTGCGAGTTTGCGCTGTTGAATGTCCGCCAGGTCCCGGGCACTGTAGCGGTCGGAAACGAGGAGCGTTTGGAACCGGCGCATGGTGTCGCGGCCGACCAGCCGTTCGCTCAACGGCCACACCACGTTGCCGGCCAGCCAGCGGTTCATCGCCGCACCTCCCACGCGAGCCCGCGCGATGGAGTCAGGATCTCCGCGGACGACAGCGACAGGCCGAATAATCGCTCGGGGGCTGCGGTTCGTGCGGAGGCTCGCTCCTTCAACACGCGATCGAATACCCGCCGCACTTCGCGACCGACCTGGTCCCAGCTTCGCGCTCCGCCATGGGCGGCGATCAGCACTCGATTCCATTCGCACGTCAGCGCTTCGCAGACCGCGTCCGCGAACGCGTACAGGTCGCCGTCGGGGACAATGCGTCCCAGTTTTCTCGAGCAGATCTGCTCGGCGTTTCCGCCCACGTCGAACGCAACCACGGGCGTACCCGCCGCCAGCGATTCGGCGATGGCGTTGTTCCAGCCTTCTGAGCGCGATCCGTTCACGAACAGGTCGGCGGCGTTGTAGAGCAGATTCAACCGCTCGGGATCGACCGCTCCGACAAATGTCACTGCGGGCGCACCGCCGCAGGTTGCTATCAGTCGGCCCAGCCGCCGGCGAAAGCTCCATTCACCACGGCTGCTTCCGGCCAGGACGAGCCGCACGTCGCCCATGCGGGCCCGAATCTCCGGGAGGATCGACACAAGCCGGTCGAAACCTTTCACGCGCTGCAGATGTCCGACGGCCAACAGATAGCGGGCATTGGGGCTCCAGCCCAGTTCTCGGCGAGCCTCCGCGCGATCGACGGGCTGAAACGTGGCGGTCTCGACGCCGTTCGGTATCACGTCCACTTGCAGGTCGCTGCCGCCTACGCGATGCACCCAATCGGCCAGGCTGCGACTGACCGCGATTCGAGCATCGACGCCGCGCAGCATACGAGCGATCTGCGCTCGCCGCAGCGCCTTGCGCGAGAGCGAAACGATCTTGCCCCGCGCGGTGACCGCGACGGGGATGCCCAGCTTTCGGCCGGCCAGCCATGCTCCTACACCATCGGGATACTCGAAATGAGCGTCGATCAGATCGAACGCTGCAGGGCCGCCGTGCTCGAGGATCGAACGCTCGAGGGTGCGTCCGAAGGACACGCCGTCCGTTGCCCAGCCCAGCACCGGCACGCTCGGCATTCTCGGATAGGTCACCGGCACCGGCCACCGCTCGTCGACCAAGCGAGGAGCACGGCGCAGCAACGGGCACCATAGCTGCGGCGCCACCACTTGAACGTCCATGCCACCGCGCTCGGCCATGGCGGCGGCACGGCGCTGGACGAACACACCCTGCTCAGGCTTGTCGGCAGTCGGATAACAGATCGTGGTGGTCAAGACTCTCATGCCAGTGTCACACATTCATGCCGCTCAACGTGGTCCGGCCGTTCCGCTGGATCGGGCGCGGCACAATGTTGAGCCCATTGCTCCAGCATGAACACGGTCCACAACGTCTGGCCGTGGTTGCCGGAGCCGGATACATGATCGCGAATCAGGTTTTCGACCGCGGCCGACTCGAGCCATTGCCGCAGCCGTGCGGCGGGCGAAAGCAGCTCGTCGTACAACACGCTTCGCAACGGACCGCGGAACCATTCGTCCGTCGGCACATCGAAGCCATGTTTCGCAACCGTGGCCGACTCGGGGCCGACCCATCGCTCGACCGTCTGACGCAGCACGCGCTTGCCCACGCCGTTGCTCAGCTTCAGAGCCGTCGGCATGCGCGCGGACAGCTCGACCAGGCGGTAATCCAGAAGGGGAACACGCACTTCCAGACCTACCGCCATGCTCGTGCGATCCACCTTGGTCAGGATCTCGTCGGCGAGTAGTGTCTTCATGTCGAGGTAGCACAATCGATTCAACAGCTCGGGCGATTCGCATCGGGCGAAGTGCTCACGGCCGCGGGCGAACGGATCATAATCGGCAAGCTGTGTCGCCAGGTCGCTGGACAAGAGCATGCCGGGCAATTCGCCGGCCGCCAGCGACACGCTGCGCAGGTGGGCGGTCGCATCATCGGTTGCCAGGTTCTGCAGCGTGCGCTTGGCTCGCAGAGGACGAGGCAGCCAGTCCGCCTTGGGGTACACGCGGCCGGCCAGCCCGAACGTGCCTCGCCGCAGCCACTCCGGCATGCGCGCGCGAGTCGCCGCTTCCGCCAGGTCGAATCGATAACGGCGATAGCCGGCCAACATCTCGTCGGCCCCGTCGCCGCCCAGCACCACCGTCACACGTTCCCGTGCAGCGCGGGCCAGGTGATACGCGGGCACGGCACAAGGATCGGCGAACGGTTCATCGAAATGGCTCGCCAGTCGTCGTGCCGTCTCCACCGCATCGGGACGAACCAGGATCTCCCGGTGATCCGTGCCGAGTTGCGCGGCGATCCGCCGAGCCTTGTCCCGCTCGTCGTGAGGGGTTTCGTTGAAACCGACAGTGTGTGTGAGCACGGGTCCGCTCGCGTGGCGGCACATCGCGGCCACGATGGCCGTTGAGTCCACGCCGCCGCTGAGAAACGCGCCCAACGGCACGTCCGCCTCGAGCCGCATGGCCACGGCGTCGTCCAGCAGCGCGGCGAACTCGTCGATCCACGCTTGCGCCGGACGCTCGCGACCGTCATCCGCGTCGTCGTCGCACGGGATGTCCCAATAGGCACGCACCTGCGTGTGCGCTGGCGTGCATACGACCATGTGGCCCGGTTCGATCTTGCGAATGTCGCGATAGATCGTCCCCGGCGCGGGTACGTGGCCGAACGTGAGGTAGTCTTTCAAGGCTTGTTCATCGAGTTCGCGCCGTCCGATGCCCGCCGCAAGTATCGCCTTGAGCTCCGAGCCGAAAGCGACACAATGCCTGTCGCCGGCCCAGTACAACGGCTTGACGCCCAATCGGTCGCGCACCAGCACGAGCCTGCGCCGGCGGGAATCCCACAGCGCGATGGCGAACATGCCGTTCAGATCGTGGACGAACTCATCACCGCGTTCCTCGTACAGGTGGGCGATGACTTCCGTGTCGCAGCGCGTGGTCAGGCGGTGTCCTCGCGACCGAAGCCAGGCTGCCAGCTCGCGATGGTTGTAGATCTCGCCGTTGAACACCACCTGGATCGTGCCGTCTTCGTTGGACATGGGCTGATGGCCGGCCTGCGGATCGATCACGCTCAGGCGCGCGTGGCCGAGGCTCGCGACGGCATCGCTGAAGCAACCGACCTCATCGGGTCCGCGGTGGCGAAGCCGGGCCGCCATCCGCGCGCCGCATCGCCGCTCGTCGGGTCGCAGCCCTTCGAACCGAACCAGGCCGGCTATTCCGCACATCGCGCATCCTCCCCCCGACCGTGGCGGACCGGCTTCAATCCGGCCAGACGGCGATACAACGCGGCATGCCGAGCTACCCAGGTATCCACGCCGAACCGCTTGACCGCCACGTCGCGCCCGGCCGTCCCCACGCGGTGGCGGACACAGCGATCGAGCAAAGCGCCCAACAGGGTGTGGACGAACGCTTCGTGGTCACCGGGCCGAATCAGCCAACCCGTGTGGTTGTGCGTGACGATCTCTCGCATGCCGCCGACATCGCACGCCAGCACGGGCAGGCCGCTGGCCATCGCTTCCAGCGTCGCGTTGCTGCAACCTTCGTACAAACTCGGCAGTACGAACAGATCGGCCGCCCGCAACAAGGTTGGCACGTCCTCGCGCAAACCGAGAAAACGGACGAACTTCTCGCACCGCGACACGCGAACCAGTTCCTCCAGCTCGCCGCGCAGCGGCCCCTCGCCCACCAGGAGCAACCTCGCCAGCGGGTCGGCCATCTGCACTTGGCGCCAGCTCCGGATCAGCAGGTCCAGCCCTTTGATGGGCAGCAGGTTGGCCACGCAGATCACCACGTTGGCATGCCGTTCCACCTGCAGGCAGTGCCTGATACTCGCCACTTCGGCTTCGTCTTCGGCCGGAGCGAACAGGCTGGTGTCCACGCCGTTGTGGATGGTGGTAAGCTTGTCGCTGGGAATGGCGAGGCTTTCGCGGAGCAGACTCGCCGCCTCATGCGAGACGGTCAGCACGGAATCGGCCCGACGAGTGGTCCAACGGTCGATCATTCGCCGCCGCAAGTTCGGCGTTTCCAGCGTGGTGCGGCCGTGAAAGCTCAGCAGCAGTCGCACTCGCTTGAGGCCGGCCAGCGAAGCCGCCGCATCAAACCACGCGCCCGTGCTGCGGGCGTGCACGACGTCGGGTTCGAACGCCGTGATGATGTTGCGAAGCTGGCGCCAGCCCGCGTAACGCGTCCAGCGGCGCTGAGCCCGCAGGATCCAGGTGGGAATGTCCCGCGGGCAGTGCTCGCGCAGATCGTCTTTCACGTCGTTGAGCACGCAGATACCGTGCGTGATGCCGCTGCCCCCCGGGCTCTGGCGATCGTGCAGAAGCGAGCGGTGGATGAGGCGAAGCATGGCCCGCTCCATGCCGCCGCTGGAAAGTTCGGGCACGACGTGCAGCACGCGAACCGGCCGCTCCATCGCATCGGGCGGTAGAGCCGGCCGAACGGAGGTCTTGGGTTGAACATATGCCGTGGATGTCATGGTGCCTGTTCCTCTCCCCGTACACACTTGCGCACGACCATGCTGAACAACGAACCGTGCGCGGGAAGCATCATGCGAAGAACCGCGTCCAAGGCGCTGCGTACCGGCCGGAACCGCCGGGGCGCCTCGCCCAGGTAGTCCGATGACACCAATCGGATCAGCTCATATTTCGGGAACAACGCTTCGATGAGTGCGACGGCGTCGAAGCCGGCATGCTCGGCAGCACCCCGAGCGTGAGCATCCACCATGTCGAGGATGGCCGCCGGGTTCAAGGGCTCGTCGATCAAACCTTCGCTTTGCAAGCATTCGCTGATCATCCGGCAAACCGCCCGATCGCTTTCGCACGAGGCGTCCTGCCCGCCGAGACCCAGGTAAGCCCGAAATCTCCGCACGTTCTGGCGCGGATTGGCGTACCAGGCCAGCCGATCCACGCCGTGCGCCACGCGGGCCATCGGCGAACGGAAGTGATGCAAATTGGGCTCGAAACCCAGTGCGAACAGGCCGGCCGGCTTGAGCACGCGATCGACCTCTTGCAGCACACCGATGGGATCAGGCATATGGTGTAACGCGGCGTTGATCGCAAACAAATCGACTGATTCATCGGCCAGCGGCAGGCGCGCGCCGTCGGCGACTGCTTGCTGGAGCCGGTGTGGCCGGCATTTGCGGGCGGCACTGTCCAGAGCGGCCGGGCTGATGTCGATGGCGATCAGCCGGTCTTGGGGGTGCATCGCTTCGGCGAGAATCTGTGTGACGAATCCCGTCCCGCAGGCCAGATCCACCACGGTTCGGCCCGCTACGACACCGTCGTTGTCGCCGAGCATTCGGCTCACGTCGTGCCAGAAACTCCGCTCTACTCGGTGACGATACCGATGCTCGACATCGAACACGTCCTGCGTGAGGTCGTGATAGAGTTGATTCACGCGTCGCACGAGCCGGGCCCGCGCGGAGTCATCCCTTGCCGCGCCGGCCGGCGCGTCCGGCTGGTTGCATCGTTCCGCCACGGATACCGTGCGGCACCGATCCCGGATTTCGGCCTCTACACACTCGATCACGTCACGCTCTCCCCAGCCCGGCCAGCGCCCATTCGGGTTCTCGCTCGGAGACTTCCAGCAAGCTGGCCAGTTCCAACTCGGCCTGAACTCCCTCACGAATCTCGTTCTCGACCGCACGCGACAAACAGACTGGCAGCATGATGAGCCACCACATGCCCTCGGTGTAGAACCGGCTCACGAACAGGCCCGCCACGACATAGACCACCAGGGCGAGCCGATTCGCGAAGATCAGCCACTCGTACAGTTCGGAATCCTCCAGCAGGCGCACCCGCCGGGCCACCTGCCCCAGCGTCACCCACGAAAGGCCCAGCGTGGCCAGGTAGGCGAGCAATCCCGGCACGCCGCATTCTCCCGCACAAAGGATGAAGCTGTTGTGAGCGTCGCGGGTGTTCACCAGGTGGTCCGAATACTTTTTGACCTGGAACTGGAACTGCCCCACACCCACACCCATGGGGTTGCTCTTGAGCATTTCCCACGCGGCGGCCCAAATCTGAAGGCGAATGGCCGACGAGGCGTCGCGCTGCTGCTCGTCCGTGACGACGATGGTGTCCATGCGCTTCCAGAACCACGCATCGCTCAAGAAGAATCCGCCCAGGCTGCCTAGCAGGAGGAACACGACGACCGCGGTTCGGAACCGCCGGGGGGCGTACACCACGGCACAGACACCGGCCACGATGCAGGCCAGGAAGGCCGAGCGGGCTCGGCACAGCAGAATCGCGTTGACCCCGTACCCGGCCGCCAGAAACGCCATGATCCGCAGCGGCCAGCGCTTCTGCCACAGGACCATCGCCACAAAGGGCAACAATGCGCACAGGTGAATGGCCAGGCCGGCCGACTCGCGGAAGTCCGGACCGCCGATGCCGTCCAGACGATTCTTGAGGAACGCTCCCGGGGGCGCATTCTTCGCCTCGTGCCCCAGGTAGAGCGTCATGAGCGTGAGAATCAGCACGAAGATCCACAGACGCCGGCGGGTAACCAGGATGTGCGACATCACCAGCAGAAACAGGACGATCTTGCCCAGCTTGTCCAGCAGAAGCAGGCTCTGGGCGTTGGTGCCCACGCCGGTCGCGATGGTCAGCAGGGCGGTCAGATACACAACGATCGCCCCCACTTCGACCGGATGCAAGAACGCGCGGCCGAACCGCATGCGGGGGGCGCTGAGGGCCGTGCCGATTAAAAGGCATGCACCGCAAATGAAGGAGTACCGGAGCCCCAGAGGTTCCAGCGGCTTGCCCCACCAGGTGGTCTGGGGATACACGTGGTACAAGATTACGTAGCAGATCAGCCCGACCATGGGGTAGATAAGGGCGCCGGTCGAACTGCCCAGGAAATACAGGAGGAAGGCGATGCTACGCAGAGGCATAAACCACCTCCCGACAGCGTCGCCGCAGCGCGGGCGAAGCCGCGCCGGTCGTTTGGGTCGCCTCGCGCCGACAACCTTCCAGTACGCTCCACATGGCCCGGGCGGCGCCCGACCAACTGAACCGGTCTCTCACCATGGAGGCCCCGGCTCGTCCCAACTGCTCCGCATACGCCGGGTCGGTGAGCAAATGGACCAGGTGGCCGGCGAATATCTTGGGATGATCCGCAACGAGAATGCCATGATCCTCGCCGGTGGGAATGCCACCCGCGCCCAGACGAGTGGCGACCACCGGACAGGCATGGCCGCAGGCTTCGAGGATTTTGTTCTTGAGGCCCGTGCCGCTGAGCATGGGCGCGGTGGCCGCTCGGGCTCGCCGCAACCAGGCGCCCAGGTCGTCCACGCGCCCGGTCACCGTCACGTTGAACGCGTCCGCCAGTTCTCGCACGCGCGCCGTCGGGTCCGCACCGACCAGAGCCAGGCGGGCCGTCGGCACCATGCGTCGTACCCTCGGCCAGATGACGCGAACCAGGTAGCGAGCCGCTTGCTCGTTGGGTGGGAAGTTCATCGCTCCCGTCAGCACGACTAACGATTCGCGTTGACCGGGTTCGATATCGTCCGGACAAGTCACACCGTTGGGCACCACGTGAACGTCTCGCCCCGTCGTGCGTGACAACATCTCGGCGTCGCGCGGGGCGACTGCTGTCAGCACGTCAATCTGCGGGAGCAGCCACCGGCGCAGCGCTCGAACCGCGATGGCCGTCTTCATCCCCACGATGGAGAATTGCTCGTCCCAGCGGCCGCTACGGAATGTCAGCCAAGGATCGTCGATGAGATCACAAACCGTGGGTACGCTGCGTTCGGCGTGCCGGCCCAACTGCGTCAGGTACAACGCGGAAACCAGATCGAAGCCCAGCACGAGGTCAGCGTCGACGCTCAGCTCGTCGATCCAGGCATGCATGGCGGGATCGTAGCCGAAGAACCGGGCTGCCCGCCGCAGCCACCAGGGGTCTCGGAGCGTGGCCGATCGTGCGTGGTGGCAACGAGGCACATCGGGCGCGGTTAACACTCGGATTCCGGGCAGAACGGCGGCCGCTCCCGCGGCCACTCGTGCATCGCACGCCGCCAGCGTGATGTCGCAGCGGCGGTCCAGTTGCCCCAGCAGGTTCACCACGCGCAGATTGCGGCCATGAACCTGGCACGAGATATCGAACGGTAGCGGCACCAGGACTCTCATGCCGCCTCCTCCAGTCTCCGTGAGACGGGCAGCGCGAGCGGCTGGTGGCAGTTAGCAGCGGTCTGCGGCCGGCGAAGCAGCGAGAGCGTGCGGTCCAGCGCCGTCTCGATGCTGAGCTCTCGCATCACGCGCCGGCGGGCGTTACACCCCAGTTGCTCGCGCAACAGGGACTGGCTCGCGAGTGCGGATAACTTGTCGGCAAGTTCTTCGGTGGAGAACGATTCGAGCAACAGGCCGGTCAAACCGTCGTCGATCTGCATTCGCGCCCCGGCCGTCGGCGTGGCCACCACGGCCCGCTCGCAACTCATGGCTTCGCCAAGCACGAGCCCGAACGATTCCGTACTGCTGCACAACGCAAACGCGTCGATGGCGCTGTAGAACGCCGGCATATCCGCGACCTGGCCCAGAAGGGCGAAATAGTCGGCCACGCCCAGCTTGCCGGCGATGGAGATCAGCTTCTGACGATCCGGCCCGTCGCCAGCCACCACCGCTTGTACGTCCATGCCGCGGCCGCGCAGGACGGCGATCGCCTGGGCGAGCAGTTCAAATCCTTTCCCGTGCACCAGCCGGCCCGCGCTGCCTACGATGAACGGTTCTGTTGGCAAGTCGTGGAGAATGCCCGCTTCGCGCCAGACCGCACGCACGCAGGTTCGAGCGTGCGAATCAAACCGGTACCGGCTCGTGTCGATGCCGTTTCGCACGACATGAACGTGATGAGGCCGAATGCAGTGCTCGCGAGCCACCTGCGCGCGGTCTTCTTCGTTCAAAGTCACCACCGCAGTGCTGGCCGTGGCAGCCAACCGGTGCCGCAGCGCTTGCGGCCAGCGCCAGGCGTTCAAGCCTTCGATGCGTCCGCCCAGCCGAGCGGGCATCAGTCGCCGATAATCCAGGTGATCCACCATGTGATGCACCCACAGCGACGGCACGCCTTCGAGCCGGCATACCCACGGCACCGCCCAAAACCGCGGGCGCCCGCAGGCATTCACGATCATGGCATCCGGCCGTTCTTGCCGTACGCATCGGCGAAGCTCGCGACACAACGCGTGCAGGTGTCGCGTTCGCGCGGGCGGCACGACCCACACGTCCGCGCCCTGACGCCGGGCCTCGGCAAACACATCCTCCGTCCCCGTGCACGGACGGGCCCACCACACGACCGAACTGATGCCGCGGATGCGAGCTGCCGCGACCATGTTGGCGACGTATTGCTCGGCACCGCCGAAGTGGGGGGCGTCGCTGACGAAAAGCAGTTTGCTGATGTCTCGTCTCATGCGACCTCCACCGCTTCTCGATTGTGGCTCGCGATCCCGCGACGGCCCGTCTTTTCGCAACACGCGGCTTCGAGGCAATCGGCAAACCGTCGGGCGATAATCTGTCGATCGAACGCATCCACGCGCGTCCAGTCACGATCGGCCTGCAATTCGCCCGAAAAGTGTGATTCGATAATTCCCCGCAGCGCGGAGAAGACGGCATGCTCGCGCTCGAACGGCGCCACCGTGCAGCCACCCGTTCGCCGGACGATGTGCTCGGTGTCGCTGCCTGACGGCACGAGGGCCAGCACGTGCGTGGGCACGGCGAGCAGCTCGAAGGTCTTGCCCGGGATGCTCAGATGACCATGCTCACACGCCGGCACGACGACAATGCTGCAGGCCGCCCGCGCCGTCAGAGCAATGGCTTCGGCGTGATCGACATAGCCGGCAAGCGAGACAAACTCCGGCGTGTTCTGCTGTACCGCCCGGCGTTGTTCGGCGTCGATGGTCCCCGCGATGACGAGCTTGACGCGGCCGGCATATGGCGGATGGAGTTGCATCAGCCGCTGCAACGGGCGGATGATCCGCGACAGTTCTCGACGGCCGTAGAACGCACCCGCAGCTACCAGCGTGCATTCATCACGAGTGTCGCCGGCGAGCTCGGCCGGACGAACGGCTCGACGAATGTCGTCGCGATCGAAGCCGTTCGTGATCGCACGAATCCGCCGGGTCCGCTCGGGATAACGTTGCTGCAAATCCCACGCGAATGACGGACAGGTGGTAACGATGAGGTCGGCCCGCTCCACGATGTCCGCTTCATACTCGCGCATGCGCCGAGCCTGCCGGGGCGAGCAGCCCGTCCGATCGAAGTCGCTGACCAGCGGGTCACGCAGATCGGCCAGCCAGGGCAACCCGGTCAGCCGGGCCACCTGCATAGCCACGCGATGCACGAAATGCGGCGGGCCGGTGGAAATTACGGCATCGAAGGGGGTCTCGCGATGGCGGCGGATGGCCGCTCGCGTCGCCGGCCCGATCCAGAGCGACTCACCGTTCTGCAGTCCGAGCCGGTCGGCCCAACCCGTCAAACGCCAGTGCAGAGCGTCATCCACGCGACGGCCGTAACGCTCGCCGCCCAGGCGGGCGCACTGCGCGCCGAGCCAGCGGGCCACGCAGGCCGGTTCGTGACCGGCGATACGATGCGTGATCAGATCGTCGGGCAAATCGGCCAGAAGCGAGGTGTCCGTCCAGGGGAACCGATCGTGTGCCGCGGTCAACACTTCGACCTGCCAGCCGCAACGCGGGAGATACTTGGCGAGTTTGGCGGGGCGTTGCACGCCGCTCCCGCCCGTCGGTGGAAACTGATAGCTGATCAGCAGCACGCGTCCGCCGACGCCGTCTGCCGGCGGCGTGATCACCGGCCGATGCAGCCACCGCCACCAACGCTGCACGTGCTCGGGAACGTCGGCGGACGTCCTGCTCGTCGCACGCGGGAGCGTATAGCTGGTTGTGCTGGCGGTGGTCATCTGATCACTCCCGGCCGGCGGACCCATACTCGTGCGCTGGCCGATAATCGAGCCTGTGTGCCGTAGATATCGGTCTTTTGTAAAGTCAGTTGAGGACTGCCGGAGGGAATCCGGCCCGCCGCAGGAACGGGCCTCAAATCACGGCTGGTGTGACGAAAACGGGGTTCTTATCGGGCCTTGACAAGCTTGTGCGATCGGCAATTTACGCGCGACCGATAACCACGCATTTCCGGACGACGAATGACATGATCCAACAGGAATTGCGACGAAGAGACTTGCCTTTGCCTCAGGCCTCAAGACTCAAGGTCTCAAGTCTCAAGCCTAGGCCAGCTCGTATCGCACGAACTTCTGCACCGGCCAGGGCCAGCGACGATAGCGGCGTGGCTCGATGATCGATCGGCGCAGCGTGCTGCGCAGCGTCCATTTGCCGCGAAACAACGCTCGCTGCACGCTGGATCCCGTGCGCCGGCCGATGGCCTGTAACGCGCCCATGATCTGGTCGGCCGCTGCTTCAGGTGTGGGCAGCGATGCGGCTTCGTGAAACACTACGGGCGAGCCGAGCGGGTTCCACCACGTCTCATACCGCTGGCGATTGGTGATCTCCCATTGCCACATGAGATAGTCCTGCACCGACCACACCAGCGTGGGGCATCCGCACAGCGCGGCCAGATGCAGCCCGCCCGTCGATTGGCCCACCGCCAGGTCGCAGCCTGACAACATGGTGATGGCTGCCTCGGCTTCGCACGGGTAGATCGTCGTGTGCACGCCGCGATCGGCGAGCAGACGCGCGAGCCGAACCCAGCTTTCGGCCGGCCAGTTGCGCTCGGCTCCGTGAGCCCGCGTGCGCTGCACGAGCACAACCCACGGTTCGGACGGCAACTCGGAGATCTTGCGCTCGTAGCGGATGAAGGCCTGATGTTCCGGGTCGCACGAACAGGGCTTGCCGGCATACTCGGGCCAGAGGACATCGACTGTGTCGCCATCCGCGCGAGACTCCGCGACGACGTTTCGAACCAGCGGCTCGAGCAGCCGCTTCAGTTCGTCAGCTGCCACGATTTCCTTCGAGTGGCCGATGTATCGCCGATCCTCGTACGCTTCGCCCGGCAGATGCGAAAGATCGATCGCTCGATAATCCAGCGGCATGCCGTCGTAAAACGCCGCCTTGCCCGGCCCGCCCAGGACCACCACGCGGTCGTAGCCGCCTCGCCGGTACATTCGGCGCACTCGGCCCTGCCAGGACATGAGTTCCCAGCCGATCTCACCCACGTGCGGAGCGGCAAGCAGAATGCGGCTCATGAAACCCCCGCACAGATCGAGACGCGAGCCGCGCCCACATCCAATCGCCGGAACTGCAGTCCGGCGGCCGAACATGATGGCACGGGCATGCGCTCGAGTTCCCGGATCATCGTCTCGGCCGTCATCAGCGTGAGCAGCGGGATGGAACCTCGCGGATCGCGCATCGCAGTATCCCAGGCTTCGCGCAGCGACTCCGCCCGCACCCACTCGCGCACGCGGGCGTCCGGAGCCAGCAGCTCATCGAACGCGCCCGCCTCTCGGCATGTCTGCAGTGCCCACGCCCGAGCGGCCATCGAATCCCGTCCCCAGCGGCGGACGTCCGGGTAGCGCAGCCGGGCCCACCAGGAATACAGTTTCTCCACCTGCCAGTGGTACTCGCGCCGCCAGCCTTCGCCGCTCAGCGGCATGCCGCTGCATCCATCGGCGCGGGGAACGCGGGCGAATCGCGGGTAGCGCGTGCGCAGCACGTCGATATATGCCCGGCGGGCTCGACGCATCACCGCTGGTGTGGTCGCATACCATTCGATCATGCGACGATCGCAAGCCGGATGCCGGGCCGCCACGTAACGCCGGTATATCGCGGGCACGAGCACATCATTGCGTCCGCTGCGGCCGGTGATGATGGCATACTCCGCGCGGCACAACCGATCGTCCGTGCCGGCAGCGGCAAACGCATCATCCACGTGAGCCTGCCAGCGGGCAAGGCTCTCTCGCGCGAGGTTCGCTTCGAGTAAACGGCCAATCCTTTCCGGCTCTCCACCGCTATGCAGAAAGTCGATCGCCCATGCATGCTGGTGAGCGGGGCGGTCGGTCGGAACATCCGCGTCGGCCGGCAGGTCCGAGCCGCCGAGCACGCCGTGCAGATATCCCTCCACGAGCACGGCCCCTTCGTGTCGCGCCAGGTAGGACGTGATGGGCGCGCTCAAAGCCAGGTGTGCCGCGCCGTGCAACCCGTCGGTCTCGATAATGGACGCACGAAGTTGTGCAACAATCGCCCGCTCGTCCAGTAGGAGCAAGTCATGCCGGGCACCGGCCGCTCGGGCGAGCTTGCGAGCAAAGCGTACGTCCTCGCCATAGGGGAATCCCGACGTGTAGCAACCAGGTCGGCGATTCAATTCGTGGCTGACGGCCAGGAAGATTCGCGAATCCAGTCCGCCGCTCAGACCCATCAGAACCGGTGCGGCGCCGCGGGTCATCCGATCCATGGTCGCTCGCGATGCTTCGACGAATTCGGCCAACACGTCTTCATACGGACGACCCTCGCACGGCCGATGCTGATAATCCCAATAGCGCCGGCGAACCATGCGTTGGCCGTCCCATCGTAGCTCGCTGGCCGGTTCGAGCCAGTGGACGCCCGCGATCAACGTGTGATCATCGAGCATGTTCTGCGTGCGCAACAGATCAGCCAGGCCGTCGGGGTTGATGCGCAGAGAAGAGTCCGATGTTCGCCAGGTGAGCCGAGCCTTGGGCGAGGCGATCAGTGTGGAATCGTCCGCTCGCCAGAACAGCGGGATCAGGCCCCAGCGATCGTTGAACAGCGTCCACGTATTGGTTGCTGCATCGAACCACGCGCCGCAGAAGCTGCCGTCGATGTCGGCGAGAATCTCGGAGCCGTCGTTCACGAGCCGGTCGAACAGCGTGGCGGCCATGCTCTGTGATGTGCGGTCGCTGCCGGTCCACGCTTGCGGCGGGAACATCTCACCCGCCCAGATGAGCAGACCGCGAGCGTCGGCGTGGACCTCCGGTCCGCTGCCCGCGTGATGACCCGGCGGCGAAACGGCTACTACGGCATAACCGTCCCCTTCGATCGCCAGCATGCTTTCGTCGAGACGGCCGGCCAGGCTCAGCATGCCTGCAACCGTCGCGCGGGCTCGCGACCCGTCCGGGTCAACCGCCAGATAGATGCCGGGATACGCTCGTGGTGTGATCAACCGTGCCTCCGTGCACGTGCGCGCTAACCCAGAGAAGAGGGGAGAGTCGAGACACGGCTTTCCGTACCCGCGTCTTCCCCGACGTTCATGTCATCAGGCCACCCGGCGCCGTCGGAGACACGCCGTAGACTTCCGGGCAAGCGATGTCTCGCACCGACGACGGCCGGCCCGCGACGCTGTTCAGCAGCGCCATCCATTGCTCCGCCACGCAGCGCGGGTCGTGCTCGCGCAGTGCCTTAACCCGGGCGTTTTGGCCCAGCCGGCGCCGTAAATCCGCGTCAGCCGCGAGCTTGTCGAGCGCGGCCGCCAGCGCCGAAACGTCCAGTGGCGGCACGCACAATCCGCCCACGCCCGGCTCGATGAGTTCGGGCATGCCGCCGGCGTCCGTGGCGACCACCGCCTTGCCTGCCGCCATCGCCTCCAACACCATGTTGCTCGACGACTCGCGCGGCGAACAGAGCACGACAATATCCATATCGGCATATGCGGACGCTGAATCCTGCGTGACGCCACGCCATGCCACACGATCGGCGATACCCAGCCGCGACGCCAAGTCGGCCAGCAGTGGCTGTTCCGCCCCCTCGCCGTAAATCTGTACGCGCACGTTCCGCGACTGCATGGCCGCGACCGCTCGCAGGAGGATGTCCAACCGCTTGTCCGCCCCGATCCGGCCCGCGTAGCCGATGGTGACGGGTCGATCACTCGCGCGCGAGGCGGAGAGGGCAGGCGAGAATCTCACGGCATTGGGAATCACCACGCGGCGATGGCGAGGATAGTGGTACAACGTTTCGTAGCCGCGGGCGACTACGGTGCTGTTGTACACCACGCGAGCGGCCAGAAAGGCCGTCAGCCACGTCTTGAAAATGACTTTGCGCCGATGTAGCCCCAGGCCGGGTACCAAACCGAAGAAATGCCGTCGCGACGGAACGTATTCCACCGGCCAGGCCATCGTGCGATGCGTGCTGATCACCGGCACGCCCGCAAGCCTCGCTCCGACAATGGCTGCGCGGAACGGCGTATTGGAGGATTGCACGCACAGCGCCACGTCGGGCTGTACGCGGGCAAACCAGCACCGTCGCTCGAGAATCCGCGTCCGCTCGTATTCACGGTCGCCCGCGCAGGTGGCGTCCAGCCATTCGACGGGGACCACGCGAATCGCGTCGCCGTACCATGTCTGCAACGAGTCGTAGATGTTCTCGCCCGACAGCGCCACCGTGACTTGCCAACCTGCCTCCAGCACCGTTTCCGTGAGAAACTTGCAGAACGTCTCCATCCCGCCGGTCCGCGCCGGATGGCAGACCACCAGGGCAAGATGACCGGAATGGCGTGATCGAGTCGGCATGCTACCAGGAGTAAATGACGAAACCCGACTGACGAATGACGAAAAGAAGCTATGAGCTCTGAGCTATAAGCTGTGAGCCAAACCGTCGGGTCGCGAGTGCGACCTCGTGCTTCGTCATTCGTCATTTGTCGCCGCGTCGCCGTGTCGTCCTTACGCCTCCGCCCCCACCGGTTGCGCGACCGCACTCATCCGATCCCACGCCCGCAGGACACGCATGGGAATCCACCGCTTGTGCCACATGCGGCGAATCTCAGGATCCTCCGGGGCGAGTTGGCGCGCAAGCTTGAGCAGCCGTGCATAGTCGTTCGTATCCCGCCGCCAGTGGGCGTCCTTCACCGCCTGCAACACGGGTTCGATCATGTACTGTCGCACGCTCTCGGCCGGCAATTGCGCGAACGCTTCCGGCCGACGCTGGCGGAACCGCTCCTGGGCCAGCCAGTGCATGTAGGCCATGTGGCAAGGCCGGCTCGACAGGTTGCTGCCGTGGCGGCGAATGCGGTACAGCGGCTCGGGGAGGTAAACGAACTCGCAGCACGACGCAGCCATGAGCGACATGCCGAAGTCTTCCGTCCCGAACAGGTCCGGGTCGTAGTTGCCTAGTTCGAGAATGACCGAGCGCCGCAGCATGGTCGAGGCCCCGCACACCGGGTTACGCTCGAACACCGTTCGCAGACAGCGGCCGGTGGCCTCGGCCGCACTGGGTCGTTCAGTCGGCGGATGGCGGCCGTCCGACCAGAAGATGCTCGCGCCCGTGTGCACCAGCGTATGCGAGTCACTGCGGGTCAGGATGGCCAGTTGCTTTTCGTGCTTGGTGGGATCGACCGTGTCGTCGGCATCAACGAACGCGATGTACTCGCCGCGGGCTTCGCGCACGCCGATCCGCCGCGCTGCGCCCGGCCCGCCGATGTCGTTGTACAGCACGCGAACCTTGGCTCCGAACGACGCAGCCACCGCTACGCTGCGATCCACGCTGCCATCGTCGATCACCAGCACTTCCAGCGGTGGGATCGTCTGTGACAGAACACTGTGGATGGCCTCGGCCAGCGTATCCTCGGCGTCCAGACACGGAATGATGACGCTGACCGTCGGGTTCGGCGTGCTCACGATTCCACTCCATTCGTCAAACGTGCAGCGAAGCGGCGAGGACCTGCCCTTCCCCGTCAACCGCCTCTTGATGGTCCGAGCCTTCGAGAAGCTCCCACGACCTCGGCTGGTGCACCGGCCCGTCCGTCACGCCGTCGGGAACCACCGTGATGCGGTAGGCCCGGTCGTGCCAATCGTGTTCGGGCAGACCTTTCTCGTCGGCGAGGGCTACGCTCACTTGATAGACACCTTCGCCGAGCGAAAGTTTGGGGAAATCCACCGCCACCGTGCCTTTCCCTACGCACCGGCCCGGCCGCAATCCGTCGCGCCGCGATTCGAACTGGTAAAACAGCCCGGCGCCGAACATATGAACGGCAATCGCGAAGTTGGGATCGACCAGCCCGCCGCTCGCCGGATCGATGTCGTAGTCGATCTCCAGCCGTACGGGTTCGCCCGACACGAACGTGCGCGATGGCTGCCCCTCACCATTGAGAATCCGCACCGCCGTGATGCGTGCCGGCCCCTTGCTTCGCGCCCGGCCGCCCACGTGCGACTGCTCGATGCCCTGCGGATTGGCGTCCTCTAGATCGCTCACCAGCCGGCTGTACTCGGCAATCGCCGCATCCGGCGTGCCCTCGAGCCGCACCCGACCGTGGTCCAGCAGCACCACACGGTCGCAAAACCGCTTGATCTGTGCCAGATTATGCGACACGAACAGCACCGACGTGCCACGCCGCAGGAAGTTCCGCATGGCGTCCATGCACTTGGCTTTGAACGACACGTCACCGACCGACAGCACTTCGTCTACCAGAAGCACTTCCGGTTCCATGTGGGCGGCAATCGAAAAGCCGAGCCGAACGTACATGCCCGATGAATAGCGCTTCACCGGCATGTCGAGGAACTCGCCGATGCCTGCGAACTCCACGATGCGATCGAACTTGCGGCGGATCTCCGCCCGGCTCATGCCGAGGATGGCCCCGTTGACGTAAATGTTCTCGCGGCCCGACAGATCGCCGTGAAATCCAGCACCCACCTCGATCAGCCCGCTGAGCCGACCGTTCACCTGGATGCGGCCGCGATCCGGCCGCAGCACCCGCGACAGGATCTTGAGCATCGTGCTCTTGCCTGCCCCGTTGGGCCCGATGATCCCCACTGCTTCGCCCCGTCGCACCCGCAGGTTCACATCCTGCAGCGCCCAGAACGAATCGCTGGCCGACCGCCCGGAGAGCAATTGCCGTACGCCGCGAACGGCCACTTCCCACAGCAGCCCGTCCGTGCCGCCCTTGCGGAACCGCTTCCACAGCCCGTCGATCTCAATCGCTGTCGGCGAAGAACCAGTCATGTTTCTTGTTTTCCAGCGTCCAGTACAGCCGAATGCACAACTGCTCGACCAGAATCACTCGCCGGCCGGTCCTGGCCGACCGCTCGCGCGTGGCCGTGTGCGGACTCAGATGCTCGTCAATCCCGAAACCGTGTCTCCATTCCCGCAATTCTGTTCACCTCATCCTTGGCATCGAACAGACTGCAACAACCGTCTCTCTCTCGCTTTCTCTTATCCTCGTTCGCCCTCCCTCGCCGCGTCGTCGCCGCGTCGATTCTTTCTCCCCCCTTCCGGCTCACAGCTCACAGCCCAGAGCTCATAGCTTCAGCGCGGCGTCGTGGCCACGCCGAACACGTTTCGGCAGGCGATCGACTTGTCGCCGAACAGCCGGCGAAGCCACGGGCGCTTGAGGCACCCTTCATCCTTGAATCCCGGGTGCGCGTGGATGGCGAACGTGTACACATGCTCGAATCCCGCCCGCTCCAGCAGTTGTCGCAGATGCACCTTGTCCATGCAGTTGATATGACCGTACTCGTGCCGGTAGAACCGGACGTGCTCGCGCCGCAGCCTTCGCAGCGGCCAGCGGTCGAGCCATCGCACGTATGCGGTGAACGCCGCGTCGGGCAGCCAGGCCATGGGCACCAAGAGCGTGAGCAGCTTCCAGCGGCCCGGCTCGAACCAGTAGTAGTAGCGTCCCGGCGAAGTCTGCACGACGATCCGCCCGCCCGGCCGAAGCACGTGCTTGACGCCCTCCAGCGTCTGCATGATGGCGTCGTCTTCGAGGTGTTCGAACGTGTCGCACGAAACCACCACGTCGAACGAGCCTCGTCCGAAGTACCGCTGCAGATGCCGCACGTCACCCGCCACCAGCCGGCAGCGATCGGCCAGCCCCAGCGAGTCGATCAGGTCGCGGCCGCGGTCGATCATCTGCGGCAGGATGTCGATCCCGAACGTCTGGTGTCCTTTGCGGGCGAACTCGATCGCGTGACAGCCCACCGCACAGCCCAAATCAAGCACCCGTTGCGGCCGGGTGCTGTTCACGAACCGGTCGATCCACTCGTGCGTGAGCGTCCAGTGATTCTCCTTGCCCGCCAGCGCCTCGGCGTACGGCCGGAGCTGGTTGTCCACGAAGGGCATGTTCTGATCGAGGATCTCATACGCCTCGCGGTAATGTCCTTCCCGCAACAGCGCGATCATCTGCCGCGACCAACTCTGCGGATGCTCCGGATCCACGAACGCGGAGACGTCCACCGCCGGCATATTCTCGACCTTAGCTTCCGCACCACTCATCCACTCACCCCTGTCGCTTCTCTCTCTCGCCGCGTCACCGCGTCCCGTGTCGCCGCGTCAATTCTTTCTCCCCGCTCCGGCTCACAGCTCAAAGCTCATAGCTCACAGCTTCCCTTCACACTCTCTCCGCGAACCGTCCCTCGAGCCGCTGGTACGCCGCCCATCCGGTCGCCGCCAGTCCCATGGCCGCGAAACTGGCGACCGCAAAGGGCACCGGTTCGGGCAAACCGCCCTCGATCACGATCCTTCGATAGGCCGAGATGATCGGCACCATCGGGTTGGCCGTGGTGAGAAACCGCATGAGCGCTGAGCCGTCGTTGGGCAGCGGGTACAGCACGTTGGTGAGGAACATCCACATTTGGATGCCCACGCCGAACAGGTACTTCACGTCGCGAAACCACAGGTTGGCCAGGGCCAGCCACAACCCCAACCCCGCCATCAAGAGCAATTGCACGAGCACCACACCCGGCAGCAGTAACAGGGCCGGGCCAAGCGTCATTTGCCAAGCGGTGGTTACCTGGTAGTAGACCACCAGTCCCACCAGCACCGCGCCGGCCACGCAGAAGTCGAAGAATGCGCTGGCGATGGCCGACAGCGGCAGAATCTGCTGCGGGAAGTACACTTTGGTCACCAGATCGCGATGGCTGGCCAGGCTCTGCACGGCGCCCGTCAGGCCCATGGCGAACAGCGTCCACGGCAGGATTCCCAGGTAGGCCCACAGCGGGTAGGGCACGCCCAACTCGCGAATCGCCCCCAGCGACACCGCCCGCGTGAACACGAACGTGAACAGCAGCATCATGCCCAGCGGCTGCAGCAGGGCCCAGGCCACCCCCAGGACGGAGTGCCGATAACGTACCACCACCTCTCGCCGTACAAGCTGGTACAGCAGATCCCGGTATTGCCAGAACTCACCCATGAACAGTCTGTCTCCGTACCGCAGTTAACGGACGATTGGGGACGTTGGATAAGTTCGCCCCATAAACAAATTGCGTGCGGATCCTCGCCAGCCGCTACGGTGCCCCAGATTCAAGTACAGCCGTAATCGGGCCGATACCATCTGGGCTTTGCAAATCTTGGATTCGAGGGCCGAAGAAAGTGGACGCGTTGAAAGCTGCCGTCGCAGAACTGTGTCAGGGCACGCCTCGACGGCATTGGCAGATGGCCGAAGGGGCTTCCATGCTCTTGATCTATGGATTTGAATCCGAAAGCGAGGCTCGCAAGCTCAGCGCGGGGCTGACCAGCCGCGGCTTCCTCAGCTCGGTCGTGCGCGGCGACAAGCAGGGCAGCACCTGGACGGTCTCAGCCCGCCATCGCGTTCGCCCGCGCCGGCAATCCGCATCGGCGACCCACGTCCGATAATGCTCCCAACTGACTCTCGTTGGCGATTGCTCCGAGCGATCGTCTCCTGATCGCCGGTCGCTTCGCCCCTGGCGCGCGTCTCTGCACTCGCCCACCCCGCGCGGTATACTCGCCGCCGCTAACACATCCACTTGTGGAGATCCGCCATGCGCTCCGGATGTTTCCTCGGCGTCGTGTTTTCGCTGCTACTGCCCTGCACGCTGGTCGCCGAGTCGGCCGCCACCCGGCCAGACTCGCGCAAGTGGGAGGTCACCATCCGCGATCCCTACCTGCGCGACATCGGCGAGGACACCGTCTGGGCGGCCGCCAAGTCGGTGGGAATCACCCGCCTCGAGTGCGTGTTGGACGAGAATCTCGCCTGCCCGTACCTCCTGGAGAAGGGGGCTGCGCCGTATCGCATCGACACGGAAGAGAACCGCAAGATCCTCGCCCGCAAGCTCGAAAGCGAGGGCATGTCCATCGGCTGCTTCGCCATGGTCGTCCGTCTCGCGACGCCTGTGGATGAGCAGCGAGCGGCCGAGTGGATCGTTCGGGCGGCCAAGGCAGCGCCCGGCGTGGGTTGCCGCCACATCATGCTGCCCGTGGCCATCGTGGACGAAAAGGGTGAAAAGGTCTCCGACGAGCGGTTTGTCACTGTCGGCCGTCGATTCGTTCGCGCGCTGGATCGAATCGCCGCCGAAACCGGCGTCCAGCTCATGCTCGAAAACCTCGGCCACTATTGGAACCGGCCGGAAATCCTCCTGCCCGTGCTTCGCGAAAGCGAACCCGATCGCGTCGGCCTCCTGCACGACGTGTGCAACATGTACTGGTTCGGCCACCCGCTCGACAAACTCTACTCGTTGACGCAGGAGGTCGCACCTTTCGTACGCTGCGTGCACGTCAAAAGTGTCAAATATCCGACAGACCGGCGCAACCAACAGCGCTCGCCGGGCTGGGAGTACATCAAGTACGCCGAGCCCGTGCCCACGGGCGACATCGACTTTGGCCGCATCCTGGCTATTTACGCCCGGGCTGGCTACGTGGGGGACCTGTGCATCGAGGACGACAGCCTCGGCAAGTTCGACGCCGCGGGCAAGAAGAAGGCCATCGCCGACGACGTCGCCTTCCTGCAGGAATTGATCGCAAGACTCCCGAAGTGATCACGTCGCAGCCGTTGGTGCAACTACAGGAATTCACCACAGAGGCAGCGAGGCACAGGGAAAGCTCTCAGCTCTCAGCTGTCAGCGAGATGTCATGTATTTACGTTAAACGCCTGCAGCAGACGTCCGACTCATAGCCCACAGCCCATAGCTCACGGCACTATATCCCGTCGAGCAGCCCGGGCAACACCGGTACGGGCAGATGCAGGAACAGCACCTGTCCATCGACGGTATCCACGCGCAGGCGGCCCGGCTCGTTCGTGTCGGGCTGTTCGAGCCGAATCTGTCGCGGCGCCACCACAAACTGCGGCCCGCCTTGAGGCGAGTGTCGATCGAGAAAGATCAGCAGATCCTCACCACCGCTGTGTTCGAGTCGCAGCGAGTGCATGGGACATTCGCGGGCGATCACCGTGCTTTCCGCCGCCGGATCCTCCACCTGACTGCTCGATAGCACTTCGATGGTTACCGGCTCACCTGCGTGCTTGTTGGAGAACTCCTGACAAAACGCTGCCCAGTCCTCGACCGGTACGTTGAAAATCGACACCATCCGTCTCCTCTGGCTCGAGCGATTCTGATTCCCGACCGGCAGATTAAAGACAGCGCCATGCCGTTCGGGCTATGGGCGCAGCAGCGAATCGAGCGTGGGCGGACCCGGCGGATATCAGATCAGGCGATGCCCCAGTCGGAACTTGGGACTGGTCTCTTGATAGTCCGATCTGGCTGACAGTCGAACGCTGTCTTGCAGAAGCGAATTGAACCGCAGAGGACGCAGAGGAGCACAGAGGTGAGCGTGTGAGGCATTCACGGGCGGAAGATTGCTTCGGCTTCCTCGACCAGGTTGGGCAGTTCCTCGCGAACCGTGTTGAAGTCCGACTCGCTCAGGCCAACCGACTCGAGCACCACGTCGTCCAGTGTCTGCTGACCGGCCGTGAGGAAGAAGCCGATCCGCTCGTGGCACACGAGCATGTCAGCGATGTAAACCAGCACCGCGGGCAGCCGGTTCTCTTCGGTGAGATTGTCGATGCGATGGTGATAACCGAGCACGGTCTGCAAGCCGCGAGGGAACTTCCACTTGGCGGCCAGCGCGGCGCCGAGCATCTGGTGGTCGGCCCCGATGAGCTCCATCTCGAGCTCGCAGAACGGCCGGTTCGTTTCACTCGCGATGCGGATCACTTCCTTCAGTTGATCCGGGAAAGCCTGTCGCTCGATGAGCAGCCCGAGGTCGTGAATCAGTCCGGCCAGGAAAGCCTCTTCGGCGAACGCCCGCTTGCCGATCATCGAGCAGAACTGGCGGGTCGCCACCGCCACGGCCACGCAGTGCTTCCAAATATCGCGAGCGCTGAAGCGGTCGGACACGCGTTCCGACGTGAACAGCCGGCTGATGGAGGTCGAGATCGCAATGTTCTTGACCGCACTCAGCCCGAGCAGCACGATCGCCCGATCAATTTCCGAGACCTGTCCGGGCAAACCGTAGAACGCCGAGTTCACCACCTTGAGAATCTTCGTGGCCAGGGCCGGGTCGTTCTTGATGATGTTGTGCAGATCGCGAGCCGTGCTCTTGGGATCGTCCACCACCGAGATGATGCGGGCGGTCACCTCAGGCAACGTGGCAATGTCGCCAATCCTGGACAGGGCCAGCTTCACTGCCTGGGCCGGATCAGTCGCGACCGGTGTGATGGACATTCAGGAACACCCTCGAGCACTCGTAATGGATTGAGGCGCAACAACGTGCCCCAATCTGTCATCGACCCTCCCGCAGTGGCGGTTTAGGTCTATCCGGGCCGATTCCGAGGCGAGCCCATCTAATAGGTAAGATATTTCTGGTGCGCATGCGAAGCGGCGGTTACGCGTTCGAGGATGCGGGCGATGCGTTCACCGGCCCGCCCGTCCCCGTATACTGAGCGGTCGGGATTGGGACGTGGCCGTACTAAAACCGATTTAATCGCCCGCAGGATGGCCGCGTGCGATTCGGACGCGTCGATAACGTTCTCGCCGCAGCGCAAGCGGCCCTCCTGGCGGCGTCCGATATTGACTGCTCCGACGCCCAGGCTGGCCGATTCGATGATGCCGCTCGACGAGTTGCCCACCAATACGGCAGCGCGGCTCACCACGCGCAGGTAATCCTCGCGCGGCAGCGATTTGAACACGCGCCAACCGGGGCGTCGGTCCAGTTGCGCGAGAACCTCGACGATCCCGTCGTGGCCGGGATCACTGTTGGGCCACACGGCCACGCCGCCCAGGCCGCAGCGTTCGATCGCCCGCACCGCCGCTCGCATCACCGCCGCCTCGACGGTGGCCGGTCGTCCGTAGGCGTGTTGGATCAGCACGGCGTACGGCGCGTCGACCAGCGGCCCGATCAGCGCTGTCAAACGCTCCCGCGTGGCGCGCGAATGCTTGTCGCTCCGACGAAATTCGCGGATGGCGTCCAGGCCCGGAGCTCCGACGCGGTAGATGCGCGATGGAGGCTCGCCCATGCGAGCCAGTCGGTCGGTGGCATCCTGCGAGGCGGCAAAGTGCACGTGAGCCAGCCGCGTGATCGCGTTGCGCAGCGATTCATCCAGATCCCCCGGAGCGCGGTCGCCGCCGTGTATATGGGCCACCAGTCGCCGAGCCAGCGCGCCGGCGGCTGCTCCCGCGAAGGCTTCGATCCGGTCACCCAAGACCACTACCGTGTCGCATTCCAGCCGTTCGAGCGCTCGGGCGATGCCTGCGATCCCGCGGCTCACCGCGGCCGCCTGGCCCACCGCGTCATCCCGACCGGTCTGCATCTTTACGGTTGCATCGACTCGGTAGCCTTTAGCCCGAATCTCGTCGATGGTGTGGCCGAACTTGTGAAGCAGGTGCATGCCCGTGACGATGAGCCGATCATCGAGCCGGCCGCGACGGCGAATCCCCTGGATCACTGGCTCCAGCAAGCCAAACTCGGCCCGCGTACCCGTGATGATCGCAACTCGCGGCTTTCGTTTACTCATCGCTCGCACACTCGACCCACAAAGCGATCGGCGGGGCTGGACCCCGCCGACTGATTACTACACTCACTTGCGCTTCTCCCGCGGATGTCGCTGGCAACTCCGACTTCAAACCAGCGCTTCCCAGCGCACAGGCGTATCGGCGGGGATTCGCTCCCGCGCTTGGCGGCCAACCAACTGGTGCAGCGCCATGGGACTGATGCCGTCGCCCGGCCGCTTCACCGTCAGCATCTCGGGCGTCAGGACGTCGCCGGGCTCGATGTGACGCGAGGCCACGACGCTGGCCCGGGCGAGCCGGCGCACTTCGCGCTCCAGCGGACTGACGGCCACACAGCCGCTACCCAGCAGGAGTTCCGTGCGGCGAATCTGGCGGATGTACTCGGCCATCTGGGCGGGTTCGAGCGAGAACGCATGATCCGGCCCGCGCCGCAAGCGGCTGAGCGTCAGATGCTTCTCCACGATCCGTGCCCCGGCGGCCGCGGCGTACCCGCCGATGGTCAGCGATTCGGTGTGATCGCTGAAGCCGACCACGCAATCGAATGCCTCAGCCAGCGTCTGAATCACCGCCAGATTGGCCTCGTGCTCCGGGGCCGGATAGCTGCTCACGCAGTGCAGGAGGGCCAGCGATGTTCCGCCGCCGGACCGGAACCGGTCGACGGCTGCGGCGATCTCGTCGTACTCCGACGCGCCGCGAGAGAGAATCAACGGCAGCCCCGATCGCGCGGCCGCATCGAGCAAGGGGCCGTTTACGATGTCGGTGGAGGCCAGCTTGATAGCTCGCACGCCCAACGAGACCAGGAATTCCAGGTCGGCAACGGAAAACGGCGTGGCCAGGAACTCCACGCCGCATTCGCCGGCGTACGCGGCCAGCTCGGCGAACGCCTCATGAGGCAGCGCCAGACGGGCCAGCATCTCATGCTGCGAGTCCGATTCGCAGGCCTGCCGCTGGTAGGTGGCGGCAGGGGCGTCGGCCCGTACCAGCCGGTCAGGCGAAAAGACCTGGAATTTGACCGCATCGGCCTCGGCGTCGACGGCGGCGTGAATCAGCTCGCGGGCCACGCCGACGTCGCCGTCGTGGTTCACGCCGATCTCGGCCACGACGTACACCGGCTGTCCGGGTCCAATGATCGCCGGACCGATCTGCACCGACCGGCTCGCGACGACTTTCGACCGCTCGTCGATCGTGCGGGTTGCCGTATCCATGCTATTTCACTCCCGCCGCAACCGCTGTGGTCGCCGTAGATTGTCGTTGGCTGGCGCGGATTTCGCGCTGATAGCGCAGGATGGCCTCGGCCTGGAACAGGTCGATCATGGTGTCGATGTCCACGGTGTCGCCGGGCTCCTGAATGACCGCACGGCGGTCGGGGCCGAAGAAGGCGTGCGGATCGTTGCTGTCCGCCGCGGCGAAAAGCGAGGCCCGGGTCACCGCCACGACGGCCCCATCGTGATAGTACAGCGGTTCGAGATCCTGGCGGCGATGAATGCTGTTGGGCCGAAACTGGACCATGCGATCGCCATCCAGCCGGTGAATCCAGTCCGGGTGCTGCTTGCTCACCGGGGCCACCGTTCGCACCGAGCTGCAGCCGGTTCGCTCGAGATGCTCGATGCAGCGATCGATGATGCCTTCCGCTCGCACGGGGATGTTTCCGTACAGTATGACCACGGCGTCGGCCGGTTCGCCCGTTCGCGCCTCATACCAACTGACGGCATGGCGAACGGCCGCATCGACGCGAGCCGAGTCCGTCGCCAGTTCCGCCGGCCGCGGCACCACGAGGATGCCCGCTTCGACGCCCAAAGCGGCGGCTGGCTGGGAGTCGGTGGTCAGAACGACGTCGCCCAGTCGCCGGCTGGCCAGCGCATGGCCGATGGTGTAGCTGATCACCGGCCGGCCCAGCAGGGGCAGCACGCACTTGTCCGGCAGGCCCTTGCTGCCCGCCCGGGCGAGGATGACGCCGATCGTTTTCATACCAGCTTGATCGGCTGACCCGATAACCTTGCTTGAGGAACCCCACTTGAGGAGCTCGCCCGAGGAACTGCCTCAGAAAAGCCTCACCGAACGCTGAAATCTTTCAGTCGGCGCCGCTTTGATGACTTGCAAAAGCCCGCTACCCCCCCGATCATGGTTTACTTTCGTGCAACTCGGGCTCGACGTCGCCGAGCCCAGCAGTCGGGAGATAACTCGTGGCGAGAAATGATCTAACGCCGGTTCTGGCCAGACCCCGCGAGCAGTGGGCGAGCAAAATCGGCGTGATCCTGGCGGTGGCCGGCTCGGCCGTTGGGCTGGGCAACTTTCTGCGTTTCCCGGGCGTGGCGGCCACCAACGGCGGCGGGGTCTTCATGATCCCCTACTTCATCTCGCTGCTCATCCTCGGAATCCCCATCTGTTGGGTGGAGTGGAGCATCGGCCGCTACGGCGGCGCCCGGGGCTTCAACAGCGCGCCGGGCATCCTGCTCGCCCTGTGGCCCAACCGGGTTAGCAAATACTTGGGCTCGCTGGCCCTGATCATCCCCGTCGGCATCTTCATGTACTACGTGTACATCGAGGCGTGGTGCCTGGCCTACGCGTACGACTATCTCAGCGGGGCCATGGCCGCCTACGCGCGCGAGGCCGCCACTGAACAGGAGGCGGTCGCCGCATACCAGCGGCACTTCGCCGATTTCGTCGGCATGGGCGAGAACGGCTTTCTCGTCCGCGGCTCGCTCCAGAAGAGCGTGGTCTTCCTGGTCATCGTGTTCATCATCAACTTCGTGCTGATCTATCGGGGTCTGACCAAGGGCATCGAGATGTTCTCCAAGGTGGCCATGCCCCTGCTGATCTTGTTTGCCGTCATGGTCCTCGTCCGCGTGCTCACGCTGGGCACGCCCAACCCCGAGCAGCCGGACAAGAACATCTTGAACGCCCTGGGATTCATGTGGAACCCCAAGACCGGCGATCAGACCATCTGGCAGGCCCTGGCCAACCCCGAGATGTGGCTTTACGCGGCCAGCCAAATCTTCTTCTCGCTCTCAGTGGGCTTCGGCATCGTGCTGAACTACGCCAGCTACCTGCGGTCCGACGATGACGTGGTGCTTTCGGGCTTGACCGCCAGCTCCACCAACGAATTCTGCGAGGTGTGCCTGGGTGGGCTGATCACCATTCCCGTCGCCTTCCTCTTTCTCGGGCCGGAGAGTCTGAACAAGGACGTGTTGGGCTCGAGTTTCAGCCTCGGGTTCATCGCTCTGCCCACGGTGTTTGCTCGCATGCCCGTCGGGGCGTTGTTCGGGGCCATCTGGTTCTTCATGCTCTTCCTGGCCGCCATCACCAGTTCGCTGAGCATGCTCCAGCCCGCCATCGCCTTCTTTGAGGAGGCCTTCGGCATGGGCCGGCGGCTTTCGGTCACCTGCCTGGGCATGCTGGGAGCGTTCGGATCGCTGCTGGTCGTGTTCTTCTCGAAGAACCTGCTGGCTCTGGACACCATGGACTTCTGGGTCGGCGGGGTCTGCATCTTCATCCTGGCCACGATAGAAGTCACCCTGGCCAGCTGGGTGTTCGGCGTCCGCAACTTGCGGATCGAGGTCAGTCGCGGGGCGGCCATGCGAATCCCCGGCTTCTTCTGGTTCATCATCAAATACGTTTCGCCGACCTACCTCCTGGTCATCTTCGGTCTGTGGGTCTATTACAACCTGCCGACGCGAATCCAGGATATCCGGTCGATGAGCAGTGAGGATCGCGGCACGGTGTTGCTCATCCTGTCGTTCCTGACCGTGCTGTTGATCTTCTTCGGGTTGCTCATCAACCTGGCCGGCAAGCGCTGGCGGGCCGAGGGCCGATTGGACGGGCTCACCGGCCGGGCCACGCCCGAGCCGCGTCCGACCGTCAGAGAACGGAGCGTGATCCCATGACCCCTGCCGGATGGGTGGTAATGCTGATTTCCTGTGGAACGGTCGTCACCCTCGCGCTGTACTGCTATTACCGCGTGCTGGCCACGCCCAGCAGCAGCGACCACCTCCATGCCCCTCTGGAAATCGATACCCACGACCAGGACACATAGCGACGGTCCCCGGGGAGCATCGTGTCCAGTGATGCCACGGTGTCGGGTCTCGGCCCGTCTGGCTCATAGCCCACAGCCCATAGCCCACGGCTCATGTGAGTTGCAGCCGGCGACAAATGCGATATCCTGCAGGCCGCACGTACATACCTCA
>JAKPHF010000068.1 GCA_029550525.1 Planctomycetota bacterium
CGAAGGCCGGCGCCTGTACCGCTTTCCGGTCGTATTCCCCTCCGACTACTGGCAGACCGTGATGCCGCACGAATTAGCGGCCTGGGGTACGCACGAAAAGCACTACTGGTCGCAATACTCGGCCGATGGCCGGGTGCGCCATTGCATGTGCCATGCCCCGGTGCCGGTCGACGCCACGGGCCGGCGCACGATCCGCCTCTTCGGCGGGCGCAAGACCACGATCCGCGAGGACAACGGCGGTCTCTGCGAGCCCGAGGCCTGCCGCGAGTACCAGCAGCGCCAGTGCAACCTGACCGGACGCTTTTTGTTCTTCATCCCCGGCATCCGTTCGATCAGCGCGTTCGAACTGCATACCAACAGCTTCTATGCGATGAACGCCGCGATCCAGAAGTTCGAGACCGTGGGCTTCCTGCGCGGTGGACGCATCTCGGGTTTCCTCGACCGGAAACGCACGCCGTTCTACCTCACCAAGAAACTGATGGAGGTGGCCCACATCGACGAGCAGGGGAGGGCGGTGCGCGTGCCGCAGTGGATCATCGACCTGGAGGCGCCGGTGGATGTGACGGCCTTGCTGCGCGAGAACGAAGATACCGAGACGGCATTGGTCCAGGCCCAACTGGCGACGCAAGTACTTCAGGGCAGTCCGGCCGCGGCGAGCGCCGAGCAGCTGCAGCCGGAGGCGGCCGACATCCAGGCGGTGACGGCGACCGACGCAGCATCCGTCGAGGCGCCGCCGTTGCGCGAGGGCCGTCCCAGCTTCGAGCAACTGATGGCCCGCGTGCAGGCCTACGGGATCGTGCCGGAACGGTATCAGGCCTACGCCGACCGGCGCTGGGGCCGGGGCTGGAAAATCAACCCGAACGGCCGCGCCCAGGCCTGGAATGAACTGGAACGCTACGGCAACGATCCGCAGGGCTACCTCGACAAGATCGAGAGTGAGATGCAACTGGTGTCTCGGGGGAGGACGGCATGATCCGCATCGCGCACTTCTCCGACCTGCACTACGGCACCAAGAACCTGGCGGAAGCCGACCGTTGCTTCGGCGCCGCCATCGACCGGGCCATCGCGTTGGGTGCGGAGGCGGCGGTTATCTCGGGCGATGCCACCGACCATGGCCTCGACTTGCATGCCCCAGCCGCTGAACGGCTGGTGGCGCAGGTGCGGCGACTGGCCGACTATTGTCCGGTGCTGATGCTGCAAGGGACGTTCTCGCATGAGCCACCGGGCACCCTGGCGATCTTCCGGCTACTGGGCGGACGGCATCCGGTGCATGTGGCCAGCCGTATCGCGCAGGTCGCCCTCACGGCCCACGACGAATGGCTCGCTTCGACGACTTGGTGTTTCGATGGGGTGCCGGCCGGTGCTCGTGCCCTGTTTACCTGCATCCCCACGGTGAACAAGGCGGTGGTGGCCGCAACGGTCGGTGCGGCGGACGCTGCCCAGGCCGTGGGC
>JAKPHF010000069.1 GCA_029550525.1 Planctomycetota bacterium
GCCAACGCGGCGAGCGATTCGAACAAGCGGTCCGCCACCGCCCGGCCACCCGACGGATCGGCGTGCACTTCAAGCCCGGCCCCACTCACCAGCACCTCGCAGCCGGGCGGACACACATACAACCGGCCGGGCTCCGGCACCGCACCGTCGCTCGCCGTCTCCACCGAAACCGCCGCCAGCCCCGAAAGCGCCTCGGGCGGCACCGATTTCGCAAGCACGAAAGCCATGCCGACCGGGCCATCGAACATCTGCAGTAAGGCCTTCACGCAGGCGCCATCGCTCGTCCATCCGCCCAGCGCAAGCACGCGGCAGGCTCCCTTGTCCGCGGCCGGTTCGCCGGCATTTTCTGTAATGGGGTCAGTCATTTAGTTATCGGAAGCTGGTTCGCTCATCGCCACTGGCCAGATGGTAAGCCCAAGCGAGCGGGTTTTCCTGCGTTTCGTGGCGATGCCACTGCAATTCGGTACGGATCGTGCCAGCTCTTTTCGCGAGCGTCACCCTTGCGAAAGCGGTCGCAACGTTCCATGATGAAACGACAGCGTTTCCTCGGGAGATGACACCACGATGCGCAGAATCACCCTTCTCCTTGCCCTTGCTCCGGGCTTGGCCGCCGGAACCGAGCCCCGCAGCAACCACGGCCCCAAAAGCAAGCGACCCAACATAAACAGACCGGCCCATCCAAAGCCGGCAGCCTGATCCGCTCCCCACGGGAGGACACACCAAGCCCTCTCGCGCGATCAAACCCACCCTTGAGAAGTCATACGGAGATAGCTATGCCCAACAGAACCCTGCGTCAGGTCATCGAAGGCCAAACCGTCGTATCCGCGCCGGCCAGCACCACGGTGCGTGCCGCTGCAATCACCATGTCCGAGCACCGGATCGGCGCCATTCTCGTGGTCGACGGAGCAGGCCAGCTTACCGGCCTGTTTACCGAACGCGACGTGCTCAACCGGGTCGTCGCCCTCAGCCTCGATCCCGACACCACGCCCCTCTCCGCGGTGATGACCGTCAAGCTGCAAACGGCCACCCCCGACAAGCCCCTCGCCCACGCCCTGCACATGATGTTCGAAGGCGGCTTCCGCCATGTGCCGG
>JAKPHF010000014.1 GCA_029550525.1 Planctomycetota bacterium
CCACCACTGCGCACGATCGCGTACACGCCCGACCTACTTCCTACGTTCTTCACCGAATGGCGCAATCCACAGGAGTGGAACGCTGCCTGATTGTGTGCTCTGGCGGCACGGGGCCAGCACAACGAGCACCGAGGGTCAAGAATACGGCCCGAGGCTCGGGAGGGTCAAACCGGACGCCTCAATGTTGCCAGCTCGCGTCCGTGCTCAAGTCGACGTTCAGCCAGACATCCAACGGCTGGGTCCGCAGACCGGCCGTCGAACATGATGGCTTGCGAGCCGGCGAACCAGCCCCAGCCGATGCCGAGCACGCCGATCGCGGCCGCTGCGACGATCGACCACTTCAGGAGTCGTTGTTCCCTGGCTGATCCGGTCGTGCCCGGTCCGACGGCTGGCGTGGCCCAATCCAAGCACGCCGGCGATGGGACCGGCACCGCCTAGCGTCGTCGCTACCGAAACTGACGTTTGCTACCGAAATTTCGGGAGCAAACGTCAGTTTCGGGAGCAAACGCTGATTCGGGGAGGCTGGACGCCGAGGAGGCTTGGCCCACCGCCTGGTCCGATTCCCGCTAGTCTGCCCCGGCCCGGGATGCAATGCTCTTGGCTGTGGACTTCGAGCAGCGATATCGAGCGGTCGCCACCCGCGACTCGCGCTTCGATGGCGCCTTCGTGCTCGGCGTCCGGACCACCGGCATCTACTGCCGGCCCTCGTGTCCCGCCCGCACGCCGCTGCCGGCAAATGTCGAGTTCTTCAGCACCGGCGCGGCAGCCCAATCCCGTGGCTTCCGCGCCTGCAAGCGCTGCCTGCCGGACGCCGTCCCCGGCTCCCCGGAGTGGAACCTGCGCTCGGACGTGGCTGCCCGTGCCATGCGGCTGGTGGCCGACGGCGTGGTCGAACGCGAGGGCGTGGGCGGGCTGGCGCGCCGGTTGGGCTACACCAGCCGCCACCTGAACCGCGTCCTGCTGGCCGAGCTCGGCGCCGGCCCGCTCGCCCTGGCTCGGGCGCACCGCGCGCAGACCGCCCGCCAGCTACTGGTGGGTACCGACCTGTCGATGGCCGACATCGCGTTCGCATCCGGGTTCGGGAGCATCCGGCAGTTCAACGACACCATCGTCGAGGTGTACGACTGCACGCCGTCTCAGGTGCGGGCCACGCGACACCCGAACGCTGTCGAAGCCGAACCGGCCGCGCGGATCAGCCTGGCGC
>JAKPHF010000027.1 GCA_029550525.1 Planctomycetota bacterium
CGGTCATCACGCCCCGCAGAGGACTTACACCTCCAAGATTCACAACATGCTTGGCGCACAAGAAAAGAGCCGACCATAGGCCGGCTCTTTTAATGGACAATACAGTTCTGGACGCCGCAATTCTAACGGATCCAGGTCAAAGGCTGTAATTTGTTCTGAGGCAGGGTCGGATTGTTCCGAACAATAGTCTGATCAACCGGGCTGACCAAACCGTCACGATTGATGTCGTAGACATTCGTGATGGGGGCCACCGATGGTGGGAACACCGGATTGTTCCGGATGCTGGACATGTCAACGGGGCTCGCCATGCCATCACCATTCACATCGCCGATCACATTTCCGAACATGAAGTAATCGTCGTTCGGAATTCCCCATGAACCGTCTTGAGCGAACAACATCACGAGGAGCCAACGATTGGTGGGAATCGCATTGTCAGCCCAGATGATCACGAGCCGGTCAGACTGATTGATACCTTGGCCAGGGAACAACTGCATATCGATGGGCTCGGGTGGAATGTCATACCAAGTATAGACTGGATCGCCCGCGCTCGCGTCAACACCCATTGAGAACCAGATGTCGTATCCGATGGTCGGCACGCGAGTGAAGCGGCATCCGTCAATGATGATCCCATTCAAGGACTTGCTGTAGCTAGTGTAGTTTGCGAAGCTCGAAGTCTCACACGGTAACAAGGCAACCTTGTCAGTCGCTATAGCGTTGAAATCATCGACGGTGATATCGGGTGTATTGCCGTCCCATTTGGAGTTGTTGTAGAAGACGTACCGGCCGACGATACCCGGCGTGCAAGGCGGCTGATCCGTCACGGTGAAGGTGATCTCGTCGCCGACGGTCTCGTTGGCGGCCACGGCGAAGGCCGGGCGGTTGGTTGCCTGGGCCATGTTCAGGTCGCCGCGAAGCACGTTATTGCCGTTGCCGGGGATGACCCGCAGCGTGTAGGTGGCTCCGGGCGTCAGGTCGGAAATGTCGATCTGGCCCTCGGCGATCGGGACAACGCCGAAGCCCGCACCGCCGTTGGGCATCGTAACCATGCCGACGCCAGGCACCACGGCGGTCTGGCCGGATCGCACCCACTCCTTATAGCCGGCCCCCATGCCGATCAGCTTGCTCTCGAGCACCGGCTGTGTCGGGTAAGTGTAAATCGGCTCCATGCGCGGGCCGCCCTGCGCGATCCGGTCAATCAAGCGACCGACGCCGAAGTTCAGGAAGCTCAGTGTGAACGAAGTCGGGGCCAGGGGATCCGAGCCTTCCATGTTGTTGATGGTACTGACGAAGCGCGGCTGGCTGCTGGATGGCCAGCTTACGTCGTTATTCGAGGAGTCAACCAGTTCGATGTTGAACACAATGTTGGCCGCGCCGTAGATCTCCTTCCCGTGCGAGTCATGGCCGGGCTGGTCGTGCACGCCCGATGCCTCGAGGACGACGGCATAGTTCAATAGTTCGCCAATGTAGAAGACCTGTCCGTCGGCGGGATTACCCCGGGTGTAAGGGGTACGAATGCCGCTTTTCCAGTCCGCCGCGTGGTTATTTCCGCCCAGTTCCAGCGTGAACGCCATTCGGCTCCCGCCCAGCGCCTGCCCCGTCAGGGCTGCGACAGCCAGCAGTCCGACTCCGATGCTAGTGCTGAAATGACGAATCGACCGCATTACATGCTCCTTGTTACGTGAGGGCGTCGGCCCACCCCCGTGCCGAAAAGGACTTCCCCGTCCTCTATTGAACCGCTTCGTGATCCCTCTTCGGCAGATTCGGCCAATCCGAACCCGCTGGATCGCGGATGATGCTTTACTCAGGACATGACGGCTTTGCTCGCCTTCGGATCCGCTCCGCTACAGTCGATTCTACCGACAGACGGAATCGGGAGCAAGTAATAAGCCCCCAGTTTCAGCGAATGCGACGGCAACACAATGCCCATAAAAACCCATTTCCGCGGTCAATGACGTCCTGTCCGCCCTTCCTGGGGCTTCCATCGCCATCGTCTGCCACTAAAACGGGTTAGAGACTTCAGTCAATGATACAAAGCTGGCTGCGGACTTCAACTAAAATCCCGGGATCAGGCGGATTTTGAGGGCGGGTTGTTGAGCCGGAAGTCTAGGGGCAGGGCGGCTGCCAGGTCGGATAAGTTCCGAGAAATCATCCCGACCAGGGCTCGGCGGACGGGCAGAGGATGAGCGTGGCCTGGGCGAGGAACGCAAGAGCCGCCGCCAGCAGGACCAGCGCGCGAGACTGGCACTCTTCGGGCTGGTTGGCGCGGCGAAATAAGTATGCTCAATTGGGCTCGCGCAGGCGGGCAAGAATGGCCCGCCAAGCCTCGATGGGGCCAGTAAACTCGTAACGCAGAATGTCGGACACGGCAACGAAGTCTTGGTTCTCCATCCCGGTTTTGAGCTCGTTGAGCCCATCCTTGATGCCGGTCAGAACATCCGCGAGGCCCTGGCCGTCGATTCTGATCGACTCCAACTGGGTTCCCAGCACCTGCGAGGCCAAGATGGTCGTCTGCTGCACCTGCTTGAAAATCTCGAGCAGCCGCTGCAGGCCCACCATGGCCGACTCCTGGCGACCCTGGTTCAGGTCGTCGGCGACCTGCTCCCGGAGTTTATCGGCCCCATCGAGAACCTCGACGGCTTGGTCGATGGTGAGGTTCACCTGGTCGCGTACGGACACGGTCTGCATTTCAATGCTGGTAAAGCTGTCGATGGGCCTGCCCAGGAGATCGTCGAGCTGATCGGCCTGCACCGGCTGACCGTCGCACGCCAGGCCGACCACAAGGCGGCCGCCCTCGCCCAGTTTGCCTCCGCAGACCTCGTCCGCCAGTTGCTGGATGCTCTGCGTGCCGGCGTCGCGGATTTGATACGGTTGGTTATCGACCAGAATCTGCATGTTGTGGATCCTCTGGAGGCACTGGTTACCCGGCGGCCGGCCTCGGCGCGGCTTCCTGTCTGAGGAATCGGCGGAAAAGGGGAGTAAGCTCCAGATAAATACGTCTGGAGTAGATGCGGGGCACTGTATTTCTGGGCGCAGCCACGAACCGGCTGACATAATTGTGTCGCAATCGGCCGTTTGTTCGATCTGAGGTCGTGCGGTGGCGGCTGACCGAGCGGTCGCTACTCGACGGTCACGCTCTTGGCCAGATTCCTCGGCTTGTCCACATTGCAGCCACGAAGGACCGCCGCGTGGTAGGCGAGCAACTGCAGCGGCAGAACTGCCAGCAACGGCTGGATGGGCTCCGGGACGTCAGGCACGTAGAACACGTGTTCGGCCAGAGACGTGATCTCCGTGTCACCCTCGGTGGCCACGGCGATGATCCGACCGCCCCGGCTGCGGACCTCTTCAATGTTGCTGATCACCTTGTCGTACTGGTGGCATTGGGTGGCGATGAACACCACCGGCATGCCCTCGTTGATCAGGGCGATCGGCCCGTGCTTCATCTCGGCGGCGGGCATGCCCTCCGCGTGTATGTAGCTGATTTCCTTGAGCTTAAGGGCACCTTCCAGAGCGATGGGATAGTTGTAACCCCGGCCCAGGAACAGCCAGTTTTCCCGGTTGATGTACTGTTGGACGGCCTCGCGGATCGCGTCCGACTGCTGGAGCACGCGGCTGGCCATGTTCGGAACCTCGGCCAGGGCCCGGATGAGCCGGCATCCTTCGTCGTGCGACAGGAACCGCCGGCGACCAAGCCGGATGGCCATCATGATCAGGACGGCCAACTGCGACGTGAACGCCTTCGTGCTGGCCACGCCGATTTCGGGCCCGCAGTGCAGGTAGACACCGGCGTCGGATTCGCGGGCGATCGTGCTTCCAACCGCATTCACCACGCCCAGAACCAGCGCGCCCTTTTCCTTGGCTTCCCGCAGAGCGGCCAGGGTGTCGGCGGTCTCGCCGGACTGGCTGATGGCGATAACTACCGTTCCGTCCTCGATCACGGGATTGCGATATCGGAACTCGCTGGCATATTCCGTCTCGGCCGGCAGTTTGGCGATGTCCTCGAAGAGGTACTCTCCCACCAAACCGGCGTGCCAAGCGGTTCCCTGGGCAGTGAAGATGATCCGTCGAGCCCGAGCCATATCGCGGGCGAGGTGGGCGATGCCGCCTAGCGTGACCACGCCCTGACGCGGGTCGAGCCGGCCTCGAAGCGTGGTGGCGATCGACTGCGGCTGCTCGAAGATCTCCTTGGCCATGAAGTGCTCGTGACCACCGAGCTCGATCTGGTCGAGTGAGAACTCGACGGCCGTCACTTCTTTGGTCACCGGTACCGCATCGAGCGTCATGGTCCGGAAACCGTCGCGGGTGAGCGTGGCCATCTCGCCGTCGGACAGATAGATCACTTGGTGCGTGTGGGCGATGATGGCGGCGGCGTCGGAGGCGAGAATGTACTCGCCGTCGCCGATCCCGATGATGAGCGGACTGCCTTTGCGAGCGGCCACCAGCCGGTCGGGTTCATCGGCGCTCACCACGGCGATGCCGTACGTTCCCTGCACCTCGTGGAGGGCGTCGCGGACGGCTTGCTCGAGGTTTCCGTCGTAAAAATGCCCGATCAACTGGGCCAGAACCTCGGTGTCCGTCTCGCTGACGCAACAAATACCCTGCTGTTCGAGGAAGGTACGCAGGGCCCGGTAATTCTCGATGATCCCGTTGTGAACCAGGGCGATGCGGCCGCTGCGGGACACGTGCGGATGGGCGTTCTTCTCGCTCGGTCCGCCGTGCGTGGCCCAACGGGTGTGGGCGATCCCGACGATCGCGTCGCTGCCTTTGTCGTCGAGTTTGGATTCGAGGGCGGCGATACGGCCCACCGAGCGGCGGATCGTGATTCGGTCGTCATGAACCAGAGCCAGGCCGGCGGAGTCGTACCCGCGGTACTCGAGCCGCTTGAGCCCTTCGATCAGAATGGGACGCGCCGGCCGATGCCCGATATAACCGACAATGCCGCACATGAAAGCTCCTCACAACCTCGACAGACACTGAACGAGTGCCCGATTATGGGTTCGTTTCTCGGATCCGGCAAATGGTCGCCCACGAGCCAGCCGGGTCGCAATAGCCGCCTGTAGTGTTTCCCTTTACTTCGGCTCATTGTATGGGCGACTTGTCCCATGCAGGCTGAGCGCTTTGTGAAACTTTTCTTGAACCTGAGTTACAGCAGCACTACACTCCTACTGGCACGAAAAGAATCTCCTTTGTGCCCCATGATTGCGCATCAGCCTGCTACGGCAGTCCTGAACGCGAAACGGACTGTCTTCCGCTGACAATGAGACGGTTCCAGCGGAAAGGGGGTTCTGCCGGCAGGGCGGTTCGCCGCGTCCAGTCCGCGTACGAGTGAGCGGTTTGTCCGTTCCAGGACCGGTTGCGTCGAGGACGCGGTCTTGCGGGTCGGAGGTCCGTTTGTGATGTTGGCGGTAATGTTGGCGGCCCATCCCTATGCGACGGTGCTGGTGCTGATCCTGACGGTGATCGGGTTAGTGATCGGCATGCTCGGTCTGAGTTATCTGATCGGGCCCAAGCGACGCGGGCCGGTGAAGGACGACATTTATGAAGCCGGCATGCCCACCATCGGCGACGCTCGCCGGCGGTTCAACGTCCGGTTCTACGTCGTGGCCATGATGTTCCTGCTGTTCGACGTGGAAATCGTACTGCTCTGGCCGTGGATGCTGGTTTTTCACGACGTGGCGGTTCGAGGCAGCAACGTGGCCGAAGCATCCGCGGGGCTCGACAAGGCCAGCCTGTTCGGGGCCATCGCGGTGTTCTTTGCGATCCTGGTGATCGGCTACGTGTACGACTGGGGCAAGGGCGTGTTCCGCTGGTTCTCATGACGTAACGAGCCGTGACAGTGTGGGAGGTCAACGAGCCTCGCTCGTGACGGATCGAGTTGAATCATGGTCAAGCAAGCCGAGAAATATGTGACCGCACCACACCTGGCCAGTCGGGAGGACTTTTTGACCACCCGGCTGGACAGTTTGGTGAACTATTTTCAGAACTGGTCGCGGAAGAATTCGCTGTGGCCGTTGCCGTTCGCGACCGCGTGCTGCGGGATCGAATTGATGGCCACAGCCGCCAGCCGATACGACCTGGCCCGGTTTGGGGCCGAGGTCATGCGGTTCAGCCCCCGCCAGGCGGATCTGCTCATTTGCGCGGGTCGCGTCGGCATCAAGATGATGCCCGTCCTGCAGCGCATCTACATGCAGATGTGCGAGCCCAAGTGGGTGATCAGCATGGGGGCTTGCGCGTGCACAGGCGGCGTGTTCGACGTATACGCGACCGTGCAAGGCATCGATCAGTTCATGCCCGTGGATGTGTACGTGCCGGGCTGTCCGCCACGGCCGGAGACACTGATCCAGGGCGTCATGGCCATCCAGCGGATTGTCGAGCGCGAAGGGATTCGCTCGAGCCAGGAACGGGGCAAGGGGTATCAACTGGCGATTCAGGAAACCTACGGCTTGAACGTATCCCAAACCGAAAAGACTGGTGGGCAAGTGCACTGACGTCGAAAAGAGTCGGCGCGGTTAAACCCTGCCGCTCGCGGGAAGCCCGGAATTCCGAAAACACAACGGACAACTGACCACTGACAACGGACCAATTTCGATGAGCACCGAGCAGGTCATCCAGGTTCTGCAGGAGCGTTTTCCGGGGATCGATTTTGCGCCCCGACCGCTGGTGGCCACGCGGAAAGTGACCACCGACCAGATCTGCGTGCGCATTCCTCCCGAGCGGCTCGTCGAGGTGATGACGTTCCTTCGCGACGATGAACGCACGCGCTTCGAGCAACTGTGCGATCTGACCTGCGTTGATTACCTGCAGTTCCCCGGTGCCACCGACCGTTACGGCGTCACGTACAGTCTCCTGTCGCTCACGCACAATCACCGGCTGTGGGCGAAATGCTTCGTCAACGATCCGGATCCCGAGGTGCCCACGGTCACCGGCGTGTGGCCGGGGGCCAACTGGATGGAACGCGAGGTGTACGACATGTACGGTGTGCGCTTCACCGGCCATCCCGACCTTCGCCGCATCCTCACTTGGGACGGTTTCAAATCCTACCCGCTTCGCAAGGACTATCCTCGTACCGGCCTGGGCGAACGCGAGGACTACCCCACACTCACCCGCGAGAGCAGTTGAAGTAAGCTTAGGCTGTGAGCGGTAAGCTATCAGCCGGAGGGGAGAGTTGCGCGCAATTTGAGGATAGTCCGCGTTCCCTCTTGACGTCGTTCCAAGGCTGCGCTCAGAATAGCTTTCCGACAGCATCACTGATTTCAACATGCATCGGGAAGTCCTCACATGGCAGAAGCGGCAGAAGATGCACCTCACGGGCAAAGTCGATATGCGGAATGCAAACGAATCACGATGCAACTCCTGAACGTGGCCGGTCCGGAGGATTGCCCGCTCAGTCGAGCTATCGATCTGCTGCTTCTTATGCTCATCATCAGCAACGTCGCGGCGGTCATGCTGGAGACGGTGGACTGGATTGCCGTGGCGTGGAGAAGCTGGTTTCGGGCGTTCGAGTTGCTGTCCGTGACGGTGTTCACGCTCGAGTACGTGCTTCGCGTGTGGTCTGCCACGGCCGATCCCCGATTCGCAAAACCGATCACGGGCCGCATCCGGTTCGCCGTCCAGCCACTGCTGATCATCGATCTGCTCGCCTTCCTGCCGTTCTATCTTGCAGCTGTCCCGCTTGATCTGCGCACGTTGCGTGCTTTGCGGCTGTTGCGTCTGGCACGGACGCTCAAGATCGGCCGTTACTCCGAGTCGCTGCAGAGTCTGGGGCGGGTCTTTGTGGCCAAGCGAGAAGAACTGTTCACCACGTTGCTGGCCGGTCTCGTGTTGCTCGTGGTAGCTTCGACTCTCATCTACTACGTCGAGCGGGATCGTCAGCCCGAAACCTTCTCGAGCATCCCCGCAGTCATGTGGTGGGGCGTGGCGACACTGACCACGGTGGGTTACGGCGACATGTACCCGGAGACTGTGTTGGGCCGGGTCATCGGCGCAGCCGTGGCGGTGCTGGGCATCGGCCTGTTTGCCGTGCCGGCCGGTATCCTGGGCTCCGGCTTCGTCGAGCAACTACACGAGAAGAAGCGGGCCAAACGCACGTGCCCCCATTGTGGCAAGCCGATCGACGGGTGAGGTCGATCGGCAAGTGGGGGTGCCTATTCGCCGGTCGGACAGCCCGCGGGGATGGGGCGATCGGGCCCGCCCATGCAGCTCACGAAGATGCTCGCGTCCTGGTCGTCCACGTCATCATCGAAGTCCAGACGGGCGTCCGCGCAGTCCAGTGCGGTTTGGGCGATGCCCGCTCCTGTCAAGCAGCGTTGGAACCATCCCCAGTCTTCCTGGTCCACATCGATGTCCCCATCCATGTCGCCGGGGTACTTTCGCACGATCATTTCGACGGTCACGTTTTGGGGACTGTTAATAGCCTGCGGGTCGGCGACGGTGATGACGCCGGTGTAGGTGCCGATGGGCAGGCCGGTCGGTGTGAACGTCACGGTGATGGTGTCGGCTTCGGTCGTGCTGGTGCCGTCCTCGGGCGAGACGCTCATCCAGTCGCGGTCGTCGGTGATCTGGTACGACAGCGTCCCGGCCCCGACGTTGGTCACCGTGAACGTCCGTGTCACGGGGGCACTGTTCTGCAGCACGCTCAACTCGATTCGGGACGTGCTCAGGACGATCTCCGGCGCTTCCGGCTTGTACTCGGCGATGGCCATCATGAGATCCTGCGACTGAGCCACGCCGTTGACGTAACCCGTGCCTGGCAACGCCTCCTCGGTGAACCAGGTGGCGCAACCACTCGCAGGTGGTGTCCATTCCAGATAGTACTGCTGGCCGGGCACGAGCGGGGCTTCGCCGCGGACCCAGGCCACGGAAGCCCGCCCCTGGAAGAATCCATGGACACCGTTGATCTTGCGGGTCGGGCCGATCTGCGTTCCGCCCGGCCGGTCGTAGAGCCGAAACTCGATCGGCAACGAGGGGGTGTCGGGCTGGCCGGTGGTGTAGACGATGCAGGCCCCGGCCAAGCTGCTGCCGGTGGCAGTAAACGTCTGGCCGAAACGCGTGGCCCAACCGGCCATTGAAGTGAATTCGAGCTTGCTGATCGGAATATGGTTGGTGACCGTGCCTGGCTCGCCGCCGCTGATGTAGGCGTAAGCGTCCAGGTCAGGCCGAGCGACACCATCGACATAGAGGTGTCCGTCGGCGTAACCGTTGCCCTTGTCCGGTCGGGCGACCACGGCGAAGCTGGTGGATTGCGAGCCGGGTGCCACCCAGAGTCGAAGCGCGTACGTCTGGCCGACGATCAAATTCACTTCGTTGCTACGATACGGGACCCAGCCATAGACGATGATGGGATCGACGCCGCCTCCGAAGTAATAGCTACGGATGGGCGACACCAGTTGCCAGGTTGAGGGGGGACCGTCGTTGGGTCGGTAGATCGCGAAATTGAGCCTCAGCCAATAGTGGTCGCCCGATTTTCCCGCCAGTTTGGTGACCAGACGCGTGATGTTCGGGGAGGTGGCCTTGAATGTCTGGTACATGTCACTGCCCCAGATCCACGGCGAAGGTCCCCATTCGTCGAAGTGCTGATTGTAAGCCACGGAATAATGGGCGGGCGTTCGCAGTTCCACTCCTTCGACGATACCGCTTCCCCCGGGCAAGGTTACACGGGAGACGGCAAAGGCCGGAGCCCGGTCGATGGCGAACGTGGACATGAGATAGTCGCCGGCCGGGAAATTGCCCCGGATGGCGTACCAGCCGTTCGGGTTGACCAGCGTGGTGCAGCCGCCGCCGGCGGCACCCGCGGGCAGGGGCGTCATGTAGATGATCTCCTCGCCCCAGCCGTGCGAGACGACGCTTCGGCCGGTGCATCCGTCGGAGGTGAGTCGTCCCTGGACCTCGCTGGCGGCATCGCTGCTGCCGGTGGCCATGAAGCACAGCAGTATTGTCGCCGTAGTGGCCGAAATCCTCATCGTGCTTCCCCCTTGAATCAGCCGGAGGCGGCCGTCACCCCGTCCGCCGTAGAACGGCTGGAAAAAAGGATTTAGTTAAGACGATTCTACATCTTGGCGCTGCCCGCGCCCAGAGAAATCGGGGCCGCGATTGCCGGGGAAGGGACGGCCTGGGACGGATGGGATGTGGCGTCGCGCGGGCCGCCGGGCGCATCGACATTCAAAGGCGCTGCCGGTAGATTATGGCGGGTATTATGTAATACCCAGGCAGGCGCGACGCCGGCGGCTGGACGAACGCAAGCTATTGTCGTGAAGCGACTTGGCTACCGCAAAGGTGCGGGTTCGGACCTGAATCCGCACCGTCTGCCGGTCGGCGGCAGCAATCCGCCAGGAGATGGCTATGCAGGATCGCGGACACTTCATGACCGAGCTGCGGAACGAGCGATCGATGAACATCGATCAGATGTCCGTGGCTGAGAGCTTCGACCTGATCAACAGCGAGGATGCAACGGTTCCGGCGGCGGTGGCGGCGGCGAAGCCGGCCATCGTGGCCGCCATCGAGCTGGTGGTGGCGGCGTTCCGGGCGGGCGGCCGTCTGATCTACGTGGGGGCGGGGACCAGCGGACGGCTGGGCGTGGTGGATGCCTCCGAGTGCCCGCCGACCTACTTGACGCCGCCCGAGATGGTCCAGGGTGTCATCGCTGGCGGCATGGGGGCCATGTTCAAGGCGGTCGAAGGGGCGGAAGACAGCGAGCAGGGCGGGGCCGATGCCATGGCCGAGAAGAAGGTCGGGCCTAACGACGTGGTCTTCGGCATCGCCACGGGTGGCAGCACGCCCTTCGTACACGGTGCCATTCGTTACGCCAAAGAGCATGGGGCCAAGACGGTCTTCTTCGCCTGCGTGCCGTTCGAACAGTTTCCCGACCAGGCCGACGTCTCCATTCGCGTGTTGACGGGCCCGGAGGTGATCACCGGCTCGACCCGCATGAAAGCGGGCACGGCCACCAAGCTGGTGCTGAACATGGTCACCACCATCGCCATGGTTCAAATCGGCAAGGTCTACGAGAACCTCATGGTGGACGTCAACGCGTATTCCAATCGCAAGCTGATCGATCGTGGCGGCCGGATCATCTCGCGCATTACGGGCGTGGATCGCGAGAAAGGTCTCGAACTGCTACATGCAGCCAACGGCCGCGTGAAGACCGGAATTGTCATGCAATTGTGCGGCGTGAGCCGCGAAGAGGCCGAGGAACTCCTGGCCCGGCACGGCGGGAACGTGCGGGCGGTCATCCAGAACGGGCGGTAAGGTCGCGTCGCGGTCCGGTTCGGATCGTTCGGGCGAGGGGCGTCAGGCACAAACAGTGTGACCGCTCGCCGATGCGTCCGGCTCGTCGGCTGTTCATTCACGCACGGGATCATTCACGCACGGGAAGCAGTCCGTGAACAGACGGATCAAACTCACGTACCTGATCACGGACCTTGAGGTCGGCGGCGTGCCGCTGCACCTGTACCGCCTGGCCACCCGCCTGTCGCGGGAAACGTTTGCAATCCGTGTGATTTGTCTGGCCGAGGTGGGTCCTGTCGGCGAGCGATTACGCGAGGCCGGCATCCCGGTGTTGGGTTGCGGCGCGCGGTCTGTCTGGAATATCGGTGCTCTGTGGCGGCTGTGGCAACTGCTGGTCGCCGACCCGCCTGACATCCTGCATGCTCTGCTGTTTCACGCCAATATAGCTTCACGCTTCATCGCACCGCTGGCCGGTATCCCGCCGCGGCGAATCATCAACGAGATCCAAACGGTGGAGGTCGAACGAGCGTGGCATTTGCCTGTGGACGGCCTCACCTGTCGGCTGTGCCGATTTGAGGTGGGCAACTCGCCATCGGTGCTCGAGCATTTGCACCGGCGGGCCGGCATCCCCTGGTCCCGGCTGCGGTGCGAGTGGGGTGCCGTCGATGCGCAGGCGATCGCGGCGGCACCGCCGCTGGATCGGGCAGCGCTTGGTGTGGCACCGGATGAGAGTCTGCTGCTGTGGACGGGCCGGCTCGACCCCGTCAAAGGGTTCGAGGAGATGCTCGAAGCGATGCGCCGACTCCGATCGCGCCGGCGGTTTCAATTCCTGTTGTGCGGAGACGGTTCGTACCGGCCGGTGGTCGAGCAGATTATTCGATCCTCGGGCCTCGACGATCGCGTGCGACTCTTGGGTCAGCGGCAGGATGTGCCCAGCCTGCTGCGCACTGCCGACGCGTTCGTGTTCTGTTCGCGGACGGAAGGGCTGCCTAACTCGCTACTGGAGGCGATGGCTGCCGGGCTGCCGATTGTGGCGACGAACGTGGCCGGATGCCGCGATCTGATCCGCTCGGGCCAGACCGGTCTGCTGGTCGAGCCGCGTTGTCCTGACGCGATCGCCGAGGCAATCGAAACCATTTTGTGCGATCGCCAACAGGCCAAACGATTCGGCGAACGCGCGCGCGAATGGGTGACACACCACGCGGAGCTGAGTGTGTGGTGTCATCGTTGGGAATGCTTATATAAAAATGTTCTCGGGCAGGATTTTTGAAGCCAGGGTATTCACCTCAATTACCTTTCGTTGCTTGTCTGCCAGGCAAATGCCCGATATAAAACCACACGGTATCGTTCATGCACGATCCCATCCATGTCGGCTATCCATTGCCGTGTGAGGAGGAGACCATGAGCATGACCTCGCCCGCCCAGACTCTGGACCGCCCGATTCGTATTCTCGTCGTTGACGATCATGGCTTGGTTCGTGATAGTGTCAGTGGAAGTCTTTCGCGCGAGCCCGACTTCCAGATCGTCGGAGTGGCTGAGGACGCCGACGATGCGATCACCAAGGCGATCGAGACTCGGCCCGACTTGGTGCTCATGGACATCGACATGCCGGGCATCAGTTGCTTCGATGCCATCCAGATCATTCGGTCGCGGGCACCGCAGACCAAGTTCATCCTCGTGACGGCGTACGAACACGACGAGCATCTGGAACAGGCGTTGCGCGTCAAGGCCAACGGCTTCGTGACCAAGCACGAGGGATTGGCCTCGCTGGCCGAAGCGGTGCGGAGTGTGGCTTCGGGGCGGATTCATTTCTCGCCTGAGGTGATGAATCGGCTAGTGATCAAGGGCGACGAGATTCGGCTGGAGAATCCTCCGCGGAGCCGCTTGAGCATGCTCAGCCCGCGCGAGCGCGAGCTTCTGCGGGTGCTGGCTCGCGGCGTCAGCCTGAAGGACGCCGCCGCCATTCTGGGCATCAGCTACAAGACCGCCGACAAGCAGAAAGCCTCGCTCATGTCCAAGCTGGATATTCACGACCGCGTGGAACTGGCCCGGTACGCCATTCGGGAAGGGCTCGTCGAGCCTTGAATCAGCTGTCAGTTCTCAACTCTCAGCTATCAGCTATCAGCCGTGAGCCGGACATTCATTGTTGGCGGCTCTTTCTGGCAAAGCTGGCTTCTCTGCGCCTCTGAGCCTTTATGGTGATCCCCACACGCCGTCGCGCGGACGGCGGCGGGTTACGCCGTGCCGTCGAGAGCGGTGCGAACGGCCTGCGTGATGGACTGCGACGAGAACGGCTTCTGCAGGATGCGCACGTCGAACAGGTTCAGCTCGGCCGGATCGATCTCGTATCCAGTGATTAGGATGGCTTTCAGATCGGGCCACCGGTTGCGCAACTCGAGAAGGCACTTGTCGCCGCTCATGCCCGGCAACTCGTAATCGATGACCGCCAGTTCGATCGGCTCCGTGGAGTCGCGGGCCAGAGCGATCGCTTGTTCCGGGCGATGGGCGACCGCGACCCGGCAACCGTTGCCTTCCAGCAGCGTCTTGACCAGGCTGGCGATCATGGGTTCGTCATCAACCACGAGCACACGTTCGGTGCCACGGGGCGGCCGCGTGGCCGGAGCAGTGCTTTCCGGGGCAGGAGCGGCGGCAGGCAAATAGACCCGGAATTCGGTTCCCTGTCCGGGTTCGCTCACCACGTCCACCATCCCGCCGTGAGCCCGAATGATCTTGTACGTGATCGCCAATCCCAGGCCGGTGCCCTGGTCCTTGGCCTTGGTGGTGAAGAACGGATCGAACACGTGTCGGAGCGTCTGCTCGTCCATGCCGCAACCGGAGTCGCGCACGGAGATTTCGACGTACTCGCGGTTGTCGGCTTCGAATCGCAATCGGGTGGGCAGTTCGCTGGAAGTGATCTGCCGCGTACGCAAGATCACGCGGCCAGTGCCTTTAATAGCGTCGCGGGCGTTGATGCACAAATTGATGAGCACCTGCTGCATCTGCGCCGGGTCCGCCGCCACCAGGCAGGCTTTCGGAGCGGGAAAGAACTGGAAGTCCACGCGCACGGGCATGAGCCGGCGGAGGAACCGATACACCTCGTGAATCATCGTGTTGGCGTCGAGGTGGACGATGTGCGGTTTGCTGGGACGGCTGAACGCCTGCAGCGACCGGGTCATATCTCCGGCACTGCGGGCGGCGGCCTCGATGTCGGCGAGGGCTTTGGCCTGGACGGGATCGGCGGTCATCGACTCCCGCAGAAACTGCACGTTGCCGTTGATGATGGTCAGCAGATTACTGAAGTCATGAGCGATCCCGCCGGCCAGCACGCCGAGGCTTTCGAGCCGGTGGGCTTGTTGCAGACGGTTGTCGAGCTCCTCCCGCTCGCGGGCCAATTCTTTTTCGCGCGTGATATCGACGAGAATCGAATCAACCCGCAACAAATTGCCTTCCTCGTCGTAAATCGGCGCTCCCTGGGCCCGCAGCCACACCGTGCGGCCGGTGATTCCGTGTCGAACGCGAAACTCGAGATCGAACGTCTCGCGGTTGGCGATGCTGTGCTTGGCGGCGGCTATGACCGACTCCACATCCTGTGGGTCGATCATCTTCATCAGCAGGTCCACATCTTCCTGGAATTGGTGAGGCTCATACCCGATGATCTCGCGTACCGCGCCCATCATGAGCGTGAGCCGGCGGCTGGGGACTTCGCGGGAGACCAGGATGAACGGGAGCGATTCGACGGCCTGACGCAGGCAGGCCTCGCTTTGCCGCAAGGCCTGTTCGGCGCGCTTTCGGCTGGTCACGTCCAGACTGTACTCGACCACCTCGTGGACTTCCCCCGATGCCCGCAGCACAGGGTAGAGGTAAATCTCGTGCACGCTGGCCTGCTCGTGGCCGTCATACTCCACGTGTTCGAACGCCAAACTGCTTCGGGTCCTGAGCACTTCGGCGATGGGCGAGTCGCCGGCCAGCCAGTTCGGGTCTTCGCTTCCGCGGCTGCTGGAGTTGAGCGAGAGAGGATGGCGGGCCGACATCCGTGCCGATCGGTTCATCAGTTTGACGTCGTGGTTGACGGCATCGATCACGCAGAGCGGATGCGGGAGGGCTTCGAGCACGGCCTGGAGGAGCCGATGCTGTTCGTGGATGCGGCGCTCCGCGTCGGCGAGCCGGCGGTCCCGGTCCACCTGCGCGAAAGCCTGCTCGACGACGGATGGCAACAGTTCGGTGAGGCAGGGTTCTTTCAAGAGGTAATCGCAGGCACCTCGTTTGATCAACTGGGCGGCCAGTGCGCAGTCGCTGCGGCCGGTGACGACGAGAAACGGGACGCGGCAGCCTCGCCGATCCAGCGCATCCAGCACCTGGTTGGCGTCCATGTCGGACAGCCGGAAATCCAGGAGCATCAGATCCGTTCCTTGCGTGACGATGTGCTCGATCGCTCGCGCGCCCGTGGTGGTGATGGTGGTCGTGAAGTGGGCCTCTTCCAGACAGGTTTGGACGAGGTGGGTGAACGCCTGATCATCATCGACAATCAGAACCCGTCGGCATGCTCCGGCTGCGGCCATCGTTCCTCCTGACGAAAACCACATGCAGTGAACAGGGCCAGTCTGGATCGTGCGCGATCAGAGCCGAACAGTATACCAACCTTCTTGGGTATGTCGCGGGAAAACCCCCAACAAGTTGGGGTGACGAAAAAGCGACGAGCGCAAATCTTGCCGTCTCAATCTTTTTGTGCGGAAACTACTTGAACCGGGTGGGGGAATGTGGTATGAAATCCCACGAAGTGGGAAAAAAGGGAGGAAGCGTGGTCCGGACAGATCTGAGGTCACATGCTCTTCACCGGAACCTACGAGCTGACGATCGACAGCAAGAATCGCTTGTCGATTCCGGCGAGCATTCGGTCGGCCATGGACCCCGAAAAGGACGGCACCCGCTTCTATCTGGTCCCGGGAAGTCGGCGCGGCACGCTAAGCCTGTATGGTGACCGGTACTACGAGGCGTACTCCGAGCAGTACCACGCGTCGTTGCCGCCCGCTCAGGAAAAAGAGGATTTCGAGGACCTGTTCTACTCAATGGCGGCCATCCTGGACGTGGATCGCCAAGGTCGGGTGGTGCTACCGCAACGGCTACTCGATTTCGCGGGGATCTCCGGACCGGTCACGTTGACCGGGGCACGAGATCACCTGGTGCTGTGGAACCGCAAGGATCACGAAGCGTTCATGGCGGCTAACCAGCAACGTTATCAAGATCTCTTGCGACGAGCGCAACAGCAGGCCCAGCGAGGCGGGTGAATGGGTTATTAGCTACAGCTGTCAGCAATCAGCTGTCAGCCGGATAGAGAGTAGGACGGGATCAAACGGACGTTGAAAGGGCGACGCGACATCCGGCACGGGACGTGACCGGGGTGCCGCAGCCAGTGGAAGCACGGGGGAAAGCAGGCGGGCAGGTTCTTCGTCGTGGCGCGGCGGCGGACCTGCCGGCAAGGCCCGAGCGGATTCAGCAGCTGAAGCGAACGGAGTCGCCGGGCTGATTCATTTCCAGGCGTCACGAGCAACGGATGGCTCGAAGCCTGCCTCATCAGGAGCGCGCAAGCGCAACGCTGTTGACGAAGGATGGACTCGACGACGCGGGCGAGTCCGTCGTCCCGGCGGCCGGGTGACGGCATGCGTGACGGCACGGAGGCCTGTCCTGGAAATCAGGGGACATCGCGTCGGCACGGACGCCGCACGCGCCCCTTTTTTTGACGCCGCCTGCCGTGAGGCGGATCGGGCCTCGTCAGCGCGGGACGGTTCCGCGGGAGCGGACCGGGCCCGGGCCGGCATGCGTAGAATATGCGGTACGCCAGCCGCTGCGAGGTCCCGCGATGGATGGGCGAACAATCGCGCACGAGCCGGTCTTGTGCGGGGAGGTCATGGAGTTCGTGGCGCCCCGGCCCGGCGAGGTCGTGGTCGATGCGACGGTCGGCCACGGCGGGCATGCGCGGTTGTTCGCACAGGCGATCGGCGAAAGCGGCCGGCTGATCGGCCTCGACGTCGATCCGGGCAATCTCGAACGGGCGCGGGCGCGATTGTTCGACGGGGCCTACGCCCGGCCTCATATCGATCTGATCCGGGCCAATTTTCGCGAGCTGGAAACCGTTTTGGACTCCCTGGGGCTGGCCCGGGTGGATGTGATTTTCGCCGACCTCGGCGTGAGCACCGACCAGTTGCTGGACCCGACGCGGGGTCTGACGTTTACCGAGGACGGCCCGCTGGACATGCGGTTGGACGACCGGCTGGAAGAAACCGCCTCCGATCTGGTCAACGCCCTGAGCGAGAACGAACTGTCGGACCTGATCTTTTTCAACAGCCAGGAGCGGTTCAGCCGGCGCATCGCGAAGCGCATCTGCGAGGTGCGGCGGAACGGGCGGATTCGCACCACGCAGCAGTTGGTCCGGATCGTCTGCTCGGCCGTCGGCTCGTCCCCGGAGTCGCGGCGCGAGAAGATTCACCCGGCCACGCGGACGTTCCTGGCGTTGCGAATGGCGGTCAACGACGAGATGGGAAACCTGGCCGCGCTGCTGGAGGCTGCCCCGCGGCGTCTCGCCCCGGGAGGGCGAATCGGCGTGATCGCGTTCCACAGCGGTGAGGACCGCGTCGTCAAACAGGATTTCCTTGATCGCAAGCGGGCGGCGCTGTATGAAATAGCAACCAAAAAGCCGATCCGCCCCTCGAGCGAGGAAATGCAGCGGAACCCGCGGTCCCGCAGCGCCAAGTTGCGGGTGGCCCGGCGGACGGACGTCGGGATCTAGAGGATCGCGGATCGATCCGAAGCTTCTGTTGTGACGTCATAATGTCATGTACAGGTCGGCAGCTTCGGCGAGGTGAAGCGGATTGGATTGCGGAACGGACTGATTCCGCCGGTTGGCCGGCAGTGCAGAGAGCGGCCCCAACCTGTCGCAGTCCTGCAATCAGTGGCGGCAACGGAGTGAAGGGCCGAACACGGAGGTTCAGATGACCCGAGAAACCAAGATCGGGCTGCTTGTCGGGCTGGGGTTCATCGTCGTCTTCGCGGTTCTCCTGTCGCACACCGGCAGCGTTCCGCCGCCGGGCGACAGTCTGACCCCGAGCCTCGTCCAGAGCACACCAGCCAACAAGTCCGTGTTGAGCGGCGAAATTCGTGGCGACATCGCCCAGCCTGAGATTGCCGCGCCCGCCCAACCGCGGCCGGTCGGATCGAGTCCGGAGTCCGAGCCGCTGGAGAGTTATCTGGAAGATCGCATTGTCAGGTCGGAGGACCTGCCGGACCTTCCTGCCCCGGCTATTCTCAATCCCGGCATGTCGGTGGCCAGCGCCGATTCCATGCGGGGAGATACCGACATTGGTTCCCCGTTGCCGTTCGTAGGCGTGCATCGTACAGCCCCCGAACTGCCGCAGCCTGAGCCGACGCCGCATATCGCACCGCCCACCCAGAGCGATCCGCCGGCCCCGAGTGTGACGGCTATCGCCAGCAAAGACACGGGGACGGGCAAAGTGGCCCCGCCGCCTGGCGCACCGCGAGAGTACGAAGTCCAGAGTGGCGATAGTCTGGTTCGCATCGCCCAGAAGCATTATCAGAGCAGCGACAAGCGTCTTGTGGACTTCCTGGCCAAGTCGAACGAGGGGCGGATCAAGGACGCCGACACGATCCGGCAGGGCCAGAAGCTGTTGATTCCGGATCTGCCGCCCGAGATGTTTGAACGGGTTCACGTGCGGTTGGCCGGCCAGCCGGTCAGCATGGAACAGTTCATGAACGACCAGCGGAAGGGCACCGCGGCTGGTTCGTCGCAGAAAGACACCGCTGCCACCTCGGCCTCGACGGCCAAGACCGCGGAAACGAGCAAGCGAAGCGCTGAAACGGCCGCGGCCAAGAAGACGGCGGCCGCCAAGGCGGAAGAATCGATTCCTCGTTTGAGCCTGTCGGGCCTGGTGCCCGTGCGGCCGAGCACGGACGCGGAAACCAAGAGCGCCAAGTCCACCGACAAGGAAAACGAGAAACCGTCCAAGTCGGCCAGCAGCGCCAAGAGCAGCGACAACAAGAAGGCCGACAAGGGCGACAAGAGCGACAAGGACGACCAGCTGTACCGCTGGTACGAAATCAAGCCGAACGACACGCTGGGTTCGATCTCGCGCAGGGAACTGGGATCCTCGCAGTACTGGCAGGAGATCAAGAAGCTCAACGCGAATATCGACCCCCAGAAGATGAAGCCGGGCGATAAGATCAAGCTGCCGCGCAAGCCGATCTCGAGTTCCTCCGGAAAGGGCAGGCCCTCGGCATGACCATCCCGCGGATGCTGGTGCTGCTGGTGGGGTTGGCGGCGATCGGGATCGCGGTGGTCGCGATCCGCGTGGAAGAAGCGCGGGTGCTGCGACGGATCCAGGAACTGCAGTTCGAGGAAGCCGAAGCCCAGCGGCAGATCCGGGCCCAGGAAATGACGCTGTGGACATTGCGGGCTCCGCCGTCGATTCGCGAGCGCTCGACCCAGTTGCGGCCCGTGACGGAGCCGGCTCCCGTCCGTAAGTCCGGCGAATCGAAGACCGCCACCAAGAGGCGGTGAGATCCGCCGAGATCCGACTGTCGCAGATCAGGGGGACACGTCGCACGAAAGGTATGCTGCCGCCGGGGCGGGCAGAGATTCAGATGGACTGAGTAGTCAAGGGGATGCGGATGGTCACCACGGGTCAGCGCGCGCGGGTCGGGCAGGCGTTGATCGTGCTGTTGTGTCTGTGCCTGGTGGGGCTGATCGGGCGGCTGGTGTACATCAACACGACCATGGCGGAGTCGCTGCGTGATTGGTCGTATCGCCGGCAGACTCAGGTCATCACCATTCCTGGAGCCCGCGGCGTCATCCTCGACCGGCGGTTTCGCGTTCTGGCCGGCACGCGGGATGAATACTGCGTCTTTGCCGATCCACGGCTGATTCCCGATCACAACGAGGCGGCGGAACTGCTGGCTCCCGTGCTGGGCCTGCCGGCGAAGGACATTCGCGAAAAGCTTGCCCGCCCGACGTCGCCCGCTTACGTCGTGCTTTGCCGGGTGAAGGACGATCTCAGGAGCGAGCTGGCCAAGCTGCGGCTGCGCGGCGTGCAGGTCCAGCGCGAACCGACTCGCACGTATCCCATGGGCAACCTGGCCGCTCACGTACTCGGCTACGTGGGAAAGGACGGCAAGGGGCTGGAAGGCGTCGAGCTGGCGTTCGACTCCAAGCTTGAAGCCAAGCCGGGCAGGAGGGTCGTATTCTGCGACGTGCACCGGCGAGCCCTGTTCCAGGAGCCCAACTCGTACGAGCCGCCCCAGAACGGCTTGCACGTGGTCCTCACCATCGACACTGCCATCCAGGAAAAGCTCGAGGAACAGTTGGCCGAGCGGGTCACGTACCACAACGCCACGTCGGCCCTGGGCATCGTGATGAACCCCAAGACGGGCGAAGTCCTGGCCATGGCCAACTACCCCACGTTCGATCCCGCCAATCCGGGCAACATCAGCCCCGAGATTCGGCGCAACCGTATCTTGACCGATCCCGTCGAGCCGGGCAGCGTGTTCAAGCCTTACACCATGGCCGGCGCGCTGACCGACGGCGTGGCCAAGCGAACGGAGGTCATCTACTGCCACAACGGCGCGTATCAAGTGGGCAAGCGCATCTTGCGGGATTCGCATCCGCACGGCTCCCTCACGGTGGAACAAGTCATGGCCATGTCGAGCAACATCGGCATGGCCATTCTGGGGCAGCGGATGACCAACCCGCGGATTTATCACATCCTGCACGAGTTCGGTTTTGGCGAGAAGACCGGTATCGACCTGGCGGGAGAAGATCGGGGATTGATGCTTCCCCTTCGGCGCTGGACGAGCGGTTCGACGTTGTCGGTCCCCATGGGTCAGGAAATCGCCGTCACGCCGATCCAGCTGGTGACCGCCTTCAGCGCCATCGTCAACGGGGGTAAACTCCTGAAGCCGCGCGTGGTGGCTGCGATCGTCGGCGACGACGGAGAAATCCTCGAGGACTACACGGAACCGCAGGAGCGACGCCGGGTTCTCGATCCGGCCATCGCTCGCGAGATGACGGAAATCCTCACAACCGTGGTTACGTCGGGCACGGGTCGAGCCTGCAAGCTCTCACACTGGCAGGCCCTGGGCAAGACGGGGACGGCTCAGATTCCGCGAATCAACCAGGGACGCCGCGGCTACGAGCCGGGGGCGTATCTGGCCAGCTTCATCGGCGCTGCACCGGCCCGCGATCCGGCGGTCGTGGTGCTGATCATGGTTCGTCATCCCAAGAAGAACAGCTATTACGGCTCGCAGGTGGCGCTGCCGGGTGTCCGGGAAGTGCTCGAGTTCACGCTCAATTATCTCAACGTTCCGCACGATCCGCCGACTGGTTCGGACGGCGCCGAGGTGGTGCTGACGAGCGGCGATTGAGCGAGGCCGCAAGCGTTCACCGATGTGGCGAGGCATTCGCCCAGACTTCTCGGCGTGCTCACCGCGCGTGCGTGCCGCAAAACTCACAGGCATTCGTCAGGGCGTGCCGGGGCCGGCATGGACGCGGCCGGGTTTGGGTGTAACATAGCATCCGTCGGCGAGCGGCCGGCGCCCGCGTGAAGGATGGGGTTTCATGATCGCGCAAGGTGATGCAGTCCAGTGGAGCCGCCTGGTTCGCCAGGCCGGGCTCATCGATCGTTGGCAGGGAGCGACGGATCCGCTGGTCACTCGCATTGTGGAAGACTCCCGGCAGGCCGGCCCGGGCGCGTGCTTCGTGGCTGTGCGAGGCACCAAAGTTGACGGGCATCAGTTCGTGGCCTCCGCCGTGAGCGCCGGCGCAGCCGCCATCGTTTGCGAACAGCCGGTGAGCGTGCCGGAGAACGTGGCCGTACTGCAGGTCGCGTCCGCACGGGGCGTGGCAGGGCGGCTGGCTTGCGCGTTGAACGGACTGGACGCAGTACTGCGGAACAAACGGTTACAACTGGTCGGGATCACCGGCACCAACGGCAAGAGCACGTTCTGTTACCTCACGCAGGCCATTCTTCGGGCGGCCAATTGTCCCACGGCGCTGCTGGGCACCGTCCAATATGACTTGCTTTCGCGCCGGATCGAAGCATCGATGACCACGCCGCCGGCCGTCGATCTGGCGGCCTATCTGGCCGAGGCTTACCAGGCGGGCGCCACGCATGCGGTGATGGAAGTGTCCAGCCACGCTCTCGACCAGGGGCGGTGCGACGGATTGCACTTTGCCGTCGGCGTGTTCAGCAACCTCACCGGCGATCATCTCGATTATCACGGCAACATGGACTCGTATCTGCGGGCCAAGAAGCGCCTGTTCGATGGTCTGGCACGCGACGCGGTAGCCGCGGTGAACCGTGATGATCCGGCTTCGTCCCGGATTCTGGCCGATTGCCGGGCCGCCGTGGTGCGGTACGGCATCGTGGGCGGCCCGGGCGAAAAGACGCGCGGTTCGACGCCGTCGGCCTGCGAAGTGTCCGCTCGCATCATCGAGCAGTCGGCGGCCGGGACGCGCTTCGAATTGCAGGTGCGGCCGGGCAACGCGGCGAATCGCGGACCTTTGCCGGATCGCGAACAGACACTCGAGTTCTTCACGCCGCTCATCGGCAATCACAACGTGCAGAATTGCCTCGCTGCGGCGTCGGCCGGGCTCGGGCTAAGCTTGCCGCTCGAGACCATTCTGCACGGCTTGGAGTCGGTGACCTTCGTGCCCGGTCGATTGCAGCGAGTGCCGGTGCCCGAGGAACGAAACGGCCGAGGCGGTTTTTCGGTGTTCGTCGATTACGCTCACACCGATGATGCACTGGTGAACGTGCTGTCCGCGCTGCGGCCGTATGCCAATCGAGGCCGGCTCATCGTGTTGTTCGGCTGTGGCGGCGACCGCGATCGCACGAAGCGCCCGCGCATGGCCCGCGCCGTGGCCCAGTGGGCCGATCGTATTTTGCTGACCAGCGACAATCCGCGTTCGGAAGATCCCATGCAGATCATCCACGACGCGATGGCCGGCTTTGCCGCGGCGGATCTGCCGCGCGTGCAGGTCGAGCCCGATCGTCGCAAGGCCATTGCCATCGCCATCGAGATGGCTCGGCCCGGCGACATCGTGCTCCTGGCGGGCAAGGGGCATGAAACGTATCAGCAGATCGGCAGCGAGAAGTTCCCCTTCGATGACGCTGCAATTGCGGCCGAGTGTCTGCGGGGAAAGGCTTGAGACTTGAGGCTTGAGGCCTGAGGCTCGAGGGCTGAGGGCGGGGTTCGGGAGCAGAGAAAGAGAGCACTGTCGGCATGAAGCCTTTAACGCTCGAAGAAGTTGTATCCGCCACGGAGGGCACGTGCGATCGCTCGACCCTGCCGGGCAGCGTCACCCGGGTGACGACGGACTCACGCGACGTCAAGCCGGGCGATCTGTTCTTTGCCATCCGCGGCGAGCGATTCGACGGTCACCAGTTCATCGGTGAGGCGTTCGCGTCCGGCGCGATGGCGGCCATCGTGCGGCACGACTTTCAGTGGGCCTCACCGCTCATGGAGACGCCGGAGGCGGCGAAGATCCCGCCGGACGCCATCCTCATCCGCGTGGACGACACGATCACTGCGCTGGGACGGCTCGGGCGGTACTGCCGACTGCGTCTGCTCGAAGCGGTCACCGTCGTCGCAGTCACGGGCAGCAACGGCAAGACTACCACCAAGTCCATGATCGCCCATCTGCTGTCCGAGCGATGGAAGGGCCGAGCGTCGATCAAGAGCTTCAACAACAACATCGGTGTGCCGTTGACGCTGTTGTCGGTCGAGCCGTCCGATGAGTTCGTCATCTGTGAAGTCGGCACCAACGCGCCCGGTGAGATCGCCGAACTGGCTCGCCTGATCGAGCCGGAGGTCGCGGTGATTACCGGCGTGTCCGAAGCCCATCTCGAAGGCCTCGGCTCGCTGGAGAAGATCGCCGATGAGAAGCTGTCGCTGCTCAAGTTCCTGCGTCCGGGTGGTTGTGCGATTCTCAATCACGACTGTGAAGCGGTTGCCGCGGGGCTTAAGCGCGACCGTGCGTTCAACAAGATCAAGAAGGTGACGTTCGGACGCAATCCGGACGCCGACTTGCGGCTCACCGCGTACGCGCCGAAGGTCAGTCCGGGAGCGGATGGCCAGTTGACCGGTTCGGTCGAGTTCACCATCAACGACCGGTTCCAGTATTGCCTGGCTGTGCCCGGGCGGCACAACGTGTCCAATGCCCTGGCCGCCATTGCGGTGGCTCGGCGGTTCGGGATGGACCACGAGGAAATTGCCGCTCGGCTGGCGACGTTCACGCTGCCGCCCATGCGGTTGGAGACGCTGCGGGTGGGGCGGTTGACGCTCATCAACGACGCTTACAACGCCAACCCGGCTTCGCTCGCTGCTGCCGTGGACGTGCTGCAGGACATGAAGGCTCCCCGACGACGCGTCCTGATTGTGGGCGACATGCGCGAGCTGGGCAGCGAGTCCGAGCGGCTTCACCGCGAGGCCGCCGAAAAGATCGCCCACGCGGGCGTGCAGATGGTGGTGGCGGTGGGCCAGCGGGCCAAGCTGGTCGCCCAGACCGTCAAGCAGGCCAGCGGCGGGGCGATCGAAACACACGCGTTCGGCACGACCGAAACGGCCCGCAAGCGCCTGACGTCGTACCTGCGGCCCGACGACACCATCCTGATCAAGGGGTCGCGGGCCCTGGGGCTGGAGAAACTCGCGGAACAGATTCGCGGCTGGGCGGAAACGCGCGGCTCGCGCGGCAGCGCGTCGCGGCAAGTGGCTCACCGGGACTCCGAGCGTTCCGGCCCGGCGACGGGCCGCCTTGCCTCGCCGTCGCGGTAAGCCGGTGGAAACAAGGATGTCCTCCACCTCGCGTGGATTTATGATCGGATCAGTGCAGCGTGCTTTACCTGCTTTACGAATGGTGGCGTGATTGGCCCGAAGGCCCCTACGCGTACAAGGATCCTCTGTTTCGAGGGACCTGCGCGATTCTCCTGGGCTTCGCCATCGTGTGGTTCATCGGTCCCAAGGTCATTCGCCAGCTGGCGATGCGAAAGATCGGGGACAACGCCGACTTCGACCACAGCCGGCTCAACGAGTTCCTCCGCGACAAGAAGAACACGCCGACCATGGGCGGGATCATGATCATCTCGGCCATCGCCATCTGCGTGCTCCTGCTGAGTGATCTGCGGAACTACTACATCCGCTTGGGGCTGTTCTGCATGGTCTGGCTGACCGTGCTCGGCGGCATCGACGACTGGCTCAAGCTCACGGTGGCCCGCCGCAGCGGCACCCGCGACGGGCTGAAGAGCTACGAAAAGCTGCTCTTTCAAATCGGCCTCGGCGTGCTCCTGGGCATCTTCGTGTATCGCTACGGGCAGGAGAATTCGAACATGGCGATGCTGCGCGGGGCGTCCGAAGCGCTGCCCTCGTTCCGCATCCTGGTCGTGCCCTTTTACAAACCGGGTATCCTGCTAGGCATTCCGGCGTTTTTGATTCTCACCGTCCTGGTGACTGCCGGGACGTCCAACGCGGTTAACCTCACTGACGGCATGGACGGTCTGGCCGCCGGCTGCATGGCCTTGTGCAGTTTCGTGTTCATGGTTCTCTCGGCCATGGGCGGCGATCCCGCGCAGGCGCATCGTCTTTTGTTTCCGCATATTCCGGACACGGGCGAACTGGCCATTCTGTGCGGGGCCATCATGGGATCGTGCCTGGGCTTTCTCTGGTACAACTGCCATCCGGCCCAGGTGTTCATGGGCGACACGGGCTCGCTGCCTTTGGGCGGCCTGATCGGGTACGTGGCCATCGTGACCCGCCAGGAATTGATGCTGCTCATCGTGGGCGGCGTGTTCGTGATCGAGGCGTTGTCGGTCATCATCCAGGTGGGCTACTTCAAAACGACGGGCAAGCGGTTTTTCCGCGTGGCTCCGATTCACCACCATTTCCACCTGGGAGGCTGGACGGAGACGCAGACCGTGATTCGATTCTGGCTGGGGGCGGCCATTTTCGCGGGCGTGGCGCTGGCCACCATTCGGTTGAGATGACCTGGTGGCGGCGGTTCATGACAGCAGGGGCGAGGCTATGAGCATCACACTGCATGCCGAACAGAGCGAGCCCGATCCCGTTTCGCAGCAGGATGACGCTGTCATCGAGCGGAAGGCCTGCGGCTGGGCTCGCTCGGTGATGATCATCGCCACTGCGGTCGGGCTGATGGGCATCGGCGCGGTCATGACGTTCTCGGCCAGCGCCCGCATCGACGCGCCCGTCGGTGACGCTTCCATCTGGGAATCGCGCGTCTTCCGCCAGATGATCTTCACCGCGGCCGGTCTGACCACCATGTTGATCGTGGCCCGTATTCCGTATCGTTTGTGGACGGCCGGCAACGGTTTAGCGGCGGCGCTCGGTTTGCTCGCGGCCGTCGTCGCGGCCTCGCTGGTGTTCGTGCCGGGTATCGGCGTCGAACGCAACGAGGCTTATCGCTGGGTGCGAATCACGGGCGACCTGGTGTTTCAGCCGTCGGAACTGGTCAAGATCATGCTTCCCATCTTCCTGGCGGTCTGGATGACGCGGGGCCTGAGTGGCCAGCCCGAGCGAGTGGCCGACGCGTTTCGTCCACGACATGACATTCGTCATTTCACGCGCGGCTTTCTGCCCGCCGTGGCCGCCATCGGCCTGGGTGTGGGCGTGGTCGGGATCGAGGACTTCGGAACGGCGGCCCTGCTGGGCGCCGTCGGCGGGGCCATGCTCCTGGTCGGCGGAGCGCGGATTGGGCACCTGCTGCTGCTGATCCTCCCGGCCGTTCCTGCTTTCGCTTATCTGCTGTTCAGCCGGGCCCACCGCATGTCGCGCCTTCTGACCTTCCTAGACATCTGGGAGGATCCGGCCGGCAAGGGCTACCAGGCCGTTCAATCGCTTTGCACCATCGCCAGCGGCGGCTTCTACGGCCGCGGCCTGGGACGCGGGTTTGTCAAAGGCTACCTGCCCGAAGCGCGGACAGACTTCATCTTCTCGGTCATCTGCGAGGAGCTCGGGGTGATCGGCGCGGTGGCGGTCATTGCGTTGCTCATGGCGTTCCTGTGGCAATGCCGGCTCATCATGCGCGACTGCGCCGACCCCACGGGCAAGCTGTTGGCATTCGGAATCGCCATGACTTTCGGCATCCAAGCAGTCATGAATATCGCGGTGGTCACGGTCTCGATGCCGACTAAGGGCATTTCACTGCCGCTGGTCTCGGCGGGCGGCTCGGGCGTGATCTTCCTCGGCGTGCTGGTGGGTGTCCTGGCGAGCATCCCCCGGTATGGCGGGATCGTGGAGCGGAGTTAAGAATCGGCTGTCCGTTGTCAGTGGTCAGGGGTTGGGACCTTGGTCCTTTTGTCAGTTGTGTTCACAACGGACTCATGGACCACGGGCCCACAACGGACCACTGACAACTGGCCACTGACCAATGCCAATAGCAATCCAATGAGTAATCGTCCCTGGTACGTTTTTGCCGGTGGTGGCACCGGCGGACATCTGTTTCCCGGGTTGTCGGTCGTCGATTCGCTGCGGCGGATGAACGAGGCCGACGTGTCCTTCTTCTGCACCGATCGTCCGATCGATCGCGACATCCTGGGGGCGGCCGGCGTGGAGGCGGTCGTACAGACCGTGCTGCCCTTTCCGGCCAAGCCGTGGCGGTGGCCGAAGTTCCTGCTGCGATGGGGGCAATCGGTGCGGTCATGCCTGCGAGCATTTTCGGCCCGACGGCCGGCGTTCGTCGTGGGCGCGGGCGGTTACGCTTCGGGCCCGCCCGTCTACGCCGCGGCCAAACTGGCGATCCCGACATTTCTGCTGAATCCCGACGCGGTGCCCGGCCGAGCCAACCGCCACATGGCGGTCCGGGCGAACGTTCGGTGCGTGTTCGCTCAGTGGGAGGTCACACGGCAACACTTTCCGGCCGGTGTGCCCATCGAGGTCAGCGGCTGTCCGGTGCGGCCGGCGTTCCGGCGAGCGGCTGGCTTGGCACCGGAGGCAATTCGGGAATCGTTCGGGCTCGATCCGCATCGGCCTATGCTTCTGGTCACGGGAGCGTCGCAAGGGGCTCGGACAATCAATGAGGCCATGCTGACACTGGCAGGGGCGGTGGCGGCCGCTGATTGGCAGGTGCTTCATCTGAGCGGGGCGACCGATGCCGAGCGAGTCGAGCAGGCGTACCGGCAGTCGAACACGGGCCTGCGTTACCGCGTACTGGCGTTCACGGATCGCATGCCCGAGGCCATGGCCGCCGCCGACCTGATCATCTCGCGGGCGGGGGCTTCGACACTGTCGGAGATCCAGGCCATGGGCAAACCGTCGGTGTTGTTCCCGTACCCGTACCACCGGGACCAGCATCAGCGTCATAACGCGGCTGTTCTGGCCGAGGCTGGAGCTGCCGTCCTCCTGGACGACGCCAAAGACGCCACGGCCAACGCCGCACAACTGGGCCCCGTTCTGGCCCGGCTCATGGGTGACGCCGCCGAGCGCGAGCGGATGGCGCGTGCCGCGTCGAGTCTGGACGTGCCCGACAGCGCGGATCGTATCGCGGCGCGCCTGTTGGAAGTGAGCCAACAAGGCGAAAAATTGCAGCGATAGTGCGTGGATCATTGCGTGTGACGAATCCGGCCGGACGGTCCACGCATCATGCCGTAAATGGTTCAAGCAAACACGCTTAAAAGCCCGATAAAACAAGCCTATTGGGTGCGTTTTTGAGTTCCACTCGCAACCGGGGAAGTGAATTACCACAACTGTCGGTTTCTTGCTTGGAACACGCTCGCCCATGGATTAACATGTGAGCCCGAGTCGGCCAGGGCGCGACGGCCGACGACGATTGCCAGTCGGCTGGGGAAAGGGCCGGCCCATCAATCGCAACTGTGGCACCGGTCAAGGCTCTGGCGGGGACGGACGACATCTGCAACCTTGGAGTCCCCGGTGATGTTGCTTCGCTTAACCGTCGTCTATAGGGAACACACAGATGGATCGAAGCGCAAGGACGCGCTGCCTGTCTGATCGCGGCACAAAGCTGGAATACCATCCGCTCGGAGGCAACGGCAACGGGCATGGTAACGGCAACGGGGGCAAGGTGATCGTGCGCGCCGTGTCCGAGACTCGCCAGCACGACGGTTCCGCGGCCGGCTCGCTTGACACGCCCGCGGAGTGGACGGCTCGCGGCAAGCGGGTGCATCTGATCGGCATCGGCGGGTGCGGCATGTCCGGGGCGGCGGCCGTCCTGCAGCGGCGCGGCGCCGTGGTCAGCGGCTCGGATCGCGTCGACTCGGCCGTGCTCCAGCGGCTGGCCGAGCAGGGCGTGAACGTGTTCATCGGCCAGAAGGGCGAGAACGTCCCCGCGTCCTGCGACTTGGTCGTTTGCTCCGCGGCGGTTAAGGAGTCCAATCCCGAACTGCAGGCCGCTCGACGCAACGGTGCCCGCGTCGTCAAATACGCTCAGTTGCTCGGGCTGCTCATGCGGGAGTTCGAAGGTGTGGCCATCGCCGGCACGCACGGCAAGAGCACCACGTCGGCCATGGTCAGCTACGTCCTGCGCGAGGTAGGTCTCGACCCCTCGTTCGTCATCGGGGCGGGTGTCGAACAACTCGGCGGTGGCTCCGGTGTCGGTTCGGGCCGGCAGTTCGTCGTCGAGGCCTGCGAGTACGATCGCTCGTTCCACAACCTCAGGCCGCGGATCGCCACCATTCTCAACATCGAGGAAGATCACCTCGATTACTATCGCGATCTCGACGAAATCATCGAGTCGTTCCGGACGTTCGCCCAACTGCTGCCGGCCGATGGTCTGCTGGTGGTCAACGGCGATGACCGCAACGCCATGCGGGCGGCCGCGGACATTCCCGCCGAGGTCCAGACCTTCGGGTTCGGCGGTGCGGCCGATTGGCAGCCGCGCATCCTGGAGACTGTGCAGGGCCGCTTCCGCTTCGAGGTGCTCTTCCGCGGCCAGCGAGTGGCCGAGATCATGATGGGCATTCCGGGCCGCCACAACGTGAGCAACGCTCTGGCGGCGATGGCTGTCTTCGCGCGATGCGGCGTGGATCTGCAAGCGGCGGCCGAGGCGGTCGGCCGGTTCCGCGGGGCGCAGCGCCGGCTCACGTTGCGCGGCACTGAGGCGGGCGTGCACGTCGTGGACGATTACGCCCATCACCCGACCGAGATTCAGGTCACGCTCAAGGCCGCTCGCGAGTTCTACACGCCGCGCAAGATGTTCGTGGTCTTCCAGCCGCACCAGCATTCGCGAACGCGGTTCTTGCTCAACGACTTTGCCCGCAGCTTTTCGGCGGCCGACGTCGTCGTCGTGCCGGACATCTATTTCGTGCGGGACAGTGAGTCCGAACGGGAGTTGGTGGCCGCCACCGACCTGGTGAACGAGATTCACCGCAACGGCGGCGAGGCCCGGTACGAGCCGGATTTCGGTCGGATTGTGGCCATGCTGTGCGACGAGGTGCAGCCGGGCGATCTGGTGATCACCATGGGCGCGGGCAACGTTTGGCAGATCGCCGACAGCCTGCTGGCCGAATTGAAGGAAAAGAACGCCCAGCCGCGGAATATTACCCCCGCGACGGCGGGCTAGAGGCGACGCCGGCCGGTGTGGAGATGCAGGTTTCCAGCCTGCCTCAGAATGCCGGCAGGCGAGTCGCACCAAAGCGAAACTGCGATCATGAACGAGCTCCGCTCATATGCGTTTCTCGCCGATGAGGCGGCAGTTGGTACGGTCGAGCGAGATCGACCGCTGGCGCCGCTGACGCGCTATCGCCTGGGGGGCCGGGCCGAGTGCCTCGTGCGCCCGCAGAATCTCGAGCAGCTCGCCGAGCTCATCAAACGCTGCCGTCGCGAGAACGTGCCGGTGCGGATCCTGGGCGGCGGGGCGAACCTGCTGGTAGACGACGACGGCGTGGACGGCGTCGTGGTGCGGCTCGACGCGCCGTTCTTCAAGCAGGTCGAGTACTGGGAGGCCGAGGGCTCGGGCAACGGCACCCCGCAGGGACGCGGACCGGTGCGGGTGCGCGCCGGTGCCGGCGTGGACATGGCTCGGCTGACGCTCGCTTCCGTACGCCGAGGCTTGAGCGGGCTGGAGTGCATGGCCGGCATCCCCGGGACGCTTGGCGGCTGCATCCGGATGAACGCGGGCGGCCGCTGGGGCGAAATCGGCAACGTCGTCCGCGAGGTCGTGGTCATCGATGCTGACGGTGAGCTCCGGACGCTCGATCGCGAGCAGGTCGGCTTCAGCTATCGGCACACCCGGTTGGGCGACGCCGTCATCTGCTCGGCCACGCTCGAACTCATGCCCGGCGATCCGCAGGAGATCCAGGCTCGCTACCAGGAGATTTGGAACATCAAGCAGGCCGGTCAGCCGTTGGGTGCTCACAGTGCGGGTTGCGTGTTCAAGAACCCGCCGGGTGACAGTGCCGGCCGTCTCATCGATGCCGCCGGTCTCAAGAACCGCCAGGTGGGCGGGGCGTTGGTCTCGCCCGAGCATGCGAACTTCATCGTCGCCCGCGAGGGGGGAACGGCTGGCGACGTGCTCGACCTCATCGATCTCGTGCGGCGTACGGTTGCCGAGAAGTTCTCGGTCAATCTGGAGCTGGAGATCGAGGTATGGCGCGGGCGCGGCAAGCGGCTGACCCCGGGTCCGCAAAGCGACCTGTCCGCCATCGAACCGTCAGCCGTCATTCCCGCCGGCAGGACGCCGGCCGCCAACGAAACGGAGTCTTCCATGACGCGCCTTGCTCGTCAACCCGTGGCCAGGACGCCCGCGAAAGCCGAAACCCGACGGACGCTGGCCATCACCGTGCTGTCCGGTGGTCCCAGTAGTGAACGCGAGGTCAGCCTCAAGAGCGGCCGAGCCGTCGCGGCGGCGCTCGAGTCGCTCGGCCACCACGTGACGGTCTGCGACATCGCGCCCGACAAGCTCGACGCGCTGGAGATTCCGGCCGACCTGGTGTTCATCGCGCTGCACGGCGCGTTCGGCGAGGACGGGCGTGTGCAGAGTCTGCTCGAAGAACGCGGCATCCGCTACACCGGTTCGGGCGCGGCCGCTTCCGCGCTGGCCATGGACAAAGTGGCCACCAAGCGTCGATTCGTCGAAGCCGAAGTGCCCACGCCCCAGTTCGAAGTGGTCACCGCTGCCGACATCGACCGAGTGGTGCAGACGTGGCAATTGCCGGTGGTGGCCAAGCCGATCGCCGAGGGCAGCAGTATCGACATTCGGATCATCCGCGATGCCCAAACGCTGCGGTCCGAGCTCCAGCGGTTGACGGCTCGCTACGGCCAGTGCCTGCTCGAATCGTTCGTGGACGGATACGAGTTGACCGTGGGCATCCTGGGCACACAGGCGTTGCCGCCCATCGAGATCCGCACCCGCCGCGAGTTCTACACTTACGAAGCCAAGTATCTCGACGACGATACGGAGTATCGTTTCGATATCGACCTGCCGCCGGCGGTCCTGGCGGAGGTGCAGGCGCTGAGCGTTCGCGCTCACCAGGCCCTGGGGTGTCGGCACTTCTCGCGGGTCGATTGGCTGGTGGACCGCCGGACGCATCAGCCGTACGCACTGGAGGTAAACACCATCCCCGGCTTTACCGACCACTCGCTTCTGCCCAAGGCGGCGGGTCGGGCGGGGCTGAGCTTCCCGCAGTTGTGCGAGCGCATCATCGAGCTGGCCTATGGCCAGAACGACTGAATCGGCTATCATGAGGGCCAGGACCTGACACGCCGCGACTCGGGCGGCGAGGTCCGATGGGTGGAGAATCCTTGAGTCGCAAGGTCAAGAAAAAGCGAAAGTCCAGAGCGCAGGAACGCTCGCACGAACCGCGCCTTGCCGGATTCGGCCCGCTGTTGCCGGTGGCCGGCGTCTTGACGGTGATCGTGCTGAGCATCTGCGGCCTGGAGTGGCTGCGCGGCCAGGTGCTGTCGAATCCGAAGTACAACCCCGAGCCGAAGATTCAGCTCGAATATCTGCCCGGCTCGGAGTGGGTTCAGCAGGAAGGCTGGTTGCCTCGCATTCAGGCGTCCATCCGGCTGCCCGACAAACCCTACATGGACGACAAGCTGCTCGAAGAGGTGGCTCAGCAGGTGGCGGCCACCGGCTGGGTGCGCCGGGTGTTGCAGGTCGAGCGCGGGATGGACGGGACCATCCGCGTCTGCTGCGACTATCGCCGCCCGATCGCCATGGTGCTGACCAACCGTGGCAAGTACATCCCGGTGGACAAGGACGGTGTGCGGCTACCCGAGGAATATGAGCGAGTGGAGGCTGACTCGGGTTGGATGCGCATCCTGGGCGTGCAGACCGAGCCGCCGCCGGTCGGAGGCTCCTACGAGAAGTTCCGCGGCGAGAAATGCGACGGGGCACATGCCGTGCGACTCGCGTTTCTGCTGTTCAGCCAACCGGAGACGGGCGACAAAATCACCGGTATCGACGTCTCGAACTGCAGCGATATCATGTTGTACACCCGCGACGGCGGGAAATTCCGGTGGGGTTCGGCTATCGGATGCGAGGTCGAGGAACCCGAGCCGGCCTATAAATTGCGGAACCTCGCGCTCACTCTCAGGACAAGCTCCCCTCAGGCCTGCGCCGACCTCACCGTTTATCGGAACGGGGTTCTGGTACACTCCGGGCCGTGAGCCCTAAAGTCCAGCGGGCGATCGCCCGAAGAAGGCAGAATTAGCCGCATCAGGCTTGCGTTGAATGTTAGATTAGGTAATCTGGCAGTCCCGCCACACGTGGCGAGAGGTGCTGGATGCTGGATTTGCGCAAAACGCTGGAGCTGTTGGGTTGGGCGCGGGAGCTGTACGCCGGCTCGACGGGGACGGCGCCGGCTTGGCTGGACTCGTTCTGGGCGGCCGCCACGGCCGTTGTTATCGGGTTCATCCTGGCGTTTTGGGGCGGCCGCGTCCTGCGCGTCGGGTTCGTTTTCGCGTTCATGGCCGTCGGAGCCATCCTGGGCAAGGAGTTCGCCAGCTCGGTCCAGGTCGATCTACTGATCGGGCTGGTAGTGGGGGCCGGCGTGGCCGGAGCCATCGGCTACGTCGTTTATCGGTGGTGCCTGGGGATGACGGTGGCGCTGGTCGCCTCGCTGATTGTGGCGGCGACGTTTAGTGCCCCGGCCCTGCTGAACGAGCGGCAGGCGTTCGAGGACTTTCGATTGGGCGTGGGAACGGGCGAGTATCTCACGACGGGGACGACGCTGTACTCCTGGGCCACCGTGCGGGACTACTTCTGGGAACAGCCGCACGGTCGAGAGGTCACGGTCAAAGTTCTCGGGCCGGTGGCTCTGACTGCCCTCGTCGGCTTCGTGCTGAGCGTGCTGGCGCCACGGTTTGCGTCGATCCTGGCGACGTCCATCCTGGGATCGGCTCTGCTTGTGACCGGCGCAGGGGTGTTGCTTGCCAGTCGCTGGCCGGACCTGTGGTTATGGGTCCAGGAGCACGGCGGCTGGGCGGGGGCAGGGGTCATCTGCATCTGGCTGTGTTCGGTGTCGTACCAAACGACACATCCCGCGCGGCCCGCACTCCAGGCGCCGCTCGTGCCCTCGCCGGCTCCGGCGAGTTGAACCGGCCCCGGCTTGTTCGAGTGGGTCGTGGGACGCCGATCGTTGACCAGTCATTGACAGGGGGGACTCAATGATCACGCTGAATGTACCGTTCATCGTCGATGAGCTGGCCCGGCAGGAGATTGTCGTCGGTGGCTTTCTATTGGCCACCGGCCTGTTGTTCATGCTCATGGGCCTGCGCTTGTCCCGGATGCTGGTGGCCCTGAGCTACGGCGTGATCGGGTTTGTCCTGGGCTGCAGCGTGCCGGCGCCGGACGAGGCTCGTATCGCGGCGGGAATGATCACCGCCCTGGGGCTGGCGGGCGCGAGCGTGTGCGTGGTCCGGCCGGCGGTGGCCGTCCTCGCCGGATCCTGGGCAGGATTTGTGACCTTCCTGCTGGTCAGCAGGCTGGCCGCCGTTGACGATCCTATCGCCCTGGCCGTCGGCGGCGTCGTGTTCCTTGCCGCGGCGTCCATCACGTATGTCATGCTCCAGGAGATTATCGCCCTCGTCACCAGCCTCGAAGGCACACTTCTGTTCCTGGGCGGGCTCATCATCCTGATGAATCAGAGCCCGGTGTTCTGGACACACATGCGGAATCTGCTCGTCTCGAACGCGGTTTTCGGGCCCTTCCTCGTGCTGGCCGGAACGGTGATCGGCTACTACACGCAAGTCGCCGAGCAGCAGAAGAAGAGTGCCGGGCGATCGGGGTGAGGCGATCGTTGCTTTACGAGGCTTGTGCCGCGACGCCGACAGAAGGCGTCTCCACTCCATAGCAAGTAGCGCGCGCGTGAATTCCCCCAAATGACGGAGCGTCTATGCGCGCCGGCCGCGTCCGTGCTAAGCTAGGGCAGTTTTGTGCCGTTTCCGCCGAATCAGCGGTCTCAGGGAGCGGGCGTTTTGCGCCCGCCTGAGGCGGACAAGATGTCCGCCCCCCGAAATGCGGCAAGAGGACGGATGCGGAGATCATCGCCCATGGAATCGCAACTTGGCGTCGTATTGGACAGCTTTCGTCAACTCCCGAGAGAGGCCTTGCAGTCGGCGGCGCAGCTCGGTTTTCGCAAGGTCGAGATGCCGGCCGTCTCCGGGCCGGTCGCTCCCACCGAACTGACCGGCACGGGCCGGCGGCACCTGTCGAAATTCGTGAGCAGCCTGGGGCTGGAACTGTCGGCCCTGGGCGGTGATCTGGGCGGTACCCGCTTCACCGATAGCTCGAAGCTCGAACAATCGCTCGAGAAGACTCGAGCCATCCTCGAAATGGCCCGCGATTTGCGCGTTCCCGTGGTGACCACGCATTTGGGGCCGATCACCGAAGCCGATCTGCAGGAGGGCTATCTGGTGGAAGCCGTTGAACAATTGGCTGACTGGTCCGACCGCACGGGCACGTTCGTCGCGTTCGAGACCGCCGGCGCCGACCCCGCCCGCTTCGCGGATCTGCTTCGGCGCATCAACTCGCCGACGTTGGGCATGTGCTACGATCCGGCCAGCCTGTTGATCGACGGCTTCGAACCGCTGGCCGGCATCGAGCCGGTGGCCAACACCATCCTCCTCGCCCGGGCTCGCGACGCTCTGGCCGGCTCGTCGCAGCGTCCCGGCCGCGAAGTGCCGTTGGGCGAGGGCCAGATCGACTGGCCGGAGTATCTGGCCGCTCTCGATCAGGCGGGCTACCGTAACGTGCCATTCATTCGGCGCACAGAAGCCCGACGCCCGCTCGAAGAACTCGCCGACGCCAAGCGCAAGCTGGAGCGACTCGTCAGGGCATGACCGCCGGTCAGGCAGGGATTCACCACAGGGAGAGCTATCAGCTAGTCTTGTTCTGTCTTGTTCCCCATCAGTGCCATCCGTGGTTTGACTCGCGCGAGGATGCGGCGGCCTATCGTGGCTCGACGAGTCGCAGTTCGACGTTCTTGCCCATGGCGGGCACCGGGATGGTTACCGTATCGGTGGTTCGAGAGGGAGCGTTCTCATAGCGGTATGTGACCAGCGAGACGTCGTCCCAGGTAGGATCCTCGCACGCGAGCGGCTGCGTGAAGACTCGCTCGAACCTGCTGGCGTCGGCGACCAGCTCGCGCAGCATGAGCCGCGGCGGCGTGTCCCATGAGCGGTCCTCGTCCGGGGCCGGCTGATCCGGTCGCGAAGCGGTGGGCAGACGATCCTCGAGCACGATGTAACGGATGCCCAGGCGATCGAGCAATTCCACGATATCCGCCGGCGATTCCACGTGCTGTGCGTAGCTGTAACGTGTGCGGGCAGCTCGGGAGTACAGTAGCTTGCTGGCTCGCATGGGGATGAGCCGTGCTGTTCGGTCCGGCTCGCCATCGAGCCGCCGCACATCGAAGATGAACTGACCGTCGCGAACGGCATCGATGAGCACGAGATCGGCATCGGGCCGGCCGGCCAGATAGTCGACGGTCGGGCGCATATCGACCAGGCGTTGAGCCGGCGCGACAATCGCACCGATGCCGGCCGCAAGCAGAAGTAGAATGCTCAGCACGGCGGGTATGATGGAGACAGCCCGCCGAGGCCTGGCGCCTATCAGCCGCGCGACGTCGGCGCCGAACATCAACGCCACCGCGGGCGCGGCGAAGAACAGATAGCGTTCCTCCTTGGCGCAGATGAGCGTGGAGATCAGCCACCAGCCACCCGCCCATAGCACGAGTAGAACCAGTCCTCCCGGCGGACGCGCGGGAGCAGTGTCGGATGCGGATCGGCCCGCCACCAGCCGGCCGGTCAGGGCCGCCGCCAGGCCGAGCAGCATGGGCCAGCCGAGAATGCTTGGTGTTCGTGCCAGGTACCACGTCCAGTGTTCGAGCGTCAGCAGGTGTCGCCAGGGCGGCGTGCCGGCGACCAGTTGCGGGGCCAGCGCGTTCAAGCCGGCGGTGGCTCGCCCATAGGCGAAGATGATTGCCGCGGCCAGCGCCATCGGCACGACGAACTCCACTCGGCGGATGAGCTTCCACTGTCGCAGCAAGATCACGTGAGCGACGATCACCGGCAGGACGAATGCCGCGGTCTGCTTCGTGAGGTACGCGCCCGCACAGCCGACGGCCGTCAGCAGGCCCCATCGCCAGCCGGGCGAGCGCAGGCAGCGAACGTACGCCAGCAGGGCGAGGGCGATCCAAAACGTCGCCGGCCATTCGAGCATGACTTGCCGAGACCAGCTCACACTGGCGGGCGTGACGATCGCGGCCAATGCTCCGATGAGGCCCGCCGTCGTGCCGAACAACTCGCGGCCGAGGAGGAACAACAGCCACACCGCGCCGACAACGAACAACAGGACGGTCAATCGGGCGGCCAGAACCGAAATGCCCAACAGCAGAAACACCACTGCTTCGACCGCCGCGAACAGCGGCGGGTAGTACACCAGGATGCCCAGGCATTGATGCTTCAGATAGTACTGTTCGGCCCATGCCTTCCACGCGCCGCTCGGCCATTCGCGCACGAGGTCGTGGAGGAACACGCCGTCCATGGCGTGCAGCGGCGCATCGGACCAGGAGAATCCGCCGACGTGGATGTCGCGAGCGGCAATCACGCACGTGCACAGCAGGAGCGCCGCGAGACACAAGAACGTGGTTCGCTTGCGGGGTTCGCGAATCGCAGGAAGGACAGAGGGGTCTGACATGGCCAACCGTCCAAGACGCCGGATTCACGCGAACGAGATATCGATCACTTGCATCTCGACGCTCACGCGGCCGTTGAACTCGTTGAGGCACGGCTCGTAGGCCACCCGGCACTGCCGCCGGACGCGCAGGGCTTCCAGCTTGTCCGCCTGGTCGAAGGCGATCGCCTTCATACGGCATCGGCCGTCGGTCAGGCAGAACTGGAGATGATTCGCACTCCTGCCCACCGCCCGCGGCTCCCCGTCCAGGTGCAGCACGGGCGAGGCGAACTTCGGTTTGTGGTTGCCCGCTCCGAAAGGCCCCAGCTTCTCGACCTCCCGGGCGAGTTGCACCGACCAGACGCTCGGGCCCGCCTCGGCATCGAGGTGAAGCGTCGGCTCCAGATCGCGGGCGGTCAGCGTTCGGTTGGCTCGCTCGACGAAATGCTCGGTGAACTCCTCCAACTTGCTGCGTTTGACGCGCAGTCCGGCGGCCATGGCGTGTCCGCCGTAGGTCAGAAGGTGATGGGCGCACTCTGCCAATGCCTTGTGCAGATCGAAATTGGGGATGCTGCGGCCCGAGCCCTGGCCCTCGCCGTTGTCGAGCGAGATCATGAGCGTGGGCCGGCCGAACCGCTCGACCAGTCGCGACGCCACGATCCCGATCACGCCCGCGTGCCAGCCCTCGCCGGCCACCACGATGGCTCGCCGTGCGTCGGTGGCCAGCTTACGCTCCTGCACGATCTCGACCGCCTCGTTGAAGATCCGCCGTTCCAGGTTCTGGCGGCTGCGGTTCTGCTCCTCAAGGTACTGGGCGATTTCGCGGGCCCGCTTCTCGTCGGCTCGGGTGAGCAGTTCGGCGGCGAGCTGGGCGTGGCCCATCCGGCCGGCGGCGTTGAGCCGTGGAGCCAGCCAGAAGCCCACGTGATCGCTGTTGAGCTTCTGGTCGGCCAGCCGGGCTGACTCGATCAGCGCCGCGATCCCGCTCAGCTTGGACGCCTTCAGGTTCGCCAGGCCATAGCGAGCCAGCACCCGGTTCTCGCCCAGCAGCGGTACCACATCGGCGATCGTGCCCAAGGCCACCAGGCCCATCGCGCTGGTCAGGAATTCGCGAAACTCGGGTGACACTTTTTCGGCATTGCTGAGGTGCTTGGCGATGGCCCAGGCGAGCTTGAACGCCACGCCCGCCCCGCACAGGTCGTGGTTGGGATACTTGCCTTCGAGCCCGGGGTGCACGACCACGTGAGCGTCGGGCAGTGTGCTGCCCGGCCGGTGGTGATCGGTGATGACGGTGGTCAAGCCCAGGTCGCGGGCGAGGCGAATTTCTTCCACCGCCGTGATGCCGCAATCCACGGTAATGAGCACGTCGTAACCGTCGCGGGCAAGCTGGCGGACGGCATCGGCGTTCAGTCCGTAGCCTTCGTCGATGCGGTGGGGGATGTAGAACGAGACGTCAGCCCCGGCCAGCGTCAGCAGATGCCAAAGGATGGCCGTGCCCGTGATGCCGTCCACGTCATAGTCGCCGTAGATGACAATCCGCTTGCCCTCGTGCATCCGGGCGACGATGAGGGCGGCCGCCTCCTTGGCTCCCGGCAGTTCCTCGGGGGCGTGCAGCATGCTCATCCGCGGCTCGAGAAACGCCTTCATGGCTTCGGGCCGGTCGAGCCCGCGGTTGAACAGGAGCTGGACAATGAGCGGGTGGACCCCCAGCCGCCGGGCCATGCTTTCGCATCCCGGCCAGGGCTGCTTGATGATCCACTGCATGGGCCTCCGTGCCTCCTCTTCCCCCAAATCTTCCGGCGAACCTCGCCGGCCGCGCCATGGCTCGCGATTTTAAAACCTGTCCTCGGCGGGGGCAATGTACCACCGCCCGGATGCCGGCACGCGGTTGCGAGACCAACCGGCCGGTTTCCCCGTGCAGGCAAGGCAGTGTGCAACTCGTGTATTTACTCCACGACTTTGATCGCCTGGTGCGTTTCCGCGGAGCGGCGGGCGGCGTCGAGGATTTCCGCGGCGATCACGTTGGTTTCGAGCGACGACGGCCCCGATGGGACGATTCGGCCCCGCACGACCGCGACGAGGTATGAGATGGGATCGTGGGCCGGGGGCGGGACGGGCTCGGCCTGAGCCTGCGAATCGCCCGCGCCGTCGAGCCGGAGTCGATACGATCCGCCGTCGGGGATCATCAGCGATCCGCGCTCGCCGTAGATCTCCATGTCCTTGCGGTTGAACGGCCAATTCCACGACGCCTGAATCACCACCTGGGCGTCGGGATAGGTCAGCACGATCGTGGCCTCGTCATCGACACGCCGATAGGTCGGATCAGACTTGAGGCGCTGCGTCACGGCCATCACCGAGGCCGGCCGCCGGTTGTCCATGAGCCAGGTCGCGAGATTGGCGCCGTAGCAGCCGAAGTCGTACAGCGCGCCGCCGCCGTTGCGGTCAGGGTCGGTGAGCCAGGCGACGAACTCGTCGGGCATGCCGATCTCCTTGGGGCCGCGGTGTCCGAAGTTCAGGATCATCCGATGCACCCGTCCGAGACGCTGGTCCTGCTTGGCGATCTGCCAAGCCGCACGCGCCGACGGATACCATGTGGTCTCATAGTTCACGAGCAGGTGGATGCCGGCGCGGGTGGCTGCTCGCTCCATGGCCCGGGCGTGTTCGGTGCTGACCGCGAAAGGCTTTTCGACCATCACGTGAACCCCTCGCCGTGCGCAGGCTTCGACGACCTGCAGATGGTCGAACGTATCGGTGAACACTGCGACCGCTTCTGGCCGGGCCTTGGCGAGCATTTCCTCGAGATCCGAGAACAGAATGGCCGGGTCCAGCTTGTGATGATGCCGGCCGTAACGGTGCAGCAGATCGGGCCGCGCGTCGTACAGGCCAACGATTTCGACGTCGGGGTGATAGACGGCCGCCTGCAGGAATCCGTACACGTGCCCATGTACCAGACCGGCCACGCCGATCCGCAGCCGTGCGGGCTTACTGGCCGGCTCGTCGGCGAAAGCGGCGGAATCGCAGGCGAGAAGAACAAGTGCACACGAGATGAGGGCATTCAACCGCAACTGCAAGCGAAGCATCGACATCTCCCTTCCATTCATGGTCTGGTCCGAGATCACACGTGAGTGCATGCACAAATGCATTTGTCAATGCTGGGAGGCCGGTCGTCTCGCCTCCCCCTTCGATGCGGGCAAGATGCCCGCCCCCCGACGACGTCAAGCGTTGATGTGCTTTCGCATGGCGGCCATGCGGACGGCGAACGGCGGGTGCGAGGCGAAGTAGGCGAAGATCTCCGGCAGGGCGTCCTGACCGCAGGTTGCTTGGAGACGCTCCATCATGCGAATGGCGGCGCGGGGATCGGCCCCGGCGCTGTGGGCGAGGCGCACGCCGAAGCTGTCGGCCTCGAGTTCCTGATCCTGAGTGTAGGCTGATTGCATGAGCTTGATGCCCATGCCCACCATGTGAGGGCTGAGTACGCGGCCGACGGGCGTGACTCGCGAGGCCACGTTGAACAGCGTGCTGCTGACCAGCCGGTCGAACGAATGACCGCGAACCACGTGACCGATCTCGTGGCCCAGCACGAAGGCGATCTCGTCGGGGTTGTGTTCGCACAATTCGAGCAGCGGACGCGTGACGTAGATGAACCCGCCGGGCACGGCGAACGCGTTAGGAGCATCAGCGCTCACCAGGTGAAACGCCCACTTGCGCTTGCGGTTGGTGAGCCGGCCGGCGAGCCTCGTGCCGATCTCCTCGACCCAGCGAGCAGCCTGCGGGTCGCGATCCGGCGGCAACTCCTGAGCCATGGCCGCCGCCATGTCGCGGCCCGTTTCGTACTCGGCCTGGAGGATCTCGTCTTCGCTGGCGGTCAGCGAGTTCCACACCCACTTGCCCTTGCGAATCTTGGGGCCGACGAGCCTTCCCAGGTTGTAGAAGAAGCCGGGCATCTCGTTCATCATTGTGGTGGAGCCTTTCGTCAGGGGCAAGCCGCCGCTGTCTCTCGCCGCGAACCCGTGCTAAGATGCACCCGTTTGATGCCGCGTTTTCCCCACCCATTCATCGCAGGAGGTCTCGCGTGAGAGTATTTTTCGCCGCGCTTCTGGTCGTTGCCTTGCTCATACCTGCCGCCCGTGCCGATCTCGGTGATATCGCTCAGGTTCGCGATCGCACCAGCCACCGGGCCTCCAGCTACGACCGCACGGGCTGCAACGAGGACAGCATCGTCAGCTTCGCTCCCGGCACGACCGAGGTCCTGCTCGATACGCCCGGTCCGGGCCGAATCACGCATATTTGGATGACGCTTGCCCGGTTTCCGGGGCACGAGTTCGTCGCTCGCGACATTACGCTCCGCATCTATTGGGAGAACTCGGACGTGCCCTCGGTCGAGGTGCCGTTGGGCGATTTTTTCGGGCTGGGCCACGGCCGGCTCTACACGTACCAGTCGCTGCCCATGGCCGTGGGAGCCAACCCCGTGGCCATGAACTGCTACTGGCCCATGCCGTTCTACAAGCACGCTCGCATCGAGTTGTTCAACGCGGGTAACCGCAGCATCCGTCGGCTGTACTACAACATCGATTACGAACTGGGCGAGATTCCCCCGGGCCAGGGCTTGTTTCACGCATTATACAAGCGAAACCGGGCGCTGCCCGGCCAGTCGCATCTGAACAACACCACCGGCGCTGACAACTACGTCATCCTCGAAACGCATGGCCGCGGACATTACGTGGGCTGCACGCTCGCCGTCGACGCTCTGCCCGGTAGTTGGTGGGGCGAGGGCGACGAGATGATCTTCATCGACGGGGCCAAGACGCCCACGATTATCGGCACGGGCTCCGAGGATTACTTCTGCAACGCCTGGGGCTACAAGAACTCGTTCAGCTATCCGTTCTACGGGGCGCCGCTGCTGGAGGACAAGGAGGACGGTGGCAAACTGGCCGTCGTCTATCGCTGGCACGTGCCCGATCCGGTCCACTTCCGCACGCACATCAAGGTCACGATGGAGCACCTGTGGGAATCCCATCTGCTCAACGACTACACGACCGTCGCGTATTGGTATCAGACTGAGCCGATGCGCGAGCGTCCGCCTCTGCCGCCGGCGGAGCAGAATCAGCCGGGCGGCGCCATGCGCTACGTGGACGCCACGTCGCTCGAAGCCGACTGCCGGGATCGCGGCATCCAGGCCCGGGCGCTGACCGCCAATCTCGATCAGGGCTATGCCGGCGGAGGCTGGCTGGAGATCAAGACGGGCGGGCAGCCGGTCGAGTTGCGCATCCCCGTGCCGCGGCCGGGCATCTATGAGGTGAAGGCCAAGCCGGTGAACCACGTGCTGGCCGGCCCGATTCGCATGAGCGTGCCGGGCAGCGAACCCCGTGTGTTCGAGAAGATCGTGCCGCCTGCCGAGAAGCCCTGGACCGAGGGCGAAGTGCCCTTCGTGAGCCTGGGCACGGCCAGGTCCGTGGACGGCTACGTCGCAGTGACCGTCTCCGGCAGCCCGGTGATCGGCTTCGACGGTTTCCGTGTCACGCAAGTGGAAGCGGGGAGGTAAGGGGGAGGAGGCAGAAGGCAGCGGACAGGAGACAGAATAGAAAGCAGGGGAAAAAAGAACGGACCGTCTCAGGTGACTGAGACGGTCCGTGGTCTTGGGTGGATTGCGTCCGAGGACGCAACCGTTATTGCCGATACGAACCTCTTACCGCCGACGCAGGCAGGCCAGGCCGCCGAGCGCCAGGAGGAGCATGGTCGCCGGTTCGGGAACCAGCTGGACATTGGCGAACTTGGCGCCCGCCGTATCACCCGACCGCTGGCCGCGGGACAGATCCCAGCCGCTGGCGATCCAGACGGTGATACCGTTGGTGCCCTGGCCCATGGCGGTGACGCTCAGCGTCTCCCAGGCGTTCTTCAGGCTCTGGGCCTCGGACCAGATGATGTTGGGCGAGTTGGGGTCCATGCCGCCGGTGGGGTCGATGCCGATTCGCGAATCGGATGCCGCCGGGTCGTACGCGTAGACGTCGGCGGTCAGTGTCCACTCATGGGCGGGCAGCTCGTCGTTGATCCGCTGGAAGAAGTAGCGGCGGCCGCCGGCCTTCCACTGGTCGACATGCATCGCGAACCCGAATCCCTCCGCGTCGGGAACGGGCTCGATGCGATCGATTTGACCGGCCGACTCACCCATGGGCAGCCAGCCGTCGAACATGTACTGATCCTTCGCGTTGCCATCACCCGGGTTCAGCGACTTCCAGTTCGTTATGTTGGTGTGCTGACTGAAGTCGCCGTTGTGCAGGCTCTTGTAGACGATGATGGGCGACTCCAGCACGCGGACGCCGTCAGCGTGGCCGTTAAACTTGAATGCTTGGTCGAGGTTGCTGTAGGTCACGCCCACATAAGCCGTGAGCTGGTCACCAGTCGCAATGACGCTCTGCTGGAACGACTGCTTGCCCATGGCGCCACTGGAGACCTCAAAGTAGTTCCCGTACATGTGGCTCACGCCGCCGGTGGGATTCGACCGCTGGTCCCCGGGCACGAGACCCCACTCGGGCCGAACGTTTACGGTGGGGGCCTTGCTCCATTGCTGTGTACCGATTATGTGATAGTGATAACCGGCCACGGTATTGATGACATGGCTGATGCCGTACGTGCCGCTGCCAGTGCCGGTGTCGCCGAAGATCACCGAGTGACCGATGCGGAAGCCCGGATTCGGATAGACGTGGGACTCATCCTCATACTGGAGGGCAATCTTGGGATCCTGGCTCCAGGTGACGCCGATACCGCCGCCGCTGCCCGTCAGGTAGTACTGCCATTCGGGAGGCGTGTACGCAGGGTCTGTGGTGACCGGGCCCCCGTCCCACGTACTGGCGAATTCGCCATTGTAGTCCACCCGCGTCGGGGCCGCGAAAGCCGCGACTGACGCTACGCTGCAGATCGCAAACACGACCAATGCTTTCTTCATGGGTTCTCCTCCTCGAGACAATTCTGCCGTACCGCGACAGAATGAGATGCCATACTCTTGCGACATGAGAGACTTGTGATGCCTTTCCGCTCTCCTTTTCGCCCGATTCGATCCGCCGCAGCGCACCCGTCAGCCCTCCACGTTCATCCAACGAGTGCGTATGGAGTTGTTTGTTGAATCCTAGCGGCAAGACGGAGGGGATGTCAAGGCATATTTGCGGTTTAAAACATTTTAACTATGGGGCCGGTCCGGACAGGGAGCCGCCTCAACGCTGGCAGGCTACTTGCGTGTCGACAGGTCCGTCGGGTGCGGCAGAGAATGTCGCGGGGCCGGCGCCGGCCGGCCACGCTGGACGGCGACAGGGCGACAGCGTTGGCTCTTTTTTTGGGACCTGCATCCGCCCGCACGCGAAGCTTCGCGACGGCGGAAAGCCGGCATCGGCGCCAGTCAAGTCGTAGTCGTAAGGCGCATAAAACAACGGAGCCGGCCCGAAGACCGGCTCCGTGGGGTTGTCCGTGTGAATTTGATCGAGCTTACGGCCGGCCGTGCTGCTTCTGGCCTTCGGACAAGCTCAAGACTGAGCCGTAACTCTTGAGTGCATCGGTATAGGTGGTTCCGCTGATCCAACGTCCCTTGGTACGCACGCACAGATCCCGGGCCTGGAAGAATTCGCTTCTGGGTTCACCCAATGGTTTGACCGTACTGCCATGGGGGAGTTGCACGCGACCCACGTGGGTGTCCACAAAGGCGATATTGCCCCAGCCCTTGCCCGTCCGCTGGAGGTGCCGGTCGCTTACGCCGTCCAAGTTCGCCCAGCCGCCATCAAACATAGTGTCGGTGTTCAACTGACCAGAGAAATCGTGGTAGGTGAAATCCTCTTCGATGAACAAGGGCACATGTTCGAATGGGACTGTGGGAACGGTGCTGCCTGTGTGGTCGTTCGAATCATAAGGCGCCTTGCTCAGTCGATGGGCTCCGGCGAGCCATTCCGCATTCGCCCCGGAGATCAGGGTGTGAAGCGAGTAGCTGTGCGTGACCTTGTAGTCGCCCCGCTTTTGTACGTCGACGGGGCAGATGTAGCCCTGAGCCTGGCGACCCATATGCCGCCACAGCGCGCCACGCGAAGGCTGAATCACGACTCTGTCTGGGCCAGGGCTCTCGAGATCGTAGTACGGCCCAATCCAACTCACCGGCCGTCCACTGTCTTTCTGGCTGCGAACCCCGGGGAACCGACCCTTGTTTTCGGAGCTGAATGTGACGGCCGCGGTGGCGAGCGATTTGAGGTTGGCCTGACACGCCACCATGCGGGCTTGATCCCGGGCCGAGGCCAGCGACGGCAGGAGGATGGAGATCAGCAAAGCAATGATGGCCACGACGACCAGGACTTCAATCAGCGTGAACGCTGGGCGCTGAAACGCTTTTTTTCGTGACATGGGGTTTGCCCTCTGGGTCTGTGAACCGAATGCGACGTCACTCCCATATTAAGGGACATCGGCTGTCCATTCAATACTTTTAAACGTTTTAATTGGAAAAAACGCACATCTCTGCGTCTGCCGCGGCTCTTGCGGGTATCTCCTCCGCTCCGGGGGCAGGAGGATGGCCGTTGTCATTGCAAAATTGTCCGTCCCACCGCAAACGAGCGTCGCCGGTTTGCCGTGCGGTATAAAAAACGCAAGGCCTCCCGTGCAGGGAGGCCTTGCTCGTTTCACTCAGCGAGTCAGACCCATTCGGAGTCAGTCGTTGCAGGTCGGATCCAGCGGGACGCTGGGGCCCGAGCCGCAACGCACGAATGGCCCGAAGTCGGCCAGATCAATCTTGCCATCGGGGCCGCCGTCCGGACCACCGGCCACGTCGTAGCAACTGCACTTGACCGGATCATCCGAGATGACGCCGGTGGTGGTGAGGCAGGCCTGCCAGATCGCGAAGTCCACCTGGTCCACGTCGTTATCGCCGTCGGTGTCAGGGATCACGTCCTGGCAAACCTTCCAGCGGCAATCGACCTGCTCGCAGGTCTTGCCGGGCTGGAACGCTCCGCCCAACTCTTGGCAGTCGAACTCCATCTCCATGCTGCAGACGTTGCCCTTCTGGCAGCAGGCGGACATGCAAGTGACACCCTCGCAAGTGCTGCCGTCTCCGCCGTAGATGCCGCCTAGGCTGATGCACTCACCGAGGCTCACGTTGTAGCAGGCATCGCCGCGGGTGCAGCACGAGCCCGTGGGCGGGCACTCGGTCGGGGCGCTGTACAGACGGAACTGGGCATCGTTCTTGTCCAGCGTCAGAGCGAACACGTAGCAGGAGCCGTTGCGCTTGCCGAAGCCCAGCGACATGACCCAGGCGTTCTCGCGCGGCGCGCCCTCGTCGCCGGTGGGCCCACCGGGATCGTTCGCCCCGACGGTGTAGACTTTGCCGACCGGGCCGTACGGACCGGGCCAGAAGTTGGATGGGACACCGAGATTGCCGCGGTACTGAATGGTGGAACCGCTGCTGACATACTTGTCGCCGCTCCAGCTCATCCAGGCCGAACCGTCGGCGGGATTGATGGCAATGGCCTGCACCCAGTACTTGCCGCCGTTCGCCGGATTGCCGGTGACGGATGGATCGTTGCCGTTGGCATGCCAGGCGTGCTTGTCCTGGATGCCCATCGCTTTGCCGGTCTCCGGATCGATGCCGGTAAACAGGCTGGCAGCTTCCGGATCGCCGTTCATGCGCCACATGATGGCGGTGTAATTGCCTCCGGACACTCCGCGGGGAGCCATCCAGAGTTTCTTGCGGACCGGGTCATACACAAAGCCGGTGTCATGCTGAGAGCCCCAGTCGTTTCCTTCATTGTTGAGCGCCCCTGTTCGCGGCAGGTCCCAGCGCATGGCGTCGACGTATCGCACGACGCCATTGGAGCCCTGGGAGGTGATGACGTACCAGCCGTCTCCCACGTACTCCAGACCGTAAGCGGGCGAGAACTGTCCCCAGCCGTCATTGATGCCGTCGTGCAGCGAGGGCTCGACGACGCCAGTGACAATGTTGTAGCGCCAGAAGAAGTGCTCTCTCCAATAGGTGTCCTTCTCGTTCATGATCCAGTAGACATGCCCGCCCTGGCCGACGGTGATGCTTCGGATCTTGTCGCGCTGGAGATCGCCGGTGCCCGCTTCGAACGCGTTCCAGATTTCTTCTGCCGTGCCATCAAGATTGACGCGGATAATCCGGTGGGGATGGGTTCGCCCCTGGTCGTAGCCGAGTTCGATCCAGTTCTGGACGCCATACACCTTGCCGTCGCCGGCGAGCACCAGCTTGGTGAGCGCTCCGGGCAATCCGGCCGTGCGGAGATTGACGTTCACGATGGAGCCGTCGGCCTTGAAAATCGTGACGCCACCGTTGGCCGTGTAGGTTGGCTCGGCGGAGTTTTCCCAGTCATTCACGATGGCGAAGACGTTGCCTTCCAGGTCCACGACGATGCCGCTCATGCGGATGCGATTGGCATCCGTCATCGAATGTTCGGCGAGCGTTTCCGAGGGATCCAGACCAGGAATGGGCGTGAGACTGAAACCGGACGTTCCGACAAGCGACCAGGTCGCTCCCAACGCCACAGGAGCGATCGCGGCCAGAGACGTGGTCGCGATCAGCCAACACACTGAACCTCTTCGAGCCATTTTGCACCCTCCACCATGTGACCGCAAGACAGGAACGCGCCGGGAAAACCGCACTCCTAGAACCTTTCTGATGGCCCGTCCATTCCCGGCAAGTCCGAACGGGCGGTTCTCAGGTCTGCCGACTCCAGCTGCAATCCGCATTGATGAAATAACGCATCCGCGGGGGGGCCGCTACCGCACGGCAGACAGAATGCCTTCCCTGGAGATCCTACTGTACATCGGACCGATTATCAAGTGTCTTAAACGTTTTAAGATGTTTAGCCGGTTCGCTGGGACGCTCCGCGCGGCCCGGCGCAGGGGTAGACACCCGAGACGACGCGAGTGAGTCGAATCTGTCGTCATATGGGTTCGCAAATGGTCGACCAGGTGGATTCACGCCCGCATCGCGTGCCTCGAAACCGCTCATGGTGAACAGCCGGTTCGTAGCGGGACGTCCGCACCCTGGAAGCAGTACTGGAAGATCTTCATATCTTCCGCATCCACGTCGCTGTCCGCGTCGTGTCGAGCTTTTTGACAGCTTGGATCCGTTTGGGGCGTGAATTCGCCGCTCAAGCAGCGTTGAAGATAACCAAAGTCGGTCAGATCGACGTCGCCGTCGCCATCGTAGTCGGCCCGGATATACACCGTCGCGCCGGCTTGCGCGGGCGCGGCGTAGTGGCTCGCGAGATTATAGGAAAATGCACTGTAGTAGTGTCGCACGCCGAGTTCCGGGCGCACGTGGATGAAGTAGTCCTGTGTCCCGGGGCGAGCCGGACGGACCACGAGCAACGTGCCGTCGTCCGGCGTGGCCGGATAGCCGCTCTGGCTGTAACGAATCATGGTGCCGGCGTAGCTCGTGGAGCCCGGGTTGGTCCAGGTGAGCGTGATGTCCAGTCCGGTCACCGAAGCTTTGAAACCGGTCACCGGTCCGGTGGGCGGCGTCACCTTCGGAAACAGCGCGACCGGGAAGTGGTCACGGTAGTAGACGCCGGCCGGCTTGAGCCCCCCGTAGTAATACCACAGGCCGAAGAATTGCTCGAAGCTTTCGTCAGGATTGGTCGTGTAGGCTCGGGCGTCAAACGTCATCCATTGCAGCCCGCCCGCGATGTCGTGTTCCTCAAACGCCGCCAGATGGTTGATGTAGACGCTGAGTTGCTGCGTTTCGTTGTAGTCGTAGATGAGCCGGCCGTCCCGCCTGCAGGGGTTGGGATTGGAGGGCCAGCCCCATTCTTCCACCAGGATAGGCTTGGGATTCGAGCCCATGAGCGCCTTGGTTTGCGGAATCTCTTCGGTGGAGATGTTGGGCCAGTACGAGTGGAAAATGGCCACATCCTGGAAGTGCAGCACGTCGGACAGGTTTTGCCACCATCGCATGCCCGCGGCGACCGGATGGTTCGGGTCGCGAGCTCGGACCGCATTGCACATGCGTTCGAGCCAACTGACGATCTGATTGCGCTTGGCCGGGTTACAGTCCCAGTTTCCGCAGTCGCCCGGATTGCAGTCGCACCAGCCGTAGTTATCCGGATGATCGGGCTCGTTCTTGACGTCCCATAGAAACACGTATGGGTTGTCGCGGAGCCGATTCACGATGGCGGACAAATACTTGAGATGATCGGCTTCACGGCTGCTGCCGGCGGCGGGAAAGCTGGTTTCCCAGTCGAACAACGTGACCACGCTGCGAATTCCGCGGTCGCCCATGATGTTGACCACGTACTCGAGCTGGTCCAGCCGGCTCTGCGGAACGTTCGGGCCGTTCCAGCCTCCGTTCGAGTAGGGCACCAGAATCCGGACGGCGTTAATCCCCAGGTCGCTCATGAGCTGAGCGTCGGCGGCGATGCGGCCGGCGTCCCAACGGGTCCACATGCTGGCCCACATGGCGTCGCGGGGGTAGTAGTTGGTGCCCTTGATCTTGTAGACCTGCCCGTTCAGCACGAACTGGTCTTGTTGGATGCGGACAAATTCATCCGCCTGTGCCGCCGCTGTCGCCTGCCCGACGAGCAGCGCACCGAGCGCCGCCTGCACCCACGAAGTTTTCACCCGCCACCTCCGTGACCGGACGCGTGTCCCGTTGTCCCGCTTACAACTATGTTACCTATTTAAGACGTTTTAGTGAAAGGCGTGGCGCCCGAAAAGAACGGCAAGAAGCGACTTTTTTCGCGGCGGGCGGCTTATCGGGCAGGTGGTTCGGGCAGCCCGCCGCGGCGGGCTGAATCAGTGCGGGCACGGCATGGCGTCTCGCCGGATCATCCGGCAATCAAGATCAAAGCCTTCCTCCGGCTGACTGCTGACGGGTGACGGCTGACGGCTGATAGCTGACAGCTGAGGGCTGACAGCTCATCCATCAGATGATCCGGTAATCCCGATCGAAGGCTTCGGCGAATGAGTACACGTGATCGAAGTCTTCAATCCGGTCGGACGGCTGCTTCTGGAGCCAGCCGTTGTTGACCAGGGCGAAGACGATCTCGCCGATGTCCTCGGTGCGATGTACGCCCCAACGGCCGAGTACCTTGCGAGCCATGAGGCCCCAGCGCTCCAGCGCCACGTCGCGCACCACCTCGCATAACTGCTGGCCGGTGACGTGGCGGTTCAGTTTCTCGGGGCCGCCGAGTTGCCGAACGGTGTTGACGATGTCGGGCGGCAACTCGCCGGTGTCCCATCGGGCCTGCAGATCGTCCGGCGTGATGCCCCGACGGTGCATCCACGCCACCACCTCGGCGGCCGCCGGCGAGAGCGGCCCGTGCACCCGATCGGTGGCCATGCCGATGCACTCCTGGACGAAGATGAACGCGTCCATGGAGTAGCGCCCAACTTCCTGGACGATTTCCTCCAGCGTCTTCTCCTGTTGCTTGGCCATAGCGATTGTCGTCTTCCGTTCCGTGAATCGATGCTGCCGAGCAGGCTCTGTCACGTCATTTCGGATTGGGGGACGGGCCGGCCGCCCCCGGACCCTTTCCGCCGCCGCGACGGCGTCGGCGTCGCCCGCGGCCTTTGCGCTGACCGGGCGGGCGAGGCGGTCCGCCGGCTGGACGCTCGGTGCGGGAGCGGGGCGGCCCCTCCGGCGGGCGAGCCGGGCCCTCGCCCGTCGTGGGCATTTCGTCGCTTTCCGGACCCACGAGGTCTTCCGTGGCAGCTGCCGTGAGTTCCGGCTCCTCCTCCGCTAACCCTTCGTCCGTGTCATCGACGTCAGCGAATTCCGGCGGCGGGGCCTCCTGGCCCTTCTCGTTCGCCGGTATTGGCTTTGCGTCCGCGCGAGCGGAGCGGCGATCATCGCCTGGCCTGCCCTCGCGCGGGCCGCGCCCGGGTCGCTCGCGGCGGCCGTTCCGGGCGTCGCTCGCCGGCCCGTCGGCGCGACGACGATCGTTGCCGTTAGCGGCTTCCGGCGATCCCGGCTGCGGCAGCGGGGGAGGCGGAAGATCTCGCTCGATCAGGTCTTCCTCGCAAACCGTCACCACCGTGCCGTCCGGGGTTCGCAGCTTTAGCAACTGTGTCAGGATCTGGCGGTCGATCACCACGCCTATTTCGGTTTGCGTCCGTACCCAACGCCCGACGCGCGGCAACCGCTTGTTCAACTCGCTGTAGGTTTCGTGCTCGAACCGCAGGCAGCACTTGAGCCGTCCACACCGCCCGCTCACCTTGGACGGGTCCAGCGTGGCCTTCTGCAGCTTGGCCATCTGCATGCCGACCGGTTTGAGCGTCTTGAGGAAATTCTTGCAGCAGCACTCGCGCCCGCAGGTTTCGTAGTCCGCCAGCAGCCGGGCCTCATCGCGGGCGCCCACCTGCCGCATTTCGATCCGCGTCTGGAATTCTCGGGCCAGTTGCCGTACCAGCTCGCGAAAATCGATCCGATCTTCGGCCATGAAGTAGAAGATGATGCGCTCGCCGCCGAAGATGTGCTCGGCGTCGACGATCTTCATGGGCAGGTTCAGCGCCTGAGCCAAACGCCGGCAGGTCTGAATTTTATCAAAGATCGCTTCGTTGATGTGCCGCAACTCGGCCAGATCGCCGGGCGTGGCCTCTCGCAGGATGTGCCCGTTCTTGAGGCGATACGAATCGTTGCCGCTGGCTTTCGCGTAGGCTCGCATCTGTTCGCGGCTGACCGATTTTTCGCAGCCGCTGCAGGTCAGGCTCACCTGCTCGCCGATCTCGATTCCGCGATCCGTCTGGATGACCACCTTGCCGCCGCAGGTGAAGACGAGGTCTCGGTCGTGCGTGAACTCGCCGATGTACCCCATCTTCCCGTATCGGACCGCCGTGGTGGGGTAGACTTTCTCAAGTCCGTTCCCACAGCGATCCCGCGCGCTGGCGCAACCACCGCAATCGGACATAACCGTATATCTCATCGAATCGGGCCTGCAACGCCCGACAGGGTTAAGTTGAGGACCGCCTGCCGGCGGTACGATCGGGAGACCTGGGCGGGACCGGGCCCGGCCGGAACTCCCGTGAATCCTTCCACTATACCGGCCGGGCAGGTGATTTCACAACTCCCGAACGTTGCGGAGGCTCGTTACGGGCAGAAACTTGCGCGCCGGCTTGATCCATGCTGCACACTCTCATGCGGTTTGCCGGCGGAATGTCTGCCGCCCGGACGGGTCGGGCTCGCCTACAGGGCAACTCGCAGGGCCGGCCGGCCCTGGGAGATATTGGCTAGCTGGATGAAGAGCGTCTCGGCAGTCAGCTCCGCAGCGGCGTTGCGGCCGATGGCCGCATCCGCCTGAGCCAGCTGGTGCAGAGCGGCCACGAGTTGCCGGGACGAATGGGTCTGCGCCAGCAAGTCGATGACCCCGAGCTGATCGGCGTTGGTGGGGGGCACGTCCGCACCACTGACCCGCCGTTGGGCGTCCTGGTAGAAGCTGGCCAGCGCTGCCAGCAGCGTCTGAACGCCCATTCGAATCGCGTCGGATTCCGAGATGTCCGGCTCGCGTTCGGCGACCTGCTTGCTGATCTCCTTGGCGTCCGTGATGAAAGGCTGGGCCAGCAGGTGCGGAGCGAAGCCGCGGGCCGGCCGCAGGAGCTCGACCAGCCGGTCGCCCCAGGTGCGCTTGGTGGCGAACAATCCATCCTCGATCAACCGCAGGGCGGCGCCCAGACTGCCTCCGCAGTGACGGGCGGCGAACAGGCGTTCGGCGTCGGGCGTGTCGGGCCGTAATGCGGCCAATTGCTCGGTGACGAACTGGGCCGGTAGAGGTTGGAAGCTCACCCGCTGGCAACGCGATCGGGTGGTCGGCAGCATGCGATCCTGGGCCGAGGTAATCAGGATGAGGAACGTACTCGGCGGCGGTTCTTCCAGCGTCTTGAGCAGACTGTTCTGCGCGGTGTCCGTGAGCCGTTCGGCCTCGCGGATGATGAAAACCTTCGCTCGCCCTCGCGAAGGCCGGCGGCCGACGGGTTCGATGAGGAAATGACGGACTACCTCTGCACTGATGGCCAGCGCCTTCTGGCGACGAATCGTGGGGTCTGGGTGCTCGCGGACGAGCAACCGGTGAATCACGAACAGGTCCGGATGCGTGCCGGCCTGTACCATTCGGCAATCGTCGCATGCGTTGCAGGCTTCGGTATAGGGCGGCTCGTCTTCGGCCGGAGCCTGCCCGACCACCGGCGACTTGCACAGCAGAATCTGGGCGAGCCGCATGGCCATCATCTCGCGGCCTACCCCTTCGGGCCCGGTGAACAGGTAGGCGTGCGGCATGCGGGTGCTGGCCAGCGCCCGCTGGATGATGCGAATTGCTCGCGCCTGATGTTGGACCTCACGGATCGACACGCTCGAGAATCTCCAGGATGGATTGGTGGACCTGTTCGGGCGAGGGGGTCGCATCGATGACCACGATGCGGCCGGGGTACTCGGGCCCCAGTGCGAGAAACAGGTCGCGAACCTTGCGGTGGTACTCCAGCGGCCGGGCTTCCATGGCGTCGGTTGCCATGCCGCTCAGTGGGAGCCCCGGGGCGGCATCGTGGTTCTTGCTATTTAGCCCGGCCTGCTGCTGCCTGTGTCCCGTGCGGCGGAAGCCCTCTTCCGATGGCACGTCGAGGATGAGCGTCAGTTGCGGCCAGGTGTCGCCCACCGCGTATCGCCCCAGTTCGATGATGCGGCCGATATCGTAACCCCGGGCGCCCTGGTAGGCGCATGTGGCCGAGATAAAGCGGTCGCACAGTACCACGTGACCTGCTTTCAGCGCCGGCTCGATAACTTCACCTGCCAGTTGAGCTCGTGAGGCCATGAACAGTAGCGTCTCGCAGCGCACGTCCATTTTCGCCAGCTCGGGCCCCAGCAGCATCTGTCGGAGACGGTCGCCGATCTCGGTTCCGCCCGGGTCGCGGGCCGTGGTGACTTCGAGTCCCTCGGCCCGGAGCCGTTCGGCCACGAGCCGGATCTGTGTGCTCTTGCCCGAGCCGTCCGGCCCGTCAAAGACGATGAACTTGCCCGCGAGCTTGCTTTTCAGCGTCAAGACGCACTCCCGATCCAGACTTCGGTCGTGCGCGACATTGCCGCGGCACGTGTTTAGCGTGCGGCACCTTCTCGCCCCGTGTGGGGGCGCCGGTCAATCGCCGGCGGCGTGAGCCGCCGGTGCGGGGCCCCACTGACTCCCCCTGCAACCTGGGGGCGGCGAAGCCGCACCGATCTCTTGCACGCTAAACAGGTGCTTGCCGCGCACCGAATCGTCAGTTTAATCGCGGACCCTGACAAAGCGAAGAGGCTCGGCGCGTCGAGACCGTGCGGGGCGTGGGAGGATGGGTCAAACCGCGTCGCTCGCGTGCGGGGGCGCTTGTGTGGACGCGCGAAGGCGGCGGTAGCGATCATAAACGTCGCCGGCGTTGTAGCTGCTGCGGACGAACGGGCCGGAAGCCACGCCGGCAAAGCCGAGCGAGCGGGCCTCGTCGGCCAGGGCCTCGAACTCCTCGGGCGTGTAGAAGCGGACCACCGGGGCGTGCGATGAACTGGGGGCGAGGTACTGGCCGATGGTCACCACGTCGCAGTCCACCTCGCGCAGGTCGGCGAGCGTGCGGCGGATCTCGTCGGGGGTCTCGCCGATGCCCACCATCAGGCCGCTCTTGGTGGGAATGTCAGGCCGCAATTCCTTGGCGATGCGCAGCACGTCGAGCGAGCGTCGGTATCGGGCCTGCGGGCGCACGGTGGGCGAAAGACGCTCGACGGTCTCGATGTTGTGATTGTATACGTCCGGGCCGGCGTCGCAGAGCGTGGCGATGCATTCGCGGCGGGCGTGAAAGTCGGCCGGTAGCACCTCGATGGTGGCCTCGGGCATGCGGGCACGCACGGCTCGCACGCAGGCGGCGAACTGACCAGCGCCCTCATCAGCCAGGTCGTCGCGGGCAACCGCGGTAATCACCACGTGACGCAACCCGAGCTCAGCCACCGCCTCGGCCAAGCGGTCGGGTTCGTCCGCCGCCGGCGGCTCGGGCCGCGCGGTCTGCACGGCGCAGAACTTGCATCGCCGCGTGCAACGGTCACCCAGGATCATGAACGTGGCCGTCCGATGCGACCAGCATTCGGTCAGGTTGGGACAGCGGGCTTCTTCGCAGACCGTCGCGACGTGGCTGGCTCCCACCACGCGCCGGGTGAACGACATGCCTGCCGTGGGCAGCGGCCGTTTCAACCACGGCGGCAGACGCCGGCCAGGCGGAACGTTCGACGAGCAGGCGTTCGACGACGGCAGGACCGGCAGCGATGACAAAGGAGCTCCTTTCTGCGACATCCCGGGCGTTGCCCGGTTGTCCCAGTATAGTTCCGTCATCCCCGAGCGGAAAGCGGACCGCGACGAACCCCCGCGTGCGTTGTGGTGCACGCTTCCAGCGTGCACTGTACGGGCAGGATGCCTGCACCACAACTCGCTTGTCCGGCTTATGGCCTGGAGCTTATCGCTTATAGCTTGATGTATAATGCGAGCGTGGCGAGAGCGCGATACGAGTTGCTGGCCCCCGCGGGGGACGAGGAGTGCCTGCGGGCAGCCGTAGCCAACGGGGCGGACGCGGTCTACTTCGGGCTGGAGGATTTCAACGCCCGGCGCCGGGCCACAAACTTCACGCTCGACCGCCTTCCCGACACACTGGCTTATCTCCATCGCCACAACGTGAAGGGCTACGTGGCCTTCAACACGCTGGTATTCTCGGACGAATTGGAGCGGGCGGCTACGTACATCCGGCGCGTGATCGAGGCGGGCGCCGACGCGTTGATCGTGCAGGACCTCGGGGTCGCGTCGCTCATTCGACGGATCTCGCCCACGTTTCCCATTCACGCTTCGACGCAAACCACGCAGACGCACGCCGAGGGCATGGCCGTCCTGGCCGAGTCAGGCGTGTCCCGCGTCATTCTCGCCCGTGAGCTGTCGCTGGCCGACATCACTCGGATTGCCGCCGCCACAGACGTGGAGTTGGAGGCGTTCGTTCACGGAGCGTTGTGCATCTCGTACAGCGGGCAGTGCCTGGCGAGTGAATCGCTGTGGGGCCGCAGCGGCAACCGGGGCCTGTGTGCACAGGCGTGCCGATTGCCGTACCGGCTGATCGTCGATGGCCGCGAACAGCCGAGCGCTGAGGGCGATCACCTGTTGAGCCCGCACGACCTGGCCACGTATCACCGTATCCCCGAGCTGATGCAGGCCGGCGTGACCAGCTTCAAGATCGAGGGTCGGCTCAAGAGTGCCGAATACGTGGCGTGCATCGTGCGCGTCTATCGCGACGCGATCGACGCGGCCGTGCGGGGCGAGCGATTCGTCCTCACGCGCGAGCGGCAGGAAGAATTGGATCAATCGTTTTCTCGCGGCTTTACCTGCGGATTCCTGGACGGCCCGCGACACCGGGAGTTGATCGGGGCCCGATCGCCCAAGAGCCGGGGCGTGCGGATCGGTACCGTCGCCGGTCGCAGCGAGCGAGGCATCATCGTGCAGACGGCCGGGGCCGCGGTCGTCAAGCCGGGTGACGGCGTGGTGTTCGAGAACGTCGATGACGCTCAGTGTGAACAGGGCGGACGAGTCTACTCTGTCGCGACGTGGCACGGCCGGCCCGGGCAAAGGCACGGCACATTGGCGGCAGGCGACGCTCGCGGCGAGATGCTCGAACTGACGTTCGGACGCGGCGACCTGGATTTGCGAAGCATCGCCAAGGGTAGTCGTGTCTTCAAGACCGACGATCCTGCCGTGGCCCGGCGCATCGCGGCCAGCTACCGACGCGATCAGGTGGCCCGGCCCGTGCCGGTTTCGGCCCGCGTGGAGGCGGCGGTCGGCCGGCCGCTTGTCTTGACGCTGACGGACGAGGACGGGCATCAAGTCGAGATCCGCTCGGACGAGCCGTTGGCTGCCGCGCTGCGACAGCCGCTAACGACGGCCGTGCTGCACGAGCAGCTTTCGCGTCTGGGCGACACGCCGTTTCAACTGATCTCGCTGAAGCTGGTGGGGCCTGACGGACCCGCCGACACGCTACCCGTCATGGCCCCCAAGAGCGTTCTGAACGCGATGCGGCGTTCAGCTGTCCAGCAGCTGCTCGACATCCGGGCAGCGGCACGCCGGCATGCCATCGTTTCCGTCGATGCGCTCGATACGATGCGGGCGGCCGTCGCCGCCGAGACCCGGGGTAGCGAGTCATCGGCTGGGCCGGCGAAATTGCACGTGCTTGCCCGCACCATCGAGCAGATAACCGCCGTAATCGAGTCGGCTGCGCACAACGGCGAGTTGGGCATCATCTACGCCGATCTGACCGACCCGCGCGAGTTTGCAAAGGCGGTTGGGCTGGCTCGCCAAGTCGGCATGCGAGTCGGTCTGGCCACACCGCAGGTCATCCATCCCGGGCAAGAGCATCTGCTCGACGCCATCGCTCGCGCCGAGCCCGATGCCGTGCTGATCCGCAACCTGACGGCTTTGCGGTATTTTCGCGATCGGTCGCCGCGGACGGAGAAGGTGGGGGACTTCTCGCTGAACGTCGCGAACGAGCTCACCGCTGCCGTGCTGACTGCCCAAGGCTTGACGCGGCTGACGCCGGGCTACGACCTGAACCTGACCCAGATCGCCCGACTGGTTGCTCGCATGCCGGGGTGTGCGTTTGAGTTGATCGTCCACGCGCGGGTACCGATGTTCGTGATGGCCCATTGCCCCGCAGCAGCGATGCGAAGCAACGATGCGGACACCGCGGCTGCACGCGCAGACCGTCAGCGTGCTCTGCAGACATCTGGGAACAGTTGCTTCGATTGCGGGCGGCCTTGCATACGACATCGATACGCCCTGCGCGACCGCAACGGCAAGGACCATCCCTTGCGAGTCGATGCGGCGGGGCGGACGACCGTATTCAATGCCACACCTCAGAGCATCGTGTCCGTCTGGGACCGTGTGGCGCGGCTGCCGCTGCGCCATTGGCGAGTCGAACTGCTCGATGAAGACAGCTCGGCAGCGCGAACACTCATTTGGCTCTACGCGCGGCTGGCCCGTGGCGATCAGGACGCCCTGACCGAACTCCGGCAAGAAAACACGCGTGCTCGAGCCGGTACGCTCGAGCACGCGTGATGAATCGTCTCAACTCCTGCTGCGGTCGGACCGATCAGCCTCGGCGGCGCCGCGACAAGAGTTGCAGCATGACCAGCCCGGCGAGTGTGACGGTCAGCGTCTCGGCCAGGGCGGCGCCGCAGGTCGCCGGGGCGACTTGCGCCGAGATATCATCCACCTCGGTGGCCGTCGGCACCACCTCCGTGCCCGACTCCGTCCTGTCGCCGGTTGGGTTCGCCGCGTCTTTGCCGGTGGTCGGGAACGGCGTCACCGGATTCGTCCAGGTGTTGTTGGTCTCGTTGACGACCTCGCGCCAACTCGTCTCGCTGCCGCTCGGTTCGCCATACGGGTAGTCGTCGCAGGCGTCCCCAATCCCGTCGCCGTCGGTGTCGGTCTGCAGCGGGTTGGGAATGGTGACGCAGTTGTCACAGGCGTCGCCGATCTTGTCTCCGTCCTGATCCGCCTGGTCCACATTCTTGACCTGCGGGCAGTTGTCGCAAGCGTCGCCGAGCCCGTCACCGTCGGTGTCGATCTGGTTGATGTTGCCGACCGTGATGCAGTTGTCGCAGACGTCGCCGATGCCGTCGCGATCGGTGTCGGTCTGGTCGAGTCCCGCCAGGCCGGGGCAGACGTCGCAGACGTCGCCGAGTCCGTCGCCGTCCGCGTCGGCCTGGTCCGAGTTCGCCCGGTCGGGACAGTTGTCGAGCTCGTCGATCACGCCGTCGCCGTCACGATCGCCGGGCAGTGGCTGGAAGTTCACCACCAAAATGAGTGGGATCACTTTCTTGTCGGTCGGGTCGCCACGGTTGGTCAGGACGATCTCGGCCGTCCACACGCCCGAGTTCATCTCCGTGGTGTCATACTGAATGGTATGTGTCACCGGGTGATCGCGGTCGGTGGACCTTCCCATCTGCGGATACACGGCCGCGATCCAGGGCACGCCGGTGAAGCTCACGTCGTAGGCCAGCGTGCTCGGGTCGCCCGGAGCCACGTCGTTGAACACCGTGAAGGTGTCGTTGGAGATGTTGGCTCCCTGGACGTACGTCGTGCGTTCGAACCCGGTCAGCGGTGACGCTCCGAGTCGCGAGCCCACCACGCCGACGTTGATCGTCGTCGTAATCGGAACAGAGCTCGGCTGGGCGGTCGCACTCGAAACCACGACGGTCGTGCTGTACTTGTCGGCGGGCAACTGCGGCGTGACATAATTCATGGTCACGTTCTGGCTCTGGTTGCGGATGAGCGGCCCACCGGTGATCGTGCTGAGGTTCAGCCAGCTCACGTTCTTCGCCACGGTGAATTGCAGCGCGCCGCCGCCGGTGTTGGTGACGGTGAAGCTCTGGCTGGCGGCGTTCGCGCCGACCGCAATGTCTTGGGTAAAATTCGTGGGAGAGACGGAGAGGATGGGGCCGATCACCCGGATGCTCACCGTGGCTGGCGCCGAGTCGCCGCCGTCGGGGGGGAGGCCGCCGTCGTTCACGTGATATTGGAACGAAACCGTGCCGTCGTAATTGCTCGCCGGCGGTTCATAACGCACGATATTGTCGGGCAGCGGGCCGGGGGAGGTGATCTGGACGCCCAGTGAATCGAACAGGCGGCCCTGCGCCGGGAACGTGTCGATGTGGTAGGTCAGCGCGCCCGGCGGATTGGGCAGGCCGTCGTCGTATCCGACCAGGGTGATGTCAATAGTGTCTCCTGCCGCGTAAGCCTGCGTCGAGATGTTTCCACCACTAGGCGGCGTGGTGAACTCGGACATCGCCCTGAACAGATTGAGACGGCCGCCCGTGAGTACGGGGTAGCCCTGCACATCGACGGTGTTCAGCAGGCGTGCCTTGAGCACGGGCGTGGGCATCGTCGGGTTGGTGGACAGAAGCAGCGCCGCGGCTCCCGACACATGAGGCGTCGCCATCGACGTGCCGTTCCAACTGTCGTAGGCGTTCGCGTAGTCGTCACCCAGGAAGGAAACCTCCACGTCGTCCAGGCGGACCACGCCCAGGCTGTTGTTATCCGCGTTGTCGGTCACCCACCGCCAACGGAACTGCGTCTGCGGACCGCGGACCTCATTGGGCACGTCGGCACCCAGGGTGCCGTTCACCGTGCCATACAAGTGCAAGAGGTTGTGCCAAGTCTGACCCCCGTCGGTGGTCACGTCGAAATCCAGGTAGTCCCCGCCGCCCGGATCGGTCTGCATGGCCAGGTAGAACAGCACGTGCAGTGCCCGCATGCCGACGGTGTTGATCGGCGGGACGGTGACGATGCTGCCGTCGGCGTTGGGCCGGTAGGGCTTCGAGAACGTGTCGGCCACCGCACAGCCGCCGTAATTGCTGGTGGTTGCCCAGTAGTTTCGCCCTCCGCTGACCAGTTCGAATTTCGTGCCGAGGAACGTGGGGGGAGCGATCGTGCTGAAATTCTCCGTCAGAACCTGCTGCCGGTTCGGAACGGTGCTCATAATGGCCGTTCCCGGAGCAAGCAGATCCACGGACTTCAACCCCCAGTGGGAGCCGCTGAGGCACTCGCTGGTGATCGGATGAGCAAACCAGCAGGCCAGCCCATCGTTGGGGTCTGAGGCCCCAACCGCGATGATCGCGTCCAGGTCGTAGCTGGAAGGGAAGTGTGGAGTCAGATCGTTGTCTTCGGCGTCGTTGCCGGCGGCGGCGACGAAGATTGCACCGGCTCGCTGGGCGTCCTGGATGGCCGCGTGCAGGGCGGCGGAGTAGGAAGCTCCGCCCCAACTGTTGTTCAGTACGCGTGCCCCGTTGGCCACCGCGTACTTGATGGCCTCTATGGCATCCATGGTCGAGCCCCGGCCGGCGGCGTTGAGGAACCGACAGGCCATGATCCGGCAGTTCCAGTTGACGCCGACCACGCCCAGTGCGTTGTTGCCTACCGCCCCGATCGTGCCCGCCACGTGCGTGCCGTGACCGTCGGCGTCCATCGGATCACTGTCGTAATTCACGAAGTCGTAGCCGTGGACGTCGTCCACATAGCCGTTCCCATCGTTGTCGATCCCGTCGCCCGGAATCTCTCCCGGGTTGACCCACATGTTGGCGGCCAGATCCGGGTGGAGGTAATCGACGCCGGTGTCGATGACGGCCACGATGATGTCGCTCGACCCCGTGCTGATGTCCCAGGCTTCCGGAGCGCCGATATCAGCCGTGGGTGTTACGACGTTGTCCAGCCCCCAGAGGGTGCCATCCACGAAATAGGGATCGTCCGGTGCCAGATCCTTGGACCAGATGTAGTTGGGTTCCACGGCGATGATGCGCGAATCCTGCGTCGTCCACTTGGCGGCCAAGGCGGACTCGACGTTCTGCCCTTCGGGGAGTTTAACCCGCAGGACCTGACGGCCTCCAGTCAGCCCGACTCTCCGGGCCACTTTGCCGGCGAGTGCCTTCTCGATCCCTTCGAGCGACTCGGTTGCGGTGACCAGGCCATCCTTGTTGACATCCGGCGAGACCACCACCAGGACTTCGCCGGGCACGTACGGAAGGGTGGGTACATCGGCTGCCAGTGTCGGCGTCACAGCCGCAGTCAACGCCAAGCAGAACCCGCAGACCCAGTTTCGTCGCTGGCCAACCCAATGTCCCCGCAGTGCGCGCCGACTCATGTGTTCCTCCTGAAGCCCAACCCCCCGCTTCGGATGCTGGAGTGGTTGCCTGAAAAGAATGGCAGCACAGAAAACTTGAGGCGAAAGTTCCCTATCCCGGACGCAGACGGCAGTGATACTGATATGGCATTGTGCCGGGCCGCTAAGTGTCCAGACTGCCCGGCCATCTGCCCCGCGCCTGTTAGCCTAGGAGATTCTACCACTTGCGCCCGATATCACGCAATCCAGGGGCGTAGAACTGGGCAAAATCGTTGCCCGTCGCGCAGACGGTAGGTCGTCACCGGGCAGGAGGCTCAGAGCTCAGTCCAAACTCAGCCCAAACTTTGGGCAACACTTTTTCCCGAAACCTCCTGTGAGGTGTCTGGGCATGGTTCGGAACTGCCGGCCGCGGAGATATCCGGGCTCGGCATGGTCAGAGTCAACGCCCGGTTGAACGCGGCCGCCACATGCTCGACGTTCTGTCCGACGAAGATGCCGGTGTGCGAACCCCGGATAGGCAGGACGTCGATACGTCCCTGCACGAGAGCTCCCCATCCCAGTTGGGGGTCATCCGCCCGCGGGTCACGGATTTCCGCCGTTTGTTCCGCTCGCAACAACACGAGGTCTGCGGGCAGAGGCCCGGGGCGATATCGGCGCAGCGCCTCGAACTGGGCGAGGCTGCTGTCACGGACGCGGTCGGCCGTCGGGCCGGTCAAGCCTTCCGCCGGCCGGTCGTAGCCGAGTCGCCGGCTGATCGCTTCGCACTGGTGAGTGATTCGTTGCCAGATGTACCGAAGCCGGCTGCGCCACGGCCGCTTGCGGATGCTGTCCAGGTGAAGACGCAGACGCTGACTGAACGAAAGGGCCCACGGCGCGTACGCGTCCAGCACGATGAGAGCGCCCAGCTCCCGTCCCTCGGCCAACAGTTGTCGCGCGATCTCGTACGCAATCACGCCGCCCATGGACCAGCCGCTGATGTAGTAGGGGCCTTGCGGCTGGATGGACACGATCTCCTCGATGTACCGCCGGGCGATTCGTTCCATGTTCGAGATGGGCGGCTCCTTGCCGTCCAAGCCGATGCCCTGCAGCCCGAACACTGGTTGCTCGTCGCCCAGGAGCCTGGCCAGTTCGCGGAAAATCAGCACGTGCCCTCCGACGCCGGCGACCAGAAACAACGGCGGGCGGCTGCCGGTCTTGCGGAACGGGAAGACGATCCCCGACCGCTCATTCTCGACTTCCCCGTCCAGGATTCGGGCCAGACTCTCGATGGTGGGAGCGGTGAGAAGCGTGGACACGGGAACACTGATACCCAAGACCGATTCGATTCTGGCCACAATTCGCGCCGCGGCCAGCGAGTGTCCGCCGAGCACGAAGAAATCGTCGCGAATGCCGATGGGCCTGATACCGAGCATGTTCTGCCAGATTTCCACCAGCCGTCGCTGAGTCTCGGTTGTCGCCTCGACGGGTTCCGAGCGGGGGACGCACGTTGCGCGGTCCGGCACGGGCAAGGCGCGGCGGTCGATCTTGCCGTTGGGCGTCAAGGGAAGGGCATCCATCTCGACGAAAACGGATGGCACCATGTGGCTGGGCAGCGTCCGGCCGAGATATTGTCTGAGTGCGCCGGCGTCGAGGGAGTGTTTCGCATCGGATCGCGGCACCCAGTATGCCGCAAGATATTGCTCGCCCTGCCTGTCCTGGTGGGCGGTCACCGCCGCGGCCTTTACCAGTTTGTGCGACCCCAGGATGGCTTCGATTTCCGTTAGTTCGATTCGGAACCCGCGGATCTTCACCTGATGATCGACTCGGCCCAGGCATTCGATGCGGCCGTCGGGCCAGTACCGGGCGAGATCGCCCGTCTTGTACAGTCGGGCGCCGGGCACGCTCGAAAACGGGTCCGGAATGAATTTTTCCGCCGTCAGTTCGGGCCGGTTGAGGTAACCGCGCGCCAGGCCCGCGCCGCCGATGTGCAGTTCGCCCACCTGGCCCACGGGGACCGGCCGGAGTTGCTCGTCGAGAAGATGTACCTGCGTATTGGCGATCGGCCGGCCGATGGAGATGGGCTCATCGCCGGGCTCGATCCGGCACAGCGTGGACCAGATCGTGGTCTCCGTGGGGCCGTACATGTTCCACACTTCCGCGCCCCGGGCCAGCAGTTGATTGGCCAGGTGGCGAGTCATCGCCTCACCGCCGCACAGGATGCGGAGGTTCCGGCTGCCGTGCCAGTGCGAATCGAGGAGCATGCGCCACGTGGCGGGCGTCGCCTGGGCCACGGTCACCCGCTCCTCTTCGATCAGCCGAGCCAGCCGCCGGGCTTCCGTGGCGTCCTCTCGCGTGGCCAGGACGGCCCGGCCGCCCGTCACCAGCGGCAGAAAGATCTCCAGGCCCGCAATGTCGAAGGAAATTGTCGTTAGTGCTAAATAAATGTCGCTGTGGCCGGCGGCAAAGATCCGCTTCATGGCCCAGAGGAAGTTGACCAGAGCCGCCCGGCGAATCGCCACGCCCTTGGGCTTGCCCGTCGATCCGGATGTGTAGATCACGTATGCGAGGTCCTCGCCACTGGTCTGAACCGGCAGCGAATCCGTGTCCTGCTCGGAGAGCAGGGCGGCATCGCGGTCGAGTCGAATCGTGGCGATCCCCGTCTCCGGCAGCGAATCGCCCCAGCGCTCCTGCGTCACCAGGGCCGCCACGCCTGCGTCACTGAGCATGTATTCGAGGCGGTTTCTGGGGTAATACGGATCAAGGGGAACATACGCGGCTCCCGCCTTCAGAATGCCCAGCAAGCCGATCACCATGTCCGGTGACCGATCCGTGCAAATGCCGACCCGGTCGCCGGGACCGATGCCCATCGACCGCAGGTGGTGAGCGAGCTGGTTGGCGCGCGCCATGAGTTGCAGATAGCGAACGGAACGTCCCTCGTACCGCAACGCCGTCGCTTTCGGGCGGCGACGGGCCTGGTCGTCGAATAATTCGACTAAGTCGCAGCGTGGAAACTCGGCCGCCGTATCGTTCCAACTGGCCGGAGGCAGACCGGTATCCTTCATGCCGGATTCTGAAGATGCCATCGCTCTTCCTGACGCAGAGAGACACAGGTTCTGTCCTTGCTCCTCTGCGAGTCTAGGTGCGATTCCGCACGCTTCACACGTATGCCAACATTTTCAAAAAGCGACGGCGGACCGACTCTTAGGGGCAGACCTGAGAGTTAAGGCCTGAGACTTGAGACCTGGGGCTTGAGACCTGACGGTTTGTTGTCGTGCATGCATCCAGCACGCACAGTGCAGGCAAGATACCTACACCGCAATACGATGCCGCCCTGCGGGACGGAAAGGCACCGCAGGGCGGCATCGCACGAATACTCATTTGTGCACTATTGTTGGCACTGGCGAAGACTTGAGACCTGAGTCGTGAGACTTGAGGCTTGAGACTCGAGACCTCAGGCTCGGAACGCGGCGCCTCAGGACTCAAGCCTCAAGTCTCAAGCCTATTCCCGTCAGTGGATTCCCTGGTCGGCCAGCCAGCGCTCGCAGTCGATGGCGGCGCGGCAACCCATGCCGGCGGCGGTGATGGCTTGGCGATAGATGGTGTCGGCGCAGTCGCCGGCGGCGAACACGCCCTCGACACTGGTGAAGCTGCGCCCGGGATCCCGAAGCTTGACGTACCCTTTTTCGTCCAGCTCCAACTGGCCCTTCAAGAACGACGTCGCAGGCGTGTGACCGATGGCCAGGAACAGGCCGCTGACCGGCAGATCCCGTTCTTCGCCGGTCACGGTATCCTTCAGGCGCAGGCCGGAGATCCGCTCGTCGCCCAGCACGTCAACGACTACCGAGTTCCACACCATCTCGATCTTCGGGTTGGACAAAGCGCGTTGCTGCATGATCCGGCTGGCTCGCAACTGGTCGCGGCGATGGATCATGTACACCTTGCTGGCGAACTTGGTCAGATACGTCGCCTCTTCGACGGCCGAGTCGCCTCCGCCCACAACCGCCAGTTCCTTGTTGCGGAAGATCGGCAGGGCTCCGTCGCATACCGCGCACGCACTGACGCCACCACCGGTCTGGGCCAGACGCATCTCGTTGGGCAGTCCCAGCCAGTTGGCCGTCGCCCCCGTGGCCACGATGAGCGAATGGGTCTCGAAGACCTTGCCGTCCTCGCCGACGACTTTGAACGGCCGCTGCGACAGGTCCACCGACTTGCAGTCCTGGTACTTGTAGGAGTGTCCGTCGTCGGGGTTGGACACGTCGGGGTTGAGGCCCTCGTCGGTCACGATGCGGGTGCCGAATCGCACCGCCTGCCGCTCGAAATACGACATCATCTTCGGTCCGCTGATGCCTTCCGGAAAGCCGGGGAAATTCTCGACCTCGGTGGTGAGCATCAGTTGCCCGCCGGGCAGGATGATGGACGGCGTTTGCTTGGGGCGGCCGGCGAAAACCAGCGGCTGAAGATTCGCTCGGGCGGCGTAAATGGCGGCTGTCCAACCTGCGGGACCGGAACCGATGATGATCACTTTTTCGGGCATGTGGCGACCTCTCAACTTCAACTCAGGGTGTATCTGCTTGCGAATTCAGCCGGATTGTAGGACGCACCGTCCCTAAGGTCCAGACGGTCCGGCACAACCCTTCGCGCGCGGCGGGGGGAAAGCCCCGCCGCTCGCTCCTGTGCTCACCAACCGAACTCGAGTGGGGCTTTGCGGCCAGGGTCCGGCTTGCCGATCAGCGCCCAGGCGTGCTTGCCGAGCAGAGCGGATACGGCATCGCCGCCGCGACAATTCACCAGCCGCGTAAAGAGGAGTATCAGCGCGATCCCGACTCCGGCGAGGAAGCCGCCGAGGTGAGCCCAATGGGCGACTCCGTCTTCCACGCCGAGGGTGGTATAGATCACGTCGAACGCGATGTAGAACAGCACGACCCAGAACCCGCGGACCGCGAACAGCTTGAACGACAAGTGGAAGCCCGTGAGGATGCCCAGCCGCATCCAGGCTGCCATGTGCACGTTGTAGACCGGCATGAGCACCAGGTACATGCCCGCCAACCCCATGATGGCTCCGGAAGCGCCGAGCATGGCCTGCGGCAGGGACTGCTGCTCGCTGATCATGTGCACGGCCGCGGCCGCGGCGCCCAGCACGGGATAGAGCACGAGCATGGGCAGATTGCCGACCAGGGCGTTGATTCGCGAACCGATCACCAGGAGGAAGAGCAGGTTGCCGGCGAGGTGAAAAATGTCCCCATGCAGAAACGCATGCGTGATCAACTGCCAAGGCGAGTAACGTCCGTAGCATTGCTTCTCGGGCGGCAACGCGTTGTGAGCGGCCAGGATGAGGTCCGCGTCATCCTCGCTCGGTATCACCTCGATTTCCTCATCTTGCTCGGTGTCCGGTTCGCCTTCGTCTGCGTTTTCCCGCCCGGACTTCGAACCGGCCGCGGCGGGTTTGGCTCCCGCGCGGGCTGACGCTCTCGCCTTCTTCGCTCGTTCCGCCCTCAGCTCTTCCAGCTTCTGGTGGAACGCGTCGCCGTCGCCGTAGTCGGTATACCGGTAGCGAAGCAGGAGCATCGTGGGGTCCGGCTGGGCTCCGCCGGTCCACAGCATGTAGTTCTTCACTTCGCTCATGCTGGAAGAACTGCTCCATCGGTACGACCAGAACCAGAAGCTCGTGAGCACGGTCAGGATGGCAATGCTGCGAGCAAAGTAGGGTTTGCGGACGCCGAAGGCCTCGGACGCCACCGGATAAACGCCCGCCCAGACGACCCAACTCAACCATTGCACGGCTTGTTCCGCTCGCACGTAGATCGTGTCGAGGTCAGCGTCGTGCGACGTTAAAATGGCCCGGCCGGTCTTCAGGTCAATGCCGCATGCCACGCAAATCTTGGCGTTGGGAGCCAGCGACTTTTGGCATGAAGGGCATACGGGGCCGCCGGTCTGGGCGGTTGTCGCCTGCGATGCCGACTCAGTCGGCGAAGTCGCTTCGGGCGTAGCCAGCTCGAGCACCTCGCCGTCACTCAGCCGGTAGAGGTTGTCATCGTCCAGGCCTTCTCCCAGGAGCGATGGCCCGACGTTTTCGTCCAGCGGATCCGCGGGACTCACCGACGGCGCGGCCATCGAAGCGACGGCGTGCGGGGCCTGCGCGGACGCATCGACGAGTGATCTCGACGCTGCCGGCGCCGCTTCGGGCTGCCAATAGCTCAGTTCATAGTCCCCAATCCGCATCCGGTCGCCGTCCTGGAGGTTGGCTCCTTCGATCCGTCGTCCGTTGAGGTAAAGCCCGCTGGTGCTCTTGCAGTCCTCGACGTGCCAGCCGTTGGATGAGCGAACCAACCGGCAATGATTCCGCGAAACGGTTCGTCCGGTGAGTATGAGGTGCCGGTCACCACTTCGGCCGATCTCGATCGGCCCCGGGCCCCCTAGCAGGATGATCTCGCCCACACGCTCCGGTCCGGCGACGATCTCGAGCATGCCCTCGAACCTATCTGCTCCCGAGCGGTAGGACGGGGCGATGAGCCGAAGGGGCGAACGGCAATGCGGACAATGACCGGTCTTGCCGACGCGCGATTCGGGCACCTTCAGACGTTTGCCACATTTGCATGGCAAGCCGGCGAGCATGGCAGAGCCCTCGAAAACGGGACGAAACGGACAGATCGAATTGACGATTCTTCTGGCAGGTGGCTACGGCAATCAGCATACGGGGAATCAGGGGGGCTTTTCAAGCGGATCGGAGGTGGCAATTCCGCGGAAGTGCCGGTAACCTACGGGCCGGCATTCTGCGGAAGCTGCACTGCGGTGGAGGATCATCATGCGACGTCTTTTCATTCTCCTGTCCCTCCTTTTCGTTCCGGCTGCGTGGGCCGCCCCCGCGGCTATCGACATCTACGACCTGACTGACGCGTTGAAATTTGACGCCAAGAACACCGAACAGACGGCCCGGGTGTGGGACTACGTGCATGTGGTCTCGACGCTCCAGGGCATCGTCAACCGCGATGAGCCGCGGTTGTACGTCCGGTTCGTCGAGACGGCCGGACGCAACGTCGACGATTACTGGCTCGACCGGCTGAGCGAGCCCGGGCAGTGGCTCGCGGGCCGCCGGCGCGAGAAGATCGCCACCGTCGAGGCGCTGGTTCGCAAGTACCGCCAGCACATCAAGGGCGTCGTCCTGTACGATCCGAAGGTGGCGGCCACCAGCAATCTGGCCTCGACTATCGCCGGCGTCGAGGACCTGCTGGCGATCCGCTACGACCCGGCTCCCGACAGCATGTACACCCGACTGGTGGTCAAGGGGCCGCGGTTGCCCGTCGTCCGCCGGTTGTTGAATGAAGATTACTCGTCGATGTTCACGGGGCAGGGACAGATTCCCGGCACCGATCTCCCGTCCACGGGCAGCGCCAAGTGCGACGCCTATCTCTGGCTCAAGACTCACTACATCGACACCGGCAAGGTGGATGCCGGCTACGGGGCGTACTATCTCGACGCGTACTGGATTGACAAGGGCGTCAAGACCTTTTCCGCCCCGAACCAGCATACGCTCACCAACCACGACTTCTTCGTCGCCCACAAGGCGTGGTTCTTCGACCTCCACGTATGGGCCGACGAAGCGCCGATCGATGATCCGGGCCAAAAGCTCGGCACGGACCTCGAGACGCTCAAGGCGTTGCTGCTCAGCGCCTGGCAGCAGGTGGGCAAGGAGCGCATGATCCACATCGGTGGCTTCACGCCGTGGGCGTACAAGTACACCGAACATCGCGGCGCGGGGGGAAAACACCATCCCGTGCATACCGAGTGGGAGTACGCCAAGATCGTCAGCTCGTACAACGGGTTCATGGACGCGGACGCCATCGGCTTTGCCGCCATGGCCAACGCGTCGTTCTATATGCACTTTCCGTTGAAGGACCGTTATCCCCAGCCTTGGGTTACGCGTGAGGACCTCCGGAAGCGAGGCTATCTCACGCCCGACGGCAAGGTCGATTTCAAGGATCGCGAGTTCATCATCTTCTACGTCGGCGACTGGGATGCGGCGGCCTGGGTCTACCAGTACATGCCCGTGGTGTGGGACCACAAGGATCGGGGCAAAATCCCGCTCATGTGGTGCGTGAGTCCGGTGCTCGAGCGACGAGCCCCGCATGTGCTCGACTACCTGCGGCGAACGGCCAGCCCCAACGATTATTTCGCCGCGGCCGACAACGGAGCCGGGTATCTCAACCCTGGCATGCTTCAGGAGCCGCGTGAATCGGGCCTGCCCAGCGGTCTGGACATCTGGGCCCGTCACTGCAAGCCGCTCTATGACAAGTGGGGCATCACCATCACCGGCTTCGTCATCGACGGCTTCGCCCCGGGACTGAACCAGGCCGGCCTCGATTGCTACGCGAGTTTCAGTCCGAACGGCATCGTGCCGCAGAAGATTCCACCGTCGCTCCTGCACGGCGACATGCCCGTGCTTCGGGCGGACCGTGACCTGGGCGACTCGCCCGAGAAAGCGGCTCAGATCATCGTCGAGCGCGTGAAAGCTCGTCAGCTGCCGTTCACGTGGTTCCGCGCCATCATCAAGACGCCGGAGTGGTATGTGCGGGCCTACGAGGCGGCCCGGGCACAAAACCCCAAGATCGAGCTGCTCGACGCCCCCACGTTCTTCGAACTCTATCGCATCTACCTCCAGACGAATCCGGAAGCTGCCGCGGGCAAGGCGCCGTTGTGAAAAAAGCTATGAGCTCTGAGCGGTGAGCTATGAGTCGGAGATGGGGGAACGTTGTCCGCCACGTTCGCGTTCAACGCTGAACGAGGTTGGAACATTGAGGTGTCGCCCTGAAAGGGCGCGAAGTCATTAGCCGTGGGCTTGAGCCCACGGACCGCCGGCTATGTATCCCCGCCCCTGCGGGGCGGTAAACCTGATCCGACAACACGCATCCGCGTTCCCATGGGGTGAAACGAGCCCGCACTCCAACCGCGCGCCGATCACGATGGCTCATAGCGTATAGCTCACAGCTCATAGCTCTTTTGTGTCAATGCTCAGCGCATCGTCCGGGTGACAGTACAGGTACTTGTGCTTGTACTGCTCGTTCGAGCGGCGGTAGAGCGAGGCCTGGTGGCGGTCGAGCCGGTCCAGCGTGCCCGGCGTCAGGAGTTTCAAATCCACCGGCCCGAGCCGTTGCGTTCGACGCTTGGACGCGTACTCCACGTTCACTTGGCACAACTGCGCCTCGAGAGCTTCGGCCAGTTTACGCGGCGAATCGCAGGCGTCCGCAGGAGGCGATTCGACATGCAGCAGATAGCAGGGGGGCTGGCCCCACTTGGGCACCAGCACGAAATTGGGCACGTGCAGGCCGGTGTCGCGGCCGGCCCGCTGCATGGCCAGGATCACCTGGTTCTCCGTCAGCTTCTCGCCCGCCATCGAACAGATGTGGGCGCCCTTGTTGAGGAACTCGATGAGCGGAGCCTGCCCGACGAAGCCCGTGCAACGCACCAGGTCGCCCAGGTCGTAGCGGCACAACCCCGATGACGTCGTGAGCAGCACGAAATACTCGCGGCCCGGCTCGAGCTCGTGGCCCAGGTACGTCGGCGGATCGGTTCGATCGCGGCACTCGACGGGAATGAACTCGAAGAAGTGGCCCACCACGTTCAGGATGCCCGCGGGCGTGCCGTCCTCGACGGGGATGCTCACGCGGCCCTCGCTGGCCAGCAGGCCGATGTCGCGCACGGGCGTGTCCCCGAAGTACTCCGGGAACTCCCGCAAGTACAGGCCCATGGTGCCGCCCGTCCAGTTGGCCAGGAAGCCCAGCTTCCAGTAGTGCTTGGGCAGCAGGCGGCCGTGCTCGTGCAGGATCGCCTCCAGCCGCCGGGCCGCCGCCGGATCGGCCGCGAGTCGGCAGCGCAACTGCTCCCGCACGCTCGGGGGCACGGCGGCCTCCACGCGCAGCGTCCCGTCGTGAATGTCGCGGATGATCGATTCGGCATGCTCAGCGCCGGTGCGGGCGAGCTTCAACTGGGTGGCCGGGCTGGCCGCGATCATGAACGCCACGTCCCGCGGCATGGCCAGCCGCATGATGGTGTAGTACTTCGCGTCGGCGTCGTCGATCTCGGCCAAACAACGCGGGCTGATGTAGTACTTGCGCACCAGCCGCTTCTGCGTGGCCGCCATCAGCCCGGTGATTGCTCCGCACGGGATGCCGCAGGGCGAGCGGCTCTCGTCCATACGGCTGGAGATCTGCAGAATGCCGCGCAAGAACGCCTGGGGGTGATCCAGCAGGGCCTTGATCCCGAACGCGTTCCATCCCGCGCGATACTCGGCGAGGAAAGCGTCGGTGACCGGGATGTACTTGGGCTGGTCGCTCGTCCCGCTGGTCAGGGCGAACATGCGCACGTGTTGCTGGCGGCCGAACATCGCGCCGATCTCGCCGTTCTTGACCCGCTCGATGTAGGGCCGATGGTCCTCGTAGGTCATGATTGGCACGCGTCGGCGGAACTCGGCCGCGCTTGAGACGCGATTCAAGCCGAGGGCGCGGCCGAAATCAGTGTCGGCGTTGCGGCGGATGGTCCGCAGCAACAGGGACTCCTGCAACTCGGCGGCTCGCGCGGTCGCAGCCACAAAACGCTCGTACACCCGCCGGGCGTGCCCGCGGGCCAGGATGAACATGAGACGGTCGCCAAGCGTCGGTCGTGATAACATCTTGGTCGAAATCATACCAAAACGGCGCAAAACAACGACCGGGTCGGGAGGATCCCGCCCGGTCGTTGACCGACGATTTCGCCTGGACTTTTATCCGTCAGCCGTGGCTGCGGTGTACCCGGTCACTTCACCTGGCTGAAGTACTCCTGGGAGCCGGTGGGGTCGGCCTTCATGGTCTTGTCACCGGGCTTCCAGTTGGCCGGACAGACCTCGCCATGCTTGGCGACGTACTGGTAGGCCTGGATGAGCCGGAGCGTCTCGTCCACACTGCGCCCCACGCTCAGGTTGTTGACGGTGTACGTCTGGAGGATACCTTTATCGTCGATGATGAAGATGCCGCGGGCGGCCACGCCGTTCTCCAGCAGCACGTTGTAGTTGAACGCCGCCTCCTTCAGCACGTCCGCCAGCAGCGGGTACTTGATCTCGCCCAGGCCGCCCTTGTTGCGCGGCGTGTTCTTCCACGCCAGGTGCGAGTACTGACTGTCGACCGAAACGCCCACGACCTTGGCCCCGAGCTTCTCGAACTCGTCGATGCGGTCGGAGAAGGCGATGATCTCGGTGGGGCACACGAACGTGAAGTCCAGCGGATAGAAGAACAGCACGACGTACTTGCCGGTGAACTTGTCCTTGCCGACCGTCAGCGTGCCCTTCTCGTAGGAAAGATCCACGAACTCGTTGCCTACGACCGCGGTGCCGCTGAACGGCGGGGCGGGCTGGCCAACCTGCAGGACGGGAACGTCATCATGTGTGTGCTCAACCATCGGTGTCTCCTTGGTGGTAATGCCGGCCGGTTCGCCACCGGCCGTCGATGCTTGGGTGTTTGTGTGCGGGCATCCGTGAGGCGACCGACCGATTCCGCGGGCCGGTCCCGGGCCGCTTCCAATCCAATCGGCGAAATTGTAGTCACCCCCCTGAGCGGCGGCCAGCGGCCTGCGCTCGCATCCGGCGCAGTGGCCGATACGCGTACATGTGCCTCTGGGCCAGGACCTCTCGGGCATCGTTAGTGCCCTGACTGCCGGTTCAGTATGACAGCGCGTACAAGAGCACGTTCCCCGCAACCTTCAATGCGTCCTCGTGCTCGATGCCCCGGCAAGCGAAGCACTTGTGCCCGTCCATGCCGCAATCGAGGCTGTAGGGGCTGTAGACGATCACCAGCCGCCCGTCCAGCGTCACGCCTTCGAGGCGAACATCCGACAACTCCGGCTGTTCCACCAGGAGGGACGGTCGGTAGCGGATGACCGCCAGCGGGACGCCCGGCCGGCCGGCGAGAATGGGATGATCGGCGGAGATCCGCTCCAGCGGTTGATCCGGAAAGAGTTGATGGACCAGCGTCCGAAACGAAGTGTCGAATGCTTGACGACCGCAGCAGGCGTTGGCCAGCAGAAACCCGCCGCGTTGGAGATGGCGGCGAAGGGCCTCCACCTCCTCGGGCTTTAGTTGGAACGAGTAGTGGCCGGTCATGTAGAGGATCGGATGCTGGGCGAGCTTGGGATCGGTGGCAGCCAGCGGCTCGAACGTGGGTACCACGTCCACCGCCAACTGCGCGTTGAGGTACTTGGCCAGGTTGGGCACCGCTTTGGGGTTGGGCCGCCAGTCGCCGCTGTGCATGAGCTGGGCGATGTGGACGGCTCCACGGGCGGGAACGGCGTCCGCCGGTTGGCCGTCGGTCCGGGCCAGCCGCACGGCGTCGAGCTTGTCGGGCAGCGGCTCCATGCCCGTCGCATAGGCGGCGATGTTGGTTCCCAGCCGAAAGGCTTCATCACTCAGGCTTGGCACGTTGCCCAGATCCCACAGGCAGGCGATGTCTTTGCTGCTGAAGATGACACCCGTTCGGCAACCGGTGTCGATTCCATACAACTCCAGCTTGCTGTTCTGCAGGTCGTGCACCGAGTGGAAGACCGGATGGTCGGGAGGCAGGCGGATGACCGGGCTGTCGGGAAACGCCTGCTTGGCAAAATGCTCGAAGCTCTCGCGGGCGGAGTCGAGACGGCACGTGGCGCTGATCAGGATCGTTCCGCCCTGTTGGATGAACTGGCGGAACTGTTCGATCCGGTCGGGCTGAAACCGGGGAAAGTCCTGGCCGTTGAAGTAAAGGATGGGCGCGGTCAGCCACTCCTCGAGCGGGGCTGCCAATGGCACGGCCTCCCAACTCATGGGCTCACCGAGCTTGTCGCCCATGAACGCCAGCAGGTGCGTGAGGTCGTTGCGGGTCAGATTCCAGGTGTTGGGATCCGCGGAGTACTGGAGCTTATTGAACAGGACGGGCTTGTGGCCCTTGGCCAGGAACAGCAGGCCGAACGCCGTGTCCACCACCTCGTGGATCTCGCGCCAGCTCCCCCCGCGCTGCAGTTCGACCAGTCTGGTCGCCCCCTCCCGGTACCAGTCATGCTCGCCGTAATGCTGCAGGCCCGAGAGGATGCCCACCCGTTCCACGCCGTACATGTAGTAGTAGTAATAGGTGTTGAGGCCGGGATTGCTATGGGCGCTGAAGTGCGTGGCCAGCCATTTCAGGCCGCGGGCGATGGGGCGGTACTCGACGTGAGGCGTGCAACAGACGATGGAGCCGTCGGAGGCCTTGCCGCGGTTGCGGTTCATGGCCAGGGCATTGCCGCAGATGTACAGGCTGGCGATGCCGGCCGTGGTCATGCTGCCCGTGCTCTTGCTGCCGGGCTTGTAGCCCCAGCCGCCGTCGCTGTTCTGCGAATTCAACCACGACAACCGGGCCCGGATCCACACATTGCTGTTGACGCGGGCGCCGGCCTTGGCCGCTTCATGCAGCCCGAGCAGGGCGAACTGCGAGTTGGAAAAATCCGTGCTGCCACCGTCGATGGTGTAGCCCCACATGCCATTGGGCTGCTGGGCTCGCGCCAGCCAGTCGGCGATGTGCTGGAGCTGGTTCCGGTATCGCTCCGGGTCGGCCATGGCCAGGACCTGGGCTCGCAGCGAAACCACGTAGGTGTGTTGCAGGGGCGTGCTGCGGACGGCGTCGAGGGCCCGGACCATCCGCGGATCGTCGGCCGGCACGCCGGCGCTCAGCAGGGCCAGCGTCGCCAGAGCCGTCGTGCCGCCGGTGAATGAGAGTTCCGGCCAGGTGCCGTTGGGTCGCTGGGCGGCCAGCAGCCGGGCCTTCGCTCGCTCGATCGCCGCCCGAACCTGCTGGCCCGTGATCTCCTGAGCCGCCGCAGGCTGCAGGATCGACAACGACACAATGGCCAGGCCAACGATCCGCTTCATCATGTGCGACCTTTCACGGAACCGGCACCAGCGGCGGTCATGATCGAACGCTCGTGTTATTCTACCGCGGATGCTCCCCGGGAGGAGTCCCGCCCCCCGATGTGCGCAGCCGCCCGCAACCGGCATCCGTTTTCGGCTGGGGGCCTGGGGACTGGGGGCTGGGGCCTGGGGAGTGCAGACTTGGTTCTCCTCGGAGAAGAGGGATCGGAAGAAGAAAACGGATGCTTAGCTTGGGTGACGCTTTTGGGACATCGTGGGTGGTAGGGAGCATGCTGAATGTGAAAGGAGACGGCGGACGCAAGGCCCGCCGCTCGCGCGCGTGACATGGGTGCGTTCGGAGACCGATGGCTGATAACTGGTGGCTGATGGCTGATAGCTGATAGCTACGACGGCCCCGGACCCTAACATGGCCGGTGCTCACGTTTTTTTGTCGGTTCGTTCCTGCCGTTCGCATGTCGTAAATGGCTGACGCAGGCCGGGATAGCGAATCCCGGGTTCACTCACCTCCTTTGGGCTGTGTTAGGCCCGACACGGATTGTCGGCCCCGCGCGGCAAGCTATGGGCGTTGAGTCACGAACGCCCCCGCGGGGCAAGGAGGTAGCGAGTGCTGGACGTAGACATCAGAGGCGGCGAGCTGCATTTCGACGCGAGCGTGACCATCCGTTTCATGCGGACCCTCCGAATCCCGGATGACGGACGGGAGTGCCCGTTGCCCGCCGGCTTGGGCGAGTTTCCCATCTTTCACGTCGCGGACTATGCGGACCGAGTTCCGGCCAGTTGGCGAGGCCGCGGCGGCGTGTTCATCCCGATGTACCAGCGCGAGGCCATGTGGATCAGCTTCTCGGGACGGCGATGGAAACCCAATGCGGTCAAGATCGGGATCGCAGGAATCAATGCGATATCCGGCGGCGAATGGAACGAGACTCTCTCGGCCCATCCGCAGGATTACGTCGTGGTGCCTGCTCAGTCCTGGGTAGCCGGCATCCATACGGGTGACGGCCTGCGGCAGTTCGTGGCCGCTCCGCTGAGGCGAGGCCATGCGTCGGCAGGGCATCCCGCCGGCGGGATGATCCGGATTGTCGTGTTCGAGCCCAAGCCCGGGCGATTCCCGGACAAGCCGCCGTCGTGGGAATATGACGATGAGGACTGGATGGTTGGCCCGGACATGGACGATCCGGAACTGGGTGTCGGGTACGCGCGGCAGACGATCCATCCCGACGTGCACGGTGTGGATACATGGGATCTGAGCAATTCGGGCCACTTGAACGTGCACATCGTCAACACCCGGATGTTCAAGCGGATCACCGGCTGCCCGCCACCTCCGAGCCCGGTCACGGCCGAGGCGTACAAGCGGGCCGGCGTGCCCTGGTCCGCGCTGTATGAGGCGGATATGGATGACGTGCCTTCGCGTCCACGCTTGCGAAAGGCCAAGTCATTGAACGGGAGACAAACCGATTTCGTTCTGCCATAGCCGGACAGCAACCTGACCGCCGGCCGACCTCGCACCCGCGCGCTAGTGGCCGGCGGTCACCCTTGTTTGTCAAGCGCAGTGCCTCCGATTTTTTAGTGTCGTATTTGAGACACTTGGCGAAATGAGTGCACACCAAACCGGTGCCGCAACACTCCGCCTTCCCCAGCCCCTAGCCCCCAGTCCCCTGCCCCTCATTCAAGCATGAACGGCAAGCTCATCTGTCCATCGCCGCGCGTGGATCGTCCCGCGGGATGGACGTCCCGTCCGGCCGAGGCGGGCAAGATGCCCGCCCCCCGAGAAGGTCTTTCGCACGGACCCGCGGCAGAACGGCAAACCGCGTCCGATTCGCAGGGCGGCTCGTTCAACCCGTGCTTGCGACAGGCGATCTCGAACAGTTGTTCGATGGCTTGCCAATACTGCCCCTGGCCGGTCATCCGCGAGTTGAAGCGAGAATCGTTCAGTTCCCCGCCGCGGATGTCGCGAATGCGGCTGCGGACACGCTGCGAACGCAAGGGCATGGCCTCGTCCAGCCGCTCGAGGAAGACCGCTTCGACGCTGCCCGGCAAACGCAGGGGCGTGAACTGGGCGGTGGTCGCGCCGCATTCGGCCGCTCGGTCGAGCACGGCCGGGATCTCGGTGTCGTTCAAGCCCGGGATGACGGGGGCGAGCATCACGCCCACCGGCACGCCCGCCTCGGCGAGGATGCGCATGGCCTCGAAGCGGCGTTCGGGCGAGGGGGCTTGCGGTTCGATCAGCTTGCAGAGCTTTGCGTCGGCAAAGGCGATGCTCATGCACACGTGGACGTGGCCTTCGGCGGCCATCGCCGCGAGCAACTCGACGTCTCGCCGGATCAGGTACGATTTGGTGACGATGCAGGCCGGATTGCGAAACTCGCGGCAGACCTCGAGGCATCGGCGGGTCAGTTCCCACACCGCTTCCAAGGGCTGGTAGCAATCGGTGACGCCGCTGAACGCCACTCGCTCCCGCTGCCATCGTCGCGACGAAAACGCCTTGCGCAGCAGTTCCGGTGCGTTCTCTTTGACGATGAGTCGCGTTTCGAAATCGGTTCCCGCGCCGAAGCCGAGGTACTCGTGCGTGGGCCGGGCGTAACAGTAGGCACAGGCGTGCTGGCAGCCGCGATAGGGGTTGCAACTCCAGCGGAAGGACAGGTCGGGGCTGTCGTTTTCGCTCAGGATGGACCGGGCCCGCTCGACGTAGACCTCGGGCGCGGCGGCGGGCGGCTCTTCCAGCCACTCGTGGTACTGGGAGACGTACGGATTGGGCGGGTTGCTGATCCGCTTCATGGCCGAGGCCCAAGATGGGGCTGCTGGGCCGGGCATTCTGTCCGCATCGCGCCGGACCGAACGCTCGCGCCTCAACTGCCGGCCGAACGCGGGCCGGCTCGCTAGAAGCATATTAGGTGTTTGTTAGGGCATGGTCAAGCAATAGCTTCGCCTGCGGACCGAACGTCATCCGCCGGCGTTGGCTCGAGAGGGGAAGAGACCTCAGTACCGATTGCGGTCGCGGTCGCGACTCCGACGGCTGCTCCGCTCGGACCGGCCGGCTGGCTCGTAACGGCCTGACCGGCTGCCGTAGCTGTCCTGCGATCTGGCGTATCGCCCTTTGCGCTCGCTGGTCGTGCTCGTCGAGCTGGCGCTGCTGTCGGTGTTCGTCCGGCGGCGGGTGATGAATCTGGGGACGCCGTTGGTTTCAGAAGCCGGCCGCGTGGTCGCCACCTTCACGTCCATGCCCCTTGGCGTGGAGACGAACGGCGGAATGGTAAAGCGGCGGAGCCAGGACTTGGGGCCGATCCAGTTCGGGTCGTCACTGACCGAGGCCGCCGGCCGCGTTGTCGGCGCGTCGGCCCAGATGGGGGTCAAACCGGCCAGTGCAATCACGAACGATCCGGCGATCAGTCTCTTGCCGATCATGTCAGGGTTTCGCTCCGTGTGGTGTACTTTCCCGGTTTCCTGCGGGAGACTCAATCATACCGGCGATCCGGCCCCGTCTCCACTGTTTGTTTCCGGACTCACGCCCGCGACGCGTGCGAAGTCCGTGTGGTGCCTACCGATTCTCGGGCGGCGCGGCTGCGGGCATCAGCCCCACTTGCCCTTGTTCATGTGTCCCTGGATTTCGGTCATGGACAGCTTCATCATATCGTAGCTGGCGGCCAGCGTCTTGCGGAACACGTCCACGCAGCCGGGATCCAGTTCGTCGGCGATGCCTTCCTTGCAGAGCCCCTCGATCTCGCGGGCCAGGGCGATGACGCGGCAATGGAGCATGTTCGTTCGCCGGGATCGCTCGACCAGGTTCGCGGCCGCGTCGTCCAGCCGGGTAAACTTCGCCGCCGGCGCCCCGCACTTCGGGCAGACGGCCGGAGCCTCATCGCCGTCGGAAATGTAGCCGCACACGCACTTGTACTTCACTGCCGATTTCATCGTGTCCCCTTTCAACAACTTCGCTTTCGTGATCAGACCTCAAGCCTGTCCGGCGTCGCTCGTCTCGACGAGCTCCGGTGAGGGCTTGTAGGGCAGATAGTCGCCTTGCTGTTTGATGAGCCGGTCGCCGACCTGGATGGTGCCGAAGAACTGACGGACGCTGGCCATAGTGAGCTTGAGTTTTCCGTCGGTTCCCTCATCGGTTCGGTAGGAAACGACCACCCAGTCGTCGTCGCGCCGGTCTTCATCGCGCGTGATCGAGGGCCGCTTATGCCGGACGCCGGTCACCACGCCCTTCCACGCCGACTGACGTCGCTTGCGATCCTGGCGGCTCAACACAAAGCTGAAGGCGACGATGGCGCCCAGCGCCCACAGGAATCTGGTCGGCATGGTGTCACGCTCCGTTCGCCGGCTCAACCGCTCAGGGCCGATGCCCTCGCCGGCGCCTTCAATGTATCTCGCCGGCGTGCCGGTGCCAAGCGGCCCGGGAGGCGTGAGCGGGCGCGGACGTGGAAGGCGCAAGGCGGGCGAATGACGTGGCGACATGGTGTCGCCCGCCTCCGCGAGCAAGCCGCGCCGCGGCAAAAGAGTGTGACAGGGCGAGCGAAGGAAGAAAGGAAGTACGACGCGCTCACGTCGCCGGCGCGGCGCCGCGTGCCGCCGGGTGTTGCTCTTCGGCGTCGGCCGTCTCTTCCCAGGGGACCGTCCGCAGGAGTTCTTCGACGGTGGTCTGGCCGAGGAACGCCGCCAGCTTGCCCATCTGCTGGATGGGGATCATGCCGCCGGCGATGGCCGCCTGGCGAAGGGCCGGGGTGCCCGCGCCGGTTTCGATGAGCCGCCGCAACGTCTCGTCGGCCACCATGATTTCGAACAAGCCCATCCGTCCGCGATAGCCGCTGTGATAGCACGCGTCGCATCCGCGGCCGATGGCCAGCGCGGGACGATCTTCAGGACCCAGCAAGCTCTTGACTTCATCGAGCGGCAGGACCGACTCAGTTTCGCTGATGCGCTGGGCGCAGGCCGTGCAGACTCGTCGCACGAGGTTCTGAGCGACCACGCCGCGGAGCGACCGAGCCACGAAGTGCCGATGCACGCCGAGGTTCAGGAGCGACTCGACGGCCCCGACCGCACCCACCGCGTGCAGCGTGGCGAACACCAACTGTCCGGTGACGGCAGCCTGGACCGCAGCCCGTGCCGTCTCGGCGTCGCGTACCTCACCGATCATGATCACGTCGGGGTCCTGCTGCAGCACCGTTCGCAGGAGCGTCGTGTAGTCCACGCCGAGCCGATAGTTCACCTGGGCCTGGTTGATGCCCGGCAAGTCGTATTCGATCGGGTTTTCGAGCGTGATGATCTTGCGGCTGCCGTCATTCAGCCGGTTCAGCATGGCGTAGAGCGTGGTGGTTTTGCCCGCGCCCGTGGTGCCGGTCACGAGCACCAGCCCGCTCGGAGAGGCGAGCAGTCCCATGACCCGATTGAGCTCGCGGCGGCGCATGCCCAGTTGTTCCAGCTCGAGCAGCGAGATGGTCGCGTCGAGCACCCGGACGACCAAGTCCTGGCCGTGGTTGGTGGGCAGCGCGGAGATTCGCAGATCGACGGTCCGGTCGAGTACGGGCACGCGGGCTCGGCCGCTCTGCGGACGGCGGCGCTCGCCAAGGTCCATTTCGCCCATCACCTTGACGTGATTGATGAGCCTCCAGCCGGCCTCCATGGGGAACAGCACACCCTGTTCGCGAAGCACGCCATCGACTCGCAGTGCCACATGAACGCCATCAATTTGGCAGGCCATATGGATGTCGCTGGCATGGCTGGCTACGGCCGCTTCGACCAGTTGGTTCCAGATTTCCGGGGCAGGCACTTCCGCAGTGGCCAGTTGATCGATGTCGATGAGTTTCTTCATCTTCGTTCACACCCAAAAAACACAAACGTCATAATCCCAGGACCGCGGGTCGGCTTTCTTGGTTGGGATCGAATCACGCCGGGCTGAACAAGGCCATCGCCTCCTCGACGGTGGCGACGATCTTGACGTGTCGCTCCAGCCCGACCGTTTTAAACAGTTGATTCACGGCGGGGGAGGGCGCCGCCAGAATCAGTTCGCCGCCGCGTTCGATGACCAGTTTTCGGAGCTGTAGTAGACTGCCCAGACCGGCGCTGGTGATCAGCTCGACCGACTCCAGGATGATCAGCACGCGGGGCGACTCACAGTCCGCCAGAACCTCGACGGTTGGTTTGACCAGTTCGTCCTGAGCGTCCCAGCCCATCTGACCCGAGCAGGTCAGCGTCAGGACACCTTCCTCAGTCCACCCCAGCTCCACTTTCATGTTGATCTCCGCCCCAGAGCCGAACGCACGGTGCCTGGCGCGACGTTCAATTCCGGACGTCGTGTCGCGGCAAGCGCTTGCCTGGTCTCAAGCTCATGTCTGGTCTGTTGTTGCGATGGTTCCGGGAGGTCCTTGGGGCCTCACGATCCGTCGCCGCCGCTTTGTGCGCGCTGCCGAGGGCTGCGCCGACACATGGCCGGTTCTTTCCTTTGTCGGCTGATTTGCCTTGCTTTAATTGTGAAAATGGCGTAATATTTAACCGTCTGAAAAGAATTGCCGCGTAGCCTCGCTATCGTTACCGTCTTTCGAATCGACAGCGAGGTCGGTCTATGTTCTCACCCCAACTGGCCGTTCGGATTCTCGGTCTGGCGATGGCGGTGTTCGCATTGGTGGTGCCCACGGACGCGTGGGCCCAGCGTGCGTCTGTCTCTCGCTCGCCCGGCGGGAGTAGTTCGCGCTCATCCGGCCCTCGTGCGTCATTCGGAAGCCGTGGCGGCGGGACTCCGTCATTTAGTCGCTCGAGCCCGTCGCTGCCCTCGATGGGTTCGCGGTCGAGCCGGTCGGTGAGCCCGCCGAGCTTCAGCACGCCCTCGTTCAGCGCGCCTTCCCGGTCTTCGACGCCTTCGATCTCGCCGCGACCGTCGATCACCTCGCGTTCCGAACACTTGGCGCCGTCGGTGGTGCGGACGCCGTCGGTCTCGTCGTCGTCGCGTCAGCCCAGTTCGGTGAGCCGGCCACCTTCGGTGAGCTCAACTCCCCGGTCATTTGATCGACCTTCGTTTACGCCTTCGCCGCAGACGATTCAGCGGCCGTCCTACACGCCCACTCAGCGTTCGACCGAGCGGCCGTCGTTCACACCGGTGAGCCCCAGCCGTTCGAGTTCGCCTTCGTTTACCCGGCCGGACGGGCAGATCGTGCGGCCGCAGGGCTCGGGTGAGTCGCGCTTCAGCGCAGCCGATCGGACGCCGTCGATCTCCCGCTCGACGGCCACGCCTTCGGCTCGCAGCACGGGTACGCCGAGCGTGTCTGGCCGATCCACCGATGTTCAGCGCACTCCGTCCAGTCCCTCGATCAGCCGGTCGCCGTCGCTGGCCGACGAGTTCCGGCGCGGGGCGGGCGACACTTCGCGGACCAGTCCCGGCACGATTTCGCGGACGCCCGGCACGGCGAGCATCCCTCGTAACAGTGCGCCTTCGATCGATCGGACGCCCTCCGACGCCTCGCGTGCACCATCTTCGATTTGGCGGACACCGTCGACCGGCGTGACCCGCCCGGACAGCACGGCCCGGACTTCGCCCGGGACGATCGCCAGGCCGAGCACGCCGTCGATCAGTCGTTCGCCCTCCGCGTCCACGCTGGATCGCAGTCCGAGCCTGCCGAGCGCACGGCAGCCGGGCCAGGGCGACGCTGCCACTCGCCTGACGCCGGGCACGGGCAGCCGGCTCAGTCCGAATATCAGCCGCACGCCGTCGGGCGGCATTTCGCAGCCGAGCGGCCGGACGCTCTCGCCGGAGCGAGCCATCGGCGGCACGAGCCCGAGCATCAACCGCTCGACGGCCGGCATCTCGCGCGGGCCCGGCAGCGCCGATGTGAGCCGCAACGCGGGGGCCCTGCGACCTGTAGGCGTCACGAGGCCGGGCTATAGCCCGTCGATTTCACGCTATCCGTCGATTGTCTCTCGCTATCCGTCGCTTTCTCGGGCCCCCTCGATTTCGCGGTATCCTTCGATTGCCCGCTATCCATCCATCGCGCGATACCCGTCGATTGCACGGTATCCGTCTATCGCTCGATACCCGTCCATTGCCCCTTACACCCGCGGCTACTGTGGGCCGCGGTTCGGCGTGCCGGGCTACGCGAGCTGCTTCACGCGGTTCACGCCGTACGTCTACCGGCCGGCCTATTACACGGGAGTCTGGGGCCATTATCACGGTCATCATCACGGGTTCAGCTTCGGGTTCGGCTTCTACCGCGGCTGCTATGCGTATCCGACGTATCCGTTGGTTTATTACCCCACGTACTACGCACCGCTGTACCCGGTATACCCCGTGTATCCGACGTACTACGTGTCGAGCGTGTTGGTGACCACGCCAACGTACACGTACGTGCCCGAGCCGGTGGTGGAGTATACGGACGCGGCAGTGGTGACCACCGAGTATGCCACGACCAGCGCGTATGTGGCCCAGGGCGGCCAGGTCGAAGCGCCCGTAGTGACGTACGGCCACGAGTATGACGCGGGCTACGCTCAACAGACGCCGCAGTACCAGGGTGAGCCGCAGCAGCAAGCGCAGCCTTCGCAGCAGTATGTCGAGGCGCCTCCTGCCCAGGCTCAGCCGTCGCCCAACGTGTATGTCGAGAACCACGTGCACGTGCAGGGGCAAACGACGCTTCCGCAGTCCGGCGAGGCTCAGCCCGCGCCGGTTCCGGCAGGGCCGTCCGGGGTCGAAGCACGGTCACTGCCGGCCGAGCCGCAACAGGTGATGCCCGCGCAACCGGCCGTTCCAGGCTGGCCGGTCCAACCTCCGGCGGAAGCGCCGGCGGTCGGCGAGCCGGCTCCGGCTCCCGCTGTGCCGCAGACTGTCGAACCGCAAACGGCCGATCAGCAACCGGCTGAGCAGCAGGGGCTTGAACCGCAGGCTGGCGAACCTCAGGCTGCCGCGCCCGCCGGCGGCGAGCGGCCGGGCGAGCCGGGAGCTGAGCAGGGTGAAGAACTGCCGCCTCTGACGCCCGAGCAGATCAAGGAATTGCAGGATCTGATGGTCGGCGGCACGAACGACTTCAGCGAAGGCCGCTACGCCGAGGCCGCGGACAAGTTCGAGAAGGTCGTGCAGGTCGATCCGTACAACATCGACGCCGCACTGGCCAACGGCATCGCCCGGTTCGCCAAGGGCGAGTACTCACACGCGGCCGACTGCATCCGTCTGGGCGTGAGCCTCTTCCCGCCCATCGTCGATTCCGTATTCGACGTGCGGGAGCGGTATTCCAAGCCCGCGGACTTCGTGAACCAGTTGCGGGCCCTCGAGGATCATCTCGATCGCAATCCGCAGGACGCCGACGCCCTGGTCGTGCTGGGCTTCGTCCGGCACTTCAGCAAGCAGCGTGATCTGGGCGAGCAGACGTTCCGGCAGCTCAAGAAGCTCTCGCCGGACGATGCCGAGCTGGCCGACGTGTTCCTGAACGCTCCGCCGCCGCAGGCCGTGAGCATTTCGACCACGCAGCCGGCTGCGGGCGGCGAGCCCGTTCCCGGCACGCTGGACGTGCGGATTAACCGCGATGTGCCGGGCATTCCATCCACCCAGGCGAGCGGTCTGGACGCGCTGCCCGACGGCCCGGCCGTTCCGGGTGTGCTGTCGGTGACCACGCGGCCGGCAGCCATGCAGAAGATCGAGATCCCGGTCGCGCCGGTGTTCGACGGCAAGCTGAGCCTGACCGATGCCGCCGTGCCCCGCGAGCAGACGACGGTGGACGGTATCGCCGTGCGGCTCAAGAGCACCGACGACCCGCCGCCTCAGGCCTTCATCGAGATCAGCGTGGACGGCAAGCCGGCCATGAAGGTCAAGCGCTTCATTCCCGGCGCCTACGTGGTGGTCGAGAGCAACTCGGGCCAGAGCTACAAGCTCGTGCTCACCGAGGTGGACAACAAGACCGAGACCATCCGGTACATGATGGACAAGTTCGACCCGGCCAAGGCGGAGGAGCAAGAAGCTATGAGCTCTGAGCCCTGAGCCAGACGCCTGGCTGCTCGCCGACAGAGGATAGGATTCGCGCAGGGGCCAGCGGAAGAGAACAGAAGATCCACCGCAGAGGGCACAGAGGATACAGAGGTCAATGCCGTAAATATGTCCCTCTGCGTTCTGCTGTGCCTTCTGTGTTCCCGAGCCCGCGGCTTCTTGTTTCTTGGAGGAGCCATGCGCTGTGCGTCTGGCTGAGAGCTGACAGCTGTTCTCGTGTTGCGTCTGTCGCCCCTGTCGGGGGTCCATGAAACAGAAGGGACGAAACGAATAGGGCTTCGTCGCTCCCCGGGGGCTTACGCCTCCCGGCTTTTGACTCCTGCCCCTTGTGGGGCAGGAGAGCGGGAGACAAACGTCAGGCGACAATGGATGGCAGTGGGCTGTGAGCCGTGGAATGTGAGTTATGAGCTGTGAGCTATGAGCTGTGGGCTGTGAGCCATGAGGCGTGCATCTGGCTGACAGCTGACGGCTGAGAGCTGATAGCTGACAGCTGCCAGCTACTCTTTCGCTTTTTCGATCAATTCTTGAGCACGGGTGCGTTCCTCGATGAGCATGGGTTCGCCGAATTCCAGGCGGAGGCTCTCGTACTTCTCGATGGCGGCCAGGGCCCGTCGGCCGTCGCCCAGTTCGAGGTAACTCCGCAGGAGCACGCTGTAGGCATCGCTGACGTCGCCGAAACGCTCGATGAGCTGATGCGCGGCCTGGATGGCTTCGTGATAACGGCCCTCGTGGTACAAAACGGACGCGTAGTTGCGGCGGCCGTGAAAGTTGTTGGGCTGGCGGAGGATCACCTCCCGCTGCATAGTGAGGTCGTCGGCGAACTTGGTGGCGTACTGCCAGGATTGCGGCAGGAGCAGGAAGGCCGCGGCCAGGCCGCCGATGGCTGCCGCCCGGCTCCAACGGCGAACGGCGACTGCGATCAGCACGGCAACAAACACCGTGGGCAGATACAGCCAGCGCTCGGCATAGAACCAGCGAGCGACCGGGATGGCCTGGATGGGGATCAACAGCGTGAAGAACAACCCGACGAGTACCGCGCCGGTGAGATCGCGGCGATGCCAGAGATAACCGGCGATCGCGAGGAGCGCCACGGCGACGGCCATGCCTGCGATCACGTCGCCGTACAACCGGTCGGCCGGCGAGAGGGCCGGGTACGACCAGATCGGACACAGGCTTTCGGTCGCGAACAGGTTTTTCATCACCACCCACAACAGGCGGAACGGCGTGAGGATGTGCTCGACGAGCCCCACGTGCGCCATGGGGACTTCGAAGATGCGTGTGCGACTGCCTTCGAGGTGCGTCTTCCAGCCGAACACGAGATAGCGGAAGAAAAGGAATGCGGCGGTCGCCAGGGCATAGCCCATGTGGGCGGGGGCGAGCGTGTTGTTGAACCAATCGCGCAGAGGGGCACGCGAGGCTCGCGGCTGCGCATATCGTCGCCACAGGTCGATGGCCAGCAGCCCCGGCCAGAGGAAGATCCCGTGCTCTTTGCTCATGACCGCAGCCAGCAGCAGGAGCGGGTTGATGATCAGATCGGCGACGCTGCGACGCCCGTCGGGACGGAGCGGGCGCAGGTGCCGAACCAGCAGCCACACGCCGAAGCAGCCGGCCAGCAGTTCGCTGCGGCCGTAGATGGGCACGACGGCTTCGGTATGCACGGGATGCGTAGCGAAGAGCATGCCGGCCAGTGCGCCCGCTGCCGCGCTGCTGGTGAGTCGCCACGCGAGCACGACCACGCCGACGGTGGTCAGCACGTGGATACCGATGTTGACCATGCGGAATTGCCAGGCTTCCAGCGGCTCCCCGACGATGGCGGCATTGGCTCGGAGCGACCAACTGGTAAGCGGGCGATACAGCTTGTCCAGCGAGACGTGCCGGGGCCAGTAGGGCTCGAGCCAGATGCGATACCAGGGGATTGGCTTGCCGGGCAAGCTCGTGCGGACGGCAGGGTTGACCTCAATGATGCCGTGGTCATCGTAGACGAACGCGTTGTGCCGGGCGGGCAGGAACGCCACCGTCGCAAAGACGGCACTGATCACGCAGGCAAGGGCCAAACCGCGGCGGCCGCCCAGGAGACGCACGCAGGCGGCCATGGCGGAGTCGGGCGTCGGGGGCGTGGACGGTTGGAGCATGGGCGAAAAAGCTACGAGCTATGGGCTATGAGCCGTGAGCTGTGAGCTATGAGCGATGAGCCGCGAGCGGGAATCGGAGGGGGCGTCTTGTCTGGCAGCGCCAACCAAGATACCCCCAATCTGGCTCACAGCTCGCGGCCCGAAGCTTACAGCTTCTTGTATTTGATCCCGATCTTCTCCAACTGCTCTTTGAACACCGGGTTGACCTTGGCGGCATCGACCAACTGCTGCGTCATTTCCGGCAGTTTGGTGTACAGCCGCTTGTGCGTGCGCGGCTTGCACCGGACGAGCGCGTATTGGGCCAACAGGGGCAACGTCAGCGATGCGCACGAGTAAACGATCACGCTGTTGCGGAAGTCCTGGACTTTGCCCCAGCTCTTGGCCTCGGCAATGGTGGCTCCGCTCAAGCCGCCCCAGTGCGGCGCGTCGGTGGTCAGTTGGATGACGTAATCGTGGCCGACGGGCGTGGTGTCGTAGAAGATCTGGTGGAGCGTCGGTTGCGTCTGGAAGTAGAAGTTCTTGGGCGAGCCGCCGCCCGAGACGAGCACGCCGTTCTTTTTCGCGGCCCGCACGATGGCGGCCGTCTCAATGACGTCCTTAAGCGGGTCCAGTCGGATGGGCTCGTCGAACAGATGCGGCACCGCCAGGTTCATGGCAATCGACGAGTCGCCGGGCGACGACGTGTAGATGGGCACGTCGTGCCGGGCCGCGGTCACCAGGAGCGACCAGTCGGGATGATGGGCGAGTTTTTCGAGTTCCTCGCCGAGGGCCCGGTGTAACTGAGCGGTCGAGAGCGGCTCCTGCGGCCGGATACGCTGCATGGCGTTGAGGATTATCTTGTCGGTGGCCAGCAGTGTTTCTTCGTCGCCGATGAACACGTCGTAGATGCGGGCGATGCCATGCTCGGCCAGCTCGTCGTCGTCCACGGCGAATTCGCCCTGCTTCATGGGCAGGTCGAACGGCCGGTGCATGTCGTGGTAGAGGTTGGCTCCGGTCGAGATGATGCAGTCGATGAACCCGGCCCGGATGAGTGAGTTGATCACGCCGCTCATGCCGATGGGCGTCATGGCCCCGGCCAGCGTCAGGCAGATGGTCGCATCCTCCTCGATCATGTGGGCGTACAGCTTGGCCGCTTCGGCCAGCCGGCGGGCGTTGAACCCGGACTTCGCGTATACGTTGTCGATGAGGTCGGCGACTTGCTCAGCGCCCTCGAGCTGAAGGGGATTGATGGTGGGCAGCTGATCCATCGACGCTCCGGCCGCCGGCTGCGCCGCCCGGCCCGGACAATGTTTGTCATGTGCCATTTCGTTTCGCCTGCCTTAGAGCAACTTACGTTTTCCCGCACCGCCACTCGATTGCGGGATGGGGCGCGTCCCGCCTAGTTTGAGGCGGGCAAGATGCCCGCCCCCCCAACAATAAACGGTTCGGCGCCAACTGCAAAATCCGTCGGCCCGCCCGCAAGCCATGATCGCCTGGCTCACAGTTCACGGCTTGTGTCGTCTGGCTTACAGCTCAGAGCTTATAGCTTAGAGCTGTCAGTTCATACCAATCGTATCTGCACGATTTCGGCTGGCGCGTTGATGCGGACGGGGAACCAGTTGCCGACGCCGCTGTTGACGTACAGGGCCGCGTGGCCACGGCGGTAAACACCCCAGATATAGCGGAACAGCAGGGAGCCGCCGCCGATGGGGTGCTTGCTGCCCTGCGGCGTGGCCATCAGTTGGCCGCCGTGCGTGTGGCCGGCAAGCGTCAGATCGGCGCCGGCTTCGGCCAGCGGATCGAACGCATGCGGGTGATGCGCGAGCGCGATCGTAAACAGCTCGGCTGCACTCGTTATGGCCGAGCCGTTCGCGGGCAGCGTGCTGGCCACGCGTTCGTAGTGCCCCGGCGAGCCGAACCGGGCCCGGTCGTACCTCGACCAGAACAGGCCGGCTATCCGCACCCGCTCGCCGCCGATGTCGAGCTCCACGCAGTGGTCGACCAGAAAGTGCGGCTCGCGGCGGGCCAGGTAAGCGACGGCCTCGCGGGGCGAATCGATCAGGTCGTGATTGCCCGCCACGACGAAGCGGCCGTACCGCTGGCGCATTTCGGCGAACGCATCGCACGCGGCAGGCAGGTGGTCGGCTGAGTGGTCCACGATGTCGCCGGTGATGGCGACGATATCGCTGTCGAGCTGATTCACCGCTTCGACCACGCGGCCCAGATGCTCGGGGCGGAACATGCGACCCACGTGGAAATCGCTCAGATGCGTGATGGTCAGGCCACGCAGCCGATCCGGTAGTCTCGCCAATGGCAGATCGATCCGCCGCACGGTGAACCGGCCCTGCTGGTTCACGCCGGCGGCGACAGTCCCGCCCGTAAGGAGCATGGGCACGCCGGCCAGCGCTCCGGTCAGGATAGCCCGGCGATTCATCCGGACGGCGTCGCTGGCGTCGTCGTCGGCGTTGTTCGGCGCGGCTTCGGACGACGCGTTTACCCGCATAATCGATCGCAGCCCTCGCGTGATCCGCCAGGGGATCCAGAGTACCAGGCCCATCACGGCGGCCAGCGCGATGGTGATGTGCCAGATCAACAGCCACATGATGGCCGGCACGGGTAGGGCTTCGTACCCTCGCCAGCGGCACATGAGCATGACGATGGGGGCAAGCATGGCCGCGGTATAGGCGGCCATCAAGAGGCGAGCCCAAGTCACCCGCGAGCGGCGCGAAGCGGCGCCGGCTTGGTCATCCGATCGGGCTGGCTCGGGATTCACCCGTCGGCGGCCGGCCAGCCATTCATCCACCCACGCCCACCAGAAAACGGTCGGCATGGCTATGAGCAGCAGGAGGAGTGGAAACACCGCCGGCATGGGCAGGTCCAGGTAGCCCCCGCGCAGGGCCAGGAGCCAACCTGCAACCACGCAGGCAGTGGCCAGCACGCCGGTTCTCAGTCGCTGATGCCGGTAGCCCTCGGTGTGCTTGTCGTTCATGGTTCGCAAAGGCGATGCGTGGCGAATTCGCGCGGCTCGGCAATGGGTGAGGCGGCAACGAAAACTCCTCCCGAGCCGAGACCCCCGGGTTGCTTCCATTCGCTACATTATAGGGCGAAACGGTCGTTAAAGCAGTAGTGGATCCGATGGCCGCGCTTGGTTTGTGCGGGGAAGTGTGGTGGCTGGAGCCGGCTGACAGCTGATAGCTGAGAGCTGACAGCTGCAAAAAAAGAGGATCCGAGCTCGCCGTTACTCGGATCCTCCAAGCCAGGCTGTCCGCTCCTCTGAGCGGATTCCCACAGCCTCTGCTGTGATATCGATTGGCGCAGTGCCGGCCTTAACATGATTTGTCCAAAAGGACTCAGAATTTCGAGCGCAAACCCGGTCGAGAGGTGGCTCGACGGGCGGGGTGGAGCCGCTGACGGGGGAAATCCCGGGTCGATAACCTTTCTCAGAACAAGGCCGGCCGCAGGACGCTGATGTAGTCCTGGTCGTCGGTACCCAGTCCGCGGTCGGCCGCGGCGTGAACGTGCGGTACGTAGCCGTCGCGGTCGCCGACCGCAGGCAGGCCGCGCTGCAACCGTTGCTCGTCGAGGATCTCCGTGGCGACGAAATCGGCAGCGACCGGATCGGTGCTGACCAGGATCCCGCTGTGCGTCCAGAGGTTGTCCCGAGTGGGCAGGGGGCCGCCGTCGAAGACCGCACGCAGCGCGTTGACCACGTGAACTCGCAGTTTGGGCTTGACCTGAGGCAAGGAGAGGATGTCGCCGACGAACGGCCGGCAGGCATCGGCGTGGCAAAGCTTGGGCTGTCGCACGAGGGCGTGCGAGAGGTTCTTCAGGCAGCAGGTCATTCGGGCCAGGTTGTGAGTCTTGAGGAACGGCACATTGATGATGGCGCCGGCCTCCTGCAGTACGGCGGCCAGTTCATCCTCGCCGCTGCCGAACGAGACTTTCGGTCCGGAAAAGCCGATGGGGCAGGGGCGCGTCTTGAACTCGCGCGTCAGGCGGTCGGGCGCCTCGACCAGGATCATGCGATCTGGGGCGAAGCCCGCCCGCTGAAGGCTGCGGATGAGCTCGCTGCCGAACGGGACCGTCGTCCCGATGACTTCCTGGCCGATCTGGTTGAACTTGATGGCGATGACTTCGTCCGGCCGGATGAGCTTGTTCCAGCCTTCCGCGGCTGACTTGGCGCCCGTGGCCAGGCGAATCGCCTCGTCCAGCATTTCGCCGAGGAGCGTCTCGTGGACCTTGCCGTCCACGACGACTTCTCGCGCTCGCACGTCGGCGACGATCGACTTAAGCGACGGATCGATGTGGAGCGTGCTGGGCCGGTCGGTGAGCGCCGGGAGTGTGGCGGCTGGTCCGGATCGCTCGCCGTGCACGCCGCGCGGTGACAACCCGGCCGCCGTAGCGCAGGCCGCGGTCGCTCGTAAAGTTCGCTGCAGAAACTCGCGACGATGCATCCGACGCATGCGATCCCTGTTCCGAGGGTAGAGGCGATTACGTTGACACTGGAATGACGAGCGCCTACTATCCGCATCGGTTATTTTCATGCCGGTTCTTTACGAACCCCCGGGAGCATCTGATGACGACTGGCGATCGGCTGTCGGCACTTAAAGCGGAATTGGAAAAACATGGTCAGAGTCATCTTCTGGCCCATTGGGATCGACTGGACGAAGCGCAACGGGCCGAACTGCTGAACGACATCGAGCAGATCAACTTTGCCGCTCTGGATGGATTGATCGAATCGCACATTCGCGCCGAACAGCCCTTCAAGCTGCCGAAAGAGATCAAACCCGCGCCGTTTTACCCGGCCAAGCCTGATATTGAGCTGGTGGGGCAGTATGCTGACGCCGTGAAACGCGGGGTGTCGCTCATCCGCCAGAACAAGGTGGCGGCGTTTACGGTGGCCGGCGGGCAGGGCACGCGGCTGGGGTTCGACGGGCCCAAGGGCGCGTTTCCCATCTCGCCGGTTCGCAACAAGACGCTCTTCCAGCTCTTTGCCGAGCAGATTCGCGGCACGAATCGCCGCTATGGTTCGGACCTGCGCTGGTACATCATGACCAGCCCGCAGAATGACGCGGCCACGCGGGCATTCTTCGCCGAGAACAACTACTTCGGCTTCGCGCCCGGGCACGTGTGCTTCTTCACGCAGGGGGTCATGCCGGCGTTTTCACCGGAAGGTAAGATTCTGCTCGAATCGCCGAGCCGCATCGCTTTTTCGCCCGACGGCCACGGCGGCGCGCTGTTGGCGCTGAAGCGATCCGGAGCTCTGGCGGAGATGGCGGTGGCCGGCGTCGAGTACATCAGCTATTGGCAGGTGGACAACCCGCTGGTCAAGTGCATCGATCCGCTGTTCATCGGCCTGCACGACCTGACTCGCTCGGAGATGTCCAGCAAGACCATTCCGAAGGTCGACGACCTCGAGCGGGTGGGCAATTTCGTGATTGGCGACGGCCGCATGCAGGTCATCGAGTATTCCGACCTGCCCGACGAATTGGCCCACGAGCGTGACGAACTCGGTCGCCGCAAGTTCGACGCCGGGAGCATCGCCATTCACGTGTTGAGTCGTTCGTTCATCGAGCGGATCACGGCCGACGAAGCGAACTTCGGGCTGCCCTGGCACCGCGCGATCAAGAAGGTGCCGCACGTGGACGAGCAGGGCAGGCGAATCGAGCCGGACAAGCCCAACGCGATCAAGCTGGAGGCGTTCATCTTCGATGCGATCCCGATGGCCAAGAACCCGCTGATTCTGCAGACCGTGCGCTCCGAGGAGTTCAGCCCGGTGAAGAATGCGACGGGTGTGGACAGCGCCGAGACCAGTCGGCGGGACATGAACCGCCGCGTGGCGGCCTGGCTCACCGCGGCGGGCTTCGACGTGCCCATGACGCCGGAGGGCGAGCCCGACGGCCTGTTTGAGATTAGTCCGCTCCTGGCACTGGATGCCGGTCACCTGCGGGAGGTGATGCTCACCGCGCCTACAATCCACCGAGGCCAGGCGCACTACTGGGAGTAGTCATTCCCGTGGAGTTGGGGGTAAATTCTCCCGTGTAGGGTCTCACGAGCCGTAACCGTTCGGGAGCGGTGACTTCCGGTCGGAAGAAACCGCTCGCTCACGGTTGCGGCTTGTTGCGATTTTGCGGCTCGAGGGGGCGTCCTGTCTTTGACTTGACTGCCCGGTGTGGCTACAAGCGCCGGTCGGTAGATTCGCGAAATCTCGTTTTTGGGACTGCTTGGGCATGATCGGCGTTTGGATAGCCTTCATTCTTCTCGTTATTGGCCTGCTCGCTCTGGACCTCGGCGTGTTCCACCGCAAGTCGCATGCGATCGGCATGCGCGAAGCGCTACTGTGGAGCATGGTGTGGATCAGCCTGGGCCTGCTGTTCACGCTGCCCGTGTATTACCTGTACGAGTACCACGGCTGGGGTTTCGGGGCCAACCCCGAATTACGACACCCGATTGACAGCAACTTTCATCCGCACGACGGCAAATCCGCGGCCAAGATGTATCTGAGCGGCTACCTGCTCGAAAAGTCGCTCAGTGTGGACAACATCTTCGTCATGGCGCTGATCTTCGCCTACTTCGGCGTGCCCGCCATTTATCAGCACCGCGTGCTGTTCTGGGGCATCCTGGGGGCGCTGATCATGCGCGGCATCATGATCGGTGCCGGCGTCACGCTCGTGCAGCGTTTCACCTGGGCGACTTATGTCTTGGGCGCGCTGCTCATCGTGACGGCATTCAAGATGCTGGTTTCGGAGGAAGAGAACGTTCATCCGGATCGCAACCCGCTGGTGCGAGCGGCCCGGCGATTCTACCCGGTAACACCCACGTTTGAGGGGCACAAGTTCTTCGTCCGTCACCAGGGTGCGTGGGCAATCACGCCCATGTTTCTCGTGCTCCTGGTGATCGAGAGCACCGACCTGCTGTTTGCGGTGGATTCGATCCCGGCCGTGCTCGGCATCACGCACGACTCGTTTCTCGTGTTCACGAGCAACGTGTTCGCAATTCTGGGGCTGCGGGCCCTGTACTTCGCCCTGGCCGGCCTGTTGGGCCAGTTCAAGTATCTTAAGGTCAGCCTGGTGGTCCTGCTGGTGTTCATCGGTGTGAAGATGATTCTGGCCCGCTGGGTGCACATTCCGGTGTCGTACTCGCTGGGCGTGATCGCGGGCATCCTGAGCGTGGGCATCATCGCCTCGCTGGTCGCCAGTCGGAGCGAGCAACTGCTCCGAGCGGCCGCGTACATGGAGCGCCCGATGAACATCGGCCGGGCGGCGTGGCGGCAGATTCGCCGGCTGGTCATCTTCGTGATCGGCACGACGGTGGCGCTGCTGGGCGTCGTCATGCTCGTGACGCCCGGCCCGGCCTTCGTGGTTATCCCGCTCGGGCTGCTGATCCTGTCGTACGAGTTCGTGTGGGCCAAGCGCCTGCTGGAGAACGTGAAAGCTCGCATCCGCAAAGCAGCTGGCATGAGCACGCCTCCCGACGGCCCTCCTCCGCACTGCACCAAGTGCGGCTACTCGCTGCACGGCCTGACCGAGCCTCGCTGTCCCGAATGCGGTGAACCCTGCCTGCTTCAGCCGACCACTGATTGTTCGGAATCGACCCCCAAGTCCCACTGACAAAGCCAGCTATGAGCTGTGAACTATGAGCCAGACGTCTGGCTGGCAGTTGAGAGCTGACAGCCGAAAGCTAACAGCTGACAGCTGTTTCAGTCGTCTTCTCTGTGCCTCGGTGACTTTGTGGTGAATCCTCTTGTGACCCGATTACCGGCGAGGGATCTCAAGTCCATCTCCCCGGCCTTCAGTCCCTAGTCCCCAGCCCCCACTAGTCGATATCGTCGTCGAACATATCGTCGTCCACGCCGTCGGTGAGGGCTTGCTCGCGGATGCGCTCGACTTCGGCGTTGAGCCGGGCTTCGCGCGAAGCCTTGTACGCTTCCCAATCTTCCTTGGTCCAGACCACCTCGCGAGCCTGGCTGCCCTTGTACGGGCCGACGATGCCGACGGCGGCCATCTCGTCGATCAACCGGCTCGCTCGTGAGTAGCCGATGGTCAGTCGCCGCTGCAGCAGGCTCACGCTGCCGCGCCGGGTTTCGAGCACGATATCCACCGCCTGATCGAATAGTTCGTCTTGCGGTCCGTCGCCGGAGACTTCGGTCTTGCCCAGCTTGATGAGTTCGGGATGGAACTCGGGCTCGCCGCGCTCCTTGAGGAAATTGATGACGGCCTTGAGCTCGCTGTCGTCCAGGAACGTGCCTTGGGCTCGCACGAGCTTGGCCGAACCCGGCGGGAGATACAGCATGTCGCCCTGGCCCATGAGCACCTCGGCGCCGTTCTGGTCGAGCACGATGCGCGAATCCATGCGGCTGGCCACGCGGAACGCCACGCGGCAGGGCAGGTTGCTCTTGATCAGGCCGGTCACGATCTTCGCTTCGGGACGCTGCGTGGCCACGATGATGTGAATGCCGACGGCCCGGCTCTTCTGGGCCAGACGCGACAGGTGCAGTTCCACTTCCTTGGCCGAGAGCATCATCATATCCGCCAGCTCATCGATGATGATCACGATGTACGGCAGATGCAGCGGAATCTGGGCCTTCTCCTCGTCGTTGCTGGGCTGGAATCGCTCGTACTTCTCCTCTTTGGTCAGGCGGTTGTATGCCGCGATGTTGCGGACGCCGGCCTCGGCGAGCAGGGCGTAGCGCTCGTCCATCTTGACCGTCGCCCACTCGAGAATTTTCTCGGCTCGCTCCATCTCGGTCACAATGGGGCACATGAGGTGCGGCACCTCACGGAACATGCTCATCTCGACCATCTTCGGGTCAACCAGGATGAGTTTGACCATGTCCGGCCGCTGCGTCAGAAGCAGCGACATGATGATCGAGTTGATGCACACGCTCTTGCCCGAGCCGGTCGTGCCCGCGATCAACATGTGCGGCATGCGGGCGAGATCCTCGACCAGCGCCCGTCCCTGGGCGTCCTTGCCCAGGAAGAGCGGCAACGCCATTTTCTGCACCTGCTGAGCGGCCAGCGTGGCCAGCTCGCGGATGCGGACCACTTCCTTGTCCAGGTTGGGCACTTCGATGCCGATGGTGCTCTTGCCCGGGATCGGAGCGACCACGCGAACGCTCGGCGCCTTCAGCGCCCGGGCGATGTCGTTGGCCAACGACATGATCTGGCTCACCTTGACGCCGGCGGCCACCTGCACTTCGAACATGGTGATCACCGGGCCCGTGTCGATCTCCACGACGTTGGCCTCGACCCGGTATTCCTGCAATGCCTGCTCGAGGATCCGGGCCTTTTCGCGGACCACCGCTTCCTGCTGGGCGTTGAAGTTGTACTCCGGCTCCTTGAGCATGCTGATCGGCGGGAACTCCCACTCAGCCAGCTCAGTCGGATAAGGCTTGGGCGGAATCACCGGCACCGCGGCTGCCGGCTTGGGCGGGGCGGCGAAGTTCACCACCATCTTCGGCTGCGGCGCGACCGGCTCAGCGTCGTCCTCCTCGTCCTCAGCCGCCTCGTCCGCCTCGTCGGCGATGTCCTCTTCGCCTTCGTCCTCATCCTCGTCGTATTCCTCTTCCTCCTCCTCTTCCCAGTCCTCCTCTTCCTCGTCGTAGTATTCGTCCTCGTCCTCGTCGTCCTCGGACTCATACTCTTCGTCGAGGTCCTCTTCTTCGTCCTCGTCGTCGAAAGCCGCCGCCCGCTTCTTCGAGCTCCGAGGCGACTCCTCCAGCTCGTCCTCTTCCTCCACCGGCTCGGGCCGCTTACGTGCGGGCTTCACGCGGAGTTCCGCTTTGCCGGACCCCACGGTCGCACCGGCCAGTGCCGGCTTGAGGCTCACCAGGCTGGTAATCGCTCGGCGGATCGGGTTCAGCAGCGGCTCAAGACGAGCCGCCAGACGGCCCGGAACGGCAGACGCACTGCTCTTGCTGCCTCTGCCCGTCGCTTGTGCGCCGGATCTCGCAGGCCCGGATTGCTCGGACTGACGCAACACCAGGCGAGGCAGCCGCAGCACAAGTTCCTCGGCCGTGAACAACAGGCCCACGACCAGGCAGTATGCCAGGATGGGCAGCATCATCCAGTTGACGTTCGTCTGCATCCACGTTGCCGCCGCGTAACCCAGCACGCCCCCGCGCTGCTCAGGCCAGGCAGCGGTTTGCGATTCGGTCAACTGGTGAGCGACGGTCGAGACCACGAAAACGAGCAGGCCGACGCCCAGGATTCGTTGCCAAAGATTCGGCAGGTGGCCTCGGCGGGCCATCACCACGATCGACAGCGTCAGGCCGATGACTGCCGCGTACACCCCCTTGCCGAAGTAGACGAACAGATGGTAGGCGACCCAGGCTCCGGCACGGCCGGCGGCGTTGTTCGACGGATCCGGATTCGGGTAGACGTGCGGGCTGGGCCAGTCGATCGGGTCGAAGCTGAGGACGGCCAACCACAGGAACGCGCAGGCGAAAATCGTGAACACGATCGTGAAACCGCGGATAGCCTGCATGCGGTATTCGGATCTGGTCATGCGGAGCGTTCCTCCATGATACGCGCCGACGGTGCCGATGCTCGCCGCATCGGGATCGCGAATGGAGCCGTCATCATACCCGGGCCCGGTCAAACGTCCAGCACCCAGGCGGTTGGTTCAAACTCCGGTGTCACCGGCCCTTGCGCGCATACTCCATCCGCGGGCACCCACGTGCCCAAACCGGTTTTATCGGCGGTTCGACAGGAGCGGCTTGAGGCGGCGGGGGCGGCGTTTCGCCGGGCTGAAGTGGTGAAATCTCACGTTTCCAAGAGAACCAGGGGGACCGAGACGAGCTTTCGAGGTGGAAAGCAGTTGCCTGCGCCGCGGGCGGCCGTGTGACACCCTCGTTTCGCCAACATCCTCCTCAATGACGCGCCTCCACGCTTTGCGCGTAATTAATGCTTGCTCTGATGCAGGTTATCGAATATTATATCATATCAAGCATTTCGAAGCCCGAAGACACGAGTGTACCATCTCCGGAGGATCCCATGCGCTCCTCACTCTTCTGCTTGTTGGGGTTCCTGCTCGTTGACGCATCTCTGATGGCTGCCGAAATTCGCGTGTGCCTTCGAACGGACAACCGGCTTCAATGGGTCCGGCGGCAGGTGGCGGATGATGCCGACAGAATCGAAGCCGCGTTGACCGCTTTGGTTGCCGGGCCCACAGATGCCGAGCGAGCAGCCGGGCTCACGTCAGCACTGCCCCCGGGCACGACGGTCACGGGGATCCTGCTCGAGGGAGACACGATCACGGTGGACTTTTCGCCCGAACTGCTCGCCGGCGGCGTGGGCGACGCCTGGCTCGAAGCTGTGTTCGAGCAGGTCCGTTGGACCCTCGATCCGCTCATCGAGTTGCGTGCCATCCGGCTCACTGTGGCTGGTATGTCGTTGTCCGATTACCTGCCGCCCGTGCCGCAGATTCCGCCGGTCGACAAGAAGGGGCTTCTCGCCGAGCCGCCGCCGCTGATCACCGCCGCCGGGTCGGCTTTGGCCGGTAAGAAGATCGCGCTGTCGCCCGGGCACGGCTTGCGCTGGGGTGGCAGCAGTTGGAACTACGAGCGGCCGGTGTACTGCGCGCCGCTGAACAACGAAGACCTTCACAATCTCGAGCTGATGATCTACCTCGACGCCTACCTCAGGCAGGATGGCGCGACGACCAAGAGCTATCGCTGCCTGGACAAGAGCTTCGGCGACTACGCCCCGGGCAAGCCCTGGTGGACCATGTCTGCCGCTTATTGGCTCAAACACATCGGATACCCTTGTTCGGTGTATGCCAGTTCGACGGGTGATTGCACGCTGGGCAGCGGGGCCAGCGAGGACAGCGACAGCCTGCGCTCGCGGCCGCTCGCCTCCAACTACGATAACACCGACATTTACATATCCATGCATACCAACGGGCTGGCGGGCGATTGCACGGGTAGCGGCTGCCCCAACGGAACCTGCACGTACTACGACAACGGAACCGTCCACCGCCAATGGGGTGCGATCAGCCAGGCGCTCGCCCAGCAGGTGAACACCGAGATCGTCAACGTCATCCGGACGCATTACGGTGACGCGACCTGGCGCAACCGCGGCGCGCTGGATGCCGACGGCTCGTATGCCGAGACACGCTTGCCCACGCGGGCGGCCATCCTGATCGAACTGGCGTTCCACGACACCTGTGACCGTGACGCGTTGTACCTTCAGGACGAGTGGTTCCGGTCGGCCACGACCTGGGGCGTCTACAAGGGTGTCTGTCAATATTTCGGCACGACACCCACGTTCGATTTCTACTCCGCCGAATACGTTTCAGACACGATCCCGTCCCACATGATCCCCGGCCAGACCTACGAGGTGAGCGTCACCATGCGCAACCGGGGTGTGCTGTGGACCGAAGGCCGCCAGTTCCGGCTCGGTGCAGTCGACGACAGCGACCCGTTCACCAGCTTCGGCCGAGTGTACCTCCCGTATGACGTCGGTACAGGGCAAACGGTGACGTTCAACTTCACGATGACCGCACCCCGGACGTCGGGTACGTACACCACCGACTGGCGCATGCTTCGCGAAAACGTGACTTGGTTCGGTGCCGCGCTCAGCAAAGAGGTCCAGGTCATGCGACTGTTCGCCCGGGGCGATTACGACCACGACGGAGATGTGGATAGCGAGGACTTCGGATATCTCCAGAAGTGCTACAGCGGCGTGGGCATCCCGCAGGCCGACCCGGCCTGCTCGGAAGCGAGCCTGGACGGCGACGCCGACGTGGATCTCGCGGACTTCGCCATCTTCTATGCCTGCTACACGGGCCCCAACCGGCTGGCCGAGCTCGACTGCGGGGACTGACCCGTGAGTGAGGCAGCGCTCGACACGTAAAAAAGGAGACGGCGGGGTCAAGCCCCGCCGCTCGCGTTGATTTGGACGCTCACCGTCTCCGCACGTGCGGATTGCGTGCGTCTACTGTTTCAGGACGGGGAACTCGGTGATGCGAAGCCGGGTGCTCGCATAGGGCACCAGTTCCACCTCGGTCAACGGTTCGGTGGATTCCACCGGGCTGACCGGCGGGTCGTCGGCCTGGTTGTTCTTCATCTGCCAACCCGGCACGGTGCGAGCTTTCGCCTTGAGGACAACGGGGGCGGCCGACTGCTCGTAGGGCACCTTGCCGATCTTGCCCGTCTGCACCTCGAACGACTCGCCCGGCTTGTCCATCGAGATCTGCAGGGCGTAGTTCCACGGCGTGGTGGCGTCGATCTGCCAATCCACCACCGGCAGCGTCTCATGATGGCGCTTCAGGGCAGTGTACTTCTCGCCGATCTTGAGCGAGAAGTACAGCGGGCCGCGCAGCACGGACACCGCCTTGTTGTACCGCTGCTCGAGCCGGATGTTCATCGGCAGGTTCAACTCGACCACGTCGCCGTTCTGCCATTCGCGATCGATCACCGCGAACACGCCGGCCACCGGGCTCACCGACTCGGCCGCGCCGCCCGAGGCGGGCTTGATCGTGCACTTCGCGCCGACCGCCCAGCCCGGAACGCGCACGTGCAGCGGGAACTTCACCGCCTTGGGCGTGGTCAGCTTGAATCGAATCGCCCCGTTGAACGGGTATTCGGTCTCTTCCTCGATTGTGACCGTCGTGCCGTCGGCGACCTTGGCCTTTACAACACTCGGTCCCAGCGCGACGGCGGCCAAGCCGCGATCAGGCGTTGCCATCCACATGTGGCTCACAAACTTCGGCCAGCCCTGGTGCATGTTGGCCGTGCAGCAGCCGAAATTCGGCTCCAGGCCGAACACGTTCGAATCGTCGCCGTTGGTACTCCACTGACGCTTGGCCACCGAGCAGAACACCTGGTTGGCCTGCTGATCGTACTGATGGCCCCAGAAGTCGGCGGTGTGGGCGCCGGGATTGGCGTTGTAGGCCAGCAGTTCGAGCCGGTCGGCGAACGCCGCGTCGCCCAGGGCCGCGACGAGTTGCTCGAGCGAGAACATGAATTCCACGACCGCGCAGGTCTCCGTCCCCTGCGTGGGCCGCCGGCCGGAGAGATGCTCGTCGCCCGAGAATCGCCCGGTCACCTGGCCGTGATACTTGTCGAGGCTCTTGAGCCCTTCATACACGGCCTTGGCGTCGAAGGGGTTACCCGACTGCTGATACCAGATGCCGGGATACTTCACCGCCATGGCGATGTTCACCACATGCGAGGGATGGCCGTACTGAATGCCTTCCTTCAGTGCTTTGTCATCGTAGGGGAAATCGACGAAGTAGGAGTGCCAGTCGAAGCTGGTCAGGTAGATGCTCTTGACCACGTCGAGCAATGCCGGGTCGCCGGTGCGGTTGTAGAGCCAATAGGCCGTAACCGCGTGCTCCATGGCCCGGACGCCGCGCCATTGCGAGTCCGGCCAATCCGTGGGATGGCTGGCCAGGTAACGGAAGTAGCCCTGGATGACCTCCAGTGCCCGCGGGTCGCCGGTGGCTTCGTGGTACTGCGTGAGCACCTTGAGGCCGACTGCCAGCGGCCAGCGGTCGTGATTGTCGGCCGGGCCGAACCAGCCGTTGGGCTGCGCGCTGGCCAAGATGGGCTCGATCCATGTCTTCACTTTGGCCAGGAGCTTGGGATCGTCCAGCAGATAGGCCAGCGGGACGAGGCCGTCGAGATAATATGGCCCGCGCTCCCAGGCATCGCCTTCCTTGTCGCCCTTCCACTTGTTCTGCTTGAGGCTCGGCCAGAACTCGTCGATGTGGCCGGTCATGCCTTCGGCCTGCACCACCAGTTGGTCCTTGAGCCAGCCGGCGGGCTTGACCGCCCCCAAGGGCAGCGGGATGTACGCCGATGGGGTCAGGGGAGCGCGATTCGCGGGGTAGAGAGTGTTGGCCGCCTGTGCAGCGGAAGCGTTGGAACGATCTTGCGCATAAACCATGCTGTTTACTCCGGCCAATAGAATGGTGGTCGCGAGCAATCCTCGTTTCACGATAACCTCCCTCGTAGGGGCAGGCCCTTCCCGGCGGGGCGCTGCCTCGATCCTTTGGTGTTCTCCAGGAAGCTCTGCGGATCGGCGGTGAGTGTAACCGCAGCGGATGGATTTTGCACCCTGCGGGCGCGTGGAACGGGCAGTCCGCATCGCGGAAGGAGACGGCGAGGAATGCGCAAAGAGACGGCGGGATCAAGCCCCGCCGCTCGCTAGCGCGGAGATGCGGGTCAGCGTTCGCTGGAGCTGCACGCCGACGGCCAGGTTCGGATCGCCCGGCTCGCCTCGGGCCACGGCCTCCAGGAAATGGTGCAGACAGTGCATGTGGCCGTGCATCCACCCGATGTGATTCTTCGGGCTGGGCAGCACCGCCGGCTGGTCGTATCGCGACACCGTCGCGATTCGCTTCCAGCCCCGCTCGCCGCCTCGCGGCGATTCGGGATCGGCCTGGTCGTAGAAGTCCAGCCAGTTGGGATCCATGAGGTTGAACCGCAGGGCGCCCTTTTCGCCGTGGATCTCGAATCGCAGTTCGTCTTCCGTGCCGGTTGCGATCTTGCTCGCCTCGATCATCCCCGGCGCGCCCTCGGCCGTTCGAACGGTGACCATCACGTAATCCTCGCCCACCTGCGCGATCGGCCTGGACGGATTCGCAAGATCGCGCCGGTCGGTTGACCACACCCGGCGAACGGCATGCACGGGCTCCAGCGGGCCCAGCAGGTGCTGCAGAAGATCGATGATGTGTGAGCCGAGGTCGTTCAGGACGCCGCCGCCGCGTCCGGCGTCGGCTTTCCAGTTGAGCGGCCGATTGCGATCCACGCTGCCGGAGTGCAGATACGCGCCGCGAAAATGGGTGATGGCGCCGATCCGACCTTCGTCGATCAGTTCCTTGGCTCGCAGCGTGGCCGGCCAGAACCGATACTGCAACGTCATCTGGCTGGTGCCCGTGTAAGCCGGCAGGGCGGCGGCTACGCGCTCGGCTTCCTCCAGCGTGGCGGTCAGCGGCTTGTCACAGTAGATGTGCTTGCCCGCAGCCATGGCCGCCAACAGCGCATCGACGTGCAGGTCGTTCGGCGTGCAGATGTGCACGATGTCCACGTCGTCGCGGTGAATCAGTTCGAACTGATCCGTGGTGGCCACGTCGAAGCCGAGCATCTCTTGGGCCCGCGCTGCGCTGGCTGGATTGCTCGTGGCCACGCCGACCAGCCGGGTCCGGACGGGCACGGGTGAATAGAACAGCGGCAAGTTGATATGCCCATACGCGTGCACCTTTCCGATGAACCCGAAGCCGAGAATGGCCACTCCCAGCGTGCCGTCTTTCGCCATGTCGTTTCGCTCCCGGTGTCGTTCGCCTCTCCTTAGGTGTTCAACCCCCGTGCTGAGTGCGCGGGACTTATCTGTACTGGAGGATTTCGCCGGCGGCAACGTGCGCCGCTCTCATGGTCGGTTGCCGGCGCCTCCCCGGTTCCGATCGCGGCCGGGAGACTGAGTATCGGGTTGCCCCTGATCCAGGTTGACTTCAAGCGCGCCTGAATGGGTCGCACCGTATTTCAAGCAGTCGGAAGCGATTTCGAATGTGGTGATTTCTCCCCCGCTCTCGTCGCGCGCCGGGTTTCGCGACTCCTCTCGCTCGGAGTATCAAAACGGTTCTCAAACCCGCTGGCGTCGGCTAAAATGTTGTCAGAGTCCATATCTGTGTGTGAACGCTATCGGTTCCTCCAGGAGGCCGGTGGCGAAAACCCCGAACCGGTGGGAATAAAGGCAACACGAGAGCAGCGGATCGGAGTTCTTTTCCGTCCGAACATGCTCTCTGTCCACACCTTGCAGCCTGGAATAACCTCAGACGTTTGTACACCTCCTGCCGAAGTTGTTTCTTGACGGGCGCGAACGCGAAAGCGATAATCGCCATGCGCGTGGGCTTTGCCCGGTTCATCTCGTCATCAGCTGGGATTCTCCCGATCGCTCACGCGTGTAGTTGACGACAATTTGGCATCGTCTCGGATCAAGACCTCGGCACAGGGACGGGGGCAGCAATATGACCATTGAACCGATCGACAGCACCCGGAGTGTGCAAAAGGGGGATCTCAGTTACAAGTATCAGCGGTTGCGCGAACGTTTGCGAATGGCCGTCAAGAACGGCGAACTGACGGGCAAGCTGCCCGGCGAGCGCGAGCTGGCGCGCCGCTATTCCGCCAATGCCAAGACGATCAACAAGGCCCTGAACGACCTGGCCATGGAAGGTCTGATCCTGCGGCATGTGGGACGCGGCACGTTCGTGGCAGGCAGCGGGCCGTCGCCGAAGATCCCGGCCATGCCTTCACGCAAGTTTGCCTGGATCGCACCCTCGGTCGAGCAGCGGGACGGCAAGATCCTTCTCTCCATCACCTCCGACCTCCTGCAGGTCCGAGGCCATCGCGTCGAGGTCATCGAGGCCCACCTCAACAAGACCGGTGAACTGCCCGATCTGGCCTTGACTCCCGGCATTCTCCGTCAGGTGGACGGTGTCCTCGTCTTCGCCGCTCGGCCCTCACGCGAGCTCCTGGCCAATCTCCGGCGGCGGCACTTGCCCGTGGTGCTCGTGAACAATCATCATCCGGACATTCGGCTGCCCACTGTGCTGACCGACCTGTCGCACGGGGCGTTCGCTTTGACCGAACGCTGCATCCAGCTCGGCCATCGTCGCATTGCCGTTCTGATCCCGCCCGCATCGCTGCCAGCGGGGGCGGCGGCACAGACCGGCTACGAAGCGGCCATGCGCTACTACGGCCTCGAACATTTCCATCGTCTGAGCGTGGACGACAGCTTCGATTTCGGCACACTGACCGCGGGCGAGTCCCGACCCACCGCGCTACTCTGCGTATCGGGCGCGTTGGCGACGCTGGTCCGCGAGAAGATGCAGCAGGCCGGTGTGTCGCTGCCTGCCGACATGAGCATTGCCGCCATCTGTGGTCCGGGCGAGAGCTGCGCTGAACGCGAGTCCATCACCGCCTACGAGTTCGATCCCAAACGCGTCATGTACTGGGCCACCGAGTTCCTCACCGAAGGCACGTCGCCGCACGGTCCGCAAATGGCCATCGTTCCCGGCCACCTGATCGACCGCGGTTCCCTGGCCCTCGCGCCCGTGCGCCCCGACGCGCCTGCCCACCCGACCGGCGAAGCCAAACTCTGATCCGCCGTTCGCGCTCTTTGGGGGGCGGTCGTCCCGCCCGCCTGAGAAGCGGGCATGTTGTTCGCCTCCGGACAAGCAGCAAAGCCACCAACCGGAAGCGAGGCCCGCACTGCGACCTACGGCAGCGTTTCCAGCCGGGCGTCATCGAAGAGCGTCAGGTTCCAGACGTTGGCTCTGCGCATTTCGTGGCGGATGAAGACGGTGAGCCTTGCGTAGCGAGCGGTCGCCTCGACGGCCAGTTGCGTCCATTGCTGTTCGCTCTCGGTCGGCGCGGACCAGATGACGTCGGGCGAATTGGGGTCGTGGCCACCGGTGGGATCGATGCCGATGCGGCAGTTGTTATCGAGCGGCTGGGCGGCCGAACCTTCGGTGCGAGTGTACACGCGAGCGCTGAACCGATACGTGACACCCGGGACGGCCTGCACCGTCTGATACGCGCCGCCGTTCTTCACGTTCGAACCGGCCTGGGCAAAGTACAAGCCCTCGCCTTCATAGCTCGGCACGGCGAAGATCGTTTGCGTGCTCGCCGTCGTCCCGTCGGTGTCGCCGAAGCTGAACCAGCCCTCGAGCAGACCGGCCTGGCCTGGCACGAACTGGTTGAACCCGCCATTCACCAGACCGGCCGGCGCCGGTAGGGCAGGGCACTTCAGGTCGAGAGCTTCGGACTCGTTTGCCGCCACCTGAATCGGCTCCGAGATCGCCCCTTCCACACCCGGCGCGATGGCTCGCACGCGCACCGGCATGCCGGCGGGCACAGTCAACCGGTAGCGGCCGTCCGCATCGGTGACAGCCACGAACACCGGTGAATCCGAGGACACGCACGCATGAGCGATGGGGCGGTCGCGGAAGTCCGTGATCTGCCCGGTGATCGTCCCGGTTGTCAAGTCGGGGTGGCGCTCCTGCATGTCGATCACCGTCTGAGCGAACAGCTCGCGGTTCTGCTCATACAGCGGCGGTACGTAGCCGGTGGTGCGATAGCGCGCGTCGCCGGGCAGGGGAAAGTCGGCTTCGCCGACGAAGGGAGCAGAGAACCAGTAGTCGCCGTCCGCCTTGTCCACGCCGAGGGTGATGCGGAGACGCGACGTGCGCGGCGGCCCCAGCAGTGCGGCGGTGATCCGATGCCATCGGCCGTCGGCGCGGAAGTCCGGCGCGAACGCGCGAGCCGTGCTCAGCAACGTGCCGCGCCCATTGCAGGCAGCCAGCTCCAGCCACGGTCCGGTACCCGACTCGAAGCGCCGGCCGTCCGAGGCTCCCGTGCTGCGCACCATGACCTCGGCGACGTAGACTTCGTTGGGATAGGCGCTGTTGTACGGACCGTACGTATACACACCGCGCGAGACGGCATCTGCTCGTCCCGACAAGCGCAGCGCCAGTCCACCTTCCGGCGCGCGGGTCTGCGGATCCAGCACGTACTCATGGGCCTGCAAGCCGCCGATGGCCGTCCAGCCCACGGGATGCCGTGCTGTCGGGGGATCCCAGGCTTCACCGAAGTGTGCGGGCACCAGGCTTGCCAACTCCACGCGGACGTCGTACCGGACCGTCGTATCGGCGGTGGCCTGCACTTGGTGTGGCGGCACGGGCCGGCACGAGTCGGAGAAGACCTCCACGCGATACGCCCCCGGCGGAAGGCCGGTGATCTCGTATTCGCCGCGATCGTTCGTCACGCCGCCGTACAAACCTGGTTCGGTGTAGACCACCACCCGCGGCACGCCAATGCCGGAGTCGCTCCAGGTCACGCGGCCGGCGATGCGGGCGTTGCCGGTGGGCATCCAGTCGCGTCCGGGCGACTTGGGCTCTCTCATGCACGCGTAGTAGATGGGCTTGGGCCGGCCGTCATGATCCATGAATGCCCAGCCGTCCCAGCCGTGCCAGGGCAGATCCCAGAGCATGAACGGCGCCACCATCTCGATCCGCTCGTCGGGCACGTAGTAGTCACGGAACGCGCGGGCCATATATTCGGCGCGGTTGTCCTCGCGAATGGGCGGGTGAGCCGGGTTCTTGCCCGTCGGTCCGATCTCCAATTCGTAGCCGGTCTCCGTGCACATGAGCCGGATGGGGCTCACGCCGTGCTTCGCCAATACGCGGGCGGTCAACTCGTATGAGCGGAGTGTGGTCTCGGCCGGCGCCACCTCGGGCGGATTGTTCGCCCCGTACGGATGCAGGCCCCAGAAATCGACGACGTCCTTCAGCTCGGGCCGGTACGCGAGCATGCGGTCGTAATACTCGGCCCCGCTGCCCGCCATGCCGCACGAGCAGACCTTGAGCCCCGGGTATGCCTGCTTGACTTCGATGGCGAAGTCCAGCAGCCATTGAGCGTACTTTTCCGGCGGGAACGCGTTGCCGATGTTGACCTCGTTCATCACCTCGACGGCATAGAACGGGATGCCCGCCTCGTACATGGTGCGCCAGATGGCCGCCTTGGCCTTGGCCGCCGTCCGCATGGTGCCGTCGGCATCGAGACGCGGATAGGGTTTGCCTTCCTCGCAGAAGCGTTTGTCGGGATACGCGCCGCCGCAGATGGGGATGAGATGGAAGGCTCGGACCATGGCCATGTTGCGGCGCACGCGTTCGACATCGGCGTCGGGCGAGATGCCATGACGCAGGTAGCCCCAGTCCCCGACCAGCGTCCGCGCAAGGCCAAGCAGCCGAGTGGTGCCCGCCGTGCTGAAGCCGCTGTCCCAGCCGAGGTTGATGCCCCACACGTTGCCTTGCCGCCCACCGCTCGTCCCGGTGTCCGCCGCCTGCGATGGCGACTGCCCGCTCGCGGCTGTCGTTGCCGCTGCCGCGATCAGGAGGAACCGCACGGAACAGGAACGCGCACGTCGTTGCATGGGATATCCTCTCCTGTTGAATGGACGGCAAGCATGCCCGCCGTCCGAGTGCAGGGGCAGACCCTGCCGCGTGTGATGGGAGCAGCACTGTACGCGAGACCATTCGACGAGGCGGGAGCGCGGACCGGCAAGCCGGTTCGTATTCTCAACTCGCCGCGCCGTCGGAGAACAGAGCCTGCACGAATGTCTCGGGATCGAAAGGCTCGATGTCAGTGGGCTTTTCGCCCAGCCCCACGAACTTCACCGGGATGTTGATCTGGTCGTGGATGCCGACGACGATGCCGCCTTTCGCCGACCCGTCCAGCTTGGCCAGGAACAGCCCCGTGACCTTGACCGTCTGACTGAAGATGCGGGCCTGGTTGATCGCGTTCTGACCGATGGTCGAATCGAGCACCAGAAGCACTTCGTGAGGGGCGCCGGGGATCTTCTTTTCCACCACGCGCTGAATCTTGTTCAGTTCGCGCATCAGGTGGTCCTGCGTGTGCAGTCGGCCGGCGGTGTCGATGATCAGCACGTCCGCCTGACGCGCCACCGCCGCCTCGCAGCCGTCGTAGGCCACCGCGCCGGGATCGGCCCCCTGGTCGTGCTTGACGATCTGCACGCCCAGCCGGTTCGCCCACTCGGTGAGCTGGGCCACTGCCGCCGCTCGGAACGTGTCGCCGGCGGCCAGGATCACCTTCTTGCCCTGCCCGTGCAGGTAATGACAGAGCTTGGCCACACTGGTGGTCTTGCCCGATCCGTTGATGCCGACCACGAGGATGACCGTCGGTCCGGACTCAGCAAAATTCAGCCGCCGATCCGCCTCCGGCCAGTAGCCGACGATCTTCTTCTGCAGGAAGGGGATGATCTCCTGCGTCTCGTGAATCTCGCCCGACTTGTACGCTCGGCGAACCTCATCGACCAGGCGGGCGGTGACGGCGGGCCCCATGTCGTCGGCCAGCATGGTCTCTTCGAGCTGATCGATAATCGCGTCGTCAATCTTGCGGCCGAACGGCAGGATGGATCGGAAGCTCCGCCCGATCTTCTCCCGCGTCTTGGCCAGCCCCTGTTTGAATCGGTCGAAAAGTCCCATAGGTAGTAAGCTTTAAGCCATAGGCTGTAAGCTATAAGCTCACAGCTGCCAGTTGTGTGAGCCCCTGGCTGATCGCTGACAGCTGACAGCTGACAGCTATTCACGGGCTCTCGTTCGGGCGGGCCACGCGACAGATCTCCGACTGCTTCCACACCGCGTCGAGCACGCCGTTGATGAACTGCGGCGTTTCGGCGCCTCCGAACTCGCGGCCCAACTCGATCGCCTCGTCCATGAGCACGCGCACGGGCACATCGGGCTCCTCGACGAGCTCGTACAACGCCATCCGCAGGATGTTGCGGTCGACCACCGCCATCCGCGAGACGTCCCAGTGTGCCGAGACGCCGGCGATCATGCGATCGAACTTGGCCCGCCCGGTCCACGTGCCTGCCGCCAGACGCCGGGCGTAGGCCTCCGTGGCGTGCTCATACTGCGACTCGGCCAGCAGCGGAGCGATCAGCGGGGTGACGTCGGCGTTCTCGTCGAGCCGCTGAATGTCCATCTGATATAGGACCTGCAAGGCGAGGGTCCGGGCCGCGTGCTGATACTTCTGTTTCTTCATGCCATCAGGGCTTGCTGGCATCCAGCTTGGCAAACAAATTCGACATCTCGATGGCGGCCAGCGCTGCATCGGCGCCCTTGTTCCCCGCCTTGGCCCCCGCTCGTTGGATGGCTTGCTCGAGGTTGTCGGCGGTGACCACACCGAAGATCACCGGCAGACCGGTCTTCAGCCCGACCTGGGCGATTCCCTTCGCCGCTTCGGCCGCCACGTAATCAAAGTGCGGCGTCTCGCCGCGGATGATGCAGCCCAGACAGATGATAGCCTCGAACTGCCCCAGCTCGGCCGCCTTGGCCGCCGCCAGGGGAAGTTCCCAGGAACCGGGCACCCACATCACCGTGATGTTGGCCCGGTCGCAGCCGTGCCGTTCGAGCGTGTCGATCGCCGCCGTGAGCAGTCGCGAACTGACGAACTCGTTGAACCGGCTCACGATGATCGCGAACCGCTGCTGGCGGACGACTAGGTCTCCGCTGAAACTGGGCGAAATCGGTGTCTGCATGGTCCTTGGCTCCTGGCCGGGCACTCGATGGCGGATTCCCGCCGTGCCTCGCGGCCCCAATCGGTTTTGCGCGTGCTGTCAAACCCGCTATCCTAAACCAGCCGGCATTCCGATGCCAGTCAAAGCCCATTGTGCTCCGCGTCCGGGTGCGAACCTGCCACGGATGGGTGGATCGGAGGATGCTGTCGGAGAGGACGATGTCAGCCGAACCATTCATCCTGGAGTTCGCCGGCCGGTTCGCCCCCGGCGATGTGCAGATCGACTACACAGCCGAGCCCTTGCCGCGGGATCCGCAAATCGAGCTGCTGATGGCGGCGTGGCCCGAGCACGTCGAGCGGGTCACACGAGCCGGCGGCGTATTGTTCAACGGCCCCATGATCCGATACCTCGGCCACGAACTCCACGCGGGCCGCGTGACCATCCGCGCCGGGGCAACTGACTTCGCCACGTTCTATTGCACGAACTACCTTAACGGCCATCTCGGCGAGGCCATCGGTTGGCAACACTTCGCCAATCCGCTGGGGATCTCGGCCAATGTGCTGACCGCGGACGGGTGGATCCTCTACGGCCGGCGAAGCCAGAAGGTCGCGTGTCATCCGGGTACCGTTCATGCGTTCGGCGGATCGCTCGAGCCTACCGACCGCAATGCCCGGGGTGAGCTGGACATCTTCGAGAGCATGGCCCGAGAGCTTCGTGAGGAACTGACGCTATCTGAAAATGAGCCCGTCGAGCTGAATTGCCTCGGCCTCGTCCGCGATCCGGTCATCCGTCAGCCCGAGCTCGTTTTCGACGCCAGGTTGCCACTCACCCGGCGCGAGCTCGAAGAACGGCTTGGCCCGGACGACCCCGAGCATGAGGGCATCGTCGCCGTCCGCGACGAGCCTGGCGAACTATCCCGGTTCGTGCAGAACACGCCTTCGGCCGTTCCCATCCTGATCGGCGCGCTCACGCTGCACGTCAGAATGACGAATGACGAAGTCCAAAATGACGGATGAAATCCGAATGACCGAATGACGAATGGCCCTTCGGTCGCGTCCCGAATCGTTGGGCTCATAGCTCACAGATCAAAGCTCATAGCTTCTTCGTCATTCGTCGTTCGGACTTCGACATTCGTCATTCTCATTCTTCGAACCCATTCGGATGCGATTGCATCCAGCGCCACGCCGTGCGGACGATATCTTCGATATCGGTGTACCGCGCCTTCCAGCCCAAGGCGTCCAAGACCTTGCTCGCGTCAGCGACCAGAGCCGGCGGATCGCCCGGACGGCGAGCGGTCTGGACTACCGGAATCTTTCGACCGGTCACTCGCTCCGCGGCCGCAATCACCTCGCGCACGCTGTAGCCGCGGCCCGTTCCCAGGTTGTACGCGCTGAACACGCCCTCCTGCAACTTCTCGATGGCCACGCGATGAGCGGCGGCCAGGTCGTCCACGTGGATATAGTCGCGGATGCACGTGCCGTCGGGCGTCGGATAGTCCGTACCGAAGACCTGAATGTTGGGCTGACGGCCGATGGCTGCAAAGAGCACCAGGGGAATCAGGTGCGTCTCCGGATCGTGATCCTCGCCGATGGAGCCGTCGGCCGCCGCGCCGCTCGCGTTGAAATAGCGCAGCGCGCAGGCGCCCAGGCCCCACGCCCGGGCAGAGTCCTGGAGCATCCATTCGACGGCCAGCTTGGTCCGGCCATATGGGTTGATCGGGTTCTGCGGATTGTCCTCGGTGATGGGCACACGCTCGGGTACGCCGTAGGTCGCGCACGTCGAGCTGAACACCAGCCGCCGGATGCCGGCCTCTTGCATCGCTTCGAGCAGGCATAGCGTGTTGGCGGTGTTGTTGCGATAGTACTTCAGCGGCTCGAGGACCGACACGCCCACGTACGCCGATGCGGCAAAGTGCATCACCGCATCGAAACGCTCACCGGCGAACGTCTTGGCCAGCAGTGCCTTGTCCGACAGGTCGCCTTCGATGAACCGGGCCTTGGGATGCACGGCCGAGCGATGCCCCTCGGACAGGTTGTCGAACACGACCACGTCGTGGCCGGTCTCGCATAGTTCGCGAACGCAATGGCTGCCCACGTATCCGGCACCGCCGGTGACGAAGATCCGCATGTGTGTCCCTTTCATAATTGTCATACAAGGCGGGCGAGACGCCCGCCCCCAGCGCGGCCAGCGACGAGGACTTACCGAACCGAAACGACACTAATCCTTCACCACATCCGCGAGTCCCGACAGGCTCACCACCGCGTTGCGCAGCACGAACACCCGCTGGCGATTCACCCGGATACCGTCCCGACTCGACTCGGCCACGTATTGCTCGCGAGTTGCGTGACCTTCCTGAACATTATGCACGTCTGCCTGCTCGAGCCAGAAGCCCTGCTCGTCGAACGCAGTCAGAACACCCAGGTACACCCAGGGCCCGGCCGTGTCCAGCACGACTTCCTGCCCGATCAGCTTGTTCAACCCCTCGTTCACCACCCGATCTCCTTCTTGAACCCGCCCGTTGTCACCCGTATACTCGGCCGGGCTGCCGGCCGGTGTGTGACGGAGGCGCTTGCCTGCCCGCCACTTGTGATACAGGTGTCCAGCCTGTTTGTTGTGGTGCAGGCAGCTTGCCTGCAAGAGCACACCGCAGGCATGCGTCACAGGGCAGTGCGGCCTTCGCCGGAGACGCGATTCAGGTGTACTTGTAGCGTCACTCGCCGGTCCGGGCAAACCTGCAATGCCGGGCCCCGCTTCGGAGACAGGAGGTATTTCCGATGAGTCGCAGCCCGATGGGCCGCTGGTCGCGATGTGTTTTGCTCGCTGCTGCCTCCGCCCTCTGCCTGCTGGCCTTGCCTTTCCTGGGCTCGGCCCAAGAACCGCCGGTCGCCTCCCGGCCCCATCGTAGTCCCGTCGATCTCAAACGCGAGTATCAGGAACGTCGCAACCGGCTCAAGGCCGACGACGTGCAAGCTCACTATGAACTGGCTGAGTGGTGCAACCAGAACCAGATGTACCTACAGTTGCTCCGCCAGAGCCAGTACGTCCTGCAGCTTCAGCCCGACCACGAGAACGCTCGCCTGCTCTATCGCCTCGCCGTCGAGCGGCTGAAGGCTCAAAATGCCCAGACGCGTCCCGGCGATGCCGACGAAGCGCAGACGTCCGACGGCGAGTTCCTCACGCCGGGCGCGATCCAGAAGCTCAAGTGGGCCGAGTTTCTCGACGCCGGCCAGGGGCTTCCACGCCTGCCCAACGCACCTCGGCGATATCGAAACGAACTTCAGGAGGAGTTCCTCCAGGTCCGGTTCGAAGGGGACGTTCTCAACGAGTTCCTCGACCGCATGGCCGGTCATCCTGACTTCGACTCTCGTGAAGAACGCAGCCTGTTCCTTCAGCTCTCGCCGACGCTCCAAACGCAGCTCATTCGCCAGCACACCGGTAATCGCTATCAGCCCCGGATCGAGATCCGCAACAACCCGCTGGTCTTCCAGCAGTTCGAACAGGTTCTGCCCATCATCACCGCCGGATGCGCCGCTTCGCGCTGTCACGGCGGTCCTGACGCCCACGGGTGGCGGCTGCGCACCACTCGGCCGCGGACCGACCTGAACCTTTACACCAACTTTCTCATCGTCAACCGGGTCACGCACGGCACGCAGCGCCTGGTCAACCGGCCCAAGCCCGAGGAAAGCCTTTTGTTGCAGTACGGCTTGCCTACGCAGCAGGCGATGTATCGGCACCCCCAACCCATCCCGCCGGTGTACCCGCGTGGTTTCGATGACGTTCGCTACCGCACGGTGCTGGCGTGGATCGAGGGCCTGACGGTTCCCGAGCCCAGACCGGGGGTCTCCTTGCCCGGCTATCCCGAGCCGCCGCCGCCCCAGATCGGCGGGAAGCCCAAGGAGGCCGAAGCCGCCGTCCCCGCCGCCCAATAGCGAGGTGGGGCATGCATCGGATTTGGCCTGTTCTCCTGCTGGTGGTGGCGGCGCCTCTCGTCGGGAGGATCGTCTGGCGACGCCGCCGCCAAGCTCATGAGTTGACGCGCCTTGCCCGCCGACGGGGGCTGGCGTTCGCTCCGCTCGACCTCATCGGCCTGCATGAGCGGTACTACAACCTTGCCTGCATCCGCCAGGGCCACAATCGCCGCGCGTTCGACGTTCTCTACGGCAGCACCGACGCGGGCCTCGTGGCCGTCTTCCGCTACCGCTTCGACCTGGGCTTCGGCGTCGAGCAGGTAAGCAAGCAGTGGTGGGTAGCTGTCCTCGAGAGTCCCCGGCCGCTGGCCGCCTGGCAGGCCTGGCCCGCCGATGAGCCTCGCCTCGAGCGGCCTGAGCATTCCGCTCGAATTGGTCCGTTAGCCGTCGCCGCCGATCGGCCGTCCACGCTGGATGCCCTTCGGCAACCGCCGCTCGCGAGCTTTCTCACTTCTGTGCCAGAAGACTGGCACTTTGAGGCGCGGACTACGCTGGCCGCCGTCGTCGCCCCTTTCGATCACGACTTCACCGTTCCCGATCGTCTGCTCGCCTCGCTGGCCGAGTGGGCCCGCCTGCTCCCGGGAGACGAGACGTAGCCCGCGCAGCGCGAACCACAGAGGTCGCAGAGGACACAGAGGCGCGGCTGACTATCGAGCTGGCAGCTTTCAGCTCTCAGCTGTCTGCCAGATGTCTGGCTCACAGCCCACCGCTGTCGTACCCTTCTGCCCCGCAAGGCCGGGCGGCGTAAGCCCCCGGTTGGCGACGGGGGCCGCGTTCAGTCTCGTGCCCTGTGTTTGTGGAGTCCCGACAGGGGCGACAGATGCAGCCAGCGTAAAGACGTGGTTGATGGCGTCGACCTGTGCGTCGGAGAGGGCGCTTTCATACCATCTGGCTATCAGCGCTGAGCTGGCAGCCAGGCGGGCTCATAGCCCATAGCTCACAGCTCACAGCTTCTATTCATCTTCCCGGCTTGGTCGCGGGCAGTTCGGCGGCGCGATTGATCTCGAACCGCTCCTGGGCGATGAGCACACGGCCCGTCAGCAGCACGGTGAATTCGACACGGGCGGTAACCTCGTCCGTATCCGGCGGGCCGGAAGGGGGCCAGGGGCAGCGCAGTGTGAAGTGATTGGTCATGAATCGGCCGTACCACAGGTCCAGCGTGGTCGGCACGTCAAACTCGTATGTGGCGATCACGCGCGGATTGCTCGCGTCGCTCAAGTTCAGCAGGTTGACCACGAACGAGCCGGCGGCCTTGATGACGTCGCCCTCCTTGTCCAGCGGCTGGACGTAGAGCACGATGCCGTCATCGCCCGGCTTGCCGTCCTGATCGTATCCGCCCGACTGGCTGGCCAGCTTGATCTTCACCGGCGTCACCAGCTGATCCAGGACGTCGGGATCCATGCCCCGCATGTTGGCCAGTTGTCGCTGCAGGTTGCGAACCGTCTGCTGCTCGGCCGACAACTGCGTCTCCAGGGTCGCCACTTGCTCCTTGGCCGCCTGAGCCTCGCGCTGGACCTCGAGGAAGTCCGCGGTCCGCACGGTGTCGCAGCCGGCCAGGAGCAAAGCCGCGCCGGCGAGAACCAGGCGCGGCCAGCCTATCGGAGACGTTGCAGTACGCCGGTTGAACGCCATGACTCTGTCCCTCTCTCACGGATCTCCGCCGGCCGTTCCCACATACACACGCGCGCGAGAGCGGCGGGGTTGGACCCCGCCGACTCTTTTCCCATGTGCGCGTGCTCCCCGTGGGGGCTAACCCGCCGATTTCTGCGCGCAATCGTCGATTACGTCACGAGCAGATGCCGATTTGCGCGTCGCCTACTCCTCCGGCGGACGCGGCGGCGTCTCCGCCGCCCGCTCGAGCAGCTTGTCCGCCAACCCGTACTGCAACGCTTCCTGGGCGTCGAGCCACTTGTTGCGGTCGCAGTCGATCTCGATCTGCGAGACCGGTTTGCCCGTGTGGAACGCAATGATCTCGTACAGGCGCTTGCGCAGTCGGATGATCTCCGCTGCCTCGATGGACAGATCGGTCGCCGGACCTTCCAACACGCCGCCGATCAGCGGCTGGTGCAGCAGCAAGCGCGAGTTGGGCAACACGAACCGCTTGCCCTTCTCGCCGCCGCACATGAGCACCGCACCCATGCTGGCCGCCATCCCGATGCAGTACGTGTGCACCTCGCAGCGCAAGAACTGCATGGTGTCGTAGATGGCCAGGCCGGCCGATACCGATCCACCCGGCGAGTTGATGTAAAGGCTGATCGGCGCCTTGCTGTCTTCGTTGGACAGGAAGAGCATCTGGGCGATGATGACGTTGGCGATGTCGTCGTCGATGCCGCCGCCCAGGAAAACGATCCGATCCTTCAAGAGCCGCGAGTAAATGTCGTACGCCCGCTCGCCGCGACCCGTCTTCTCGATCACGATCGGAATCAGGTTGTTCTGATGCATGTTTAGTTTCCCACAGCGTCTGTGATCCCATGTTCGTAGCCCGTTTGCAGCTTGCCGTCGGCAAGAATGATTCGTGCCATCCCCGGCCACTGACAACGGACCATACCGGCTGGCGATCACCGACTACTTTTTCTTCTTCTTGTCCTTGTCCGGCTCGTTCACCAGGATCTCGTCCACCAGCCCATAGGCCAGCGCTTCCTGGGCATTGAGGAATCGGTCGCGCTCGGTTTCTCTGGCGATCTTTTCCGGATCCTGGCCGGTGTGCCGGGCCAGAATCGAGATCAGCAGGTTCTTGTCCTTGAGAACCTCTTCGGCCTGGATGCGGATGTCCTCAGCCTGGCCGGTGATTCCGCCGTAAGGCTGGTGGAGCATGACCTTGGAGTTGGGCAGGGCGTACCGCTGCCCCTTCGTGCCGGCCGCGAGGATCACCGCCGCGCCACTTGACGCCTGCCCGATGCAGTACGTGGCCACGTTGCAGCCCAGGAACTGCATGGTGTCGTAGATCGCCAGCGTTTGATCCACCAGCCCGCCCGGCGAGTTGATGTACAGGTGAATCATCTGCTCGCGCTTGATCGACTGCAGGTACAGCAGTCGCATGATCACGATGCTCGCCGTTCGCTCGGTGATCGGCCCGGCCAGGAAAATGATCCGGTTCTCCAGCAGCATGTCCTCGATGGACATTTCGCGGTAACGCTGGTAGGGCGGGGCCTGTTGGTTGAACGTCTGGAAAATGTGATGAGGATGGTCCATATCGTCCTTTCCTTCAGATGATCGCGTTCGTTCTCTTGCCCCGCCGCGTGCAGTCATGGAACCGGCATAAAGTCGGCCCCGCCGCGCGACGGGATCGGCAATTCGTACTGCCCCGCCGATCGCGGCGGGGCCGGTGCCGCGTCCGGCGCCGCCTATCGGAACTGACCGTTCTCGCCGACGGCTCAGGTCTCGTCGGCCAGGTCGTCCGCCTTCTTCTTGCGGGGCGGCGTGCGCTTCACCTGCTCGCGAGGCTTGGGCGCCGCTTCCGCGGAAGACTCTTCACTCTTTTCGGCTTTTTCCGACCCGGCCTCTTCGGACTTCTTGCCCGACTTGCGGCGGGCCTTGATGTCCTCAAGCTTAGCCTCGGTGATGCTCGCCTTGCTAATCAGTTCGTCCAGGATCTTGTCGTCGCGCAGCCGCACATACAGCGAATTCAGCGAGCCGTCCTTGGCCAACTGGTCGCGGACCCGGTCGAACCGCTGGCCCTGACGCCGGGCGATGATGGCGATCTGGTTGTTGATCTCGCCTTCCGTCACCTCCACGTCGAAGGTCTCCGCCAGCTTCTCCATGATAAAGGCCAGCTTCATCTCGGCGATGGCGTCCTCGCGAGAACTCGTCCGCAATTCGTCCATCATCTTCTCGGCTTCGGCCTGCGAGACCCCTCGGCGATACAGGTCCAGAAGTCGGAGAGTCGTCACCGTCTGGATCTGGCGAGCGCTCAAACGCTCGGGCAATTCGAACGAGGTGTTATCCAGCAGGTATTTGCTGACCTGCCCACGAAGGCCTCGTCGGATTTCCGTCTCGAGGTCGCCCTCGAGGTCCTGCCGAATATAGTCGCGCAGATCCTTCTCGGACTCGAAGCCCCAGCTCTTGACGAACTCCTCGGTGATCTCCGGCAGCTTCATCCGCTGGATTTCCTTGATCGCGAACTCCAGCGACGCCTCTTTGCCACGGTATTCCGCGTTCGGGTAGTCGTCGGGGATGGTTGCGGTGACCGTTCGGGTATCGCCGGCGTTGGCACCGACCAGGGCCTCGCCCAGTTTCTCGACCACCATGCCGTCCACCACCTGCGGTCGGGCCGCGAGCCGAACGTCCATCTGCTCCTTCAGCACTTGGCCGTCCACGGTGATCTTCAGGTCGGCCTTGATGTAATCGTCCACCTGGACGCCGCCCTCGGTCACCGGCTCGAGCATGCCTCGCAGGCTCCGCAGCCGGTTCACTTGCGTGTCCACGTCCTCGTCGGTGATCGTGACGATCGGTTTTTCGAGCGGGATGCCTTCCAGGTTGGGCAGCTCGAACTCGGGCCGAATCTCCACTTCGCACGAGAAGACCAGCGGGCCCTCCGACGGAAGCTTCATCTTCGCGATCGCGGGCTGGACTTCCTCGAGTACTTCCTTGCCTTCGTCGTCCTTCACGTAGATGAGCGGGTCGCCCAACACTTTCAGGCCAGTCTTGTCGACGGCGGCCATGTACCCCGTGCTGACCAACTGCTGCACGAGCGTTTCGCTCACCTCCTGCCCGAAACGCTTCTCCAGCAGCCGCCGCGGGGCACGGCCCTTGCGGAAGCCCGGCACCAGCGCTTCACGGCGCAACTCGGCGTACTGCTCGTTCGCCTGCCCGTCGAGCGTGTCGCGGGGGACCGAAATGGTCAGCTTGCGACGCAGGGTGCCGAGTTCCTCGGTCTGGACTTCGATCACTTCCTTGAGCTTGTCCTCGAGGGACTTTTCCGTTTCTTCGGCCCCTTCCTCCTGACCTTCCAGTTCCTCGGTCTCAGTCTCGTTCGTCAGTTCGTTCTTTTCCTCGTCCGCCATCGAGCAGTACTCCTCAAAAACGGTGAATTGTCCTGGGCCCACAAAAAAAGGCCATTCGGTTTTGCCGGCCAGGCGTTGTGAGTTGGCCGGCAATGCCGAATGGCCTTGTCACCGTGATCGCAGCCAACGCCTGGCCGTTCCCGGCCGGTACCCCACGATCACGTTGCCGACGGCCGGCTCCCGGAGCCCAGGCCTCGGCGGAAGATGTCAGAACGCAACATGATCATCGGCCAGATAGCCGAATGTCAAGAGCACATTCCCCGCCAGCCCGACATTTCAGCCCTGAGAACTCCTTTTTGGGGGAATTCCCTGCCGAACGATCGCCGTGCGACCGGTCAGGCCAGGCAGACGTCACCCCGGAATCAGTGTAACCCGCCTCCTCCCGGTGTCAGAAGCGGTGGACGTCGTACGCGGCCTCATGCGCTCGAACGCGACAGAACCCACCGACGCCTCCCCGTTCGGCTTTTCCGTCGGTTGAGCCGGAGCATGACACTGTCAAACGTTGCAGGTCTGCGTGCCGCATTCGGGCAGACACCGGAGACATTGCCCGTCAGATCGGAGCCGCAGTTCTGGCACGACCAGTGAGGGGACGGGCGATCATGAAAGGACAACCGGGGCGGTCGGGATAGCGAAAAGCAGAAAGGGCAGCCAGAGCGGACTCTCGACGAACCATGTGCGACCTCCCTGGAGCCAAGGTATGAGCATGCGGGAGAACAGCCCCACGGGGCTCGGTGCCTGGGTCTCGATGTGCAAAAGCCTGGACCTTGATCAACCGGCCCGCAGCCACAGTGACTTGCCGCGACTGGGGGGCTCTCTATCGCCGGGTCGTTGTCTTGTCGCTGTAAGTCGCGGAATAGGCGGGAGTTGTGCACCAACAAAAGTTGTGCACCAACAAAAAAGGCCCGGCGTCCTTCGACGCCGAGCCTTCCAGAGCGGGTGATGGGACTTGAACCCACGACATTCACGTTGGCAACGTGACGCTCTACCACTGAGCTACACCCGCATGTCCCGCGGCACGCTGCCCGACGGCTTTCGTGCCAAGCGGCACCTCCAACCGGCCTTCGCTGCGGAGGAGGAACTCGTAATATACCATGCTCACCGGAGCTTGCAAGTCCCGCCAGTGGGTTCTCGCTCGCCTTATCGGCCGGCCTCATCCCGCGTCCGCTTGCGCCAGTGGTCCAGCCGAGCCTGCATCACCTTGACCACCGCCTTGTAGGGCAGGTCGCTGGTCAGATTCCGCTCCTCGCCGGGATCCCGCTTGAGGTCGTAGAACAGGTCGGAATCCGGCGGGGCGTAATCGATGAACTTGTATTGCTCCGTCACCAGTGCCCGGATGGAGAAGGGCTGTCCCTCGTGCTTCTCATACTCCACGAAGCACTCAGCCGGGCGACGCGGGTCCTCGCCGCGGCGGATGAGCGGCATGAGCGATCGACCGTGCACGCTCGGGTAGGTGGGCAGGCCGGCCGCCTCGAGCAACGTCGGCGCGATGTCGATCAGGCTCACCAGGCAGTCCACACGTCTGGTCGCGGCCTGCTTGGCCAGGTAGGGGGGCAGATTCGCGGGGCCGCCGCTGGCCGAGGCCGAACCAGCGTCCCGGCCCAGCGTTTCGCGCTGACCGGCGGGCACGCGGATCAGCAGCGGGCAACGGATGAGTTCCTCCCAGAACGCCGGCCCGGTTCCCCACGCCTCGCGATGACCGGTGGCGAACCCCTGGTCGGCCGTGACCACCACCCACGTGCGCTCATCGAGCCCAGCCTCTTCCAGGGCATCCAGCACTCGCCCGATGTTCTCGTCGAGATGGCTCACGAACGCATAGTACTTGCTCCGCGCCTGCCGAAGCGCCTCCGTCTGCTTCGGGTACTTCTGGATCAGCGGCGTGGCCTTCACGCGGTTGGGCACATTGGTCGGATCCGACGGTTTGATCGTCGGGGGCGACAGATTCGCCGGCGGGTAGGCATCCTCCTTGCCCGGCGGGTACTCCAGCGGTTCCGGAGGACCCGGCAGGAACAGGCACAGCATGAAGGGCCGATCACGGTTCTCCTGGATGAAATCGATCGCCCGATCCGTATGCCAGTCGGGCAAATATTTGTCAGCCGTCTCTTGCCGGCCGTCGATGTAGACCTTGGCGTTTTCGAGCGGCCCGCCCAGAGCGCTGGTCGCCGAGAATTGGAAACCCAAACCTGGCTTCTCCACCTTCGGTGGCGGCAATTCCGCATGAGCCGGACTCCCTGGAGCCTCCGCTGAGCTCTCGGTTTCGGCCGTGCTCGGTTCTGCCTCCACGTGTTCCGGAAGCGCCGAATCCAACTCTGGCTCTGGTTGTGATTCCGCAGGCTGCGATCCCGCGGGCTGTGATGCCGCGGGTTGAGAGGCTGCCGGTTGCGATTCCGCCGGCTGTGTCAGCGCGGTTGCGGGTTGCTGCGGCAGCGGGGGCTGCGAACCCGGCTGACCCGCGCGGGGCGGCTGCGCCCCGGGCCGGCCCGGCTGCGGCGGCTGCGCGCCTGGTTGCCCGGGTAGTGGTCGCTCCGGCGGATGCCGGTCGCGGATATGCGGCGAGACGCCAGCCAGGTTCGGGGCAGGGGCAACCGGCTCGGCCTGTGGCGGCACGGCGCCAGGCTCCGGTGGAGGCTGCGGCAACACCCACGTCCCGACCAGTCCGCAGGTGTATCCTGCTCGCGCGAGAATTTCCGTGATGGTGGGGGTCTTGGGCAGGATGATCGAATCGTCAGAGGTCACGCCGTGCGTGTGCGGATACTGGCCGGTGAGCATGGATGCTCGCGCGCCGGCCGACTGCGGCATCGGCGTGTACGCCCGCGTAAACTGCACGGACTCGCTTGCCAGCCGATCCAGCCGGGGCGTCTTGACCTCCGGATGGCCGCCGAAGCCGGTCGTCGTCGCGCTGACCCCTTCGAGACAGATGAGAACCAGGTTGGGCCGGGCTGAAGCCGCTGAGCCGTTCGGCGCCTCCGCGGCTGCCGCGACCGCCGTCGCCTGGCCCGCCAACACTGTTACCATCGCCCATGCCAACGCTAACATCCGTGCGTACATCATCTTGGGTTTCCGTTTTGCCTTGAGGTTCTGCGCTCGAAACGCATACTAACCCAGCCTATCCGGCATCTCGTGACCACGCCCGGCGGATCACAGGGGTATTTGTAAGTACGGCCGGGCCGGCCCACCGTTGACTATCTCTTGTACAATCTCCGCGAATGATCGTCGCTGTCCGGGCCATAGCAGCCGTTCGGCGAAATCGTTCACGTGAATCCAGTCCCACTCCGTATGCTCGGCATTGAGCCGGACTTCGGCGTCGCCCGCCACCTCGGCCGCGAACACCGGGCAGTGGTAGATGGTGTCGGTCTTGGCCACGTAGAACGTTTCGACGCCGTCAGCCTGGTAGAACCGCTCGGGTGCCAGCCCCGTTTCCTCCGCCAATTCCCGCAGGGCGGCCTGCCAGGCCGTCTCGCCGGGTTCGATGCGGCCGATAACCGGTTGCCACGTCCCGCCCATGTACCGGTCCGGCGAACGGAGCAGCAACAGGAACTCCGGCCCGTGCTCGCGATGGCGAAAGACGTACACCGTAATTAGCGAAGGTGATTCGTGCCTCATGCTCTCAGGATCCAACGCGGATGAACTGATTGCCCGGCAGTTGTCGCGCCAGACCTTTGAGCTGAAGGTTCACCAGCACCGACGCGACCCGGCTGGGCGGCAACTCCGTGGTTTCGGACAGCGCTTCGAGCGATTGTCCCTGCCGATCGAGGGCATCGAGGACCCGCCGCTCCTCTGCCCCCAGCTTGCTCACTGTTGCTGCGACCAACGTTTGCTCCACAGTGACATCCGGCTCGATGGTTTTGACGATCTCGCCCACGCCGCCCAGTTCTTCCAGGATGTCTTCGACGCAACAAACCAGTTTGGCGTGCTGGTCGCGGATGAGCGTATTCGTCCCTCTGGAGAACTCCGAGTCGATCCGGCCCGGGATGGCGAACACCTCGCGGTTGTAGTCGGAGGCGAATTCGGCCGTTTTGAGCGAGCCGCTGTGCCGTGCCGCCTCGACCACCAGCACGCCGAGCGACATGCCCGCGATGATGCGGTTGCGAGGCACGAAATGGCTCGAATCCGGCGCGGCATCCATGGGCAATGCACTGACCAGTGCGCCCGACTCCACGATGCGCTCGGCGAGACCCGCATGCTCGGGCGGATAGACGGTGCTCAATCCATTGCCGAGCACGGCGATCGTACGTCCGCCCGCCTCCATCGCGCCCTTGTGGGCCTCGCCGTCCACGCCGCGAGCCAGACCGGAGACCACGGTCATTCCGCGGCCGGCCAACTGGTGCGCGAATCGCCGGGCCTGCTCGCGGCCATACATCGTGCAGCGTCGAGCGCCCACGATACCCAGCGCAACTGCATCCTGCCGTTCGAGTCGTCCCTTGACGTACAGCACGATGGGGGCGTCGGGAATCTGTTGGAGCCCGGGCGGATACTCCGGATCTTCGCGACACAGAATCCGGACGCCGCAGCGGCCCGCTCGTTCGAGTTCGCCTTCCACGTCGGCGCGGTCACGGCCACGGGCCACGGTCTCCGCCGTTTGGCGACCGAAGCCTTTGACGCCCGCCAGTTGCGTGGCGTTCGCGGCCAACGCGTTGCGCAGCGAGCCGAAATGCTCGATCAGCCGGCCGAAATGGACCGGCCCGATCTCCGGCGTTAGCGCCCATCGCAGGTGCTCGATGGCAGCGGCCGAGGCTACAGGATGTGAGGAGCCCGCCATGGCACACCAGCGTACTTGCCCTGATCGCCTCGGACAACCGAATAGGCCGGATGAACGGTGTCGCAGCTAGCTAGAGCCGGCAATGTGGCAAGCCTCCCGGTCAGGCTCTGTCCTTGGCAGGGGGCGGCGACGAAAGGCAGGAGGTCCCGCCAGTTGACGTCGAAACGCCGTTTTGCGACACTACACTCTACCGGGTAAGCCGACCGGGCCTTTCTCGCCCCGCGGTTTTCACCTTTGTTATGCTTTGGTTACAACAGTCCGTTCCCGTCGGGTGTGGCGGGGCAGGGAGATCCAGTCGATGTCGGTCAAGGCCAGTGAACTCAAAAAAGGGCAAGTGATACTGCACGAGGGCACGCGGTATACGATCAAGGACATTCAGCATGTCGCCAAGGGTAATTGGCGCAGCTACTACCAGATCAAGCTGAAGAACTTCAACACGGGCCAAGTCATCGACCAGCGGTTCGCCGTGGATGACCGCGTCGAGACGTTGTTCGTCCAGACCAAGGAGTTCGAGTACCTCTACCGCGACGGTGACAGTCTCGTCCTCGCCGACCCCGAAACCTACGATCAGACGCCCGTGCCCGTGGACATCGTGGGCGACGGTATGCAGTTTCTCAAAGAGAACTTCCGGCTGACCTGCAACATTATCGACGGCCAGATCGTCAGCGCCGACCTGCCTATCGTGGTTGAACTGGAGGTCAAGGATACGCCTCCTGCCATCAAAGGCGCCACTGCCACCAACCAGAACAAGGAGGCCATTCTCGAGACCGGGGCCAAGATCAAGGTTCCGCCATTCGTTGAGAATGGCGACCGCGTCCGGGTGGACACCCGCACAGGCGAGTACCTCGAGCGCGCCAAGTAGTCCTTCTGTCGATCGCGCGACCGCTCTCGCCGAGTCGAAAACCAGCACGCTTTTCAAGCCCGGGGAATCTCAGGATCCCCGGGCTTTGCATTTCCAGGCCCGCTGTTCGCGATGCCGGACGTCGGCCTATGATGTTCGCGCGAGGCCTGCGTCCGTTTGCTGACCCGCCTGTCGGGCAACAACGTACCTTGCCATGTCCGATAATGTGGGATAGTATTCGGGAGCCGGTTATCCGTCTGAGTCCGCACGCCCACCTGGGGCAATTCCTGAGCGGGTCCGTAACCGGCACCGAAGGGTGAGGGAGGTTTCGCGGCGAACTGGTCGCCGCGGAATGGGCACCTTCCCCGCTCATTCCGTGCCGTCGTTGCGTTCAACCTCCCATTGCGAGAGATAACGCCATGCGTAACAGGACCTTAGACCTGCGGTTGCCGCCTGGGTTTTTTCTCGTACCGGTGTCGGCACCCGCTTGACCGACCGATGAACCGCAGCCCTGACCAGCCGGTGTTGGGACAAACGCCCAGTAAGATACGGGCCGATTCTGCCGATACTGAGAGGCTGCGGCCGCGGGCGCACTGAATTTTTCCGCTGTTCAACAGGCCATGAGCCGCATTTGGTCCGATTATTACGACGTGTCACCGAGTTGACGGACGACGGCACGATTCTCTTTCCAATGGTGTAGATGCATGAATCCCGTTCGTAGTTTCACTGTACTGCCCCGTCTCCCGGAGCCGCTGAAGCCGCTGCGCGAGTTGACCTACAACCTTTGGTGGACCTGGAATCCGGCCGCCATCGAGCTGTTCCGGCGCCTCGATCTGGACCTTTGGCGTGAACTGCGTCATAACCCGGTGGCCATGCTGGCCAAGCTGCGCCAGGAACGGCTGGACCGCCTGGCTCGCGACCCGGCGTACATCGCCTCGCTCGAGCGCGTGCTCGACAGCCTCGAGGCCTACATGAATCGCACCACCTGGTTCGAGGAGCAGTTCCCCAAGGAGCCGATCGGCACGATCGCGTACTTCTCGGCGGAGTTCGGGCTGCACGAGTCGCTCCCGATCTACGCGGGCGGCCTGGGCATCCTGGCTGGCGACCATCTCAAGAGCGCCAGCGACCTCGGATTGCCGCTGGTCGGCGTGGGCCTGCTCTATCGGCAGGGCTACTTCCATCAGTACCTCACGAACGACGGATATCAGTTCGAGGACTACCCCGACCTGGACTTCTCGCAGCTTCCGCTGCAGGCCGTCCGTGACGACGACGGAAATCAGTTGACCGTTTCGATCGATGTCGGGCACCATCCGGTGGACGCCTACATCTGGCAGGTCACTGTGGGGCGGGTCAAGCTCTATCTGCTCGACACCAACGTGCCGACGAACCGACCCGAGGATCGCGACATCACCGCGCGTCTCTACGGCGGCGACCAGGAGATGCGCATCCGTCAGGAGATCGTGCTGGGTATCGGCGGAATTCGTGCCCTCTCGGCGCTGGGCATTCATCCGTCGGTCTGCCACATGAACGAGGGCCACTCGGCCTTCCTGGCCGTCGAACGCATTCACGAACAGATGCGTCAGCACGGGTTGAGCTTCCGCGAAGCCCGGGAGGCGGTGGCCACCGGCAGCGTGTTCACCACGCATACGCCCGTGCCGGCCGGCATCGACCGGTTCAGCCCGCAACTCGTGACCAAGTATCTGGGCAGCTACTGCCAGGCGCTCGGCATCAATCTTGAGACGTTGCTGGAGTTGGGCCGCATGAACGTCGCCGACAAGGCTGAGCCGTTCTGCATGGCTGTGCTCGCGCTACGACTGAGCTACCTCAGCAACGGCGTGAGTCAGATCCACGGCGACGTCAGCCGCAAGATGTTCAGCGGCGTCTATCCGGGCGTGCCCGTGAACGAAGTGCCCATCACGTCGATCACCAACGGCGTGCACACGCGAAGCTGGCTCTCCCGCGAAGTGGCCCACCTGTTCGACCAGTATCTCGGCCCGCAGTGGGCGGAAGATCCCATGAACGCCGCGATCTGGCAGCGCGTGGACCTGATTCCCGACGCCGAGTTGTGGCGGTCGCACGAGCGGCTCCGCGAACGGCTGGTCGGGTTTGCCCGCCGCCGCGTCAAGATGCAGCTCATCTCCCGCGGCGCGCCGCCCGCCGAGGTGGACACCGCCGACGAGATCCTCGATCCGGAGGCGCTGACCATCGGGTTTGCTCGCCGATTCGCGTCGTACAAGCGGGCGTTGCTGCTGTTCCGCGACCAGGAGCGGCTGACCCGTATCGTCACCGATCCGCATCGGCCCGTGCAGATCCTCATCGCCGGCAAGGCCCACCCCAAGGACGAGGGCGGCAAGGAACTCATCAAACGCATCGTGCAGTTCGCCAAGCAGCCGCACCTGCGCAACCGTATCGTCTTTATCGAAGATTACGACATGACCGTCGCTCGGCTGCTCGTCGAAGGCGTGGACGTGTGGCTTAACACGCCCATCAAGCTGCATGAGGCCAGCGGCACGAGCGGCATGAAGGTCACGCCCAACGGCGGGCTCAACATGTCCATCCTTGACGGCTGGTGGCCCGAAGGCTACGACGGGACCAACGGCTGGGCCATCGGCGACCGCCGCATCTACGGGAACCAGGACTACCAGGACTTCATGGAGTCCGAGAGCATCTACGATCTGCTCGAAAAGGAAGTCATCCCGCGGTTCTACGATCGCGGCAGCGACGGCCTGCCCCGCCGATGGATTCAGATGATGAAGGCGTCCATGCGGACCTGCTGTCCCATGTTCAGCGCTCATCGCATGGTGCGCGAATACACCGAGCGCTTCTATCTGCCGGCGGCCCGGCGATGGAACCGGTTCGTCGAGGACGGTTACAAGATTACCAAGAGTGTCGCGGATTGGCGCCACAAGTTGCAGGAGAAGTGGGACGAGGTGCAGATCGAGGGCGTGTACGCCGAGATCCCCAAGGAGCCGCAGGTTGGTCAGAATCTGCCGGTGAAGGCCGAGATCAGGCTCGGCTCGATCAGTCCGGAAGAAGTGTCGGTCGAGCTGTACTACGGCCCGCTCGATCCTCGCGGCGCCATCACCACCGGCGCGTCCGTGCCGCTCAAGTGTGACGGCTCGAACGGCACGCCCGGCGTGTACAAGTTCTCCGGCGCGTTGCCTTGCGAGTACAGCGGCCAGTACGGCTACGCCCTGCGGATCGTACCGCATCACCCCGAGATGGCCGCCCGCTACAACGTGGGCCTGGTCCGCTGGGGCTAAACCACCCATCCACAAGCGAACAACCAAACAAGCAAACAAGCGGCGGGGCTTGACCCCGCCGCTTCTGTTTGAGCTCAGTACGCTCGTGAAGCCGCCTCTTCTTGTTCTCAGTTCAACCCCGAACCATGCCGTTCCCCCGCTGTTTTCCTTTGAAACCCAGTTCGCTCCCCCGGTATACTGCCCGCCATGAACCAACAACGCCGCTTCACCCGATCGTGGCCCTGTCTTGTTTGTGCTTTGTGTTGTGTTTCGCTCGCCCAAGCGGTGGAACCCGCGGCCGCAGCGGACGAGCTGCGGATCTCGGGCGGGCCCTACCTGCAAGCGCCCTCGCCGAGGAGCATGACGCTGGTCTGGACGACGAACCGCAAGTGCACGTCGAAAGTGGAGTACGGCTTGTCGGCGGATCGCTTGACCGAGACGGTCCGAGCGGCACAGCATGGTTTGGTCGATGCCAACACCACGCTGCACCGCGTCATCGTGAACGGCTTGCGGCCCGGGACGAAGTATTACTATCGCGTCACCTCGACGGAGATCCTCGAGTTCAAGCCCTACAAGGTGAAGTACGGGCCGAGTGTGCAGAAAGAGGGCTACTTCACCACGCTCGATCCGGCCAAGGAGCGCTTTTCGTTCTGCGTCATCAACGACCGGCACGACCGGGCCGCGGAATTGCGGCAGGCGCTGGCGTCCATCGACTGGGAGGGGGTGGACCTGGTCATCGCTTTGGGCGACGTGATGAACGACCCCATGAGCGAGACGCAGATTTTCGAGAAGTTCATCAATCCGTGCGTCGAGGCCTTCGCCAGCCGCATTCCCCTCGTGCTCGTGCGGGGCAATCACGAAACCCGCGGACTCATGGCCCGCAGTCTGATGGAGTATTTCCCCACCGCGAGCGGGCGGTTCTATTACTCCTTCGTGCACGGGGGCGTGCATTTCCTCCTGTTGGACGGTGGCGAGGATAAGGCGGATACCAGCCCGGAATACAGCGGGCTGGCCGCCTTCGACGATTACCTGGCCGAGCAGACCGACTGGCTGCGGCGCGAATTGCAGAGCCAGAATTTTGCCGACGCCCGCTTTCGCATCTGCCTCTTGCACATCCCGCCGGCAGTGGATGCGCGTGAAGACGAGAAAAAGTTCATTCGGTCCCCGTGGATCCGGAATCACTGGAGTCCGTTGCTGGGGCAGGCCGGCATCGACCTGATGCTCTCGGGTCACACGCACCGTTATACCGAGCTGCCCGCCGACGAGGATCGCGCGTATCCGCTGGTCATCGGCGGGACCGACACGGTCATCCGCGTGGATGTCTCGCCGGAGCAGCTGCGGCTGGCAACGTTCAAGAATGACGGCACGCTGCTGTCGCGCCCGCCGGACGTCCCGGCACGCAAGCCGGCAAAGTAAGCACTGGCCCCGCATTCGCAGTGGACTTGGTCTAATGCGGATGAGGTGAGTCTTTGGTGCTTGTCATTCCAGACGAAACGGTTCGTGTCACCAAGCTGACCGAGGATGGACTTTGCCGCGAAATCGCGGTCATGCGACGACGTTCGGGCCCGGGCAGGCTTCTGGTTAACGGATGATTGGTATCTGGGTGTGCTCGCGACGGCGCGAGAAAAGGCTGGTATGTAGGCCCGAATTGGGGGTCCGCCGCCGGCCTATTCTGCTGCAACTATCGGCCTGGCAATAGCTTGTGCCTTGTTGGCCGTGGGCTGCGAATTTCCTTGCAAACCTGGCGGAGTGCCCTTGACAGCGATTCGCCAATAGGTACACTAACCGGTCTGCGTCTCACTCCGGCGCCCAGGCGGCGGTGCAAACCACGCTGCGGGGCCGGAGAGGCAGGATAGAATCAGGTTCAACTGGCTGTTGCGGTAGCTGAGGTTTTAGATGGACGGCGAACGGATCAGGATTCGGATGGAGGCTTACGACCCCCGGTCACTGGACGCGTCGGCGCGAGAGATCGTCGATCAAGCCAAGCGTACCAATGCCCGTGTGTGCGGCCCCATTCCGCTGCCCACCCGCGTCGAGCGGTACACCGTTCTTCGTTCTCCTCACATCGACAAGAAATCCCGCGAACAGTTCGAGATGCGGACGCACAAGCGTCTGATCGACATCTACGAACCCACAGCCCGAACCGTTGAGGCCTTGAACCGGCTGGTGGTGCCGGCTGGTGTCTTTGTCAAGATCAAGGCCTAAATTGGCGTGCGCGTCGGAACCGCTTGGTCAATCCTCGAGTAGGGCCCCGGCCCCAGGAGCGATATTGCCAGGCCAGGCTCACGGCGCCACATAGCCAGAGCCCTGCATCGTGTCAGGATGACAGGCTGACCTGGTGGGTTGAACCCCGCGCCGATGCCGGCGGAATCTCGGCGGCCGGAGCGGGGGCCCGAGGAGGCAGCTGGTCCCCAGGGAGGAATCCCGCGGGGACGCGATGGCAGGGTGACCTTGCGTCACACTGTTTTTTGGGAAAATCAGGCCGTGTGAGCGTTATCGCACGGCATGCGACTCGAGTGGCGAGAGCCTTTTTCGAAAGGCTCTTGCAGGGAAGTCTCTGCATATGGCAGCTGCGGCACTGATTGGCAAGAAAATCGGGATGACCCGGATCTACACTGCGGACGGCGAAGCCGTTCCCGTGACCGTGATCCAGGCGGGGCCGTGCACGGTCCTGCAGGTCAAGAAGAGCGATGGCAAGGACGGCTATAACGCGGTTCAGCTCGGGTTCGAGGACGTCAAGCCGCACCGCTCGACGCTGCCCATGATCGGGCACGCGGCGGCGGCCGGCACCGGGCCCAAGCGGATCATCCGCGAGGTCCCCATGCCCACCGTGCCCGAAGACAACGCGGGCGACGTCTGGACGGTCGAGGTGTTCGAGGCGGCCGGGACGAAGCACGTGGACGTGGTGAGTACCACCAAAGGCCGCGGATACACCGGCGTCATGAAGCGGTACGGATTCGGCGGCCAGCCAGCGTCTCACGGTACCGAGCGCAAGCATCGCAGCCCCGGTGCCATCGGCGGCATGTCCCAGCGAGGCCGCGGCCAAGCAGTCAAGAAGGGCAAGCGCATGGCCGGCCACTCGGGCAACGTCCGACGGACCTCCCGCAATCAGGAGCTCGTGCGGGTGGACAAGGAGAACCATCTGCTGCTCGTCAAGGGCAGCGTTCCGGGACCCAACGGGGTCTACGTGCTGGTTCGGCAGGCCAAGGCCAAGAAGTAACGAGGAAGAGCGTCAGGCGTCAATGGGCTGCCAGGGGCGAAAACTCGCATACTGACCGCCGGCCACTGACAACCGACAATCGACAACGGACAGAGCAATGATCGACGTACCCGTATTTAACATGAGTGGTGAGCAGACCGGCACCATGCAGATCGACGAGGCCAGCCTCGGCCGATGGGTGCGCCACGATCTGCTCAAGCAAGCCGTCGTGATGTGGCGGGCCAACCAGCGGCAGGGATCGGCCCGGACCAAGAACCGTGGCCGCGTCGAAGGCTCGACCCGCAAACTGTACCGCCAGAAGGGCACCGGTAACGCCCGCATGGGTACGGTACGGACCAACATCCGGCGGGGCGGCGGCATGGCCTTCGCCAAGCTCGAGCGGAACTACCGCCAGGACATGCCCAAGAAGATGCGGCAGCTCGCCCGCCGCAGCGCCCTGTTGGCCAAGCTCAAGTCCAACTCGGTGGCCGTCGTCGATCCGCTCACCTTCACCGAACCCAAGACCAAGGTTTTCGCCGGCATGCTCGCCAAGCTCGGGGCTGACAAGGGGTGCGTGCTGGCCCTCGGCAAGCCGGACGAGATCGTCTACAAGTCCGGTCGAAACATCCCCAAGACCGAAATCATGCCGGTCTACGAGTTGAACGCTTACGAAATTCTGCGCCGCCGGAAGGTCCTGTTCACGCGGGATGCCTTCGAGGCGGTGCTGGCCAACCCGATGTCGTTCCGGGCCAACGGGCAGGCGGAGTAAAGACAAACGATGGCGATCGCCGGAGTTCGAGGACGAGCCCGGCTCTGACAGGATGAAGTGCGATGGACATTTACCACACGATCGTCCGGCCGCTGGTGACTGAGAAAGGCACGCACCAAAGCCAGCAGTCGTACGGTGCAACGAAGACCCGGCCGGCGCGAGGCGGGGCGTACGCGTTCGAGGTGCACCCGGACGCCCGCAAACCCCAGATCCGCGAGGCCATCGAGAAGATCTACAACGTGAAGGTCGCGTCGGTGCGTACGGCTGTCCGGAGCGGCAAGCGGCGGCGTTACCGGTTTACGTACGGCCAGACCCGTAGTTGGAAAAAGGCCATTGTGGTACTCAAGCCGGACTACCACATCGATCTGTTCTGACGGATTGGACCAGGGTTCAGGAAGATCCAAAAAGGACGACACATGGGCGTCAAGATATACAGGCCGACATCGCCGGGGCGTCGTGAGTCTTCGGTGAACGATTACAGCGAGTTGACGGACAAGAAGCGTCCGCCGACCAAGTCGCTGCTGACCCCGCTCCACAAGACGGGCGGACGCAACCACAGCGGCAAGATCACCGCCTGGTGGCGTGGGGGCGGTCACAAGCGGATGTACCGCGTGATCGACTTCAAGCGTCGCAAGGATGACAGCCGGGCGACCGTGATCGCGATCGAGTACGACCCCAACCGGTCCTGCCATATCGCGCTCATCGAGTATCAGGACGGGACCAAGTCGTACATTCTGGCCCCCGTCGGTCTCAAGGCGGGTGACTGGGTGGAGAGCGGGCCGACCGCGGAACCGAAGATCGGCAACGCTCTGCCGTTGAAAAACATCCCCGTCGGCATGGACGTTCACAACATCGAATTGACCGCCGGGCAGGGCGGGAAGCTGGCTCGCGCGGCCGGCGCGACGGCCCGCCTGATCGCTCGCGAAGGCGACTGGGCGACGTTGCTCATGCCTTCCGGCGAAATGCGGCAGGCCCGCGTGGAATGCCGGGCGACCATCGGCCAGGTGGGCAACATCGACCATCAGCACGTGCGCATCGGCAAGGCCGGCCGCAAGCGGCACATGGGCCGGCGGCCTCACAACCGCGGTACGTCCATGAACCCCATCGCCCACCCGCTGGGCGGCGGCGAAGGTCGAAGCGGCGGCGGGCGACACCCGTGCAGCCCCTGGGGAAAACTGGCCAAGGGCGGCAAGACTCGTTCGCCCAGAAAGAACTCCAGCAAGCGCATCCTGCGGCGGCGGCGTAGCGTCCGGTACGGGCAGTTGACGCTCAAGAACAAGTGAGGTTCCCGGCGTCAGCAGCCCTGTCGGGTGACGCCTTGATGCGAGTGACGAGTGAGACCATGGCGAGAAGCTTGAAAAAAGGGCCGTTCGTTGACGAGAAGCTGTTTGCCAAAGTGCAAAAGGCCAAGGAGCGCAACGACCGCACGCCCATCCGGACGTGGGCCCGGCGATGCACCATCGTGCCCGAGTTCATCGGCATGAACTTCGAGGTGCACAACGGCAAGATTTTCCACAAGGTGTTCGTGACCGAGGACATGGTCGGTCACAAACTGGGCGAATTCAGCCCGACGCGGAATTTCCGCGGCCACGGCGGCAACAAGAAGGCGTAAGCCGGTCGACGCGAGCAGCAGGTGGTCGGGCAGACCGATCCAATGCGGCACCGCCCGGACCTTCCTTCCGGGGGCCGAGGCGGGCCGAAGCGAGAGAAGTGAATCATGGCAGCAAAGGCAGCAACAGGAAACCGATGGCGGGCAGTGCATCGTTTCGCCCGAATCAGTCCGCGCAAGGCCCGGTTGGTCATTGACCTGATCCGCGGCCAGCACGTGGCGACCGCCCAGGACATTCTCCGGTTCACGCCCAAGCGGTCGAGCCGGTTGATTGACAAGGTGCTGCGGTCGGCGATTGCCAACGCCAACGAGGCTGAGGCCGACGTCCGTTCGCTGTATGTAGCCACCGCTCAGATTGACGAAGGACCGCGGATGCGCCGGTGGCGGCCCAAGGATCGCGGGCGGGCTCACCAGATTCTCAAGCGGTTGAGCCACATCGTGGTCGAGGTCGAGGAGCGATAGTTCAGGATTGCGAGCCGGACGCCGGCGGCCTTCGGGCAGTGACTGAAACCGGTTCGCCAGGAAGCTTTTCGGGAGCAGAGCGTGGGACAGAAAACCAATCCGATCGGGTTCCGCACGGGCATCACCCTCGACTGGAAGAGTCGCTGGTACGCGCCGAAGGCGGCCTACGGCGAGTTCCTGATCGAAGACTGGAAGCTGCGAAAGTTCGTGGATGACGAACTGAATCGCAAGCCGCCGTACGCTGCGGTCGCCAAGATCGAGATCGAGCGCACCCGAAGTGACGTGCGAGTGGTGCTGCACACCGCCCGGCCGGGCCTGGTGATCGGCCCCCGCGGTGCCGAGGTGGACAAGCTTCGCGAGCGGCTCGAGGAGCTCATCGATCGCAAGATCACGGTGAACATCGTCGAGATCAAGCATCCCGACCTGGACGCCCAGTTGGTGGCCGAAGGCATCGCCGAGCAGCTCAAGAAGCGGGGCAGCTTCCGCCGGATCATGAAGATGCGGTGCGACGCGACCATGCAGGCCGGTGCAAAGGGCATCCGTATCCTGTGCAGCGGCCGGCTCGGCGGGGCGGAAATGGCCCGGACGGAGACGCAGCGGCGGGGTTCGATTCCGCTGCAGACGCTGCAGGCCAACGTGAGCTACGGCTATGCGGTGGCCCGGACGACCCACGGGACCATTGGTGTGAAGGTTTGGATCTACCTGGGCAAGTTCGGCGAGGAAATCACGCCCGTCGAAGGTGCGAGCCGGCCGAGGCAGCGCCCCCGGTTCTGAGCAAACTTGAGGATGACCATCCCGGAACCGGCGTCTGACGAGGGTTCCGGGCGGCGACGACTACGGAGTAGACGACCATGGCGATGATGCCGAAGCGAATGAAGTTCCGCAAAGCCCAGCGCGGGAGACTGCGCGAGAAGGCGACGCGCGGCAACACCGTGGCTCACGGCGAATTCGGCTTGCAATCCCTGGAGCACGGACTGCTGACGGCCCGGCAGATCGAGGCCGGGCGTATGGCAGCCACCCACTTCCTGCAGCGGCAGGGACGGGTGTATATCCGGGTGTTCCCGCATAAGCCCATCTCCCGCAAGCCGCTGGAGACTCGTATGGGTAAGGGCAAGGGCGAGCCCGAGTACTGGGCCGCGACCGTCAAGGCAGGCACGATGCTGTTCGAGATCGGGGGCGTGACCGAGGATGTTGCCCGCCGGGCGTTCAGCCGCGTCGCCCACAAGATGCCGTTCCGCTGCCGATTCGTGCTGCGGCGGCACGCGGTGTAAGTGAACTGACGTGCGGCGCCGGCCGTGGCGGCCGGCTCTGCCGAAGCGACCGGACAAGCGAAGCGAAACGACGAAGGTCATACAAAACGGCGAAGGCCGTCAGGTACGGCGAAGACCGTCATGCGGCGAATGCCGGCGAGGCGTCGGGATGAAAGTTTCTGAACTGCGACAGATGAAGACTGAGGAACTCTACGCGGAGCTGGAGCGGCTGCGGCGCCACACGTTCGATCTGCGAAGCCAGGCCGTGACCGAGAAGCTCCACAACCCCTCGCTCCTGACCAACGCCAAGCGGGATATCGCCCGCCTGCTGACGGTCCTCCGCGAGCGGGGCGAGACTCGGATCGAGCAGATGGAACATCACCTGGAGGCAGTGGCCACCAAGAAGAAGTGAGCCGGGCCTGGGGTTGAGCCGCCCGGCCCTCGCGGAGACACACGGGAGCGGACGGCACGCGAAACCAAGTAACTGACTGGATACCGAATAATGGCAGAGAGCACGGGGATGACATCAGGCACGCAGGGCAGCAAACGCAAAGCCCGACGACAGATGGTGGGAGTGGTGACCGCCGCCCACAAGACGCCCAAGACCCTGCGGGTCGAGGTCGAGTTTCTGGTCCGGCACCCGAAGTACGGCAAGTACATGCGGGACCGCAGCATCCTGCACGTGCACGATGAGAAGCAGGAAGCGGCTCTGGGCGACCGCGTTCAGGTCATGGAGTGCCGGCCCATATCCAAGCTGAAGACCTGGCGGCTGGTCAAGGTGTTGGAGCGGGCGCCGCAGGACTGACGCCCCGGATGGCGAGCGGGAGCGAGCCACGCTCCACGGTGAGTTGGCGGATGGCCTTGGGATCGCGTGCCGCCTCGGTCGCACGCGTTGGATGAGAGACGGTCATGATTCAGTTGCAGACGATGGTTGACGTGGCGGACAACACCGGGGCCAAGCAGGCCATGGTGATCCGCGTCCTGGGCGGGAGCACCGGACGGCTGGGCAAGCCGCGGTTGCGGGCCGCTCGGGTGGGCGACGTGGTGATCTGCGCGGTGAAAAAGGCGATGCCCAACACCGACTTCATGAAGCCGGGCAACCGCAAGGCCCGCGTGGTGCGGGCGGTGGTCGTGCGGGCCAAGAAGGCCACCCGCCGCAGCGACGGCAGCTACGTCCGCTTCGACCGCAACGCCGTGGTCCTCATCGACGACAAGGGTGAACCCCGCGGCACCCGCATCTTCGGAGCGGTGGCCCGCGAGCTGCGTGAAAAGGGTTATATGAAGATTATTTCGCTGGCGGATGAGGTCATCTGAGACCGGCGGATCGGGCCGTCAGAAAGAGATTGGCGAACTATGGCTTGTCATATACGCAAAGGCGACGAAGTCGAAGTTATCGCGGGCGACCACAGAGGTCAGCGAGGCAAGGTGCTGAAGGTGGATGCCGACAAGGGCGTCGTCCTCGTTCAGGGCATCAACACGGTGTTTCGGCACGTGCGGCCCAGTCGGCGCAACCCCCAGGGCGGACGTTTGCAGAAGGAGGCCCCCATCCACATCTCCAACGTCCTGCCCGTGGACACCAAGACCGGCAAGGCCACGCGGGTCCGCTTCGAAGTCGAGCGGGACGCCGCCGGCAAGGTCGTCGCCAAGTACCGGGTGAGCGTGGCGGGCACGCGGTTGTCCGAACTGACGCGGGCCAAGTCCAAGGATTGAGGGTTGACGGTCTCACGATGAGGCCCGGCCGGAGCGAGCCGCCGGGCAGACGTTGAGATCTAACGAAAGGCCCGAGCGCGAGCGAGGGGCACTGGAACCATAAGGCGGATTGATATGACGCGCCTCGAAGCGAAATACAAAAACGAAATTCTTCCCCGGCTGTTCGAGCGGGCGGGGACCACGAATCCGATGGCGGTGCCGCGGTTGGTCAAGATCGTGCTCTCCATGGGCGTGGGGGCGGCCCTGCAGGACAAGAAGCGGCTCGAACTGTCCAGTCGCGACCTGAGCATCATCGCCGGCCAGAAGCCGGTGGTGTGCAAGGCCCGCAAGAGCGTGTCGAACTTCAAGGTCCGGGCCGGCAACGAGACCGGACTCAAGGTCACGCTGCGGGGAGCACGCATGTATGAGTTCCTGGATCGGCTCATCACCATCGCGATCCCGCGTATTCGTGACTTCCGGGGACTCAACCCCCAGAGCTTCGACGGCCGTGGCAATTACTCGATGGGCGTGAGCGAACAGTCCATTTTCCCGGAAATCGATCCGGCCAGCATTGAGTGGACGCAGGGTTTGAACATCACGATCGTGACCACGGCCAAGAACGACCAGGACAGCCGGGAGTTGCTGAGACTGATCGGCATGCCGTTCCAGAAGGACACGAAGCAAGGCAACGGCCGCGCTTGAGAGGGGCCGTGCTTTCGAGGGCTTTTGCCGCTGCGTGCGGCGCAACCAGGTGATTATCGATGGCAACAACCGCATGGGTTCATAAGGCCAAGCAACCTCCCAAGTTCAAGTCTCGCGTCGTCCGTCGATGCGAGGTCTGCGGGCGGTCACGAGCGGTGTATCGGAAGTTCCGGCTGTGCCGGGTGTGCTTCCGGCAGATGGCCAACCAGGGCTTGATTCCGGGCGTCAAGAAGGCCAGTTGGTAGACAAACCGGGTTCGGGGCCGGCGGCGTTCGAGCGGGACATCCCCCGGACGTGACGCAGGGCCCGGCGTCCCGGCATGATGAGGAAACGCAAGATGTGGAGTGATCCGGTCGCCGACATGTTAACCCGCATCAGGAATGCCGTGCGGATGCGGGCCCGCGAGGTCAAAGTTCCCGCGTCCAATCTCAAGGTCGGCATTGCCACCGTGTTGCAGGACGAAGGATACATCGAGGGCTTCGATCGCATCGATGACGCGCGCCAGGGCCTCTTGCGGATTCGCTTAAAGTACGACCATCGCGGCGAGCCCGTGATCCATGAACTCAAGCGGGAGAGCAAGGCCGGCCGCCGGGTGTACCGCGGTGTGGACGAGATCCCCAAGGTGCTCAACGGGTTGGGCATCGCGATCCTCTCCACGAACCGGGGGGTGCTCAGCGATCGCAAGTGCAAGGAGATCCGGGTCGGCGGCGAGTTGCTGTGCACGGTCAGCTAGTGTGCAGGTGAATCGGCCGGGACCCGCCGGGGTCCTCCGTTGGGGCCGTTAACCTTTGGTCGCATCGGTCTTGGGGCCGATGCCACACAAGAACAGGACGTAAACGCGATGTCTCGCATCGGCAAAAAACCAGTTCCCGTCCCCTCCTCCGTGAAGGTGGAGCTCAAGGACCGCACGATCAAGATGACGGGCCCCAAGGGGACGCTTTCCTGGCGTTATCCGGTTGGGGTCGAGGTGAGCTATGATTCGGCCGCCTCGCTGATCCAGGTGACCCGTCAGGACGACACGGCCCAGAACAAGGCCCTCCATGGGATGACCCGGGCTTTGATCGCCAACATGGTGACCGGCTGTGACAAGGGATACGAGAAGAAGCTCGAGATCTACGGCACGGGTTACGGTTGCGATCTGAAGGGCAACCGTCTGCTCCTGAACTGCGGGTACATGGGCCGCGGGGTGGACAAGGACGGCAAGCCCAAGGAGGCTCAGTTCTCGATCGAAGTGCCCGCCGATCTGAAGGTGACGGTCGAGGTCAAGGCGGCCCGCGGCGAGAGCGACCCGGCACGGCTCACCATCAATGGCGCGGACAAGCAGAAGGTCGGGCAGTTTGCCGCCGAAATACGCAGTCTGCGTCCGCCCGAGCCTTACAAGGGCAAGGGCATCCGGTACGCCGGCGAATTGGTGCGTCGCAAGCAGGGCAAGGCGTTCGCCAGCGGTGGCGGTTGATCCTGCGGTTGACGGATGTGGTCTGGGGAGTCCGCGTGGTTCCGCAGAGACGGATGAGCACTTGGCCGCCGATGGCTGCGGGTTGCTGAAATCGGGTGAGCATCATGGAACGGACAAAGCTGAAACAAGTTCGTCGCGAGCGACGGAAAAAGCGCGTTCGCAAGCACATACACGGCACGGCCGAGATGCCGCGGCTGTCGGTATTCCGCAGCCTCAAGCACATTTACGCTCAGCTGATCGACGACGACCGGGGCGTGACGCTGGTGTCGGCGAGCACCCAGAGCCCCGAGCTCAAGGGCACGTACGGCGGCAACAAAGCGGCGGCGGCCAAGGTCGGCAAGCTCCTGGGCGAGAAGGCGTTGGCCAAGGGCATCTCCCGGGCCGCCTTCGATCGAAACGGATTCCGCTTCCACGGACGCGTGAAGGCGCTCGCCGACGCCGCCCGGGAAGCCGGCATGAAGATTTGAGACGTGACACCGACGGCGAATGCCGTAGACTGGACGGGCACCAGTTCACCCTGATGGGGTCGAGGAATTGATGGCTGACGAAACGACCAACGAAATGCAGAGCGGCGCACCGCTGCCCCCCGAAACCGCGGGCGACACGGGCGGATCTGAAACCACGGACATCACCAGTGGTCCGGGTGAAGGCGAACGTACCGGCCAGCGCGGCGAACGCGGTCGAGGCCGTGCAGGGCGAGGTTCCCGGCGAGAGTCCAAGTTCGGAGCTGCCGCCGAGCAGGAGGAGACCGGCGGCTTCGAAGATAACGTGGTGAAAGTCTACCGGTGCGCCACCGTGGTCAAGGGTGGTCGCCGATTCAGCTTCGCCGCCCTGGTGGTGGTGGGTGATCGCAACGGACAGGTGGGCGTTGGCTACGGCAAGGCCAACGAGGTGCCCGCAGCGGTGGAGAAGGCGACCAAGGCCGCCCGCCGAAACGTCATCCGGGTCAACCTGGCCGGGACCACCATTCCGCACCAGGTGATGGCCAAGTTCGGAGCCAGCAAGGTGATGCTCCTGCCCGCCGGGGAAGGTACCGGTGTGATCGCGGGGGCCAGCGTCCGGGCGGTGATGGAACTGGCCGGCGTGAAGGACGTACTTACCAAGGCCTACGGCTCGACGAGTCCCAAGAACCTGGTCAAGGCGGCTTTCCTGGGCCTGAAGTCCTTGCGGTCCCGGGAAGACGTGGCCCGGGCTCGTGCGGTCTCGATTTGATCCGACTCGACCTGATCTGAAGAACGATAATCGCGGGAGTGACTGGCGATGATGATATCTGACATTACCTCCAAGGCCCATCGGAACAAGTCGCGCAAGCGCGTGGGCCGGGGTATCGGCTCCGGGCACGGCAAAACGTCGACCAAGGGCCACAAGGGCATGGGGCAGCACTCGGCGGGCGGAGCCCGGCGGCTGACCGAAGGCGGGCAGATGCCCCTGTTCCGCCGCATCCCCAAGCGGGGCTTCTCCAATGCCCAGTTCCGCACGGAGTACCAGGTGGTTAACGTGGTCGATCTGGCCGAGGCGTTCGAGAACGGCGCCACGGTGACGCCAGCCGCGTTGGAGGCCGCCGGCCTGATCCGCGACGCTCGAAAGCCGGTCAAGATTCTCGGGACCGGCGAGCTCGGCAAGAAGCTGGACGTTCAGGCCAACAAGTTCAGCGAGACGGCCGCCAAGAAGATCGCCGACGCCGGAGGTCAAGCGAAAGTCATCGACTGATTTTAGCCGCAAGCCCCAGGACCGGCTGAGCCGGCTCGAGGACGAGCCCGGCGACCGAAAGGGAAAGCTTGCCGCAAAACAGCGTGCCCGCGGTGCGGAAGGGGGCGGGCCGCCGAGGAATGAGAATGTTCAGCACGCTAGCCAATATCTTCCGAATCGGCGAACTCCGCCGCAAGATCCTGTTCACGGCTGGTCTCCTGATCATCTACCGGTTGGGATTCTATGTGCCCCTGCCCGGCGTCGATCAGGAGGGGATGGCCAAGTCGGCCGCCGGCCAGAGCGGGGGCGGCTTCGGCCAGTTGGCCGCCGCATTCTCACTGTTCACCGGCGGCGATCTCCAGCAGAGCACCATCTTCGGCCTGGGGATCATGCCCTACATCTCCGCCTCAATTATCTTCCAGTTGCTGGCCACCGTCCTGCCGTCGCTCGAAAAGCTCCAGCGGGAAGGCGAGAGCGGGCGCAAGAAGATCAACGAGTACACCCGATACGCGACCGTCGGTCTCTGCCTGATCCAGGCTATCTTTTGGATCAACTATATGCAGAACCAAGGCTACGTGTATCCGGACCTTGCCGGTTCGCCTTTGTTCTGGATCATGGGCGTGATGCTGCTGACTACGGGCACCATCTTCCTGATGTGGCTCGGCGAGCAGATTGACGAGTACGGCATCGGCAACGGCATCAGCCTCATCATCATGGCCGGTATCGTGGCCCGCATGCCCAATGCCATCATCGAAATCGTGAATCTGGCCGACTTCTCCGGCCAGTCCGGTCTGGGCCAGGCCAGCATGGGCCCGGCCAAGATCATCTTCGTGATCGTCGCCTTCGTGGCGGTCATTGCGGGAACCATCCTCATCACGCAGGCTCAGCGGCGGATCCCGATCCAGCAGGCCAAGCATACCCGCGGGCGTCGCGTCCTGGGCGGCCAGCGTCAGTACCTGCCCCTGCGGGTCAATCACGGCGGCGTGATGCCCATCATCTTCGCCAGCTCGCTGATGATCTTCCCGGGCATCTTCATCGGGTGGCTGGCCAGTTGGTTCCAGGATTCCAGCTTCCTGCGGAACATGCAGCGGTGGTTCTACCACGACAGCTTCATCTATGCCGTGGCGTACATTGCCCTGGTGTTCTTCTTTGCGTACTTCTGGACGGCCGTACAGTTCCAGCCCAAGGAAATGGCCAATAACCTGCGCGACTACGGCAGCTTCATTCCGGGCCTGCGTCCGGGCAAGCGGACGGCCGACTATCTCGAGCGGGTCATGACCCAGATCACCTACGTGGGTGCGGCGTTCCTGGCCATCATCGCCTTGATCCCGACGATCGTGGCGGCCAAGCTGCAGATCCCGTTTGAGGTCTCGTCCTTCCTGGGCGGCACTGGGTTGCTGATTGTGGTGAGCGTGGCCTTGGACCTGGTCCAGCGAATCGAGGCCAACCTGGTCATGCGGAATTACAAAGGATTCCTGGGCGGAGCGGGCAGGTAACAGCCCTGCTTCCCCAGTCATCGAGAAGGGATGCAAGGATTATGAATCTGGTGCTACTGGGCCCCCCGGGAGCCGGCAAGGGAACGCAGGCTGTCCGCCTGGCCGAGGCCTTCGGGCTCCAGCACCTGTCGAGTGGCGATCTGCTGCGGGCCGAGCGCAAGAGCGGCACCGAACTGGGCCGCCGAGTGGCGAGCTACATGGACTCCGGTGCCTTGGTGCCGGACGACATCATCGTTGAGGTGATCCTGGCCCGGGTGCTGAACCCGACCAAGCCGGCCGGCGTGTTGCTGGACGGCTTCCCGCGGACGCTCGCCCAGGCCGAGGCGTTGGACAAGGCTCTGGCCAATGCAAGCAAGAAGGTGGATCTGGTCGTCTCGCTGGTCGTGCCCGACGAGCCCATTGTGGAGCGTATCACGGGACGGCGGGTGTGCCCGACCTGCGGGGCCGTCTACCACGTGAAGACGCTTCCTCCGGCGAAGGAGGGGGTGTGTGACAAAGATTCGTCGGCCCTCGTCCACCGTACCGATGACACGGCCGAGGTCGTAAAAGAGCGGCTTTCCGCCTATCATGCCCAGACCCGACCCCTCGAAGACTACTATAGGGGTAAGGGTTTGATGGTGGAGGTTGACGGAACCGCGGACGTCGAGACGGTGTTCCAGGCGGCTCGGCGGGAGATCTCGAACCGCGTGGGCGAGGCGCGCGCGTGAAGGGTGTCATGAAACGATCCGGGAGCGCCAAGCTCAAGAGTCGCGAGGACATTGAGCGTATGCGGCAGGCGGGCAGCGTGGTGGCCCGCGTGCTGAACCGGATGCGGGAAATGGCGCGCCCCGGTGTGAGCACGGCGGAGATGAACGCCGTCGCCGAGGAGATGATCGCCGCCGCCGGCGCCGAGGCCTTGTTTCGAGGCGTCGAGACGCGGCAGGCGAAGTTTCCGTTTCCGTCGGCGCTGTGCACCAGCGTGAACGAGGTTGTGGTGCACGGCATCCCCGACGACCGCAAGCTGCGGGAAGGCGATATCGTCAGCGTCGATTGCGGCGTGCGGTTGAACGGGTTTTGCGGTGACAGCGCGGTCACGCTGGCGATCGGGAAGGTGTCGCCCGAGGTGCAGCGGTTGTTGACCGTCACGCAGGAAGTGCTCGCCCTGGCCATCCGCCAGATCCGGCCGAAGCGCTGGTGGAGCGAGGTGGCCGCGGCCATGCAGGCCTACGTGGAGAAGGCCGGCTTCTCCGTGGTCCGCGAATTCGTGGGCCATGGCATCGGCCGCGAAATGCACGAGGAGCCCAAGGTCCCCAACTATGTGGACCCGCGGGATCGACGACAGGATTTTATGCTCCGCCCGGGCATGGTGCTCGCGGTGGAGCCGATGGTGAATATGGGCGTGGCGGCAGTCGTCTACGGCGACGCGACCGGATGGCCGGTGGTGACGCAGGACGGGTGCTACGCTGCTCATTTCGAGCATACGGTGGCCGTCACCGAAAACGGTGCGGACGTGCTGACGGTTGGGTAGATCGATCGGCCGGGCGAGTTCCGTGCACGCCAGGCCGGGCGGTCCTGCCGCCGTTTGAGGGTTTAGACATGAAAGTGCGGAGCAGCGTTCGACGCATTTGTGAGAGTTGCAAAATCATCCGGCGCCGCGGCGTGATCCGGGTGATCTGCACCAATCCTCGACACAAGCAGCGTCAGGGATAACGGGGGCTTGACCCCGCCGGGTCCATCCTCGGGCGGGCTGACTGGTTCTTGGAACGAAAGGAGTGGCACCGTGCCACGTATTTCCGGCGTCGATATACCCAACGACAAGCGAATCGAATATTCGCTGCAGTACATCTACGGAATCGGCCCCTACCTGGCCCGCCAGATTCTCAAGGAAGCGGGGATCGCCGAGGGAGTCAAGGCCGGTAATCTGACGGAAGACGAAGTCACCCGCATCGCGGGCGTGATCAGCCGGAGCTACACGGTGGAAGGCCAACTCCGCCGCCAGGTGGCCCAGAACATTGCCCGGCTCAAGGAGATCGGCTGCTACCGCGGACTGCGGCACCGCCGCGGGCTGCCCGTTCGGGGACAGCGTACGCGGAGCAATGCCCGCACCCGCAAGGGACCGAAGAAGACCGTGGCCGGCAAGAAGGGCGTGAAGGAGATGCACCGTGGCTAAGAGTACGAAGAAGAAAGTCCGCCGCAGCGTGACCCGCGGCATCGCCCACATTCGGGCGACGTTCAACAACACCATGATCACCATCACGGACACCGCCGGCGAGACGCTGGCCTGGGCGTCCGCGGGGACGGTCGGGTTCAAGGGCACGCGCAAGAGCACGCCGTTCGCGGCGGGTCGGGCGGCCGAAAAGTGCGCTCTGGCCGCCAAGAAATTCGGCGTTAAGGAGATCGAGGTCCGCGTGAAGGGCCCCGGCTCGGGCCGCGAGTCGGCGATTACCTCGCTGCAGGCCGCCGGTCTGCGGATCCAGTCCATCGAGGACGTGACTCCGCTGCCGCACAATGGATGCCGGCCGGCCAAGAAGCGCCGCGTCTGATCGGGGGTGGCCGGGCGGTACAGCCGGCCTGTAGAAGCGTTCGTGTGCCGCGATCGGCCGCGGGCAGCGGCGTGTGATGGAATAACGCGCGGGCCTTGCCGCCCGCCCAGGACTTATAAATTCGATTGAGCGACTGAACTGAGATTTGGGACGGATCGTGCCGTGGTTCCGCCCTCGCCTTGTCGCCGACTACAGCTCGAAACCGCCGGTTTACGCCAGATTGGTGCAATCATCGCCTGACCAGTCGGTGAAGGCTTCGGAGCCATGAGGGGACGCAGTTTGCGGTGAGGGGGCACGAGTGGGCCCGATCGGCTCGAGCCGATCGCGCACCGCCCGGCGACTCACGATTGCAGGATGAGGCAGGCCCCGGAAAGCGGTTCGGGCAGTTGACCCTGGGTCAAGCCGGCCGGCAAACGGGGCAGCGTGGCGCGGCGAGAAGACTCAGATCCGACCAGCGTATGTGGAGGACTCCCGATGCGAGTTAGGTGGCGTGGTCTTGAACTGCCGACACAGGTTATCCGCGATGAAGCAATCAGCACCGATACCTACGCCCGGCTTCTGATCGAGCCGTTCGAGCGGGGTTTCGGCACGACGGTCGGCAACAGCCTGCGTCGCATCCTGCTGTCCAGCCTCGAAGGGGCGGCGGTGACCAAGGTCCGCATCGCCGGTGCCAGCCACGAGTTCATGAGTCTGCCCGGCGTCCAGGAAGACGTGGCGGACATCATCCTGAACATCAAGAGCCTGGTGATCAAGCTCGACGGCGACGGCGAGCGGATGATGCGGCTGGTCCGGCGGGGGCCGGGTGAAGTCTACGCTCGCGACATCGTGACCGATCCCTCCATCCAGATCATCAATCAGGGTCAGCTGCTGGCGACGTTGACCGAGCCGGTGGAACTGTCCATCGAGTTCTGGGTCGCGCCGGGCCGCGGCTATCACACCGCCGACGAGAACCGCAGCCCCAACGACGAACTGGGGATCATCGCCGTGGATTCGGTGTTCTCCCCGGTCACCCGGGTGCGCTACAAGACCGAAGAGACCCGCGTCGGCCAGCGGACCAACTACGACCGGCTCATTCTCGAGATCTGGACCAAGGGCACGGTTCGCCCGGAGGACGCCCTGGTCGAAGCGGCCAAGATTCTCCGCAAGCACCTCAACCCGTTCGTGCAATATCGCGAACTGGGCCAGGAGACCGTCACCAGCGAGGCCACCGCGCTCGAGCCCATGGGCGAAGGCAGAGTCGATCGCGAGTTGCAGGAGCGGCTGAGCATGCCCATCTCGCAGCTCGACCTGTCCGTCCGGGCCAGCAACTGCCTCGAGTCGGCCAAGGTCAGCACGGTGGGCGAGCTGGTTCGCATGACCGAGAGCGACCTGCTTAAAGTGCGCAGCTTCGGCCGAACGTCGCTGCGGGAGGTCAAGCGCAAGCTGGCCGATCTCGGCCTGACGCTCGGCATGAGCTTCACCGAGAGCGGGGCGGTGATTCCGCCCGAGCATCCGCCGACGGTGGAAGACGAGAACGTGGGCGAGGTGTCGCAGAACGTGGGACCGGAAGGGGGCGACAACCCCACCATGCCGGCGAGCTTGAACAACTATTGATCGGCATTCATTCGGCTCGACAAAGGTGGTCGAGGGCCGGCCGGTAGCAAATGTGTTTTTCGTGGACCGATGGCGCCCTTGGGCCGGGAGGCCGGGCTGCATCGATGAGCCTGGAGCGTTGATATGAGGCATTTAGTCGCTAGACGTAAGCTGAACCGTACGAAAGAGCATCGCTTGGCGCTCCGCCGTAACATGGCTCAGAGCCTGTTCGAGCACGGCCAGATCCGGACCACGCTGCCCAAGGCGAAGGATGTCCGCCCGTTCGTCGAGCGGCTCATCACGCTGGCCAAGAAGGCGCGGACCGGCGATCTCGCCGCTCGTCAACGGCTGGTTTCTCTCCTGGGCGACCGGGCGGTGATTCCCAAGGAGTTCCAGGAAGAGTACGACTCGATGTCCGACGCTCGTCGGGCTCGCGTGCTGCGGGCGCGGAGCGGTCGCCGGCATCGTCTGGGACAGGCCCGCGGCGGCCAGAAGTTCACTGCCGTCAGCATCATCCACCACTTGATCAACAACGTGGCGGCGGAGTTCGAGAACCGGCCGGGCGGCTACACCCGCGTCATTCATCTGGGCCACACGGGCCGCGTGGACAACGCGCCCATGGCGGTTCTCCAACTGGTCGGCAAGGAGGAGTCGCCGGGCACGGTGACTCGCCCGGAAAAGACCGCCCGCCAGCGCCGGACCGAACGCCGCTATGCCGCGGCGGCCAAGGCCGTCAAGCGGGGCCGGACCGCCAAGGCCGAAGCTCCCGCCGCCGAGCAGCCCTCCGAGTCGAGCGGTGAGGCACAGGCCGAATAAATGGCATTTTGAGCGGGACCGGGTTCCGTGAATCCGGCGAACGCGAAAATGATGGTATCAAGCAATACGGGCCGGCAGAGGGGGTTCTGCTGACCCGTATTGTTTTTACGAGACGCGGCGAATGCCGCAGGGAGGCTCCGTCGTGAACACCGATCCGAATTGCATCTTCTGCAAAATCGTGGCCGGCCAGATCCCCGCCATGAAGGTGTACGAGGACGAGGCCATCCTCGCGTTTCTAGACATCGGTCCGCTCGCAGAAGGCCACCTGCTCATCATTCCCAAGGAGCATGCCGAGCGGTTGGAGGAGGTGAATCCGGACGTGCTGGCCCAATTGGCCCGACAATTGCCTCGCCTGGCTCGTGCCGTCCTGTCTGTTACGCAGGCCGCGGGCTACAACCTGCTGCAGAATAACGGGCGCGTGTCCGGTCAGGAGGTGCCTCACGTGCACTTCCACATCATTCCCCGAGCCGCGGGCGATGGTTTGGGCTATCGCTGGCTGGCGTCCAAGTATCCGCCCGGCCGTGGCGAGGAGCTGCAGAAGAAGCTTCTTGAAGCGCTGGGCTGAAGCAGCTATGAGCTGTGAGCTGTGAGCTATGAGCTCTGAGCCGGACGATAAGTGACACATTTGTGTCGCAGTTGTTTGCTTTTTGACCTGAGGGCGGCAAAGCCGCCCTCAGGTTGAAAAGTAGATGGGCGAGACGCGCCTTCCAAAGAGCCATCCTGTCATTCAGGCGGGCGAGACATCCCCCAAATTCGCGGTTCGCGCGGCCCAAACTCTCCGCCAGCCCCCAGGGCCCCAGGCCCCAGCCCCGGACCGGCGTGCCGGTCCTCACGACCGGATCGTCAATGTGGGGCCGGCGGGCTTGTCGGCACGCAGTGCCACCTGGCGCACCAGTTCATCGACCACCTTCATGATCGCATCGCCCACGCCTTGCGGGCCGTCGTCGAACAGCGTGGACGGCGTGCCCTGGTCGCCGCTCAAGCGAATGCCGATGTTAATGGGCATCGAGCCGAGGAACGGCACCTTCAGCGTGTTGGCCGCTTTGGCGGCTCCGCCCTTGCCGAACAGGTCGTACTCCTTGCCCGTGTCGGGGGCCACGAAGTAGCTCATGTTCTCGATGATGCCCAGCACCGGCACGTTGAGCTGCTGGTACATGCGGGCGGCTCGCACGGCATCCAGCAGCGCCACGTCCTGCGGCGTGCAAACCACCACCGCGCCGGTCATGGGGATGGATTGCGAGAGCGTCAGTGGCACGTCGCCGGTGCCCGGCGGCAGATCGACAATGAGGTAGTCGAGCGGAGCCCAGTCCACCTGATCGAGGAACTGCTTGACCGTGCCGTGGATCATCGGTCCGCGCCAGATGATGGGGCGATCGGGCTCGACGAGAAAGCCGATGCTCATCACCTTCAGGCTGTGGGCGATGATGGGCACGATGATGTTTTCCGAAGCCATGGTAGGCTTGGCGTCCTCGATCCCGAGCATCTTGGGGATCGACGGCCCGTAGACGTCGGCGTCCATGAGGCCGACCTTCAATCCTCGGCGGACCAGACCGGTGGCCAGCATCACGCTCAGCGTGCTCTTGCCGACGCCACCCTTGCCGGCGCCGACCGCGATCACGTTCTTGACGCCCTCCAGCCGGACGGGCTGCATGGGATTGCCGTGCGAATGCGGGTGTCCACCACTCATGTGCGGGTCTCCTGGTTGCTCGAAGGACGTGGTAATGTAGGTCACGAGATGGCCTGCGACAAGGAGCCGGCGGGATCGGTATCGGGTTCATCCGATTCAGGCCCGCTCATCGTGCTACCCCGACCGGTCGGGCAGCAGATTGCGCTCGCGGGCCAGCTTGAGCAGGCGGCCGTGGTGCTGGAAGCCCTCGATGGCCAGGTCGTTGAACGTGTTGCGAACCTCGTCGTGGCGGGCCTGCGTGCTCACCGATTGATAGAACTGAGCCACTCGCCGCTCGGTCTCCAGCGCCATCTGCATGACTTTGCGATAGTCGGGCTCGTTGCGGACGTCGATCAGCCGCGGACCGGTCACGACCAGCGCCTTGTCTTCGTCGCTCAGGTAGAACGCACTACCCGGGTAATACCGGTTGAACAGTTCCTGCAGACGCTGCTTGTGGCCGATTTCCTCCTCGGCGATGGCGGCGAAAATCGCCCGGTCCTCCTCGTTCGGCAATATCTCCGACAGGACCGTATAGCGGTACGCCGCCACGGTCTCTCCGTAGATGCCGATGGACAGAATCCGATCCTCGGTCATCTCGGGCAGCTGTGATTTGGTGTCCGCAAACTTTGCCATTTCCTGAGCGTATCACCCCAGAGGCCGGGGTTCAACGTTCGGCGGTCGAGCCGGGGTTGTGAAGGGACGCCGGCCGTCGGCCGGCGAAGCGCGTCAGGGGTGGACGCGCCGCACCTTTACTGGACGGGGAAGCTCGCCGCGACGCCGTTGCGCATCCATCCGTCCGTAAAAAAGGTTCGGGCCGGGTTCCGTCCTGGTCACCGGCCCGATGTGGGTTTTGGAAAGTTTTTCTTTCGCAGACGATCAATCATTCACACGCGGGTGCCCGGAGTCAAACAAACCGCGGCAACAAATCTGAACCGCGGGTTATCGGCCACTTTCCGCAAATTCGCGAATGCCTTGGATGACAATCGCCGCATGCCGGGGGGGCATCTTGCCCGCCTCTCACCGGGCGTGCCTATTATGATGCACGCTTGCGTACGTGTTTAGCACGTGGCACCATCTCGCTCCGTAGGGGCGCCGGTCAATAGCCGGCGGCGTGGTTTCCTTGGAGCCAGCGGTCCGTGGTCTTACGCCCACGGCTTCTGACTTCGCGACCCTTTGGGGCGAGGTCGCGCCGATCTCTACGGACTTCGCGTGCCGATCTCTACCGATCTCGTGCCCCTTCGGGGCGGCGCCACGTCGAACTCTTGCACGCTAAATACGCACACGCTTCCAGCGTGCACACGAGACTTGATCGGGGATCCTGCCTGTACCGGAGTGTTGCCGTGTCTGAGGCGAGTGGGACGCCTGCCTCCCGAGAGCAGTCCCCTCCACCCAGGGAGTGGTCTGCCCGCGGTGTGCTATCGCGGCTTGCCGATGAGCACGTAGCCCACGCCGCCGTGATCGAGCCAAACCTTCTGCATGTCCTCTTTGGCGTAGGTGACCACGCCGGCCTCGATGGTCTTGGCCGCCGGATCGTTCACCTGCAGATTGCCATTGGCGTCGAAGCCGGCGATCACGATGAGGTGGCCGTTGGATTTCTGGTAGGGCGCGCCACGCAGTTCGCCGGCCTCGTCCACGCGGATGCTCGCGATAACCGGATGCCCGGCGGCGATGTGCTGCTTGACCGCCTCGAAGTCGCCGAAGCGTTGCAGGTAGCCCGCTACGCCGTATTGGTACGCCGTCTGCACGGCCCGGATCCAGTTGCCGTAAATCCGATACTCGCGGTCGAACACGTTCGCCGCCACCTCGGCCGTCGGCACGTTGACGCCGTAGAACTGCAGCACCATGGACACCGACGTCGGGCTGCAGATGCTGCCGGCAATCTTCGGGTCCTCCGCCTTCTGGCTTCGCCAGGGCACGGTGAGGCGGCGAGCCCAACCGCTGGGCGACCCCGGATCGATGGGCTGGCGATGCTGCTTAGCCAACGCTTCGTCGCCCAGTGTGTTGCTGAACGCCAGGCCCACGCGGCGGATGACCGGCGACTTGCCTGCTGCCGACGTCGTGAGCAGGAATCGGTACTGAATGCGGTCGAAGGCCTGGGTGCTGCGGAAGGTGTCCACGTCGATCACGCCTTGTGGGGTCTCGATTACCCGAGTCTCGGGCCGGGGGGCGTTGCCCCAGACACCGAAGTAGTAAAACGGTGTCCAGAAGTCCTCCGCTTTGCGTCCCATGCGGATCTCCACCCGAAAGCCCGTGCCCTCGGGCAGCTCGACGTTCCACGACGGGACCAGGTCGTTGAAGGGGAAGGGCGTCTCGATCACCCGCGAGGTGTAGACCACCTCCAGCGGCGAATCGGCCGCAGCGGTCGCTGCCCGCGGAGCCGGGATGGTCACGCCCGGCGGTGAGGTTTCGATGGTCACCTGCTCGGTCGAGCCTTGGCTGAAGATGGCCGCCGTCTCGTCCAGGATCAGGCCGTGCACGTCATATGGCCCGCCCTTGAGGTTGTTGCCCGGCGCGTTCTCGCTCTCCTCCGGTGCCGGGCCAGTACCCGTGGCAGTGGCAACGGCTGCGGTGGTGGGCTCGCTCGCCGGGGCCGGCGCGGTCGCCGGGGCGGGCGCGGTGCTCGTCTCGCCCAGAATGAGGCTGGCGGGCTGCCGGCGGCATCCGGGAAGAATCATGGTCACGGCTACGAGGATGAACAAGAGAGGCGCGGGTTTCATATTGCTGAACGACCCTTCTGAAAGGCCAAGGATGACAATCTTTGGCCACCATCCAAGACGTCTGCGGCGTTCAGCAATAAATACCCGAACGTGTCAGATTCCGCTACCCTGGTCGTGCACGTGCAGGCCGCACTCAGTTTTGTCGAACCCCGCCCAGCGGCCCGACCGCGGATCCTCACCCGGCTTGACCTTGCTCGTGCAATAGCCTTCCTCCGGGCAGCAGCCGATGCTGAGGAAGCCCTGCTCGCGCAGCGGGTGGTAGGGCAGGCCGTTCTCCAGGAGGTAGTAGTGGACATCCTTGGCCGTCCAGCGGGCGATGGGGCAGAGCTTCATCAGCCCCAGGTTGTCGCGCTGGGCGATCGCCGCCGTCCGGCGGGTGATCGACTGCTCTCGCCGGATCCCGGTCAGCCAGCACTTGATGCCCAGTTCCTTCTTGGCCCGGTTGAACGGCTCGCGCTTGTTGAACGCGCAGCAGGAGTCGGGGCTGCTTCGCCACATCTTGCCGTGTTCGGCCACGAATTCTTCGGCGGACAGCGCCGGCCGGTAGATGCACAGATTGAGCCCGAGTTGCCGGGCCAGTTCATCGCGCCACCGCACCGTCTCGGGGAAGAGGAACCCGGTGTCCAGCGTGATCACCTTGATGTCGGGCTTCACGCGGGTCGCCAGATGGAGCATCACGGCACTGTCAGCCCCGAACGAAGATGACAGCGCGAGATCATCGCCAAACTCATCGACCGCCCACTGGATGATCTCGAGAGCGTGACGATTCTCGAAGTCCGCGCTGAGCGCATCCAGATCGTAAGCCGACACAACTTCTGTGGCCATCGTCGGTGGAGTCCTTGCTGGTTTGTCGAAAGCGGCGCCCGAATCGTCTGACTCTGACATCGGGCATTATAGTGGCCGGCCCGGCCAGGACAAAACCGCGTTGCACCCGCGGGGTCGCGGACTCACAATACCCGCATGGCCGACATGAATCGCAGCGAGAACGCTGGGGCGGGCGAGCCGATCCGAAACATCCACGGACGTCGCCCCGGCCGAGGTATTCGTCCCTACCTGATCGTGCTCAAGATCCTGAGCGTGGCAGCATTCTTCGGTGGGCTCGTGACGCTCCTGGGAGGTGTGCTGCTCGCGCCGCCGCCGGGCGACGCAACCGCCTGGCGCGACCAGCTCGCGCTCGTCCATCTTGTCTACGTCCGGGTCATCATTCCCGGGATCGTGTCCGCGCTCGTGTTCGGGACACTCCTGTTCGCATCCATCTGGCAGGCCATGATCCGCATGCGCTGGTTCGTCACCAAGATGGTTCTGATCGCCGTCGGCGTGCCCGCGCTGCACGTGTTCCTGCGGAGCCGGATGATGGCCTTGGCCACCTTGCTCGCAGGCACTGATCCGGACCTCCAGCGAGCGGCCGCTCTTCGCGACCAGCTGACCGCCGGCACCGTGGCGGCGATCTTGTTCGCCGTCGCCGCCATCATCCTCGGACGCGTCAAGCCGCGCCTGGGCCAGGACTACGGTCGCACGTTCGCCCGCCGCAGTCGGTCCGCCTGACGAGTTCCTTTAGCCGGCGCTGAGTTGGGCCAGCTTCGCGTCGATCAACTTGCCCACGATGGCGGGATCGGCTTTGCCGCCGGAGAGCTTCATCACCTGGCCCATCAGGAATCCGCGGGCCTGCTTTTGCTTCTTGGGATTGGCGATGGCGTCTTGCACGGCCTTTTCATTCGCGGCGAACGCCTGATCGACCCAGGCCTGCATGGCACTCTCATCACGGACCTGCAGGAGGCCGTCGCGTTCGGCGATGGCCTGCGGCGCGTCGGAGGAATCGAGCATCTTTTCCGCAATGGCCGCCGCCGCCGTGGCGTTGATGACTCCGTCCGCGGTCATGCGGGACAAGGCTCCCAGCCGCTCGGCGTCGATGCCCAATCCGGCAATCGTGGTGCCGCGGTTGTTGGCGTGCATCGACCAGAAGCTGATGAATTGCTTGCCCAGCGTGGGGGCGTGCCCGACTTCGGCGGCCGCCTCGAACAGATCGGCCGTCGCTCGGTCGGCCAGGATGGTGTCGGCGTCGGATGGGCTCAGACCGTAGTCCGATTGCATCCGCCGGCTGCGCTGGAGCGGCGTCTCGCCCACCGTCTCGCGGATGGCCGCGAGCCACTCGTCGCTCACCTCCACAGGCACCAGGTCGGGATCGGGGAAGTAGCGATAGTCGTGAGCCTCCTCCTTGCTTCGCTGATATTCGGTCACGCCGCGGGCGTCATCCCAGCCGCGATTCTCCTTCGGCGCCTTGCCCACCACGTAATCGCGGTTGGCCATCCATTCGCCGACCTGCCGCTCGATCTCGTAGGCGATGGCGTCACGGACCGCCCGGAAGCTGTTGAGGTTCTTCACTTCGCTGATCGGCGTGCGGTACTCGCGGCCGTCGTATTCGATGGCCACGTTCACGTTGGGCTCGAACCGCATCTGCCCTTTTTGCATGTTGGCTTCGCTCACGCCCAGGTACGTGACCAGCCGTTGCAGTTCGACGCAGAAGTTGTACGCCTCTTCAGCGCCGGCCAGATCGGGCTGTGTGACGATCTCGAGGAGGGGGGTACCCGTGCGATTGAGGTCCACCTGCGTGACGGCGGGGCGGTCGTGGATGTTCTTGCCTGCGTCTTCCTCGAGGTGAGCCCGAATGATGCCGACTTTGCGGATTTGGCCGTCCTCGCCGGTCGGCACCTCGAACACACCGTCGTAGCACAGCGGCAGGTCGTACTGGCTGATCTGATAATTCTTGGGCAGATCGGGGTAGTAGTAACTCTTGCGGTCCCACTTGCTGAACCGCGCAATCTGGCAGTTGAGCGCCAGCCCGGCCCGGATCGCGAACTCGACCGCCTGGCGGTTCATCACCGGCAGCGAACCGGGCAGCCCCAGACAGACCGGGCAGACGCGGCTGTTGGGCTCTTCCCCGAACGACAGCGGGCACGAGCAGAACAGCTTGGTTCGGGTGGCCAGTTGGACGTGAATCTCCAGACCGATGATCGGGCGTACTTTCAATTCGCTACGGTCCATCCGTTGGTCATCCGCTTGCGAGCCGCAACCGTCAAACGGAAGCGGTGAGTCTCCGGAGGAGCCGGCCGCTCGCTCGAGAAGCCGTTCCGTCCTGCTCCTGTTTTACTGTCGTCGGGCTGATCTTGCCAATGGAACGCTCCAAAACGCGGGGTAAACACCTGTTTGTGCTGGGGCGAATGGGGGCAGAGGTAAACCCCCGAATCTGCATGTTACCCCTGCATGCAGGGTGAAGTGGCCAAGTGGCTGCGTCGATTGTACCACTGGTCATCTCGGAGCTGTTCGCCGTCGAGGTGGCCTGATTTCACGTCCCGTCGCCCCAGGCAGTGCGTGGGCAGAAGGGGTCCTGTTCCTTCACGGCCTGGTCCGCATGTGGCGGACTTTCTGGAGAGTGGCATCTATGAAATTGAGCACCAAGATCGGTCTCGGGTTCGCTTTGTTGCTGGGCATCACCGTCGCACTGGGGGGACTGGCCGTGTGGCGCATGGGCAACGTTCAGCAAGAGGCGACCATCCTGGCCGAGGAGTATATGCCGGAAGTCGCCGTTGCCAGCCGCGTCGAACGCAATTCGTTCCTGACCATGTATGAAATGCGAGGCTACGGGCTCTCGGAAGACGAGGCCTACCTTGATAAGGGCCGCGAGTACATCGCCGAGGTCGAAAAAGACATCAAAGACGCCAAGACGCTCGTCGAGCGGTCGTCCCACCTGGTGAAGCTGGAAGGCGCTCTCAACGAACTCCAGGCGACCCTGGATGAGTACGAAAAGCTTGCGGACCAAACCGAACAAATGAACCAGGCTTTGGACGAGGATCGCAGGGTTCTCGACACAGCCGCCGCAGAATACATGAAGAACAGCACTGAGTTTCTGGCCCTTCAGGAAGAGACCATGAAGGCGGAGATCCAACGCGCGACCGGTGGCACGGTAGCGAGCCTTTCCACGCGGCCGGCGTCGAACTCCGTCGCCGCCGCCGGAGCGAGCCACGCCGGCTCGACGCAGGCTGAGGATTTGCTGGAGAGGTTGGACAAGATCAGCACCGTCAGTGCCATCATTAATCTCGGCAACGAGAGCCGTATCGCCGTCTTCAAGGCCCAAGCCTTGCGCGACCCCAAGCTGATCGAGGCCGCCAAGGCGAATTTCATCCAGGTCAGGCAAAAGCTCGAAGCGCTTCGGGCCATCACGAGACAGAAAGTCAATCTCGAGCAGATCGATCGAGTAGCGAAGGCCACTGAGGCGTACGAGACGGCCATGAACCGTCTGGTGACCAATTGGACAACCCTTCAGAATATCGGCGAGAAACGAACCGCAGTCGGGAACCGGATCCTCGCGAAATCGCAGGAAATCGCTTCGAACGGTTTGGAGCAGACCACGCAGGTCGCCACTGGGGCCGAGCATTCGCTGGCTGCCGCCTCGCGGCTCACGCTCACCGGCCTGGCCTTGGCCGTGGTGGTCGGTTGCATCCTGGCCTTCGTGATCACGCGAGGCATTACCAAACCGCTCAACCGCATCATCGTGGGCTTGGGCGAAGGGGCCGATCAGGTGAACGATGCCGCCGCCCAGGTCGCGACCGCCGCCCAGCAGTTGGCCGAGGGCGCCAGTGAGCAGGCGTCGTCGCTGGAAGAAACCTCCAGCGCCCTCCAGGAAGTGGCGGCCATGACGCGCACGAATGCAGCCAATGCTCAGCAGGCCAATCAACTGGCCGGCGAGGCTCGCGATGCCGCCGGCGAGGGCGACAAGACAATGGCCCAACTGAACGAGGCCATGCAGGGTATCAACGAATCGTCGGAGAAGATCAGCAGGATCATCAAGGTCATTGAGGAGATTGCATTCCAGACCAACCTGTTGGCCTTGAACGCGGCGGTGGAAGCCGCCCGGGCGGGCGAGCACGGTAAGGGCTTCGCGGTGGTCGCCGACGAGGTCCGCAATCTTGCTCAACGCTGTGCTCAGGCGGCGCGCGAAACCACCGGCTTGATCGAGGACGCAGTGCATCGCTCGCAACGAGGCACGCAGGTGGCCGGCGAGGTGGGTAAGTCGCTCACCTCGATTGTGACGGCGGCTGCCAAGGTCTCGGAACTGGTGAACGGAATCGCCACCGCTTCCGAAGAACAGGCCCAGGGAGTCGAGCAGGTCAATGCGGCGGTGGCCCAGATGGACAAAGTCACGCAGGCCAACGCATCTGGCGCTGAAGAGTCGGCTTCGGCGGCCGAGGAATTGACCGCTCAGGCTCAGGCGGTCAAGGGTATGGTTGGTGAACTGATCGCGCTGGTCAGCGGGTCGCACAAGGGGCAGCGATCCGGCGCGACTCACTCGACCTGCGGTCCGGCGCAGCCCAAACAGAAGCGTTCATTGCGTGCCCAACCCGTTGTTGCCAAACCGCGGGTCGTTGCGACAGCGGCTCCGCAGGCGGTCGAGCCCGCGACGGCCGATGTGACCGCCGACGAGACCATGGCAGAATTCTGAAGTTTCGCCTGAGACGGTAGGTAGAAATGAACAGTGGGCCTCGGCTCTCTGCGAGCCGAGGCCCGTTTTGCTTGCTCGGGTGTCAGCTCGCGAAGATGCGATTCATGCGGGTGGCGATCTCCTGGAGCCGCTGGCGGTCGCCGCCGGCGATTTCCGCCGTTCCCCAGCCGTTGAAGCCGACCTCTTTCAGTGCCTTGATGACGGTTGGCCAGTCGCAATCCCCCTCGAGCAACTCCACCTGGAACCCTTTCCACAAACCTTCCTTCTCCATCTTGGCACGGCTGAACTCCTTGATGTCGATTTTGAGGATGCGCTTGCCCAGAATCCGGACCCAATGCTCGGGCCAGCCGTACCGCAACACGTTGCCCACGTCGAAGTACCAGCCCACGAGCGGCGACTCGAACTCGTCCACGTAGCGGGCGGCCTCCATGGGGCTGAGCAGGAAGTTGTTCCAGACGTTCTCGAACGCGATTTTGATACCGGTTTCTTCGGCCACAGGCAGGGCTTTGCGGATCTCTTCCTGCGAACGGCGATACGCGTCGCAGTAACAGGTGTGCTTGTCCACCACTGCCGGCACGACCAGCACGGTGCTGCCGCCGTACGTCTTGCAGTCCCGCAGCGCCGTCTTGAGATCCTCGACCGCCTGGGCTCGCACTTTGGGGTCGGGGTCCGAGAACCGTATCTTCCAATGCGTCGAATCCACCACGCCGTGAATGGGCAGGCCGGATTCGTCGCGAGCCGCCAGCACCTCCTTGGCGTCGAAGCTGTTGGGGCTGTCCATCTCCACGCCGTCGAACCCGAGCTCCTTGAGCAGCTTGAACTTTTCGACCATGGGGCCGTCGTGCTTGACCATGCCGTACTTGACCGCCTTGCGGAACGGTGCGGGCGTGCTGCCCGGCGATCCTACCGGCGCGGTCTCTGCCGCCGAAGTGAAACCGCGGCCCGCCAAGAGGGTCGCGGAGACCACGGACGCGGTCTTGACGAAATCCCTGCGATTCAATCCGCTTTGCCGGTTCATGCTTGCTCCCTCGTCGAGTTGGACAGTTGATCCATCGTTTGCTTGCAGTGCAGGCCGCCGGTTCGCTCGCGCACACCGGATGCCTGGCCCCGATTCGCTCCGCGGTTTTCGCGCAGAGCCACCGCTACCCCGGCCACCAGTGTAGCCGCCGATCCGCACAAGTCGAGCAAGCGCCGCGGGGCATCCGGCGGTTCGACAGCCGTCATGGTTGCGTACCTTCCCGTTCCAGGATGACAATCACCAGCGTGGCGATCGGCCCGAGCAGCAGCGAAAGCAGGAACCAGACCAGCCCGCTGCGGTTCTTGCCTTGGGCCAGGCCGGCGTTGATCAGGGCCAACGTGCCCCAACCAATGAAGTATTCGTTTTCCATGCCGCAGCCTCCTTCTGCCCTGAATATAGGACCTCGACGGTTTGTCATCACTCGGTGTTGACGCTCGCGCCCGGTCTGTTACAGTAGACGTGGTCGCGTCGTCGGGATTGCATCGTACAGGTTGTCCTCGCAGATGTGGTGCAGGCATCCTGCCCGAGTTGGAGGCGTGCACCTGAGGACGATCCGCCTTCCGCCCGACGCATTTCCAACCCTTTTTTGAGGCCACACGGATGAACATCAAGCTATCCAACGGGAAATTGCTGCCCATCGAGATGCACAAGATTCGCGTCGTCCAGAAGGCCAATCTGGTGCCCATCGATGCGCGACTGGCTGCCATCAGCGAGGCGGGCTACAACACGTTCCTCCTCCGCACGCGGGACGTGTTCATCGACATGCTCACCGACAGCGGCACCAACGCCATGAGCGATAATCAGTTGGCCGCGATGATGGTCTCCGACGATGCATACGCCGGCGGCGAAAGCTATTACAAACTCGCCGACGCCATTCGCGAAGTTCTCGGCTTTGATTACTATCTGCCCGTCCATCAGGGTCGCGCCGCCGAGCACTTGCTCGCCAAGGTCTTCATCAAGCCGGGGCAGGTCGTGCCCATGAACTACCATTTCACCACGACCAAGGCTCACTTCGAGATGGCCGGCGGCACCGTCCTCGAAATCTACGTCGACGAGGCGATGAACACCGAGAGCACGCAGCCTTTCCGCGGCAACATCGACCTGAAGAAGCTCCAGGACGTCATCGACAAGTACGGGCCCGAGCGGGTGGCCTTCGTTCGCATGGAAGCCACCACCAACCTGATCGGCGGTCAGCCCTTCTCCATGGAGAACCTCAAGGCTGTCCGCAAGATCACGGCTCAGCACGGCATCAAGCTCATCATCGACGGCAGCCTCATCTCCGAGAACGCCTACTTCATCAAGTCGCGCGAGAAGGCCTACATGGATTGGACGGTGGCTGACATCACCAAGGAAATGATGGCTCAGTGCGATTTGATGTACATGTCGGGCCGCAAGAGCACGTGCGTGCGCGGCGGCTTCATCGCCACCAGCAACAAGGCTCTCTTCGATGCCATCAAGCCCTGGCTGCCCGTGTATGAAGGCTTCCTCACCTACGGCGGTATGTCCAGTAAGGAAGTCGAGGCCATGGCCGTCGGCGTCCGCGAAATGGTCCAGTACGAAGTGGCCAGCAGTTCGGCCGACCTCATCGCCTGGTTCGTCAACCGTCTGCTCGAAAAGAAGTTGCCCGTGGTCACGCCGGCCGGCGGCCTGGCCTGTCACGTTGATGCCCGGCGATTCCTGCCGCACGTGCCGTCGCAGCAGTACACCGCCGGCGCGCTGGCGGCTGCCATCTATCTGGCATCCGGAGCCCGGCCCATGGAGCGAGGCACGATCTCGACCGACCGCGACCAGAACGGTAACGAAGTGATGGCCGACCTGGAATTGGCCCGCCTCGCCGTTCCGCGTCGGGTGTACACGATGTCTCATATGGAATACGTGGCCGACCGGCTCGAGTGGCTTTACAAGAATCGCCAACTGATCGGCGGTCTCAAGTTCGTCGAGGAGCCGCCCGTCCTGCGCTTCTTCTTCGGTCGCCTGGCGCCCATCGACGACTGGGGCCACAAGCTCGCCGAAGCCTTCAAGAAGGACTTCGGCCC
>JAKPHF010000074.1 GCA_029550525.1 Planctomycetota bacterium
CTTGCCTGTTATCCTTGACCTTGCTCGCACGTTCTGCTGTACTAGCCATCAGGGCTCCTCCTTTCAAAGTGCTTTTCGCAACAACACTTATGGAGGATGCCCCTCGTTTTTTCAATTTACACAGGTTTCGATACTATCTCAGTCTTTTCACGTCTTTCCCCTGGGGCCTGGGCGGCCCGCATGCGGCCACAGCACATGCGTCACTGGTCGGATAACACGCAAGGACGTAAACGCATGTCCTTGCCCGTCCATCGTTTCACCCGATTCGTCAGCGCTGGCGTGGTGTGAATCGCGCTTTCGATGAGGTTGGTGCTCTGCAGACTCTTGCGAAGCGGTTCGGGCAGGCCCAGCCGATGTAAGGTCAGCGTTTCTTCCAGACCCCGCGCAGGGATGCGGCTGCCGACGGATTGATCTCTTCCAGCCACTCCACCGTCTTGAGCAGCTGGGCCTTGGCCTTGTCGTACTCCTTCATCGCATGAGCCGCCCGAATGCGCTGATCCGCACTCCGCTTGTACTCATCTGCGAGGAGATCCATCACGTTTCGCCGCTTGTGCAACTGGCACCGCTGCACCACCCCGGCCGCACCGAACGTGTTCTTCACCGCTTTCGGCAAGGCCAAGTTTTACTTCTCCGTTGCCTCCGTTATCTCCTGTAAGCCCTACTCTCACCCTGTTGCGAACTGGAGCAGCGTGACGCCGGCGCGACCGGGAGCGACCCGCCATGTGCGTCTGCTCGCGTAAGATGCCCGGGGCCCCGTCGAACTGAGTCCGCCGGGGCAAAAGCCCGGCGGCTCGCGTTGGTTTGCCTCCGACGATGGATGTCCCGCGTTGCCAGGCGGTGCTGCGTCCGATGTTTTCCCCGCTGGAACGTCCACGCCCGGCCCGGCGCTTGCCGGAGGGATGTGGCCCGGCCGATAATCGGGCACATCAGTAGGTATCCTTTCGGGCACGGTGGTGTGTCATGGCGATCGTCGCGCTTCTGACGGACTTCGGAACGACGGACTATTACGTGGCGGCCATGAAGGGCAGCATCCTCCAGGTGGACCCCAAGGCCACACTGGTGGACATCAGCCATGACATCCCCTCGCAGGACGTCTATCACGCGGCGTTCGTACTGCGGCAGGTTCTGCCCTGCTTCCCGGCCAAGACCATCTTCACCTGCGTGGTCGATCCGGGCGTCGGGACGAGCCGCCGGATCCTGGCCGCCCGCTACAGCGACCGCGTGATCCTGGCCCCCGACAACGGCCTGCTCACGCTGGTCCACCGCGACGCCGACCTGCAGGAGGTCCGCACGGTCGAAAACCGCCGATTCTTCGCGAGCACGCTTTCCAGCACGTTCCACGGGCGCGACATCTTCGCCCCCGTGGCGGGCCACCTCTCCAAGGGCGTCGCCCTCGACCATCTCGGACCGGTCGCCGACCGGATCGAAATACTCAACCTGGCCAAGCCCGTTCGCCACCCCGACGGAAGCATGACAGGAGAGGTGCAGATCGTCGACCGCTTCGGAAATCTGATCACCAACATCTCGGTGCTGGACCTATCCGCCGCCCGAGCCGGCCACCGCCAACTTCAGGTGAGCGTCAAAGGGGTCGTGGTCGGTCCGCTGCGGATCACGTACGGCGACGTCCCTCCGGGCGAGTTGGTGGCGTTGATCGGCAGTTCCCAGATGCTGGAGATCGGCGTCAACCAAGGCAGCGCGGCCGAACGGCTCGGCGCCCGCCGCGGCGACCCGGTACAGGTGTGCTGAAGCATCCGGCCGAGCGTCCGCCCGCCAACGCCTGCCGCGCGACCGGCCGGTTGGCGCCGGGTTTGCACAACGCGAGCTAAAACGGGATAATGGAAAGGGTTGGGCATCGGCTCGGTCGCAAGCCGGTTCCCGTGTGTACCACCACCTGCCCCACCCGAACGGAGTGTTGTCGGTTTGTCGCAAAACCAGTCCTGGTCTCGACGCGGTTTTCTCAGCGGCCGGGGTTTGGGCGCGTCCACGGGGGGCATGTTGGCCGCCCTGCTGCCCGATCCGCCCTTGGTCAAGCCGGGCCAGGACGACCGCACAGCGAGTCAGTGGACCATCTCGCGACGGGCCATGGCCTGCGACTTCAAGGTCCACCTTCATTCACTCACGCTCAATCCTGTCGGTGTCGCTGAGACCGCGCTGGCGGAAATCGAAGCCTTGGAGGATCTGCTGAGTGTCTATCGCGGACACAGCGAGCTGTCGCGAGTGAACGCCGAGGCCTACCATCGGCCCGTCCGAGTGGACGGACGACTGTTCGCGATCCTGCAACGCGCCGCCGAGTTGCACGAGCAGACACAAGGCGCGTTCGACGTCGCCACGGGCAGCCTGATCTCGGCGTGGGGCTTCTTTCGCGGACCGCGGCGCGTGCCGACGGAGGAAGAGCACGCAGCGGCCATGGCCTGCTCGGGAATGCGGCATGTCGAATTGAATGCGGAAGAGATGACCGTCCGCTTTCGCACGCCCGGCGTTTCCATCAATCTCGGCAGCATCGGCAAAGGTTACGCGATCGACCAGGCCATGCGGCGCATCCGCATGGAGTTCGGCACGCAGTGTGCGCTCATCACGGGTGGCAGCAGCAGCATGTACGGCTGCGGATCGCTGATGGGCGATGAGAGCGGCTGGCTGATCGGCATCGAAGACCCGGAGGATCCGCGGCGGTGCGTGGCCACCGTGCGGTTGCGCGATCGCGCCTTGGGCACCTCGAGCACATCGAATCAGTATTTCGTACACGAGGGAAAGCGCTACGGGCACCTGATCGATCCGCGCACCGGGCGGCCCGCCGACGTCGTCGCCAGCGCATCCGTCCTGGCCCCTGACGCCGCCACCGCCGATGCCCTGGCCACTGCCTTTTTCGTGGCGGGACTCGACAAGGCCGCCGAGTTCTGCCACAATCACCCCGACATCGCCGCGGTCATGGTTCTCAAACAATCGGACGCCGGCCGACAGACGGCGGCTTCCAATCGGCGCGGACCTCGTGTCGTGACTTTCAATTTGTCGTCACACGACGTGAAAATTGCAACCGACGGACCGCTTCGCTGTACATCGTGATATAGGGACCATTTTGTTCTGACCCGCAAGTTGGCTGAGACGAACATGGCAGACGCAAAACCGGAACTCACACGGACTCCTCACACGATTCGCACCTTCACGGGCTGGACGATCCTGTTCATGGTCGTGCTGCGTATCGCCATCGGGTGGCACTTCTTCTATGAGGGAGTGTGGAAGATCAAGTCGGGCACGTTCTCGGCCACGCCCTATCTGCTCGCGTCGGTCGGTCCGCTGAAGGACGTGTTCCATGCCATGATCAACGACAAGGACGGCTTCCAGCGGATCGGCATTGAACGCGACCAGGACGGCAACGTCGTCGCGATCAAGCCGGACTATCAGATCGCTCAGATCAACGCCAAGTGCGACCTGATAGAGCGGCACTATCAGTTGACGGACGCCCAGAAAGCCGTCCTCAAAGAGACGCGCGAAGCGAAGATCGCGGAAGTTACCAGCATCGCCGCCGATCCGGAGCTACTGATCGAAGCCGTCGGCTACGTACGGCTGCTGGACCAGGTGGCGCAGGAGCACAAGCAGCAGGAGCCCAAGTACCTCCAGCAGCGAATGGATTTCAACATCGGCAAGATCAACGCCGCCCGCAATCGTTTGCTGGCCCGCGTCGAGAAGCCTTACAACGATATCTCGGCCGTGCCGCTGTTCCAGGCCGCAGAGAACAAGCGCCGGCAGGATCCCAACGTCAAGGTCGAGGCTGACGACTATGGTCTTGCCCTGAGCCCCAAGCAACTGGCCGCCGGTCCGTTGCCGTTGCCCCAGGCCACTCATTTCCCGGGTAACCTGTTGACCAAGGCCGGCCTGGAGTTCAAGACCACTACGCGGACCGAGTTCCAGGATCTGAGCATGATGTTCGGGCTCGTCGCCATCGGTGCCGGGCTGATCCTGGGCCTGTTCACCCGCCTGTCCGCGTTCGCCGCGGCAGTCTTCCTGGCCATGTTCTATCTCTCCATGCCGCCGTGGCCCGGCGTGCAGGAAGTGCAGCCCCTCGAAGGGCACTATCTCATCGTTAACAAGAACCTGGTCGAGTTGATCGCGTGCCTGGCGATCATGACGTCAGGCGTCGGCCGCTGGTTCGGGCTCGACGCGTTCATCGGTGCGTACATGGACCGCAAGCGCCGCAACAAGGCGATCCTGGGGGCGGCTCAGGCCAACGCCGGACGCGGCCCGGTGAGTGATCGGCCGGTCGTACGCGAGCCGGCTCGGGCGTAATTCGACCGTCAGGCGACAACGTTTTCAAACAGCAAAGCGCGGAACCAAGACAACTTGATCGCTGGAGGCGACGGACGTTTTCAGCGGACCCGAGGAACTAAACATGGTGCTCAACGAAGTGCAGCGACAGGTCGGTAAGGACAACTATGCGGACGCCGTGCGGATCAGCCGCCGCCAGATGCTCACCGGAGCGCTGGTCATCCCCACCGCCGCCGGGATGTACTGGGGCTACGACAAGCTCCAAGGCGAGCCCGTCCGCGTGGGCGTGATCGGCACGGGCGACCAGGGCAACAACGGGCACATCCTGCCCATGAACCCCGACTACTGCCGGCTGGTGGCGTTCAGCGACATTCGGCCGTCCAACGTCACCCGGACCTGGGACAACATCCATCAGAAGTTCGGGGCCGCGGCCGCCAAAGAGGTCAAGTACTACGAGAACTACGAAGACCTGCTCGACGATCCCAACGTGGAGATGGTCAGCATCGCTCTGCCGCTGCACCTGCACGCCGAGGCCACCATCAAGGCCCTCAAGAAAGGCAAGCACGTTCTGTGCGAAAAGCTGATGGCTCACACCGTCAAGCAGTGCAAGGACATGATCCGGGCCGCCGACGAGACCAAGAAGCTGCTCGCCATCGGCCACCAGCGGCATTACAGCTATCTGTACGCCAACTGCCGCTCGATCATCGAGCAGGGTTCGGTCGTTGGCGATATCCGGCACATTCGGGCGTACTGGCACCGCAACCAGGCCGGCTGGGGCGCCGAAGGCGCCGAATCGGGCAAGTATGACAGCTGGTTCAAGGCCGTGCCCGACGCCGACCTGAAGGTGGACTTCGCCAAGTACGGTTACAAGAGCATGGAAGAGCTGGTCCGCTGGCGCGTCCACAATCGTACCGGCGCAGGCCTGGTGGCCGAACTGGGCAGCCACCAGTTGGACGCCTGCAGCATCTTCCTCGGGAAGGTGCATCCCGTCAGCGTGCACGGCACGGGCGTGGTATCGTTTTTCAAGGACAACCGCGAAGTGGACGACCACGTCTTCCTGATCTTCGAGTATCCCAAGGATTCGGCGGCGGCCGGCGCCGTGGTCATGTACTCGTCCATCACCACCAATGCGTTCGACGGTTACGGCGAGCAGGTCATGGGCACCCGCGGCACGCTCATCGTTCAGGAAGAGCGTGAGGCTTACCTCTTCAAAGAGGGTGCCACCAAGGACACCCGCGTGAACTGGGCCGAGGAACGCGTCAATCGTCCGGTGGCCAATACCGGTTCGACCCGGGCCTGGGCGACCGGCTTCGACACGCCCGACACGCTCAGCAGCCGCGGCTATCGCGAGCAGCAGGAGCACATGGCCTGGCTGATCCGCAACCCCGACAAGATCGTCTGGCCGAGCAAGGAGAACCCGCATCCGGAGAATAATCCGGAGACGGCCCAGTTTGTCCCGCGTTGTCATGGTCGCGTGGGCATGGCCGACGCCATCATCGCTCTGGTCTCGAACATGTGCATGGCCAAGGGCACCAAGATCCACTTCAAGGAAGAATGGTTCGATCCGTACAGCGACGCCGTGCCCGAGACGGAGTTCGGCACCCAGGCGTGACGGTTTGACCGCCGAACACTGACAGGACATCGCAACCCAAGCCCCGGGCAGGACCGCCCGGGGCTTTTGAATACAGGCATCCGAAACAGCAACGCCGTTTTGTTCGCACGAGGTGAAGAAGATGGATATCAAGCAGTTGTTCGATCTGACAGGCAAGTCGGCCGCCATCACGGGCGGCGGCGGCGTGCTCTGCGGGGCCATCGCCCAGTGCCTCGCCTCGGCGGGCGCGCAAGTGGCGGTGCTCGATCTCAAGCTCGAGGCGGCCCAGGCCGTCGCCGACCAGATCAACAAGGCCGGCGGGAAGGCCATCGCCGTCGCCGCCAACGTGCTCGATCGGCCCAGCATGGAAGCGGCCTACGAGCGATGCGTCGAGGCCTTCGGAAAGGTGGACATCCTGGTCAACGGCGCGGGCGGCAACCATCCCTCCGCGACCACGGGGCCCGACAAGCGCTTCTTCGACCTGCCGATCGACGCCTTCGAAAAGGTCATGGACCTCAACATCATCGGCACGATCCTGCCGTCCATGGTCTTCGCCAAGGCCATGGCCGAACGCGGCGAAGGAGTCATCCTCAACATCGCCAGCATGAACGCCTTCCGGCCGCTGACCAAGATCGCCGCCTACTCCGCCGCCAAGGCCGGCGTGAAGAACTTCACCGAGTGGCTGGCCGTCCACCTGGCTCAGGAGTATTCGCCCCGAATTCGCGTCAACGGCGTCGCCCCCGGCTTCTTCCTGACCGAGCAGAACCGCTTCCTGCTCACGGACAAGGAGACGGGCGAAATGACGCCGCGCGGCAAGACCATCATCGCTCATACGCCCATGGGCCGGTACGGCGCTCCCGAAGATCTGTTCGGCGCCGTCCTCTGGCTGTGCTCGCCCGCCAGCGCTTTCGTGACCGGCATCACCGTGCCGGTGGACGGCGGGTTCAGCGCCTTCTCGGGCGTGTAAGGTCGACCGCCTCGCGGCACGCGGCGGACCTCCGGCCAGCCTCGAGCGGGGCTAGCCCCAGGTGGGGCCTGGGCCTTGAACGCCGGCGGTGCGAGCAGCGACCTCCGAGTCGGTGCCCTTGATTTGGACGTCCGGCAGGGGTATGGTATGAGATTCGCCGCCGGTCCGGTGCGACGTGGAGGTTCCCACGCCGAGTTCGCCTCTTTTGGGCGAAAGCGGGCGGCGGTGTTCGGAGCGGCTCCATAATGGCCCAGACGATCGATCCGGAACTGATGAGCATCCTGGTGTGCCCGGAAAGCCATGCCCGTCTCATTCAGGTGGGCGATTGGCTCTACAGCACCGACCCGCAGACTCGTCGGCGATACCCCGTCCGCGAGGGCTTGCCCATCATGCTTATCGACGAATCCGAAGTCGTCAGCCCCGACGAGTTCAACCGTGTGATGCAGGAAAGACAGGAGAAGACCGCGAATGGCAACGGATAACAAAGTGGGTGGTCAAGGCAGGCGCCGGACCCAGCAGAGCAAGCGACGTTTCCCCGACCGAGGCGGGCCCGACTGGAAAGGGCCCCTGGTCGATTACAAGGAAGTCGAACTTCTCCGGAAGTTCCTGACCGCCAGCAGCAAGATGATGAGCCGCAAGCGGGCCGGCACCAGCGCGGCCGAGCAGCGCGATCTTCGCCGGGCCATCAAGCGGGCCCGATTCATGGCGCTCCTGCCCTTCACCGGCGCCTGAGCGTCGAGCCGAGCATCGAACGAATTGGAGACAGGACCCGCAACGGTCCTGTCTTTTTTTGCGCATTGCCTGCCAAAGCAGCACGGACGATGCGTACGTGTTTAGCGGTTGCTTTTCGCCGGGTTGATCGCCGGTAGCGTCGTACTTGGTCCGGCGTGTGTCTTGCGTTCGCCCCGCAGGGGCGAAGGTCAGTCGGCTATTCACCTGCGCCCCTTCGGGGCGGAGCCACGTCGATCTCTTGCACGCTAAACACGCACGACGATACTGCGTATGCGAACAGGCCATCGGACGAGAAGAGGCGGGTGAGCCCCCCACTTCATCACGGCGACGGATTGTTTTCCGCCAACGTCAGGTCGGTCACCTTCTCGAACTGTTCGTTGCCCAGTTCAGCGCGGGCAATGATGCGGCAAACAGGTCTGTCGCTGTCGGCGGGGAATGTCAGGACGACCGAGCCGGCCATGTGGGCCGGCAGGAGCGCGGACACGTCCAGTTCGACCGGTTGCGTGGTGGCGGGCAGATGGCCGGCTTTTGCCCGAACGTAGGCAGCAGCACTGTCCGACATGGCGATGACGGCCGCGCGTACGCGATCAGCCTGACGCTGCCGATGCATTCGCGTGGTGTTCAACGCCAACACGCTGAGCAAGCCCGTGGTCAACGCGATCGTCAGCACGGCGAGGAGAAGTATGACGCCTCGGCGCTGCCGTCGAGCCTGAGTTCGTGCATTCTTCATGGCGTTCCTCCCGGTCCAATCCGCACGGCAGCGGTCAGCTTCCGTATCAGCTCGGGGCCGTCATTTCGAGGTTGTCGCTTCATGAACATAATCCACACCATTCGCGGTGTATCGTTGATACGCTCGAGTGCCAGATCGACCTGTCCTTCCTCGCATGTCCACTTGTATGCGCCGGATGTCTCATCCGCCGGCTGCTCCGTCCGAAGGACATGATTTCCCGCGATCTGGTACTGAACGGTGCGCGCAGCGTGAGCATCCATCGGCGCTTCGTCCTGGGTCGCTGCCGACGGCACGGACGGACAGCCATGCAGTTCCAAGACCGTCGCACCTTCCGAGCGTTCGAGCGTGGCCGAATGAGCGCACGCCGCATCCTCGCCGATGCGCCGGAGAAGGTCCGCCCGGATCGCATCACCGGCGAAGGCCTGCAGTGTCTGATGCTGCATCCGCAACGCCCGCACGCTGAGCGTATACGTCACGGTGAACGCCGCCGCGACGATCGGCACCAGGAAGAGCACTTCGGAGATTCCGATCCCGCGGCGTCGATGATGACGTTTCATGGTCTTCCCTCCCCCGACACGTACCCGCGAACCTGGGCCCGCACGGGGCGACCGTCGGGACCGGCGACTTCGGCCACGACGGTCACCAGATCGAAACCTTCCCACGGCCCCTGGCCGGCGACCTGGTTGGTGGTCAACCTGATGTCCTCACAGATCAGTCCCTCGGGCGGCTTTGAGTCGAGCGGCGCACCGGCGTGCAACCGCAGCAACTGGGCTTGAGCGGCCCACAACGCCGCCCGGCCGCAATCGTCGGACGCGGAGGCTCGCTGGTAATCGAACACTGCCTGAGCGGCGAGGACAGCCACCAGCGCGATCACGCCAACCCCGATGACCACTTCGGTTACGACAATCCCACACCGGCACGATCGTCGACTCGCCATTTGATCAGTCCTCACATGCAGACCGAGTTGATCAGCGTCACCAGCGGCAGAAACAGGGCCAAAACGACGAAGCCGACCATGACACCCATGATCAGCGTCCACGTCGGCCAAGCCAGGTTGCGTAACAGAATCCAGCACCGGCTGGCGATCGCTCCGTGGTAATCAGCGGCGTAGCGAAGTGCTGCGTCGAGATCGTTCCCTCGCTGACCTCCGGCCAGGGCGACGCCCGTCACCTCGCCCAGTTCGGCCCGGCGGGCGGCCTCGCGAATGCCTGTCCCGCGGTCGATCAGATCGGCGAACTGCTGCACGCGAGCGGAAAGCTGCGTGTTCACATCCACCTGCCCGGCAATGCGGGCCGCTCGCTCCAAACCCATCCCCGAGCGAATGCCCAGCCGCATCGCCTGGAGGACCACTTGCATGCCCCGGCCGAATTCGACCCGGCCCCACGCCGGCGTATGCCAACGGATCCAGTCGGCGACGCGCGAACTGAACGTGGGGTTCGGAATCCGCCGTGGACGCAGGTTGAAGTAGAGGGCCATCGCGATCGCCAGCAACGGCAGCATCGCCACGAGGGGATAATCCGTGACATACTCGGAAATGCCGACTAGTACGATGGTCTCGCGCGGCAACATGACGCCGTAGTCTTTGAAGATCTCCCTGTACTTGGGCATCACCGCGATCATGATGCCGGAGACGACCATCGCCGCGAAGCCGCCCACTATCAGGAGATACACCCACACGGACACGTCATCGCTCGACCGCTGCCGTTCTCGCTCAAACAGATACTCCTCCGCCTGCTCCAGGGCGGCCGGAAGTTGGCCCGATTGTTCGCCGGCCCGGATGAGGCTGAACGGTACGGGCGAGCAGTCGGGAAAACCGGACCGGACCGCTTCGGAGAGCGATAATCCCTGCGCCAACAGGCGCGAGATGCGATGCAGGTGAACGCGAGTCCAGCCTCGCTCGGAGTCCGCAGCCAATGCCAGGCCCGTGGCCAGCGGGAGATGCTGGCGGACGACGGTGGCGATCTGGCTGATCACGATGCGCTCGGTGGTTTCGCGACTCACCCAGACGGTGGAGAGCCGGTAGGCGATATACAGCCCCACCACCAGAAGAGCCAACGTCACAGTCACGATGAGCGCCGAGAGGAACGCGTCTGCCAATAGGCCGGCTCCCACGCTGTTCAGCACGGCGGAGAAGAGCACGACCACGACGCTGGTGCTGATGAGCAGCACGGGCAGCCAAGTCCCGCTCTGTTGTTTGCTCTTCATGTCAGAACCCATCTCCACTCACCACCCACTCACGCTGTTGATCATGGTCACCAGGGGCAAGAACATGGCCACGACGCCGAAGGCCAGGAAGGCTCCGACGAGGGCGATCAACAAGGGGAACAGGATCACCCGAAGCAGAGCCTGCGTGTGAACGGCCCGATGCTCATAAGAGCGGGCAAGCTGACTGATGGCCAGAGGCAGGGCGTCGCGTCCGGACGCCACCTGCACGCAGAACCCGAACAACGGCGGAATGATTTGCGTGGATTGCGCCGCGACGAAGATGGACCGTCCCTGTTCGACCTCGTCGGCCAGCCGTTCGGCGTCATGGATCAGCAGCGTGCTGCCCGTGGCGCCCGAGCCCAACCGCATGGCCTGCGGCAGCGGAATGCCGGTCGCCACCGACGTGGACACCGCCCGCAGAAATCGCGCGACCAGTGAAGCGCGGTAGACTTGTCCCACCGCCGGGACCGACAACACGATCCGCTCACGAATCGCCCGGCCGCCCGACCATAGGCGAAGCGAGCGCCAGATCAGCGCGGCGCCAACGAGAATCGCGAACATCACGCCCAGGATCAGGCCGTAGTGTTGGCCGATCGCAATCGCCGCCCGCGTCATCGTGGGCAGATGGGTGCCGAAGTCTTTGAAGATATCTTCGAAATGCGGCACCATGAAGCCATAGAAGAATGAGCCGATGCCGATGGCCAGGACGACGATGATGAGCGGATAGCTGATGATTTCCCAGAGCATGCGCCGCGTGCTGCCGGCCATGCGCAGATGCTGGTTGAGGTTGAGAAGCGTGGCGGGCAGCTCACCCGATTCGATACCCGCCCGAATCACGCGGCTATACAGAAGAGGCAAGCCCGCTTCGCGACGCTGAATGGCTTCGTCGATGGGAACGCCGCGACGAAGATCCTCGACGATGGCCTCGATCCAACTTCGCAGCTTCGACGACCCCAGGTCGCGAGCCAACTGGGCCAGCCCTTCATCCAAGGCGATGCCGGCCTCGGCCAGCGAGGCCAGTTGCTGGTTGAAGAAGACCAGATCGTCTTCGGTCAGACCCGAGAAACGAACCCGCTCGCGGCGGGCCTCGCGAATATCGCGCACATCGACCTGCATCTGGGCCAATTCCTGCTTGGCCCGCTCCGGATCGATCGCCTCGATGCGGCCTGCGATGCCCGTGCCGCCCGGCGTCAGTCCCTCGTACTCGAACCAAGGCATACATTCGTCCTCCTGGTGCTCTCCGTTGAGTCTTGGGTCGGAAGCCGTGTTCCGCCATCCGAGGCAAGGAAACCGCGTCTATCGTCAATCCACCGAACCGACTACGCGAAGCAGCTCCTCTCGCGTAGTATGCTCCTCGGCCAGAACCCGTCGCGCGTCGGCGATCAGATCGGGACCGGCCCCGGCGATCAGCCGGCGGAGTTCACCGGCCGGTGCCTGCCGCAGCACCGCCTGACGCAGCCGCTCGTCCACGACCGCAATTTGTCCGCACGCGGTCCGGCCCTGATAACCCGTACCCGCGCAGGTTTCGCACGCGACAGCGCGGGCGGGCGGCGCCATCTGGCCGTGATCAACGTCTCGGCGATCGTTATGGCACGCCGGGCAGACCGTGCGCAGCAAGCGCTGTGATGAGACCACGCTCACCGCCCCCACGACCTGGTACGGCGCGATGCCCATCTCGAGCAGCCGGACGAGCGCTTCGGCGGGGTCGCCGCTGTGCAGCGTGCTCATGATCAGGTGGCCGGTGAGTGCCGCCTCGACCACGATGTGAGCGGTCTCCGCGTCCCGGATCTCGCCCACGAGCAGGACCTGCACGTCCTGACGCAGCAGCGATCGCATGGCCCGCGGATAGTTCAACTCGCCATGCGGTGTAACCTGGATCTGAGCCATGCCGTTGATGCGTTGTTCGACGGGGTCTTCCAGACTCACGACGCTGCGGCCCGGCGTGGCCGTCATGATGTGACGGGCCAGCGCGTAGAGCGTGGTGCTCTTGCCGCTGCCCGCCGGTCCGGTGACCAGGATGAGACCGGCTGGCTGTTCGGCGGCCTGCCGCAGGCTCGCGACCATCTCCGGACGCAGGCCCAACGCATCAAGGCCGCTCACCGGACCGGCACCGTACAACAAACGAAGAACGGCCCGCTCACCGCGAACGGTGGGAAACGTCGCCACGCGGACATCGATCGGAGGCCCCTCGACGGAGGCCCGGCCGTTCATGGTGAACGAGCCCTCTTGCGGGATATCCGGCCGATAGGTGAGCAGGCCGGCCAGCACCTTGAGTCGGGCGATCACGCCCTGCGAAAGCGTCCCGGGTAGCACGTCGACGTCGTGCAGCAGGCCGTCGAGCCGGTATCGCACGCGCATGATGGTATCTTCAGGCTCGAAATGCACGTCACTGGCTCGTCGGGCGATGGCCCCAGCCAGCATGCGATCGACCAGTTCGACCACGCCGACATCTGTGTTCGTCGCATCAGGCACGAAAGTTCCACCTCGCAATGTCAGAGGGACAAGCGTCACGTGTATTAGTGTCGACGCGACGGGTTTTGTCCTCGGGGGGCACGGCTCGCATCGGTGCGAGCCGGAGGTGCTTGTTCCGAGCCCGTGGAGCCCCGTCCGATCGCTCTGTACTTCTCGGCGCGGTGCCGGAACAATAGTGGATGAGGAGGATCCTGGATGGGCAGCACGCCCACAGCCTTGCCGCTGGAGCTGCGATCCCTGCTCGCCGGCCTGAGTTCCGCCACCGTGGCCGACGACCAGCAGTGGATTCTCCATCTGCTGCGTCAGCACGGAGCCGCCGTCGTCTCCATGCTGTGGCGGTTGCTCGGCTCGGAGCAGGAAGTCCTGGACGCGTACCAGACGGCCGTCTGCCGCCTGACCGCGGGCGGCAAGGAAGCGGCCAGAACCAACCCGGGCGGCTACTTCTACCGCATCGCCATGAACGCCGGCATCAGCACGTTGCGCCACCGCAAGCAACATCGACAGCACGAGCCCATGCTGGCCGATTACCAGGCTCGACGCGCTGCGGATCGCGCCGCCTCGGCTGGCTCCGTATACGATCAACAGGCGGCGCTCGACCGGCTGCGCGAGGCGATCTTTCACTTGCCGATGTATATGCGCGCCGTGATTGTCCTTCGGGATCTGGCGGAGTTGCCGTATACTCGAGTCGCATCCATTTTGGGAATCGGAGTGGGAACCGCCCGTCTCTATCGTTGCCAGGCCGTCGCTCGCCTGGCGGATTTGCTCGGACAGGAGACCGCCCATGAGTAAACCCACCTGCAACCGGGCAGACTTGGCTGAATGGAGCACGCGCGGCGGACCGCTACCCCTCCGGCTGGCCGCACACCTCCGCGAATGTCCGGCGTGCGCCGAGCGCGTCCGCCGGGTGAGCGAAGTCCATGCCGGCCTGATGCTTCTCAAGACGCAGACCGCTCCGCCGGCCCTCACCGCTCGCGCCAACGCGCGGGCCTTGCGCTTTCTGCGGCGCGCCGCTCGGGCATCCCGCGCCGCCGATCGGCTGCTTCGAATGCAGCCTGGCCTTAACCGCTGGCAACGCGCACAGATCCACGTCGCGCGGTATTCGCTGGGTGCGGCCGCGGCTCTGCTCCTGCTCGTCATCCGGGCTGGAACGATCATGGGCATTGAAAAGACGCGCGCGCTGGGCGAGCAGTTCGTGGACGCTCAGTGGCGGCACATCGACCCCGACGGCAAGTCCTTCGGTCCACGTCGCCTGACCTGAGCGGCTCTGATGATTGTCGGGCCTGACAGGTGAGGCAATACGCTCCTTCGAATCGATGAACCACAGGGGTCGCAGAGGAAAAGCTGATATACTCGCCTCTGTGCTCCTCTGCGACCTCTGTGGTTCGCGCTTTTTCATCCGTGCTCATCCGTATCATCCGTGGTCGAAAAGGGAGGAGGACAAGGAAAAGCAATCTCATTCCTCTTCCCTCGCGCTCCCCGAGCAAGGATTTGCCGGTAGATAGACTGGGCGAGGACAGGAGCGGCCAAATGAACCATTTTTGACACAGATGTCTCACTCTCGCACGTTCGCCGAAGGCCGTCGCGCGGTCTACAATGGCACGAGGCGGTGGCGCGGCACCTCCTTGGCCGCAGCCGGTTCATCCATTTCAGTTCAACCTCGACAACGGGCGCGGACGCGCATTTCGGCGGCTTGCCCGGCAGATCGAGAGGCGATGAGGTCAGGACATGCAGCGGGTCGGCAAGTCCGTGAACACCCGTCTATGTCTGGGCGCGGCAGGCGCTCTGTCGGCGTGTGCCGTCGCGTTCGCCGTGTGGACGGCAATCTCCGCAAGTGCCGCAATTGCCGGCACTGACAGCGATCGCCCCATCGGGACACAACCCATCCGTTACGGCCGTGACATTCGGCCCATCCTGTCGGACCGATGCTTCGCCTGTCACGGCCAGGACCCCGCCACACGTGCGGCCGAGCTTCGTCTCGACACGGCCGACGGCGCGACTGCACGCAAGCCGCCTTACGGTCTGGCAGCCATCGTGCCCGGCCAGCCGCAGCAAAGCCTGCTCTGGCGGCGCATCACCAGCGACAATCCCGATTTTCAAATGCCTCCGCCGGACAGCAACATGAAGCCTCTGTCCGAGCAGGAACGCGATCTCATTCGCCGCTGGATTGAACAGGGCGCTGAGTACGAGCCGCACTGGTCGTTCGTGCCGCCGATGCGCCCGGATGTGCCGGCGGTCGAGAACAAGACGTGGTGCAGCAACCCCATCGACCGGTTCATCCTGCAGCGTTTGGAGCAGGAAGGCATCACGCCCTCGCTGCCGGCCGATCGGGAGACACTTATTCGTCGCGTGTTTCTCGACCTGACCGGCCTGCCGCCCACGCCCGAAGAGATCGACGCGTTCCTGGCCGACGAGCGGCCCGACGCCTACGAACGCTGGCTCGATCGGCTCATGACCGAAGAGCCCTACCGCACACGGTACGCCGAACGCATGGCCGTGCCCTGGCTCGACGCCGCCCGCTACGCCGATACGTCGGGCATTCACATGGACGCCGGCCGGCAGATGTGGCTTTGGCGCGACTGGGTCATTCAAGCCTATCGCGACAACATGCCGTTCGACCGCTTCGTCATCGAGCAAATCGCGGGTGACCTGCTGCCTGAGGCCACCGTGGAACAGAAGATCGCCAGCGGCTTCAACCGCAACCACGTCACCACCGACGAAGGCGGAGCCATCGATGAAGAATATCGCGTGGAGTATGTCGTCGATCGGGCGAACACGACGGGATCCGTCTTCCTGGGCCTGACCGTCGGATGTGCCCGCTGTCACGATCACAAGTACGACCCGATCTCGCAGGAGGAATACTTCGGGCTGTACGCGTTTTTCAACTCGATCGACGAGCCCGGCCTGTACTCGCAAAGCCCCGATCCACAGCGAGCGCTCGAACCATTCATCATCGTGCCGACGAAAGAACAGGAAGCGCAACTGACCGATCTGCGGGGCAAGATCGCACAACTGGCCCAGCTCATCGAAAGCGGCACGGCCGAGCAGGAACGCCAGTACACCGAATTCGAAAAAACCACTCGCGAGAAGCTCGGCGTAAGCTGGTCGTCCGCCACGCTGACCGAGGCGACGTCCGCCAACGGCGCGACGTTGACCATCCAGGATGACAACTCGTTCCTGGCGTCCGGCGAGAATCCCGAAAAGGATGAGCACGTCCTCACGCTGCAGACCGACGCGGCCGGCTTGCGACTGCTGTCACTCGAAGCTCTCGCCGACCCGAGCCTGCCCGACGGCCGCGTGGGCCGGGCTCCCAACGGCAACGCCGTGCTGACCGCGGTGAAGGCCGAAGCCGTCAGCATCCAGGATCCTGCCCGCAAGGAGTCGATCCGCTTCCTCTGGGCCTGGGCCGACCACGAGCAAGCCAACGGGGATTTCCGCGTCAGCAATATCCTGACCGGCGACGGCGAAGGCTGGGCGGTAGCCGGCCACGAACGCGCAGGTGGCCGTGTGGCCGTGCTGCTCAGTGAAAAGCCGTTCGGATTCGAAGGCGGAACGCAGCTGCATGTCCGGCTGCAGTACAAGTCCGTCTACGCGCAGCACGTGTTCGGCCGCGTACGTGTCGGCGTCGGCAGCATCGCGAAGGAAGGCGTCGGACTGCTGCCCGCGGCCGTGAGCAACTGGTACATCACCGGGCCGTTCCAGGCGAACTCGGCCGACGAGGCATACATGCGGGATTATGGCCCGCACAAGGAGCTCCACGTCCGACGTGGCAAGGGCTTCGGCGACGGCAAACGGTGGGCATACGATGCGAACGTGAAAGACGGTGTGGTGTTCCCGCTGCCTGAGGGTGTGAACACCGTCTACTACTTCGGCCGGCGCGTATTTTCGCCCACGCCGCGCCGCATCGAGGTGTCGCTCGGCAGCGACGACGGCTTCGCGCTGTTCGTCAACGGAAAGCAAGTCGCGGCACGAAGCGAGAACCGCCCAGTTGCCGCCGATCAGGACAAAGCCGCCATCGACTTGAACGCCGGCCTGAACGCGTTGGTGATCAAGATCGTCAACACCAGTGGCCCGGGCGGGTTCTTCCATCGTGCGCTGCCCCGATCGAACGAGTTGCCCATCGATCTGGCCGCCCTGCTCCTTCCGGGATCCGCACCATCCGGCGATTTCGCCGCCCGCATGCGCCAAGCCTGGAAGATGAACTACCTGCCCGAATACCGGGAGCAATCGGCACAACTCGCCGCGCTGAACGAGCAGGTTGCCCGGATCGAAGCGAGCCAGCCACGAACCATGGTCATGAAGGAACTGGCTCAGCCGCGAGAGACGTTCGTGCTCACCCGCGGTCAATATGACAAGCCGGACAAGAACCGACCCGTCGCTCGCAGCATCCCGGCGATCCTCGGCCGGCTACCCGACGATGCGCCGCGCGACCGACTCGGCCTGGCTCAGTGGCTTACCTCACCGGAAAACCCGCTCGTCGCCCGCGTGGCCGTCAACCGCTATTGGGAAATGTTGTTCGGCACGGGCATCGTTGCCACCAGCGAAGACTTCGGCCTGCAAGGCGACTGGCCGACTCATCCTGAACTGCTCGACTGGCTGGCCGTTGAGTTCCGCGAATCGGGATGGAACGTTCAGCACATCCTGCGGCTCATCATGACGTCCAGCACGTATCGCCAGCAATCCATCGTGCGTCCCGAACTCCGCGACCGCGATCCCGGCAACCGGCTGCTGGCATGGTTCCCGCGACGAAGACTGCCCGCCGAGTTCATCCGCGACCAAGCGCTTTACGTATCGGGTCTGCTGGTCGAGAAAGTGGGCGGGCCGTCGGTCAAGCCGTATCAGCCGCCCGGCCTGTGGAAGGAAGTCGCCATGATCCAATCCAACACCCGCGAGTACGTGCGCGGCAACGGACCGGAGCTGTGGCGGCGCAGCATGTACACGTATTGGAAGCGGGCGTGTCCGCCGCCGTCGATGATGGTCTTCGACGCCCCCACGCGCGAGGCGTGCACGATCCGTCGATCCAACACCAACACACCGCTGCAGGCGCTGGTGCTCTGGAACGACGAACAGTTCGTGGAGGCGGCACGCGTGTTGGCCACACGACTTCGCAACGACAAAGCCGACGCCGCCGAGCGGGCTGTTCGCCTCTATCGGACGTGCACGGGCCGGCCGCCCGACGCAACCGAACTGGAGCGTCTTCTGCAGACGCTCGATGCGTTCCTGAAACGATATCAAGCAGCCCCGGAGGACGCCGCTCGATTGCTCGACGTGGGCGAGGCGCCTCTGCCCGACGGCATCGACAAGCCAGAGTTGGCCGCCTGGACAATGCTAGCCAACGCGGTTCTGAATCTCTCGGAAACCATCACCCAACGTTGATACGCAGGAAATCCGACATGCATCCGCTCGAAGAACACTATCGGGATCTGACGCGGCGGCGATTCTTCGGGCTCGCCGCACGCGGGCTGGGAGCCGGTCTCGGCTCGCTCGCGCTCGGTTCGTTGCTGGGAGACCGAATGTCCGCGGCAACGCTGTCGCCCGGCGCGTCGCCGTCGTCCATCGCCCTTCCCGGCCCCCACTATCGCGCCCGAGCCAAACGCGTGATCTACATGCACATGGAAGGCGCGCCCAGTCAGCTCGACTTGTTCGACTACAAGCCCAAGCTCCGCCAGCGCTTCAACCAGGATCTGCCCGATTCCATCCGCCAGGGTCAGCGGCTCACCGGCATGACCAGCGGCCAGTCGCGCTTCCCGGTCGCGCCATCCATCTTCAAGTTCAGCCGCTACGCCAACAACCAAGACGGCGTGTGGCTCAGTGAGTTGATCCCGCACACGGCCGGCGTCGCCAACGAGTTGTGCTTCATCCACACCATGCACACCGACGCTATCAACCATGAGCCGGGCATCACGTTCTTCCAAACCGGCACGCAGCAGCCCGGCCGACCGTCGTTCGGCTCGTGGGTCAGCTACGGACTGGGCAGCGCCAACGCGAATCTCCCTACGTTCGTCGTGCTCATCTCGCAAGGCTTCGGCAACATGCAGGCGCTGGCCGCCCGCTTCTGGGATAGTGGCTTCCTGCCCAGCGAGCACCAGGGCTGCAAACTCCGCGGCGGGAGCGAGCCCGTGCTCTACCTCCACAATCCACCGGGCGTGACCCGTGAGGATCGGCGGCGCATGCTCGATTTGGTGGGCGAACTGAACCAGCGCGAGGCCGAACGCAGCCTGGATCCTGAGGTCCGCACGCGCATCGCCCAGTACGAGATGGCTTATCGCATGCAGATGTCCGTGCCCGAGTTGACCGATTTTTCCGATGAAGATGCCGAGACGCTCGAGATGTACGGCCCCGAAGTGAACAAGCCCGGCACGTTCGCCGCGAACTGCCTGTTGGCTCGCCGGCTCGCCGAGCGCGGCGTGCGTTTTATTCAGCTCTATATGCGCGGCTGGGACGCTCACAATAACCTGCCGAAGGAGATTCGCGCTCAGACCGCTGCCGTCGATCAGCCGCAAGCTGCTCTCATCCGCGATCTCAAGCGGCGCGGGCTGCTCGACGAGACGCTCGTGTTGTGGGCGGGCGAGTTCGGCCGCACCGTGTATAGCCAGGGCACGCTGACCTCCGACAACTACGGCCGCGATCATCACCCGCGATGCTTCACGCTCTGGCTCGCCGGCGGCGGCATCCGGCCCGGCATCACCTACGGCAAAACCGACGAATACAGCTACAACATCCTGGAGAACCCGGTCGAGGTGCACGATCTGCACGCAACCATGCTCCACCTCCTGGGATTGGATCACGAGCGTCTGACGTATCGCGTGCAAGGTCGCGATTTCCGCCTGACCGACGTGTCGGGCCGCATCATCAAGGACATCCTCCTGTGAGCGAAACCGCTGCTGCCTGGCTGGAACTGTTTGGTCGCCTGCACCCCGTGGTGCTGCATCTGCCCATCGGGCTGCTGGCCGGCCTCGGCGCCATGGAGCTTGTGGCTCTAGCGCGTCGCAAACCCAACCCGCGCGAAGTGACCCGCGTGCTGATCGGCGTCGCGGCCGTCTTCACGCTGATGGCCGCCGCGACCGGTTACGTCTTGGGCCGCGAGACCACCGACGCCGGCAACATCGTCGCCCGCCATCAGCAACTGGGAATCGCATTGGCCATAGCGTGCGGCCTGACCGCGTGTGTGCACTGGGCTTCGACCAGTGTGCGCGTGTATCGGATTGCGTTGTTGATCACATTGGCCCTGCTCATACCGGTCGGACATCTGGGCGGGAGCCTCACGCACGGCGAATCGTACGTCTCCGCACCGCTGGCTCGCGTACTCCGAGCGACGGCCATGGCTCTCGATCCACAATCGCCGCCGGAGCAAACCATGTTCGCCGCAGCCGAGACGCAACCGGCGCAGGCGATCGCAGCCAAGCCCGTGTCGCCCGAGGAGCAAGTTGCATCGGTCGTGCAGGTCGCCCAACCGGCGGCTTCGCCGGAAGATGATTTCACTCGGCATGTCCAGCCGATCCTGAAGACGGCGTGCGTCGAGTGTCACGGCAGCTCACGCCAGAAAGGCGGGCTCGCATTACACAGTCTGGCCGCACTGACCGCCGGCGGCAGAAGCGGCTCCGTATTCGTGGCCGGTAAACCCGATGAGAGTGAGATCGTCCGGCGGCTTCGGCTGCCCGAAGGCGATCGCAAACGCATGCCGCCCGCCGGCAAGACGCCGTTGTCCGAAGAGCAGATCCGAACCATCGAAGCGTGGATCGAATCTCGCGAGCTTGCTTCGCCGCAGCCGGAGCGTGCGGTGCTCGCCCAGGCCACGGTGTCCCGCGACGAGGCGTCATCGGCCGAACAGACTGAAGTCCCGCCGCCCCCGCTCGAACCGAAATCAAGCGGCACCGTGGTCGTCGCCCCTCCACCGCCGCCCGACTCGGCCGCGTTGCAAGCCCTGGCCGAGCATCTGGTCCATTTCGAAGCGGCGGCGCCCGGCTCCAACTTGCTGCTCATCGACTTCGCCGCTGCCGCCAATCGCACCGATGATGCTGCGGCAGAACGCTTACTGACGCCGCTGCTGGCCAACCTCGATACCGTATCGCTCAGCGGCTGCAACGTGGGCGACAAGACGGTTGCACTCCTGGCATCCGCGCCTCACCTGCGACGACTCGACCTGCGTGGCACGTCCACAACCGACGCCGGCGCAGCGGCAATCGCGAAATTGCCGCAACTCGGCGAACTGGTGCTCGTCCGCACCAAGCTGACGGATGCCGCGGTGGCCCACCTCGCGGCCATGCCCGCTCTGCAGCGCGTACACGTCTGGGGCTCGGGCCTGAGCGACAGAGCCGTGGCCGATCTGCGATCATGCCGGCCGGAACTCAATGTGGATGCGGGCGATTCGCCGTTGGCCGTCGCTCAAGAGGTCGAGCCGGAGATCAAGCTGACTAGCGACGCTCCGCCGCCTGCTCCACCTTCGGCCAGCGCCGCTCCCGCCGCGGCAGTGACGCCGGCTGTGCCCTGAGCGACCGGCAGCACCCGGGACCACACATCTCCCTTCCAGCCTTGAGCCGCCCCGCGGTTCGCGAGTACCATGCCGCCGTGACAGGTCTGCCCCCATCATGAGGGCGAACGCCCGGACCATTTCGAGCGCCGGAGGAAGCATGAGAGCTGACTGGCCCGCTCAGATGTACATCGACGGCAAGTGGACGGACTCGGTGTCGGGCCGCACGCTTGCGGTCACCAATCCTGCCAACAGCCAGGAGCTGGCCCGAGTCGCCCTGGCCAATGCCGAAGACGTGGACCGTGCCGTCCGCGCCGCACGCAAAGCTTTCGACGAAGGGCCCTGGCCGCGGCTCGACCCGCTGGATCGCGGCCGATACCTCTTCCGGCTGGCTGAACGCCTTCGCAAGCACGCCGAAAACCTGGCTATGACCGATACGCTCAACATCGGTAAGCCCATCCGCGACACTCGCAGCTTCGACGTGCCCGCTGCCATCGAGCTGTTCGAGAGCTACGCCGGTCTCGCCGACAAGATCGCCGGTCGTTGTCACGGCACGAATCCCGAATGCGTCATGTTTCAGATCCGCGAGCCGCTGGGCGTGATCGCGTCCATCGTGCCGTGGAACTATCCCCTGCTCAACGCCGCCATCAAACTCGGTCCCGCATTGGCCTGCGGCAACACCGTCGTGTTCAAGCCGTCCGAACTGGCCCCGCTGTCAGCGCTCATGCTGGTCCAGATGGCCGATGAAGTGGGCATCCCCCCAGGCGTGATCAACGTCATCAACGGCTTGGGCAGCGAGATCGGCAGCGTGCTCACCGGGCATCCCGGCGTGGACAAGATCAGCTTCACCGGCCGGCTCGAAACCGGGCGGGCCATCCTCGAGACCGCCAAGGACGGCATCAAACGCGTCACGCTCGAGCTCGGCGGCAAGACGCCGACCATCGTGTTTCCTGATGCTCCACTCGATCATGTGGTCAACGGCGCACTAACCGGCATTTTCTGCTGCCTGGGACAAGTTTGTGTCGCCGGATCGCGCCTGCTCGTTCACGAAAGCCAGCACGACGAACTAGTGGACCGGCTCGTCGCCAAGGCCAAGAGCCTGCGTCAAGGCGATCCAATGGACGAACGGAACCATCTCGGTTGCATTGGCGTCGAATCGCATCTGCGATCCATCGAACAGCATGTCGCGCGGGCCGTGGCCGAGAAGGCTCGACTCCTCATTGGCGGCCGGCGCCCCGAAGGGCCCGAGTACGAGCGTGGCCTGTACTATCAGCCGACCATCTTCGATCGTGTCACGCCCGACATGGCCATCGCCCGCCAGGAGGTCTTCGGCCCTGTGCTCAGCATCCTGACGTTCAAGGACGACGACGATGCCGTCCGCATCGCCAACGACACGGATTTCGGGCTGATGGCCAACATCTGGAGCGCCGACGGCGGACGGGCCTTGCGCGTGGCTCGGCGGCTTCGAGCCGGCAAGATCGCCATCAACGGCGGCGGCTGGTTCCGGGCCAACACGCCCATGGGCGGCTACAAGATGAGCGGTATCGGCACCGACCTGGGCCTCGACGAGGCCATCCACGAATACACCGGTAACAAAACCATCCTCTATTCGATCGCCACCGAGAAGATGGCCTGGCCGGAATAGCAGCCTCGTGGAGTTGATGACCCGCACGGTTCCAAGGACAACCCACATGTTCAAACACATCCGACAATTCTTCGCCCCCGCCCCACACATCGCGCTCAGGCCTCCGGACGAAGTGCGGCGGCTTTATCCCCGCTACCGCTGGCGTGTGATGGAGTCCACCTTCATCGGCTACGCCATGTTCTACCTCGTGCGAAACAACCTCTCCGTGGTCGCCAAGGACATGAAGGGCGATCTCGGATACGACAATGCCGCCATTGGCGACATCCTGGCTGTCGCCGCTCTCAGTTACGGGCTCGGCAAGTTCGTCATGGGCGCGTTGTCGGATCGCAGCAACCCCCGCAAGTTCATGGCCTTCGGCCTTCTGTTGACCGCGATCTGCAACTTCGCGTTCGGCGCCGCCGCCAGCGGTGCCGCCTGGATCACGGGCCTGGCCGAGCAAGGCTGGATTCCTCAATGGCTCGGCGGAGCGCACAGCCTGACCGGCACTTATTGGATTCACCTGGGCCTGTGGGCGCTCAACGGTTTCTTCCAGGGCATGGGCTGGCCGCCGTGCGGCCGATCCATGGGCCACTGGTTCAGCGAGAAAGAGCGCGGCCTGACGTTCAGCATCTGGAACACCTCCCACAACGTCGGCGGGGGCATCGCCGGCATGATCGCGGCCTATGCCGCCATCCATTGGGGCGGTTGGCAGTGGGCCTTCTATTTCCCGGGCATTCTCGCCCTGATCGGATCGGTGTACCTGTTCCTGCGGCTCGTCGACACGCCACAATCCGTCGGTCTGCCGCCCATCGAGGGTTATCACCGCGATCGCCGCTTTTGTGAGCGCTGCGGGTACGACCTGCACGGCCTGCCGCAACCGCGGTGCCCGGAATGCGGCTTGGTGTTCGAGCCCCGGACCGAAGCTCCGCCGGAACGTGAGCTGACCTACCGCGAATTGTTCATCGATAGCGTGTTGGCCAATAAGCTGGTTTGGTTGCTGGCACTGGGCAATTTCTTTTCCTATATCGCCCGCTACAGCATGCTGGACTGGGGGCCCACGTATCTCCGCGAGGTCAAGAATGCGTCACTCGCCGGCGGTGGCCTGGCTGTGTTGGTTCTCGAGTTCGGCGGCATCCCTTCCACCATCGCCCTGGGCTGGCTGTCCGATCGGCTGGGCGGCCGCCGTGGCATGGTCTGCGTCCTGTGCCTCCTGCCCATCATCGTCGCCTTCGCGACCATCATGCTCACGCCGCCCGGGTATCTCCAGATCGATATGGCCATGCTCGCCGCCATCGGCTTCTTCATTTACCCGGTCGTCAACCTCATCGTGATCATGGCCCTGGACGCGACCGGCAAAAAGGCCATCGGCACCGCCGCCGGCTTCATCGGCTTGTTCGGCTACATCGGCCGCATGGCGCAGGCCAAGGGCTTCGGATGGATGCTCGTGCACTTCCAGGAACTGTACGGCAAGGAGACGGCCTGGAATATCGTGCTCGCCGCCATCCTGATCTGCACCGGCCTGGCCGTCCTCTTCCTGTCGTTCACCTGGAAGCTGACGCCCCGCTCAGCCCTCAGCGTCGGCCGGCGCGACACTCGGCAGCAAGCCGACGCGACCGAGCCGGTCTCGCCCACGCCCAGGAGCTGAATCCGCCCCCCGGGGAACGGGCATCCTGCCCGCCTCGCGTGCTTTGTGGGGCACGCTTCTGGCGTGCCCGTGTTTAGCGATCGGGTTGTTCGCCCGGCAGGGTCGCGAGGTGAGCGAACTGACGGGGAACTGAAACGGCGGGGTCAAGCCCCGCCGCTCGCTGCAAAACGCACCGTTCTTTTGTCTGGCTCATAGCTCACAGCTTATAGCTGGCGCATAAAAAATCAGGCGGCTCGGTTTTCACCCTAACCGCCTGACATGCAAGAACTTGCGGATGAGAGGACTCGAACCTCCACGCCCTTGTGGGGCACAAGGACCTGAACCTTGCGCGTCTGCCAGTTCCGCCACATCCGCTGGCAAGACCCCTATTAAACTCGGGTCCCCCCGGGTTGTCAACACCGCCCGAGCGTCCGGAAAAACCGGCCCGCGATCTGCCTACCCGTGGCGGGAGTGACCATACACGACATCGCCCTGCCCGCGCCCGTCACACCGCCGTCCCCCGCCGCTCCGCACCGACCGGCCGAGGTCACTGCGAAGTCCTCGTGCCCCCACCTCAAACCTTTCGGCCACGGCATGGCTGCGGCGGTCGTCTCGCCTGATCGCCATGACGATCTCCATCATGTCACGGGCTCGCCCGAACTCCGGCGGCCGATTCGCCGCGCTTGCTCGCCGCCGGAGTTTACGCCCGGCCCCATCTCTGCTAATATACGCGTCTCTGGTCGCCGGTCCGGCCCCCATCGGCCGTCCGGCCCATCCAGAGTGACCGGGGCGTAGCTCAGCCTGGCCTAGAGCGCTTGACTGGGGGTCAAGAGGTCGCTGGTTCAAATCCAGTCGCCCCGA
>JAKPHF010000077.1 GCA_029550525.1 Planctomycetota bacterium
AAGTTCTTCTGGGCCACGGGTAGCCTGTCGAGCTTCCTCGACAACGCTCCGACCTACGTGGTGTTCTTCTCCACGGCCAACGCCATGACGCATGCTGCCGGGCCGGGCATCCTGCAGTTGGTAGACGGCAACTTCATCCGCACCGACCTGCTGGTGGCGATCTCCCTCGGTGCCGTGTTCATGGGTGCCAACACGTACATCGGCAACGGCCCGAACTTCATGGTCAAGAGCATCGCCGAGGCCTCGGGCGTGCGGATGCCCAGCTTCTTCGGCTACATGCTCTGGAGCGTGGGGATCCTGATCCCGCTGTTCATCCTGGTGACGTTCGTGTTCCTAATGTGAGTGGGAAGGCAGGAGACAGAAGCCAGGAGCCAGGAGCCAGGAGACAGAAGACAGAACGGGGGGCGGGCGTCTCGCCCGCCTCGAACTGCACGGTGCCTATTGTAATGCACGGGTATTGTGGTGCAGGCTTCCAGCGTGCACAGTGCAGGCAAGATGCCTGCACCACAATGCCGTCAGTTGTAGCCTCCCCACGGCCCCCCTGGGCCACAGCCCCAACCACTGGCACCTGACCACTGACACCTGACCAAGAAAAAACAATCGCCGCGATCGCTCCTTTCCAGGAGCCGTCGCGGCGATCGGCTGGCTTAGCTGTGGCGCACCATCCCGGGGTCGGTAAAGCCCGCCCCGAGTCGGATCAGCTTTACCGCTTCTTGGAGGCCTTCTTCTTGGTAGCCTTCTTGGCGGTCTTCTTGGGCGCGCCGTTGCCCAGGATGGCGTCCTTGGCGGCCTTGGCCACGCGGAACTTCACAACCTTCTTGGCCGGGATCTTGATGGTTTCACCGGTCGCCGGGTTGCGTCCCATGCGGGCCTTGCGCTGCTTGAGCTCGAGCTTGCCGAGGCCCGGAATGACGAAGCCGTTCTTCGCCTGGGCGTAAGCCAGGTTGGCCTGTTCTTCCATGAACAGTACCGCCTGCTTCTTGGAGATGCCGACCTTCTCGGCCAGCGTCGAAGCGATCGCTGACTTGGACATCTTACCACTTGCGGCCATGTGATCCTCCTTGTCTTGTATAACCGGGCCGACCGTTGGCCCTGACAACTGCGCGAGAATGTTAACGTCTTTTTTTGAATCGTCCAGTAGAAAAAGCTGGAAAATGGTAAAAAACCGGTGAAAAAAGCCCGGTTTGGCGCTCTTTGAGGCCGAAACCGCCCAAAAAACGCCCTTTCTCGGCCATGCAGGAGCCGTCGTTCGCAACGTCGCAGCCACTCCGACCGATCGAATTCGCCCGTATTCATAGGCAGAATCGGCGTGCCGCCGCAGTTCCATGGGGCAGCGAAAGGAGCTTTTGCAGGGGTGAAACCTGAGGCCGAAATCCCTTTGACGAAGACACCGGCCCGCCATGCATCTCGATGAATCACGGGCGAAAGCCCGGCGGCAGCGGCGGACTGAATCGTGCGGCCGGATGGTGCGGCGACCTGTCGCTATTGGCCCCACTTGAGCTTTTCGGTCAGCGTGTACCAGCGGGTTTGGGTGGGATTGTGCACGAGCTTGAACTCCTGGGCGGAGCGGCCGACGACCACGCGGTCGCCCACGCTGAGGGGGACAGAGACCTGGCCGTCGATGACCATCGTCGTGCCTTCGTTGGCCTGGCGCACGAGCACTTCGATGACCGATTCGCCCGCGACGACCAGCGGCCGATGCGTCAAAGAATGGGGCGAAATCGGCGATAAAACCACGGCATTGACGCTCGACTGCAGGATCGGCCCGCCGATGGACATGTTGTGCGCGGTCGATCCGGAGGGCGTCGAGATCACCAGGCCGTCGCAACTGGCGTTGGTCAGGTGAACGTCGTCCACCGAGATGGACAGCTCGATCATCCGGTAGGGCGGGCCGGCGTGCACCACGCAATCATTGACCGCCCGGTCCCGCTTGATCTCACCGCCGTTGGACGTGACCACCGCGTCGATCATCATGCGCCGGCTCACGATGGAGTCATCGGACAGCACGGCGTCCAGGTTGCGGGCGAGATCCTCGATGCTGAATTCGGCCAGGTATCCGAGCTTGCCGAAGTTCACGCCCACGACGGGAATCTGTTCGTCGCCCATCTCGCGTACCACGGCCAGGATGCTGCCGTCGCCGCCGAGGACGATCACACGATCCGGCCGGGCCGAGGCGCTGCGCCAAGGTTCACCCACCACGCCGGTGGCGATCACTTCGGCTCGCTGGCTGAGGCAATCGATCAGACTCGCCAGCTTGGCTTCCGCTGCCGGCTTGGTCGGATTTCGCAGAATGATCACTTTAGGCCGTGTCGAGGCCGGTTTTTCGCGCACGTGAGTTGCTCCTGGCCTCCGCGACGGAGCCGCGGAGACGGCGCACATTATACCGGCCGCCAGCCCTCGCGGGAGGCGGATGGGGCGGCGAATTTTACGGACGACATGGCGGGTTTCGCCCGGCCTGACGCGAGTTGTCACGCCCAAAGCGGCAGAGCCGATCTTTCGCCGCCGAGACCGGGAAACTAAGATGATGGTCATGCCCGAGCTAACCTTTCAGAGCAATCTCTGCTGCTATCTGTGGGATCTGGTCGATCATGGCATCGATGACGCCCTCGATCGCATCCAGGGTGAGACCGGCGTCACCGGGCTTGTCATCGATCTGCATTGTCCGCCGCTGGAGCAGATCCGGCCGTACCCGGGCGTGTTACCACGCACGTTCCGCACGCAGGGCGGAGCTCAGTTTCAGTCTGAGCCAGTCTGTTACGCCGGCACGCGGATCCGTCCGGTGGTGGCGGATTGGCTGCGGAAGCGCAACCCGCTCAAGAGCGTTGTCGACGCTTGTCGGCAACGGGGTTTCAGAGTCGGCGGCCGACTGACGGCGTGCGAGCATCCGGTGATAGCCCTGCGACATGACACCGCTGCCGTCCGCGATGTCTTCGGCGATCGCAGCACACGGCGGATTTGCCCGATCAACCCGGACGTGGCCGAGTACTTTCGCGGCCTGGTCGATGATTTGAACGCCAACTACGGGCTGGATTCGCTTCGGATAGGGCAACTCGGCTTTGCACCGATTCACGAGCGGCCCCAATGCGGTTTCAGTCTCGGGCCGATCGAGTCCTGGCTGTGGAGCTTGTGCTTCTGCGAATCGTGCCGGCAATTGGCGAGCCGCGACGGCATCGACATGGACGCGGTTTCCAAGCGAGTGTCCGCCACACTGGAGCAAGCGTTGCAGACCGGATCATGTTCGAATGACATGCCGGAAGCCTTTGCGGAGCGGCACCCGGAGCTCGGGGCGTTTCTGGAGTGGCGCTCGCAGCAGATGCACAACTGCATGATCGCGCTGCGGCGGGCCTGCCGATGCACGCTGCTGGTCGAGGAGCACGCGCCGTCCATCCACAGCGGTCTGGACGTGCGGGCCGTAGCCCATGCCTACGACGCGTATTCGATCGCGTGTGACCCGGGCGACGGCGGTGCTCAGGCGGTCGAACGGGCCGTCCGTGACGCGCTCGCCGTTTGCGAGCAGCCTGCCCGGCTGGCCCTGAGGCTCGACGCCGGCCAGGGTTGCCCGGATCACGATGTCCTCGTCGCGGCTGTGGTCCAGGCGGCCCGGATGGGGTGCCATTCCGTCGATATCGGCAACTATGGGCTCCTGCCGCCCGTCCGGCTCGAGTGGATCCGTCAAGCCGTCCGCTTCGCCCATCGGGAGGCCATGTAGCGCTTAACACGCGTGTTCTCGGGGAAATAGGCCGGATTACGGGGCGGACCAAACAAGCGAAGCCGCGAAAGGGTACGCTCGAGCGGGCGTCTCCTGTAAGGTAGGGAGCACGCGGAGCCAAATAGAAGAGACGAGAAGTGCGTGTTCGGGCTGCTTGAGTCAGGTCGGACACGGTAGGCCGTACGCCTACGGTGCTTGACCGCCGCTCCTGACGGCGGCGAGACACCATCACACGCTGAACGCGTACGGTGAGAACTCCGCCCGCGAAATTCGGGCACTGCTCGAACGTCTATTGGGACGGGTGACACCATGGACGAGGTGCAGGCAAAAGTCCGGCAGGCGCAACGACGGCTGTGGCTGAACCGCTGGCTCAGCAAGTTGGGCTGGTCGGCGACGGCCGGGGCGGTGACGTTCGTTCTATTCGTGGTCTTCGAGCGGATGCTCCTCGATCTTAATGATGAGGCATACGTCTTGTGGCGGGTGGCCGGCGGATTGGCCGGGGCCGTGCTGCTGGCCTCGCTGATCTGGACGTTTGTCACGCGGGAGAGCCTTGCGGCGGCCGCCGCCCGGCTCGATCAGGCCGCCCATCTCAAGGAACGCCTGAGCACCGCGCTGCACTTCGCACAATCCTCCGATCCGTTCGCCCAGGCCGCCGTGGCCGACGCCCGCCACATCAGCACGCTGGTCACGCCGCGAGCGTATCTGCCCGTTCAAGTGCCGCGATCGGCCCCGTATGCCGGCGGTTCGTTCGTGCTGGCACTCCTGTTCTGCTGGCTCTTTCCGGTTCTCGACCTGTCGGGCAAGCAGGCTGCTCGCCAGGAAGAGCAGATCAAGCAGGAACAACTCGAGCGGGTCAAGATCGAGGTCAAGCCGGTGATGGACAAGCTGCGCGAAATTCAGAAGAAGCATCCCGAGCTTCAGAAGCAGACCCCGCAGGCTGACCCGCTCGAGATGGCCAAGATGGACAATCCGGCCGACCTGAAGAAGAATGCGATCAAGGAGATCAACGCGTCGGCCGCGCGGCTCGAGCAGAAGAAGGGCGAGGCGGGGCTGGGCAAGGTCGAAGAATTCAAGCAGATGCTCCGCAAGCTGGCCGCACAGCCCACGCCGACGTCGATGGTCTCCATGCTGTCCAAGGCGCTGGCCAAGGGGGATTTCAAAGCTGCCCAGGAGGCTCTGAACACCATTCGGCAGGAACTGGCCAAGGTCCCCAAATCCCCCGAAGAAAAGGCCAAGGCCGACCAACTCCGCAACGATCTGAAGAAACTCGCCGACCAGGTGGGCAAGATCGCCGAGAGCGACAGCCGGCTGCAGGAGCAGGTGAAGCAGCTGAACCTCAGCCAGGAAGATGCCAAGAAGCTGATGGAGAATCTCAGCCAGGGCAAGATGGATGAGGCTGCCAAGCAACTGGCCGAGAAAGGGCTTTCCCAGGAGCAGATCGACAAGCTGATGAAGCAGGCCGCCAAGTCAGCCGAGGCCAAGAAGGAGGCCAGCAAGCTCGCCGAGCGTCTGGCGAAAGCGGCACAAAAGAAAGGCGAAAAAGGCGGCCAGGGCGAGGAGGGGAAGCAGTCCGGTCAGGGTGATGAACAGGGCGAACAGGGTGAGCAGGGCGATGGGAGCGAGGGCGAGGGTGAAGGCCTGTCGGCAGCGGCCGAACAATTGTCCGAGCTGGAGTCGCTCCAGCAGGAACTGGCCGAGCTGAGCACCGCCTTGTCGGATCTGCAAGAGCTCAAGGACCAGTTCACCGACGGAATGGATGGCGGCTTCGGCGAGGGCACCGCCAATCGGCCCGGGCCGGGCATGGGCAATCTTGGCCAAGGCCGAGGCGGCGTCGCTCCCGAGCAGGAGACCGCGTTCAAGCTGACCCCACAGCGTACCCGCGTGCACACCAGGTCGGGCGCGATCATCGATCAACGATTCGTCGAGGGTGAACAGTACAAGGGAGAGGTGAACGAGGACTTCGTCGAGGCCGTCCTGGGGGCTCGCGAGGATCTCACCGAGGTGGCTCGCCAGAAACCTCAGCCCCGTCACATCAAGCTGCGCCAGGCCGAGTATTTCAAGCGCGTCGAGGCGGATCTGCCCAAGGACAAACTTGATGCTGCCCGGCAGAAGCTGGAGGCCGCGGGAGGGTCGGAAGAGAAATGAAAGAAGAAGGAATGGACGCGGTGGCGAGGAACGAAGGCCAGTCGACTGTTGGACCGCGAAACAGACGGACCCAGCAAACAACCGGAGTCAGCTGCCTCGCTCTTCGCCGCGTCTCCGCGTCCCCGCGTCTCCGCGTCATTCTTTCTTCTCTGTGCCTCTGCATCCCTGTGGTGAGCCTTCTTACCGGCTGCAGTCGCAAGGCGGATGACGCGCAGAACACGGTCACACTCTACACCAGTGTCGATGAGCCGTTCGCCCTTGAAGTGGTTGCCGAGTTCGAAAAGCAAAGCGGGATACGAGTACAGGTCGTGACCGACACCGAGGCCGGCAAGACGACGGGTCTGGTGCGGCGGATCGAGGCCGAGCGAGCCAATCCGCGGGCCGACGTGTTCTGGTCGAGCGAGCTGTTCAACACCATTCGGCTGGCCCGCGACGGGTTGCTGGCCGAGTATCGCCCGCCCGCCGAGGGCATTCCCGATCGCTACAAGGATCCGAACGGCCGGTGGACGGCCTTCGGGACGCGGGCCCGTGTGCTTTGCTACAACACGCAGGCGGTCAAGGAAGATCAGGTGCCCGAGACCTGGCGAGACATCACCGATTCTCGCTGGGCCGGCAAGCTCGCGTTTGCCGATCCGCGGTTTGGCACGACCACCGGGCACGTGGCGGCCATGTATGCGCTGTGGGGCGAGGCCGAGTACGTCGAGTTCCTCAAGCAACTCAGCCAGGTGACGGACGGTGTGCTCATGGACGGCAACGCGACCGCCGCTCGCCGCGTCGGTTCGGGCGAGTTCTCGATCGGAGCCACGGACACGGACGACGTGTATGCCCGTCAGGGCCGCGGCGAGCCCATCGCCATGATCTTTCCCGACATGGGCGACGGCGGCACGCTGCTCATTCCCAACTCGGTGGGGCTGGTGACCGGCGCCCCGCGGCCCGAGGCGGCCAAGAAGCTGATCGACTTCCTCACGTCCGCGACGACCGAGCGCATGCTGGCCCGCAGCGAATCGCGGAACTACCCGGTGCGGGAGGATCTTCGTCGCGAGTTGAACATGGAGCTGCCGCCCGAGACGAGCGTGCCGTTCGAGAAGATCGCGGATGCGATGGACCCGGCGCTGCGGTTGGCGGGCGAGTATCTCGTGAAGTGAGCGCTCCAAGCGCAAAAAGAGACCACCGGGTCAAGCCCGGTGGCTCGCTATTTCCACGTCGAACTCGGTGGTTCGCTATTCGTGGGGGAAACTATCGGCCGGATAGCGGGTCAGATGCCCAGGCCGGCGTAGAAACTGCTCACCGCCGAGATGATGAAGGCGTCGGCCACGCCGGAGATCACCTGCGTGACGATCTCGGCCAGGAACACGCGGAATTCCATGCCGCGCACGTAATCCCAGATGCCGGACACGGTGATGTCGAGCAAGGGCAGCACGGCGAGCGGAGCACAAAAGCTGTAGAGCTTGATCTGGCTCAGACGCATCGAGGTTCCTCCAATCAACTCGCTCGATTGTACCATCGGCATACGCGGCGTAAAGACTCCAGTATCATAGCCGGGCCAGCCGTGCCCGGTGATAGGCCACGCGCTCTTCCGAGGTCATCTTGCTGAAATCGGGAGGAGCGAGCGACTTCCCGTCGCCGCCGGCGGGCTTGGCCGGGCTTGCGGGGGCGGACTTGGTCGCCACCGCGGTGCCGTTTCCGTCCCGGCTCGCAGCGGGAGCGGGTGCCGGGGCCGCGCTCGCGGGCGGGGCGACGGGGATGCGAGTCTGGCTCGAGCCACCGTAGGAGGTCACGCCGGTCGTGAGCTGCATATCGTCCTCGAGGCTGCGGTACGGCTTGATGCCCAGGCCCTGCAGCACGCCGTGATAGGCTCGCACGGCCTCTTCGGGCGAAATCTGTCCATCGACGATCCGCCGCAGCATCTCCACGAACGCCAACTGATGTTCGGCGTTGTTGATCTTCCGGCCGAACAGCGCCACCTTGGCCCCGTACTTCTGGGCTTCACTGATGAGCTTGAAGGCGTCGTACGTTGTGCCGGAGCTGCCGCCCAGGATGCCGATGATCAGTTGCGGGTCGTAGCTGGCCAGCTCTTCCGTCCATTTCGGGCCGTGGTAGACCATCTTGAGGAAGAGCGGACGGCCCGCTTCGGGCACGCCGGCCAGGCTGCGGACGATCATGTCATTGATATACCCGCCAAGCTTCTCGGGCGGAATGGGATTCAACGGGGCGTTGGGGTCGAACACTTCCAGGAAGTGCCGGAACCCTTTCTTCTCGGCCTCGATGCGGAACTGGCGATACGCCTCCAGCGTCTTCATGTCGAGCTCGAGATCGTTGTTGAACGTCACGCTGTACAGGCCGAGGTTGGCGCCGAGGTGCTTTTCCTCGGGGCTGCATTCGACTCGGCCGCACTGGATCTGGTCGATGGTCGCCGTGCGGAACGGTCGCGAGGGCTGCGTGACGTACGTGCCTTCGCGGATGACGTGCACGTCGGTCGTGTCGTTGGCCCGGGCGGCCGGCGTGACGTGCGAGTTGTCGAACAGCCGTTCCTTGATCGTCAACAGATCGTTGGCGTGGGCCGACATCAGCATGATGTCCACCAGCCCCTGCCGCACGATCTGGCGGATGCACTCATGGAACTCGGGCAGACTGCGAAACTTGCCCTCGGCGGCGTAGTGCTCGGGCGACTTGCCAGGCGAGGCGATACCGAAAGCCATGTCCGCATCCTTGGCGTCGGCGAGAATGAACTCGCGGCAGGAGGGGTTGGCTTTGATCTTGGCGAGCTTGATGTCGAGGCTTTTCGGTGTCATAAAAAATCACCCGTTGCACGTAACGGAGACTGGGAATCGGAAAGTCGAGACACATCCGCTCGAAACCGGCGGCGGCAGTGTCCCCGTTCGCCGCGCTCCATCCTTAACTCATCTGTTCATTGGCCGCCCGCAGCCGGAACGACCCCCTGAAAATTGATCTGGGCCTTGGCCAGCTCGGGCTCGACGCCGGTTGCCACCCGATACCGGTGCATGCCGCTCATCGATCGCGGGGGATCGGTCACTTTCAATCGCAGGGCACTCACACGGACGGCAGCCACGATCGCGTCTTTGGAAACCGACAGAATCGTCACATCACCTTCGAGGCCGCGGTAGGGCCGCCAGGCCGGGCGGAAATCTGTGCCTTCGATCAGCCGGCCGTTGTCGGGCGTGATGTGATACGTTTGGCCGGCTTTCACCGGCTCGTCCAGCACGATCACGAACGTATGGCTCACCTGCTCGTCCAGTTGGGCGACGTCGTTGTACACCGGCGGCCGCGTAACCCGGGCGATCAGCAAGGTCTGCGAACCGCCCGGCTGCACGGCCAGCATCTCATCGGGCGTGTAGTTGCGCCGGCGAGCCCACTGTCGGTCCATCAGCGAAGGCAACTCGGTTCGCACCTCGCGCAGCGAGTAATAGTCCCACCGGTCGCGGAGGGTGGAGTAGCTGTCGCCACAGCCGGTGATCGCCAGGCCGGCGAAGGTACAGCCGATCGCGAAAAGACGAAAAGGCAAGCGGGTACGGGAGCAGGTCGCCATGTTCGTCCCTCCCAAAGTGATCCGGCCCGTTCCGCCGCAGGCCGGGACGATGCCGGACGCTTCTACGGCTTCATGGTCGCGACGATCCGATCGGTGATCTCCTGGACCAAACGCTCGACGTCGGCTTCGCTCATGCCGCCCGGCAGTTGGGTGTTGCCCATCGCCGAGGCAACCGCCGCCTCGACGGGGTTGGGCTTCCCGCAGCCGCACGCCGGCGCAGGCGACGCGAAGCCACGGCCGAACTCCGTGTTGATGCACAGGTCGGCGTTCTGCATCCGCCGCGGATCGTCGGTGATGCCGAACCGCTCCTTGAGGTCCAGCAGTTCCTTGACCTTCGGCTCGCTGATCCGCTCGACCTTGCCCACCTGCTTGGCGATGAGCAGGATCTTGCAGTAGGCGTCGAGAATCTCCGTCCACCAGTACGCCCGGTCCACCGTCTCCGCCCAGGCGACCGTGCCGTGGTTCTTGAGCACGGCGATCTTGGCGGTGTGGATGAAGGGCGTGATCGTATCGGCGAAGCTCTGGGCTCCCGGCGTCTCGTACGCCGTCGTCGGCACCGGGCCGAGGAACACCTCGAACTCCGGCAGCACGCAGGTGGGGATTTCCTCGCCCGCGACCGAAAACGCCGTGGCGTACGGCGGATGGCAGTGCACGACCGCCTTGACCGCCGGATTCTTCTTGTAAATCTCCAGGTGCAGCAGGACTTCGCTGGTCCGCTTCTTGCGGCCGGCGATCTGCTTGCCGGTCATGTCCACTTTGCAGATGTCGTCCGGCTTGAGGAAGCCCTTGGAGACCAGCGTCGGCGTGCACAGCACTTCCTTGTCGTTGAGGCGATAGGAGATGTTGCCGTCGTTGGCCGCGGCGAAACCTTTGGCGTAGATTTTCCGCCCGACTTCGCAGATTTCCTGCTTGATTTTGAATTCGTTGACCATGATGCTCTCGTCACGTCCGAAGTTCGAAGCACGCGGTGACAGGTGGAGGAATGACCCTCCCGTTCACTTTGCGCTTCTCGCTTCGTCCTTCTCACGTTTCATACGTCACATCATCCAGCAGGCATCCCACGTACGCGTCCACCGCGACTTTCACAGGATGCCACGGCATGGCGGCCTCGCGGCCTTCGCTGAAGCCCACTCGGTCGCCCAGCCGGCAGTTCAACTCGTCGATGCACACGACCACTTCGTCGGTGCCCGTCCCGTTCTCGCGGAGCGAGCGCGGGTTGTGGGGCTGGACGATCGTGAGCTGCTTGCCGACGATCTTGGGGTCGCTCACGCTCAGCGTCACTGTCCCAATGACCTCACCAATCCGCACGACCGCCTCCGCTTTCGATCACGTTGATGACGGCCCCGATCTCGGGCGTGGCGCAGGTCGGTCCCTTGCACAGCCGATCGATCATCTGAGCCATCAGGTACGAACTCTGCCGCGGATACTCGATCACCAGCACGTTGATGCCCAGCGTGCGGCAGGCCTCTTCCACCATGGGCAGATCGCCCGCATAAGCCGCCCGGATGGCGTTATGCTTGTTGGCGATCATCACCGGGCCGGCGGCGTCGGGCGCGAACACGACGCCCTTGAGCACTTCGCGGCGGGCGATCTTCCCGCACAGCCGCCGCGTCGCGGCGATGATTCCGGTTCGCCCGCCCGCCGGCTCGATCACCTCGGCCAGCACGCCCCGGCGATCAAGCATGCTTCGTACTGCTCGCAGCTCGGGCAGCGACGTGTCCATTACGGCGGCCAGCGTCCCGTTGCGGTTCGAACTGCCCTCTTCCCAGACTACCGGGACGGCATGCTCCTTGAGCCAGTCCCGCGCCGCCGGCGTCACGAGAGAGCCCTTCTGCAGGCGAATCTCGACGCCTGAGCGGAGCAACTCCTCCAGCATGATGGCGGTAACCACCGGACGACTCATGAACACCTCTGCCTGCGGGCGATGCGAGGTGAGGCATCACCTCGCACGATCCGCCGTCTCGCTTCGAAATTCGCCCTTCTCACCCATTCCTCGGCAACATGGCCGCGATTTGGGACTCGTCGTCGATGATCCCCATCACCCACCAGCGGGCGGGGGACTGCTCGTCGTTGCACATCTCGCGGGCGAACTTGCCGTCGTTGCTCATCACCACCAAATCGCCCGCCCGGCTGCCCAGTTCATCCAGGCACAGCACGGGATCGAGCGAGGCGGCTCCGATGGGTTCGACCAGCAGCATCCGCTTGCCGGCCAGCGACCGGTGCTTGTGCGTCGAAACGGCTTTTCCAACCACTCGGCCCAAAACCACGACCGGCTCCGCAGAAATCCCGGACTTCGAACCTCCTCTCCGCGCCGCCGTCAGACGATGCGGAGATTCTCGACCATCACGCACCGCCGCTGCCGCGTGTAGGTCAGCGTGCTGGTGATGCCCTCGCCGGTGGGCGAGGCGATGCTATAGCTGCCGTAGCCCTCGCCGCCGCTGCCCAGGCCGGTCATGCAGTGGCCGTTCTTGACGAAGATGGTGGTGTTCACGGCCTTGCCCATCCGCGTCATGTTCTCCACGTTCTTCGACCAGATCATGGCGGTGTGGCCGAAACCATGCTCGAACTTGACCGCCATGTCGATAGCCTCGTTCACGCAGCGGCAACGCATCACGGGCAGGAAGGGCATCATCTGTTCGCAGGGCAGCCACGGGCTGTTCACATCCACTTCGCCGTACAGAATCTGCGTGCCGGCCGGAATCGTCAGGCCGATCGCCGCGGCGAGCACCTGTGGGTCTTTGCCCACGAATTCCTTGTTCGCCACCCAGTGGCCGGTCTTCTCATCCTTGTGGATCGCCACTTTGGCCAAAGCATCGATCTGTTGGGTGTTGAGGCGATACCCGCCATGGCGTCCGAAGGCGTCCAGCAGCTGATCGGCCACGCTGGCCACCACGAAGACTTCCTTTTCGGCGATGCAGAGCACGTTGTTGTCGAACGCACAGCCGTAGATGATGCCGGCCGCCGCCTTCTCGATGTCGGCGGTCTCGTCCACCACCACCGGCGGGTTGCCCGGGCCGGCGACGATCGCCTTCTTGGGGCTGGCCATGGCGGCCTTGACCAGGCCGGGGCCGCCCGTCACGCACAGCAGCTTGATGTCCGGATGCTTGAAGATCTCGTTGGCCGTCTCGAGCGTCGGCTTCTCGATGATGCAGATCAGGTTCTCCAGGCCGGTGCGCTCCTTGATGAGCCGGTTGAACCGTTGCGTGGCCAGGATGGCCGAGCGGTTGCCCGACGGGTGGGCGTTGACCACCATTGTGTTGCCCGCCGCGATCATCATGATGGCATTGCAGGCCAGCGTGGGGATCGAGTGGGTCACGGGCGTGATGACGCCCAGCACGCCGTAGGGGGCGTACTCAACGAGCGTGATGCCGTAGTCGCCGCTGTACGCGTCGGTCTTCAGCGTCTCGATGCCTCGGATGCTCTTGCCCACGCCAACGAGCTTGGCGATCTTGTGGTCGAGGCGACCGATCTTGGTCTCTTCCAGTTCGAAGCGGCCCAGTTCCTCCGCCTGCTGGATGCAGATCTCGCGGATGCAATCGATGGCCTTGGCCCGCGTCTCGATCTTGGCCTGAGACAGCTGCTGGAAAGCCAGCTTGGCCGCGGCGACCGCGTCATCGACGGTCGGGAACACGCCATCCACGCCGGCGGGGGCGGGTCGGGCGATCCGGGCCGACGCACCGTTGCCGTTGCCCTGGAGCCGGTTGAGAACCTCGTTGACGACGTCTCGGATCAATGCTTCGTTGATTGCGCTCATCTGGATCGCTCCGTGCCGCTTCGTGCTTCGCGTCAAAAGCGTCGCCGCCTTTCGGGCGTGCGGCTAAGCCGTGCGTGCCGCCGAGGGTCCGGCGTGCGCGCGGTCAACTCTGTTTGTTGAACAACGTTTGCCCGCCCGCCTGGATGGCATCGATGATGCCGATGACCACGGCGTCGGTCGGGACGTTGGATGTCAGGTCGGTCAGCCGGGCGGACGAGCCCTGCGTCACGATGACCAGCTCGCCTTCGCCGGCTCCGACGGTGTCCACCGCGACGGCGATTCGGCCCGAGCTCTGCAGCGCGGGCGGTTCGCCCTTGATGGTCATGGCCTCGACCAGCAGCAGCTTCTTGCCGGTCACGGTCGAGACCTTCTGTGTCGCCACGACGGTCCCGGTTACTTTTGCGATGAACATGATCGCATCTCCGGGCGGCCTCGGGCCGCTCAGTGGAGAGTGGAGACGGGAGAGCACGACCAGCCGGCGTTCCCCGATGCGCTGCGGCGCGGGGGAGCCGCGTCTCGGCTCTCAATGCTCCATTCTCGGCTCATGCATTACTTGTTCGGGAGAATGCCGGCGATGTCGCTGTGCGGCCGGGCGATCACGTCCACGCTGACCACTTCGCCGACCTTGGCCGCCGCCGCGGCACCCGCGTCGACCGCCGCCTTGACCGCAGCCACGTCGCCCGTGAGCACCACGGTTACCAGACCCGAACCCACCTGCTTCCAGCCGCGGTATTCCACGTTGGCGGCCTTGAGCGCCGCGTCGGTCGCTTCCACCAGTGCCACCATCCCGCGGGTTTCGATCAATCCCAATGCCTGCTGGGCCATCGCCATACACTCCTGTCAGTTGAGCATGGAGACTCGAGAGTGGAGACACGGCGTTGTCTTGCTGCCGCGTGTCTCCGACGGTTCGTGCCGTGTCTCAATTCTCCAGTTTCCAATCTCCGTTATTTGTTCAGTACGTCCTTGGTCTGCCGGGCCACGATCAGCTCCTCGTTGGTGGGGATGATCATGACTCGGATTTTCGAATCGTCGGTCGAGATGGTGGCTTCCTTGCCGCGCGTCTCGTTTCGCTGCGGGTCGAGCTTGAGGCCGGCGTAGTCGAACCCGCTGCACACTTGCTTCCGGAAGTCGGCCGCGTTCTCGCCGATGCCGCCGGTGAACACGATCAGATCCGCGCCGTTCAGCACGGCCAGGTACGCCCCGATGTAGTGGCGGACCGACTCGACGAGCACGTCCAGGGCCAGTTGCGCCCGCTCGTTGCCTTCGGCGGCCGCCCGCTCGACGTCGCGGTGGTCGTTGCTCACGCCGCTGATCCCCAGCAGCCCGCCTTCCTTGGCCATCTTCGCCAGCGCCTGCTCGAGCGTGAGCCCGAATTTGGGCAGAACCTTGAGCAGGGCATAGCAGTCGAAATCACCCACGCGGTTGTTGTGGGGCAGACCCGACTGGGCGCTGGTGGAGAAGCTGTTGGCCACGCTCTTGCCGCCTTCGATCGCACAGATGCTGCTTGAGCCGCCAACGTGGCACGAGATCACCCGCAGATCGTTTCGCTTCAGCAGTTCCGCCGATCGCACGGCGATGTAGCGGTGCGACGCGCCGTGGAACCCGTACCGCCGCACGCCCGCCTGCGTCCATTCCCACGGAATCCCGTACGTGGTTCGCGACGCGGGAATCGTCTGGTGGAACGCGGTCTCGAACGCCGCCACCTGAGGCACGTTCGGCAGTCGGGCGGCGAACGCCTTCATGGCCGCGATATATGGCGGGTTGTGCGCCGGGGCGATGTCGGCGAACTCCGTCATGGTGCGGATGACCTCGTCCGTGACCCGCACCGCTCCCGAGATGGGCCCGCCGTGAACGGCCTTGAAGCCGATGGCGTCGAGCTTCACGTTCGGATCGGGCAGCATCTGCAGGCTTCGGTCGATCGCTTCGCCGTGGTCGGCGATGCGCCCCGTCCACGTCTGCGAACCCACCTTGACCGAGGCGTTGTCGCTACCGATTCTCTCCACGCCGCCACGTGCGAGTTCCCGCTCGTCCGTCATGTCGAACAGGCGGAACTTGAACGACGTGCTGCCGATATTGGCGACGAGAACGATCATCTCGCAGTCTCCGCGTATCCCTCACGAGCAGGGGAATCCCATTGACCGGCCCGCTGCGTCATTGCGACGAACCGCCGGGCTTGGGTCCGGGATGCCCTTTGCGTTTACAGGAAAATGCCCGTGAGCCCTTCGTGCGGACGGGCGATCACGTGGGCGCTGGCCAGTTCGCCGACGCGATTGGCCGCCTCGGCCCCGGCGTCCACCGCCGCCTTCACGCTGCCCACATCACCGCGAACGATCGTGGTGACCAGGCCGCCGCCGATCTGAATGCTCTTGGCCAGCTCGACGTTGGCGGCCTTGAGCATCGCGTCCGTGGCTTCCACCAGGCCGGTGAAGCCCATGGTTTCGATCATGCCGATTGCACTCATCGCAGACTCCTCTTTCGTTTTGTGTTCGCCGCGTCACCGCGTCGGAAGCGTGGCTCCGCCTGCCGGTGTCGCCGCGTCGTTGATTCTTACTTGCCGCCCTTGCTGTTCTTGGCCTGGCCCGGCAGCATGTTGGCCAGATCCTCGTGCGGACGCGGAATCACGTGCACGCTGATCACCTCGCCCACCTTGGTCGCTGCCTGCGAGCCGGCGTCGGTCGCCTGCTTGACGGCCGCAACGTCGCCCTTGATGAAGCTCGTCACGTACCCGCGACCGACCTTCTCGTACCCGATCAGCGTGACGTTGGCCGCCTTCAACATGGCGTCGCACGCTTCGATCTGCGGCACGAGGCCCCGGGTCTCGATCATGCCTAACGCTTCAAGTGCCATGGTCTTCATGCTCCTAAAGAAACTTGCACAAGTCTGACGCTTACTTGATCAGCTCGACGCTCGTGGCGCCCAGCAGGTTGCACGCGTTGCCTTCGTCCGTGTCCAGATGCACTTCGAGCTTGACCGCCGGATCGACGCGGGCGATGACGTCCTCGAACACCATGGGGCAGTTGCTCTGCACCCTCAGCTTGAGCGGGTCGCCGTTTTTCACGCCGTAGTACGCCGCGTCGTCCGGATGCATGTGCACGTGCCGCTGGGCCCGAATGACACCCTGCTTCATCTCGATGTAGCCTTTGGGGCCCAGCACGATGCAGCCCGGCGTGCCCTGGACGTCGCCGCTCATCCGCACCGGGGCGTCGATGCCCATGGCGATGGCGTCGGTGAACGCCAGTTCGATCTGGTTTTCCTTCCGGCAGGGGCCCAGAATCCGCAGGTTGGTGATGGTGCGATGCCGCGGGCCGATGATGGTCACCGTCTGCTCGCTGGCGAAGTGCCCGTCCTGGTACAGCGGCTTGAGCACCGTGAGCTTGGCCCCGGGTCCGAACAGGATTTCGAGCGACTCCTGCGTCACGTGCATGTGCCGCGCCGAGATGTTCACCAGCAGCCGGGGCTGATAGCCCGCCGGACCGCGGCCCGTCCCGGGCAGGCCGAGCCGCTGTCGCACCACTTGCCGGACCACCTGCTCGATGGCCGTACGATCCACGCCATTCGTGCCTGTCATCATGCTCATCGCGTTTTCCCGTTCAGCGGAGATTCGAGAATCGGGGATGGACGGTCATCCGCACACCGCCGCGCGAGTCGCCGGGCGATGCTTCTCGTCTCCGGATTCCGTTCTCGATGGTCGTTTTACCCACCCCTGGCTGCTCGGCCGGCCAACATTGGGGACTCTTCCAACGGGGCCAGAATCATATCCGCTCCGCTGCTGCGCACAACCTCTTGCCACTTGGCGTCCAGCCCCTCATCGCTGACCACCCGGTCGATACGGTCCCAGCCGCACATCTTGGCCAGGCTGCGTCGGCCGAATTTCGTGTGGTCGGCCACCACGATCACCTGGTCGGCGCTGCGCATCATCTGCTCCTGGGCTTCGACCAGCAGAACGTTCGCGTTGTACAGGCCGTCGGCCGTGATTCCCGCTGCGCCCATGAACACCTTGCTGAAATGCAGGCTGGCCAGCGCCTGCCGGGCGATCGGCCCCAAAGCCACGCCGGTCCGGGGGTAAATGTATCCACCCACGAAAATCAGTTCGATGCTCGGAGCACTGCTCAGCAGGTTGGCGATGGGTAGGGAATTGGTGACGACTTGCAGCGAGCGCGTCGCCAAATGCCGTGCGACCTGGAAAGTGGTGGTCCCTCCGTCGATCAGTATGGTTTCGCCTTCGCCGACCAGTTCGGCGGCTGCCTTGCCGATGGCCGTTTTCTGCTCGACCTCCGCGGATTCGCGGGCCGAGTAGTTGAGCGCGCCGAAACGCTCGCTCACGAACACTGCCCCCCCATGTGTGCGGCGGATGATGCCTTCTTCCTCGAGCTGCGACAGGTCCCGCCGGATGGTCGATTCCGAGACGCCCAGTTCCGCCACCAGCACCGACAGGTCGGCAAAGCCGCGCCGGGCCAGGAAATCGGACAACTGCTGACGCCTCTCGTCTCCGGTCATGGGAGTCCTCCCTGTGCCTGATCGAGCCGTGCATAATTATCGGCAGATTTTGATCGTTTGCAAGCAAAATCTGTCATGCTCCCGCGCGGAAACGACCTGTATTATGGGTCTATGTGTATAAGTGTTTTATTAGCAGTGGTTTATAATTGACAGAGGTTTCAGGGGAAGCCGGAGGGGGCCGAGCCGGATCCGCTTAGCAGGGGGGCGGGCATCCATCCTGAATGATCTCGGTCAGAGGCGGGCAAGATGCCCGCCCCCCGAAAAGGAGGAACGCTCGCCGGCCTGCGTCTCGAACAGCCGGCGAGCGTTTTGGAGGGTTTCTTCAGAAAAAGGCGAGTCACCGCTCGGTCAAGGCGAAGACCTACGTGAGAGCCCGAGCGGTCCCACTCTCACGGGTCGCTATTTATTTCCCGGCGTGCCCGAACAACGCCGGGCATCAACACTGGCCCGAAGGCGTCGCTTCAGCCGCGCGCGTCATGGGCGAGCGATTGACGCGTCCCATGTGATGTCGCGGCAGGAAATTCCGGAACTGAGCAACACGGCCCCGACGGCTCTGATTCTGCGGACGATACTTGAGTAGCGATCTGGCCATTTAACTACCTCCTAAATGGGTCGCCTCGTCCGGAGGCGGGGAAATCGTCATTATTCCGTCAGCTCCCAGTCCCTCATCGAATCTGCCCGGCGGAGTGATCTGACTCCGCATGAGCAAGCTGCATGATTGTTGTCAGTGAAACAGACGCACTCGGTCACACGCGCGAGTTACGAATGTTTCGGCATAAAACGCGAGAGGCCGACAGTCTCATCCTCATATTGGATGCCGGCTGGGGCGTTTTCGACCCTAGGCACCACTTTCTCCGTAGACGTTGTTTTTCGAGACCGCCGGCCTCCTTCACCCAGCCGACATCCGACGTCACCCATACGTGAATGAATGGGCATCCTGTGTTCACCGCGGAGTCCGCCAGGTTCGCATGTATTGCACGCTTCTTAGGCACCGGCGGGCGGCTGCCTCACGTTCAGCAGCAGAATTTCGCCCTCGGGTCATCTCGAGCACTCTCCTTTCAAGTTGCGTGCCGATGCGAACACAACGGGCTCCGCGGTGAGAATTCCTTCATCCGGGCTCAGTTCTCCCGGCCGTACAAGGCTTCCCACTCGCTTCGGAGAATCCCGAAGCGGTACTCGTCCTGATAGCGACCGTTGCTGTAGCGTGCCTGGCGAGCGCAACCTTCCGCTACGAATCCGACCTTCTGATACAGGCGGATCGCTCGCCAGTTATCGGCGTATACCGACAGTTCAACCCGGTTCAGGTTCAGTTCCTCGAACGCGTACCGGAGGACCAGTTGAGTGGCCTCCCGGCCGTAGCCTCGACCCTGCTGGGTCGTGTCGCCGATGTTGATCCCGAACACCGCGCTGCGATTGACCCAGTTGACCTGGTGCAGCCCGGCGACGCCGATCAGTCGATCACCCTGCTTGAGCGTGATGCCGAAGACGTAATCCGTTCCGCTCTTGCCGAGCGACTCGATCCACTCGCGTTCCCGGACACCGTTGAGCGGCTGCACGTTTCGCAGGAACCGCCAGTTGGCCGGGTCGTTGACGAACTTGCGGAGCAGCAATTCGTCCTCGAGTTCCAGCGGGCGGAGGTAAATGCGCTGGCCCTCGTAGAACATGATCCGCTCGTCCGAGTGGCACGAAACCACTTTGACGCGGCTGCCGCGCAAATGCACCTTCGGCGAATTCGTGTCACTGGATGGGATCGTTAACACACTGCTCATCGCTGCACCTTTGTACCTTTCTCCTTTTGACTTCGCGCGGCGCGCAGATTCCCCGGGCGCGCTGATGCGCTTCTGAAAAAGCCTTTCGAAATAAAAGAAAACCTGGTTGATCCGGCCGGTCCGATGCGTACCATACGGACACCGGAACCGGCACGACGCTCTCGCGTTCTCTCGTTCCGATCCGGCATCCGGCCGTCCTCACCGGCCGGGTGCCACTTTTGTTTCACTCACCCTCATGCACGGCCCGGGCTTCAATCTTCAGCCCGGTGCCGGCGGTAACGACTCTTTGATCAAGCATTCCTCAGAGTTCGGCAGCGTCCCGATCCCCGCGGTCCGGCGCCGTTACCGCCGGAGAGGCCGCGAGGCAAGGAAGCTGTTCATTGCCTGGTGGCCCCTGCGAGCTCGCGCAGACGGAGAGTGTCGCTCTCGCGCGTCCGCACTCGCCTGTCGCCGTTTTTCGTCCTGGCGTCAACCACGTGAAGCCCAGCTCCGCGTGATGCGCCCAACAAAAAAGCCCTGCAACCTCCTGGGGCCGCAGGGCTTATGATTTCCTCGGAAACCAGCGCTACCCTACGGCCCATCATCGCCATCACAGCAGAGGCCGCGGAAATAAACCTTGATGGCGTTGGCAGCCTGCTGCGCACACATGACATGCGTGACCGTCCACGTCACATGCGTGATCGTCGAGGTCGTCGGCAGGTGCCAAATTGTCAAGGTTTTGCTGGTCATTGATACACCATTACGCTCGTGCGTATCTACCGTCCAAATATAGCACCGGTATCGTCAGAGTCAAGTAAAAACTTGACAAAGCGAACACTGATGTTCGGCTCACCGTTCTGTGCGAGTTACACAATTCGGCACGATCACCAACGCGTCAGGAGACGTTCGCTCCGGCGACCGCCGGGCTCGTGTCCTCGGTCGCCGGCGGTCTTCTGCGAAGCGCCGGCATCTCCGTCATGGCTTTGCCAATCCGCCGCAGGCCCTCGCGCACGATCAGCAACAGCGGCAGGAACACCCGATGATCCAGGCAGGCGCGGACGGGCCGGCTGGTGACCACGTCAATCAGCCGGTGAACCAGCCACGAAGGCAGCATGGCGTTGCGCAGTTGCAACACGATGTCCAGCCACATGGCCAGGTAATCGTACCGGGCCAGCAAACGCTTCCAGGTGTACCGCGGCGCATAGGCGTCGTCATGATGCTTGCCGATCAGGTCGTCGGCCAAGGCTCGCTTGTACAGCGGGCTGCCCGGATAGAAGATCAACGGGAACACGCGGAGGACGGCCGGCCCCTTGTGATGCGACGCCACGAAGCGCATGCTCTCGATGACGTTCTCTTCCGATTCGTAAGGGTTTCCGAAGATGTAGTGGTACTCCGCCCGAAGCCCGTACTTGTGGAACAAGTCGATGCAACGGCTGATCTGCTCGATGGAAGTCGGCCGGTTGTACACCTCCGCCAGCGTGTGCGGGCTGCCGCTCTGAATACCCATGCTGATCAGGCGCAACGGCAGGCGGCTGAGGATGCGCACCTTCGCTTCGGTCACCGTGTTGGGGAACACGTCGATCTCGAGCGGCAGTCTAATCTCGCGGTTCCACACTCGCACGAAATCCTCGAGGACGGGCTCGGATCGGACCAGGAACAGATCGTCGATGATGTTGACCGATTCGATGGAGGGGAACCGGGCGATCATCGACTTGATCTCGCTGACGATGCTCTCGTTGCTGCGCTTACGGACCCAGCGTCCTTTGCCGCGGTAGAGTTCCTGCCAGACGGTGTTGTTGCAGAACGTGCAGGAGCAGGGACAGCCACGGGTCGTGGAGACTCGCAACCGCTGCAGCGCGCTGCCGAGTAATTCGGGCCGTGCCCGTTTCAATTCGCCCTCGTGAAGCACCCAGTGCGTGTCGAGGTCATAATCCGGAAATGGATAGTCATCGAGCGACTTGGTCAAGGGCATGACCGCATTGACGATCGTCTCGGCGTTGCCGAAGCGTCCGCCGGCTCGAAACGAAAAGCCGGGCGTGCTCGTCGGATCTCGTCCAGTCGCCAAGCACTCGACGAGTTGCCGCATGGGTTCTTCGCCCTCGCCTCTGCATATGGCGTCCGCTACTTCGAGCGATTCTTCGGGCGCGACCGTCGGATGCGTGCCGCCCCAAATCACCGGTGCGTTGATCCCGCGCCGCCGAATGCCCTCGGTCAGCGCGCAGGCCTTGTAGTACCCGCTGGTCATCACGCTCAGGCCGATCAACTCCGCGCTGCGACACAGCTCGAACAGCGGTTCGAGTTCGGGAGCGTCAAATTCGATGTCGTGATTCTTTCCGCGGGCGTGGAGGAAGACGATCTGCATGTCGTGACCAGCGGCCTTGAGATATGAAGAGATATGCCGCAGTCCCAACGCGACGGGCACCGTCTGCGTGGCGATTAGCACGATTCTCATCGGAGCACCTCCCGATCTGCCGGGTCGAGCAGACGTTGAGGTCAGACATGTCTTGGGTTCCGGCCGGAGGCGATTCTACCGCAGGATCGCCGGGGCTGCCACGAAATCCGCAAACTTCCGATGCTATCATTAGGCGAGAACCCGTCATTGGCTCGGGGAGCATGGCTTCGGTTCAGGGGAGTGCTAACGGGCCGACACTGCATTTGAAAGGAGCCGGCGGGGATCAATCTCAGCGTTTGTGGTCAGACTTGTCTCCGGCAAATCTGACGAACCCCAAGCCCCTCAGGCCTCAAGCCTCAAGTCGCAGGTCTTGCCTCATTCTTTGTCACGGGGCGGCGGAAGGATTATCATTTCTCCCCGACAGGCTATCTTGCCTCGCTGAGGGACTGCGCGGTGTCCCGAGGCACGACGGCGGTGGTCGTTCACGCCGGAGGGGTGAGATGGCGGCCCCAGCCCGGCAGGCAGATCGAGGAGAACGCGGCTCCTCGTGTTTCCCGTGGTGGGTGAGATCGGGCAATGAGCAAACAAATTCCCAAGAAGTTCCTTCAAGGCAGCGACGTCGAAGTCTTTAACGGCAACGAGTTGCTGTTCAAGGGCGCGCTGGAGACCGACGGCGGCGTCCATCTCATGACCGGCTATCCCGGCTCGCCCGTGGCTACGTTCTTCGACGTCATCGCCGCCTGTGCCGACATGCTGAAAGAGCGCGGGATCGAGGCGCGTCTGGCCAACAACGAGGCGCTTTCGGTCGCGGCGGTCAACGGGACGCAGATGGGGCCGCTGCGAGCCATGGCCGTCTTCAAGAGCGTGGGCTTGCACGTGGCCAGCGATGCTCTGGCCTTGGGCAATCTCGCGGGCGCGCATCCCGAAGGCGGCGCGGTCATCGTCGTGGGCGACGATCCGTGGAGCGAGTCCACGCAGGTGCCGGCCGACTCCCGCTTCCTGTTCCGCCACCTCTTCGTGCCGGTCATCGAGCCGAGCACGCCGCAGGAGGTGAAGGACTATGTCGACGTGGCCTTCCGTCTGTCGCGGGCGAGCGGCCTGTATCTGGGCTACGTAATCACCACCATGCTCGCCGACGGCGGCGGGACAGTGGTCTGCCGGCCCAACCACTACCCGCTGACCAGCCGGAATCATCCGTTCGAACTCAACACCGCTCTGCTCAATCTGGAAAAGACGGTCCTCTTGCCGCCGCGCACGGGCCGCAATGAGGTCGAGATTCCGCAGCGCTACGAGCGGCTGCATCGTGAGGTGGCGCGGCTGGGCGTGAATCGGCTGTACGACGTGCCCGGCAGCGACGAACTGCTCATCGTCACCAGCGGCATGGCGTTCCAATACGTCGAGCAGGCTCTGACCAACGTGGGACTGAACGGCCGGCTGCCCATTCTGAAATTGGCTGTGACGTTCCCACTCGATCGTACGGCGATCGAGCCGCTGTTGGCCCGCTTCTCGCACGTCGTGGTCGTTGAAGAGCGGCGGAGCTTCATCGAGGAGCAACTCACCGAAATCGCATCCCGCTTCCGCCAGCGAACGGGCGAACGTGCGTCTGAAATCTGGGGCAAGCAGTTCCCCGGCGACGCCAGCGGGTTCCCGTCGGCGCTGGGGTTGAACTCATCGATCGTCACGGATCGGCTGGCGCGGTTCCTGCGGGCGATCCGTTCGCCGTTGGCCGGCGAGGCGGCACGGGGCATCGACACCGAACTGCGGATCATTGCCGACACCGGCCGCATCGACGCCCACATCTCCGGGCGTTCGCCGACGTTCTGCCCGGGATGTCCGCACCGCGACTCGTCCAGCCTGCTGCTGGAAATCAAGAAACAGTTCGCCGACGAGTCGTACATGCGCAAGCATCACCGCCGTCACGCGGTGGACCTCGTCTTTCACGGCGACACCGGCTGCTACACCATGCTGATGTTCGAGCCCAACTCGCCCCTCATGCACAACTATTCGGGCATGGGCCTGGGCGGAGGCACGGGCAGCGGCATCGATCCGTTCATCACCAACAAGCAAGTCGTCTTCATGGGCGACTCGACGTTCTTCCACTCGGGCCTGCTGGCCATCAGCAATTCGGTGTCGGGCTCGCAGGACATCCTGTACATCATCCTGGCCAACGACACGACGGCCATGACGGGTCATCAACCCTTGCCGGCGGTGACGCACGACTTGCTGGATCGGCCGATCATGGGCCAGGACATCGAGCGGATGGTCCGGGCGGTGGTGGGGCCGGACGCCCTCGTGGTGCGCACGGATCCCGGCCGGCGCAGCACCTACAAGCGGCTGCTCGAAGAGGCGATCCTCGCCCCCGGCGTCAAGGTCATCATCGCCGACAAGGAATGCGGCATCACCTACAACCGCCGCAAGATGAAGATCGAACGCGAGGAGATCGAGAAGCGTGGCTTCGTCTCCCGCAAGACGTACATGAACGTCACGCCCGAGGTCTGCGAGTTTTGCCTCGAGTGCACGAATAAGACCGGTTGCCCGGGGCTGCGGATCGAATCGACGGATTACGGGCCGAAGATCGGCACCGACCTGTCCTGGTGCGTCAATGACGGGACCTGCGCGCGGATCGATGCCTGCCCCTCGTTCGAGGAGGTCACCGTCATCCGCCGCCGGCCGCCCACGCCGCGCGGCCACAATATCAACCTCGAAGACATACCGCTGCCGTCTTATATCTTCGGCTCTGACCGGGTTGGTCGCGAGAAAGGGCAGGGAGGCGACGCGCCGGCGTCGAACGCAGGCGGCTTCGAGAACATCGATCCTGACACCTTCCTGCCATGGCGGGCCTGGGTGGCAGGCGTCGGCGGGATGGGCATCGGCACCGTCACGAGCATCCTCGTGCATGCTGGCCGTCTCGAGGGCTACCACGTCCAGTTCAGCGACAAGAAGGGGTTGGCCATCCGCAACGGCGGCGTCTACTCGCAGTTGGTGTACAGCCGGCCCGACTCCCCGGTGGGCATGACCGTGGGCTACGGCAAGGCCGATCTGTTGCTGGGCGTGGACCTGCTGGAGGCGGTGCGGGCGGTCGATGCCAAGGCGCCCTTCCGCGTAGCCGACCCCGAGCGGACGGCTGCCGTCGTCAACGTCGATTGCACACCGACCATCCCCATGCTCCTCGGCCGCGACCAGATCGACCCGGACGAGCTGGAATCGGTTCTGCGAAAAGCGACCCGGGCCGACCGCTACTTCGCCGCTTCGGTCTCGTCTTTGTGCGAGCGGATCTTCGGGACCAAGCTCTACGTCAACATCGTCATGCTGGGCGTGGCCTACCAGCGCGGGCTGATTCCGGTCAAGCTCGAGTCCATTCACGAGGCGATCCGCAAGTCGGTTCGCGCCGACCTGGACAAGAACCTCCGTGCGTTCGAGGTGGGCCGCAAGTTCGTGACCAACCCTGAGCTGTTCGGTGAGGTGTTCGAGCCCAAGGCGTCGCGCTCGCTGGCTCGCACGGTTCGGGCCAAGGCCGCCTATCTGAACATGCGGCTGCTCGGCTCGCGGCGGGCGTTACGCGAAGATCGGCCCGGGGCTTCCGGCCGGCGGCGCTTGCCGGACACCAAGCTGGCCCGCGCCTACAAGCACATGACCTACACCACCCTGCGGGCTTGCCGTGAACTCGACCGCGAGACCATGCGCGAGATCGCGATCCGCATCTATGACCTTATCCAGTGGGGCGGCGTGCGGTATGCCCAGCGGTATGTCGATCGCGTGCGGCGGACGTTCCTGGCTGACCACGAACGGTTCGGCTTCCGGGCCACCAAGGCCGTGGTGTGGAACCTCGCCAAGCTCATGTTGATCAAGGACGAGTTTTATGTCCCGCACTTGCTGACCAGCTACGAGAAGCTGCGGCGCGATCGTCAGCGGTTCAACGTCAACCCGGCCAACGGCGATCGCATCAAATACCGTCGCACGTTCCATCCGCGTTTCTTCGGCATCAAAGTCGATATCAAGGTGCCGCACACGGCGCTGTACCTCATCCGAAGCCTGCGCTTCCTGCGAAAGGTGATTCCGTTCTACCGGTACGAGGAACGGCAGTTCCTGGCCTGGTACGAGCAGATCGTCGATTCGGTCGGGCTCAACTGTGACGCGAGCTATCCTTTGTGGGTCGAGCTGCTCGAGACAGTGCGAAACGTGAACGGGTACGCGGAGATCCGCAAGCCCAGGATGGAAGCGGCTCGCACGCGGGCGATGCAGATCATGACACACATCCGGCGCACGGAAGAGAGTGCGACGCGATTGGTCTCCCGGTGAAGCCCGCATGCCCCGGGTGCTGCTTGACGCCCGAAACGCGTCGGCTAGACTCTTGACCGGACCGCCCGCGGGACGGCATGAGGCATCCGCGCGGGCGGCAAGGCCGAGTGGAAGCGGCCGAATACTCAAATCCAATGGAGAACAACATGCTGGGGAAGATGGGCTACTACATGCGTTGGGCGATGCTCATGGGGTCCGGAGCGATGGTCTTCCAGGGCGCCGGTAGCTGCTGGGATCCAATCCAGACCGGTCTGCTGGCTTTCCTGGCCGGCACCACGTTCTTCCTGGCCCGCAACGTCTGACGGCACCGAGTGCGGACCCGCGGGAGCCGCCGGGCTTTGACCCGGCGGACTCTTTGCGATCGGGCCTGGGCACCCAACGCGAACCAACCACCACGCAGGCCCATAGCTTATAGCTCACAGCTTACAGCTTTTCTTGCGAACTGGCGGGGGAATGAGACGGCGGGGGCAAGCCCCGCCGCTCGTTGAAGGACGCAGGGGTAATCTACGGTTACGAGCGGACGCGGCCGCCGGGGCCCTGGCCGATGGTACGGCCGATGGACTGGACGCGGTTCTTCAAGCAGAAGCGGCATTCGCGGGCCGTCTCGTTGATGCACGCCTTGGCCGGATAGATCTCATAGTGCCGGCGATACTGCACAGGTGTGAGGTTGGGCATGACCACGTTGGCCCCGCGGCAAAGGCCCAATTCGCGGCCGTTGGCCTTGTTGATCGTGGCCAGGGCGGTGGTGCTGGGGATGTTAGCCTGTGGGCAGAGCAACCGCGTGAGCGCCACCACCTTGTAAGTCATCAGTTCCGTGTTGGGTACCTGCTGGTCCGGTGGAAGGGGCTGCGGATCGCGGCCCAGGACCGTATCCGGGTGGGGGATATACGGCCCGACGCCGATCATATCCAGGTCCATCGATCGGAACATGCACAAGTCGTTCACCAGCGTGTCGTAGCTCTGGCCGGGGATGCCAATCATCACGCCGCTGCCGACCTCGTAGCCGAGACGCCGCAGTTCCTCGAGCAGGGCGAAACGGTCTGACTTGCGGTTGCCGAGCGGCGGATGGATGCGGTCGTAGAGCTTCAGGTCCGACGTCTCGAAGCGCATGAGATAGCGGTCGGCGCCAGCCTGTTTCCAGGCGGCCAAGTCTTCGACCGGCCGCTCGCCGAGGCTGAGCGTGACGGCCAGGCCGACCTCGGACTTGATGCGCCGAATGACATCGGCCATCCACGCGACGGTAATCCCGTAGTCCTCGCCCGATTGCATGACCACCGTGCCGTAGCCGTACTCCTTCGCCTCGCGGGCGCAGGCGAGGATCTCGTCCGCGGTCATGCGGTATCGCTCAATCTTCGTGTTCTCGACGTGCAGGCCGCAGTAGGCGCACCGCCGCACGCAGTGGTTCGAAATCTCAATCAATCCGCGGAAATGCACGTCGTCGCCGACCGAGCGACGGCGCATGTCGTCGGCGGCATCCCACAGGTTGCGCAGGCGAACTTCATCGTCTTCGCGCAGCCAGGCGAGTATCTGATCGTAGCCCAGGCCCGCACCGGCCAGCGGATAAGGTTGGTCGGAGTCCCAAAACATACTACTTCTTTCGGTGTTTGAGGGCCTCGTACAAATCCAGGGCGGCTGGGAACGGCTCCAGCGCCCGCTCGAAAATCCCCAGGCTGTAGGCGATCACCAGCCCGTAGTTGGTGATGGGCACGCCCGCCTGCCGGCACCGCATGACGCGCGTCAGCATCTCACGGCGGTTGCTCATGCACGCACCGCAATGGATCACCAGCTTGTACTCGGGCAGGTCGTCCGGAAAATCGTGGCCCTGCACGTGCGTGAAGTGCAGCTTGCCGCCCACGTACTGCGTAAGCCAGCGCGGAATCTTCACTCGCCCGATGTCCTCGGCGATCGGATGGTGCGAGCAGGCCTCGGCCACCAGCACGCGGTCGCCCGCGCGAAGTGAATCGACGGCCATCGCTCCTTCGACCTGTGCCAGTAGATCGCCCTTGAATCGCGAGAACAGGATGGAAAAGCTGGTCATGCGCACGTTCGGCGGCGTGTCCGCGGCCACTTTCAGAAACGCCTGTGAGTCGGTGACCACCAGCTTGGGCGGCGTCCCGAGCCGATCCAGCGCCGCCCGCAGCTCCCGTTCCTTGACTACCATGCAGAACGCATCGCCGTCGAGCAGATCGCGGATCACCTGCACCTGCGGGAGAATCAGCCGACCCCTGGGCGCCTCCTTGTCGATGGGCACGACCAGGACCGCCATTTCACCCGGGCCGACCAGATCCGCGACGAGCGTCGGGCTGTTGATGAACTCGGCCGGAGCGGCGTCGAGCAGGGCCTGACGCAAGTCGACGATGCCGGTCCCGCTGACCGCCGCCGTCTGCACGGTGGGGATCTTGTCGGCGGCCAGCCGTGAAACGATCGCCTCGTCCGGTCGCCGCGTGTCGGTCTTGTTGAACACGACGATGGCGGGGATCTTTCGCTCGGCGAGTTCGGCCAGAATGCGGTCCTCGAACTCGCCCCAGCCACTCGGCTCGGTGACGACCACCCCCAGATCGGTGCGGTCGAAGACCTGACGCGTCTTGCGGACCCGCAGCTCACCCAAGGCGCCAATGTCGTCGATCCCCGCGGTGTCGATGAACAGCACGGGCCCCAACGGCAGGAGCTCCATGGGCTTCTCGACGGGATCGGTCGTCGTGCCCGCGTGCTCCGAGACGATCGAGACGTTCTGACGCGTGATCGCGTTGAGCAGGCTGGATTTGCCCACGTTGCGCCGGCCGAAAATCCCGATGTGCAGGCGCATTCCCTTGGGGGCAGCCGCGATCATGAGACCTGCTCCGTCTTCGACTTGCCGCCCTCGTCCGGACGCGGGTGATCGATGTCCACCTGTCCCAGCCGGCAGACCGCTTCGGCGCTGACCAGGGCGTCGAAGTCCTCGGGCAGCATGATCTCTTCCAACGCCACCTGCTCGCGAATGGTCCGGCCCGCGCGCAAAGCCCGCCAGGCCAGTTCGGACGCTCCTTCGTAGCCCAGCACGGGCACCAGTGCGGTGGCGGCGGCGGTCGAGGCCTGCACCTCCTGCCGGCAGCGAGTCTCGTCAGCTTCGATGCCGTCCACGCACAGCCGTCGCAGGATGTCGCAACTTCTCGCGAGCAAATCGATACTCTCCAACAGGCAATCGGCCACCAGCGGTAGGAACGGGTTCAATTCCAGATTACCCGAAGCGCAGGCCACGGCAATGGCCGCGTCGTTGCTCATGACCCGCATGGCCGCCTGGCTCACCGCCTCGGGAATGACCGGGTTCACCTTGCCGGGCATGATCGACGAGCCGGACTGCCGCTGGGGAAGGCGAATCTCGCCGATGCCGGCCTGGGGGCCGCACGACATGAACCGCAGATCCGAGCAGATCTTCAGCAGGCTGGTCGCGCAGGCCTTGAGGATGCCCGACACTTCGACCCAGACATCGGCGTTCTGCGTGGCCTCCACCAGGTTTTCCGCCCGGGCAAAGCCGATTCCGGTAACTTGCCGCAACGTCTCGCTGACGCCGAAGATGTACTGTCGCGGAGCAGTCACGCCTGTCCCGATGGCCGTGCCGCCCAGGTTGACGACCCGCAGCCGCTCCTCGCATTTGTACACGCGCCAGCGGTCGCGATTGAACGCCTCGGCGTAGGCGGACATCTCGCGGCCCAGCGTGGTCAGCACGGCATCCTGCATCTCGGTCCGGCCGATCTTGACCACGTGCTCGAAGCGCCGTTCGGCCGCTTGAAACGATTCCTGCAACGCGACCAGTTGCTCTTCGAGGGGCCGCAGTCGATGGATGGCGGCCAGGCGCAGCGCCGTGGGGTAGGTGTCATTCGTGCTCTGGTGTCGGTTGATGTCGTCGGTGGGCGAGACGCGGGCGTAGTTGCCCGGCTTGTCGCCCAGCAACTGCAGCGCCCGGTTGGCCAGCACCTCGTTCACGTTCATGTTCGTGCTCGTGCCGGCTCCGCCCTGGAGGGCATCGACCCGCACGTGCTCGGTGAGCAGGCCATCGGCCATTTCGCGGCAGGCCCGCTCGATGGCGTCGGCCTTGGCCGCATCGTCCCAGACCCCCAATCTGCGATTGGTCATGGCACAGGCGAGTTTCACGTAACCGTACGCACGGATCAGGGCGGGGTGTACGGGCCGGAGGCTCAGGGGGAAGTTCTCGATCGCCCGGGCGGTGTGGATGCCCCACAGCGCATCCGCCGGAATCTTCATTTCGCCGAGAAAGTCCGATTCGGTACGGAACGTCTGGTCCATGTCGGAACCCCTTACGAGAGCCGCGATCGTGCGGGTTGGCATCAGCCCGCGCGGGTGACGTTACTGAACCGCGCGTCTCCCAACCGCCGCGCGGGCCGATACCATCCGGCACGCCCGCGGCTCCGTCCGCCCCGCACCGATCGGTCAGACAAACACGTCCCGCTCGCCGATTCGGACGCTCTTCAACAGTTGTTCCGAGGTCCGAACCTGCGAGGCGCTCATTTGTTGAAGCGCTTCGGCGATTCGCTTCTCGCCGACCGCCCGAGTGGCCGGCGACGCGTAGTCCTCCAGATACTCCAGGAAGGTGGACAACGCATTGGGGTCGCAATGTTCCTTGATGTCGCCAGGCTTGGCCAGGTCCATGAAATCCTGACCGGTCCGGCCCAGCCGGTAACACGCCGTGCAGAACGACGGGATGTAGCCCAGTTCTGCCACGTCCCGCACGACCTCGTCGAGCGGGCGGTGATCGCCGAGCTGGAACTGGCTTTCGTCGCCCTCGTTATCATCGTGCGAATAACCGCCGGGGTTCGTCCGGCTGCCGGCGGAAATCTGCGACACGCCCAGCGCGAACGACTCCCGTCGTATGTTAGGCGTCTCGCGGGTGGACATGATGATCCCGGTATAGGGGACCGCCAGTCGCAGAATCGCGACGATCTTGCGGAAGTCGATGTCGGAGACGGCATGCGGGGGCTGGCTGGCGATGACCGAGTCCACCGCCGGCTCGAGCCGGGGCACGCTGATGGTGTGCGGCCCGACGCCGAACTTGGCTTCCAGGTGGGCGATGTGCTGCATCATGGCCAGCACCTCAAACCGCCAGTCGAACAGACCGAAGAGCACGCCGATGCCCACGTCGTCGATGCCCGCCTCCATGGCCCGGTCCATAGCCGAGATCCGCCAATCGTAGTCCTTCTTGGGGCCGGCCACGTGCATCTGCGCGTACGTCTCGCGGTGGTAGGTCTCCTGGAACAACTGATACGTGCCGATGTTGGCGGCCTTGAGCTGGCGGAACTCGTCCACGCTCAGCGGCGCCAGGTTGACGTTGACGCGGCGAATCTCGCCCCGCCCGCTTCGCGTGTTGTACACGGTTTCAATGGCGTCCAGGACGTACTTGAGCCCCTCACGGGGATACGACTCGCCGGCCACGATCAGGATGCGCTTGTGACCCTGCTCGACCAGGATGCGCGTCTCGCGGGCGATCTCCTCCTGCGTGAGGGCCCGCCGCTTGACTCCTTTGCTCTTGGCCCGGAAAGCACAATAGAGGCACTCGTTCGAACAGAGGTTCGAGATATACAGCGGGGCGAACAGCACCAGCCGTGACCCGTAAATTTCCTGCTTGACCTTCCGTGCCGTCTCGAACAGCTCGTGCAACAGCTCCGGGTCGCTGATCGACATGAGGGCCGCCACCTGCCGGGCGTCCAACCCTTTGTGCTCGGCCGCCTTGGCCAGAACCTCGCGGACGAGGACGGCGTCGCACCGGCGATGGGTGGCGAGAATGTGTTCGATCTGTTCGGCGTTGATGGCGACCGTGGCACCGGTCTGGGATGAGGTCGATTGCGCTTTCATGGGCGGTTCTTCGCTTTCACGGCTATACCGGAGATGATATCGCCCGGGTAGCCGCGGGCAAACAGAAGAGCCGAGAGGGGAGGAAAGAGTGGGAGGATGAGGAACGTCTTGCCCTCCACACTCTCGGCGTTCTGCGGTGTTCCAAACCCCGGGAACCCGGCATCCAAAACGCATGGATCCCGATCTCGGGGATAGCTTCTTTGGCCAAGCCCCCGGGACCTGAGCCCTGGGGACTTCGGGGCGGGTAGCTGATCCGCCTCGGGTGGGCGTGACGCCCGCCAAACCACTACTTCAACAGCCGGTCGATCTCGCGGGTCAGCTGCTCGAACCGCACCGGCTTGGACAGCAGGGCGTCGGCCTTGACCCACGACCGCTCCTCGGCGGTGGCGGTGTCGAAGTCGATTCCGGTCTCGCTCGAGACCGACGTGATGAGAATCACGGGAATCGAGGGGTCATTCTTCTTGATGCGATGCGACAGAACGAACCCGCCGTCCATCTTCTCCATCATGACGTCCAGGACGGCCAGGTCGGGCCGATGTTCCCTGAGCACTTCTTCCGCCGCCGCCTCTCCCTGAGCAGGCAATACGTTGTAGCCGGCCTGCTCGAGCAGAACCTTCTGCTGCATCAGGAAATCCGGGTCATCGTCCACCAGGAGGACCGTCTTGCGATCCTTGAACTTCACGTCCTCGGCCAGGTTGATCATCGTCGTGCTCTCCGTCCCCATGCGGGGTCAATCTTCTCGGTGCATCCGATACGTTGTCGCTTCCCGTTCGCACTTCGTCGTGCGAGGCCGGCCAGCCCGCCGACGTGACCCGCTGCTCAGACCAGCACTTTGCGGGCCGTGTAGTGCGTGTGGAGCAGGTGGTGGCTCTTTTCGCCGAGCGGCTTGACGAGGAACTCGTCATAGAGCCGTTTGACGGCGGCGTTCGCATGCGACGTTCGCACGGCCTCCGTGTCGTCGATCGCGTACAGCGCCTTCATTCTCGCCCGGATGGCGTCGCGCTCGGCGCCGATGGGCTGGCCGCCGCCCGCGATGCATCCGCCCGGGCAGGTCATCACTTCGATGAAGTGCAGGTCGCTGCGGCCCGCCCGCACCTCGTCCATCAGCTTGCGGGCGTTGCCCAGGCTGCTGACCACGGCCACGCCCACGTTCAGACCGTTGATGTCCAGCCGGGCTTCTTTCACGCCGTCGAGTCCACGCACCGCCTCGACTTTCAGATTGCCCAGCTCTTTGCCGGTGATCATCCAGTACGCCGTGCGAATGGCCGCTTCCATGACGCCGCCGCTGGCTCCAAACAGCTTGCCCGCCGTGGTCCGTTCGCCGAACGGCGTGTCGGCGGTGTCCGGCTCCAGCGCGGCCAGGTCGATGCCTCGCATGCGGATCAACCGTGCCAGCTCGCGGGTGGTCAGGACCGCGTCGATGTCGGGCAGGCCGTGCTGGGTCATCTCCGGCCGTCCGGCCTCGAACTTCTTGGCCGTGCACGGCATGATGCTGACGCTGAATATCTTCTTCGGATCGATTCCCTCGCGCTGGGCGAAATAACTCTTCACCACCGCGCCGAGCATCTGCTGCGGGCTCTTGCAGGTGGACAGATTCGGCATCAGGTCCGGATAAAACGATTCGACGAACTTGATCCAGCCCGGCGAGCAGCTGGTCATCATGGGCAGCTTGCCTCCGTTCTGGATACGGTGCACAAGCTCGGAGGCCTCTTCCATGATGGTCAGGTCGGCGCTAAAGCCGGTGTCGAACACGCGGTCGAAGCCCAGGCGCCGCAGGGCCGCGGTCATCACGCCGGCCACGTCCATGCCCGCCGGGAGCCCCAGCAATTCGCCCAGCGTCACGCTGACCGCCGGGGCGTGCTGCACGACCACCATGCGCTCCGGATCGTTGATGGCGTCGATGACCTCCTTGAGGTGGCTCTGCTCGCGGAGGGCGCCGGTGGGGCAGACGTTGATGCACTGGCCGCAGTAGACGCAGCTCGACAGGTTGAGCCCTTCCTCGAACGCCGTGCCGATGCGGGTGTTGGAGCCTCGGCCGACGAAGTCGATGGCGGCCACGCCCTGGATCTCTTCGCACACTCGCACGCACTTGCCGCACAGGATGCACTTGGCCGGGTCGCGGACGAGCGACGGGCTGGACACGTCGGGCTTCCACTTGCTCTTCTCGCCCGCGTACCGCCGCTGGCGAACGCCCAACTCCTCGGCCAGATCCTGCAGCTGGCAGTTGTTGTTGCGCACGCAGTACAGGCAGTCATCGGGATGATCGGCCAGGAGCAGTTCCACGATGGTCTTGCGGGCCCGCACCGCACGCGGCGAGTGCGTCTTGATCTTCATGCCCTCGCTGACCGGGAACGCACAGCTCGGGGTCAGGTTGGGAGCCCCTTCGACCTCGACCACGCACATGCGGCAGGCCCCGCTGGGCAGCAGGCCCTCCATGTGGCACAGAGTCGGTATCTTCACGCCGGCCCGCCGAAGCACGGGCAAGAGCATCTCGCCCTGTTCCGCCTGAACCGTTCGCCCGTTGACTTCAATGTTTACCATTACGAAAACCCCTTGACTCGAGCCGCGGGCTTCAACCCCGCGCGGGCCTTGGATCACGGATGCTTGCTCTACGGAATTCCGCGCGGGCTGAAACCCGCGGCTCGTTGCTTACTCTTTGACGATCGCGTTGAACCGGCAGGCGTCGATGCACGTTCCGCAGCCGATGCACTTGTCCATGACGATGTAATGCGGATTCTTGACCGAACCGACGATCGCTTCGGCCGGGCAGCGCTTGGCGCACAGCGTGCAGCCCTTGCACTTCTCGGCCTCGATCCGGTAAGTCAGCAGCTCGCGGCATACGCCGGCCGGGCACTTGCGGTCGTAAATATGTGCCTCGTACTCGTCACGGAACCACCGCAGCGTGCTGAGCACGGGGTTGGGAGCGGTCTGCCCCAGCCCGCACAGGCTCGTCTCGCGGATGACCTGGGCCAGCCGCGGCATGGCCATCACACTCTGGAACCGATGCAGGGCGTCGAAGTTTTTCTCGTTCTTCTCGCCCCGGGTGATCCGCTTGAGCGTCTCCAGCAGCCGCCGCGTGCCTTCCCGGCAGGGGATGCACTTGCCGCAGCTTTCCCGCTGGATGAAGTCCATGAAGAACTTGGCCACGTCCACCATGCAGGTGTCCTCGTCCATCACGACGAGTCCGCCCGAGCCCATCATGGCTCCCACTGTCTTAAGCGATTCGTAGTTGACGTCGATGTCCAGGTGCTGCGAGGGAATGCAGCCGCCGGAAGGCCCGCCGATCTGCACCGCCTTGTATCGCTTGCCGTTGGGAATACCCCCGCCGATGTCGAACACGATCTGCCGGATGGTGGTGCCCATGGCCACTTCCACCAGGCCCGTGCGGGCGACCTTGCCCGACAGCGCGAAGACCTTGGTTCCCTTGCTGGTGTCGGTGCCGACCGCACTGAACGCGGCGGCGCCGCGGGCGGCGATCACCGGCACGTTCGCCAACGTCTCGACGTTGTTGATGACGGTGGGCTTGCCCATCAGGCCTTTGACGGCCGGGAAGGGGGGGCGTGGGCGCGGCATGCCGCGTTTTCCCTCGATGCTGTGAATCAATGCGGTCTCTTCGCCGCACACGAACGCGCCCGCCCCCATCTTGATCTTAATATCGAGGCTGAAGTCGCTGCCCAGGATGTTCTTGCCCAGCAGGCCGTACTCCTTGGCCTGGGCGATCGCCCGCTGCAGGTGCTCGATGGCCAGCGGATACTCGGCCCGGATGTACACATACGCGAACGAAGCGCCGATGCCGTAGGCGGCCAGGATCATGCCCTCTATCAACCGGTGCGGATCGCCTTCGATCACCGCCCGGTCCATGAACGCCCCGGGGTCGCCCTCGTCGGCGTTGCACACGAGGTATTTCTGGTCCCCGTGGGCCGCCCGGGCGAACTTCCACTTCTTGCCCGTGGGGAAGCCGCCGCCGCCGCGTCCTCGCAGACCGCTGGCCTCGACCATGTCGCAGACTTCCTCGCCGGACATGGTCTTGAGGATGCGAGCCACCGACCGGTAACCGCCCATGGCGATGTACTCATCGATGTTCTTGGGATCGATGATGCCGCAGTTGGCCAGCACCCACCGCATCTGCGGAGCAAAGAACGGGTGCTCGTCCAGGTAGGGCATGTCGGCCCAAGGCTGCAGCGAGGCCTTCTCGGCCGGGCGATGCTGACCCAACGCCAGTTCCGCGGGGATGGTGCCGGCGAAGACGCCATCCAACAATGGGGTGACTTTTTCCTGGGTGATACCGCGGAACGAAGCGCGGGTACGGCCCGGCAGTTGCACGTCCACGATGGGTTCAGCCGAGCACAGGCCGATGCAACCTACTTCCACAATGTCCGCTTCGACCTTCTTTTCCTGCAGATAATTCTTGATGGCATCGACGGTCTGGCGGGCGCCCGCCCCCAGTCCGCAGGTGCCCGTGCCGACGAAGATCGTCGGGCGAGACACCCGTTCGCGCCGCAGATCGGCCAGCCGGGTCTGCCACTCGGGCCCCAGCTCCTCATCGGTTCGGCTCAACACCGCGATGATGGAGTCGGCTGAGTTGTTGCAGCACGACTCGGCCGCCTTCTCCGCACAGCCGCAACTATTCTCAGCCTTAGGCCGCTTCGCCTTTGCCATTTTCGCTTGCTCGCTTTCGATAGGAATCCAGAATTTGCTCCACCTTCTTCGTGGTGACGCCGGCATGGAACTCGCCGTTGATGGAGATCACCGGGGCCAGGCCGCACGCGCCGATGCAGGCCACCACTTCCAGGCTGAACAGACCGTCGCGCGTGGTCTGTCCCGCCTCGATCTTGAGACTGCGCTGGATGGCGTCGAGGACCGCGGCCGAGCCCTTCACGTGGCAGGCCGTGCCGCGACACACCTGGATGTGGAAGCGGCCTTGCGGCTGGAATCGGAACTGGTTGTAGAAGGTGGCCACGCCGTAAATCTTGCTGGCCGGCAACCGCAGGTGTTCGCCCACCCGAACCACGGCCTCCCGCGACAAGTACCCGTGGCGGGCCTGCACTTCCTGCAGAATCGGAATCAGGCTGTCCCGGCCGGCGTCCGGGTGATTCTGTAAGATGGGCTCGATATCAAACGCGATCACAAAGCCTCCTCATCGCCTGTTGGCTGCTCCGAACCTGCTGAGACTCGGCCATAACCCCCAAGCCTGATTCCATACCACTCAGGCCTGTGCAAGTCCGGCTGGCAGGGGATTGTTTGTGCCTTTTTTCACGAGCAAGTGGTGTGCCAAAGCTCGGCGAGAGCCGGATGTGGGCACAGACCCGCGGGCGATGGCGTCAAATTGCGTTTTGGGTGGACAGATTGAATCTATGATGCACGAAATGGCCGGATTCTCAGGCCAGTTCCTGTATTGTCGACGTATACACTGTATAAGGAGTAAGGTCTTTCTGTATCCTGGAATCGGAACATGTGTTCGGTTTTGGCGCGAGGTCGCGAAATCTGAATAATCAGATGATCTGACTTCTTGCCCTGCCGCTGGGCCAAAATCCTCAGGTGCGGAGCCGTGATGAAATGACCATTCGTTTTAAGTTGACCATGGGGTTCATCGCGGTCGTCCTCGTGCTCAACAGCCTGCTTTCGTTCGCCACCGTCAAGCATCTGGGGAAGGTCTGGCTTCGGGAGATCCAGAGCCGGGTCCGACTGGACCTGAACTCGGCCCGCGCGGCGTACGCCTGCCAGATTATGGGGGTCGCTCGCTTGCTCGACGGCGCTGCGCTGAACGAGGATCTCGCGCGAGCCGTAGCAGCAGGTGACACCGATGCACTGGTTCCGCTGCTGCATGCGTTGTATGAGCGTGGCGAAATGGACGTGCTCGACGCGGTGGCGCCGGATGGCCGCGTGCTGTGTCGCGCCCGCCAGGACGCCGCGGGAGGCGGATCGCTGGCCGGCGATCCCGTGCTGGAGGCCGCCATCGCCAAGGGAACGGCCTTCAGCGGGACCGTGCTCTTGAATCGGGCGGTCCTCGAACAAGAGGGGGCCGGCCTGGTTCATCAGGCCGAGGTGAAGTTGCGCGACACGCCGGCGGCCCGGTCGACGACCGACACGGTTCGGCAAGACGCGCTCGCGCTGGCCGCCGCCGTTCCGCTGTTCGATCGGACCCATAGAATGGTCGGCCTTCTCTACGCGGCCAACCTCCTCAACCACCGCCACGAACTCGTCGACCGCATTCGCGACCAGGTCTTCCCGCACGAACTCTACGGCGGTAAGCCGGTGGGCACGGTGACGCTCTTTCAGCAGGATGTGCGCATCAGCACCAACGTGCGCGATGAGCACGGCGAGCGAGCGGTGGGCACCCGCATGAGCGACGCGGTGTATCGACGCGTGTTGGAAGCGGGGCAGACTTACGCGGACCGGGCTTTCGTGGTGAATGATCACTACATCAGTGCGTATGAGCCCATCAAGGATCCGTCCGGCCGCACCATCGGCGCCCTGTACGTCGGGCTGCTCGAAGCGCCGTTCAGCAACCGGCACAACCTGCTCGTCACTGGCTTCCTCGTGATGGTGGGGGCGGCCAGCGCGGCCTGCCTCGTGTTGATGTTCGTGGTGACCAAGCGGGTGTTGCGGCCCATCGGCGGGCTGATCGAAATGTCGCGGAAAGTGGTGGCGGGCGATCTGACGGCCCGCGTCGAGCATTGTCCGCCCGGCGAGATGGGTGAGTTGTGCCGGGCGGTCAACAACATGGCCGATGCCGTCGCCCTTCGCGAGAAGAAGCTGGAAGAGACCACCAGCCGGCAGATCAACCAGAGCGAGAAGCTGGCCTCCATCGGCCGACTGGCCGCGGGCGTGGCCCATGAGATCAACAACCCACTCACCGGCGTGCTGACGTTTGCTCACCTGCTTCGCGAGAAGTCCAACATGGATGCCCAGGATCGGCAGGACCTGGACGTCATCATCCACGAGACTACACGAGTGGGCGAAATCGTCGGCAGCCTCCTGGACTTTGCCCGAGAACGGCCCGCGAACAAGGCCATGGTCGATTTGAACCAGGTGGTGCGTCAGACGGTGCGGCTGATTGCCAGCCAATCGCAGTTCAAGAAGATCCGGATAGAAGAGCACCTGGACGAGAATCTTCCGCCTGTGTATGGCGACCGCAACCAGTTGCAGCAGGTCGTCCTGAATCTGGCCCTGAACGCCGGCGAAGCCATGCCCGACGGGGGCGACCTGACGATCAGCACGCTGTCTCGTGAGCGGGACGTGATGCTGAGCATTGCCGATACCGGCTGCGGGATCCCCAAGGAACACCTGGACCGGATTTTCGATCCCTTCTTCACGACCAAGCCGGCGGGCAAGAGCACCGGTCTGGGATTGAGCGTCAGCCATCGGATCGTCCAGCAGCACGGGGGCGTGCTGAGCGTCGAGAGCGAGGAGGGGCGAGGGGCTACGTTCACGGTGGCCTTGCCGTTTGGCGAAGAGCCTGCGGCGCCGGATAATGAGGAGGCGCTCATCGCCAACGCAAACGAGCCATGAGCAAGCCGCGGGCTCCTGGCCCGCGCGGATCGAGATGGAGACCGGACGTACGTGTCAGAGGCACCCATGAGCACCAGCCCGGAGCAGACCGTCATCCCCGCCCCGCAGCGCATCCTCGTTATTGACGACGAGATGGTGGTGGGCTTGGCCTGCCAGCGAACGCTGTCCGCTGACGGCCACCAGGTCGAGTGCTGCCAGGATCCCCAGGCGGGACTGAACATGGCCCTGACCGGCGGCTTCGATCTGATCCTGGTGGATCTCATGATGCCGGGCCTTGGCGGGATCGAGATTCTCAAGCACCTGCGGGCCGCCGGCGTTTCGAGCGAGGTGGTGATCGTCACCGGCCACTCCACCGTCGAAACGGCCGTCGAGGCCATGAAGGAAGGGGCGGCCGACTACATCTCCAAGCCGTTCTCGCCCAACCAGCTCAAGATGGTGCTCAAGAAGGTCTGGGAACGCTCGACGCTGGTCCGCGAGAACGCCTCCCTTCGCCAGGAGCTGGAAATGCAGCGAGGGCTGGAAGGCATCATCGGCGAGAGCCGGCCCATGGAGCGGGTTTTCTCGCTGATCCGTCGCGTCGCTCCGACCGACGGTACGGTTCTGGTCACCGGCGAGAGCGGTACGGGCAAGGAGATGGTCGTGCGGGCCATTCACCGGTTGAGCCGGCGCAAGGACCACGCCCTGGTGGGATGTGATTGCAGCGCCCTGGCGCCCAGCCTGCTCAAGAGCGAGCTCTTCGGACACGTGAAGGGCTCGTTCACCGGGGCCATCGCCACCAAGCAGGGTTTGTTCGAGGCCGCCAACAAGGGGACGCTCTTCCTTGACGAGGTGGCCAGCCTGAGCATGGAAACGCAGGGCAAGCTGCTGCGGGTACTGGAAACCAAGCGGGTCAAGATGGTGGGCGACACCACCGAACGCGAAGTGGACATTCGGCTGGTGGCGGCGACGAATCGCGAGCTGTCCGAGATGGTGGAAGAGGGCACGTTCCGCGAGGACCTCTATTACCGGCTGAACGTCGTGCCCATTTACCTGCCTCCCCTTCGCGAACGGCAGGGCGACGTGCCTCGGCTGGCCATGTCCTTCCTCGACCGCTTCTGCCGCAAGAACAACGTCGAGGTCAAGGGCTTCTCGCCCGAGGCCATGGCTTGCATGGAAAGCTACCACTGGCCGGGCAACGTCCGCGAGTTACGCAACATCGTGGAGCGCATGGCCATCCTGTGCGACGCCGACCGCATCGAAGTCCGCCACTTGCCGGCCGAGATTCGCCAGGCTCCGCCTCGGCCGACGATCACGTCCATCCCGACCACCTGGGAGGAGTTCAAGCGGCTCAAGCAGCAGGTCCGGGACAGCGCGGTCCAGGATCTCGAGCGCCGTTTCCTCATGGGGGCCTTGCAGCGGTCGGAAGGGAACGTCAGCCGGGCCGCCGAGCAGGTCGGCATGCAGCGAACCAACTTCCACGCCCTCATGCGACGCTATGGACTGACGTCCGAGATCGCACCGTAAGGGCGGAACGTCCTATGTTTCTGCCCGGCGCCGCCGTGCGCCGGCTGTAGAGGTCGCGCCCCTCTGTATACCCCGCACTGAATCCTCGCTCTGTACACTGTATATTTCCGCAATACAGTCCGGAGGGTCCGAAAAGCAGTTTTTCCCTCGCTTTTCCCGCCAAATCACTCCAGATGGTCCACAAATCGGGTTGGCACGCATGATGCAAGGCCGGACCTAAGGCGTGCGAACACTTTGAGGGAGCCTGCTCATGTCAACCGATCCGACACTTCTCATCGTGGATGACGAGGAAGTCATCTGCCAGGGCTGCCAGCGCGTCCTTTCCCGCCAGGGATACCAGGTCGAAACCAGCAAGGAGCCGCGCGAAGGCCTGACGCTGGCCAGCGAACGACACTACGATGCCATCCTGCTTGACATCTCGATGCCTTCGATGGACGGCATCGAGTTCCTCGAGCACCTTCGTAAGCGCAAGCCCGATGTTCCGGTCATCTTCATCACCGGACATCCGAGCATTCCGAACGCGACGTCGGCGGTTCGGTTGGGGGCGGCCGACTACATCACCAAGCCGTTTACACCAGAAGAAATCACCGAATCCGTGCAGCGGCTGGTCCGGCCCCGAAGCGCAGCACCCGCGATTGAGGTGCCGGCCACGTCAAACAGCGGCGTGTCGCAGTGGACGCCGGACACCAAGGGTCTGCTGTTCTGGGAAGAGACCTGGATGCTGCCCGATGACGACGGCGAACTGCTCGTCGGGCCCATGGTCGGCCGATCGGTGGCCGCCGCGGTTCAGTCAGTGCGCCTGCCGCAGATGGGCGAGGTCGTCTATCAGGGCCTGCCCATGGCCGGTCTGGTGATGGCCGACGGCAGCGTGCGCACCGTGCCCGCGCCGGTTTCCGGCGTGGTCTGTGCGATCAACTCCGCGCTGGCGGACAACCCGGCGGCTCTGGCCGATGCGGAAGGCCGAACCGGCTGGGTGGCCAGTATCTCGCCGACGCGCCTGGCTGAAGAGGAAGTGCACTGCCGGTATCGCCGCGTGCTTCTGCTGAATGCCGACGAATCCGCGGCCCGTGAGCAATCGCAGAAACTCGCAGCCCTGGGCTGCCAGGTTCGCAGTCTGGCCGACTGGGACGACCGCCTGGCCGCTGAGCTGAACGGTGTGCTGGTCATCCTCGATTCGCGATCGTTCCGCGGCAAAGGCGCGGTCATCGTCGAGCGCATCAACACGCTGGCGCCATCGGCCAAGATTGTCGTGCTGGCCGCGCCCGACGCCCGGTGGGAAGCCGATTACCGCCGTCACAAGATCTTCTTCTACGCGATTCAGCCGTTCGTGGACGGCGAGATCGTGGACATTCTGGACGCTGCGTTCCGGTCGCAGGTCCATGCCGCCGGCAAGGAAGCGGGCACCGGTGCGCTGGACTACGTGAGCAAGATCTGCATCACCAACCGGGCGGGCCTGAAGGTTTGCCTGCTCGCCGAAGGCGGCTTGTTGCAGAAGGATGCCGGCCTGGGCCGGTACGTTCGCCGCAAGCTGCTCGAGCTGACCCTGCCCGTCGAGACCACACTGGGCAGCAGCACCATCAGCCCGATCAAGGTCATGAAAGCGGCCAGCTCATACGACCGGGTGATCGTCCTCCTGGCCCGCGACATGGGCCGGTTGCCCGGCTCGCTCGTGCAGTACACCAAGGGCGAGTACGTGGGCGTCACCGGTGATGAGGCGGCCAAGGTGGTGACCTTCGTGGTGCAGCCGGACAAAGGCAAGGGAAGCCCGTTCAAAGTGGAAGAGCGGACGGCGGCCATGCTGGCCGAGCATCTGGTCCGGCAAATGAGCGCGATTTGAGCCGCGTCCGTCCGCTGGCGATGACGCGGGAAAGAGCGGAGTGAAATGCAAGCAGTACAACAAGAAAATCCGGTCGAGCAGATCGCTCACACGAACGTGAGCCACTGCTATCAGTGCGGCAAGTGCTCGGCCGGCTGTCCCATGGGCGAGCACATGGACGTGCTGCCCAACCAGTTGATCCGGCTCGTGCAGTTGGGCCGGATGGACAAGGCCATGCGAGCCCAATCCATCTGGTTGTGCGTGTCCTGTCAGACCTGCTCGACCCGCTGTCCGAAATCGGTGGACTGTGCCGGCATTATGGACGCTCTTCGCGAGCTCGCCGCCCGGAGCGGAAACCCCGCGTCCGAGCAGATGAGAACCGTCGTGTTCCAGCAGGCGTTCCTCGACAACATTCGGCGTTACGGGCGGCTGAATGAGCTGGAGCTGATCGCCTGGTTCAAGACCAAGGCCTTCGCGAAGGACTTCAGCGTGCCGCTGTTGTTCAAGGACGCCATGCTGGGCCCCAAGATGATCCAGCGGGGCAAGTTCCATCTGAAAGGCGAGAAGGTTCGCGATCGCGACGTGGTTCAGCGGATCTTCGCGAAGTGTGCGTCGTAGTCTTGTTTTTTCTGGCTTATAGCTCATAGCCTATAGCTCAAAGCTTTTTCCAATGAACATCGGCTACTATCCCGGTTGTGCACTCCACGGCTCCTCGAACGACTACGAACAGTCGGTACGGGCCTGCCTGGGAGCGCTGGGCGTGCAATTATGCGAGCTGGACGACTGGATCTGCTGTGGGGCGACCGCGGCCCATTCGCTGAATCACAAGCTCGCCGTGGCGTTGCCGGCGCGAAATCTGGCCATCGCCGAGCGCGACGGTTTCGCCGAGATGCTCGCGCCCTGCCCCATGTGCTCGGCCCAACTGATCAAGGCGTCGCGGGCGATCGCCGCCGATTCCAAACTCCGCGACGAGATGTCGGACATCGTCGAGCTGAAGGTCCAGGGCCGCACGCAGGTGGTCAACCTCATCCAGGTTCTGCAGAAGGCCGGCAGCGAGGCCTTGCGAACCAAGCAGGTGCGGGCGCTGACCGAGTTCAAGCCGGCCTGCTACTACGGATGCCTTCTCACCCGCCCGCCGGAGACACTGCGGTTTGACGATGCCGAGCATCCGACCTCGATGGAGACGATTCTGCGCGAACTGGGAGCTGCTCCCGTCGAGTGGAATTACAAGACCGAATGCTGCGGCGCGGGCATGACCATGTGCAACGAGCAGACCGTGCTCGAACTGTCGCATCGGATCCTCAGCGATGCCGCCGCTCACGGGGCCAACTGCCTGGTCGTGGCCTGTCCGATGTGCCATGTGAATCTGGACATGAAACAGGCGGACGTCGAGCGCCGGTTCGGCGTCGTGCACAACCTGCCCGTGTTTTATCTGTCCGACCTGGTGGGTTTGGCATTCGGATTGCAGGAGAGTGAGTTGGGGATCGACCGGCACTTTGTCGCGGCGAGCGGTCTGGCGAGTCGTGGGCAGTGAGCCGCGGACGCACTCGTACGAATGATCCGCGTGGACGAACATTGAACACGCGTTCAAGGATGTGGAAGGGACGTCATGGCCAGGATTGGTGTGTTTGTTTGCTATTGCGGTGAGAACATCAGCCGCACGGTTGATGTCGAAGAAGTGGCCCGGCAGATTGCCGACGTCCCGGGTGTGCGCTGCAGCCTCACCTACAAGTACATGTGCTCGGATCCCGGGCAGAACACCATCCGCGAGAAGATCCGTGAGGAGCGGTTGACCGGCATCGTCATCGCCTCGTGCTCGCCGCACATGCACCTCCGGACGTTCCGCAAGGCCGCTCAGGCTGAGGGACTCAACCCGTACCTCGTCGAGATGGCCAATATTCGCGAGCACTGCTCGTGGGTACACCACGACAAAGCCGCGGCGACGGCCAAGGCGGTGGATCTTGTTCGCATGTCGGTGGCCAAGGTCATGCGGAACCACGCCCTGTCACCCATCCGCGTGCCGCTCACCAGGCGAGCGCTGGTCATCGGCGGCGGCGTGGCCGGCATCCAGGCCGCTCTCGATATCGCCGACGCCGGCCACGAGGTGGTGCTCGTGGAGCGCGAACCGAGCATCGGCGGCAAGATGGCCGGGCTGTCCGAGACCTTTCCCACGCTCGACTGCTCGCAGTGCATCCTCACGCCTCGCATGGTGGACGTGGGCCAGCATCCGAAGATCAAGTTGTACACCTACTCGCAGGTCGAGTCGGTCGACGGCTTCGTCGGCAACTTCATCGTCACCATCCGCAAGCGGGCCCGCTACGTGGACATGAAAAAGTGCACGGGTTGCGGAGCCTGCTGGAATGCGTGCCCCAACAAGAAGACGCCCAGCGAATTCGATTACGGCATGGGCAACCGCACGGCCATCTACGTGCCCTTCCCGCAGGCCGTGCCCGCGCGTCCGGTGATCGACGCCAACGCCTGCCTCATGCTGACCAAGGGCAAGTGCGGGCTGTGCGCGAAGAAGTGCGCGGCCGGGGCCATCAACTTCCAGGACGCCGACGAACTGGTGACCGAGCCGGTGGGGGCGGTCGTGGTGGCCACGGGCTATCGGCTCTGGAACATCGGCAAGGAACAGGACGACGCCAAGCTGGCCGGCTACGGCGAGTACGGCTACGGGCAATACAAGGACGTCATCGATTCGCTACAGTTCGAGCGGCTGGTCTCGGCCAGCGGCCCGACCGGCGGCGAACTCAAACGGCCTTCCGACGGCAAGGAACCCAAGACCGTCGTTTTTATCAGTTGTGTGGGCTCGCGCGACAACGCCAAAGGCATGTCGTACTGCTCCAAGATTTGTTGCATGTACAACGCCAAGCACGCCATGTTGTACAAGCACAAGGTCCACGACGGGCAAGCTCATGTGTTCTACATGGACATCCGCGCGGGCGGAAAGAACTATGACGAGTTTGTCCGCCGGGCCATCGAGCAGGACGGCGCCCATTATCACCGCGGCCGCGTGTCCAAGATCACGGAACAGGGCGGCAAGCTCATTGTCCGTGGCGTGGACACGCTGGCCGGCGAGCCCGTGACCGTCGAAGCCGATCTGGTCGTACTGGCCACGGCCATGCGGCCCGCCGATGGCGTCGAGAAACTCGCCCAGAAACTCAACGTGGGATACGACGAGCACGGCTTCTTGTCCGAGTCGCATCCGAAGCTCCGGCCGGTCGAGACCAATGCCGCCGGCGTGTTCGTGTGCGGCGCGTGCCAGGGGCCCAAGGACATTCCTGAGTCGGTGGCCCAGGCAACCGCCGCCGCGGGCAAGGTGCTGGTCATGTTCAGCCAGCAGGAGATCACCCGCGAGCCGGAAATCGCCCGCATCGACGAGCGGTTGTGCGCGGCCTGTTTCAACTGCGCCAGAGCCTGCCCCTACAACGCCATCGAGCGGGCGGAGATCAAGGATCGCAACGGCAAGCTCATCAAGCGGACGGCTCGCGTGAACCCGGGCCTGTGCATGGGCTGCGGGACGTGCGTGGCGATCTGCCCCTCCAAGTGCGCGGAACTCGAGGGCTTCACCGAGCAGCAGGTGTACGCGATGGTGGACAGCCTCGCGTGAGGGATGACGGGAGGAAGCGGGGAACGCCGGGCGCGGATGTTTCGCCTCGATGCCTCCGGAAATGAGTGAACATGACGCAGAAACAACATCTAGACACGCAGGAAGGCAGCTTCGAGCCGAAGATCATCGCCTACGTGTGCAACTGGTGCACATATCTGGGCGCCGACCTGGCCGGAACCAACCGCCTGGAGTACCCGGCGAACGTGCGCATCATCCGGCTGCCTTGCACGGGCCGTATCGACTTCAACCTCATCGTCAAGGCGTTCGAGGTCGGGGCTGACGCCGTGCTCGTTTCGGGCTGCCATCCGGGCGACTGCCATTACACCTCGGGTAACTATCACGCCCGTCGCCGGTGGATGTTGTTCCGCGAACTGCTCAACACGCTGGGGATCGAGATGGATCGTATCCACTTCACGTGGATCTCGGCCGCCGAAGGGCGCAAGTTCCAGCAGGTGATCTCGGAGATCACGGAAAAGACGCGGCAAATGGGGCCGTACCGGGCGTACAAGCGAATCTGTGAGGCGTCGTGATGATTCAGCGGCTGCAAAAGACGTGTCGCGAGCTGCTCGAAACGGGCAAGGTGGACGTGGTCATCGGCTACGGGCAGAAACACCCGGAACTGCCGCCATACCCGGTTTTCGTGACCGCGCCCGACGAGGTCGGCCAGCTCGTTTGGAACGCCCAGTGCGTGATGAACCTCACGACGTACCTGACGCGCAAGGAAGTCAAAGCGCTGGGACGGCCGGCGATCATCGTCAAGGGCTGCGACGCCAAGGCCCTGATCGTGCTCGAAAAAGAGTCGCAGATCGACCGGTCGCAGATCGTGGTGATCGGCGTGGCCTGCCAGGGCGTGATCGGCGGACACCCCGTCGACGGGCAGGATCCGCGGGCGGCCACCGCCGCCAAGTGCAAGGTGTGCGACGTGCACATGCCGCCCGGCGTGGATATCACGCTCGGCGAGACGGATAGCGGACCGGTGACCGCGGCCTGGCGCTATTCGGATCTCGACGCGTTCATGGACCAGACGCCCGAAGAGCGGATGGCCTTCTGGCAGGAAGAGTTCGAGCGCTGCATCAAGTGCTACGCGTGCCGCCAAGTCTGCCCGTTGTGCTATTGCGAGCAGTGCGTGGTGGACAAGAATCGGCCGACCCGCGTGAGTACGTCGGCGAGCCTGAAGGGCAACTACGCCTGGCACATCACGCGGGCGTTCCATTTGGCCGGCCGGTGCATCGGTTGCGACGAGTGCACCCGGGCCTGCCCGGCGGGCATCGACCTGCGGCTGCTCAATCTATCGCTGGCCAGGGCGGCTGAGGAGAACTTCGGCTATCGAGCCGGCTACGACCCACAGGCCGAAGCCGTCATCGGTGCGTTCTCCGAACAGGACAAGGAGAGCTTTATCGGCTGAGCGAAGTTCAACCTTCGCCGGCCTTGATCCGTCTCGCCGCGGCAACGGCGGCGGGAACGCTGTGCCAGCCAAGGCAACGAAAGAGACACGCATATGAGTACCATCATCGCCGAGACCGCTTTGCGTGAGCTGGTCAACACCTGGATGGGCCAGGGCAAGCACGTCGCCGGCCCCACCGAGGTGCGCGACGACGTCGTTTTATATCAATGGCTGAGTCGTGCGGAAGATCTGCGCATCGGCGGCTCGCCCCGTCCGCGCAACTCCATCAAGGAGTTCGTCTTCCCGCGTCACGAGAAGCTCTACGGGTACAAGCTCGAGGGCCGCAAGATCGAGCTCGTCGAGACGCCCCTGCCTGAGACCGAACAGATCGTCATCGCCGCCCGTCCGTGCGATGCTGCCGCGCTACCCATCCTCGACCAGGTGATGAACTGGGACTACCGCGACGTCTTCTACAATCGTCGCCGGAACCTCACGACGGTGGTCACGCTGGCCTGCCAGGATCACGACGCGCACTGCTTTTGCACGGCGGTGGGCTCGGGCCCCGATGATGAACGCGGTTCGGACGCCATGCTGTTCAACCTGGGTGATGGCACGTACGAAGTGCGTTGTCTGACCGACAAGGGCAAGGCTCTGTTCGCCGGCGCGCTCCAACCGTCCGAGCGCGTGGGTGAGGTTGGCCCCGGCCCGGAGATTCGGCTGGACCTGGACTCCATTCGCGAGTTCCTCAACAACGAATTCCAAAGCCCGCAGTGGGCGGCCATGACCATGCGCTGCATCGGCTGCGGCGCCTGTGCCTACGAGTGCCCGACCTGCCACTGCTTCGACATTGCCGACGAGAAGGTCGGCAACACCGGTGCCCGCGTGCGGAACTGGGATACCTGCCAGTTCGCGATCTTCACCGCCCACGCATCGGGGCACAATCCGCGGTCCGTTCAGAGCCAGCGGCAGCGCCAGCGGATTTACCACAAGTTCGAGGTGTATCCGGCCAAATTCGGCGAGACGCTCTGCACGGGATGCGGCAACTGCTCGCGAGTCTGCCCCATGGGGCTGGGCGTGCTGCCCGTGCTCGTGGCCATGCAGGGGGTCGAACAGGTCGAGCCGAGTGAGTATGTGTGAGACCGCGGAGGAATGACGCGGTGAGGGGGCGACGCGGCAACGCGGCGACAGGAACGCGAATCGGAACCGAGACGAGCTCAATGGTTGCTAACATCTACCAGCCCGATTTGATGACTGTTTTGAAGGTCCAGCAGCACACCGCGGACGTCAAGTCCGTGCGCATCGCCTTTGCCGATGCCCAACGGGCCCGCGAGTTCTCGTTCCGCGTCGGGCAATTCGGGATCTTCTCGGCGTTCGGCTACGGGGAGTCCACCTTCAACATCTGTTCCAGCTCGAACTGGAAGGACTACATCGAGTTCTGCTTCCGTCGCACCGGCGCGGTGACCGAGGCGCTGTGGCAGATCGAGGAAGGCGACACCATCGGCTTCCGCGGTCCGTACGGCACGAGCTATCCCATGGAAGAGTGGGAAGGCCGCAACCTGATCTTCATTGGCGGCGGAATCGCCATGCCGCCCATTCGTTGTGCCATCTGGTACGCGCTGGAGAATCGCGAGAAGTACGGCGAGATCACCATCGTTTACGGCGCACGCACGCCGGGCGATCTGGTGTTCGTCGATGAGCTCGACGAGTGGGCGAAACACGAACGGACGCGGGTCATCCGCTGCGTCGATCCCGGCGGCGAAACGCCCGACTGGAAGGGCGAAGTCGGTTTCGTGCCGCACGTGGCCGCCCGGGCGAAGATCAACGCCGAGAATGCCGTCGCTCTGGTCATCGGCCCGCCGATCATGATCAAGAACACGCTGCCGGTCCTGGCCGAGATGGGCCTTGGTGACCGGGACATCTACACGAGCCTGGAGAACCGGATGAAGTGCGGCGTGGGCAAGTGCGGTCGGTGCAACTGCGGCCCCGTCTACGTCTGCAAGGAAGGCCCGGTCTTCTCGCTCGAGCAGATGAAGAAGCTTCCCGACGACTTCTGATCAGAACCCTCAGTTCAGAGAATGCTTCCAGAGCGGTGGGGCTTGCCCCCGCCGTCTCGTTTCCACGGGGAGTGTGCGTTCGCATTCACATTTCGCGGGCGAACTCCTCGATCATCAGGGCCAGCCGTCGATTGCACGCCTCGGCCACGTGGACCGCAGCGAGCAATTGTTGCCGGCCATCGGCCGAGGTGAATGCATCGCGGACGCCTGCCTCGTCGGTCGACGGCGTCAGACGCGTGACAATCTCGTGACAAGCATCGATCATCGCACCCACGGCATCCTGTCGCTCGCGGGGAGCGGCGGAGCGAATCCACTGGAGAAACCCGGCCGCCGACCGGAAGCTGCTCACGATGAACTCCGCGTGCTGGCGATGCTCACGCCAGGACGCGTCCTGATCGGGCGGGCCGAACTCCGTTTCGCTGAGCCAGGTCTCCCACGCGTCGAACGCCGCAGGGCCGGTGATCATGGCGGGCAGGCCGTCCTCGGCCGTCAGTTGGAACGGCGCCCGGTTCATGTACGCGTCCGCGTGCCGCATGGCCATGGCCAGCAACCGGTCACGCGGTGGCAGGCCCGGCGTGCAATCCTCAACCACGTAGCATTGCACGGCCGGCGAAACCATCTGCACGTGCGGGCTACCGGCCCACATCGTCGTGCCGGACATCGCTTCGCCCGAAGCGTCGGTGATCACGCCCCAGAACATCCCGCTCACGCCGGGCCAGCCCTGCCAGGCGATCACCGGCTGGCCGTTCTCCAGCGCCCGCTGGATGAGCGGCTTGTAGCTCGCCTCGAAGTGTTGCGGAAACTCGACGGCCTGTGTCATCTCCAGTCCGACCGCGGGCGGCTGCAGGTTGCGCAGACGAATACCAAACAGCGCCGCCGCCGGTTCGACGAACGCATCCCGCCCGTAGGTCATCCACCAGCCCGGCGCCGGCTCTGCTCTGACGGACACCGCCGCGAACGACACGCCCATGGCCGCGCAGAGGCAGTCGTAATCCACCTCGCCGCCGGCCGCCTCGGCCACCGCCCGCAAGGCCAGCGCCAAGGACTCGTGCCGGCCCGCTTCCTCCCGAATCGCGATCGTGTTCAGGTCCATTCCGGGATTCTACCGGCTCGCCGATCCCTGCATCCAGCCGGCATCCCTGGCGGTGCATGCTTCCAGCCTGCCCAGTGCCGCTAGGGGGCCTGCACATTCCGGGATTACCAAAATGCGGCACCCCGTACTTGATTGCCGGGCGGGAATAGACGACAATTGTCGGATGTCTCAGTGTCCCCGTGTCGGGGGAAACCTTCTGGGACCGACAACCGAATAACCGATGAGCTACTTGTCCGGCGTCTTCAGGGTGGAGGCTCCGGGCAAGGCCGGTTTTCCGCCGGTACGGCTCACCCGTTCGCCGCGGGCGGTCGTGGCGAACGGGAGACTCCATGGAAACCTATTGGAAAGGAGAAAACCATGGCGACCAAGCCGCCGCCCAAAGCACCCGCGCGCGCCATCCCAGCTCCCGCAGCCCCGTCCGTTGAAGCCGCTCAGAACGTAACCCCTGTTGCCAAGAAGGGTTCTCAACTTCTGCTGGAGGCCTTGCTCGAGCAGAACGTCGAGGTGTTGTTTGGCTACCCGGGCGGGGCGATTCTTCCGACATTCGACGTTCTGTACGGAGCGCCCATCAAGTTCATCCTGACCCGCTGCGAGCAGGGTGCCGGGCACATGGCCGACGGCTACTCGCGGGCGACCGGTAAGGTGGGAACGGTCCTGGTGACCAGCGGACCGGGGGCCACGAATCTGACGACCGCTCTGGCGACGGCTTACATGGACAGCATTCCCATGGTCGCCTTATCGGGCCAGGTGGCGACGGCGGCCATCGGCAACGACGCCTTTCAGGAGGCGGACGTCGTGGGCGTGACGCGGCCGGTGACCAAGCACAACGTCCTGGTCAAGGACGTGCGCGACCTGCCCCGGGTCATCCGCGAGGCCTACCACATCGCCCGGACCGGCCGGCCCGGGCCGGTGTTGGTGGACCTGCCCAAGGACGTGCAGGTGAGCAGCTTCGCCTACAACAACGACGGTGAACTGAACCTGCCCGGCTATCGACCGCGGGTCAAGGGCAACGACCGGCAGATCCGACTGGCCGCCGAAGCGATCAACGCGTCGGAACGGCCCGTGCTCTACGTGGGCGGCGGCGTGATCTCGGCCAACGCCTCGGAGAACCTGCGCGAGCTGGCTCGCAAGGGCAACATTCCCGTTACGACCACACTACTGGGCCTCGGCGCGTTCGACGAGGTGGGGGACAGCAAACTCTCGCTGCACATGCTGGGTATGCACGGCAGCGCCTATGCCAACTACGCGGTGCAGGCCTCGGACCTGCTGATCGCGGTGGGGGCCCGCTTCGACGACCGCGTGACCGGCAAGCTCGAGACGTTCGCCCCGCACGCGAAGATCATCCACATTGACGTGGATCCTTCGAGCATCAGCAAGAACGTGGACGTGGACATTCCGGTGGTCGGCGACGCCAAGGCGGTTCTGGAGGAACTCGTGCCGCTCGTCGAGCATCGGCCGCGGGTGGCCTGGTTCGAGCAGATCGACAAGTGGAAGCAGCGCTATCCCTTCCAGTACCACCCAGTCGAAGGCACGATCAAGCCGCAGCAGGCGATCGAGGCGATTGCCCGCATCACGCAGGGCGAAGCGATCATCACCACGGGCGTGGGCCAGCACCAGATGTGGGCCGCCCAGTTCTATCGCTGGCGCTATCCGCGGCAGATGATCACCTCGGGCGGGCTGGGGACCATGGGCTATGGCTTCCCGGCAGCACTGGGCGCAGCCATCGGCCGCCCCGACAAGGTGGTGATCGACATCGACGGCGACGGCAGCTTCCTCATGACCTGCAACGAGCTGGCCACCGCCGCCGAGTACCAGATCCCGGCCAAGATCGTGATCCTCAACAACCACTACCAGGGTATGGTCCGGCAGTGGCAGGAGCTGTTCTACGAGAAGCGGTACATGGCCACGCCCATGACCAATCCGAACTTCGCCAAGGTGGCCGAGGCGTTCAACTGCAAGGGACTCGAAGTGCGCGATCCCAAGCAGCTTGACGATGCCATCCGTGAGATGATCGCCACGCCCGGCCCGGTGGTCCTGGACGTTCACGTGGACCGCGAGGAAAACGTCTATCCCATGGTGGCGGTGGGCAAGAGCCTGCACGAAATGGAAATGGGGGGGATGGCCTAGCGAAAGGTTCCGTAGGGCATGGATCAGGCAGCCAATCCAGTCGAATCCGTCCCCGCGGTCTCGCGCCGGCGAGTTCGTTTGTTTCCCGGCCTGCGGACGCTGCTTCGCACGCGGATTGTCGCCGGTCTGGTGACGGTCATTCCCATCTGGGTGACCTACGTCATCGTCCGGTGGATCTTCGACATGATGCGGGGTGCGACGCAGCCGCTGGCCGACCGGGTGGCCAAGCTCATTCTCGAGGCCAACAAGAATATTCTGCCGGCGACGGTGCAGGACTACAAAGACTGGATTGTGCCGCTGGTGGCGGTGCTGCTGACGCTGTTCCTGCTGTACCTGCTGGGACTGCTCACGGCCAACGTGTTTGGCCGTCGGATGATCCAGTGGTTCGAGCGCGTGTTCACCAGGCTGCCTCTGGTCAAGACCATTTATACGTTGGCCAAGCAGATCGTGATGACGTTCGGGGGGGCCGAGTCGATGCATTTCCAACGCGTGGTGCTGGTGGAGTTTCCGCACCCGGGAATGAAGTGTATCGCCTTCCTGACATCGGTCATGGAGGACGCCGATACGGGCCGCAAGATGGCCAACGTCTACATCGCCACCACGCCCAACCCGACGACGGGGTACATGCAGATTGTCCCGCTCGACCGGGTGTCGGAGACGACCTGGACCATGGAAGAGGCCATCAAGCTGCTGATGTCCGGAGGGATCGTCAGTCCGTCGACGGTCAATTTTGACAAGATACATCCTGTTCGCTGGCCCCCTGAGCCCAAGACCACCGAGGACGGGGCGGGGCTGGCCGGCGTCATGAAATGATAACCGCCTGGCTCAAAAAGCCGGGACAGATATCGGGTACGAACCATGCATAAGCACATTTTCAGCGTTCTCGTGCAGAATCAACCGGGCGTGCTGGCTCACATCGCCGGCATGTTCGCCGCTCGTGGCTTCAACATCGACTCGCTCGTGGTCGGGCGAACTGAAGACCCGCAGTTCTCGCACATGGTCATCGTTTCGTCCGGTGACGACCTGACCATGGAGCAGATTCGCAAGCAGTTAGGCAAGATCGTCACGGTGGTGAAGGTCCGCGACCTGAGCGAGCAGGATTGCGTCGAGCGCGACCTGCTGCTTATCCGGATCCACTGCCCGCCGGAAAAACGCGGCGAGATTCGGCAGCTCACGGAGATCTTCCGGGCGAGCATCGCCGACGTGGGGCCCAAGTCGGTGCTGGTGCAGCTCACCGGCCCGGAGGACAAGATCGAGGCTTTCATCGATTTGTGCCGGCCTTATGGCATTAAGCAGTTGTCGCGGACGGGGGTGATTGCCATTCCGCGCGACAACCAGCGGAATGAGAACATTGGCACGCCGGTGACTCGGCGTGTCCGCGTCCGCAGCGCCGTAGTGAGCACGGCCGGCCCGGACGTGGCACTGCCGCCCAGTTGATCGGCGCGGCACGATCTCCAGACCTGTTCTCGATCGGACGAGGCCGGGATACCAGGACAAGCCCGGGGAGTTTGCTCTCTTCGGGCTTTCTGTTTTGTTTGCGGGACAGCAGGAAGGAGTGATGTAAGCTCTTCTGAAAAGCTTGCGGGTTTCTTGTTTCGTTCGGGCCGCTCGAGGCTTATAGTGTAGGGCCTTGACATGCGGCCCGTGCGGTGAACGGGCGTGATGCCATTCTTTCCGAGGGTGAATCATGAGTCGCAGCTTCCTGGTGCGGTTGACGGACGCGGTACGCATCTGGGCGGTTACAAGTCTGGTCGCGGGTGCGGTTCTGGCCTTCGCTTCGACCTCGGTCCAGGCCCACGACAATCCGAGCGATGCGCCGCCGGCGGTTCCGCCCGCCGAGTTGTACGCACCTTCGCGAATGCCCGACCGTATCGTCCTGACCTGGACCGGCGATACGACCACAACGCAGACCGTCACCTGGCGTACCTCTGTAGATGTCACCCGGGCGTTCGCCGAGATCGCCGTGGCCGACGCGGGGCCGAACTTCCCCGAGAAAGCGAAGCGGATCGAGGCCAAGACGCAGCCATACGAGTCCGATCCGCCCGAATGGCACCTGCATGTGGTGGAGTTCAGGGAACTCTCTCCCGCGACCATCTACGCATATCGCGTCGGTGATGGCACGAACTGGAGCGAGTGGTTTCAGTTCCGCACCGCCCCGACAACCCCCGAGCCCTTCTCGTTCATCTATGTGGGCGATGCCCAGACCGACCTGCGCAGCCGGTGGTCGCGTGTGATTCGCCAGGCGTTCATCGATGCCCCGCGAGCGGCCTTCACACTGCATGCCGGTGATCTGGTGACCGACGCGGATGACGATGCGCTCTGGGGGGAATGGCACGGGGCCGGCAGTTGGATCAACGCCATGATTCCGGTCATCGCCACGCCGGGCAACCACGATTACATCTCCATCAAGAAGCCCGACGGCAGCCGCGAACGCCGGGTGTCGCGGCATTGGTCGCAGTTCACGTTCCCCGCCAACGGCGTGCCGCAACTGCCCGGTTCTGTCTATTACATCGACTATCAGAACCTCCGCATCGTGTCGTTGGATTCCAACCAGTTGCAGGCCGAGCAGGTCGAATGGCTGGACAAGGTTTTGGATACCGATCGGACGTGGAAGATCGTGACGTTCCATCATCCGATCTATTCGACGGCCAGGGGACGAGACAACGTCAAGCTGCGGGAGCTGTGGAAGCCGATATTCGACAAGCACAGCGTGGACCTGGTCCTGACCGGGCACGACCACGCCTATGGGCGAAGCGGCCTGCTCGAAGCGGTCCAGAACGTTCCTACGGGAGCGAGCGTGCGCACCCCTGCCGGCGGTACGGTCTATGTGGTCTCGGTGAGCGGGCCCAAGATGTATGATCTCGACGCCAACCCTCGCACCGAGTTCCGCCGGGCCGCCGAGGACACGCAGTTGTATCAGATCATCTCAATCGACGGCACCACGCTGCGGTACGAGGCCCGCACCGCGGTGGGCGACGTCTACGATGCATTCACGCTCAAAAAGCGGCCGGGGCAACCGAACGAAATGATCGAGCAGGTGCCGTCCACGCCCGAGCGCCGGCGTCCGCCCAAGCCGGAGAAGGCCGCCGGGTAACCGTCGCCGATTCATCCTCCCGACATTCCCACACAGCGGCGGGGCTTGTCCCGCCGCTTCTCTACCTCCGGGCCGTTCTTGCCTCCGGAGCCGACCTGTCCTTTCACGTGTGCGATCGCGACCTTCTTTCCCTCCTGCGGGTGCACGCGTGCGAACATGTCCGCGTTGTAGTACACTCTGCGCGCGAAGGCACCGCAGCGATTGACCCAACCAGGCGGACCGGCGGTCCGGATTGACGTGCAGGATCACCCCGAACATTCCCCCGAGCAGTTGCCGCGGCCGTCTTGCGATGCAGCCGTCCAGCCCGTTTGCGCAGGTGAAACGTCCGGACCGCAGTCTTGCGGCTGCGACGTAAGCCGCGCGATCCCGGCCCGCCGCCCGCACGGCTCGCCTTGGCTGGTGATCATCTTCGGCACGTTGTCGGCGTGCGGACCGATGGCCACCGACATGTATCTCCCGGCGCTGCCCGGTATCGCTCGTGATCTGGGCACGTCGGACGGGGCTGTTCAGCTCACGCTTTCCGTGTTCCTGATCGGCCTGGCTCTGGGCCAGTTCCTGTGGGGCACGCTCAGCGACGCCTGGGGAAGACGCTTGCCCATGCTTCTGGGCAGCGCGGCATTTGTGTTTGCCTCAGTAGTCTGTGCGTGCACGTCGTCGATCACGATACTCATCGGCGCCCGCTTCCTGATGGGCTTCGGCGGTTCGGCCGGCGTGGTGGTTTCGCGAGCGGTTGTGCGCGACATGTTCGACGAGCATGAGTCCGCACGCTTCTACTCGCTGATGATGATTATCGGCGGCCTGGCGCCCATCGTCGCCCCCGTGTTGGGCGCCGCACTGCTGGCTTGGCTGCACTGGCGGGCCATTTTCTGGGTCGTGGCGGCCTTCGCCGCCTTCTGCTTTGTGGGCGTGCTCTGGGGAGTGCCGGAAACGCTCGCCAGGACCGACCGGCTCGAAATCCGCTTCCGCATGGTCGCGGGCCGGTACGCCGGCCTGTTTCGCAGGACGGACTACATTGGCTACGCCCTGGCGGCGGGCTTCTGCCACGCCTTGCTGTTTGCGTACATCTCCAGTTCGCCGTTCCTGTTCATTCAACTGTACGGCGTGACGCCTCAGCAATTCAGCGTGGTGTTCATGTCGAACGCGGTAGGGCTCTACGCGACCGGGCAGTTCAATCGCGTTCTCCTGCGCCGGCTCAGTCCGCGCCAGATCCTCATGCGGGCGGTCGTCCTGAACCTCGTGATCGCGGCGATCCTGTTGGCCCTGCTCGTGGCCGATCGGGCTCCGTTCCCTGTGTTCGTGGCACTTCTGTTCGCACTGGTGGGCAGTCTGGGCTGGATCTTCCCCAACGTTATCGCGGTGGCCATGAAGCCCGTCGGCGATCAGGCCGGTAGTGCTTCCGCCTTGCTCGGTGTCCTGCAGTTCACGTTCGGTGCCGCCTCGGCCAGCCTCGTCGGTGCACTGGCTGACGGCACGGCCATTCCCGCCGTCGGCGTCATCACCGGCTCGAGCCTGTCCAGCCTGCTGATACTCCTGATCTTCAGGCACCTGACCCGCCGGTGACGGAGGTGCGGAACGATGGTGACGCCGTGGGCGCAGCAGCACTCGTCCGGGTCGAACACGGTTCCGGACGAGATCAGTCGCATGTGTCTGAAAAATCGATTACGGCTCGGGTGAGCCACCGCACGCCGCGGGAGCCGCGGACTCTTTCTTCGAACCGGTCCGCCGGCCCCAGTCGCGGGCGGCGGCGAAGTCGAACAGCATGAAGATCCGCTCCGGCGTCAGTTCCGGAAACTCGGTCTGCGAGGCCTGCATGGCCTCTTGCGTGTGCGTCATATCGAATTGCGGCGTGTGCACGACCCGAGGCGTCAGCAGGTTGTACTGATCCCACAGGAGCGATTCGGCGTGCGAGCACTTGCCGATGACCTCATCGGGATCGGCGAAGTAACCGCCGTACAGCCCGAAATACTCCTCGTAGATCCGCTTCATCATGTCGTTGGTCGGGCCATGCGGATTGGTCAGGTGATAGATCCGGCCGTGGAACTGCGGCCGCAGGATGATCTCGGCGATCATCTTGGAGGCGAAGTCCACGGGCACGATGTTCTGACGGTCTTCGGGCCGGCCGGGGATGCGCAGCGGAATGTAGGTCTTGGAGCCGTTCTTGGGATCAGCGTACTGACGCTTGAGCACGCTGACCAGGCGGGCAAACTGATAGAAGCCCGCGAACTGGCAGGTGTAGCCCGTCTCGGAGTCACCGATGAGAAAGCTGGGGCGATAGACGGTGAGCGTGCGGCCGGCCTGCCGCGACCATTCGGCCATCAGCATCTCGGCCATCCACTTGCTCTTCTCGTAGTCGGTCTGGAACTTCGGCTCGGGCTGGTGGAACCGCTCGAGGATGGTGCCCGAGTTCCAGCCGCAGGTGTAGGCCGTGCTCACCGCGTGCATGCGAGTGACGCCGTGGGCGTCAGCCCAATCGAGCATCGCTTTGACGCCCGCCACGTTGGTCTTGAACGGGTCACCGCTGCTGTTCGTGAACAACTGCAGGCTGGCCGCGCAATTGATGATGGCATCCGTCCGTCCCCACGTGCACTCGGGCAACTGGTCGGGAAACGCGCCGGATACGATCTGCAACTGCCCGCTCTCGAGGAAGGCGTCGATCGGGGAGCCCATGTCGCGGGTCTGCCTGCTCAGCCGAGCCGAAGCCTCGGCCGTCGGTCCGCGCAGCATGGCTACGATTCGTTGCCCCCGGGCCAGAAGATCACGCAGGATGAACTGGCCCAGAAAGCCGGTCGCCCCCGTCATGAAGAACGTCTGTGGCTGATGTAACCTCATGCTACCTCAATCAACTGCGATGGCGCCGTCTGCGGTCCCCGCGCGGCCTGCGTAGAAAGCGGGTATCCTAGCGAAAGTGGGTACAAACGCCAAGTTAGCGCGGGCCGGGGAAGGGCGGCCCGGTCAGATAGAGATCGGCCTGGATGATTGTACCTGCGATTCGGCGGATGCGGAACAAGGCGTCCCGCTGCCAGCGCATATCCGCGTATCTCTCCGCTTGCCCGGGCAAGATTCGGACCGCCGCTTCATCAACGTGATCGGCCCACCATCGGCTGACCCGGGAGGCGTCGGCCCACACGGTTAGTCCCGAAGGAGTAGTCTCGACGACGGGAGCGGCCAAGGCCTGGGCGACGGGCAGACAGAGTTCGGTTACCGCCGCTCGTGCTTGATCCCTCACGGGGCCGGGTGGGCATTCGGCGGCTCTGAACAAAATGTGGGCCGCCTGAGCATCGCCGTTCCGCAGGCGGGCCGCCGCCGATCGGACCTCCTCGAGACTCGGCGCTTCAGGCGAGGGCCGTTCGGCGGATGCGTCCACATCTTCGGCGGTTATGGGGCCTGCGAAGCGGACTCGAGTCGCTGCTCGCGAGGGTGTGCCGACGTAGAAGCAGTATTCGGGGCTGGCCAGGGGCTTGCGGAACGCGAATTCGAGCTCCCGCACGCCGCGTTCGTCGGCTCGGTGAATGGTCACGTCGAACAGGTCTCCGGTCACGCGGTCGCCGGTCCGAAGCCGGCCCCCGCTGGGCCGCAGACCCTCGATCAGAAAGCGGCCCAAGGCCCCGGAGAAGTACGGCCGATCGCTCTCGATGCTGACGCGGAAACGGTGGGCATCGACCTGCTCGAGCCGGCAGGGGGCCTCCATCCGCAGCAGGTCCGGAGCGTAGGTCAGCACGTGCGTGCGGTAGATCGGATCGTCCTGCCGGTACACGCCCAGCTTCGGGCCGCGGCCGAACGCCTCGTCCAGGTGGTAGGTCGCGTAGATGTTCACGAACGGCAGATTGATGAAGAAAACGTCCCGAACCTGCGGAGGCGGGGGCATCTCCACCACCTGGTCGATGGTCATCCGCTCGGCGGCGAGCACCGAGTACCACATGGGCCGGTAGATGGGCATGTACGTCGTGGTCGCGATGAGGAACCAAATGGCCACGCCCGTGCACCAGCGGCCGATCGACGTTGGTTTCGTCTCATGGCGTAGCGCGGGGCCGATGGCCATGGCGATGGCGAACCCCATGCTGGGCAGATAGCCGTTGTGCGGCGTGGCCAGGATCGGCACGACGGGCAGAATCCCGAGAAGAATCCACAGCGGCCAGATCCAGTACCCGCGGAGGCGTCGGGTCGCCATGTAATAGCCCAGGCTCATGATCGAAAGGATCACGAACATCAGCACGATGTCGCCGGGCGTCTCGCGCCACGGGTTAAACCGCCCCGACGGACCGACGCTCATGGGCGACAGCCACACGGTCGCCGTCAGGTAGTTGAGCAACTTGGCCGTCCACCACAGGATGTACTCCGGTCCCGCCGGCCGCTGGACGTAGAAGTCGGGCATCGGGTGGTCGAAGAAGAACACCCGCCATATCGTGAACGCACCGGCGACGGCGACCATCACGGCGTACGCGGGCAGCCGCGCCCGCAGCCAGTGTCTTCCACCGAATGCCAGGTCAAACGCGACGGCGAAGACAGGCAGGATCACCGCGCTTTCCCGCGAGAGCAGCGCGAGTCCCCAGCAGACGAAGAAACCCGCCAGCGCCGGCAGCGACAGCCGCGGCGCCGGCTCGGGCTGAAGCTCGGTGGCCAGCGCTTCGTCGCGCGGGGCTGCGTACAGATCGAGTCGCGACGCCCGGACGTATAGAATCAGACCGGCCAGCATCAAGGTGGTCTGCAAGAGCGCGTTCTGGGCGGCCAGCCACGCGACGGCGTACACACTGTGCGAGTACACCACCACCAGCAGCGCCGCGACCACCGCCCAAAAGCGACGCCGCGACATTCGCAGGACGAGATGGTGAACCATCAGAGCGTTCAGGCCGTGCAGCACGATGCTCACAGCGTGCAGTGCCTTGACGCTGCCGTCCGAGAGGTGGTATACGACCTTCGCGACGAGCACGGCAAAAGGCCGGACGTACCACCATGACACCGGTTTCTCCTGCCACCACATGCCCATGAAGCGATCCGGCGCGATCGTCGTGGCATCGAGGAGTTCAGAGATGGACCAGTTGCTCTCGGCCAGTCGCAACGCGTGCCAGTGATCGTCCAGAAACAGGCCGTCCCAAAGGGCGTGACCGTGGGCGGCGAAGTTGGCGGCCGCGAGCAATAAGATCAAAAAAATGAAGTATCTCGGCGTATACATCAGCAGTTCTGCCCACGGTGGAGCGGGTGCGGCAAGGTTCGGCAGGCAGGCCCGTCGTCCCGTTGCTTCCTGCGACCGGCGGGCCGGCAGCCCAGGACGCACCAGTGTACCGGCTGACTCTCCTTCCGTCATCACGAGCCCGAATCTCGCCCCTCAGCGGCGGATCGCGGCGCTCGGCATCGCAGCGGTGATGGCCGGCTTGGCGGGCTGCGTCTTCGACGAGCGCGCCATCCCCATGAAATCCGAGTATTTTGTGCCGGTCCGGGTATCCGCCGAACCGGAGGCCGCGGGGCATGTGTCCCAAGGACGGGATGGCCAGGCGGATCGCGTCGAGCTCGTGACCGACCGCACCGGCCCGGCTCGGGTCGCCAACACACGCGAGTGGCTGCGAGCGGCCCACGCCCAGCTCGAACATCTTCTGCCCCCGAGGGGCCGACGCGTCCTGTTGACCGAGGACATGCTCGACGAACAGGGCCGCCCGGTTGACGTCTACCGCTACTTCGATCGTCCTCCCGAGACGCTCAACAAGCTCCACCAGAACTGGAACGGCATGGTCCACACGGGGCAGGCCGTCAGTCGGTCCGAAGCCATCGACGAGCCCGTCCCGCCTTGGGAGGGGTTCCGCACCGTCTGGATCCCCGTGGCCGAGCGGATCAGTCTGCACGGACGTCTGGCGGTGCAGACCGGCCCCGACGGCGAACCCGTCGACGCCGATTGCATCGTGCTGATCCCCGGTTTCCTCGGCGACAACGCCGTGTTGCGCACGCGCGATCTGGCGTTCGCGCTGCGCGATCGCGGTTTCCACGTGCTCGCCCTGGAACTGCGCGGGCACGGCCGCGTTGAGTACTACTACCCTGACGTCTATTACAACTTCGGCGTCATCGAGACGCAGGACTTGATGCGCGTCTCGGAGTGGCTCCAGGATCATCACCCGTTCATCCGTAATACGGGTTTGATCGGTTTCTGCTGGGGCGGCAACCATGCCATGTTGGCCGCCTGGTACGACGGCCGCCGGCCCGACGACCCGAGCATCACGCCGCGCGTGGCCGCTCACCTCGATCCGCCCACCGGACGCAAACACTACACCGCCGGCGTGATCGCGTTCTCGCCCGTGCTTACCTGGGAACGGCTCATGGAGGATGCGGACACGCCGCGCGAGGACATGTGGACTGATCCGTCCATGTATTTCTTCCAACAGACGGTCAAGAGCCGCATGCGCCGCAAGGGCTATCCGGAAGTCTCGGGCAGTCTCCGCCGGCTGATTAACTACGAGTTCGCTCACTCGGAGTTCGGGCCGTCGTTCCCCATCGTGGAGGGGTATCAGTTCCTGCGCTTCATGCCGCACCGCGGCCAGCCCGACGGCGACAAAATGGAATTCGCGCGGATTCCCGTGCTCATGGTCACGTCGGTGAACGATCCGTTTCTGCCCGCTCAGGACATGGCCGACTTCACCGCCCGGACCGACAACCCGCTGGTCGCGACGCTCATCCTTCGCGGCGGCGGGCATATCGGCTTCGGCCCGTACAATCCCGCGTACTTCTACAGTTTGATTCTCAACTACTTCGACCCGGTCCATGGCGCAGCCGCCGTCGCGGGTACACGCGAGTAGGGGAGATCCGCAATGCTCGCCGCGGGTCGCAACCCGCGACACCTCCTACAATGTTCCGCCGTGGGTTTGACCGCGCCGTTTGCCGTGCCGCGTGCGGCACGGTCTTTTCAGTGCGGCACGGACGTTCCGTTTAGTGGGAGACTCATGCGATGGTCGCTATCGCGCTGGTGAGCGATCTAATCTTCGGTACCCGGATCAAGAGTACGGCCGACGAGTTGGGCCTGCCCATGTCCGTGGTTCGCACCGCCGAGGCAGTCGAATCCGCCGCCCATGCCGGTTTGAACGTCGTCATCATCGATCTGAGTGTTGAGGGCATCGACCCGGTCGACGTCATCCGCCGTTGCAAGCAGGCCGGGCGAAGCCCGGGCGATGAGTCCGTCGTCGGGTCCGATGATGCCGCTGCCAACCCCATGGTCATTGCTTTCGGCTCGCATGTGCAGAAGGATCTGCTTCACGCTGCCGAGCAAGCCGGGGCCGACCTGGTCCTGCCCCGTTCACGGTTCACCGCTGAGTTGCCCCAACTTCTCGCTCGCTACGCCCAGATGGGCCAGCACCGCTGAGCACCGCGGCCCGCGCGCACTCATCATACGGGACTCGGACGCGAGCGGCGGGATTGGCCCCCGCCGACTCATTCCAAATGGGACAGCCCCCGCTGCATTATCTCAATGGAGCACGTGCGTCTTACCCGAGGCGGTTTTGAAGATGGCTTCGCCGGACTCGGATACGCTCACTTCCGTGCAACGTGCGTTGCCGGCTCCGTCCGTGCCCGAATCGCTCACATACGCTGCCGTAAATACAGCACGCTGACCTCGCACGACCAAGGCCAGGGCCGATCGCTGCTGGCCGCCCGGGAAGCCCGGCACATGTCCGGTGTACGCGGTGAAAGCGCTCGACGCACTGGCCGTTATGCCCAGTCGGCCCGACGCCTCTTTCCAATCGCCGTTCAGCAGGTTCGCATTCGCGGCGAGCGCCGCGAGCGACTCGCTGCCCAGCTTCAGATGTGACGACGTCCCGGAATCGCCGCCGGCCGGCTTGATGTTACACGTGAACTCGCCCGGCGCGTTCAGCAGAAACGCGTACTCATGCTCGGTGTCCGAACTGGCCTCAAATCGATCAAGCACCAGCCCGTCGACGATCGCTACGGTTCGTGTCAGCACGATGCCGGGATACGCATCGCCGCAACGGACAGTGATCGTCGGGCAGTTCCCCGCGGTCTCAAACCTCACGAACTCGCCCATGGCGTCGGTGGCCTGCGGCTTGCCATCCACCATCACGGTACAATGGCTGGCTGTGTGGCGGTACCAGTCAAGATACAGCGGGTGGCCATAGCTTGACGTGCCCAAGTCGTCAAACCATGTCTGTTTCTCGTCCGCGAGAATCAGTTGGCAGCGGTCGGCATGATCGTGCCAGCCAGATTTGCGGCCCGCCTTGACGATGGCTGTGTATCCGCCGTGCCGCAGGACAGCCAAGCCCGTGTCCTTCAACAGACGCGATCCCAGATCGAGCGACGCCTTCGTCGGCAACTCGGCTGGACCATACAGCAGCACCAGCGGGTTCTGACGGATCGACACCTTCGTGCGGCTGCCAAGCTTGGATTGATAGATCCACGCCAGTTGCTGTTTCAGCTCTGCGTCGTCGAACAGATAGGAGCCGGTCTCGAGGAAGTAAGCCATGCTGGCCAAGCTGGTCTGTCCACCGTCGTTGAGTGCCGGTATCTGCCAGCCCGGCAGGGCCAGGTGACTGAGCACCGTATACATGCCGCGCAGCTTGTCCGTCGGGCCGAGATCGATGCCATTGTGCCGGGCGGTCAGGAGAGCGGGTGTCAGGCCCATCATGGTGTACGTGTGATAGGCCGGGGCGCCCTCGAACCACATGCCCTCATCCGTGATGCCGGCTTCGATGTTCTTGCGCAGCGATCCGATCGCCCGGTCGCGCAGGGCGTCGTCACGGCCGATGAGAGCCGCCATCAGCCGGGCAGCCGCCTGCCAGCACTCGATGTTATGCACGCCGAAGCGATATTGCTCGATGTGTCGGGCGGCGGGCAGGAACAGGCGGGTGATGATCGTTTCCTGGTCGGCGTCCGAGAGGTGATCGGCGATGAGGTCGAACGCGTCGGCCATGTGAATGAGCCACACGGCCTCGTCGAGCGATTGGCAGGTAACGCGACCGCGGCCGGCCCACTCGCCGTTGATGGGAAAACTCTCGTACTTCTCGGCGTACCACAACAGCACGCGGCGCGACCAGTCGGCGCAGTCGGTGCGTCCGCCCAGCCGATACGCCAGGCCGCAGATTTCCGCCGCCACGGCAAAGTTCATGTGCCGGCTGTTGATCCACACTGCGTCAAGCTTCTCGCCTTCGTAGAAGGTCTTGCAACGCGGGCACCAGTGTCGATGCGGCGAATCCTCTCGAAATTCGAGGCGGCCCGCGTCTTTCGGGCAGACGTAGTTGTGTGGCCAGCCTCCGCCGGTGGTGGGGGGATCGACCGGACGGCCTACCCAGCGATCAGCCTCGGCAAGCATGTCGTCCAGCAGCTGTTTCGCCCACGGGTGATTGGCTACCTTGGCCGGCACGTCCGCGAGAGCCTGCGGCGTGACCAGTAGCCGTGTTCCCGGCCAGCGTTCCCCCGCCGCCATGCTCGTCACCGTTGCCACCACCATCACCGCCGAACACCAAACCTTAATTTGTTGCATGTTGGTAACCTGTCCTCATATTCGAGGCGGGTGGGACGCCGCCCCCCGCCCCCCAACGCCGCCATTGGCTGAGAGCTGATAACTGACAGCTGACAGCTTATTTCACCTCAACCAGCAGATTCCCCTCGTAGTCGTAGTACTTCCGCGTCTTTCCCTCCTGTACCACCTTAGCATGGTTCTCCAGGTAGTACAGCGTCGGTTCGACGATGTGCTGGTTGTTGAGGAACGGCTCGGTGTACTGGATGTCGCCGTACAACGCCTGGTCGACGTGGTGCTGCTGGCTCACGTGATTGTTCCAGTCCACGCCTTCGGTGAGAAAGCCGTGCGGACCGTGGTGATGCTTGGAGATGGCTCGCAGGATGGTCAAGCCGTGCACCAAGTATTCCATGTTGCCCGTGTCGGTGTAGGCCTCGAGATGGGCCAGCGCGGCCTCGGCATTCTCCCACATGTATGACGTGTCCCAACTGTCCTCCATGTAGAGCAGCCCCTTGGTGGCCACGCCGTTGCGGTCCTCGTGCATCTTGAACCGGTCGAGTCCGGGCAGGATCTGCTCCAGCGCGTACTGGCCCAGGGCGGGATCGTCGAGCACCTGGCCCGCCCGGCGGAACACGCGGAACGCCACCGAATAGGCCACACTCTCCTGCGGATCGTACGTGTCGTGGTTGATGCTGCCGTAGATGCCGCCCGCATCCATGAACACCTGCAGGCCCTTGCGGAGCGGCTCGCGATAGTCGGCCAGGCCGCGATCGGTCAGTTCCGCCCAGAGTTGCAGGATGAACAACCCGTCGGCACTGGTGGCGAAGAATTTGTCGTTGCCGCCTTCGGCCGCTTTCGTGTAATGCTTGCCTTCCGGCGTGACGCGCCGCGGGAACCAGCCGTTGGGCAAGAGCTCGAGATGCCGGTCCATCCAGCGGGCATAGTTGAGCGCGACCGATTCGAGCCAGTGCCGATACTCGGGAAGCAAGTCCGAGCATAGCAGCATCTGGACGGCGATCTTGGCCGTCGAGCCCGGGCAGAACCAGTCGTTGTTCGATTTGAAGTTGAGGACGAACTCGTCGCGCAGCGTGTGGCGGTAGCCGCGGATCATTCCCGTCGAGTAGTCCACGAAGCCGTTGCCCAGCACGTGCTTGAGGATGCTGATGGCGGTCGCTTCCATCTTCGCATCGCCCATGAACCGGGCCCACCACAGCATCTCATAGGCTCCGCCCACGGCGTTGGCCGCCCAGCCCGGCCCCTCCAGCGGGCCGAAGTCGTGCCAGTCCATGATGCTTCCGTCGGGCTTGACGAACGACGACGTTGCGCACGTCGCCCCCAGGTAGTTCGTCAGACAGCAGGTCATGGTGAACCGTAACGAGTCGGCCGCGCTTTGCACGATGGTGTACGCGGGAGTTTCAGGCACGTAGAACGGAACCATGTGACCTCCGCGATGTTGAGGGATCGAAGTGGACAGAACCGCCGCGGATATGTTAACAACACGAGCACACTGTGCAAGGAATCGACGAGGACTACCAAATGAATAGAATCACAGAGACAGCGAGGCACAGAGAAGAATTCTGGTTAGCGAAGTCGGTCAGCTATCAGTCCGAGCAGATGCCAGACTGGTTTTCTCCGTGTCTCACTGTCTCTGTGGTGCGCATCGAGATGTAGAGGCTGTGGACATCCGGCTGACAGCTGATAGCTGAGAGCTGACAGCTCAGAACTCTCTGCCTATCCCTCGGCGGCGGAGCGGGGCAGCTTCTTCTTGGCCGAGGCCTTGAATCCGCGGGCGGCTCGGCGGGAAATCGGGGCCAGGTCGCGCAGCCATGCATCGCCCGACTGCTCGTACTGCTTGGACAGGAGCGGGTCGTGGCAAGGCAGGAGGATGGCCCCGTCCATCGCCAGATCGGCCAGCTTGTTGCTGGCTGCCAACTGCTGCTCGGGCGTGGTGTATAGCCGACTCAGGATGCCCCGCTCGAACAGGCTGTAGTGATAGATCTCGTCGCCGGCGATCACCACCGGCCCCGCGTCGGTTTGCACGCGAATCGCCTGGCTGCACGGCGAGTGCCCGCCCATGTGGATCACGTCCATGCCCGAAAGCACTTCGTCGTTGTCGTGGAAGCGAACGATTCCGCGCTGCTCGCCGGCCAGCAGGTAGTCGGCAAACGCATAGTCGACGTAGCTGTTCCACTGGCCGTCGCGTCGCTTGCCGAGGTTGTCCTGCCAGCCAATGCGGCTGACGTGCACGGTCGCGCGCGGAAACCGCATGACGGCACCACCGTCCCTGGCGTCGGTCAGGCCGTGGTGGTCGGCGTGCAAATGCGTGAAGACGATGTGGTTGATGTCGGCCGGTTCCAGGCTGAGCCGCTTGAGCCAGTCGAACACGTTGCTGTGCGGCTGGCGGATGGCGTCGGGATCGCCCGGCAGGTCGCGGAAGAAGCGGTACCGCCGGAACATGTCGTTGATGTACTTCAGGCCCACCGGCCCCAAGTCGATGAGCACCCGCCGGCCGGGCCCGCCGTCGGCCAGAAACGCGTAGATGGTGAACGGGACTCGTTCGTCGTCGCTGTACGGATCGCCGAGCACGTGGTTCTTGCCGAGCAGGCATTCGCCGGTGTTGAGCGGAATGAGCCGAAAGGGCCGCGGCCGACTGGTCGCGGCCGTCAGCGTCTGGGTCCAGGCCGATTTCGCCGCTGCTACCGCCGCCAATGCCCCCGGGAGGAACTCCCGCCGTGATATGCCCTTGTTGGTGTGCATGCCAAGCATCATACCATCGGACGGTTCGAACCGCCTCGCAGCCCCGGCGCCGCCTGGGTGCTCTCGATCCCCAGCCCCCAGGCATCAGCCCCCGTCTTTGTGACCGCCCCCCTTTGCCCCTACAATCTGCCGTAATGACGAACCATCATGACACACAACCGGGAACGCCGGCCGAATCCCGCCGGCATCTGCTGGGCACGTCGCTGGAGGCGTTCACCGCCTTCTGCGCCGAACACGATCTGCCCGCTTATCGGGCCAAGCAGGTCTACGAATGGGTTTTCCGCCGCGGAGCCGACAGCTTCGAGGTGATGACCAATCTCTCCAAGCCGCTGCGGGCCATGCTGGCCGAGCACTGGGTCATCTATACCAGCCAGGTCGTCCAGCGGCAGGAGTCTACCGACGGCACGATCAAGCTCCTCCTGCAGTGGCCCGACCGGGCGACCAGCGAGTGCGTGCTCATCCCCGACGACAAGCGCCGGACCGCCTGCATCTCCAGCCAGGTGGGTTGTCCGGTGGGCTGCGCGTTCTGCGCCAGCGGCATCGGCGGGCTTCAGCGGCAACTGTCGCCCGGCGAGATCGTCGAGCAGGCCATGCGCGTCCGTAGCCTATTCAACGAGGCCAACGACTCCTCCGAGCCGCGGACCTCGGCTCGCGCGGAGTCCCTCCGTTCGGCGTCGCGGGTCCACGGGAGCGCCAAGCCCGATGACGGATTGTCCAATATCGTCTTCATGGGGCTGGGCGAGCCGCTGGCCAACTACGGCGCCACGCTGGCTGCCGTGCGGATCATCAACGCCGACTGGGGCATGAACATCGGCGCCCGCAAGATCACCATCAGCACGGTGGGGCTGCCCACGCAGATCCGCAAGCTGGCTCGCGAAGGCTTGCAGGTGAATCTGGCCATCTCGCTGCACGCGCCGAATGACGGTCTGCGCAAGAAGCTCATCCCCTGGGCGAAGAAGACCTCCGTCGCCGACCTCGTCGCCGCGGGCCGTGAGTTCTTCGACGTCACCGGCCGCGAGGTCACGCTCGAATACATTTTGCTCGCCGGCGTGAACGACACCATGGAACACGCCCACGAACTGACGCGGGTGTGCCGTCGGATGCGCTGCAACGTCAACCTGATCCGGTACAACCCGGTGGCCGACCTCGGCTTCGAGCGGCCCGACTCATATGCCGCCCATCGCTTCGCCGAGGAGCTGCGGTCACGAGGCGTCAACGTCCACATTCGCAAGAGCCGTGGCGCTGACATCGACGCCGCCTGCGGCCAACTCCGCCGCAAGAACGCCATCACCACCCCGACCCGTGCGAACGGGTGATTTATAGCTGTCAGCCATATGTCTGGCGCATAGCTCATAGCCAACAGATGATCTGGTACGCGAATATTCGGCACCAGAGGAATGGCCACGGAGCTCGCAGAGGAAAAAGAGGATGGTTCCTCACTCGCGATGTCTCCCATGCCTTCCTCCAGGTACTCGCCCTCTTGTTGAACGAGTGCCCTCTATCGTACCTGAGACACGAATCGTCCGGAGTATGTGAGATGAGGGCGGAAGTGTGAGCCGGCAGATCGGAGATCGCTGATCTGAAACGAAGAGATCACCAGTGACCGGACAAGATGCCAGTTGCCCCGGCAGGTCCGCCTTCCATCCAGGACGTGCGGCCGAACGTATCTCTGAATCTGCGACAATCGGCGAAATCTGCGGACAAAAAGTGCCTGCACGAATTGGCACACTCCCGGGCACGAATGCAACTCGGAGCCGAGCAGTATTCGGTTTCGGTTGCGGGCGGTAGCGTTTGCTGGGGAGCGGGTATCTTGACCGCTTGTTAGGGCGGAGACCTCGGTCGTTTGCCATGTCGGCATGGATGCGTCGCAGGAGCCGATTGTGGAAAAATGGTGCGGATCGGATCGAGGGCAACACGACAGAGGCATTGGCGTTCGCGCCATGGGGAACATTGGCGGATTCCGAAGCACGAGACGAAGCCCTGGATGGCATCGGAGCGTCAATGCCAGCCTGCTGTCCCGGATGCGAGACTTCGGGGCCGAGTTTGAGCAGAGACCTCAAAGTTCTGTCGCTGGTGGGGCTTTGACGCCGGCGGTTTTGTCCGGTTTAGCCCTTGAAGGGGCGGGGACGGAAAGCTGGGCTCCGCAGCACAGGAAGTCGCCGGCGGATCGTCAGCTTTCGCGAGGGGGCGGTCTGACGACCGAAATCGATGATTTTCATCGACGACCGGCCGGCGGGGGGCTTCAAATCCTCACCGGCCGGTGTTATAAGAATATAAACATCCGGCCGATCGAACCGGATGGGCATTTCTAGAATCGCAACCTTCAAGGCCGGCAGCAGCGCGACCGGCAGTCACGTCAGGGAGAGCACACACATGCGGAACAAAAGCGGGTTCACGCTCATCGAAGTTCTGGTCGTGGTTGCCATCATCGCACTGCTGATCGCCATCCTCATGCCTTCGCTCGCCCGGGCCCGTGCCGAGACACGGTCGGTGGTCTGCCGCAGCAGCATGCGGCAACTCATGTACGGCCAGCTCCTCTATGTCCAGGATTTCAAGCGACTGCCCGCCACGATCAGCACGTTCTATTACAACTGTACACCCCCGTCGCTCTCCCTGGAGCAGCAACTCGCACGCAGAGACTTGTTCACTTGGGAGGGGGCATACAGCGTCGCGAATACGAACAAGAGCAAACTGATCCCTCGCAAAGGGACCATCTTTCGCTTCGTGAAGTCGGAGGACATGTATGTCTGCCCCGACGACAAGCCCGGGGAGCCTCTGGACCTTCCCCATGGCGGCGGTGGCAACGGGTTTCTGAGTTACTCCATGAACGCGTTCCTCGGGTGGAAGAATCCGGACTTCAGGGCGTTCACGTATCGGAAGAACGAGGGTGGCTTGGACCCGAACGGCAACTTCAAGACCTTCAAGATGGGGCAGACGGTCAAGTACACGGCCTCGATGCTGCCCGTACTCTTCGAGGAACATCCGCGGTACAACATCAACAATACGGTCACCTCTGGGGGCTTCGGCGAAGGCAACTTCAACTACACCGATCGGATCGCGACTCGTCACGGCCTGGCTCTGGGCGAGAAGTCGAAAGGACGTACCAATCTGGCCTATCTCGACGGACATGCCGAGACCAAACTCTACTCCTGGGAAACGGAGGGCTACGAGCTCTTCAGGGAAGTCGGCATCCCGTCTGGATTCGACACTGCATCTCAAGAGAATGTCCGGGCGTTCATGACGCTCTGTGAGGCCGGCCAGTGTCCGAGGTAACCGCGGGGATTGCCGGCTCGGTACGAGTCGGCTCGGCTGGTTCGCTCACCCCTCTCGATCCGCCCGCGCAGTGGTTCACTGCGTCTTGACACGTCTGGGTCGCGTGTGTCCAATGCGGGCCGGATCAACCCGAATTCAGGAGGCAAGCACAATGGCACAACTGCAAATCGGCGTCTGTACCTGGTCGCTGCACATTCCCGACCTGGGCCAGACGCTCGCGACCATCAAGGACCAGCTCGGCCTGGGCGTCATTCACCTGGGGTTCTTCGACGACGGCTACAAGGAGCCGAACAAGATCATCGACCTGGTCAAGGCCAGCGGGCTGAAGGTCAGCGCGACTTGCCTGGGCTTTGCCGGCGAGGACTACACGACCATCCAGGACATCGCCCGCACGGGCGGCTACCTGCCCGACGACGTGTTCGAGGCCCGCTATGAAAAGACGGTGGCTGTGGCCGACATCACGCCCAAGCTCGGCACCGACATCCTCACCGTGCACATCGGGTTCGTGCCCGAGGATCACAAGGACCCCAAGTACGCGGTGATGGTCGACCGGGCTCGCCGGATCGCCGACGCCCTGGGTGAGCGCGGCGTCAAGCTGGTCATGGAGACGGGCCAGGAGTCGCCCGAAAACCTGATCGCGTTCATGGACGCGGTGGGCCGGCCCAACGTGGCCGTCAACTTCGATCCGGCCAACATGATCCTCTACGGCGTGGGCGAGCCGGTGGAAGCGGTCAGCCTGCTCAGGGATCGCATCGCCCACGTGCACATGAAGGACGCCACCTGGTCGGCCAAGCCGCGCGAGCAGTGGGGTGAGGAAGTGGTGCTCGGCACGGGCGAAGCCGACATCCCGCGGATCGTGAGCAAGCTGCGCGCCCAGGGCTATACCGGCACGCTGGCCATCGAACGCGAGGCAGGCAACCAGCGCGTGGCCGACATCGCCGAGGCGATCAAGCTGCTGAAGTCGCTGTTGGGATGAGTGGAAGGCGAGGCCTGAGACTTAAGACCTGAGGCTTGAGGGTCGGCCCACGCTCGCCGGTGCGGAGCGGGTGGGGCGTTAATGTGGCACCCGGAAATAGTGTCCCCTTGTCACCGGAGGGCGGCTTCGCTGTCCTCAGGCTGACAAGGGGATGTGTTTTTCCAGAGCCGCGGGTCCGTGGGGTGACGCTCACGGGTTTTGAGTGCGGGAGCTCGACATATGTGTCAGCGCAAGGGGCCTGGGGGCTAGGGACTGGTGGGAAAGGCTTGAGGCTTGAGTTTTGAGGCCTCGAGGCTCAGGTCTCAAGTCTCAAGCCTCTCCCGTCAGATTGTCGGTAGCGGCCAGGCATCGCGGCGAGGCCGATCGAGCCAGGTGTTGGCCTCGGTATCGTTCACGAACTCCCACCGATCCGGATCCCACCGTAGCTCTCGCCGATGCCAATACGCCAGGTGGCCCAGGTGGCACAGGGCGGCCGATCGTGCCCCGACCTCCACATGACAGAGCGGCTGCTGACGCGAGCGGATGCAATCGATCCAATTGCGGTGATGGCCGGGCGATTCGAACAGATGCACGTCGTCGGGGCCCAACGGCTCGGCGATGATGCTCTCGGGCGTGCTGGTCAGCTTGTCGCGGTCGATGTGCAGCGTGCCACGCTCGCCGTAGAACACGCATCCGCCGGGATTTCGCACGTGCTCGACCTCCACGCCGTTGGCGTAGATGAACTTCGCTCCGAACAGGGCGTCGGGTTTTTCGGGCGGGATGATCTTCACCGGCCCGGTATGGTCCATGTCCAGACCCCATTGGGCGATGTCGAAGTGATGAGCGCCCATGTCGCTCAGACCGCCGCCTCCATACTCGCGATAAGACCGCCAGCCGGGGAAGTGGTTATGCACTCCGCGCGGGCTGAGGATCGAGTGGTACGGCCGCTCAGGAGCGCAGCCCAGCCAGAGATCCCAATCCAGCCCGGGTTCGGGCTCTTCGGCGGGTAGATCGCATGGCTTGCACGTCTCGCCCACGCCGACGGTCACGCGGTGGATCTTGCCCAGCCGGCCGCTGCGGACCACCTCGCAGGCAAAGCGGAAGGGACCGAACACGCTCGAGCGCTGCTGGCTGCCGGTCTGCACGATGCGGCGGAACTTGCGGGCGGCTTCGATGCAGCGGCGAGACTCGGCCAGGCTGTGCGTGAGCGGCTTTTCGCAGTAAACATCCTTGCCCGCTTTGCACGCCTCGATCAGCGGGATGGCGTGCCAGTGGTCGGGCGTGGAGATGACCACGGCATCGATGTCCCGGCGGGCCAGCAGGTCGCGGAAGTCGTTGTACGCCGCACAGCCGCGGTAGTTGCTCCGCCCGCTGTACGCTTCGTCGACTCGCTTTTGGGCGTGCAGTCGCCGGTTGGTGTCCACGTCGCAGACGGCGACGGCCTGCACATCGGGGAAGGTCAGCAGCGTCTTGAGGTGATAGTCGTTCGCCATCTTGCCCATGCCGATGAACCCGACCGTGATCCGCTCGCTGGGGGCGGTCGTCGGAGCGTCGCCGCGGACCACACGGGGCAGGATCGTCGGCCCAGCCAGCGCTGCCGAGCCCAGGAACTGTGTGAATCGACGCCTGCTGATCGGGCGGGTCTTGCCGGACATCACTGCATTTCCTCCCCTTGGAAAACGGGTACGAACAAAGCTCACGCACGGCAGCCGCCTGTCGCGCCATCGTTGCGTCAACAAACTGGCACCGTCCTGATGTGCGCGGGAGCGCGGCCACGGTCCCGCACGGATTCGACGATACGTGAAGCGGCAATATACGTGAATCGTTGGCGGACTTCCAGAACGATGTTAAGATGATACATCATGTCAACCTCGCCAAGGCCGACTGCGGCGAGGCGATCGCGGCCGGACACCTCGACCGCCGGCGCCTGGGGCCGCGCCAATTGCGGACATTGCACTACGGATGCTTGCTGGCCATCTATCTTTCCTCGACGGCGGACATCTTCCTGATCGGCGTCGCCGCCGCCCCCTGGCTGCCGCTGGTGTTGGCCGGCTTGTCCATTCTCGGCGTATTCGTCGGCGTCGCCTCACGCACCCGTTCGTTCCTGTTTCTGGGTACGGGATTCCTGTGCCTGGCTCTGCTCACCATGATCTGGCATGCCGCCAGCAATCTGGGGTGGACGTGGGTCTGGTACGTGGCCGGCATTGCTTTGGGGCTCATCATCATCACCATCTTCGCCCTGTTCGAGCGGAAGCGCGAGCAGATGAACGTGTGGGTGGGACAACTCAAGCAGTGGAGGGAATAGGGTGGTGACGCTCGCCTGTTGTACCAGAAGCTTGCCGACGCGAAGGGCACGAAGAGGACGCCTGGTGAGGCTCCCTTTGCGTTCGGGTTCTTCGTGCCCTGCGACGCGCGGCGCATTCGATGACGAATGGGCGGATCGGCCGGCGGTCACACAACGCGGCATTCGGTGCGATTGCCGCCCGCTTGCTTGGCCCGGTACATGAGTTTGTCGGCAACTCGCAACAGCAGGTCGCAAGGCCGGACCTCGTCTGAAGGTTGCACCGCGAGCAGGCCCATGCTCGTGGTGATCCGCAGATTGCGTTTGCCTCGTCCGATGACCTGTGCGGCCACGGCGTCGAGAATCTTGCGGGCGATCTGCCGGGCCTCCGGCTCCTTGCAGTCATAAAGCAGCAGGGCGAACTCGTCCCCGCCCAGCCGCCCGATCAAATCGTGCTGGCGGACACATTCGGACATGTGGCTGGCGACTGCCTTGAGAGCACGGTCGCCGAACTCGTGGCCCAGCGTGTCGTTGATGGGCTTGAACTTGTCGATGTCGGCGTAAATGATCGCCATGGGCAACTGATAACGGGCCGCCTTGGTCAGCAACTCATCGGCCCGGCTGAAAAAGCCGTCGCGATTCAGCACGCCGGTGAGCGGATCCCGCGAAGCCTTGTCTTCCAACTGATTCTGGTTCTGGATCAGTTGGTGCATCTCCAGCCCCATGCTGGCCGCTTCCTGCATGAGCTGCTGCACCGTTCGCACCAGGTGGGTCGTGTTGTCCGCTTGTTCCCGGGCGGCCTCGACCATCAGCTCGGGCAGGCGGTTGGCCGGGGCTTCGCTGTTTTCAAAGTATCGATAGATACTGTTGGATTCCTTCTGGACGGCTTCCAGGAAGCCGGCGGAACTGTTCTCGGTGTTCGCGAAGCGTTCGTCCAGATAGGCGCATACCGTCTCCGCGTCGGTCTGGTTCCAGACGTTCAGAACGTGCGGGAAGAGAGAGGCCACGTAGACCGCCTCGCCGACGACTTCGTTCTCCATCAGGTCTGTTAGTTGGTCATGGTTGTGGTGGAACGCCACCGCGTCCACGAAGCAGTCGGGCAACTCGAGTTTCTGGGCGAGAATGCGCCCGATCTCCGAGTGGTCCAGGTGGAACAACTCACGCTCGCGCTGGATCTGGATCTGACTGGAAATCGTGCCGTCCTGCAGGATGGCGGTGACTTCCTCCTTGGCCAGCGAGTACATGACTGGTATCGCGAAGTCCTGGAACATGCCGCCGATGAAGGCCTCGTCGGCAGTCTTCTCATCGTACATGTGGGCGAACTGTTTGGCGGCGACCGCCTTGCACAACGCGCTTTCCCAAAACATCCGAGACTCTTCGGGGGCGAGCTTGAGCTCGTTGTGCAACCCGGCCACGCAGTAGCTGATCGCCATCGTTCGCACGGTGCCCAACCCCAGCAGATTCACCGCCATCTTCACCGTGGTCACCTTGTTGCGAATACCGAACCACGGCGAGTTGGCCAAGGCCAGGACTTTCGAACTCAAAGAACTGTCGGCTTCGATAATCCTGGCATAATCGGCGGGCTCCGCGTCCGGATCCTTGCCCAACTCCACGGACTTCATGGCCACCGCGATGGTGGTCGGCAGGTAGGAGAGCGAAGTGATTCGATTCCGTACCTTCTGCTCGAGATCCGCGGCTACGAGGACGTCGGCCTGCTGAATGCGCGATGGCATGTGGGTTGGACTCCATTGGATAAAGGACGCGACGGCGGGGCTTGTCCCCCCGCCGTCTTGGGGCAAACACCCCCTTACTCAAAGCGATCGGCAGCCTTCGGTGTGAACTTAATTGTTAGAAATGCAGTAAAACCCTCATTATAGTGAGGTAGGGAAAAAGCCGAATAAGTCCATGCGGCGATTGGTGGGAAGGGCTGCCGTATCCCGGCCCCCCCGAGCCCGAATTACAGGACCCGGAAAGCTCGCCCGTCGAGAGCGGCATGATCCATCAGGAAGCACTCTCCAATCACCTCCTGGTGCTCGCTGACAAAGCGGAGGCCGACCGGCTCGCCGCCATGCTGGGTCGGAGCATCTGGACGTACTCGCATGCTCCCTCTCCCGGCGATGCCCTTTCGAAACTACGCAAGGGCTTGCGCGTGGATGCCCTGATAATCATCCCAGGCCAGAAGCTCTCCGTTTTTCTTGAACTGTGTCGCACGCTCAAGCTCCAAGCTCGCACCTCGATCGTTCCGGCGATTTTCCTGCTGGAGTCCGGTTCCCCGGCTGATCGCGTGCAGGTCTACCAGGCCGGGGCGGACGACTGTATCGGACTGCCGACCTCGCGCGACGAACTGGGTCTGCGCGTGCTGCGGGCGATCCGTGCCGCCCAGGCGGTTAATTCCCTCGAGGATGCCACGGCCGTGATCACCGCGCTGGCCAACGCCATCGAAGGAAGGATTCCTACACCTGCGGGCACGTGGAACGCGTGGCGACGTATGCTGTGGAAATCGGCAAGTCGATGAAGCTCGGCGCCGCCGAGCTGCAAACGCTTCGGACCGGTGCCCTGCTGCACGACATCGGCAAAGTCACCGTACCCGACCAAATCCTCAACAAGCCCGGCCAACTCACCCATGACGAGATGGAGATCGTGAAGCGCCATCCGCTCGTGGGCTTCGAGATCCTCAAATCCATGCGCACGTTTGAGGCCGTGCGGCCCATTGTGCGCTGGCATCACGAAAGGCCTAACGGCACGGGCTATCCCGACGGGGTTGGCGGAGACGATCTACCCCTCATGCCGCGCATTGTCGCGGTGGCCGATTGCTTCGACGCCCTCAGCTCGGACCGGCCCTACCGCCCGTGCCTGCCGCTCGACGAGTGTCGGACGATCCTGGAGGCCGGCGCCGAGCGAGGAGATCTCGACGGCCGGATCGTCGATACGCTGATGCACATCGTGGGCCAGGGTACGGCCGACCTGCAACTCGCCACCGTCCTCAATTGAGCCGCTCGCTCCAGTGACGGGATCGGTGGTAAAGATATCCTGTCCGTGGCCAGAGCGGGGCTCGCCTATAGCAATGCCACCGGGTCCACATCCACCAAGGCAAAGCGCGTGTTGGGCGTCAATATCTTGTTCGCGCGGAGAGCATCGAGGATCTCCATCAGCCGGCCGGCATGGGGGGCTCGGATGAGAAAATCGAATCGGTATGCGTTGCGCAAGCGCGAGAGGGGGGCAGATTGCGGCCCCAGTACGTCGGCCGTCAATGCGTGGTGAGCCAGATACTCACGAATGCGCTCAGCCAACCGGTTCGCCTCGACCTGGGCCTGGTTAACGCTGCGATGCGAGATAATGACACGGGCGAGGCGCGAGAATGGCGGCCAGCCCGCGCGTTGACGCTGGGTCAGCTCGTGGCCGGCGAAGCCGACGTAGTCGTGCCGGGCGGCGAACTGCAAGGCCGCCGACTCGCCGGCGAGACTCTGCACCACCACGTGCCCGCCCGCCTCCGCCCGGGCGGCGCGGCCGGCCACCTGCGTGATCATCTGGAACGTTCGCTCGGCCGACCGAAAATCGGGCATGGACATCGACGTGTCCGCGTTTACCACGCCCACGAACGACACGAACGGAAAGTCCAGCCCCTTGGCAATCATTTGCGTACCCAGGAGCACATCGACCTCGCGTTGCGCGAAGCTGCGGACCAATTCTTCATAGTGCCGCGTATGCGTCATGGTATCGCTGTCGGCCCGGGCCAGTCGAGCCTGCGGGAACTTGCTCCGGAGCTCTTCCTCGACTCGCTCGGTCCCCATGCCGAAACGGATGAGCGTGCCCGTGCACGACGGGTTGCCGCAGCGCTTGGGCACGAGGATCTTCGCGCTGCAGTAGTGACAGGCCGCCTTGCCGGTGGACTGATGGAACACCATGTTTGCCCGGCAGTGCGGGCAGACGATAGGCTGGCGACATTGGCTGCAAACCAGGTAGCTCGAGTAGCCGCGGCGATTCAGCAGGAGCACCGCCTGCTGCTTCTTCTCGAGCGTTCGGGTGAGACCTTCCTCCATCGACTGCGACAGCAGATGTATGCCTTTGCGCTGCTTCTGCTCGAGCCGCATGTCCACGAACCGCACCTCGGGCATGGGCAGGCCGGCGATCCGCGAGGGCAGATCGATTCGCTGAAAATGCGGCAGGCGCTGACAGTTGTACCACGTCTCCAGTGAGGGCGTGGCCGAGCCCAGCACCACCGGGATGGACAGCAACTGGCCGCGCTTGATGGCCACGTCGCGCGTATTGAAGCGGGGCGACTGTTGATTCTTGTAACTGGGCTCCTGTTCTTCGTCGACCACGATCAGCCCCAGGTCGGGGCAGGGGGCGAACACGGCGCTGCGCGTGCCGATGATCACGCGCTTCTCGCCTCGGGCGATGGCCGTGTACGTGAGCGACCGCTGCACGCCGGTCAGGCCGCTGTGGATGACCGCCACGTCCTCGAATCGGCTGGCCAGGCGATTGACGATTTGCGTGGTCAGCGCGATTTCCGGTACGAGCAGGATGGCCTGCCTGCCGCGGGCCAGCACCGACCGGATGGAATGGATGTACACTTCGGTTTTGCCGCTGCCGCTCACGCCGAACAGCAGCATGACCTTGAACGTCGCCTCGGCCGCCGCGCCGGCGATGGCGGCGATGGCTGCACGCTGATGGGCGTTCAGTTCGAACGCGGGCTCAGCGCCAGGGCAGTCGAAATTCGGCGCGGGCGGCGCCTCGCGACGCGTCTCGACGGTCAGCAGGCCCGCCTTGATCATGGTTGCAATCACCGCCGGGCTCGTGCCGGACTGCTCCGACAGCTCGTCGATCTCCATGCCCTCGGCATGCGATGCAAGAAGATCGAGCACCGCTTTGCGTTGGCGCGAAAGCTTGGGCGGCGGGCTTGAGCTATCCGGAGCGACGGCTGCCAGCTTGACCGTTCGGACCGTGCGGTAGCCGCTCTGGCTGCGGACCGGTTCGGGCACCATGGCCGCCAGCGTTCGGCCCAGCGGGCAGAAGTAGTAGCGCGACATCCACCGACCCAGCTCGAGCAGGCGATCATCGATTAGACGCTGATCATCCAGCACGTCGGCGACGGGTCGCAGCGTGCTGGTCCAGGCTTCTTCGGCCAGCGCAATGCAGAACGCCGGCTGGGGTTCACGGGCTTTGCCGAACGGAACGAGCACCCGCTTGCCCGGCTCGACGCGGCCGGCCAGCTGATCGGGAACCGCAAAGCTGTACTCGCCGTCCACCGCCGCCACCATCGAGACGCGCGCGACCGGGGCGATTCGCGATTCTCGCGGCTCGATCCACAGCGACGGGTTTGACGTATCAGATTCGTGCGGCACGTTCGAAACTCCCCGGTGGTGGTCGGCACCTGGAACGAGCCACGACGCTGCCGGAGCGGGACGCTCCGATAGAGCTTGACCGCTCGTGACGCATGCTGCCGGGCTCGGGAACGGGACTATACCTCAACCGGCCGAACCGCGACAGGCAAGCGCTTGCCATCCGTACCGGCACGCCCGACAATGCGCGAACATGATCGAAGTCCACGACCTGGTCAAAGTCTTCCCCACTGCCACCGGCTACGACAAACAAGCCGTCGCCGGCGTGAGCTTCACGGTGGGGCAGGGCGAGATCTACGGTCTGCTCGGGCCCAACGGCGCGGGAAAGACGACCACGCTGCGCATCCTGTCCGGTCTCATGAAACCCACCTCCGGCCGGGCGATCATCAATGGTTACGACGTGACCGCTAACGGCCATCGGGCCAAAGGCTCCATCGGGTTTCTGACCGCCAACACGGGATTGTATCAACGGCTCAGCCCGCGCGAGTTGCTGCCCTATTTCGGCGAGCTGCACGGCCTGGACCGCGACACCATCAAGCGCCGCGTCCGGGAGCTCATCGAGTGGCTGGACATCGGCCCATTCGCCGACATCCGCTGCGGCGCCCTGTCCACCGGCCAAAAGCAGCGGACCAACATCGCCCGGGCTCTCATCGCCGATCCGCCGGTGCTCATCATGGACGAGCCCACGCTGGGACTCGATGTCCTGAGCAACCGGATCATTCTCGATTTCATTCGCCGCGAACGCGATCACGGCAAGGCCGTCCTGCTCAGCACGCACTACCTCGATGAGGCGGAGGCCCTGTGCGACCGCATCGGGCTGCTTCACCAGGGTCGCATCATCGCCGAAGGAGACATGCCCACGCTGAGGGCGATGGCCGGCCGCGAGCGGCTGACTGACATTTTTCTGTCGCTGGTGAGCGATTCGTTGTCTCCCACGTTTGTGGGCCCGCGACCCACCACACCGGTTGAGCCGGTCGAGCCGTTCCGCCCTGCGGATTGCGGCCAGCCGGCCTCCGACGAGGGCCCCCGCGCATGAGCCGATCCCACCGCGTTTGGGTGATCTACCGCAAGGAACTACTGGAGATCCTGCGCGATCGCCGCACGTTGACCGCCATGGTGGTCATCCCGGTCGTGCTCTATCCGTTGCTCATGCTGGGGTTCCTGCGGGCCGCCGAGAGCGAGGAGGCTCGCCTGCGAGGTCTGGAGTTCGTCGTCGAGGTGCCCGACGAACGCGCGGCCGGCGATCTGCGCGCCATCATCGACGGCGTGCGTCGCTACCAGGACGAACAGGCCGACCAGCAGACGGCCTGCAACTCCGAGTCGCCTGGTCACGCGGCTGTGCCGACCGCCGATTGGTCTCGCGCCCGGTTCGACATTCGCGTGAGGCCGGAAGATGCGCCCGACCAGCAGTTGGGCGAAGAAGTGCACCTGCGCGTGCGGGTACAGAGCCAGCTTTCAGACCGAAACGGCGCCGGGCCGGCCCAGCTCTCCGTGCACATCACGTTCAACGAGGTGAACATCAAGAGCCGCACGGCCATGGAGGAACTGTCGCACATTCTGGAGGACTTTCGCGACCTGGCCGTCCGCGAACGCGTCGCGGGCATCATCGAAGCGCACGCGATCAGCGCCGGCGTCAGCCCCATCGCCATCGACACGATCCTCGAACCCGTTCGGATCGAGACCGTGTCGGTGGCCACCGACCGGCAGCGGGGAGGTTGGGCCCTGGGCCAGATCATCCCCATCATCCTCGTGCTCATGACCATCACCGGCTCGGTCTACCCGGCCATCGATCTGACCGCCGGCGAACGCGAACGCGGCACGCTCGAAACGCTCATGGCCACCCCCGTGCCGCCGCTGCAACTGATCCTCGGCAAGTTTCTGGTGGTTTCGACACTGGGCATGCTGACGGCCTTCCTCAACGTCGCCAGCGTCGGGGCGACCATGCACTTTTCCGGCCTGACTCGCAGCATCACGCACTCCATGCCGGTGGAGATTCCGCTTAGCGTCCTGCCGCTCATCCTGGCGTGCATGGTCCCGTTCTCGCTCCTGTTCGCGGCCATTCTGATCGCCGTCTGCAGTTTTGCGCGGACGTTCAAGGAGGCCCAGAGCTACGTGATGCCGGTCATCCTCGGGGCCATGATTCCGGCGGTCGCGGTGACGCTGCCGACCGCCCGGCTGGGCGGAATCCTGCTTGTTATGCCCGTGGGCAACATGGTGCTGTTGGCCCGCGAGATCTTCCAGGGCAGCTTTCTCTGGTCGCAGGTCGCCGTGGTGCTGATCTCCACGAGCTTCTATGCCGCCGCCGCCGTGGCTGTCGCCGTGCGGCTCTTCGGCCAGGAAGCGGTGGTCTTCGCCGACGCCGGCTCGTACAAGACGCTGCTCCTGCGGCGCTACTACCGGCCGTCCCCACGGCCCACGCTCTCGCAGGCCCTGCTGTTGTCGGCGCTGCTGTTCCCGGCCAGCTTCTACGTCCAGTCAGTGCTGACCGGCTCGTCCGACAACTTCATCCGAACGCTCGGTTGGCTGGCCATCGCGCAGTTCGCCGGCTTGTTCGTGCTTCTGCCGGTCGCATTGACCGCCTATTACCGCATCGACGTGGTCGAGACGTTCCGTCTGCGGCTGCCGCCCGCACGGGCGTGGCTGGCGGCGCTCCTGCTGGGTTGCTCGAGTTGGGCGCTGGCCCATCAGTTCGTCGCGCTGCAGACGCGTCTGGCTCCGCCTTCTGACGCACTGCGCGAAGCGTTCAAGCTCATCGAAAGCCAACTGGCAGCGGCTCCTCTCTGGCAGGTGGTCCTGCTCTTGGCCGTCGTGCCTGCGGTGTGCGAGGAACTCTTCTTCCGCGGGTTCCTGCTCAGCGGTCTGGCTCAGGGATTGCGCAAGGGCTCGGCCATCATCCTCGCCGGTCTGGTTTTCGGCATCTTCCATTTCATCATGGACCGCGTGCCGGTGACCGCGCTGTTGGGCATCTGTCTGGGTTACGTCTGCTGGCAGGCCCGCTCCATCTGGCCGGGCATCCTCTTCCACGCCCTGCACAACGGGCTGCTCATGGTCCTCAACGCCGTTTCGCCCGAGACGGTCAAGTGGCTCGGCATGCCGGACGAACTCGGCGGCCTCCTGCCCGCCCGCGTCCTCGTCCCCGCCCTGGCCCTCTTTGCCGCCGGTCTGTGCCTCGCCGCCTCCTGCAATCGCCGGGCCCCCGACTCCCCCGCAACACTCCCCGATCATCATCCGTAACCCGCCATCGGCGATCTTTACTGCCTGTCGATCCCGCCGATTCGTACCGTGCAATGCCCGCCGTTTGGCGATGCGCCGGCAATCGCGTATCATGGGCAAAGACGAACGAGAACGCCGCGTGTATCGCTTCCAGATCGAGCACGGATGGTCCAGTCCATTGTAAATTATCTGCGAACCCTGTGGGAATCCCGCGCGTACGACACGGGCACCATCCTCATCGAGATGTTGCTCATCGGCACGGTGGTCTACATCGTGCTCCGCTTCCTCCAGGGCACCCGCGGGGCCCGCTTGCTACAGGGGCTGGTCAGTCTGCTCGTGTTCGGCTTGCTCGTTATCAAGGTGTTGGCCGATCAATGGGACCTCGAGCGGATCCAGGTCTTGATGCAGCCGTTTATCTGGACCGTCCTGCTGACCACGCTGGTGGTCTTCCAGCCCGAGTTGCGGCGCGGGCTCATGCGGCTGGGCGAGACCCGCTGGCGGCGGATACGCCGATCGGAGATCGACCGCATCGCCCGGCCTATCGCCACCGCCTGCAGTCAGTTATCCAAGAATAAAATCGGGGCGCTGATCGCCATCGAGCGCGACATCGGCCTGTCGGGGCTCACCGACCAGGGTGTGCGGCTGGATGCACGGCTCTCGCCGGAGCTGCTCAACACGATTTTCTGGCCCGGATCGGCGCTGCACGACTTGGGCGTCATCATCCAGCACGGGCGCATCGCTGCCGCGGGTTGCCCGTTTCCGCTGGGCGACATCGAAGGGATGGACCGGTCCATCGGTAGCCGGCACCGGGCCGCCATCGGCCTGAGCCTCGATTCCGATGCCGTCATCGTCGTGGTGAGCGAGGAGACCGGCAGCATTTCGATCGCCGAGCGCGGCCGGCTGCACCGGCATATTCCGAGCGAGGCGTTGTTGGACGAACTCCGGCGGTATTTGGCCCACGGTGCGGGTCCGGAACCCGCCGAGCCCCAACCGGAACCCGAAGAGGCGACGGTCTGACGAACACGTATGAAGGGACAAATCCAACTGGTTCTGGCGACGATCGGTCTGACCGTGCTGATCTGGGTGTATGCCGATCAGCAGGGCTACAAGACCGTCCGGCTCCAGGTTGCCGTGACCGTCGGAACGCCTCCGGGCGTAGTGGCCCACGTCACCGGCGCCGCCCCCGATGCGGGTCAGACGCTGCACGTGACGGTCTACGCTCGCGGGCCCAATGCCGCCATTCGCGAACTGCCGTCCCGACCTCCCGCTCTGGAGGTCACCGTGCCGATCACCGAGAACGTCGCCACCGACGAAAGCCGAGCCCTCGATATTCACGATCCGCTGGCGGCGGCACTGCGGGAGCGCGGCCTGCAATTGCTCGGCGTGAACCCCGCCAGCATGAGCGTGCGCTTCGACCGGCTGGTCAAGGTGGACGTCCAGCTCCAGGCTGATGCTGGCGCCTTTCATCAGGCCCTGGCGGGTGCTGTGCAGATCGACCCCCCGGTGGTCACTGCTTCCGTTCTGGCCAGCCAGTTGGCCGGTGCACCCGCCCCGGCCGAGAATCGGCTCGTCATTCCCATCGAAGCCGAACTGCGGAACCAGCCTGGCGAGACCGAATTCGATTTCCCCGTGTCCCTCAAGACCCGCACCTGGAACGGGCTCGACGTCAAGTGGCAGCCTGAGCTGGTTCACGTCAAGGGCAAACTCCAGCAGCTCTATACCGATCTGGAGTTGAAGCTCATCCCGCTGCGAGCGATGCTGCCTTGGGACTGGCCGTCCGACCGCTACGAGATCGTCTGGGTCGATGATCGCGACCGGCTCCAGAAGGTGCACTTGAAGGTGCCGGTCGGAAAACCCAATGTGCTGACCAACAACGACGTCGTGGCGTTCGTGTCCATCGACGGCAGCCTGATTCCACCCGCCACGCCACAGACGACGCAGCCTGCGACCGAGCCCAGCCCGTTCACGCAGACGGTGCGATTCGTGTTCCCGCCCGGCTTCGAAGACGTCCGGATCGTCAGTCCGCCTTCCACGGTCAAGTTCCGCATCGTGCCCAGAGTCCAGGCGAAAGCCGCCCCCGAGTCGGGCTGATCCGCCGAGCCCGGCCCTCGTGAGATCAACGCTATGACCATTCGCCTGCGACTGACTCTGGGGTTTTTGGCCGTGATCCTCCTGGCCAACTCCGTCCTGTTCCTGGTCATGGAGAGCTACGTCCGCCAGCAGCTCGTGCGGGAGGTGCAGGAGCGGGTAGCGGCGGACCTGGACGGGGCCAGCCGGGCGTACCACGATCAACTCGAAAAGATGGGCCTGTTCCTGCGGGCGGCCGCCATTCGCAGCCCCATGGTGGTCCAGTCTTCCATGGAGGGGGAGTTGTCGCGGCTGCTTACCGTCCTGCGCGAGGAGGGGCGGTTCGACATGCTCACGCTGCTGTCGCCCGACGGCCGCGTGATCCACCGCGCTCATCACGCCGGAGCCGCGGGTGACGATCTGTCTGATAATCCACTGGTCTCGCGCGTGAAGTCCACGCAAGCCCCAGCCTGGGGCACGCTGGTGGTGTCGGCTGAGGCGCTCCAGCGCGAAGGGGCCGAGTTGGCCGAGCGGGCTCGCATCGAGGTGCTCGATACGCCGGGCGCTCGGCCCGACAACCGTCGGGTCGAAACGCGGGGCATGGTCATGGCCGCTGCCGCCCCCATGTTCTCCAGCGAGAGTCCTGCCCGGATGATCGGCATCCTGTACGGGGCCAACCTGCTGAATCGGACATACGACCTGGTGGACACCGTTCGCGATCGAGCCTTTCATCGCCACTACCAGGGCAAACCGGTCGGGACGGCCACGCTGTTTCTGGACGACCTGCGCATTGCCACCAACGTCATGACCGGTGACGGCAAGCGAGCCATCGGCACGCGGCTGAGTGAGGTCGTCTACGATGCGGTCTTCAACCAGGGAAGCAGTTGGTACGGCCCGGCGTTCGTCGTCAACGAGCGCTACATCACCGCCTATGAGCCTATTCGCGATCCCGACGGCCGGGTGGTTGGCGCCCTGTATGTCGGCATGCTGGAGGCTCCCTTCGTCCAGCCTCAAAAAGCCATGTTCTCCGTGTTCCTGCTTGCCGTGGCGCTCACCACGCTCGCCAGTCTGATCCTGTTGTTCCTGGTGACCAAGCGAATGCTGCGGCCTATCGATCGCGTCGTGACCATGGCGCGGCGGGTGGTGGCAGGGGACCTGTCAGCCCGCGTGGGCATTCGGCCGGGCGGCGAATTGGGGCTGCTCTGCAAGGCCGTGGACGAAATGGCCGATGCCGTCGTCGCCCGCGAGGAGCAATTGAAGCTGGCCACCAGCCGCCAACTCGGTCAGAGCGAAAAGCTCGCTTCCATCGGCCGACTGGCCGCGGGCATCGCCCACGAGATCAACAACCCTCTGACCGGCGTGCTCACATTCGCCACGCTCATGCAGGAGAAGCCGAATCTCGACGACCAGGACCGCGAGGACCTCGAGCTGATCGTGCGGGAGACCACGCGGGTGCGGGATATCGTTCGCGGCCTGCTCGATTTCGCCCGCGAGTCGCCGCATGAGAAGCGGCTGTTGCACCTCAACGGCATCATCCGTCGCACGACCCGGCTGCTGCGAAACCAGAAGGAGTTTCGCCACATTACCATCGAGGAAAAGCTCGACGAGGACATCCCCTGGATGCTGGGCGACGAGAACCAGATCCAGCAGGTGCTGCTCAACCTCGCCCTCAACGCCTGTGAGGCCATGCCCGATCGCGGCACGCTCACCATCAGCACGTTTACGCTGGATGGGCAAATAATCGTCACGGTGGCCGACACCGGCCACGGGATCAAGCCCGAGGATGTCAACAAGATCTTCGACCCGTTCTTCACCACCAAACCCGCCGGCAAGGGCACCGGCCTGGGTCTCAGCGTCAGTTACGGCATCCTCCAACAGCACAACGGGCTCATCGAGGTGAACACCGAGTTGGGCAAAGGCACCACGTTCACGCTCATGTTTCCGCCGGCCCCGCCCGAAGCCATGCAAGACCACCCTGAGCTCCACCGCACCGCCTGACCCGACCGTTTCGCTTCAGGCCGGTGCTGCAACTCGTCGCCCAAGGTTCTCTCACAGGGCGAGAGTTGCGTTTACAGGAGAGAACAGAGGCAACGGAGGAGTGGCTCTTGGCTGCGTTTCCTCTGTTTCCTCCTGTTGAGACTTCTGCTGTGTTTTCCTGTTCGGCGTGGGTAGATTGCAGTGGCTTGTCCGGAGAGTGAGCGACGTCTACGACTATCATGGACAGCGCGGCTCAGCCCAGCTGTGTCAGCGTCCAGCGGATCAGCCAGGCCGCGAAAGCACTCTTGTCCAATGTGGGGATTTCCGGTTTGAACGTGCGGCCGTCGGCGGTGTGGATCACGGCGCTGACCAGGCGGCTGCCCATGGTCTCCAGCGGATTGGCGACAATGGCATCCACGCGTTTGGCCCGCATCTTCTCGATCGCCCGGTCATGCAGACGCGACGACTCCTCGAGCGCGAACGCGATAATCCGCTGGTCGGGTCGCCGTCGGGCCGCGCAGGTCGCCACCAGGTCCGGCGTGGGCTCCAGTTCGAGCGTCACTTTTTCTCGCTTACGCGGAAGCTTGCCGGAGGCGCCGGCGGCCGGGCGGTAATCGGCGACCGCCGCTGCCATGATGAGCAGATCGCAATAATCGAAATGCTCTTGCAGGAGCCGCTCCAGATCCGCCGTTGATTCAAATCGTTCCAGGCGGATCGGCTTCGACCCCGAGTCCGGACGGCGGGGTTCGGCCGAGACCGGCCCCAGCAGCAGCGTCACCTCGCAACCGATCTGCGACGCCGCCTCGGCCAGGGCGATTCCCATCCGGCCACTGGAACGGTTGGCCAGGTAGCGAACGTCATCGATCCGCTCGTGCGTGGGGCCTGCGGTGATCAAAACCCGCTTTCTTGCCGCTGTCATAACGATCCAACTTCACAAATCGTACGTGCCATGGCCGCCGGCCGCGCATACGACGGCGTCCGTTTAGCCCCGCCACGTGCGGCGCGGAAACGTTGTAGAAAAGTGTACGTAATACGAAGGATTTGGAAAAGGACGACTCCCACAGTCCTTACCGAGCAGCGGACAATTGTTCCAGTAACCGCGAAACGGTGTCCTTCGCATCGCCCAGCAGCATGAGCGTGCGCGGATCCCGGTACAACGGGTTCTCGACGCCGGAGTAGCCCGGCTTGTCGTCCAGGTTGCAGACGATGACCGTACGGGCTTCGTCGGCTCGTAGAATGGGCATGCCCGAGATGGGCGTGCCCGTCGCGGCGATCGCCGCCGGGTTGACCACGTCGCACGCTCCGACGATGAGCGCCACGTCCGTTTCGCTGAACAGTGGGTTGACGTCCTTGAGCTCGCGGATTCGGGTGTAATCGACATCGGCCTCGGCCAAAAGGACGTGCATGTGTCCGGGCATGCGGCCGGCGACCGGATGGATGGCGAAGATGACGTCCTTGCCGGCTTCCACGAGCTTGTCGGACAATCCAACGACTTCTTCCTGGGCGTCGGCCAGGGCCATGCCATAGCCGGGAATGATGATCACACGTTGGGCACCAGTGAGAGCGGCCACGGCCGATTCGAACGGATCGGCCGTGGCGGCGGACACGTTTTCGACTTCGGGGCCGTCTGTGACCGAAACCGTCGAAGCCGTCGCCGATTCCGGCGCAGTCGCCGCCGCATCGGCGGTCACGGTAGCCGGCGCGGGCACACTGCTCGGCGTGGCGGCGGCCGGGGCTGCTTCGCGACCCACCAAAATCGCCCGCAGGCTGCGGTTCATGGCCTGGCACATGACGAGCGTGAGCAGCGTTCCCGAGACGCCGACGATGGCGCCGCAGGCGATGAGCAGCCAGTTGCCGATGGCCATGCCGCACAACGCCGCCGCGAGCCCCGACGCGGAGTTGAGGAACGAAATCAGCACGGGCATGTCTGCCCCGCCGACCCGCAGGCTGAAGAGAATCCCTACCGCTGCGGTCAGCCCTACCAGGATAGCGATGCTCAGCCTCGACGTCGTGGTGTGGTCGAGGCGCAGCGCGATGACGATGAGCACCACTGCCGCAGCCGAAAGAGTCGATAAAATGGCACTGTGGCCGGGGACCTTCACCGGCGTCTGGCGGATCCGGTTTGCCAGCTTGCCGGCCGCCACCATGCTTCCGCTGAACGTGACCGTTCCGACCGCGACACCCAGCAGCCCGGCCAGGCTGTTGGCCGCCGATAGCGGACCGCCTGCCGCCCGGGTCAACTCCACGCCGGCCACCAGAAACGATGCCAATCCGCCCATGCCGTTCTGCACGGCGACCATGGCGGGAATCTGCACCATGTTTACCGAGCGGGCGAGCCCCCATCCGGTTACCGCTCCCAACGCCGCGAAGATCACGACCAGGCTGACCGGCTGCACGGGAAAACGCACGAGCACGACGATGATGGCCACAGCCAGGGCCAGCGCGGCTGCCGCGTTGCCCTTGCGGGCCGCCTTCGGGTTGCGGAACCACGAGATTCCGATCATCAGCAGGATGACAATCGCCAGATCAACCCACTTGTGCGCCATCCGGATCAATCCCCCGTGTTGGCCGAGCGGCTCGAGTCACGGCCGAAAAACGTCAGCATCCGATGCGTGATCGCGAAGCCGCCTACCAGGTTGAACACCGCCGCTGCCAGCGCGACCGCTCCCAGCGCCCGCTCAAACCAGGTCAACTGCACGGCAAACAGAAGCAGACACCCGAGCACGACCACGCCGGATACGGCATTGGTCATGGACATGAGCGGCGTGTGCAGCATCGGCGGGATTCGAGAAATCAGGTAGTAGCCCAGCCCGCCGGCCACGCCGAGCACCACCAGCATCAAGAGCACGTCCAGCATTAGCCGGATCCTCCTCGTGAATCAACGAAACACTTCTCAGGATGCCGCGAGTGTCGAGCGAATCACGCTTCGCCCATGGCTTTGAGTGTACCCCGGTGAACGATCCGGCCGTCGATGGTGACGAGCGTGTGCCGCACGATCTCGTCTTCCTGGTTGATGGGGCCCGGTCCTTTGGGGAACAGGTTTTCCATGAAGTGGAGCATGTTGTGCGCGTACAGCCAGGTCGCATCGACGGCCATGGAGCCCGGAATGTTCGCGGTTCCGCAGATGGTCACATTGTTCACGGTGATTACGCGACCCGGCTCGGTCAATTCGCAGTTGCCTCCCTGGTCCACCGACACGTCCACCACCACTGAGCCCGGTTTCATGGAGGCAATCATGTCGCGCGTGATCAGGACCGGAGCCACCTCGCCGGGCACCAGCGCGCAGAGAATGATGATGTCCGTCTGCGGCACGACCGATCGGAGCAACTCGCGCTCGCGTTCCAGCCACTCTTTGGGCAGCGCCCGGGCATAGCCTCCTTCGCCGTGGGCCAGTTCATCGGGGACCTCGAAGCCCACCACTTGCGTTCCCTTCAAACTGGAGGCTTCCTTCCGCGCTTCCGCCCGGATATCGACGGCTTTCACCACGCCGCCCAAACGCTTGACAGTGGCGATCGCCTGCAGACCGACCACGCCCGTCCCGATGATCAGGAACTGGGCGGGCGGCAGCGAGCCGATGGCCGTGCCCATCATGGGCACGAACCGCGGGAAGTGGCTGGCCGCCAGGAGCACCGAACGATAGCCGGTCACCGTGCTCATGGAGGTGAGGGCGTCCATGGTCTGGGCCCGCGAGATGCGAGGGATGCCGTCCATGGTCAGCGACGTGACCCGCCGCTCGCGCAACGTACGCACGACGCTTTGATTGGCGGGGGCCGCCGGATGCAGGAAGCAGATCAACATCGAGCCCGGGCGGATCATTTCGGCCTCATGCCGGTTGAGCTGGTGGTTCATGCACGGCTGCTTGACCTTCAGGATGATGTCCGCCCGCTCGTACAGGGCGTGAACGTCGGGCTCGATCCGTGCACCGGCGGCCTCGTACTCGGCGTCGGTCCGGAATACGCCGCCTCCCGCCGAGCTCTCCACCACCACCTCAAAGCCCATGCCCACCAGACGGGCCACCGTCTCAGGCAGGGCAGCCACGCGCTTCTCCTCGTCCAGTATCTCTTTGGGAATACCGATCAGCATGACAGCACTCACTTTCCTTTGACAGGCAGAATCCGTCGGAACGCTTGATGCAGAACCGGAGCGGGTTGAGCGGCCAGCAACGCGTGCACGCGGTCGCGGACCTCCTCCGCCAGCGGCACGCCCGGGCCGCCGGAACCCGGGTCATCGCCGGCAAACTGTGCGAGGGTCTCGGCCGCCAGCACACGAACCTGGTAGTACAGCCCCTCATCCACCACGATGCGGCAGGCCTCCTCCAGGAGCTCAGGATCGGGCGTCTTCAACGTCCGCATGGCTTCCAGGCCGGCTTCCCGTAGCCGCCAGTTGCCCCGGTTTTGAAGCAGCCACAGCAATTCGGCCTGGTGTTGATCGAGCTGGCCCGCCCGCTGCCACGCGGACAGCGATTCCAGGGCATGGCCCCAGTCCTCGAAGTGTCCCGGCGAATCGGCACTCATGGCGGTCTCGCCCTTCAGTGATTCCTCGCAGGTATATATCGAAATGTAGCACGCGACCTCGGGCCGGCCAGCCTACTTTGGTCGGGGCAATGGCATACTTTGGTATGTCTTTTCGGTGTTCTTCTCGGGCGGGGGGCGGGCGTCTCACCCGCCTCGAAGGCAGGCGAGACGCTCGCTCCCGCCTACTGACCTTCGCTCTGCGGGGCGAGAAGCTCGGCACGCCAAATATGTGCACGCTGGAAGCCTGCCCCACAAGCGTCAGGCCGGCGGCGCGATGACGCCGGCCAATTGGGCGAGCATCACCAGCTCGGCCACCGAGCCGGCGCTCATTTTGGCCATCACGCGTCCGCGATGCATTTTGATCGTCTGCTCGGTCGTGCCGAGCTGGGCTGCGATCTGCTTGTTGGCTCCGCCCGCCACTACCAGGGCCAGCACCTCGCGCTCCCGTGGCGTCAGCCGGGCCACGCGAGCCCGGGCGTCGGCGCGCAGACGCTCGCTTGCCCGCCGTTCGGCATCGCGCGCCAGCGCGGCATGAATGGCATCCAACAGCGCCTGATCGTCGAAGGGCTTCTCGAGAAAATCGACCGCGCCGTGCTTCATCGCCCGAACGCTCATGGGGACGTTGCCGTGGCCGCTGATGAACACGATGGGCAACGACGCACCGCTGCGGACCAGTTGCTCCTGCAGATCCAGTCCGCTCTCGCCTGGCATGCGCACGTCGAGCACCAGGCAACCCGGCTGGGAGGGCTCCCATCCGGCAAGGAACTCCTTCACGCAGGTAAACGTTTCCGGCTCGAGACCGACCGAACGCACCATGCGGGCGATCATCTGCCGCACGCCGGGATCATCATCCACGATGAACACGCGAGCTTGCTCGAACCGATCGGGTTTCACGGGGGCGACTCCTCCGCAACCGGTAACACCATGTGAAATACCGTGCCGCCTTCGGGGCCGGCTTCCGCCCACAGTCGGCCGCCGTGGGCCTCCACGATGGATCGACTGATGGCCAGTCCCAGACCGAGCCCGTCGGTCTTGGTCGTCCAGAAGGGCTCGAAGACGTGTGAGGCGGTCTGGGCGGTCAGCCCCGTGCCGCGATCCGCCACGCTGATCCGCACCTCACCCGCACCGGCGGGCCCGGCTCGCAGCGCGACTTCGCGGGCGGAGGTGCGGATTGACGACATGGCCTCCAGCCCGTTGCGAACCAGGTTCAGAATCACCTGCTGAATCTGGATCGGATCGCCTCGAACGTTGGGCAACGGATCGGCGATGTCGAACTGGATGGACGCCCCGTGTTGTCGTGCGTCAGCCTCCAGGAAGCCGGCCACTTCCTCGATCAGCCTCTGCAGATTCAGCAGCACGGGTTGGAACGGTCGCCGTCGCACGAGCTCGCGCAAGCGCCGGATGATCTGCCCGGCATGCTTGCCCGCGTTGACGATGTCCTGAAGCGCGGCCTGCAGTTCCGCGATATCCAGGACCGGCGCGGCCAGGAGCCGTTGAGCGGTTTGGGCGTTGCCCACCACCGTGCACAGTGGTTGGTTCAACTCATGGGCAAGCTGCGCGGTGAGCTCACCCATGGTGCTCAGCCGGTCCATGTGCGCGAGCAGATCGCGGTGCCGGCGGGTCTCTTCTTCGGCCTGCTTGCGGTCGGTGATGTCCTGGGCCGCCCCCAGAATGCGAACCAGACGGCCGGTGGCTTCGTCGCGTACGGGACGGGCGTGATCACACAACCAGCGGACCTTTCCGTCCTGACCGACGATCCGAAACTCCGTAGTCGTCGAACGTCCCGAGAGCAATCCTTGCCACGCACGCTCGAGCTGGGCCGTATCGTCGGGATGAATGAGATCGTGCCAAATTCCATTCACGCCGAAGCTCAGGGCCCGCCCGCCGGTGATTCGCGTGAACGCATCCGTCGTCCACTCGATCTTCCAACCGTCGGCATCGTGGAACCGCAGCGCGTACGCGTAGTCGGACGTCAGTTCCGAGATGAGTCGATACCGCTCCTGACTGACGCGCAATGCCGCCTCGGCACGCTCCCGTTCTGCGATCTCGTTTTGCAGTTGCCGATTCGCACCCGCCAGGGCGGCCGTGCGTTCCTCGACGCGACGTTCCAGTTCCGCCTGGATCTGCCTCAGCTCCGCTTCCACCTCCTTGAGATGGCTGATGTCGGTGTCGATGCCCAGCACGCCGCACACTTTCCCGTCGGCGTCGTGCAACGGCACCTTGCTGGTCAGCAGGATAGCCTGCCTGCCGTCCGCTTGACGCTCCACCTCCTGCAGGTTCAGCATCGGCTGGTCGTTTTCCATGACCTGCCGGTCGCATGCGCGAAAGTAGTCGGCCTGGTCGGGGTCCCAGGCCAGCTCATAGTCGGTCTTGCCGACGATTTCCTCCGGCCGCGTGACGCCGGCCGAGCGGGCGAACGCCTCGTTGCAGCCCAGGTAGGCAAAATCGCGTCCCTTCCAGAACACGCCGCTGGGAATCAGTTTGATGATGTTGGTCACGAGCTGCTGCTGTTGCAGGAGCTCATCTTCCGCCCGCTTGCGGTCGCTGATGTCGCGAATACTCGTATGCAGGCCCAGGCACCGGCCGTTGCCGGCGTCGATGGGCTGCCAGGAGACAGCCACCCAGATCGTTTCACCGTTCTTGCGCCGGAGTCGAAACGATACATCGTTGCCCGACGAGCTTGCCTGGAACGCCTGGCGAATTCGCTCGCGATCCTCTTCCTGCACGAGCGGGAAGGGGTAGTCTTCCATGGCCAGGCATTCCTCGGCCGTGTAGCCGGTCAGCCGCTCCACGGCCCGGTTCACCCAGACCAGCCGGCCGTCAGTGCCGATCCACGATTCAAGGTCGTACGAGGAGTCAGCCACGGCTCGGAACGGATCGGGCCGTGCCGTCAACCCACGGATCGTGCGGACTTGCTCGGCGACACGTTTCTCCAGCGCGTCCAGTTGCCGGCGCAGAGATAACAGCTCGGCCGTGCTGGCGACAGATTGGGCTGGAGATGGGCGACTCATGGCCGCGCTCCTTTGCGAGAAGACAGCTCGGCACCTGCAAAGAGGTGACAGGCGCCGACGTGCTTGTGGCACTCCATGCTACACTGACACATGCTCGGCGCGAACCCGAGCAGGGGGGCGGGTCGCCCCTTGTTTCGATCCGATGTGCGCACAGCGCATACAATAGAGCGACATGTGTACGGCCAGCATTATTCCGTTAAGGCCGGGTCCTGCCGTGCGGGTGGGATTCAATCGCGACGAGTCGCGTCAGCGGCCGGCCGCGCTGCCGCCGTGTGTGCGATCGTTCGGTGGCCGCCGGGCGGTGCTACCCGTGGACCCGGTCTCCGACGGAACGTGGATTGCCGTCAACGACACCGGTTTGGCCATGATGCTCATGAACGTTTACCCCGTGCCTTTCGACCGGAAGGCGTTCGCCGCCGAGGCGAGGCGCTACGCCAGCCGCGGCGCGATCATCCCGTCGCTGCTGCATTGCGTGACGCTCGATGAGGCTGCGGCACTGGCTTCGCGGCTCGATCCGGCGCGGTATCCGGCATTTCGCCTCGTGCTCCTCGACCGCCGGCAGTGGGTCGAGATCCTGGCGGCGGACGGCCGGCTCACCGTGCGCGGTCCGCAACTCATCGACAAACCGGTCATGTACGCTTCGTCCGGCCTGGGCGATGATCGCGTCGATCCGCCTCGCCGCGCGTTGTTCGAAGAGATGCTCGCCGCCGTCACTGATCCAGCCCTCATGCAGGATGCCTTCCACCGCCACCAGTGGCCCGACGGGCCGCATCTCAGCGTCTGCATGTCCCGTCCCGAGGCTCGGACGGTCAGTCTGACCATCCTCGAGCTGGATGCCCATGTCTCGCGTCTAATCTACTATCCGGAATCGCCCGATCGGCACCCGGAACCGGTCACGGTGGAACTGGCGATTTCGCGGATCCCATGAAAAGAGATGACCCGTTCGTTGCGGCCGCACTGTCGTCGGAAAGAGACGGCGGGGCTAAACCCCGCCGCTCGTGCGCGGTACAATAAAAGATCTGCCCCGGAGCGGCGGGCGAGGGCGCTGCCTGCCGTGGATCCTCGTGGAATCGGGCACGCGGGCTTCTATCGGGTCGCCGCCGAGAGTGTCGCTTTGACCGACCTTGTTGACGACGCTGCCAGTGTCGAGGTTCCCATGGCCGAGGCGTGTGCCCCGGCCGGCAACCGGTTGTTGACCGGCCGGGTGGGTGCGGCACTTACCTGGCTGGCCCTGCCCGTGCTGGGCGAGCAATTCCTTCATCTGTTGGTCGGACTCGTAGACACCTACCTGGCGGGCACGGTGAGCGCCGAGGCCACTGCTGCCATCGGCCTGGCGACCACCGTCGTGTGGCTGGTCAACCTGCTCTTCAGCTTCGTCGGGACGGGCGCCACCGCGCTCGTCGCCCGCCACGCCGGCATGGGCGAGCCGGCCAAAGCCAATCATTTTTCCAATCAATCGATCTCGCTGGCCCTGGTGTTGGGAGTCCTCGCGGCCGTGGGCATTTGGCTGGCGGCGCCGTTGCTGCCGCGCTTTCTCGGCTGGACCGGCGAATCGGGGCGGCTGGCCACGCTCTATCTGCGCATCGACTGCTGGGGCTATCTTCTGTACAGCCTGACGTTCATCGGGGCCGCCTGCTGGCGCGGCATGGGCGACACTCGCACGCCGCTGTACGTGATGGCGGTGGTGAATGCGTGGAACATCCTCTGCGCGTTTTCGTTGCGCTTCGGTTGGGGGCCGTTGCCCGAGATGGGCGTGGTCGGCATACCGCTCGGCACGGTCATGGCCCGTTTTCTCGGCGGAACGGTAGTGATCGTGCTGCTGATCAAGGGCCGGGGCGGTTTACGGATCATCCGTCGCGAACTACGGCTGCAGACCGAATCCGTCGCCCGGCTCTTCCGCGTGGGCATCCCGGCCGGCCTGGACGGTCTGCTACTGTGGTGCGGGCAGATTCTGTTCGTGAAGATCGTCAGCATGCTGGCCACCGGCGAGCAGCAGGCGGTGATCATGGCCGCCCACTTCGTTGGCATCCGCGTGGAGGCTCTGTCCTACCTGCCCGCATACGCGTGGGCGACGGCGGCCGCCACCATGGTGGGCCAGAGCCTCGGCGCCAACAGGCCCGGACGTGCCATGCGCTCCGGTCATCTGGCCGCCCTGCAAGGCGCAGTCATGTGCTTCGCCATGAGTGTGATCTACTTCGTGTTCGCCCCGCAGATCTACTACGTCTTCTCGAGCGAGGACTTTGAACGCGTCGCCGCTGTCGGCGTGCCGGCCCTTCGCGCTCTGGCCTTCTTCCAGGTGCCGCTCGCTCTGATGATCATCTACGTCAACGCGCTGCGTGGCGCCGGCGACACGCGCTGGCCGCTCCTGTTCACGGTCGTGGGCATGCTGGCCATCCGGCTGCCTTTGGCCTATCTGTTCGGCGTAGTGCTCGACGGCGGTCTCATCGGTGCATGGGTCGGCATGTTCGGCGATCTGACTGCCCGCGCCATCCTCAGCACCGTTCGCTTTGCCCGCGGCCAATGGGTTAAGACGCAGGTTTGATAGCCGGTGATTCCTCTCCGCGCACAAAAGAAAGCCCAGGGACGGTCAGTCCCTGGGCCCGTCTGTTCTCTGGCTTATAGCTTAGAGCTTACGGCCTACAGCTTATTTCACCTCGGAAATCTTGATCGGCGTGCGGTTGGCCGCGCTGAGCAGAGCCGCCTCCAGCACGCGCTGCGTCTCATACGCGTCCGCGAAGTCGGGCAGCGGAACCGTCGGCGTCTTCTTGCCCAGAACCATCATGATGTCGGCCGCCTGGTTCACGAAGCCGTGCTCGTAGCCCAGAATGTGGGCATCCGGCCACCATGCCGAGACGTAGGGATGGTTGGCCCCGCTCGTGCAGATGATGCTCGTCCAGCCCTGGATCTTCGGATCGACCGTGGCGTCGTAGTAATCCAGGTAGTTCATGTTCTCGAACCGGAACCGCAACGCGCCCTTCTCGCCGTGGATCTCGAAGCCGTTCTGGTTCTTGTAGCCCGTGGCCAGGCGCGAGCACTCGAAGCTGGCCACCGCGCCCTTCTTGAAGCGGGCCAGGAACAGGACGGCGTCGTCCACGTCCACTTTGCCCTTCTTGGCGCTGCCCTTGGCACCGGCTGCGATCCCGCCTGCCGCACCGGTCGTCGGAATCGTCCGCTCCTTGATGAACGTTTCGGCGACCGCGCCCGACACTTCGACGATGTCGTCACCGGTCACGAACCGGGCCATGTCGACGATGTGGGCGTTGAGATCGCCGTGGGCGCCGCTGCCCGCGAGCTTCTTCTGAAACCGCCACAACAGCGGCGTGTCCGGCCCGCCCCAGTCCTGCAGGTAGACGCAGCGCACGTGGAAGATGCGTCCCAGCTTGCCCGCCTTGACCAGCTGGTGAGCCAGGGCGACCGCCGGGCAGCGGCGGTAGTTGTACCACACGAACGTGGGAACCTTCGCCTTCTTGGCCGCCTCGACCATTGCCCGGGCGTCGGCGAGCGTGCCGGCGATCGGCTTTTCCGTGCCCACCGGCTTCTTGGCTTCGAGCGCCGCCATGGCCGGAGGCATGTGCATGTGGTTGGGCGTGACGATGTCAACGAAGTCGATCTCTTCGTTGGCGATCACTTTCTTCCAGTCCGTGCTATAGTTCTTCCATCCCCAGCGGCTGGCGAAGACCTGCGGGTTCTCGTTCTCCATCCCGAACACCGTGTGCATCACCGGGTTGACCGGCAGGTCGGTGAAGAACTTGCTCACCTTCAGGTATGCGTTGCTGTGGGTCCGTCCCATGAAGCCCTGGCCGATCAGGGCCACGTTGCACGTCTTGGCCATCTGGTTGTCTCCTTTCGACTGAGTTGGGTGACCCCGTCGGCGCGCCATTGCCCGTTCCCTGGGGTTCGCGGAACCATGGATATACTGGCCCATCCGCCCGGAATCAAGTGGAAATGGACGGACGCGATCGCCGGGTCGCCGGCAAACCGAGCGACCGGCGCGGATCATCGCGTGGATCATGCAAGCGAGCCGCCGGGCTTGCCCCGGCGGTCTCGTTTCGCCAGCAGTGGACATCCGATACCGGATCCCTACGGGCGAGCGCTCCCGCATTCCGGGAACCGAGCGTTTTTATATCCCGGGATGTGAGCGCTTCCACACCGGAAACAGTCGTCGGGGGTAAACCCCGCCGCTCGCGCGGGGCGCTGGGGTTTCGGGGCCCCGGATCACACAAGATGATGCGTCCGCGCGGGACGGGACTCGCAGAGGCCGGGGTTGTGAAATCCGGCTGGGCGAATACAATGGGGGACTGCCCGATTTTCGGCTCCGTACGAGCCGAAATACCTTTCGATCCTGCGGGCGATCGTACCCAATGAGCCGGCTCTTCGGAGCCGTCCTGACCAGCGCAGATGCTCGCCGGCCCCAAGCACGAGTCGGCGGCAAACAAACCTTACGGAGTCACTAACCATGAAGTTGTCGCGACGCTCGGAGCAGTTGGCGGAGTCCGCAACCTTGGCTGTCGCGGCCAAGGCGGCCGAAATGAAAAAGCAGGGCATTGACGTGGTCGGCTTCGGAGCCGGCGAGCCGGACTTCCCCACGCCCGAGTACATTCGCAACGCCTGCAAGAGCGCCCTCGATGCGGGGCACACGGGTTACGCCAAGCCGGCCAGCGGCATCCTGCCCGCCAAAGAGGCCGCCTGCTCCAAGCTCAAGCGAGAGAACGGCCTGGAGTACAAGCCCAGCCAGGTTCTCATCACCGTCGGCGGCAAGGAGGCTCTCTTCCTCGCGTGCATGGCTCTGCTCGATCCAGGTGACGAGGTCATCCTCCCCGCGCCGTACTGGGTCAGCTATCCCGAACAGATCAAGCTCTGCGACGCCAAGTGCGTCATACTGAACGGCAAGGAGTCGAACAACTTCAAGCTGACCGCCGACGAAATCGCCAACGCCATCACGCCCAAGACCAAGGTGCTCATCTTCAACTCGCCCAGCAATCCCGGCGGGTTCACCTACACGCCCGACGAGGTCCGGGCCATCGCCAAGGTCGTCGAGGGCAAGCCGATCGTCGTGTTCTCTGACGAGATGTACGACCGGCTGATCTACGGCAACCAGCGCTTCCTCAGCTTCGCCGCCTGCAGCCCGCAGGCGTACGCCCAGACGCTGACGTTCAACGCCGGCTCCAAGACCTACTCCATGACCGGCTGGCGCGTCGGCTACGTGGCCGGTCCCGAGCCCATCATCAAGGCCATGGCCAAGATCCAGAGCCAGACCACCAGCGGCACCGCCACGTTCAACCAGCACGCGCTGGCCGCCGCTCTCAACGGGCCGCAGGACGCCGTCGAGTCCATGCGCAAGGAATTCGAACGCCGCGCCGAGTACATGTGGCAGCGGCTGAACGCCATCAAGGGCATCACTTGTGTGCAGCCGACCGGCGCGTTCTACGCGTTTCCGAACATCGTCGAGGCCGCCAAGATCCTCGGCGTGAAGGGCTCGCTCGCCTTCAGCGCCGCCTTGCTCGAGAAGGCCCACGTGGCCGTCGTGCCGGGCGAGGCCTTCGGTTGCGACGACAACGTGCGCCTGTCGTTTGCCACCAGCATGGAACAGATCCAGAAGGGTATGGACCGGCTCGAAAAGCTCCTCGGCAGCAAGTAAGCCCGTTGGATTCGCTTTCGCGCTGCACGCTCGTTTGGTGCACGTTTTGTGGTGCACGCTTCCAGCGGCACAGTGCAGGCAAGATGCCTGCACCACAAGGCAGGGTGCATGCACCGCAACCTTGATCGCCATCCGTTGCGGACACGACAGCTGACCGGGTTTTCGTTGTTCCCGAGTCCCCGCAATCGGAGGTTGATCCTTTGCAACTGCTCAGCCGTTATGCCCAAGGCATCGTCCGTCACAAACTGATCATCGTGGTCGTCGTCGCCAGCGCCGTCGGCGTGGCGCTCACTTCCCGCGACCTGTTCATGACTCCCGTCGCGGCCGCCACCATGGCCGGTCTCGCCGTCGCCGGTCTGCGCCGAATCTGGCAGTCCGGTCCCTGGTCTGACTGGAAACACGTGCGCGTCGCGCAATTGCTGTCCATCGTTGCCGTGCCGTTCGCCTTCAGTGCGGGCCTGAGCGTGGACGGTGATCATCTGTTTCGCGAAGCCTTCCGTGCGGAAGCTTCAACATGCATTCGCGATCTGGCCGTGGATGCCAACATGCTCAACCCGGCCGGCAAGCGCACCGTGCTCATGCGGTTTACTGCCGACGCCCACACGCTCGGTAACCTGGTGGGCGAACCCTTCAGCATCGATCCCCAATTCGAAGAGGCCCGCGCTGCCAACGATCCATGGCCCGACGTCGTCCGTCAGGCGTTCGGCGATCTGGCTCGCTTCGGTGGAACGGCCTGGTCGCCTGTTCCCAAGATGCTGGCGCCCGCGTTCCGCCAATGGGTCCGCGAGGTCAACGGTCAGCGCATCACCACCCGCGTATTGTGGGATGTTCCTACCGGTGAAGCGTTCGTGTTGTACACCGTGCGGTGAGATGGGGAGTCCTGAGGCTTGAGTCCTGAGACCTGAGACTTGAGGCTTGAGGGTTGAGGTGAAGCAGAGTTCTCATCTCTTGTAAGTGCCTAACAAGTGGCGTCCGTGGGCTTACCACGCTACGCCAGTTTGCACGGCGGCGGTGATACGGAGGACGGCCTGCAGCGGAACGCGGAGCAGACGCGAGGGCTTGGCTGCTTCATCGACGATCTCACTCAAGGCTTTTTCGAGTCGAAACAGTCCCACCAATTGCGGGATCTGCTTGGGGTTCGACGGACACGAACGGCAGCCGTCGATGGCCTTGGAATACCCCGAGAGGAACTGAACCACCACCTCTCGTCGCCAATCCATCATGTGCGCCAGGGCGCTATCGAATCGGTCGGGGTGGGCGTCGGCCCAATTGAATGCCGCTTGCCAGGCCACCAGGTGAAACGAGCGCAGCATGGTAGCCACGTCCCGCAACGGCGAGCTCTTCTGCCGACGTTGGGCAAGGACACCCGACGGCTCGCCCTCGAAATCGATGATGTAGAAGTCGTCCTTGGCCACCAGCACCTGGTCGAGATTGAAGTTTCCGTGATAACGGCTCTTCATCCCGTCGTAACCGGCGGGCGTCAATACGTCGATGCTCTTCTCCACACCTTCCCGGATCGCCAAGACCTTATCGACGTCGCGGCGGATCTCCTCGGGCAATTCCGTCTGCTCCAGCTTCCGAAGGGCCTCGAACGCTGCCGCGGCCCGGTCGCGCACCCCGTGCACCAGCGCCGCCAAGTCGTCGGGCGTGACCGGTTCGAGCTGGAAGTTCGGATCGTCGGTAGGGCGGCAGAACGCCTGGTGCAACTCGGCAGTCCGCACCCCCAGCTTGCGCATGAACTGCGCGAAGGCGGCGTGCGGCTCGGTGATAGGCTCATCGGCCTCAGCGCGCAAGGCGACATCGTCCAGGAATCGGCCGAGATACTCCAGCGTGTATGTCCAGCCATCACCCTGGTTGACCACACGCTCCTGCAGCATGGCCAGCACGGTGGAGACTCCCTCGGCATTCAGCAACTCCATCCAGCCGTACAACCGCGGCGTGTTCGGATACCTGGCGACCTCCGTCAAGTAGTGGGCCACCTCGACTTCCGGATGCGGACCTTGCCGCAGTGACCGGAACGCCTTGAGCATCTTGTCCGCACCGATTCTCATCGACGTGTTGATCTGCTCTTCGCCGAGTCGATGCACCGGTTCCGGTTCGGGGCTCTCGGGCAGCTCGGCCATCCGGGACGTGGGCACGAAACGGATCTTCTCGCCCGACGGCGTCTGCGTTTCGTGCCCCTGACGCATGTAAGCGATGACCGTGCGGCAGAAGTTCTCGTCGAACAGTGCGTCGTACAATCCGCCCACCTGGGCCACTTTCCGCACACGGCCCAGGGCGTACGCGACGTGCGGGGCTAGCGCATCCTCGCCGCCGCGCTCCCACGCGATGGCCAGCGGCAGGAAGTAGGTGTGTTCGGTTCCGTCTTTGAGGCGCACTTGCCAGGTGCTGATCATCCAGCCGCCGTCGCCGTCGGGGAGCTCCACCGCGCGATCCAACGTGACGCGTTCGATCCAGTCGGCATGCTCGGCATACTGAAACCAACGCTGACGGGCCAGAAACTCGGGCAGGATCGTCTGCTCGAGCAGACGCCGGGCATGGCCGCTCTGCAGGCTTTGGTAGCCTTGCGGGGTGACCAGCGTGAGGAACTCCGGCAGAGCGGGGGCGAACGGCTCGTGCCAGCTCGGGGCGTTGACCTCAGTGGTCAGCAGGAACCAGTAAAAGCCATACGCCGGAAGCGAAATGAAATAGGGCAGCTCGCCGATGGGCGGAAACGCGCTGCGGCCGATCATCTCGATGGGCACGCGGCCCGCGTATTCGGGCATCCTCAACTCCACCGGCTGCGATGCCCGCGACAGATTGGCCACGCACAAAATCACGTCGTCGCCGTACTCGCGAACGTAGACCAGCACCTTGCGGTTGCCCGGATGCAGGAACCGGATGGTCCCCCGGCCGAATGCCTGGTGGGCTTTGCGCACGCTGATGATACGCTTCATCCAGTTGAGCAACGAGCTGGGCCGGCGGGCTTGGGCTTCGACGTTGAGCGCCTGGTAGCCGTACACGGGATCCATGATGCAGGGCAGGTATAAGCGGGCGGGATCGGCCCGCGAGAAGCCGCCGTTGCGGTCCGGCGTCCACTGCATGGGCGTGCGGACGGCGTTGCGATCGCCCAGGTAGATGTTATCGCCCATGCCGATCTCATCGCCGTAGTAGATGACCGGCGTGCCGGGCATGGACATCAGCAGACTGTTGAGCAGCTCGATCTTGGGCCGCGAGCCTTCGACCAACGTCGCCAGCCGCCGCCGAATCCCCAGGTTGATGCGCATGCGGCTGTCCGCGGCGTAGAAGTTCCAAAGATAGTCCCGCTCCCGCGAACTGACCATCTCCAGGGTCAGCTCGTCGTGGTTACGCAGGAAGATCGCCCACTGGCAATTCTCCGGAATCTCGGGCGTTTGCCGCATGATGTCGGTGATTGGGTGGCGCTCTTCCTGGGCGATGGCCATGTAAAGGCGGGGCATCAGCGGGAAATGGAACGCCATGTGACATTCGTCGCCGTCGCCGAAGTAGGGCAGGACGTCCTCGGGCCACTGATTCGCTTCCGCCAGGAGCATGCGGTTGGCATGGCTCGAGTCGAGCTGCCGCCGGATTTTCTTCAGGATCGCGTGGGTTTCCGGCAGATTCTCGTTGTTCGTGCCCTCGCGCTCGCAGAGGTAAGGCACCGCGTCGAGGCGTAGTCCGTCCACGCCCGCGTCGAGCCAGAACCGCATGATGCGGATGACTTCGTCCAGCACCCGCGGGTTGGCGTAATTGAGGTCCGGCTGGTGCGAAAAGAAGCGGTGCCAATAGTACTGCTGGGCTACCGGATCCCACGCCCAGTTGGATTTCTCAGTGTCGGTGAAGATGATCCGCGTGCCCTGGTACTTCTGGTCGGTGTCGCTCCACACGTAGTAGTTGCGGTAGACCGAGCCCCGGGCCGATCTGCGGGCACGCTGAAACCACGGGTGCGCGTCCGACGTGTGGTTGATGACCAGCTCGGTAATGATTTTCAGATTGCGACGATGGGCTTCTCGCACCAGCCGCCGGAAATCGCGCATGGTGCCATAGTCCGGGTGGACTGAGGTGTAATCGGAGATATCGTATCCATCATCGCGCAGAGGCGACGGGTAGAACGGCATGAGCCACAGCGCCGTCACGCCGAGGTCCTGGAGATAGTCGAGCTTGGTCGTCAGGCCGGCCACGTCGCCGATTCCGCTGTTGTCGGAGTCGAAAAAGGCTTTGACGTGCAGCTGGTAGATGATCGCGTCCTTGTACCACAATGCCTCGTCGGTCATGCCTTCGTGCCTTCTTGGGGGGCGGGCGTCCCGCCCGCCTCTTCTTCATTCATTGTGATCCAGGTGCCGCCTACGTGGTGCACGCTGGAAGCGTGCACCACAAGATTGTGGTGCAGGCATCTTGCCTGCACTGAGCATGCTGGAAGCATGCATCACAACAGTGCTCAACATTCGACGGCCACCGGTGCGATCTCGGGCAACACGCTGCGATCGCGAGCCTGCCGGGTTGCGGCGGGTGAACGATCAAACGTGTCCGTCAACTCCGCCAAACGCTCCCGAATCGCCGGAGTCAGCGCGTCCGACGTGAACCGCCATTCCCAGTTGCCGTCGCCCGAACCGGGCCGATTCATGCGGGCCTCGCCACCCAGTCCGAGCACATCCTGCAGCGGAAACAAGGCCATCCACGCCACCGAACCCAGCGCCAGCCGGATGAAATCCCAATGAATTTCGCGGCCATCCGTGCCCACGTAGCGGCGCACGAACGCACGCTCGGCCTCGATTTCCTCGGGACTTTGCGTACTCTGCGTGCCCGGCCGCGCGGTGAACCAACCCAGTGTCGTATTATGGTCGTGCGTAGCCGTGTAGACCACCGAATCGGGCGCGTGATTGTGCGGTCGATACTCGGGGGCTCGGGGCTCGTTGCCAAACGCCATCTGCAGGACCCGCATGCCGGGAAAGCCCAATTCGTCGCGCAACGCGTCCACCTGCGACGTGATGACACCCAGATCCTCGGCAATGATGCGCAGTTCGATGCCCGACGCCGCCAGCGCCGAACGGACCGTGTGGAACAACTCCGCGCCGGGGCCTTTGACCCACCTGCCGTTCACCGCCGTTTCTTCACGGGCGTCAATTTCCCAGAAGGCCTCGAACCCGCGGAAGTGATCCACGCGGAGAATGTCGCACTTCGTGAACTCTGTTCGGAACCGCTCGACCCACCAGCGGTAACGCTCCTTTCGGATTTCCCCCCATCGATAGATGGGGTTTCCCCAGCGCTGGCCGGTCGCGCTGAAGTAATCCGGCGGGACCCCCGCTACCACTTCGGGGCGTCCGTCGGCATCGAGACGAAACAAGTGCTGATTGGCCCAGACGTCCGCACTGTCGTACGCGACGTAGATGGGAATGTCGCCGATGATCTGCACGCCCTTGCTGTGGGCGTATTGCAGAAGCGCCTTCCACTGCCGAAAGAAAGCCCACTGCAGAAACTTTTGCATGCGGATGCCGTCGGTGAGGGCATCTCGCCATTCGGCCATGACACCCGGCTCACGGCGAACCAACTCCGGTTCCCATGCCGACCAGACGCGCTGCTCGTGCGCTTCCTTGAGCACCTTGAAAAAGGCGTAGTCGTCGAGCCAGCCCGCGTTCTGTTCGCAGAATGCCTCAAACTCGGAATCATTACCTCGTTGGCTGAATCGTTCGTAGGCTCGCCGAAACAACGCTTCTTTGTAGTCGTGGACTCGGCCGTACTGCACGCGCCGGCGATTGAACACCGGGGGATTGGCAATCTCGCTGAACTCCAGCAGTCCGTCGCGGGCCAGTGCCTCGGGGCTGATCAGCAACGGATTGCCCGCGAACGCCGACAAGGTCATATACGGTGAGTTGCCGTAGCCCGTCGGTCCCAGCGGCAGCACCTGCCACAACGTCTGGCCCGTGCTCTCCAGGAAGTCCACGAACCGCCAGGCCTGCGGGCCCAGATCACCCACTCCGAACCGTCCGGGCAGCGACGTGGGGTGGCAAATGATCCCGCTCGACCTCTGATCGACCAGCATGTTCCGCCCTTTCTCTTGCCGGCGATGCAGCCGCGTGCCTTGGTACAACGCGCACGCGGCCACGGGCTTCAAAAGCGGTCAACCGCGGTGAGCCCACCAATACTTAAGCATAGGTGGCACTCGAGCCGTGGCACACGAGTGGGCTTTCAGGAGGATTCATGGCCAGCAGCACGATCGACTCAATCGCTGCCGTGAAAGACAAGACCGGCGCTGCGCTCGGCGTGCTGACGCCCGAGGACCTTCACTACTTCAATGAGGGCTCCCACTACCGGCTGTACCAACGGCTCGGTGCTCATTTCCTGAAGCACGACAACACGGTCGGAACGTACTTCGCTGTGTGGGCACCCAATGCCGAACGCGTCTCGCTCATGGGCACGTTCAACGACTGGAACAAATACAGCCACTACCTGCATCCTGTGGGCGAGTCGGGCATCTGGGAGGGCTTCTGGCCGGAGCCTCGCAGGGGCGATCTGTACAAGTATCACGTCGAGTCACGATACCACGGCTATCGCGTGGACAAGCCCGACCCGTTCGGTCTGTACTTCGAGCAGGCGCCCCGCGGAGCGTCCATCGTGTGGGACCTGGACTACCAGTGGCACGACTCGGAATGGATGGATACCCGCGCCGATCGCCAGAGCCTCGACGCGCCCATCTCCATCTACGAAGTGCATCTGGGCTCCTGGATGCGATCGCCCGACGCCCCGGACGCGTTTCTCAACTATCGTCAGATCGCCGAGCGCCTCGTGGAATACGTGCAGCGCATGGGCTTCACGCACGTCGAGTTCCTGCCGGTCATGGAACATCCGTTTTACGGCTCGTGGGGCTATCAGACCACGCACTACTTCGCTCCCACCAGTCGCTACGGCACGCCGCAGGATTTCATGTATCTCATCGACCTGTTGCATCAGGCCGGCATCGGCGTCATCCTTGACTGGGTGCCCTCACACTTTGCCAAGGACGAACACGGCCTGGCATTCTTCGACGGAACCCACCTCTACGAGCACGCCGATCCGCGGCAGGGCACGCACCCCGACTGGGACTCGTACATCTTCAACTACGGCCGCCGCGAAGTCCTGAGCTTCCTGGTCAGCAACGCGGTGTTCTGGCTCGACTGCTACCACGCCGACGGCCTGCGGGTGGACGCCGTCGCCTCCATGCTCTACTTGGACTACTCGCGGCCCGAGGGCACATGGGTCCCCAACGAGCACGGCGGCCGCGAAAACCTTGCCGCCATCAACTTCCTGCGCGTCATGAACCGGGAGACTTACAACAGCTTTCCCGGCATCCAGAACTTTGCCGAGGAGTCCACCGCCTATCCCATGGTTTCGCGGCCCGTGCACGTCGGCGGCCTGGGTTTCGGCTTCAAATGGGACATGGGCTGGATGCACGATACGTTGCATTACATGAGCCTGGACCCCGTGCATCGCAAGTATCACCATCGCGACATTACGTTTCGCATGATGTACGCGTTCACCGAGAACTTCACGTTGCCGCTTTCGCACGACGAGGTGGTCCACGGCAAGGGCTCGCTCATCGCCAAGATGCCCGGCGACTATTGGCAGCGCTTCGCGAGCATGCGGTTGCTGTTCGCCTACATGTTCACCCAGCCGGGCAAGAAGCTTCTGTTCATGGGCGGCGAGTTCGGGCAGTTCCAGGAATGGAACCACGACGTAAGCCTCGACTGGCATCTGCTCGACTTCGATCCGCATGCCCGGCTTCAGCGATGGGTCGCGCGGCTCAACGACTGCTACCGCCGCGAGCCGGCTCTCCACGTGTTCGACACCGAGCAGGAGGGCTTCGCCTGGATCGACTGCAACGACATGCTGAACAGTGTGGTGACGTTCATGCGCAAGGGCCACGACGCGCGCGACACCATCCTGGCTGCGTTCAACTTCACGCCCGTGCCGCGGTACGACTACCGCGTGGGAGCCCCCGCCGGCGGCGAGTGGCGGGAGATTCTCAACAGTGACGCGCTCGAGTACGGCGGCAGCGGCGTGGGCAACCTCGGCGCGGTCCAGGCTACCACGGAGGAATGCCACGGATTGCCTTACACGTTGTCGTTGACGCTCCCGCCTCTGGCGGCTGTGTTCTTCAAGCGCGAAACGTCCGCAGATTGACGCAGATTGTCGCAGATTCTCAAAGCGAGTGGCGTCCTTGTGCTTCCGTGCGGTCTTCCCACGTCAGTCGAACCACGGATGAAGACGGAAGTCGCTTTGTCTTAGACCTCAGGTCTCAAGTCTCAAGTCTCCTTCCGTCGCATTATCGGCACTCAATGTGGGCCAAAGCCCGCAAATAGGTGTCGCTTCGCGCGTTCTCGGACGCGCGATCTGCGGCGGAGCGAGCCGTATCTTCTGTTACAGCAAAAACCAATCGTAAATTAGTCGATGTAGCCCATGTGACTGCCGGCCGGGCCGGAACGCCATCGGTGCGTTCACGGTTGCCGAACGCCCATCATGGGCGCGGGCTGCTGCAAGAGGGGGTTTCGCATGCGTCTCAAATCCACCTGCATCCTTTCGATCGTGGGCTGCTGGGCTCTGTCCGGATGTGTCCCCCCGCCTCCCGAGTTGCCCGGCGACAATCACACGAGGTTTCTGGCCATCGATGTCACCAAGTTCGGCGGACCGGAAGCACTGCCCGTCCGCGGCGGCGGCGTGATCACCGAAGCCAACGTGGTTGAACTGCCCGAAGAGCTCATCCAGTCGGCGCCGCAAGAGGTCAGCATGACGCTCAGCTCGCTGTCCATCGACGCCGGCGTGGAAGCCGGCCGGCCCAATCCCGCGGCCAAGGACGGCGCGTTTCACGTGAGCGTTACCTTTCACCTGGCAGCTCTTGACGAGGACGCCTGCTCGTCGCCGTTGATCGTCGGGCCGTTCGAACTAACGCTGTCCAACGGGAAGGTGAAGATCGAAAAGGGGACCGTCAAATTGTCGCCCGAGGCCGTCGAGCTGGTGCTGAGCGGACGATTCCAAATTTGCACCAAGGTTTCGGCCGACTTCGATGGGGCTCTCATGGTCAGTCAGCTCATCATCCAGTTCGGCGAACTCGATCCCGGCGATGCCAAGGTGGAAATCTGCCACGTTCCGCCGGGCAACCCCGAAAAGCGACATACTATTGTCGTCGGAATGTCGGCGGTGGAGGCGCACCTGAAAAAGGGCTCTTACCTGGGGCCGTGCCGGGACGAGGTCGAGCCGCTGCAACTGACTTCGCTCTGTTCCATCGACCCGGACGTGCATCGCCGTTGGCGCGTGCATAACCCCAACAGCGTACCCATCGAGGTTGCGTGGGAGATCTACGGAACCGGCCAGACCGGTACGCATCTGGCCACGCCGGGGGATTCGATCTTCGAAACCGCCACCGTCGCCGGTCCCAACACGGCCGTCATCCGATGGTTCGATCACAACAACATCGTCCGCAGCGCCGTCAAGGAGTCAGGCGGCGCGCGGTGCGTTCTGGACAGCGACGGCGATGGTGTACTCGACGATGCCGACGCCTGCCCCGACACGCCCGCCGATACGGAGGTGGATGAAATCGGTTGCCCGGTTATTTCGCCTGCACCCGACGCTGACAATGACGGTGTGCCCGACGCGATCGATGCTTGCCCCGACACGCCGGCCGATACCGAAGTGGACGCGGTCGGTTGCCCGGTGGCGGCGCCCGACGCGGACAACGATGGCGTGCCTGACACTACCGACGCGTGCCCTGGCACGCCTCCGGATACCGAGGTGGACGAGGTAGGCTGTCCGGTGCCTTCGGCGGTGGCCGATGCCGACAATGACGGCGTGGTCGATGCTGCCGACTCTTGCCCGAACACGCCTGCCGGCGAATGGGTGGATGCGTCGGGTTGCAGTTGCAGCCAACTCGATGAGGACGCCGACGGCGTGAACGATTGCGAGGACTTCTGTCCGGGAACGCCGGCGGGTGCCCCCGTTGACAGCATCGGCTGCGAGCGATTGGTCGCCGATGCCGGCGAAGATATTGTTCTGACCGAAGTGGGACCGGTGACGCTGCACGGCAGCGCGAACTGGGGGACTCCGCCGTACACGTACACCTGGTCGGCACCGGGCTGGAGCGGATCGAACCTGCAGAATCCTACCGTCATGCCGAGCCAGACCACCGTGTACACGCTCACCGTGTCCGACTGGTCGTTCCCGCCCCAGATCGCGACCGACACCGTGACCGTCATCGTTCAGCCTCGCCAGGACCTGCAATACAGCATCACGCCGGTCGGCATGCTGGGCGTCAAGAGCTACGCCAGTGGTCTGAACGACGCGGGGCAGGTGGTCGGCTACTACTACACTGCCGACTGGGCCAAGCGGGCATTCCTGTACAGTAACGGCGTCACGACCGACCTGGGCACGCTCGGCGGGACCGAAGCATACGCCAACGCCATCAACAACAACGGGCAGGTCGTGGGTGTGTCGCGAACGGCCGGCGGTCAGTGGCACGCGTTCATTTGGGATGCGGTCGGCGGCATGCGCGACCTGGGCACGCTCGGCGGCGCCAGCAGCGAAGCGTATGCCATCAACGACAGCGGCCAAGTGGTCGGCTTCTCCGAAACTGCCACCGGGTTCCACGCCTTTATCTACAGCGGCGGCACCATGAGCCAGCTTAACGGCACCGAAGCCTACGCCCAGAGCGGTGCCTTCGACATTAACGATGTCGGCCATACGGCCGGCATTCTGCTGACCAACGACGGCGTATCCGTCGCTTTCAAGCACGACGGCACGCTGGCCACGCTCGGCTGGCCCATGCTCACTGCCAGCGAAGCCTGGCTCATCAACAACCACGGCGTCATCGCCGGCCATTCCTGGGGCAGCGGCCAGTATCGCTCGTTCCTGTACTCCGGCGGGCTGGTCGTCGATCTGGGGTTGCTGAATGGCTTCGAGCGAACCTATGCGTGGGGCCTGTCGGATTCAGGCCAGGTGGTGGGCAGCGCGACCAATGCCGTGACCGGATTGTCGCATGCGTTCATCTATACCGGCGGCGAGCTGGTGAATCTCAACGGCCTTCTCGTCCCGAACCACGGATGGGAGTACCTGACTTCGGCCAATGCCGTCAACAACTCGGGACAGATTGCGGGCTACGGGAAGATCAACGGCCAGTTCCGCGGCTTCCTCCTCACGCCCAACCAGTAGCTGTGAGCTTTGAGCTGTGAGCTATGAGCCATAATAGGGGCACACGTGCATCGCGAATGCACATGCCGTTAGCTGACAGCTGATAGCTCTCCCCAGGTGAACGTCGCTGGATCGTCGCGTACGGACACGGCGATGGTATCCTCTCTACCGGCCCACAAGCGGGCCGGAGTCAATAGGCGGGGGCGTCAGCCCCCGTTCGATTGTGAACAGGCGATGGTCAGCCCCGAACGGGGCGACAGTCCCGATCCGATCCGCGAACAACGCAAACGCGCTGGCCAATGGCATACACCATATTGGTGTCACATCGCATCTATCGCCCCTGTCAGGGCTCCATGAAACACGAGGGACCAATTGCTTCGTTCCCTGTTTCAACCCGGGGGCTTACGCAGCCCGGCTGCTGACTGCTGCCCCTTGCGGGGCAGAAGCGACTGGTGTCTGGCTCATAACTCAGGGCCCATAGCTCACAGCTGAATTGTCAATTATCTGGCGCGGAAGATCACGCTGTAGTTCCGAAGCCCGTCCGGCGGCGTTACGAAGCGGATGCCTTGTTGCCCGGGCGTGAGGTCCAGCAGGAAGCCGCTTGTGTACACAGTGCCGCCTTCGTAGACGTACGGTACGTCGTCGGCTACACGGAGCAGGCCGGTGAGCCCGAACTTGTCTCCCACGCCGATCTCGATCGTGTCCACCTGGCCGAAGATGTTGATCGTGCCGGTGAAACCGAACGCGTCCACCTGATGCACCGTGGCGAAGGGCTTCACGCCTGCGGTGGTGCTGATCGTCCCGAGTGTGCCCGGAATCGTGATCACCTCGCTCTGGGGGAAACCTCGGGCATCCAAGCCCGTCACGCGAACGAATCCGCCGGAGATACTGTCGTCGCCGTCGCGGATGGTGACGACGACATTCCGTGGATGGGCCGGATTGATCAGACCCTGCGCCGCGACGAACTGGTTGCCCGGATCTGCACCGAGGGCTGTCCAGGTGAGGGCCTGCTCCGGCAGAATGACGCTATTGGCCAGTGGTGCGAGGAAGAGATTCTGTACCGCCAGCGAACTGACGCGCACCAGCGCGGTGTCCGCCGCGCGACGACCATGGAAGTCGGTCACCGTACACGTGATTCGGTACGTGCCGTCGTCGGCCGGGGCTGTCCAGGTATTCGTAGCGTCGCCCGCCAGACCGTTCTGGTTTGCGGCCCCCAGGATGCCCGCCGGCGATCCCGATTCATCCACGACTTGCCAGGCGTAGTTGTAGTTGGCCGTCCCACCGATGTGCTTGGCGAAGAGCTCGACCGTCTCGCCCGGCGCCAGCGACAACTGCTCGACCGACACGTCCACGAGCAAAGTCTGTTGGATGGAGACGATCACGGATACCGAGTCGGTAAAGCTTTGGCCGGCGTTGTCCGTGACTGTACAGACGATGGTGTACGTGCCCTCGGTGGCGACCGACCAGGTGTTGGCGGCATCCGCGGCCATGTCGGCCTGCGATGCGGCCCCAACACCGGTTGCCCCCGTAACGAACGTGCCCACCGGCGCGCCGGTCTCGTCGAACGCCTGCCACACATAGTCGTACGGCGGCTCGCCGCCCAGTGGATCGGCAGTGAGTGTCACCGGTTCTGAGGGCACGACGAGCGTCTGACCGGCCCGCAGGTCCAGCGACAGCGGCGAATGCACGATCACGTGGATGGTGTCGCTCGTCTGGCGGCCCAGCCCGTCCGTCACGATCGCGAGGATGCGATACGTTCCGAGTACGCCCGGACCTGGCACCGGCGCAGTCCATGTGTTGGTCGCGTCGCCGGGTACGCCGCTTTGGATGGCTGCACTCAGCGTGCCCGCCGGATTGTCCGCCTCATTCAGCGCCGTCCAGGCATAGGTGAAGTTCGCCACGCCATTCTGCGCGTCCGCGGTGAGCGTGACCGTCTCTCCGGGCAGTACGTACACTTCGCTCGACGCGAGTGAGAGGAGGAACGCGTCGTCCGAGCCTACGCGAACTTGCGTATGGTCGGTGAAGCTTCGGCCCAGCGCATCGGTGGCTACGCACGTGATGATGTACGTGTCGCGAATACCCGCCGGCGCCGTCCACACGTTCGTCGCGTCGTTGGGCCGGTTGTCCTGCGTAGCCGTACCCGTGCCCGTCGAGCCGCTGCTGAACGAGCCGGCCAACGCCCCCAGTGAATTGCGGGCCGACCATGCGTACGAGAAGTTGCGCTCGCCGCCCGTGCGATCCGCCGTGAGCGTAGTGGTGCCGCCCGCCGCAATCGCGGCGTCGCTGGCTCGCACGTCGAGCGAGAACGGCTCATCCACAACCACCATGAGGGTGTGAGTCGCGGTGATCCCGTTGGCGTCCACGACCGATACGGTGATGCGGTACGTGCCGAGCGTGCCCGGGCCCGCGCCGGGCGCGGTCCAGGTGTTAACGATATCGTCCGCGGCGGTGTGGAACGCTTGACCGGTCCCCGTGCTGCCGCTCGTGAACGCTCCGGCGAAGCTGCCCGCGGCGTTGCGGCAGGTCCAGGTGTACGCGAAGTTCGCACTGCCGCCCGTGCGATCGGCCGTCAACGCGATCGACTGCCCGGGCCGCAGGTGGACGCGGTCGGCGGTGAGCTCCACGATCATGCGGTCGTCCACCACGACAGTCATGCTGTCGGTGAAGCTGCGGCCGGCCGAGTCCGTAGCCGTCACCGTCAACCGGTAGCTGCCCATGGCGGCCAGCCCGGAGGGTGCCTGCCAGATATTGGTTACATCATCCACACCCGCGGTCAGCGCGCCGCCGGTACCTGTCGAGCCGACGACGAAGTCACCCGCCAACGCGCCGGACGCATCCACCGCGGTCCAGGAGTACGTGAACGGCCCGTAGCCGCCGGTCCGATTGGCAATCAACGTCACCGAGCCGCCTGGAACCAGATGGCTTTCGGAACCCGTCAGATCCACATGAAACTCGTCGCTCACCGTCAACTGCACGCTGTCGGTAAACGTGTTGCCCACTGCGTCCAGAACCGTGCAACGCAAACGGTACGTGCCCTGCGTGGTTTCGCTGGTGAAGACGGCGACATCCGACGTGGTCGAGTCGAGCCGATCATCGGCCGGGTTGCCTGCCGGGTCGGTCACCTTCCATGTATACGTGATGGGCGGGACACCGCCGGTGGTCAACGCTTCCAGCGTGGCCGTCTCACCTCCGCTGGCCAGCGTTTGGCGGGTTGCGGAGACGCTCACCGACAGGTTCTGCCCTGCCGCTCCGCCACCCGTGCTGCCCACGACCAGCTCGAGCGAGTCCACGAAAACCGTGCCCATGGCATCGGTCGTCGTGAGCTTCGCCCGGTACGTTCCCGTGTTCAGATCGCTCGTGAAGACCGGCCCGGCGATCATGGTGTCACTGAGCCGATCCGGAGCGAGGTTGCCCTGCGGATCGAACAACTCCCATCGAAACTGGTAGGGGGCCACGCCGCCGTGCACGGTGGTAATCAGCTGGGCCTGGCCGCTCACGCCGCCGCCGCCCGTCAGCGATTGTTTGTCGGTGCTCACGTCCACGTTCAGCGGCTGACCGACGTTCAGCAGGATTCCGTCGGCAGCCACCTCGCCCAGCGAATCGGTCACCGTACATACGACGAAGTAGCGCCCCGCCAGGAACGAACTGGTGAACGTCGGATCGGCAATGGTCAGATCGTTGAGCCTGGATGCGTCCTCGGCGCCGGCGGGATCGGTCACGCTCCATTGGTACGTGTACGGAGGCACGCCGCCGTACACCCGCGTGGACAGATGGGCGGTGCCCGTGGGTATCACGCCGCCCGTTGCGGGCCACGGATTGCTCGTCGATACCACCACTCCCAGTGTGCCCCCGACGAACAGCGTGAGCGAATCCGCAGCCGACATTCCGTTGGCGTCCACCGCGGTGCAGCGAACCACGTGCGAGCCGGGAACATCGCCCGGCGTGAACACGACGGCGGTTCCCGTCACCGCCGACAACAACGCCGAAGCGTCTTCGCCGTCGGGACCCGTCACCTGCCACGTGACGGTCACGTCGCCGTGCCCGCCGCGGACGTCGGCGGTCAGCTTCGCCTGCTGGTCGGCGTCGGCGCCGACGGGCAGCACCAGTCGATCGGCGAACACGTCGAGCGTGATCTGCTCGCCCACGACCAGCGACGTCGAGCCGATGAGCACCGTGCCTTCGCCGTCGGTGACTGCACAGCGAGCCAGGAACGTGCCGGTCTGATCATCGCTCTCGAAAATGGGCGAATCCGAGTGAGCATCCCACAACAGGTCGGTTCGCAATCGGCCTTCGGAATCGAGGATTTCCCAATCGAAACGATACGGCTCAGTGCCGCCGATTGGCGTGGCGACCAGTCGCGCCATGCCGTTGCGGCCACCCCCGGGCAGAACCGTCGTGCGATCGACCGCCACGTCCAGACCGAGATCCTGACCGACCACGACGATGAACGACTGCGTGGCTGTCGAGCCCTGAGCGTCGATGATGGTGGCCGTGAGAATGTACCGGCCCACCTGATCCGAGCTGGTGAACCGCGGCACCATGGGATTGCTGACATTCAGCCGGTTGTTGTCCGGCTTGCCGTCGGGGCCCGTGCAGACCCAGCCCACCCTGAACGGCGGCACGCCGAACTGCGGATTCAGTTGCAGTGTCGTCTGTCCGTGCGGACCGCCGCCGGCTCGCACGCCCACGCGCTGAGGTATGATCTCCAGCCCGATGTCGCCGCCGACCTGGATAACCGTGGTGGCGGTGTAGCGCATGTTGCGGGCGTCCTGGACCACGCAACGGATCTCATACGTGCCGTCGCCGCCGGTGGCCGTGAAGTTCGCCACGTTTTGATTGGCGACGATGCACTCGTTGTTGACTCGGCCGTTCGGTCCGACCACCGTCCAGTGGTATGTGTATGGGGCTTGCCCGCCGATGGGTAAGACTCGCAAGGCCGTCTGGTTGGCCCAACTCGGCGTCCTGAACAGGGTGTAGCGGTCGGCGCGCAGCGAGGCCGACAGTGGATCCGGCTCGTCCGGATTGAACACGAAGAAGATCCCACACCCGGGGACCACACCGGCCCAGACGAACAACAGGATGGCTGTTATCGGACGTGTCGTCACGCGCATACGTGTCTTATCGTCGCGCCCGGAAACGGACTTCAGTTACCAGACCTTCAGTCCGCCGGCTCGATCCGGAAAAGCGGTCCCAATCCCTAACTTCGTGGTCGCGGCGGTGTCTGCAGGGGAGGTGAACGTCGCGCGCACGCGCTCGTTCGAAAGCGGCTTATGCCAAGCCGGTCAACACGAAAGGCGGATTCCCTATGTTTCGCGGGTTTTCACTCTGTCTGGCCGCGGTTCTGGCGACGACCTTGGCTCCGGCCGTCAGCCGGGCCGGATCATTTACGTTCGGGTTTGACTTTTACCACGCCGGTTCGGTCCGCACTCACAGTTGGGGTGATTTGGATGCCGACATCGAGGAGCTCGAAGCCGAGCTGCGGTACACGGGCCAGGACTGGGATCTTGTCGTCCACTATGAAGTCGAGGTGGAGGACGCGCCCGTCGGTCGATGCGAACTCGTCCTCGAGGTGGTCGATCGGGACTTCCCCTCGCCGCCCATACGTCTGACGCTTCCGCTGGATCAGCCGCGGAAGTATGACGACGACGAGATCATCTACTCCGCTCGAATCAGTACCCGCATCGCTCCCGAGCACGTGCGCGATCCCGGCCGCCTGCGGCTGCATGCCTATGTCCTGCCCGTCGGGGGTGGACCGACGCTCGACCACGACTCGACCCGCATCAAGTTGCGCCGCTGAGGTATCCGGAAAGAGAGACAAGAAGAACGAGGGATCGAGGAGCCGAGGAAGCCACATTGGCCTCGACTCCTCGATCCCTCGTTTCGCTAGTTATCACCGCCGGTGAGCTCTTCCGCCTGCCGCTCGATGATGTCGCATACGGCGTGGTATGCCACTTCGTGCAGTTGCTGAATCGCGCAGCTGGTCTCAGCCGGCGCCTTGAAACACACGTCGCTCACCGCAAGCAGCTTGCCGCCCGAGCGGCCGGTGAACGCGACCACCTTCACGCCTTTCTCGCGTGCGGCGCGAACCGCCTCGAGGATGTTCGCGCTGTTGCCGCTGGTACTCAGCACCCACAACACGTCGCCCTTGCGGGCGTGCGCTTCCACCTGCCGGGCGAACACCCGCTCGTAGCTGTAGTCGTTGCCGATCGCAGTTAAATTGCTCGTGTTCGTGCTCAGGGCTGCGCAGTTCAGCGCCGGCCGGTCCCGCAGAAACCGCCCCGACAATTCGGCGGCAATGTGCTGAGCGTCGGCCGCCGATCCGCCGTTCCCGCAGACCCAGATCGCGCCGCCGCTCCGCAGGCAGTCGATCATCAACGCCGCCGCCGCTCGGATCTCGGCCACCCGCTCGCCGTCCATCCGCTGCAGCCCCTCGACCGCCTGGTCCACGTGTCGTCGAATGATCTCATCCATGGGCCCAAATGGTATCGACAGCCACCGCCAGTCCGCAAGCCGCCGTCCATGGCGCCGCAACTCAGACGAGCGACGCGGCCAAATCGATGTGATACAGGATTTTCGCAGGTGCGGATCGATCCACATTTTCACGTTAACGGCTCCGCAACCGGCGCGATTCTGAGACGATCCGCAGCGAAACCCACTTGTGGCGCTTGCCCCGGTCGGGTTCTTCTGCCCCGCAAGGGGCAGGGGTCAATAGCCGGGAGGCGTAAGCCCCCGCTGGGCGACGAAGGTCCATTCGTTTCGACGCTTCTATCCTATGAAGCCCCGACAGGGGCGACAGATGCGATGTGGCGCCGAAACGGAGTTTATCTCATCGGCTGGTGCGTTGAAGGGGCGTTCGCGTTGTTCGCAGATCGGCTCGGAACTGTCGCCCCATTCGGGGCTGACTGTGGTATGTTCATATTCGACCGGGGGCTGACGCCCCCGTCTATTGACTCCGACCCGCATGCGGGCCGCATACGTGACGTACATTGGGCCCGCACACGCGATATTTGCCTGCCAGACGCGGGGACGCGTCAGATGGGGGAGAGCGTTTCAAGTCGGCCCGAAGTGTCGAGCAGATTGCGAGGCGGGCCGAGTACCTCGATGTCCTCGCGCCCTTTCAAGTCGTCGAGGACGCGCGGCGAGACGGCCAACTCGTCGAGCCGAAGCGTGTTGCGGATGTGGATGACGCGCAGGCTCGCCGGATCCGGGTCACCGCAGGCTCGCAGTGTCCATTGCATCGCCTGCGCGTCGCTCTCGGCAATCATGGGCACTTTGGCTCGCTCCAGAAACGTGCTGGTGGCGGCGTTCTCGTAGGTGGCGGCAAAGTCGATCTTTGAAAACAGCCGGCGCGAGATGATGTCGGCCAGGCCCATGCCCACCGCGTTTCCGTGCGTGGCGTCGGTCAGATCGCGAACGTAGATCACGCGGATACGTGGGCGCTCGGGTTCGGGCTGGCCGGGAATCTTCAGCCGGCCGATCACGTTCGTGTCCATACCCAGGCCGCTGATGTCCTTGCCCATCTCATCGACGATCAGCAGGTCCAGCTCCGGAACCGGCAGCCGCGGCATCTGGGCCCGCGCGATCTCCAGCAGTGCGGGCTCCTCCTCGGCGATGCACCCGGCCGGAATGGCCCGCACGATCATGGTCTCGTCGTTCGCGTTCTCGACGATGGCCACACCCAGGAGGATGTTCGCCGAGCGCAGCGCCTGGCGCGCCACCTGCGGCATGACTTCACGCAAGCCGCGCACACCCAGGTTGTGAATCGCCAGCGCCTGGGCGTGCTTGCCCAAACCGATGGCGATCATCTTCATCAACCCGCTCTCGTGCCGGCCATGGAACGACGTGTGCGGCTTGATGCGGTTGATCACGATCGTCCCGTCGGCGGCGTGGGCGGCGGCGTCGTAGTACACCGGCACCTCGGCATCGCCTTGCGGCAACTCCACCACGTCCATGGACGAGACGATCGGCGCACCCACCGCCGCTTCCGTAAGGCCGTACCCTTCGAGCACCTTCCGCTGACCGGCCGCGGTCGCCCCACCGTGGCTGCCCATGGCCGGCACAATGAACGGCTCGGCTCCTTGCGACTTCACCCAAGCGGCAACCTGTCGCACGATCTCGACCAGGTGGGCGATCCCCCGGCTGCCCACGGCGATGGCGATGCGAGCCCCCGGCCGGATGGCCGCCTTGGGTGGCAGGGCTGCGGCGCAGGCTTGCAACTGTGCCTTGAGCTCACTGGCCACGTTTTCCAGACGATGGGTCGAGAAGTGCTGGCGAATCGGCGTCAAACGCGGGTACGTCATGCCTTCGCTCCCGTGAGTGTGCCGCAATTCTAGATGTGCAGCGCGGGCGGCTCAACGGGAAGACTCGGCGACACGGCATCGGGTTGCCACTGAAATCGCGTGCGTTGAGTCGTCAGTGTGAACGTTCGACGCCATCGAAGCTTAAATCAGCCGCGGCTCGCGCGTTCCTGCAGCGCGTGCGCCGGTGAGTCTGGAATGCCCCAAGTCCGGGCAAGCGACCGTCCGATATGTTCGATGCCCTCTACCGCGGTTGCCGGCATCCCGAGTGCTTTCGCCGGCCTTCGAACGGGGGGACGGGGGCCGGCGCGAACGCGAGAATCGGGTGATCACGGATGTCCGAAATTACGCGCCTGACCCTTCCGGATGGCCGATATGGCTGATGATTCAGGTTGTTCGCCAACCATGAGCGGAAGCAGGCCCATGCGAGAATGGCAGGACGCAGAAACACGAATCGAACGGGCACAGCGCCTAACCGAGATGCAACGTTGGCCGGAAGCCCTCGATGAACTGGACGCGGCACTGGCCATCAACCCTAACGATGCCACCTGGCATGCCCAGCGCGGACATGTTCTCGACCAACTCGAGCGGCACGACGAGGCCGCCGAAGCCTATCGCGCCGCTTTGGAACTGGATCCCGACAACTGCGAGGTCGAGACCGCCCTGGCCATCGACCTGATTAGGATTGGCCGGCACGCCGAAGCGATCAGCCGCCTCGAGCGTCTGGCCAAGGAACATCCCGACTACGAGCCGGCCTATTGCAACCGCATTGCCGCCTACACCCGTCTCGGCGATCACGAGATGGCCGAGCAGATGTTCTACGAAGCCCAGAACATCACGGAAGACTGCCCCAACTGCTTCCACCACATGGCCGAATCGCTCGCCTGCCGCGGCGAGTTCGACCGGGCCATCTATTGCTGGCAACGAGCGTTGGAAATCGCCCCCGATTACCCCATGGCTCGGCAACGCATCGCCGAGAGCTACTGGATGCAGGGGCGTCACGACAAGGCGCAGGAATACTACCTGGCCGCCATGCGCTGCGATCCCGGGCAGACCGATCTGCTGGTCGAGTTCGGCGACCTGCTGATCGAACTCGACGACCTCATGGGAGCGGCTGCTCGTTTCCGGCAGGCACTGGACCTCGAGCCCACGGTCACTCGGCCCAAGATCATGCTCGGCCTGATCTGCTCGCAACAGGGCGATCTGGACGGTGCTGTCCGTTACTTCGAGGCCGCCCTGGCCGATGACGAGCACTACCCAGGCCTCCGCGCGCAACTGGGCGAGGCCGAACTGCGACGGGGCAACCTCTATGTCGCCCTGCGGCATCTATCGCTGGCCGTCGAGGACGATCCCGACGACGCCATGGCCCAGATGGCGCTGGGCAATTGCCTTCTGCAGCTCGGACGGCCGGCGGAAGCCCGTCAGCACTTCGAGAAGACCATCGAGCTCGATCCGGAGATGGCGGGGCCGCACCACAATCTGGGCATCTGTTCCTTCCTGACCGGTGATTTCGAAGGCGGAATCCGCCATTGCCTGGAGGCGCTGCGGATCGACCCGCAGAATGTCCCGGTTCTGCACAAGCTTGCCTTGGCCTACATGCACCTCGGCAGATGGCGGGAGGCGGCGGAAATGCGCGACCGTGGCCTGGCCATCGACCCCGAGCACCCCGGGCTCAAGACGCTTCCGCGCCGCTTCTGGACGATGCGGTTGCGGCGGAGCGTTCGCCGGCTGGCTGCGTGCGCCTGGCTCTTCTGAGCGGAACTCCATCACGATTGCGGCCGTCGCGACACCGTTTTGCGACGGTTCTCGTCCCGTTGCAGCAGGGCTGGCATCGCGCTGCCATGCCTCGGTTGGGCCTGTCCACCTCTTTTCCGGTCACAACACCCGTTGTAAGATGGCTGGCGGCGCGGTGAGAATGGCTGCGTGGAGCGAGGCCCCTGGCGGCGGCCATGAGGGAAGTCCGCAACCCGCAAGGCGGATTTCCGTATAAGTATCCGCTACCCGCTCTCCCGGCTCTTCCGGAGAGGGCCCGCCATCCAGGGGACCGACAGCGAAGCGAGCAGCCGGCGGATTGGAAGGACCGATCTGACTAGAGTATGGTTGCCGGTCCGGCTGCCACAACCCTGATGACGCAGGAAAGGATTTGCTCATGCTCTTGGCTCGCCGATTTGCCCTGTCCGCTACTGCGGTGGCGATGATTTGGCCAGTCATCGCCCTCGGTCAGGCGCCCCGGCAGAACGACAACCCGCCTCCTCGCCAGGGCATCTTCTCGGGATCGCCGCTGTTCTGGCGAACGGACTGGGTGCTCGAGGCCTACATCGCACAGATCACACGACACTACAACCTCAACAAGGAACAGGAAGAGTACACCCGCAAACTGCTGAACCAGCGCGTCAAATCGTTCCTGCAGCAGCATGAGCGTGATGTTCGCGCGCTCATGGCCGAGTACATGGACTATCAGCTCAGCCAGGAGTTGCCGGAACCGAACGCTGCCCGGGAATTTGCCCGCAAGGCGGCGCCCCTTGCGAAGAGCATCCGCGAGGAGATCTTCCAGGGCAACATGGAGTGGCGCGAGATCCTCAACGACGAGCAGCGTGCCAAGCACGACCAGGACCTGCAACAGATGACGACCTTCTTCGACAACCTCGAACTGGGGCTCGAGCGTTGGAAGGAAGGCCGCGTCCAGCCGTCGGACCTGCCTGGCCGCATCGGTCCGCGGCCCACCTCGCTTCAGAATCCGGAGGATGCCTGGGAGTTCTGGGTCAAGAACTTCATCCGCGTGTACAAGCTCGACGAAGGTCAGCAGCAGACCGCGATGTCGGTCCTGCGAGAGCTGAAAGACGAGGCGGCCAGGTATCGCCAGTCGAACAAGGATCGGTTCAGCGAACTCGAGGCCGCGCAGAAGACCATCCGTGAGCGTGCACCCAAGACCGATCCGGAAGGACTGGCCAAGTATCAGGCCGAGACCGCTCGGATCACCAAGCAGAAGGCCGAGCTCGAACGTCCCATCACGGCCTTGTTCGACCAACTGCGTTCTCGCGTCGAGGCCATCCCGACCGTGGACCAGCGAAAGGCACGACAAGCTCAGCTCGACCGGTTGCGGGCGTCCACGCGGCGGCCTGCCACGCAGCCTCAAGTCGAAGTGCGCACGACCACGCGACCTGAGACCAGCCCCGCCGACGAGGAGCAGGCTGAGCAGGTTGGTTCATCGCAGGATGAGCAAGCCGGTGCTGCCGCCGGCGCAGACAACCCCTGACCGCGGCGATCATCGCGGAGGGGTTATTCCCAGCCGCTCGAGAATCAACGCCGTCGGAGCACCAATATCGGCAACCACCAACCGCCCGACATACGCTCGGGCGGTTTTCTTTGTATAACCCGTCTTTGCCGCCAGGAACGTGATGGTGTGGTGGGCTCGGACCGCCGGTCCGCTCAGGTCGCCGCTGTCCGCATCCAGTCCGGAGGGCACATCGACGGCCACGATGAGCGGGTGAGGGCCGGCTTCGGGAGGGGCCGCCGGTTCCAGATTGGCATCCGCGTGCAAGGCATTGATGCGGTCGATGATGCTCGCCAACGGCTCGCGAACCGAACCGGCGAATCCCGTCCCGAGCAGGGCATCGACGATCACCATGGCTCCGCGCCAGCGCTGCGACGCATGGTCGAGCGACGCGCTGTCGCGCAACGCGTGGATCGGGATACCCATTTGCTCGGCGATACGGTAGTTGATCGCCGCGTCACCAGTCAGCGACGCGGGTTCCGCCGCCAGGTCCACCGCCACGGTGTAGCCGCGATTGGATAGATGCCGCGCGATCACGAAGCCGTCGCCGCCGTTGTTGCCTTTGCCGCAGACGACGCAGACCTGGGCGCCCGTTGCCGGGTCTCGGCTTGTTTGCTTGCGAGCAAGCCGTCGGAGCCACCCCTCGATATGGTCGGCCGCGTTACGACCGGCGTTTTCCATCAGCACCACGCCGGGAATGCCTAGTTCTTCGATGGCGTAACGATCCGCGGCACGGCACTGCTCGCGGGTCAGGACCGGCCACATGGGGGTTCGCTTGACTGGCCGCATGGATTTCTCCCGACACATTCGCGTCAAACAGACGCTTGCCCGCACATAATCCACCAGCGAGATAATCTATCACCGGCCGCCGATTACTGTGAACTGAGTGGGCGACGTGCACAAAGCCCGGTTCTGTGAGGCCGGCAAGGTCGGATGCGTTGGACTGCGGATGGGCGTGGGATTGTGAATGCATACCATGACGGCCCAAAGCTGGACTCACCTCCAGGATCTGCTGTTCGAAGGTTCATGGAACGCGGATCTGCAACGGTTTCGCTCGCCGTGGACCTTCCGAGGATTGGCCGATGCCGCGGCGACAGTGGAGACGGCGCTGGCACGCCTGGGCGGCGACCCAGCTGAAGTCGAGCCCCACTTGTTGCGGAACTTCATCAAGTACGCTCGCCGCGACGTGGTCGAAGTGGATTCTTTATGGCACTGGCTCAGCGTGGCTCGGCATCACGGCATGCCCACACGTCTGCTTGACTGGACGTACTCGCCGCTGGTCGCCCTGCACTTCGCCACGGCCGAAATCGAGGACTTCGATTTGGACGGCGCCATTCTGGCCATCAATTACGAGCAAGCTCACCGGATCCTGCCTCAACCGCTGGCCGCCGAGTTACAACGTGAAGGCGCGCACTCGTTCACCGCTGAGTTGCTCGCCGGCGTCGTGGCCAGCTTGGGGGACCTGGACCGGATGGCCCCCGAGCCGTTCCTGCTGTTCTTCGAGCCGCCTTCGCTGGATGTGCGGATTGTCAACCAGTATGCGCTCTTTTCCGTTCTCTCCAGCCCTTCGGCGGGATTGGACGCCTGGATGCAACAGCACCCTACGTTGTGCCGCAAAATCATCGTCCCCGCCAGCCTGAAGTGGGAAATCCGCGACAAGCTCGACCAGTGCAACATCACCGAGCGTGTCCTGTTCCCCGGCCTCGACGGCCTGAGCAAGTGGCTGAAGCGCCATTACAGTCCGCGCCGGCGGACGTGATGCAAACGCCGGCCACCGCTATCGCGAGCAGCAGATATCGCGCCGGATCGGAATCACGGCTCAGAGTAACCGACCAGCTTTCGACCCATGTCTTCCCCAGCCCGGTGACCAGCGGGGCTCCGATGCGACGTCCGTCCGTTCTACCGGTGTCGGGAAGCCGCCGACGAGTCTCATAATCATATATGGCCGGCGGGTGCAGGCTTGCCGCACGTGCAGGCAGGCGGCCCGCGCCGCAAGCCCCGCGAAACAGAGAAAGGATGTCCGTTCCATGTTCCATCACGTGAAGAAGCTCCAATTCAACGCCCGTGTATCCGGCCCCGATCCGCGGTTCGCCAAACTCCTGCTGGAGCAGTTCGGCGGACCCAATGGCGAACTGAAGGCGGCCATGCAGTACTTCGTCCAGGCCTTCGGGGCCCGCCAGCCGTACCCCGACAAGTACGACTTGCTGATGGACGTCGCGACCGAGGAGTTGAGCCATCTCGAAGTGGTGGGGGCGACCATCACCATGCTCTGTGAAGGCGTCAACGCCGAGCTCAAGAATGCGGCCGAGCAGGCGGCGGTGGTTCGGCTGGCTCAGTCGAACACGCAAAAAGAAGAGCTGATGCACGCGGCCTTTGCGAACCCCGCGTTCATCGTCGAGAGCGGAGGCGGGCCGTTGCTGACCGACGCTCAGGGAACGCCCTGGAACGGCATGTACGTCAATGCCAACGGCGACCTGACGGTGGATCTGCGCTCCAACATCGCTGCCGAGTCGCGAGCCAAGCTGGTCTACGAGTACCTGCTGCAGTTCACGGACGACCCATTCGTTCAGGAAAGCCTGCGCTTCCTCATGACTCGTGAGGTGTCGCACTTCCAGATGTTCACGGCCGCTCTCGATTCCATCAGCCCGAACTTCCCGCCGGGCGTGCTCCAGGGGGATCCGCGCTTCACCCACAAGTATTTCAACCTGTCCAAGGACGGCGATGCTCGCGGCGCGTGGAACCAGGGCCAGGGTCCGTGGCTGTCCGGCGAGGAGTGGGTCTACGTGGATGACCCGCTGCCGTACGTCGAGGACACGCGCGGCCTGATCGATGAATCCATCGAGGGTTCGAGCAAGTCGCCCGATCAGATCGAAAAAATGAACGAGCAACTGGCTCGCATCCGGTCGCAGGAGGTCCAGGAGGCGGTGCCTTCCGGCGCGAACCAGTGGTCGACGTACTGAAGAAGGCTTGAGACCTGAGACTTGAGGCTTGAGGAAGGGCGGTTGAGTGCTTATCCTCAGTTCTCAGGACTCAGGTTTCGAGCGATGGAGCTCAGGACTCAAGTCCCAGGGCTCAAGCCTTTAGGGGAGCACCTTGATGGAGCGGATCCAGGTGCATAGCAGCGCGTTCGGCCCGAATCAGCCCATTCCGCGCAAGCACACCGCGGATGGGCTGAACGTGTCGCCTCCGCTGACTTGGAACGCAGTGCCGGCCGGCGCGCAGGAACTCGTCATGATCGTCGATGATCCCGACGCTCCGCGGCCGCAGCCGTGGGTGCACTGGCTCATCTACAACATGCCCGCTACTGTGACGCGACTGCCCGAAGGCGTACCGCCCAGCCAACGCGTGCCCGATCCGCCTGGCGCGGTGCAGGGCAAGAACAGTTGGGGCAAGATCGGCTATGGCGGCCCCGAGCCGCCCAGGGGGCACGGCGTTCACCATTATCATTTCAAGATCTACGCCCTGGACACGCGGCTCAATCTGCCGCCGGGATTGGAGAAAGAACAGCTTCTCGCATCGATGCAAGGTCACGTCCTGGCCGAGGGCGAACTCGTCGGGACGTACGAGAGATAAGCGTGCCCGATCATCGCGCCCATCGCGGCAGACATCCGGAAGACCTGCAAGCGTTCGCGCCCGAGATGCATCCCCGATTGCGGGCGGCCGTCTCGGACCTGTCCTGGCTGCTCAGCCGGGATTATGCCCCTCATTCGGCGCTCAAGATCGTGGGCGATCGTTACCGCCTCGTCGAACGGCAGCGAACGGCGGTGATGCGTTGCGCCTGTTCGGACGCTTCCTTGGCTCGCCGCCGTCAGCATCAGGTGCCGGTCTCCGCCGTGGCCGGTCGATTGCTCCTGATCGATGGCTACAACGTCCTGACCACCATTGAGGCGGCGCTGGCCGACGGCGTGGTGATCGTAGGGCGGGACGGCTGCTACCGCGACATGGCCAGTATGCACGGGACGTTCCGGCGAGTGAATGAGACCATCCCGGCCATCGAGTTACTGGGCGAAGCCATCGCCGAACATGGTCCGTCCGGGGTCGTGTGGTATCTGGATCGACCGGTCTCCAACAGTGGCCGGCTCGAGGCCAAGCTCCTGGAAATCGCGGGTCATCGTGGGTGGAACTGGGAGGTACAGATCGCGGTCAATCCCGATGCGGTTCTCTCGAGCACCGACCGGATTGTGGCCACCGCCGACAGTGTCGTACTCGATCGGTGCGAGCGGTGGTTCAATCTCGCGCGGGAAGCGGTGGAGTGCCGAATACCGGACGCTCGGGTCGTCGATCTTCGCCCGGAGGACTCGCGACCCGGCTGACTTTTTCAGGTCGGATGCGTCTGATAACACCGCCGGCGAGCGTTGTGTGGATGTCCCGCTCTTGGAGCGCGGCTCCACCTATCGTACACTCTAGGGCCGTTTCCGCATGTCAGAGGGCGGGCATCTGGCCGGCCTTGAGCGGTATGTCCGCCCCCCTGAGCTCGCCGTCCCCGCGAAAGCGGCTTGCAAGACCCGCGGGTTCCGGGCGGCGGCCGGGGATCCGCAAGTGATGCCTGACCGCTCCGCACGGTGCCGGGCCCGGGTGCAGCGATGAGCGAAAAGACCATTCTGATCGCGAATCCTTGCGACGCCGAGCGAGCTTTACTGGCACATGCGCTGCGGGACAGCGGCTTCGCCGTGCTCCAGGCCGTCTGTGCCAAGGAGACCGTCGAAGTGGCGCTGACCAAGGGGGTCGATCTCATCCTCCTGGACGCGCTGGACTGGGAAATGCCCACCATGACCACGCTGCACGTGCTCAAGCATCACGCGGGCACGCGTCGCATCCCGGTGGTCGTGTTCGGCAACCCGCGGACGAAAGAGGAAGTGACCGAGGCCGTCCAGAAGGGGGCAGCCTCCTGGATCGGCCGAAAAGGCTTCGATCTGGCCCGGTTCATCGAAAAGCTCCGGTCGGTGGCCGAACGCGGCGAGTCGCACGCAGCACCGGCCGCCGACCGTGAGGCGAGCGTGGCCGTCCCGGCGACCGGTCTCGACAAGATCCAGCAGGCCACCCTGGTACAAGAGCTGACCCAAGCCGGTCCGCTGCCCGTGTTCGAATTCAGCGTGGTCGATGCCGTCACCACCACTTGTGCCAAGGATCAAGTGATCGAGCACGTCAGCAGCATCATCGGTCGGGACCCCGCCTTGGCCGTCGACGTGCTCTCCGTGGCCAATACGCGGCCCGCCAAAGGCCGAGCCATCACCGACCCGCGAGAGTGCGTGAACGAAGTGGGCGTGAAGGAGTTCTATCGTCTGATTGAATCCCTTCCGCCGTTGCGGCTCAACTTGGCCAGCATCTGGGACGCGGGCTACTTCTGGGCGCACAGCGTGGCGACGTCCCACATCGCCGGATTGCTGTCGCGCCTGTTGGGACTGGCCAATCCCGCCGCCGCGGTCACCGCCGGGCTCCTGCACGACCTGGGCTACTACGTGCTGGCCAGCCATTTCCCCAAGCATTACGGCGCTCTGTTCAGCGCCGGCATCGAGCTCGAATCGGTCGGTCCGGCATGGGAAAAGAGCGTGATCGGCGCCCATCACGGAGAGATCGGCGGATGGGTGATGAATCATTACAGCCTGCCTCCGGTGCTGGCCGATGCTGCCTCCGTGCATCACGCCGGCGGTATGCTGGGTCAGACCGTGGCGCCGCTCTCGCGCCTCGTGACCTTGGTCGTGCAGGCGGCCGACTGCCTGGCCGCGACGCTGTTCCCCGCCGATCCGCCCTTGATGAGCCTGACTAATCCTTTCGAGGAGTTCGAATCCGTCCTCGACGAAAACTCCGTCAGTCCGGCGACGATCATCGACGGGTCGCGCAAGATCATCGCCGAGCTGGTGACCGAGATGACCTACCTGTTCCCGCAATCACCGGCTCGGTCGTTCTTCTACCGGTCGGAGCCGTTGAACGAAGTCGCGTACTTCGCCCCGGCGGGACCGTCGCTCGACGTGTTCAAGCTCTTCCTGGAGGTTCGGTCGCGCGAACTGACCGTCCTGGATCGCCGCACGCTCACCAGTCTGCGGGCCGGCGTGCCCATGGTCGTGAATCTCAGCGGCGTTCGCGACCTCGCGGCTCAGATCGAGATTCTCACCTCGCTCATGGCGGCTCGCGTGACCGAGGGCCGGACGGGCGTCGTGCTCGTACCGGCGGCTTTGCCCGATCGCGCGGTTCAGGCTCTGATCTCGTCGTCCTGGCGGCTCGTACCGCTGCCCGCCCATTCCGGGCGTCTGGTGCGCTTTCTGGCCCGCGATCGGGCCGATGAACTCGCCGATTCCGTGTGGGCGGCGTGATGTCCCCCGGTTTGCGCGGCTCGGTTGAACCTCGCGCAAAGAAAAACCGCCGGCTCGAAAACCGGCGGTTCATATCCGCTCATGCCTGCGATTCGTCCGCGATCAGTTCACTTCCAGCTTGTCCTTGTCGGGCAGCTTGGGGAACGGTGCGTGCGGTTCGGTCTGATACCAGTAGGCGACCGAGCCGATATCATCCTGCAGCGGGAGGTAACGCCCGCCCGAACGCCAGCCCAGCGCCTGGATGGTCACCCTCAGATCGCTCTCGAACCGGATGGGGTCCGTAATATGCCAGCGATACAGGCCGAAGCGCTGCTGTGACTGGTAGGCTCCGTCCGGCCGGATCACCTGGGGCAGCCCGCTGTAAGGCGTGGTGAACTCCGTGTATTGCCCTTTTCGGTCGAAGTTGTACGAGCCGCAGAAGTAGTCTTCCGTGCCGGTTCCGCAGATGGTCGGCCACTCCTGGTCGCCGTCCATGTAGAACTTGATTTCGCCTTCGCCCCACCAGCCGACGTTGTTCACGCCCCAGGTCATGTAGGTGCCGACATAATGGCCCTTTCCCTTGATGCCGTCCACGATGGTGTAGACTTCCTTGTAGGGCAGCGGGTTTACGCGGCGGAACTGGGCGTGGAAGTAGGCCTCGTCATCGGGGATGTCGGTGAGCGTGTAATCGATCTGGTAGTACACCGTCACGTCGTCGGTGGAGATGTTCTCCATGGTGATCCGGGCCGACTTGCGGAACGGCATCGTCCAGTAGCAGTTGAACGCGCTGCCCGGATTGACGCAGACGGCCAGCGAGGACACCTGGGCGTACTGGCCCCAGCCGCAGGCAAAGAAGTCGCCCACCGGCACTTCGACCGAAGGTTCGGTCTCACCATCCCAGTACATCCGCAGGATGAGGAACCGCCAGTGTCCGGTCGGCGTCAGCCAAATGTGCTGGATCGCGCCGGACCCCTGGATGTCCGCCATGGTGAAGGTCTGGCCGGCTTTAATGCGAACCGAGGGGGACACTTTCCAGCCCCGGCCGAGCTCGCGAGCCGGACCCGCACCGGTGCCCTCGGTAGCCATCCCGCCCTTGCCCTTCTCGCCGGTAAAGTTTTCAGGGGAAATCGAGCGGGTTTTCGCGTTAGACAGCTTCGACAGGTTCGCCATGCTCGTGCCCACCCCGTTGAAGTTGCCGGCCTTTTGGGCATACGCCGCGGGGAGCACCAGTGTCAGAGCCGTGAGCGCACAGACTGTTCTTCGCATCGCGTCCTCCTTCACATGAAAAAAAGGGTTTATGACCGGCGGCATGGTAATCCAACTCTGCAAGCACGTCCACGCCGGCGAGGTGCGACCGTGAGGGATCCCGCGACACACCCCCGCCTCCCTTGTCAAGCTGAGGGCGGCTTCGCCGCCCTCAGCTTGACAAGGGGTATATTTTCTGGAGTTGGTCCGTGGGCTCACGCCCACGGCTATTGACTTTGCGCCCTTTCTGGCGAGCAATTCGAGTCTCAGACCCCAGGACTCAGGACTCAAGTCTCAGGACTCAGAACTTATCCTCGAGCCCAGCGACCAGTCCCCGATAGACGTGGCCAACATGTGGCACCCAGTCGTCGCGCCGCTCATGGTCGGCCGGTCAGGCTCTCACCCGCGAGCAGCCGGTCGATCTTGTAGCTCAGGTCCCGCTGGTTGACCATGCCCAGATGCACCGACTGGATGATGCCCTTGTCATCGATGAGCACCGTGCACGGGATGCCCTCGACGAAGTACTTCTCGGCGAGCCTCGGCTTGGTAGCGATGAGGTGCTTGAAGGTGATCTTGCGGCTCTCGAGCAGCTGTGTCACGTCCGCGGCTGCGGACGGCCCGTCGAGGTTCACGCCCACGATGCTCACGGGTTTGTCGGCGTACTTGTCCGCCACATATTGCAGCGTGGGCATGGACATGATGCAGGGACCGCACCGCAACGACCAGAAGTCCAGCAGCAGCACGCGGCCCTTGAAATCGGCGAGGCTGGCCTCTTTGCCGTCGAGGTACTTGCCGGTGAACGCAACCGCCGGCTTGCCCACGAGCTTTTGTTGCATCTCCTGCGAGCTGGGCATTCGCAGCGCGGAGACCTTCTCCGCATATGAATCCGGTTTCACCGCGAAACGCTCGGGCCGGATTGGCTGGTTGACTCGCGCGTTTTTGAACCGAAGCCGCTGCACAAACTTGCGGAGGTTCATCTCTGGGACACTGGCCTGCGCCGCCTTCGTGTGGTCGTACACGATTTCGCCGATAAGTCCGGTGGCGTCGTCGAACCAGATCTCGGCAGGGATGTTCTTGCTGGTGCCGGTTACGCCGGTGATGCGCTTGCCGGGCGCGCCATCCAGCGGTTCGGAGCGGATGGCGGTCAACTGGGCTTTGTCGCTCAGCAGATCCAGCGACGCACGGTCGCCTTCGACCACCAGCGCGAGCAGCGGGTGCTTGCTCTCGCGAAAGAATCCGAACTGGTTGAGCTGCAGGTCCTTCAGTTTGAGCGTCTGAGGGGCCGGACCTTCAGCGTACTGCATCCAGACTTCAACCCACTCGGTGAGCTTGTTGCCGTCGGACGCAATCCGGTAGAGCTCGGTCTGCAAGGCAATCTTGTTAGGCCGCTCGAAAGCCAGCGGCACTTCGGATGCGTCGGGTGCGTCCAGAGGCGGGTCGGCATCGATCTCCGTCCTGGCGATCAGCGTGTCCTCATAGGAGCGGGCGGTCTGGTACACCTGGACGGCCCGGTTCACCACCTGCTGTATCTCAGCCGCGGAATCGGCCGGGGCGGTAGCGGCCGCCGGCGAGGCCGCCAATTGCCAGGTGACCAGGGCGAGCGTGACTGGGGTCATTGCGTCTCCTTGTACACAATCGGGCGGAAACCCGCCGGGGCCCATATTGTGAAATTACGTCAGACCGGCGGGTCTGGTTGGCCCGAAGACTGTACCCTCCCGGGCGGGGCGGGCACAACCCCGCGGAAGCGTCCAGCCCCGTTTGGGGCAGGCTGGTGCACGTGGAGTCGTGAGAACGTCCGAGCCGTCGCATTCCGCCGGTCATCGCCGGGCTCGCCGAATGCTCGAGGCGGTTCTACGATCCGGTATGAAGTTCTTCATCGATACCGCCAATCTCGACCAGATCCGCAAGTACCGGGACATGCATTTGGTGGACGGCGTCACGACAAACCCGTCGCTGGCTGCCAAGGAGAACACGGATTTCCGCTCGCTGATCAAGACGATCTGCGATCTCGTGCAGGCCCCGGTCTCGGCTGAAGTGGTCTCGACACGAGCGGACGAAATGTTCGCCGAGGCCCGCGAACTGGCCGCCATCTCTCCGCACGTAGTGGTCAAGCTTCCGACCATCCCCGAGGGAATCAAAGCGCTGGCTCGTTGCGTGGAAGCCGGCATCCCGACCAACATGACGCTGGTGTTTCAGCCGCTTCAGGCTTTGATCGTGGCCAAGATCGGGGCGACGTATGTAAGCCCGTTCTTGGGTCGTCTCGACGATATCGGCCAGGACAGCATGGATGTGCTCAGCGTCATTCGCGAGATCTACGACAACTACGACTTTCAGACCAAGATCCTTGCGGCCAGTCTGCGTCATCCGCTGCATGTCGTGCAGGCGGCCCGGCTTGGCGCCGACGTGGCCACGCTGCCTCCCACCGTCTTTGATAAGTTGCTCGATCACCCATTGACCACCATCGGCCTGGAACGCTTCCTGGCCGACTGGGGGAAGATGAGGCCTGAGGCTTGAGTCCTGAGGCGTGAGGCCATAGTCGTTAGTGTCATGTATATATCACTCAAGCCTCAAACCTCAAACCTGTTCTGACGCTGAGAACTAACCGCCGAGGACACAGAGGATCACAGAGGGGGAGAGACGCTTGAGACCTGAGCCCTGCGAAGGGATAGCTAATCGCATCACGAGCGTTGCCGTCGGCGCGATTTCGCCAGCCCCTAGCCCCCAGTCCCCAGCCCCTCACAATACCTTGATCACAACCAACGTAATGTCGTCGTCCTGGGGGCGGCCTTGGCGGAAGCGTTCGAGGGCGTCGGTGATCGAGCGGCAGATTTGCTCGGCCGATCCGTTCGCGGCGGCGCGGATCGCCTGGCGCAGTGAGTCTTTGCCGAAATGCTCGCCTTGGGGATTGCGGGCTTCCCAAATCCCGTCCGTGCCGAGGACGATGATTTCTCCGGGCGAGAGATTGTCGCGGCGATACTCGCTGTAGGTCTCTTGCGGGTCGATGCCCAACGGCAGATCGCCGCCGTCGAGCTGGCCGAACGTGTCGCGGTGCAGATCGTAGGTGATGGCCGGGTCGTGACCGGCGTTGGCCCAGCGGATGGATCGGCGCTCGCTGTCCACAACCGCATAGAACATGGTCATGTACCGGCCGAGGGGCGTGTCCTGGCACAACAGTCGATTGACGCTTTGCATCAACTCGGACAGCGGCGGCTTTTGGCCCGCCCGGCTGCGAAGCAGGGCCCGGGCCGTGGTCATGAGCAGCGCTGCCGCAACCCCGTGGCCTGTCACGTCGCCCACCGCCACGCCCAGTTCGCGCGGGCCGGCCTCCGCCAGATCCAGGAAGTCGTAGTAATCGCCACCCGTTTCGTCGCAGTAGATGCTGCGCCCGGCCACGTCCAGTTTTTCGAATTGCGGCGGCTGTGCGGGCAGCAGGTTTTGCTGAACCTCCATGGCCAGCGCGAGCGACTGGCGCATGCGGATGCGATCCTCGAGTTGAGGCACCATGGCGTTGAATGCCTGCCCGAGTGCCCCGAGTTCGTCGCGGGTACGGACGCGGACGCGTGCGTCGAAGTCGCCCGCTGCCACTCGCCGGGCGCCTTCGACCAGTTCGCTGACCGGCCGCGTCACCGTGCGCGACCCGGCCAGCGAGATGCCCAACACCACCACCGCGACCACGCCGAGCGTGGCCACCGTCAAGCGCGACTGCGATCGCGTCAGCGACAAAACCGACTCTTCCGCGCGAATCGCCTCCGTCACCACCTCGGCTTGCGGTACGATCACCGTCAGGAACGCCCGCCGGCCCCAGATGGGGCTGTACGCCCACAGCGTGGGCTGGCCCTGGTACGCGAGTTGCCGAACGTTCGAGCGGCCCTCGTACATGTCGCGGATGATCAGCGCCGCGACGGCCGGGTCGTCGGGCGTGAGCCAGCTTCGGTCCGGTGGCGCGTGCCACTGCCCTTCGTGCTCGCGCTCGGCGGGCTCGGCCAAGACCAACATGCCCAGTTGCTCGGGCGTATACGCGGCCAGATCGAATTCTCGCGGCGCGCTCAGATCCCACGGCTCGTCCAGCGGTTCGAGTGCGGTCACCTTGGCGGTGGACGAGCCGAACCGCGGCAGCCTCGCCCGTTCGAGCAGAGCGGATACCGTGATGTCGATTCCGGTGACGCCGGCGATCTGACCGTCCGGACCACGGACGGCCATGGCCGCGGTCAAAACGGTGCGCCGAGAAGTCGCGTCGGTATAGGGCAAAGTCCAGACGACGTCCGAGCCCATCTTCGCTCGCGCGTACCAGCGCCGCTGCCTCGGGTCGTAGTCGACCGGGTAGCCGCCGTGGCCGGGATACGAGCAGTGCACGCCGCTTTCGAGGCTGGTGAAGTGCCAGTGGAGCAGATCGCCGTACCTCTCCTGCAGAGCCCGGTATGTGGGCACGGCCTGGGCCAGGCGGAGCATGTCTTGTCGCGTGGATGACTGCAGCATGCCGGGAGGGAGCTTGAACACCGGCTCGTTCAGCGAGATGGGCACGGGCATGAAGTGCCGCCGACCGATCACCCTCAGATGACGCGGCGAGAAGTTCAGATCCGGCGGCGGACGCTCGCCGTCAAAGTCCTCCGCCAGGTACAACTCGCGCTCGGGCGGCGATTCGACCGCCAGGCACTTTTCCACTTCGCGAGCCTGCAGTTGCAGCGCCAGGTTGACCAGATTGCCTTCGCGGCCGATCAGTGCGGCCTTGTCGCTGACCAGTTGCTCCAGTTGCGTGCGAGTCAGTTGGGTCAGGCCGTGACGAGCTCGTGCCCCCAACTGCTCGCCCAAGCGGGCTGTGGCCCGGTTGGCCAGCAACGTGACCGTCGCCACCGGGACCAGCGCGATAGCCAGAAGCAGAAAGAGGAGTTTCCAGCGGATGGACATACGTCAGGTCCGGGACCGAACAAACTGAAACAATCCGGACGTACGCCGGGTCCGGTCCGCTGAGCATCATACTGCCGATTGGGATTGCTTTCACGTCGTGTACTGAATCGTTTTGGGCCTGGAAGGCCGAAGGCACACCGGCGGGAGCCGGGTGCCGGTCAGAAGCGGCCTCGGAGCCAGGGCGTCAGCTCGCGGCTGGCTGCGTGGAAGGCGAGGGGGCCGGCTCGGCAGGAGGAACCGTGGCTGTGCCCGGATACCGCTGCAGGATGTCGGTCAGGATCGCTTGTTCCATCCAGCCGTCGCGCCCCAGGGGAATCCACCGCTCGATGTCGGTGGTTTTTTCCATCCGGCCGGTCGCGGTCGGGGCGGCAGGGCTGTAGAGCCGCAGGACGCCCGCCGGATTGTCCACCAGCCGTTCGGGCAGCGAATAGCGGTAGCGATTCACCTCGACCGTCAACTCGTATTCCGGCCGGGCGGTCGGCGTGATGGTCACGACCGCCTGCCGGCGGATCGGGTGCAGGTTGGCTTCCGCCCAAGCGTAGGCGGGCTGGGGCTGCGGCCGCCAGGGCTCGAACCACACGCCAGTGGTCTCGGGCCGCGTGGTGATCACGCCTTCGGCCCGGTCCTGGCGGTCGGGCTGGAGATAGTACTTGCGGAGCGTGTCGCCTGTCGCCTGCCAGAGGGCTTCGAATTGCTCGGGTGACCCGACGGTCACCCGCATGCTGGTCGGCGTCGTGGGCTCCATCGGGGCCGTGCAGCCCGTCAGCAACGCCGCCGCTGCCAGGATCGCCGTCATGCCATAGCCGATGGATCTGCTCGTCATGGCGGTTGTTATACCCGTCCGGCCGCCCCGATGCCACTGCGGGGCGGGCGTCCCGCCCGCCTTCTTCCCGCAACTACTTCCTGCCCTTCAGCGGCTGGCAGGTGGGGCAGACGTGGGTGCCGCGGCCGGCCACGACGAACCGTTCGATGATGCCGCCGCAGGTGCGACAGGCCTGCCCTTGCCGGCCATAGACGCGATGGCGAGTCTGAAACGTGCCGCGGGCGTTGTTCGCGTCGCGATAGTCGCTGATGCTCGAGCCGCCTGCCCGGATGGCTTCGGCGAGCACGTGGCGAATGGCCAGCCGTAACCGCCGCACCGCCTCGGGATCGAGATCGGCGGCCGGCGTCAGCGGGTGGATGCCCGCCCGGTGCAGCGCCTCATCGCAGTAGATGTTGCCCAGACCGCTGATGGGCAGCTGGTCCATGAGCAAGGCCTTGATCTGCCGCTTGCGAGCCAGGGCAGCTCCCAGCGCGGGCAGCGAAATCTTCAGCGGGTCGGCACCGATGGGAGGCAAACGCCGACCCTGCCAAGCCGCGCTTCGCGTCGACTCGTTTCCAACAGCCGTCTCATCAACCAGCCAGATGCCGCCGAACCGGCGGGGATCGCAGAACCGAAGCTGAGCGTCTTGCCCGACCAAGGCGATCACCAGGTGCGTGTGCCGCTCCAGCGGCTCAGCGGAATCGATCACGATGAGACGCCCGGTCATGCCCAGGTGCACATACATGACCAGTTCGGACGGCGACTGTGCCCCTCGGCACGAGCGGCGTCGGGCGGTCTTGCTCTCGTCACGAAGGAGAATGCGAATCTGCTTGCCACAGCGGCGCACGTCGGCGATGTGCCGGCCGACCAGCCGTTCGATCGGTCCGCCGTTGCCGTGCACGATGTCGCGGCGATGCAGTGTGACGTGTGCGATGGTCCGGCCCAGGATGCGGCGGGCCAAACCTCGGGCGACGGTCTCAACTTCAGGTAGCTCCGGCACGCCAGATCTCGCTGCAGGTGAGGAACGCAGTTGTCTTACCGCTCTGCTGGTGCGGTTTCCGCAGGCATGGGTTCTGCGGGCGCGGTTCCGGCGGAGTCCGCTGCCGGAGCCGTCGTCACGGCGGACTGACCCGGGCCGAGTACGGCGGTGACCGCCTTGTCGATCTCGGTCGCGTAGTCGGGCTGGAATGGTTCAGCCGGTATGTTTGCCGACTCGACCGCCAGGCGCATCGCGTCAATGAACTGGTTGAGTTCCGCCTCGGTGAGCCGGTTGTGGCCGTCACGCTGCTTGGAGTTGTGTTCTCGCATCGGTACCAGCATCTCTTCGATCTGGCCGCGGGGAATGGCGCCCTCGGCGATGCCTCGCAGGAAACGGTCGAACAGGAGCATGGTCTCGGCTCGCTCGTCATCGGACTGCGGATGGGCCAGCTCGTACTGGTGTCGGATGGCTTCCACCTGTACGAGGTTAAAGAACGGACCGCTCGCCAGGTTGGTGAGAATCGCTTTGAACTGCGTGAAGCTCATGCGACCCTGCTCGAACGCATCGGCTACGCGCGTGATGTTGTGCTTCAACAGTGCCTTCTGCTCGGCGGGCAGGTCGGCCTTCTCGATTTCCGCGACCAGCGGTCCACGGGCGAAACTCGCCGCCCAGCGTGGAAAGTTGTACGCAACGTATGTGACCAGTCCGCCGCAGATCAGGATCAAGACCAGCAGGATGGTCCCGATGATCTTGAGCACGGGAATGCGATGGCGATGGGGCTGTGGATAGTGTTGTGACGGTGAGTATTGCTCATAATCCATGCTTCACCTCGCCCCTGATTCTACCCGTTCGAGCGGCCGAAGGCTCGCCTTCGTCGCCGGTCCTGACGCGAATGGCGGGATTCAGCGGGTCGCGGGAATGCGCTGGTCTGCTCACCCATAAGAACAGCGAGGGTGCAGGAGCCGGTGACTCCCGCACCCTCGCGGACGTTTTCGTGCCTTTTTTCCGTTATTGGCCGACCCGGATTTCGAACCGCGGGCCGGGCTGCATGGGCATGGAACTGCTGCCCGCGACGGAATAGCTGCCGTACGACAGCCACAGCTGGTACGTTCCGGGCACGCCGGCCACATGCAGCGTCAGCGTGGCCACCCTGGATGGACCGATGCCCATCTCCGCCGAGGCGACGCCGCCGATCGACGACAAGCCCACGAAGTAATCTTCGGCCGGTGTGTTCATCGGACCATGGAGATAGTCGAGTCCCGGCATGCCCGTCCAGGTGGTGGCGCCCGGTTCGAGGGCTTTGCTCGCACAGGCGGCGTCGCGAACCGTGCTCCGGCATACGATGCGGAGGCGGGAATCGCGAACCTCCCAGTCGAACAGGCCGGCGTTGTAGCGGCTCGGCAAGGGCTGCGTGCTCAGCCCCGCCCAGGTGAGCAGATCGGCCGCAGGAGTCCAGCCGGTGGCATCGACGGTGATGAGGTTAGCAGCGTCCACCGACGGCATTGCATCCCATGTTCTCAGCGGCTCGGTCGTGGCGACCACCACATCGACCACGATCGTCCCGCCGGTCGCAGGCAGGTTCGCATGGAGATCATGGCCGCCATGCGTGACGAAGTAGGCGAAGACTCCTTGTTGCGGCGTCGGGAGGAGCTCGACCGGTTCTTCTTCGCAGAAGAGTAATCCCCTCAGCATGGGTTTGGCGAGGCTCAGCAGGCCGAAGCCTTGGAGGCCCTCGCCTTGGCCTTCATCCTCTTCCTCCTCGCACGCATCGCCGATGCCGTCCTGGTCGGTGTCGGCCTGATCCGCATTGGGGACGAACGGACAATTGTCGCATTCGTTCCCAATGCCGTCGCCATCATCATCGTCCTGCCAGGGGTTGTAGACCGTCAAACAATTGTCACAACTGTCGCCGACCCAATCGCAGTCGAAATCGGGCTGCCACAGGCCGTTCGGGTAAACAAAGCCGATCGTGGTCGCACATTCGCCGTCGGAATCACCGGTCTTGTACTCCACCAGCGGATTGGCCACGTCGACGCAGCAATCGCAGGCATCACCGACGCCGTCCTCGTCCTGGTCAGCCTGGTCGGGATTGTACCACGGACAGTTGTCGCTCTCGTTGGCGACACCATCTCCGTCAATGTCGGGATCGCATGCATCACCCACAGAATCGCCGTCGGCATCCTCTTGATCGGGATTCGCGATCTCGGGACAGTTGTCCACGTGGTCGTAAAACCCATCCTCATCCGTGTCCGTCGGGGGCGGCGGGGGCGGCGGCGGTTCGCAGTCGGGATAGGGCACGATCGCCGGGCCTGCGGAACACTGGATGAATCCCGGCACGATCGCCGGCTCCGTCACCGTTTGAAGGTCGGCGAGGCTGATGCTGTTATCCCCATCGATGTCCAGGACGGTGCAAGCAGGCAGGATGTTGCCGGCGTTCGCTGTGAGGCACAACTGCCACAGCCCGAAATCCACCTCGTCTATATCGCAGTCGTCGTCCAGATCGTACCGCTTCCAGGTCAGGCACTCGTCCGGGCTGGTGCTCCCGCAGTCGTCGCTGTAATAGGAGGATTCGTCCGCCCCCATGTCCACGCGGCAGTACCGCACCCGGGCATCGCCGTCAAAGTCCCATTTGGTCAAGAGTGACACGTCGCGATCGCCCCGATCGAGGCACGGCGATCCACTCGCCAGGTGATAGTCGCTGCCGCCTAGGAACAACGGGTCTGCGCTGATGTTGCCGTATCCGGGAACCGGCGGCGTATCCTGGATGTTGGAGAAGATGGGCATTTTCCCCGTGAACGGCGCCCCGGAGTTCCCCCAGATGATGCAATTCTTCACCGTGGCCGACTGATGGCTGGAAACGCCGCCCCCGGTGTTGTCCAGGATGTTGCAGTTCACCAGCGACGGCATGCCGGACGACAAGTAAACGGCACTTCCGGATGGGCAGGTGTTCGCCTTCACGATACAGTTCGCGATGAGGCACGGACCCGAAGCGAAAATGCCCGCTCCGTTGTTCGCGGCAACGTTCCCGGCGATGGTACAGTTGCGGATCGTCGCGTCGCTGTCGTCGATCCGGATTCCCGCGCCGGCATCGTCGTTGCCCGTTCCGTCGGCCTGCCCGCCGGTGATGGTGAATCCGTCCAGCAGGACACCATTCTCGCTCTCGACGCGGACGACGTGGTAGCTGTTCCCCGTGCCGAAGTCGCCAGTCAGCGTCGTCACGTACTGGTGGATGTCGCGCTCGGTAGGATCAGAGGCGCCATAGCCGGCGAAGCCGCCGATCAGTTGAACGCAACCGGGCAACACGAAGGAGGCGTTTCGGTTCTGTGTGTAGCTCTGGGTGACGGGGTCCCAGTCGGCCCGGTACGTTCCCTGGCCCACCCAAATCACGTCGCCGGCTTGCGCGACCGCCAAGGCATCCTGGACGTGTCGAAACGCAGTGGCCCAGCTCTTGCCGTCGGCCGGGCCCTGGTTGCGACCGTCCACGAATATCCGGGCGTGGACCGGGCTTGGCCCGTTATCGAGATCGATGCCTCTGATCGTTCCGGCGGCCACGTCGCAAACATCGGGAATGTTGTTGTTGGGAGCGACGTCCACTCCGCACGCGTCCGGCGTGCCATCCGGACTGCAAGCTGCCTCGCCCCAGTGGTGGACACTGCACCAGCATTGTGAGCAGAGCAACGTGAACTGCCGAACCGCCTGGCCGCCCGAGGGCTGAACCATGCTCTGGGCACAGTTGAAGTGCCCGATGTACTGATCGAGAAAGGGCTGAGGCGCCGGAGCGTCGTATGTGTTGGCGAGCGTTCGGAGGAACGGCTCCGGCGTGTTCTCCGTGCGGCAGGCGCACGAGGCGTTGACCAGCACCGTGCAGATCATCGCCGGAGGCATCCCGGCGGCGTAGCCCGTGCCGGTTCTGAGGGCCGTCGCCGCCTGGAGGGCGTACGGGATATCCGTAACCGGAGTCGGCTCGCCGTCGGTGGACAGCACCACCAGCCGCTTGGTGCCATGAGCACGGGCGCGAAACTCGTCGATTGCCGCATACAGCGCCTCCGAGATGGAGGTCGTACTGTTCATGTGCTTCATCTGCTCGATGGCCGAGATCAGCGCCGCCACGGTGGCCGGACCGTCGATGCGAGTCAGCGGAATCTCCACTCTCGCCGATTGCGAAAATTGAATGATCGAAATTGCCACCGAGCCATCCTGCGGGATGAATGCATGGGGCCCCGAAAGACAGTTGATGATCCCTTGCTTCTGCAGCATCCACGGTCCTGAAGCATCGGGCGGCAGACTGTTGGAGCTATCGACCAGGAAAATGATGTCGATGGTCTCGAGACCGGTTGCGCTCCCGGCGCCCAGGTTCAGTGGCGGCAACTGACTGTACTGCAGACTCACCTGCGAGGGTTCTTCCGCCGCGTACAGCGCAGAACAGATCAGTGCGGAGCCGAACAGGAGTGCCGTCGTGTGTGCTTTCAACATGTGTCATCTTCCTGAGATAGGCTGATCCCGAGCTAGAACCGTCTTCGCGCTCGATACTAATTAGAACCGGCGAGACCGGACTCGCCAAGCACGCCGGAAAGCCGATCCGCCGGCGAGCAGATACAACAGCAAAGAGGAAGGTTCCGGAGCCAGCACCAGCGACTCCAGAACACCCCTGATCCGCACTCGGTCGGCCGCCTGAAAGTCGAGGCTGCGGTGCCGGAACAGCTCCAGTGGAGGGGGGCTGGTGGGAAGAGCATCGCTCGTGAAGACGCTGCCGTCGTAGCTGCTCAAGTTCACGACCAGCTCGGAGACCGACATCCCCATCGACTCGAATCCGATGGCCGTGATATCAAAAACGCTTCTGTGCCCTTCAACGTTCCGGATGCCGATGCCGCAATTGCTGCCGCTGACCGCCGCATGCCAATTGCCGACGACCAACGAGAAAACGGACGCCTCCGACGTGTACAATCCATACTTCGGGTTGTCGGGCCAGCTGTCCGGGACGGTTGGATCGAACGTGTAGGAGCCGACGAACGCATCTCCGGTCGCGACCAGTCCCGCCCAGTTATTGTCCGGATCTTCCACTGTGTCGATGTGTCCCGCGAAACCAGTAGGTGAGCAGCACCTCCTGGGCCGCTTGAAGTCCTGGAGCAGGGATCGCGATGAGTGAAAAAACTGCGGTCAGCGTGACGCCGGGTGGAATGGGGCGCTGCTTCATGTCCTCTTTCTCCGCGAATGAGTAAGGATCACTAGGTGATATATCCTGAACTCGGCCTCTATATTATCCAGGTCTGAATTTCTGTCCACCCCGCTGACGTTTAGACGGCATCCAGAAGATTGGTCGGACCTTTCACAAGCGCTAACCCATGGGCTGATGATCGTTCGTCTTGCTGCCGACCGGCGGAGGCGCTTGCAGGGGCAGCAGCCGGGTTCTATGTTTACCGCGTCGGGCCGTAGAGGATCGAGCGGAGTGCCCGGGAGGCAGCACGTGTCGGTTTCGGATCTGGCAGACGAATATTTCAACCGGTCGTACCGGACCGTCGCCGGAACGCCCCTGGAGGGCCTCCGCGTCTGTTATGCCGTGTTCTCGCGAGAAACGGGCCGATTATGCGGCGTCGCCGACGTCCTCGACCTCGTTCGGCGGCGGGGCGGCCCGGGCGTGATCGTGCGGGGCAAGTCCGATGGCGATACGTTCAATCCGGGCGAAGTCGTCCTGACGCTCGAGGGACCGTTCGGCCAGTTGGTGACGCTGGAAACCGAGTACCTGGGCATGCTGTCCATATCCGGGGCGGCCTCGGAAATGGCTGCCCTGGTCGAAGCGGCGGGCGAAACCCAGGTGATCGACATGGCAGCCCGGCACTACCCGCCGGAACTACAGCCGCGGATCGCCTTGGCGGCCGCCGTAGGCGGAGCGGCCGGGACGAGTACGCCGGCCGGCTATGCCGAGGTCCATGCCCGATTCGGTATGGGCGGCGGAAAGATCCGCATCGGCCAGGGAACCTCCCGGAAGTTCAAGCTGTACGGCACGATCCCGCACGCCCTCAACGCGGTGTACGGAGGCAGCAGCGTGGACAGCGCGGCCGCCTACCACGAGCGGCATCCGCGGATTCCGCTCGTGCTGCTCATCGACTTTGAGGGCACGGAGCGAGACGTCATCTCGGCGGCCGTTCAGCGGTTCCACATGGACCTGTACGGCGTGCGTCTGGACGTACCCGCCAACCGCATCCACCAGGGCGGTCACGCTAAGCCTGTGCGGGCATTGGAGATGCGCATCCTTTCGAGCGTCGCCGACCGGGCCGCGGCCATGAAGGCGCTCGAGCGGTACGGGTTCGGCCCCGGTGTGACCATCGAATCGGTGTTCGCCGTCCGCGACTTGCTCGATTCGCTGAACGCCAAGCACACCAAGATCGTCGTAAGCAGTGGTTTCGACCTGGACAAGGTTCGGGCTTTTCGAGCTTGTCGTGCTCCCATGGACTTCATCGGGACCGGCTCGTGGGTCAGGTTCACCGCTTTCACCAGCGACATTGTCCGGATCTGGGAGGGCGGCGAGTGGAAAACCCGCTGCAAAGCCGGTCGGCTTGAGGAGTTACGCGAGTCGCCGGACCTGCCCGTGCTCCTGTCGACCTGATCCTTCGTCTTGCTGCCCGTAGCTCCGCCGATCCCGCGCCGGGGATTGGCGAGATTTCGGCCAAACCGTTATCATCTTGCCCCCGAAAGGGAGAGTATAGGCGTGGCCCGAATTGTTATTCTTATCACCATTGCTGCCGGCGCGGGCTGGCTCGGGTATACACGACTGGTCGTGAGCGAAACAGAAAAGCGGCCTGTGGTCGTCCCCACCTGGCCCAGCGACGACCCCGAGGTTTTGTTCAGTGCCCCGGGTGTCACGGAGCCGGCTTCCCGCACCATTCAAATCTTCAGCGAACTCCCCGGAACCATTGGCCGGCTGTACGTCCAGAGCGGCGACCGCATTCGCAAGGGTGACTTGCTCTTCGAACTGAGCAACGAAGTGCAGGCGGCCGAGGTCAAGCGGTGCGAGGCCCACCTGGACCGGGCCCGGGCTGAGTTGGCCAAGCTCGAAAGCTGGGACCGTCCCGAAGATCGCCAGGTGGCCCAGGGCCAGTGGGAGGAGAGCAAAGCGCTGCTCGAACATGCCGAGTTCGAGCTTCGACGCATCGAAGCCCTGGCCGCCAGTTCCGCCGCGTCTGAGAAGGAGATCAACGACGCCCGCAACGAGGTAGAGGTCTGCCGGTCGCGGGCGATGGCGGCCAAGGCCCGCTACGATCGCTCGCAAGCCGGTCCGCGGCCCGAGGAACTCGCTTTGGCCCGGGCTCAAGTGGCTGAAGCCGAGTCCATGCTCGAAACCGCCCGCTGCCACTACGAGAAGACCCGCGTGCGCAGCCCGATCGACGGCATCGTGATCTATCGCTTCCGCGAGCCGGGCGAGTCGGTGTTCCCCAACGTGCCGAGCCCGGTGCTCTCGATCGGCAACCGCGACGTGCTGCACGTCCGGGCTGACGTCGATGAGGCGGACATCGCCAAAGTGCGGATCGGCCAGAAGGTCTTCGCCACCTGCGACGCGTTCGGCGACCGGCGCTTCTACGGCAAAGTGGTGGAGATCGCACAGACGCTCGGCCGCAAGAACTTCCGCACCGACCGACCCAGCGAACGGGCGGACACCAAGATCCTCGAAGTGGTCATCGCCCTGGACAACGGCCAGGAGATCCCCGTCGAACTCCAGATGTCCGTCTGGTTCCTGCGGGATGAATCGGCCCGCAACGCGTCCGGACGTTCGCAGCCCTCGAGCCAGCCCTGGGGAGCGACGCGGTAGCACGTCTTGCGAGGGAAAGCCGATTCGGTGCGGCTCGGGCCGGCAACGACGATTTATATATCCCTGGCGACGTCATGTTCGTCGATGGGAGCACGTGGCCATTTCGTATCGGTTGCTGCGGCCAAGTTGGCCTATTATCCCACATAGTGGGACGAATTAATGCGATTGATCTTCGTCGAAACCAGGCCGTTCAGCGCAAGGCGAAAGGGCCGGATGAGCGACGAAGAGTACCGATCGCTTCAAGAAATGCTCCTCGTTGCCCCTGAGAGCTCAGGAGTCTGGTCGCCCAAGCGCGCAAAGAAGCAGTCCGACACATGTGGGCGAGAAAGCGGAGATAAGTATGGCCAAGGACTCTGAGCACATGAGTCTGGCCGATCAGCTCAAGGCGGGCCTGCAAGACAGCATTGCCTTTTCCCGAGGCGAGTTGACGTTGAAGACCACCGAGTTGCCGGCTCCGCCACCGTCGATGAGTGGTCGCCAGGTGGCGCGCCTGCGTCATGAGCTCAAGATGTCGCAAGCGGTGTTCGCCGCGGCACTGAACGTGTCGCCCAAAACCGTTCAGAGTTGGGAGCAAGGTGACCGTGAGCCGAGCGATGTCGCGCTGCGCATGCTTCAAGTCATGAAGGAACATCCCGGCATTCTCGACAGCATCTTTCGGACGCCTGCGCGGGCGAAGAAGCAGGTTGCAACTCGCCGAACAGGTGGTGGTCGGCGTAAGCGGGCTGCCAGACGGGCGGCTTGCTGACGTGGCGGGCGCCGGTCGGGGTTTGATCGGCAATCGGTGTGAAGCGTGATCGTGCCGATGCGGTGCGATGTGTGGAGCCGTGCGGCTCGGGCATCTCGAGGAGGCATCCGATGAAGCTGAGGATAGTCTGCGGCGTTCTGGTCGTGATCTGGACGAGTGCGGCGGCGAGTGACGCAGCCACCCTCACGTCGGCCAAGCTGACGGCGCTGCCGGCGGTGCTGAACACACCGGACGGGCCGCGGCAACTGCTCGCCCTGGAAATCGAGAGCGACGGCCTAAACGATCTGACGTGCACGATCGCGGGCAAGGCTTGGGCCGAGCCGCAGGTGGTTTCCGCCGGCAACGTGGCCGGGGGCAAGCAGCGTGTCGAACTGCAAGTGCCGGTGGTGGCCGAGGCCGGTCCGGCGCGAGTCAAGCTGCAGAGCGGTTCGACGATGCACGAGTTTGACGCCACGCTCACCAAGCCCCGTTCCTGGGTCGTATACCTCGTGCAGCACACGCACACGGACATCGGCTACACGTGGCGACAGAGCGAAATCCTGCCCGAGCACCTGCGCTACATCGACGAGACGCTCGATCTGTGCGACGCGACGGACCATTATCCCGATGACGCCAAATTTCGCTGGACCTGCGAAGTCTCATGGACCATCCGCGAATACCTGGCCCGCCGGCCGGCGCGGCAGATCGAGCGATTGAAGCGACGTTTGGCCGAAGGCCGCATCGAGCTGACCGGCATGTTCCTCAACATGTCGGAGATCGCCACCGAAAGCAGCCTGGCCGCCTCGCTCCAGCCGCTTCGCGCGATCACTGCGGAACTCGGCGTGCCGATTCGCACGGCTATGCAGAACGACGTGAACGGCGCCGGCTGGTGCCTGCCCGATTATTTCAGCGGCATCGGCATCAAGTATTTGAGCATGGGCATCAACCGCACGCGGTCGATCCTGCCGTTCGACAAGCCGACCGTGTTCTGGTGGGAGTCGCCTTCCGGCAAGCGGACACTCGCCTATCGCTCCGACCATTACATGACGGCGAACTTCTGGGCACTCCACGACGGTCGGATGGACATCTTCGCCCCCAAGTGCGTGGAGTATCTAAAGTCGCTGGAAGACCGCCAATACCCGTTCGACCGGGTGACCGTCCAGTTCTCCGGCTATTTCACGGATAATTCACGGCCATCCACGCCCGCTTGCGATCTGGTCAAGACTTGGAACGAGCGGTACGTCATTCCCAAACTGCGGATCGCGACGGCCGGCGAATTCTTGAGCTACGTCGAGACGCATCACGCCGACGCGCTGCCCGTGCATCGCCGGGCCTGGCCCGACTGGTGGACTGACGGCTTCGGCTCGGCGGCGCGCGAGACGGCCGAGTCGCGCGAGACGCACGCGGGCCTGCAGACCACGCAGGGATTGCTCTCGCTGGCCAGGCTGCTGGGGACGAAGATGCCTGCCGGCCTGCCCCAGCGTGTGGCCGCCGTGCAGGAGCAACTGTTGTTCTATGATGAGCACACCTTCGGCGCGGCAGGCAGCATTCTGGATCCTGGCGCGGAAAGCACCATGCTGCAGTGGGGCGAAAAGGGCGCCTACGTTTGGGAAGCGGTGAAGAACGCGAGCTTGCTTCGCGAGGAGGCGTTCGGGGCCTTGGGTGGCTTTCTGCCCAAGTCATCTTCGCCGACGCTGGTCATCTTCAATACGCTCAGTTGGCCGCGAACGGGCATGGTCTCCGTCCTGCTCGACAGTGCCGTGCTGCCTCCGAACAAACAGGTTCGGCTCGTCGATCTGACCACCGGCGAACCCGTGCTCGTGCAGGGCCTGCACAACGGCTCACACGGCACGACTGCCGAGTTGTGGGTCCGGGACGTGCCGCCGCTGGGCTATAAGGCGTTTCGCGTCGAAGTGCTGGACGCCGAGCGCACGAACCTGCCGGCGCTGGATGCCCAAGCCGGCGTGTTGGAGAATCGCTTCTACAAGTTGACGCTCAACCCGCAGACGGGCGCGGTGGGCAGCCTGCGCGACAAGCGGACCGATCGCGAACTCGTGGACGCCAGCGCGGGGTGGAATCTCGGCCAGCTCATCTATGAGCGCATGACCACCAAGCGCGACGATATCAAGCGGGACGGCTTCGACCGAACCAGCGTCCGCAACGTCAAGCTGCTCGACGGCGTGGCCGGCCCGATCTTCAGGTGCATTCGCTTCGAGGCGGCGCTCGACGGCTGCGCCGGAGACACCGGTGTACGTGGCGAGATCCGGCTATACGAGCCGGCTCCGCAAATCGAGTTTCACTTCGACGTCCGCAAGCTGCCCGTCGTCGAACCGGAGTCGCTGTACGTAGCCTTCCCCTTCCAGGCTGAAGATGCCCAGGTCGTGTACGAGGCCCAGGGCGGCTGTGTCACGCCCGGCCGCGACCAGTTGCCGGGCTCGTCGTCGGATTGGCAGACCGTCCAGCGTTACGCCGCGTTCCGCAATCCGCAAAGCCAGATCGTCTGGGCGAGCAATCGCGTTCCGCTCGTGCAATTCGGCGAGATCAACTTGGGTAAATGGCAGCCCGTCACGCAGATCGACAAGCCGCATCTGTACGCGTGGGTGATGAACAACTACTGGTTCACCAATTTCCGCGCCACGCAGGAGGGCCAGTTCCGCTGGAGTCATCAGTTGACCTCGACTCCTGACACGACCAACACGGCTGCGACGCGTTTCGGGTGGGAGTCTTGCGTGCCGATGGCGGCTCGCGTGCTTCTGCCCGGCCGCGAGAACGGCCAGGCTGCCTCGCGCTCCATGCTCCGTTGCGATGCGGCCAATCTCCTGCTGATCGAAGCGCGGCCGTCGACCGATGGCGACGGTATCGTGCTGCACTGGCGGGAGATCGAGGGCAAGCCGGCGACGTGGCACGTGGCGGATCAGCCCTTCGCGGCGAGTGTGGCCGGCGTCGATGAGGTGACCGTGCTCGAACAGCCCATCCGGTCCGGCGTGAGGTCGGTGTCGTTCGAGCCATACGAAGCCAAGTTTGTAAAGATCACGCTAAAGTGATCTCGCGCCGGCGAGCGGATCAGTCCGGTTACGGCGCACTGCGATCCGACGAGTCCCCATCGTGGTGCGGGCTGCCGGCTTGGCTCGGCAGGGGCTTCATCGCGCGGGATACTCGTACCACGCGAGTTGCGGCGGTGCGTTCTCGCATACGATCGCGCCGAAGTAGTCGGCATCCCATGCAAAGCTGCGCCCGAACAGAGGCGGCAGGTCGGGCAACCCCGCGGTGACGGTGAAAACATCGGCAAGAGGGGGGTCGGCTGGATCGATCTCGATGGCGTCCAGTGCGGTCCCGATGCCGGCCCCGGTGGCTTTGACCACTGCTTCCTTGCGCGTCCACAACCGCAGGAAGCACGCCGCCCGCTCTTGCGCCGGCCGGGTGTGCAGTACGGAGAGTTCCGCCTCTGACAGGACGGTCGCGGCCACCTCCTGCAGGTCCGGAATGTCGCGGTATTGCTCGATGTCCACGCCGATGTGCTCTTGTTGACCGACGCCCAGCAATCCCCAGTCGCCCGAGTGGCTCAGGTTGAACGACAGCGAGCCCACGCGTCCTGGACCGGCGAGCAACGGTTTACCCAGTGCGCCCGGCTGCAGCAGGACGTCCGCCGGTTTGCAATGCAGGTAACCGGCGAGCACCAGCCGAAGCGCCGCGTGGGCGACGATGTAGCGATGGCGGTCATGATCGAATCGAAACCGCGCCGCCTTGACGCGTTCCTCCGGGGATAGCAAATCATGCAACGCCGGCAGCGTCGCGTCCGGCGGGGACAAGTGTAGCCGCCATGCGTGCACGTGACCGGAATCGGGCGCTGGTGCGATGGCGGGAGTTTCGAGATAGGGGTCCATGGGCACGCATCTCCTGCGTGACTTGCTGCCATTATTCTATAGAATTGCAGACTCGGCGGAAACGTGGCGGAGACTTGAGTCCTGAGGCTTGAGTCTTGAGGCTTGAAACCCGCACGCTTCCGCTCGATCGACAGCAAGGGCAAGAAATATGCGCAAGCTACGATTGTTTTCCCCCGGCCCGACCATGGTTCCTCCCGAAGTGACGGCAGCGATGGCTGGCCCGTTCGATCACCATCGGACGGCCGCTCACCGGGCCATCTTCCGCGAGGTCACCGAGAATCTGCAGTACGTGTTTCAGACGTCCGCTTCCGTGTGCATCGTGACCGGAAGCGGCACGGCCGCGATGGAATCGGCCATCGTGGGCGTCGGCGCTCCGAACAGCAAGGCGCTCGTACTCTGCGGCGGGAAGTTCGGCGAACGCTGGGCCAAGGTCTGCAAGTCGTACCGCATCAACCATGTCGCCCATCAGATGGAGTGGGGGACGGCCCCATCAGGCGAGTTGGTGGCAGAATTGCTGGCGAAGGACTCGGCCATCGACACGGTCATCGTGACGCACTGCGAGACGAGCACCGCCGCTGCTGCCGACCTGCAGGCCATCGCCGAGGTGACGCGCCGGCGTGATTGCCTGCTTGTCGTGGACGGGATCACCAGCGTGGGGGCGTTGCCGGTTCGCATGGACGAGTGGGGCGTGGACGTGGTGGTGACCAGTTCGCAGAAGGCGCTCATGACACCGCCCGGCCTGGGCTTCGTGGCGGTAAGCGAGCGGGCCTGGAAGCGCATCGACTCGTTCGCGTCGCCCGCGCTGTATCTGTGCCTCAAGGCGTATCGCCAGGGTTTTCCCACGCAGGACCATCCGTACACGCCGGCCATCACGCTACTGCGCGGCCTGCAGGTGGCGTTGCGGATGATGCGTGAGGAAGGCATGGAGAACATCTGGCGGCGGACGGCGACGCTGGCCCGGGCCACGCGAGCGGCCGTCGAGGCCATGGGCCTGCGCGTGTTCGCTCGCAATCCCTCCGACTCGCTCACGGCCGTGTTGCTGCCCGAAGGTTTCGACGAGCCGACGTTCCGCCGGCGTTTGCGCGAGGAGTACGGGATCCTGGTGGCCGGCGGGCAGGATCAACTCAAGGGCCGCATCTTCCGCATCAACCACATGGGTTACGTGGACGCGACGGATACGCTTGGGGCAATCGCAGCCTTCGAAATGCTGCTGTCAGATATGGGTCACTCATTCCCACTGGGCGCCGGCGTAGCCGCAGCCATGCAAGCGGCGAAGGAGTCCTGAGGCCTAAGTCCTGAGACTTGAGGGCATCACTTGCTCAAGCCTCAGGACTCAAGTCTCAGCCCCGCTGTCAATTGGTGTCGGACAATTCCCACTGGTGGCGCTTGAGGGCGGCCACGATCTGCTCGGCCAGCTCGATGGCCGCCACGCCATCCTCCGCGGAGACCTCGGGCGGCCGACCGGACTGCAGCGCGGTGATGAACGATTGCAATTCCGCCCGCAGCGGCTCGACGTCGTCCACCTGCAACGGCTCGACCTTGACCATCTGGCTGAAATCGACGCCGGCCAATTGTGATAGATCCTTGGCGTCATGCTCGCGGGCGAGCTTCAGCAGGTCCAGGTTGGCGTCCTTCTTCACCGCGATGCCGTTCTTCTTCTGGTAATCGAGCGACAGGTAGGCCTCTTCACTGAAGACGCGGATCTTCCGCTCGGTCTTGAGGGCCAGCCGCGAAGCGGTCAGGTTGGCCACGCAGCCGTTGTCGAACGTGACCCACGCGTTGGCGACGTCCTCGTGCCGGGCGAGCACGCGCACGCCCACCGCCTCGACCTGCACCGGTTTGGCCCGCACGAGCGAGAGCACGACGTCGATGTCGTGGATCATCATGTCCATGACCACGCCGATGTCGGCCGAACGGAACGTGAACGGGCTGATGCGGTGCGTTTCGATGAATTTGGGCGCGACCTCCATGCGGTGCAGGGCCCGCACGACGGGGTTGAACCGCTCGGTGTGGCCGACCTGCAGAAGGGCGTTGTGCTCGCGGGCCAGGCGATGCAGGAGTCGACCCGTTTCGCTGTCGGGAGCCAGCGGCTTTTCGATGAGCACGGCGGCGCCGGTTTCGATGAACGGCCGCGCGACCTGCAGGTGAGCCATGGTGGGCACGGCCACGCTGACGGCCTGCACCTTGCCCAGCAGCGGCTCGATCGAGTCGTAAGCCTGCGTCTGGTACGTATCAGCCAGTTCCTGTGCCCGCTTCAGGTCCAGATCGACGATGCCCACGAGCTGCGTCTCGGGCATCTCGTGGTAGACGCGCACGTGATGGCGGCCCATGTGGCCGGTACCGACGACCGCGACGGGGATAGGTTTGCTCACGAGCAGGACTCCGTTTCTTTATTCTTCCGGTAATACCGGGCCCGATCGGCGTCGGTGTCTCGGCGGTATCGTTCGCGCTTGCGTCCGTAGACCCCCTGATCCATGCTTTCACGGACGGACCGGCAGAGGTACTCGACCTCTTCGGTGAGCGGCCCGCTGCTTTCCAGTCGCGCAAGACGTTCCTGGATGGTCGCTCCGTATTCTTCCGCTCGCTTGCCGAACAGAATGCGATACGCGTCCCGGATACTCCGGATCCGCTCCTCGTCCATTCCCCATCGCCGCAGTCCGGTCAGGTTGTAACCACGAATCGCGCCGGGATCGCCGCCCCAGATCATGAACGGCGGCACGTCGTTGGGGATGCGGGCCATGCCCGCGATGTAAGACAGCCGGCCGATGGTCGTGAAGTGATGGACACCCACGAGTCCGCCCATGGTCACCTGGTCTTCGAGCTCGACGTGTCCGGCCAGCTGCACCGCGTTGGACAGGATGCAATAGTCGCCCACGATGACGTCGTGCGCGATGTGCACGTAGGCCATGAACCGGTTGTGCGAGCCGATGCGGGTCACTCCGCCGGCGACTTCGGTTCCGCGGTTGGCGGTGACGCACTCGCGGAAGACGTTGTCGTCCCCGACGATGAGACGGGTCTCCTCCCCGCGGTACTTGAGGTCCTGCGGATCCTCGCCGATGACCGTTCCGGCAAAGAAGACGTTCTGTTTGCCGCAAACCGCGCCGCCGGTGATGGTGACGTTATTGCGAAGTTCGCAATCATCGCCCAGCACCACGCGGGGGCCGACGTAGCAGTGCGGACCGATGCGGACGCTGCGGCCCAACTCGGCAGTCTTATCGACGTACGCTAAGGGGTGTATCATCTAGCACTCACTGTTGGATCTTTCAGAGCGGGTCGGCATCCACCATCATGAACTTGATGTCCGCCTCGGCGACTTGGGCGTCTCCGACCCTGGCCGTGCACGCCACGTGCCCGGTTCTGGACTTGAGCCGCAACGCGCGGGCTTCCAGAATCAACTGATCGCCCGGCGTGACCGGCCGACGAAACTTGACCTTATCGAGGCTGAGGAGAACGGCCACCTTGCCCGTGTGCTCCAGTTCCCGCGAGAGCAGCAGGCCGCCCAGCTGGGCCATCGCCTCGATGATCAGCACACCCGGCATGATCGGATGGCCCGGATAGTGTCCGGTGAAGAATTCCTCGTTCGCGCTGACGTTCTTCACCCCCACGGCGTACTCGCCGGGATCCAGCTTGATCACCCGGTCCACCATCAGGAATGGGTAACGATGCGGGAGAATGCGCTGGATCTGGCGAATGTCGAACACCGGCTCGGCAGTGAGGCTCTTGCCCAGGCTTTGGGCTTCCTGCAACTCGCGCAGACGCCGCACGAGATCGTGGTTCAGCGAGTGGCCCGACTGACGGGCGAACACGTTCCCCACGATGAACTTGCCGAACAGGAACAAATCGCCGATGAGGTCCAGTATCTTGTGGCGGACGCACTCGTTCGGGAAGCGCAGCTCATTCTGGATAGGCCCGTCGGGACCGAAAACCAGGATGTCGTCGTACGTCAGGTGCGTGCCCAGGCCGGCGGCTCGGAACTGAGCGGCCTCCTGCTCCAGCACGAACGTCCGAGCCGACGCCAGTTCACGCTCGAAGTTCTCCGGTGTCAACCGGAACTTGTAGATCTGGTGGCCGATCGGCCCTTCCGGTCCGTAGTTCAGATCGTAAATGATCTCCAGGACGTCCTCGCCCTCGTTGCCCGGCGTGGCCATCACGTAGCTTTGGCCCTCGGCGACGCGGACGGTCTCGGGCACGCGGAAGACTTCCCGCGGCTTGTCGAGCGTGCGAATGCCCGACTCCTTGAGCTTCTCGAAGAACACCCGCGAGCTGCCGTCCATGGCGGGCACTTCGTTGGCGTTGAGCTCGACGTAGACGTTGTCGATGCCCAAGCCGGCCAGGGCCGACATGCAGTGCTCGATGGTCTCGATCTGCACCGAGCCGTTGCGGATGGAGGTCCGCCGCATGCGCTTGGCGACGCTTTCGACCACGCCCGGGATGTGGATGGGGGGCTTTTGGTCGTAACGGACGAACACGATGCCGGTGTCGGCGGGAGCGGGCTGAAACCGCAGGGTCGCGGGCTCCCCGGTGAACAGGCCGCGCCCGGACAGCTCGACAGGCTTGTCAATGGTCTGCTGTGGCTTCAAGCTGCTCGACTCGTTTCGTTAATACCTTGACCTGCTCGTACAACGAGTGCAGCCGGCGAATGTTGCCCCGCTCGCGCAGCCACTGTTCCTGCTCGACGGCAGGCATGCCGATCACCGTGGTGCCCGCCGGTACGTCTTTGGAGATGCACGCACAAGCCGCCGACTGTACCCCGTCGTTCAAGACAATATGGTCCCTCACCCCGACTTTGCCTCCCAGCACCACGCCTCGACCAAGGCGAGCGCTGCCGGCAATACCGCACTGGGCCACGAGCAGGCAGCCCGGGCCAATCTGCACATTATGGGCAACCTGGACCAGGTTATCAATCTTGGTGCCTCGTCCGACCCGCGTTGTGCCGAACTTGGCACGGTCGATGGCGCAGTTGGCCCCGATTTCGACGTCGTCCTCGATGGTTACGGTGCCGATCTGCGGGATTTTGACGTGCCGGCCTTCCGTGTACTGGTAGCCGAAACCGTCCGCGCCCACGGTCGTATTGGGGTGAATAATAACGCGGTTGCCGATAATGCAGCGCTCACGGATGACCACGCCGGGCCAGATCTCGCAGTCAGACCCGATAACCGTGTCCTCGCCGATGAACACGTTCCCGTGCAGGACGGTGTTGTCACCGATGGTCGCTCCGGCCGAGACCACCGCGCCGGGGCCGATGGCGACGTTGGCTCCCAACTGAGCCCGGTCGTCCACGACGGCCCGGGGATGAACGCCGGGGGCCGGCCGGGGCACCGGCGGCGCGAACCGCTCGAGGACGTGGATGATGGCGATCTCCGGGTTGCGCACGAGAACGGCCGGCATGGGCGTCGGACCGTAGGTCTCGGGCACCAGCACCGCCGAGGCCTGGCTGCGGGCCAGGTCGCGGGCGTACTTCTCATGCGCGAGCCAGGTGATCTGGCCGGGGCGGGCCTCGGCGATGCCGCAGACGCTGTCGATCTTCACCGTCGCATCACCGCGAACCGCCCCGTTCACCCACTTGGCGATCTCGGCGAGAGAAAACGTTTTGTCCGACATTGGGGAACATCCACACAAGACTATTTGTTGAATTCGATCGCCGCCGCGCCGCCTCGTCGGTGGAACTCGGCGTTCAGGTTCGCCAGCACTTCCTCGGTCAGATCAATCTCCGGGCTGGGATCGGCATAGACGACTTTGATGTTGAGGATCTGGGCGAGCAGCGCTTTGGAGTCGCCGACGTCACCCTTGAGATGCTCCCGCGTGAGCACCACGTCCACACCGTGGGCCTTGGCGACCTTCTCGATCTCGGCGATCATCATCTGGTACGTGCGCAGGACCCATCGCTTGTGGCTCTCGCCGATTTCTTCGCGCTGGAGCTGGCGCCAGACCTCGTTCTCCAGAATCATCCGCTTGACCTTGGCGTTCTGCTTGTACCAGTCGGCGCTGTCGGGCGCGAAGGCCTGCAGCGCCTCCTGCTCGGCCTGGGCTTCGCGGCCGCGCCGCTCGGCTTCTTCGCTCAGTGACTTGGTGTGGGCGTCGAGCTTCTTGTTGAGCACCACCGTCTGCTCGAACGTGTCAAAGACCTTGACGATATCCACTACCGCGATCCGCGTGGCCCGGCCCGTGCTTGCCGCCGGCTTGTTCTGGGCCGACGCCGAGTTCACCGCCGTCGCCGCCACCCAGGCGGCTCCCGCTACCACCACTACCGCCACCGTATTCGTGCTCAGTTTCATCATTCGACTCCCTTGCCGGGTTGGTGTATCAGGCGTCCGTTCCATCTGCCCCGGAGGCTCGTCCGGAGCCGGCGGCCGGCTTGAACCGCCGACCTGCCAAAAGCCTGGTTATTAGACCCGCCCGGACGGACGTCCGCAAGCGAGCAACGGCTCTCGGCTTGGTGTCGGGGCTGGCGGGAAGATAGGATGGAGGAGCGATGGAACGACTTCAGCTCGTGCTCGCCATCCTGTTTTTTGTCGCGATCTACGCTTGCGTGATCGCCATGGTCCGGGCGCAGACGCGAAACGCTGACGGCACACCTCGCGCTGCGAAGAAGCGACAGAAGTACACGATTGCGTTGTTCTGCTTGCTGCTTCTGCACAACGTGTTTTCCTTATCCCTGGGCAACCCGCCATCGGCCCTCATCATCGTTAACCTGTTGTTGCTCGGCGGGGGGCTGCTCTGGCTCGTGTACAACCTGTCCCGGCCGCCCCGCGAGGCCGAGGCGCGGGCCAACTACCGTGCCAGGCCGGATCTCTGCGGGTGCTGCGACTATGACCTGACCGGCAATACGAGCGGCGTCTGTCCCGAATGCGGCTGGAAGCTCAACAATGATTTGTTGCCGATGGACAGTCCCCGTTGGGCGATCTGGTGGCGCGGCTGGCGTATCGAGTCACTCGAGAATTGGAGGCGAACGCTGGTTCTGTGCGTCGCATGGATGCTTGGGTTCGTCGTCGTGTCCGTCATCTTCTTCTGGAGACTGGGGCTCTTGTGGCCGCTAGCGGGTATGACTGCATTCGTGGCTGTGCATTTCGCGCTGAACGCCGTTCGTGTTTGGCAGTACGGGCGGAGTCACTCATCCGGTTCCACTCAACCGCTCGGCTCCCAACTCCGATAGACACAGGTGGCCGAGCAAGCTATCCAGCGCAGCGCCGCTGCCACTCAAGTCTCAGGACTCAAGCCTCAGGTCTTTCTCTCACCGACGCTGCAACGGCAGCTCGACCAGCCAGATCCGCATGTGCCGCAAATGCTGCATGTGGGCTTCGCCGTCCTCGCCGGCACAGCCCCACAATTTGAATTGACCTTTGGCTGCACGGGAGATGACGTGCACGGGGGAATCGGCGATCGGCTCGTCGCTCGACTTGCGGTCGGCTCCGATGTGAGTCAGCAGGTCGTCGGCGGTTTCGATGGTGCTGGCGTACGAACCTGGCACGAGATACGTGTGTGTCAGGATGAACGTCTTACGGCCCTCGGCGGCCGCCCGTGCGAATCGCCGAAACTCCTGCATATGGGCCGGATTCACACGCCGCACGCGTGCGGGAGCCGTGGCCGGAGCGTCCTTTTGCGGAGTCGCGTTTTGCGAACTGGATGGCGGCTGCGCGTCGGCATCCTCCACATACCCCGCGTAGATCGAGTCAAGCATGCACAGCCCGTCGATCCGATCGAAGTACCGTTCCTGTTGAAGCAGCTCGCGAACCGCGCCGTACCCGGCGCTGAACGAGGAAACGCAGACCTTTCGCCAGGCCGCCCCCGGCGGAACGATATTCTCGCGTTCAAGCCGCGACAGAGCGGCAGCCAGCGCTTGTGCAAACAAGTCGGGGTTTTGTTTCATCGGCGTCGAATAGGCCGCCGAGAGCCCCGGATAGTTGATGATGAGCACAGCTGCATTGAGGCGGGCCGCTTCCACGTTGCGGCCGACCGTCGCCGGATCGCCGTGGAAATGCACGAGCAGGTCTATCTCGCGATCGGCGGGCCGAAACGATTCGGGAATGAACAGCGTGCCGGTCTCGAGCGGGATAAACCGGCCGGCGGGCGGCGGTGGAGCGGGACGGCTCGCCGAAGGGTTGGCGGAATTCGACGTGGCTGCCACGAGGGCGGTCGCCAGCGACAGCACGCACGCGGGCACGATCGCATGTCGCAGCCGTTTGTGGGGCATCGTATCACCTCGGTTCATATGGGAAGTGTTCATCGATGGGAGTGGTGGCCAACTCGTGGAGGAACGTCGCGATCCGCTCGCAGCACAACGCGAGATAGGCCCGGCCTTTTTCGGCCGTGGCGTGCGAGGAATCGGCCGTCGCGCAGTGATCGTTCAGCTTGGAGAAGTCGCGGCTGCTCTGTGCCCAGCCTCGGCGCAGGGCTTCGAAACGCCACGCCGGCGTGCGGCCATCGCCTGCGACGTTCGGTTCGACCAACTCGGGAAACAGGGCCATCGTGACCGACGCCTCCATCTCACCGGCATGCTCATCAGGCAGCGTGAAGATCTCCCGGTAGCGGTCCATGCCCACGAGCCACCAGTTGCATTGGAAGACGAACACGTCCAGGTCGGATTGGATCTGCCGGATGAGCGGCTTGAAGTCGTTGCCGCCATGGCCGTTGATGATCACGATCTTGCGGATCCCGTGATGTCGTAGTGACGTAATAATATCTCGGACGAGGGTGTCGAGCGTGGCTTGCGACACATGGATGGTCAACGGAAACGCCATCAGATTGCAGTCCGCGCCGTAGGGGATGACGGGCAGGCAGATGACGGACTCACATTTGGACCAGGCCATCTGGCAGGCCGTGCGGGCCACGTATGTAGCAAGCAAGAAATCCTGACCCTCGGGCAGATGGCGGTTGTGAGCCTCGGTGGCGCCGATAGGCAGGACGGCTACTTCGTACTTGCGCTGGGAAAGACGATGCAGATTGGTCGAAGCGAGATCCCATTCGTTGATCATGAACGGCTGTCCTTTCGAGTGGATGCTGCGGGCTCGTCAGCAGCGGGAATGCGGACGAGCGCGGTTTGCGAAAAGATTCTACCGAATCACGGCCGCGGACGCCAAGCCCCATCGCTCGCTGGGCGCGGGGGATCGAAACGTTCGATCAGACAGGTACGCACTGTGTGACGCAATTATGTCTCCTGTTCCCGTCAGGGTTGTATCGGGACGAGGCCGCTTCGATCGGCCTCGGTGCCGGTGTTCTCGAGAAAGTCATCGATCATTCTTGCGCTCGGTTGGACCCGGCCGACTCCGGCGAGTTCGTGAGCTCGGAGCCGCAGTTCCGCCAGCGGGTCGTCACCCCGCGGCGGCAGATCGTCGGCCAGGTGCGAGAACATCTCGTATCCGATCACGATCGCGCCGGTTTCCACGTTTCGCCAGATTTCAACCAGTCGAGCCTCCAACGGCCAGTCGAGCGTGCTGCACGTCTCGATCTCGAGGTAGCCGCCTCGGTTGGTGACGCGATTGCGGTGCAAATGTCCGGCCAGGTGCAATACGACGGCCGGATAAGCGTTCAAGAGTTCGCGAAATCCATCCGCGTCGATGGCCGTGCCGTACAGCGGTTCGAGCGTGCCGCTCGGATGGTGCGACGCGACGATGATCGTTTCGCCGCGTGACGAAGCAGCCTCCAGTTCGGCGATGAACCAGTCGAGTTGCTCGGCTGAGATGCAGCCATCGTGCGAGATAGCGGTCATGTGTACGTTTGGCCGGTCGGACGTGAACAGGCCAATCAACCGCAAGCCCGGCACCGGTGAAACGCTGTACCAGGGCGGGCCACCCGCAGCAAATCCGTGGCCGGTCGGACTCGTGCGACCGAGTTGCAGCCTGGCGATGAATTCCTCGTTGCTGAAGTACGCCCGTTCCGCTGAGGGTACGACCGGCACGGGCCAACTGAACAACTCGGGCGGGCCGGGGTTGGCGGGAGTGATGCGACCATGTGTGAAACTGCCGGTCGGGTTGAGCACACTGGGCAGAAACACGCCCAGCCGAGGCTGGAGCGGAAGTACGGCCACTCGCTCGTCGAACAACATGCTGATGGGAAACACGCCCAGGGCATAGACGTCGTGGTTGCCGAGCAGTGCGTACCACGGAATGGAGGGCAACTCGCCGTGAACGCTGTGCTGGTATAGACCTTGCGCTGCGAAAGGTGCGTGCGGATCGAGCCAGGGCTCGGGCCGGCTTTCGATCGGGCGATCGTCGGGCCCCGACGCGGGGTTCACAAGGCCACCCTCCATGACCGTCATGAACCACTCTAACTCGTTTTGCTGCACGTTATCGCAGGCGTCGCCCGTGTGGATCAGAAAGTCGATCGTCCGGCCGGAGGCGTGGATGCGGTTGGCCGCACGAATGGTTCCGTCGAGGAGTTGCGTCGAGTAGCTTTCCCATTCTCTCCACGCACTCGAAACCAGACTGTGGGCGCCGGTAAATCGCGCGGGTGATTCTTCGTCGACAATGTGGGTATCGGTGAGATGGACAAACCGGGCAACCAACTCCAGCCCATCCTGCGCGACGATCTGTCGTCGATCCGACAGAAGTGAAACCTCCGCTGGCTCGCAGCCGCCGCCGATCAAGAAAGGCATTGCACACACAAGTAGCCCGATACGGATTCCGTTCATCGTTTTGTCACTCAAAACAAGAAAGTTCTTGACGAAACGCGGCGAACAGCTTACGGAAATGTGGCCGTTCCTGCTATAATCGAGCCTTTCCCGTGGGAAGAGGATTGCGGTACTTACCATGTCAACGGTCCATCAGAGCTCGGATGTCATCGTGATCGGCGGAGGGGTGATCGGCTTGGCTATCGCCGATCGTCTGGCTCGCGACGGCGCACGCGTCACGCTCCTGGAGCGCGGACAATGCGGGCGGGAAGCATCCTGGGCCGGAGCCGGCATCATTCAATCCGGCAGTTGGCATCGCCGCGATCCGCTCGTCCAGATGCAGCGCGACAGCGTGCGGGATTACGCGAATTTCACCGCGGATCTTCGCGAGCGGACGGGCATCGATCCCGAGTATGAATGCTGCGGCACCATGGAACTCCTGCTCGAGGATCAGCAGTACCGCATGGCGCGTAGCGAGTTCAAGGCTGCTGCGGCGTACGAGAAGGAGTACGGTCGGCGCGTCATCGAGCTGTGGACGCCGGAGCAGGCCCGGTCATTCGAGTCAGCCATCACCACCGATTTGCTGGGGGTCAAGTACGATTCTACGGCCGGGCAGGTCCGGAGTCCGCGATTGCTGCGCGCGCTCCAACAGGCTTGCATCCAATCCAAGGTGAACATCGTCGAGCAGTGCGAGGTTAAGGGACTGATCCAGGAGAAGGACAGGGTGACCGGCGTGCGGACCGTCCGCGGCTCGCAATCGGCGGGCCACGTCGTGCTGGCGGCCGGCGTCTGGTCCGCCCGTCTCGACCAGTATGTCGCCGCGGTCATGCCGACTATCCCCGTGCGCGGCCAGATGGTCCTGCTGAACCTCCCGACGCCGCTATTCGCCCGTGTGCTCGAACGGGGCCGCACCTATTTGGTGCCTCGCAGGGATGGGCACGTGCTGCTCGGGGCGACCCAAGAGCCCGAGGCGGGGTTCGACAAGGATCTCACTGCCGGCGGCGTGGCTGCGCTCATGAGCATGGCGCTCCGCCTCGTGCCGGGTCTGAAAGACGCCACCGTGGCCACCATGTGGGCAGGCCTCCGCCCGGGCACGCCCGACAGCAGGCCCTATATCGGTCCCGTACCCGGAATGTCGGGCCTGATCGCGGCCACCGGTCATTTCCGTTGCGGGTTGACGCTCGCTCCGACCACCGCTCGCATCGTCTCCGATTTGATCCTGCGGGGGGAATCACCCTACGACCTGGCGCGGTGTCTGCCGGGCCGACCGGTGGAAAACCGTCTGACTGCCGCTCCCGCCTGACCCGCGGTGTCCGTGGAACCTCGCGGATGCGTGCCTTGACCCGGCCGCCCGGGACTCCTATCTTGTTTGGCTCGACGCCCCGAGCGAGAGATGGTGCGCTCTCGTCCGGCGGGGCCTGGGGTTTCACTACCAAGCATCAGGAGCTACTGCAATGGCAATCCGCGTTGGTATCAACGGCTTTGGCCGCATCGGCCGCCTCGTTTTCCGGTCGGCGATGCAGGATCCGGAGATCGAATTCGTCGGCATCAACGACCTCGTGCCGGCCGAAAACCTGGCCTACCTGCTCAAGTACGACTCGACCCACGGTCGGGCCAAGATCGACATCCGGCATGAAGGCAACACCATCATCTACGGCAACAAGAAGGTGACCTGCACCGAGATCAAGGATCCGGCGGCGCTGCCGTGGAAAGACCTCAAGGTCGACTACGTGGTCGAGTCCACCGGCCTGTTCACCGCCCGCGAAGGTGCCAGCAAGCACCTGACCGCCGGAGCCAAGCGCGTGGTCATCTCCGCCCCCGCCAAGGACAAGGACATCCCGACCTTCGTGATGGGCGTCAATGAGAAGACCTTCAAGAAGGAAGACACCATCGTCAGCAACGCCAGCTGCACGACCAACTGCCTGGCCCCGATCACCAAGGTCGTCCTCGACAACTTCGGTATCGAGGAAGGTCTGATGACCACCATCCACGCCATGACCGCCACGCAGCCGACAGTGGACGGTCCCAGCAAGAAGGACCTCCGCGGCGGTCGCGGCGCTGCCCAGAACGCCATCCCGGCCTCGACCGGTGCGGCCAAGGCTGTCGCCCTGTGCATCCCCGAGGTCAAGGGCAAGCTGACCGGCATGGCGTTCCGCATCCCGACCGCCGATGTGTCCGCCGTGGACCTCACCGTCCGCACCACCAAGGAGACCTCGCTGGCCGAGATCAACGCCGCCATGAAGAAGGCCTCCGAGACCACCATGAAGGGCATCCTCGGCTACACCGAGGACCCGGTGGTCAGCAGCGACTTCATCGGTTGCCCGCTGAGCAGCATCTATGACGCCACTGCGGGCATCGAGCTGAACAGCCGGTTCTTCAAGCTCATCAGCTGGTACGACAACGAGATGGGCTACTCCAACCGCGTCATCGATCTGATCAAGTACATGGGCAAGCAGGACGGCCTGCTGTAAAACCTGCGGGAATCACCCCTTCCTGATCGACACAAAGCCCAGGGCAACCCTGCCCTGGGCTTTCTTGCTTTGTACGTGTGCCATGGCCCGCTACAATGTCCGTGGGAGCAAGTTCCATGCTGACCCTTCGACAAAGTGCCGAAGAGCGCGGGGTTGTGAAGCGCATGCGTCATCGGCAATCCGCTCATCTCGGTTGATGCAGAGCGAATACCCCGCGAGACTGTTCTGCTGAATCAGTTCTCCCGCCTGCTCGGGGTGAACTACATGCGACGGCCGCACGTTCTTCTCACGCCCGCTCATTCGGCTCACTCGGTCGGTTTCGGTTGCAGGTCGAGACGGTCGAACCGGACGACGAAGTTCCGGTCGGCGAGCGTGCCGGCTTTGCCCGCCAGCGCCATCCGCTCGAACGTCTCACGCGTTATGGCCGACCATTCCAGGCATCTCGCGTCGTCGGGAATGCAGAAGTTGTGCATGTAACCGCCGGTGAAGACGCGGGTGATGGCGTAGCCGCACGGATAATCGCTTGCCGATGCCGTCTCGACGTACGGCAGGTTCCCTGTTTGCGCGGCCCAATACCCGACGAAGTTGCGGTGGACGTGCCCGGCAAATACGCCCGCGACACGGCCATGCTCCGAGAAGAGTTGGGCCAGCCGGCGGGCCTGCGGTTCGGGCACATCCTGGAGACGGCCGGTCGCAAACTTCAACGCCCGGGCCGCTGAGCGGCCGCCCATCTTCTGCAGCAGGCTGCTGCCTGCCTTGATGGCATGGTTCGAGAGCGCATCGTCCGACGAGCGGGCTAGAACCGGTTGAATGGGCCGGTGCAGAAAAACAAACGTCCACATCTCGCGATGCTTCTGGAGATCCTCGGCGAGCCAGCGAACCTGATCCTCGCGTGCCTGATTCGGGCCTCCCAACAGCGGCTCCGTATCCAGAATGACGAAGTGGTATCCTTCATGGTCGAAGCTGTACCACGGGTGTTGCAGGCCGAATGTCCGTATCAGTTGCTCCGGCCGGTCGTGATTGCCTCGAACGACATAGCATGGGGCAGTTAATTGGCCCAGCACGTCGCGGGCGATCCGAAACTCGCTTGCGTCCAGGCCATGCGTCACATCGCCTTTGACGATGGTGAACGCACACATTGCCGAGTTGATCTCGCCGATTGCCGGCTCAATGGCCACCTGCCAAAGCGGAACCTGCGGTTCCCGCCAACTCACACCGGGGAACTCGATTCGTCCGCCCGCCAGCGTGACACGCCCCACGATCTCCCGGCCGAAGTGCGTATCCGTGAGCGTGGCGAAGGCGAACAACTCGCGCCCGGGCGGCGGCGTCAACGTGGTGAACGACTGGTTCGCCGGAGCCTCGCCCGATTCGTCCGCACGTTGGCAAACAAAGTAGTACTTCGTGCCCGGTTGCAGGCCAGTTAAACGGCACTGATGGAAGCGGCGGGGGCCGCCGGCTTCACGCGCGATATGGTCGAGGCGGTCTCGCTTCGTGCCGAAGCGGACGATCCCGTCTTCCGGCTGGGCCGTTTCCCAGGTGATGGCGGCCATCGTGTCCGTCACGGTCATGACCTCGATTCGCCGCATCACCGGTTCGGATATCGTGGCATCAGCTTCGAAGGTCACCTGGGTGCCACGCACCGAGGCCGGCCGACCGATCGGAATGACCGAGGCAAGAACGACGATCGTGATCCGGTGAGCGCTCACTCCGGTTTCCTCCAGCTGGGGCGATGGGGCCTGCCATTGTACTGTCTGTCCGGCTGTAGTATGAATGTGGCGGATTTCAGGCCGCCCCGACACTGGGGATTTCGGTTGACCCATGTGTTCCACATTCTCAGATCAAAAGGACATCGACGGGGCTCTGGCAAACCACGCAGAACAGGCTCCGGCGGGTCTATGGGCTCGCCTCAATGGTCGCAGCAGGAAGTGCTCGATCTGATCGGCAGCCGTCCGCCGGATTTCGACCCTGGCATGTCGTACAGCTACAGCAACGGGGGATATTACCTGCTCGGCGTCATCGTCGAACGGGCGACCAAACGCGCGTTTCAAGATCTGCTCGAGGAGTATTTTCTGAACCGCAAAGGCCTCGTGAACACGGAGATCATTGCTGGTTCGACCTCCGGTTCACCCACCCATTTCTACTCCATCCCGGAGCCGGACAGCGAGCTCACCGATGTGACACGCTGGGACTGGTCTTGGGACTGGACGTCGGGAGCCGGCGTGACCACCGTCGGTGACATGCTTCAGTTTCTCGATCTGCTGTTCGTCGAGGGCCTGCTGTCGCCCGGATCCATGCAGGAGATGACGACGGTTACCAGTCCGGCGAACCGGTACGGATTCGGCATGAACATCAAGACCTACCAGGACAAGGTCCTGTACACCCACTGGGGAGCGGGTGCTGGTACCCTCTGCGCCTGGGTGTACCTGCCCGACATTCAGTCCGGCCTGTTCGTCGCCGTCAATCGTCTCGACATGGCCGATCCGCTGACCCCTGCTTATGCGTTCCAGGAGGTCATCGATCGCGCGTGCGATCTACTGATTTCGCGGGCGCAGCAGATCGCCGAAGCCGACTGATCGGCGGTCCTGGCGCTGGTTCTCGGGCCGTCCGCCGGGCTTCGGCCGTCCGCCCGCATCCGTTGTATCTCGCTGGAAACCCTGCTTCGGCGGGCCGATTGGGGCCCGCCGACTGGATTCACAACCCCGCTTTTTGTATGAATATGAACCGGTCCGGGGCCGCTCCGGCGCGGGGGTGGCTTTCGGCAGCCGATGCGTTCTACATTCCCAAGACCGGACAACGCCAGCGGGGATCTGTCAAGCCACGCTGAACACCAGGAATCCGGCGAGTCCGCGGACTCGCCCCACGAAAGGCGGAAGGACCATCATGGCCAAGAAGACGATTGCAGACGTGGATGTCAAGGGCAAACGCGTCCTCATGCGGGTGGACTTCAACGTTCCCCAGGACGACAAGGGCAACATCACCGACGACAACCGGATCGTCAAAGCCCTGCCCAGCATCCAGCACGTGATCAACAACGGCGGCAAGCTCATCCTCATGAGCCACCTGGGCCGGCCCGAGGGCAAGGATCGCGCCGCCGACGCCCGCTACACCATCAAGCCCGCCGCCGATCGCCTCAGCCAGTTGCTGGGCAAGCCGGTCAAGTTTGCGAGCGAGGCCGTCGGCCCCGTGGCCGAGAAGGCCGTCGCCGAACTGAAGGACGGCGATGTGCTCATGCTCGAGAACGTGCGGTTCTACGAGGCCGAGCAGATCAAGGACAAGAAGGCCAAGGATGATCCGAGCCTCAAGGCCAAAAAGGAGGAGTTCGCCAAGCAGTTGGCCGCTTTCGGCGATATTTACGTCAATGACGCGTTCGGTACCTGCCATCGCGACAACGCCAGCATGCTGACCGTCCCGCAGCAGATGGCCGGCAAGCCCAAGGTCGTCGGCTTCCTTGTCGAGAAGGAACTGCAGTACCTGGGCGAGGCGCTGAACAATCCCAAGCGGCCGTTCGTGGCCATCCTGGGCGGCAAGAAGGTCTCCGACAAGATCGGCGTCATCGAGGCGTTGCTCGGCAAGTGCGACACCGTTCTCATCGGTGGCGCCATGCAGTACACCTTCATGCTTGCTCAGGGCAAGAAGGTTGGCGGCAGCCTGGTCGAGCCCGACAAGGTGGATGAAGCCAAGCGTCTGCTCCAGTTGGGTGGGTCCAAGCTCAAGCTGCCCGTGGACGTGACCACGGCGGCGAAGCTCGAGGCCGGCGTGGCCACGCAGGTCGCCGAGGGCGACATTCCTGACGGCATGCAGGGCTTCGACATCGGCCCCAAGACCGTAGCCGAGTACAAGAAGATCATCGCCGGGGCCAAGACGGTGGCCTGGAACGGCCCCATGGGCGTCTTCGAGGTTCCGCCGTTCGACAAGGGCACCAACGAGATCGCCCAGGCTCTCGTCGAGGCGACCCGGAACGGCGCGATTACCGTCATCGGCGGCGGCGACAGCGCCTCGGCCATCGAAAAGGCCGGCCTGAGCGATAAGGTCAGTCACGTCAGCACTGGCGGCGGCGCCAGCCTCGAGTTCATGGAGGGCAAGCCCTTCAAGGCCGTCGAAGTGCTCGACGACAAATAATTGGCGCCTACCTCAGCAGTCGACACCAGCGAGCGGCGGGGCTTGACCCCGCCGCTTCTGTTCAAACGCAGTGTGCTCTCCTCTTGATACCCCCGGATCGGGTCCACCTCCGCCGTTTTGCTTCGCGGTGAGTTCGCGTTCCTCTCGTGAAAACCGGGGGCGCGGCTCGATTCGTGGGGCTTTTGCGGGTATCTTGATCGCTATGACCGACTGGCGACTCGCATCTCCGCGGATTCGGATGGCTCCCTCGCTGCTGGCGGCGGACTTTGCCCGGCTGATCGACGACGTGTCGAAGGTCGAGGCGGCCGGCTGCGAGATTTTGCACCTGGACATCATGGACGGGCACTTCGTGCCCAACATCAGCTTCGGCGTGCCGGTGATCGAGAAGTTGCGGCCCGTGTCGAAGATGTTCTTCGACACACATCTCATGATCACCGACCCCATCAAGTATGCCGAGCCGTTCGTCAAGGCGGGCTCGGATCTGCTGACCTTCCACATCGAGGTGACCAACGAGCCGAGGCGGGTGATAGAACACATCCGCTCGCTGGGGGCGAACGTGGCGGTCTGCCTCAACCCGGACACGCCGCCGGCGGCCATCGAGTCCATCGTGAGCGAGGTGGACATGGTCCTGGTCATGAGCGTCTGGCCGGGCTTCGGCGGGCAGAAGTTCATGCCTAGCGCTGTGGACAAGCTTCGGCAGGTCCGGGCCATGCTGCGGCCGGACCAGCGACTGGAGGTGGACGGCGGCATCGCCCCGGCGACGATCGCGGATTGTGCCCGTGCGGGAGCCGACACGCTGGTGGCCGGCTCGGCGGTGTTCGGACAGCCCGACCCGGCGGGGGCCATGCACGAGTTGCAGCGTCTGGCCGAGGCCGCTTGCCGTTGAAGACGCCCGCTGCCGATCGAACCAACGGGGCATGGGGCGAACCTTGACCGGACTTCTGGGCCGACTTTAGAATACCCCCGCCCGGCGGAGTCCACGGCAGGACATGCAACCGATCCTGCGGCGAGACCGCTCAGTGCCGATTGTCAACGCGTTTGTGGCTACAGGCCCAACCTGCGGGGCACGGTGACGCCCGGAGAACTCTGCCCAGCCTTAACGTTCTCGATAGCCAGGGCTTACGACAAGAATAGGGACAAGCTTATGTTTGGATATCGTGGCGCGTCTGGCCTGGTGGTTGCGGCGACTGTCCTGCTCGTCTCATCGTTTCCGTTACTGACGGGCCAGGGTTGCGCCGGTAACGGCGTGGAGGCCATCCCGGGCGGGCTCTATGAAAACACGACCGGTAACCAAGGTCCCAGCTTCCGGTTTACCGCCCCGGTCGGAACCGTCCAGGCCGAAATCGGCGACGTGGTCTTCATCTCCTGGACCGACAGCGATCCCGACGACGACGCCCAGATCTCGATCTTGCTCGACCCTGACGCGCAGCCCACCAATGGTAATGAGGTTCCGGTCGCCACGGGCATCTCCGAAGACGACCCGACCAACTCCTTGTGGCTGGACACGGGTGCCTACGGGTTGCAACCGGGCAGCTATCGCATCATCGCCCGCATCAATGACGGCGTGAACCCCGAGGTGATGGCGGCGGCGACCGGCCAACTCAATCTTTTCAAGCCCGGCACGGTCCCGGGTAACGTGTCACCGACCATTGTGGTTGCCGAGCCTGCGCGCTCGATCAGTGCCTCCGAAGGTACATCGGTGACCATCACGTATTGCGGCAACGACCGGGACGGCGGTGAAGGCGGGATCGTCGCCGACGTTCTCATCGTGCTCGACCAGGACAAAGATCCGCTGAACGACCTTTTCGGCGAGATCGACTACAGGAGCTCGGAAGGATCGCAGCTGCTGGCCGAGATCTGCGCCGGCGATCTGCCGACCGTCGTCAACGGGGCAGTTCTGCTGGCTTGTGCCAAGGACGACAAATGCACAGATCCCGTTAACGGGACGAACTTCGAGTTCGTGGTCGACGCCACACGGATTCCTCAGCCCCTGGGCGGCGAGCCTTACAAAGTCCGCGTCAGCATGTGGGATCACACCAACCCTCCTGTTCACGCGTATGCGAGCGGCACGTTCAGTTTGACCGGCCTGGCATCGGGTGTGGTGGACTTGGGTGAGGTTGGCCGCACGACAGCCGGCGCCCGACTGCTCGGCTTCGATACCGGCGGCCGCCTGGGATACACCGGCACTTCGCTCGGCGATTTCGACGGCGACGGCGCTGACGATTTCATCGTGGTCGCCCGGTGGGGCCGCCCGTTCGAACGCGGGAACGTAGGCTCGGCCTATCTCGTGTACGGCATGCCGGGCCAACGCTTCGGTGGCGACGTGCACATGAACAGCTTCGGGACCGAGTATCGGGGATGCTCATTTGCCAGCGGACATGCCGGTCCGTGGTACAAGTACTCCTACTATTACGGTGGCAATAGTTCGACGGAGACGGTGACCGACGGAATCGTCGCCGTCTCGACGATCGAGGATCTCTCCGGTGACGGACGGCCCGAAATCCTGTTCGGCCTGCCTTACGCCGAAGGTTGGTGGGACTACCACGACGACGATCCTTGCGATGAGGACGGTCGCTGCTACGACGACGGCATGCCCAACCCGCTCATGACCGAGGAAGGTAACGACGACATAGGGGCGTGGGACTACCGCGAAGGGTGGGTGACCGAAACGATCGACGACGTTGAGTACCAGTATCTCTGTTCGAACGACGGCGACCTCTTCAACAACACGCCCTTGAATCAGGGCTACATCATCTATCTGCCCAGCCAGAACCAGATGGAGGACAATGTCCTGGACATCTCGCTCGCCGGGCAGTTCGATCCGGACCCCATCACGACGGACGAAGGCACTTCCATGGGCAGTGGTGCGGTGCCTCAGGGCGCCCGGCTGCGCGGGGCGTGGTTCTCGTGGGGCCAGTTGGGTCAGAGGGGCTGGGAGCTGGACTTCTACAACCAGTTCGGCCGAACGCTCGGTTCCATGCCGGATCTCAGCTCCGGCGGGGTGGATCCGCGCCGTGACGGACGTTCCGAGCTTCTCATCTCGTTGCCCAACAGCTACCAGAAGCGCGGATCGATCCTGCTCACCTGGGGGATCGATCTGGTCGGGTACGTCGACCAGGAGGTCAAGTCGCTCCCGGATTACCGCAAGACCAATACCGATCCGTGCTACCGTTCGGTGTGGTATCCGCCGTCGCGAGAGATCTATGGCGCGGCGCCAGGTGATGAGTTCGGTTATGGCAACCGTGCGGGTGACATCAACCGCGACGGGCATCAGGATATTCTCGCCGGTGCCCCCGGTGCCGATCACGATGGTGCGGTGGATGCGGGCACGGTCTACGTGATCTACGGCCGGCTCGATTTCGGCAACCTGGACCTGAGTCAGGCCGTCGATCCCAACGATCCGAACCGCCTGTACATCCCGCGTCTCGAGATTCGCGGGACGAACACCGGCGATCGGTTCGGTGAAATCCACACCATGCTGGGGGATGCGGACAAGGACGGACGCGATGACTTCGCCTTTGCCTCGCCGCTGGCCGACGGGCCCGGTGGGGCGGACTGCGGATTCATCGGCATCGTCTTCGGCGATCCCAAGCTGACCGGTGAGAACATCTTTTACGTCAGCGACGTTGGGAGCAAGAAGCTTCGCGGCTGTGCCATTTACGGTTCGCAGCGCGGCGGGCACGCGGGGCATTCCATCGCGAACGTCGGCGACTTCAACGGCGATGGCTACACTGACTTGCTCATCTGTGCCCCCAACGAGGTGCGTTCCATCCGCGGCCAGAACCGTCGCGGCGTGGCGTACCTGGTGTTCGGCGGACTGCATCTGGATCTCTCGAACAACCCGAACCGGGCCTACTACTCGTTGAGCGAAGTCGGTACGGAGGCGTTGCCGGGCATCGTCTTTGTGAGCCCCTACGCCCAGGCTTCCGCCGACGAGGCCACCATCGACTGGGTCGGCGCTGCCGGCGACGTGGATGGCGACGGGTTCGCTGACATCCTCCTCGGCGTGAGCGAAGCCGATTTCGTCAACCCGCTCGACCCCACCCAGCGACGAAACGACGCCGGCGAGGTCTACCTCGTGTATGGCAACAACTCCGGCACCAATGTCGTGAACCGGTGATCGCCGTACACCCGCTCCTGATAGATTGACTGCCGGCCCCCGACCCACGGGGGCCGGCTTTTTTATGGAACGCGGCCTGACCTGGCGGCCCGAATCGATTATGTTCTTGGCATGAACCTCGTTCTGGTCGGATATCGAGGCAGCGGCAAAACGACCGTCGGCCGTGCGCTGGCTGAGCGACTGGGTTGGCCCTTTCTGGACACGGACCAGCTCATCGAGCAGCGGATGGGCAAGACCATCCGGGAGATCTACGCCGATCGCGGCGAGCCGGGCTTCCGGGAACTCGAGGCCGAGGTCGTCGCCGAGGCGGCGCGGCTGGACCGTCACGTGATCAGTACCGGAGGGGGCGTGGTGCTGCGCGAAGACAACGTCCGTGCCCTGCGAGCCACGGGCCAGCTCATCTACTTGACTGCTCCGCCCGAGATCCTCTGGCACCGCATCTACGGCGACGCCCACCGGCACGTGACTCGGCTGCCCATGGACCCCAAGACCGGGCTCCAACAGGTCCGGAACGCACTCATCGAGCGAGACCCTATCTATCGGCAGGCATCGCACTGGATCGTGGATACCCACGGATGCGACATCGAGAGCGTGCTGAATCGTGTGCTCTGGCTCACGGGTTTGACCACCGCATAGACTCGTTCCGCTGACGTCAGCCGTTTTGAACCACAGATGGCATTGACGACCACAGATGAAGTGAAGATTCGTCGTGTCTTCCGCCTTCAAGAAAACGAACCACAGGGGGCACAGAGGAGCACAGTGGTCGGCAGATCGGGCTCTCTCCTCTGTGTCCCTCTGCGTCCTCTGTGGTTAGTTTATTCGAAGATGCGAGCTGCCATTATTTCGCAGCTTCGTGCAGATGGTCCGGCTCATGGTGGTCAGGTCTTCCTTGACTCTTGCTTCAGGTCTGAAGCCTCAAGCCTCAGGTCCCAGGCCTTCTTCCCTCACGCCGTAGCGCCCTTTCTGATCGTCTTTTCGGCGGCACACCGGCTGACCGGTCGATCGACGCGTTCATATGATGCGTGATGAAACGCGCGTCGGCAGCGTGAGTCGGCGTGGACGGCCCAAAGGAGTCGCAAGACAGAAAGGAAGTGGTGTATGAAGACGAAGCTGGCGGCAACGCTCGGCGTGATCGCATTGGTGGTTCCGTTTGTACTCGCGCAGCAGGCAACCGAGGAGCGCGAAACGGGGCGGGAGCAGGATCGGCCGTTGTTACAACCGCGGCAGCCCGGTCAGACCGGCCAGACGGGGCAAGCCGGCCGGATCGGCGCGGGGCGCGAGAAGGACATCGACCAGTCCTATCTCAAGCACCAGATCCAAAACAACCTGTTCGAGGAACAGGCGGCCAAGCTGGTGGCCGAGAAAGCGCCCGATGACAGCGTCAAGCAGTTCGCTCAACGCCTGCAGGAGGAACATCGCGAGAACAACCAGCAGCTCAAGCAGATCGCCCAGCAAAAGCAAATGCAGGTGCCCACACAGATGGCTCAGTGGCAGCAGAGCCTCCTCCAGGAGATGCAGCAACTGGATCCCGAAACGCTCCAGCGGGAGTTTTTGTTCGGCACCGTCGCGTGTCATCACCGGAACGTCCTGACCAACAAGTTCGCCGCTCAGAAGTGCCAGGACAACGACGTCAAACAGTTCGCCGCACGGACGCTGCCCACGCTGCAGCAGCATCTGCAACAGGCCAACCGTCTGACGCAGCAGGTCACCGGCATCAGCCCGGAGGCCCCCGGCGTGGCTGGACGCTGATTTTTCACGTTTCGTTTCTCGAGTTCTGAATGCGAGGAGGTTGATCCACCGGGTCAACCTCCTCGTTTCGCATCCGCGCTTGGCCGGACCCATCGGCCGGCCGCGGGCCTCGGTTCCTGCTCCTGGGTCCGCCTGTGGCTGACAATCCGCCGCGTCGCCGCTATTCTGGTGCATGACGAGTTCGGGTTCGAACCTGTTTTCACGAGAGGACGTCATGTACCTGTACTGCGGGCAGTCCCGGCTGCACGGCCCGGTCGATATCCCGGGGTCGAAATCCCACACCATCCGAGCGGTCACGTTCTGCTCGCTCGCCGACGGTGAAAGCACCATCCGCGAGCCGCTCAGCTCGGCCGACACGCAGGCTGCCGTGGACACCTGGCGCGCCCTGGGAGCGGAGATCGAGGTCGAGCCCGGCCTCTGGCGCGTTCGCGGCACCGGCGGCGAGCCGGCGACGCCGGGCGATTTTATTGACGTGAAGAACTCGGGTACGACGCTGCGGCTTGCGGTCGGAGCGGCGGCTCTGCTGCGCGAAGGCTACGCCGGCTTCACCGGCGACCATCAGATCCGTCGCCGGCCGATCGGTCCGCTGGCGTGCTCGCTGAACGATCTTGGGGCGAAAGTCTTCCTCATGCGGAACAACGGGTGCCCGCCGTTGGTGGTGGGGGGGCGCCTCCGCGGCGGGCGCACGAGCATCGAGGCCGTCACCAGTCAATACCTGAGCAGTCTGCTCATCTGCACGCCGCTGGCCGACGGCGACAGCGTCATCGACGTCCCTCTGCTCAACGAGCAACCCTACGTCCACATCACGCTGGACTGGCTCGCCCGCATGGGAGCCGTGCTCGAACGCGATGAACTGCGGCAGTTCCGCGTGCCCGGACGCCAGCGCTATCGGGCGACCGACGTGCGAGTGGCGGCGGACTTCTCCTCGGCCACGTTCTTCCTGGCCGCCGGTGCCCTGGGCGACAATGACGTGCTCGTCCGCGGCTTGGACATGAACGATCCACAGGGCGACAAAGCCGTCGTCGAGTACCTGCAACGCATGGGCGCGAGCGTGGAGTTCCTGCCCGAGGGCATTCGCGTCCGCCCCGGCACGCTGACCGGTTGTGAAATCGACATGAACGCCACGCCTGACGCTCTGCCCATGATGGCGGTGGTCGGCTGCTTCGCGCGAGGTACGACCCGGCTGGTCAACGTGCCCCAGGCCCGCCTGAAGGAGACGGATCGCATCGCGGTCATGGCGGCCGAGCTGGGGAAGATGGGGGCGCGAATCAAGGAGTTGCCCGACGGATTGATCATCGAGCAGAGCGATTTGCGGCCCGCCGCGGTCAGCGGGCATGACGATCATCGGGTGGTCATGGCGCTGGCTGTTGCCGGGTGCTGCATCCCGAGCGGCACGCGCATCGATACCGCCGAGGCCATGTCGGTCACGTTCCCGACGTTCGTCGAATGCCTGACCGGCCTGGGCGGCGACGTTCGGCTGGAGGGGACTGCCCGATCATGACGTCCCAGCAGGCCGGCACGACCGAACTCATCCTCATCCGGCACGGCGAGACGGTCTGGAATCGCGAGGGACGCTGGCAAGGGCACCTCGATAGCGAGCTCACGCCCGTCGGTCTGCGGCAGGCCGAGGCCGTCGCTCGTCGGCTGGCCCGAGTGGACTTCGTCGCGCTGTACAGCAGCGACCTGGGCCGGGCCAGGCGGACGGCGGAATGTATCGCCGCCGCGAGTGGCCGGCCGTTGCAGACCGATTCCGGCCTGCGTGAACGAGCGCTCGGCGTGTTTCAGGGGCTCAGGCTCGACAAGATCCACCAACGCTTTCCGCACGAGTTCGAACGCTTTCGGCGGCGCGACCCCGATCACGTCATTCCTGAGGGCGAGAGCCTTCGCGACAAACACGAACGAGCCGTCGCATGTCTCGAGCGCATCGCCCGGACGCACGCCGGCAATCGTGTCGTTATTGTGACACATGGCGGCGTGCTCGACAGTGCTTTTCGACTGGCCCTGGAGTTGCCGTTGTCAATTCCGCGAAGATGGGTGCTCTACAACGGCAGCCTCAATACGTTCTTCCGGGACGACAACGGCTGGAGCCTGGGCACCTGGGGCGACATCAGCCACCTCGACCACGCCGGTACGCTGGACGACTACTGAGACGGGGGGCGGGCGTCCCGCCCGCCTCGCAGGCGGGCAAGATGCCCGCCCCCCAAGAGGGCAAGATGTTGGGACCCTCGATGCGTGGCCGGTCAGCGGGTGGTGAACGAGTAGAGACGCCCCGGCGGTTGAACGGTGAAACGCAGGCGCGGCGTCTTGCCGGCGGCGAGCGAGCCTGCCGACCGGCCATTGAACTTCACGACGTGTTCGAGCGAATCGCCCTGAATCTCGGCCTTGCCGACCACGTCGCCGGCGGAATCGAGCAACTCGACGGTGACCGGCCCGACGGCGTTAACCAGCAGATCGTCGCCTTTCAGCTCGAGCGGGCAAGTGGTGACACTACCCTCGTCGATTGAGACGAACCCGTCCGGCCGCAGACGCGCCCGGAAGATGCCGCCCCCCATCAGCCGCTCGCCGCGCGGGTGATTCTTGCCCCACGATGAAGCGCTGTAGTAGAAGATCAATTCGTTGCCGATTCGCAGCGGAGGCGTGCTGAAATCGCTGATGTAACCGCCGTCGTTTCGGCCGCCGTTGCCGCCTTCCGGGCCGTTGGGGATAAACACTTCGGGCACGCCGCTGTCGTTCAAGTAGGGTACTTTGCTCCAGTTCAACGCGTCGCGGCTGACCACCAGCTTCAGGAACGCACAACCGGCCGACGAATGGGGATAGTTGCCGCGCGGGTGGAAGATCTTGAGCGTTCCCAGCCACAACGGACCGTAACGCCAGGCCGTGCTCGCGTAGTACTCGTCGAACTCGGTATCGCCGTTACGGTAGTCATTGGGCGGCAGCAGAGCGATCCGCTCGATCCGATCGGTGTCCACCGGCTCGTCGAGCCGATCGAGCCACAGATACGCACGGCTGCGGTGATTGTTGCCCGCCTTGTAGCCGTCGTGATTGAAGAACTTGAAGATACCCAGGTACTTGCCGGTCTGTTCGTCGTAGGAGAAGAGCGTCACGTCGCCGGGGCCGCGGACGATCTTGCCGTCCTGGTGGATCTCGCGGCAGCTCGTGTCGCCGGGGCCGGCGAATCCATTGACCACCTGGCGGCCGCGCTCCCAGGTCTTGCCGTCTCGGGACTGGACATAGAAGATGCCTTCCAGATCGTTGCCCCAGTTGGCGAACCAGGCCCAGCCCTTGTAGGGGTACTGGTCATCCGCCCGGTCGTACATGCACGAGAACAAGTCGATCTCGCGATTACCGGCAGCGTTGATGGCCTTATCGCGTGGCACATCGCCGAGATCGGTGTCGAGGTGGACCGGATCGAGCTCGCCCCAGTTCATGCCGTCCGACGACAGTACCCGATACATCTGCCGTGACGGGAATTCCTGGACGAACATCACGTACTGCTTGAGCCGGGTGTCAAACACAATGCTGCCGTACGCGAGGAGACTGGTGTTGGGCGGCGAAGCGATGATCGGCTCCTGGCCGCCGTGGTCCTTGATGGGCTGGTGGAGCGTGCGGATCGGTCCCTGTTCCGATTCGATGATCGCGTTGTCGATGAATAACTGCGGCACACCCGGCTGCACGACAATCGGTTTGTCTGTCGCTGCGCGCGATGACGTCGTCGAGAGGGCCGCCATCACGATCGCGATCGCCCCAATTTTCGAGATGCGTGCTCGCGTCATGCCAATCTCCGGAATGGACGGGATTCGGGAATCGGAACAATATTTCCGAGCGTCAGTTAGCGTTCGGATGCCCGCGTGCGAGCATTGACGCCAGTCGCCGCATAGTCTACAAAGTTGGGAATTATGCGTCAACAAAGCGGTCCGATTCCGGACGAGGGCGCGAGGCAATGCGTGCAATCGCAAGGAGAACGACATGGTGTGCAGCACTGGGCGTGTGATAGGTTTTGTAGCCCTCTCGGCAATTGCCGCGGAGTGCACGATCGCCTTGGCCTCGCCGCCGCCGGCACCGGCAGCCGAAGATTGGCGCAATCTCCGTAACGGCATCGTCCTGCCGGATGAGGGCTACTGCGACCAGCCCTACGTCGTTATCACGCACGACGGTAACTGGCTGTGCACCATGACCACCGGCAAAGGCATCGAAGGGCAGCGCGGCCAACACGTGGTCGCCACCATCAGCACGGACCGGGGCAAGACCTGGTCGCCGCTGATCGACATCGAACCCGCCGATGGCCCCGAAGCGTCGTGGGCCATGCCTCTGCTCACGCCCAGCGGCCGCGTTTATGTCTTCTATGACTACAACGGCGATCGCATAAACACGCTGGGCGATCGCAAGGACATCCGCGCCGACATGCTCGGCTGGTACGTGTACAAGTACTCCGACGACCACGGTCGAACCTGGTCCAAGGAGCGTTATCGTCTGCCCGTGCGCATGACGCCCTGTGATTACGAGAACGACTTTCAGGGCAAGGTGCAGATGCTCTGGGGCATCGGCAAGCCGGTGATTGCGGGCGATTCGGTGATCTTCGGCTTCAGCAAGATCTGCAAGTACCTCATCGAACGTTCGGAGGGCTGGTTCTTTCGCTCGGACAACATCTTGACCGAGTCGGATCCGGCCAAAATCGAGTGGCAAATGCTGCCGGAGGGCGACATCGGCTTGCGGTCGCCGACAGGCGGCCCCATCGCTGAGGAGCAGAACCTGGTCGTGCTGAGCGACGGCACGTTGTACACCATGTACCGCACGGTCGAAGGCCATCCCTGCCACGCCTACAGCTTCGACGGCGGCCGGACGTGGACGCCGCCCGAGTTTGCGACGTACACGCCGGGCGGACAACGCATCAAGCATCCGCGAGCCTGCCCGCGTCTGTGGAAGACGCAAAACGGCAAGTATCTCTTCTGGTTCCACAATAACGGTGGCAAAGATTACGAACGTCGCAACCCGGCCTGGATCAGCGGCGGCATCGAACGCGACGGTCGCATCCACTGGTCGCAGCCCGAGATCCTGCTGTACGACCCTGAGCCGACGGTTCGCACGAGCTATCCGGACCTGATCGAGGACCAGGGTCGCTACTGGGTGACCGAAACGCAGAAGGAAGTCGCCCGGATTCACGAGATCGACGCTTCGCTGCTGGAGGGGATGTGGAATCAGGGCACGGTCAAGACGTTGACTCAGCAGGGATTGGCCGTCAGTGCCACGAGCGAACAGATCGCCTCCGGCAAGCTGGCGATGCCTAAGATTCCGCTGTTGCGCGGCGTGGCCGGCCTGACCGTCGAGTTGCGCTTCGCGTTGAATGACATTTCCGCGGGCCAGGTTCTGCTGGATTCGCGCGATGCGACAGGCAAGGGCTTCGTGGTGAAGACCGCCGATGCGGCTGCACTGCGCATCGAATTGAGCGACGGTAGCACGACCGCGTTCTGGGACAGCGATCCCGGCACGATTCAAACCGGCCGAACGCATCATGTCGCGATCATTGTCGATGCCGGTCCGCGAATCATCAGCTACGTGATCGACGGCAAGCTCTGCGACGGCGGCGATGCACGGCCCTACGGCTGGGGCCGCTTCAGTCCGCACCTGCTGGACATCAACGGCGACAAGGAGGTTCGCGTCGGCCCGACCCTGAAGCAGGCCGCCAAGGCCATCCGGATCTACACCCGCGCGCTCCGCACGTCGGAGGCGATCGCCAATTATCTTTCGGGGGAGTGAGAGAAGCTGTGAGCTATGAGCTGTGAGCCGGAGAATGCACTGGGGGCGGATCCGTGCCGACTTCGGGTTTCGCGAGAGAGGAGCGGATTGACGGTGGAATGAGACGGCGGGGTCAAGCCCCGCCGCTCGCTGGCTCATAGCTCAAAGCCCATAGCTCATAGCTTCTGTAGTTCACGCGTGCAGTTCGACGATATCTCGGTCGTGCAACACGTGCGAGGTGTGCACCTGCTGGCCCGAGTGGCTCGAACTGCCCCAGACTCGCGCGAACTTGAGATTCTCGGCGAGGTCTTTGTGGATCATCCGCGCCAGCTCGCCCACCGTGCTGTTAGTGGGCAGCACGAACGGTTTTTCCTTGTCTGCCGGCTTGCCCGGTTCCTTGGCGTAGATCCGCACGACGTCCAGCATGATGAAGAGCCGATGCATCATCTCGGCCAGCCCCTCGCCCGTCGCCGCCGAAACAGCCAACATCTCCGGATATTTGGGACCCAGTTCCTGAAGTACGGCAAACGTGTCCATGGCACCGGGCAGGTCGCACTTGTTGCACACGATCAGCCCTTTCGGGCCGACTCGCATGTAGTCGCCTTCGTCCTCCTCATCCGGCGGATCGAACGTGATCTCGTGCCGGGCCAGGGCGGCGATGAGCGCTTCGAGATCCTCCAGCACGCTCGGCAAGCCGAGATCCGCCACCAACAGCACGATGTGCGTGTGCCGGATCGCGTTGATCAGCGCGGGCAGGAGACTTTCGGGAGCGACGGGCGGCAGGTCCACCAGCTCGATGGGCACATCCTCGTGGTAGGCCATGCCCGGCGTGGGCAGGGCGGTGCCGTACGGAAAGTCCGTGATCTTGACCGGGGCCTTGGTGAGCCGTCCGACGATGGACGACTTGCCGCAGTTGGGCAAGCCCAGCAGCAGGGCTTGCCCGGCCCCTTGGGGAGGCAGGCTGTACGGATCCACGCCCGCGCCGCTCTTTTTGGCGGCTCGCTGCTGGCCGGCTTCCTTGAGCTCCTTGATCTTGCGCTTGAGGTCGGCCTGCTTCTTCTCGCTGGCCTTGTGCTTGGGGATGGTCCGCAGCATCTCCTCCAGCGCGGCCAGCTTCTCCGCCGGCGTGCGGGCCTGGCGATACTTGCGGTCCGCCTCGAAGTATTCCGGGGTGAGGTTTAGCGCCATGGCGACGGATTATACCACGGGCGGGGAGAGAAAAAGATGATGCGGCGACGGGGCGACACAGTGACGCGGCGAGAGGATGAAGATGAAGAGACGCCGGTTATCGTATGGCCCAGACGCCGGGGCGCGGGGCGTGACGGCGGAGGGATCGTTGGAGCTGCAGGAGGCGGATCTTGGCGAGCAAGGCGGTGGCCGCTCCGGTGAGCGTCAGTGCCGTCAACATGCTTGTGACCGCCACGCCGTCGGAGCTGGCCGACAGCGCTGCCGTGACCAACATCACGACCAGACCCACGTGGAACAGCATTCGAAAGCGGGTCACTCGCTCCTGCATGGGGCCGTCCTCCACGGCGTACAGGCTTTCCTTCGGGATGTATCGACCCGATGACGGGAAAAACTTCAGAGTGCCACGGTTTTTATAGCGCCCGGCGGGACTGGGGGCGAGTCGGATTGAAAGAGGGACGGGTTACGGTCGCATGATCCCGGACCGGGATCGGAGAAACGGGCGCGGCGAGGTCAAGGACCGGGATGGAAGAAATGGGCACGGCGCAAAGAGACGGCGGGGACAAGCCCCGCCGCTCGCTTGGTCTTCTCAATTGGGGGCGAATGCCCTAGTTGGCTTTGCCGCGGTTGAAGAGGATATAGGCGCCGGTCTTGCCCGCCACCGCGATGTCCAGTCGGCCGTCGCCGTCGAGGTCGGCGGTGCGGATCTGCATGCCCGTGCCCACGCCGTCATCGAAGCTGATGGTGTCGCGGGTGAACGTGCGGGATGCCGGATCCCAGATGAAGCGGAACAGGCACATCGGTTCGGCTGAGCCGGGGTCGCCGTCGCCGTGGCCGCGCCATCGCTTGCCGGTGATCATCTCGAACTTGCCGTCTCCGTCGAGGTCGGCCCAGGTCAGGCAGTGGCTTTGCGAGAAGCTGTTGTCGATCTCGTGTTTGATCCAGGTAGGCTCACCATTTTCGGCCGGACCCTGCTCGAGCCAGATGATGCCGTAATCATGACCCTTGCCCATGATGATGTCGTTCTTGCCATCACCCGTAAGATCCAGGATCAGACCCGGCAGACTGGAGTGATCGAGGGAAATCGGCATCGAGTGGAACTTCCAGGGCGTTCGGAACGGCCGCCGGGCCGGCTGCTCGAACCAGCCCTTGGGCACGAGGATGTCGGGCTTCTTGTCGCCGTTGATGTCGCCGACGGCAATGCCGTGACCCGTGCCGGGCCCGCCGAGATGAACGACCGTGAACCTGGGCTCCTTGCCGGGCCGCATGCGGATGACGGTCATTGGCTTGTCGCGATCCCAACTGTTGACGATGATCTCCGGCGCTCCGCGGCCGTCGAGGTCCAGCAGGAGCGTGCCTTCACAGCAATTCTGGCCTTCGGCAATCAGGTGCTGCTTCCAGAGCACCCCTTTCTCAAGGCCTTCCTTGCCGGGGTTCTCGTACCAATAGATCTTGTCCGAGAACCACGACCCGCTGATGATGTCGGTCCAACCATCACCGTTCACGTCGAAGGCGTGCTCGCCGTTGCTGTCGGCGAATTCCTTGTTGAGTACCTGGTCCATCTTGCGGACCGGCCGGGGCTTGAAGTCGGGTGCTGCATACCATTCCGGCCCGGCGGTGATGTCGAGTTTGCCGTCGTTGTTCACGTCGAACACGGCAATGCCTTCGTTGAGGTGGTCGCTGAGCTGGTGCTTCTCCCACTTGATTGAGGGCGGGGCCGGTACTTCTTTGGGCGGAGCCGTTGATTTGCGAGGCATGTTCGGCGCCATCTGCGCGGCGTAGCACAACCCGGGTGCGACCAGCAGCCAGGTCCATCGGAAGGTCTTGATACTCATGTTGCAGCTCCGTCAGCAAAAAACGAGGCGAGTCGCGAAGACCGCGCCCGACCCCGGAAGGCCGGCCGACGATCGGCCGGGCGGCTTCATGTTGGCTCTGCGGGCGGCGGGCGTCAAGCAGTGAGGCCGGCTCGCCCGTGAGAGCGCGAGCCGGCCTCGTCAGGTAGGAGCAACGGTCCGGGTGCAGTTACCGGCGTCGCCGCAGTGGTACGAGGGTCAGGCAGAGCAGCAGGCCGGCCAGCGTTTCGGCGAGACCGGCGCCGCAGAATCCCAGCAGAGGCCGATCATCCCCATTCGGGGGCGTTTCATGTCCCGCCGGATCGGCCGGATCGTCCGGATCCTCCGGCGTGTCGTCGCCGGAGTCATCCGGATTCTGGATCGCGCAGCCGTCGGCATCGACCGACGCGCCTGAGCTGGTTCCCGGGCACAGGTCGCGGTCATCAGGCACGCCGTCGCCATCTGCGTCGAGCGACGGGGCGGGGCAACCGTCGGTGGTCACAGCGGTTCCGACCGGCGTCCCCGGACACGCATCATCGCCATCCGGGAGGCCGTCGTGCCGGCGGTTCGCGATTTTTCTGCGAACTTGACGGTCGTCAATGCCTGGCCTGCTCGACGGCGGCATAATGCTCGCATACAAAGCCGGGTAGCCCGGCAAGGAGAGTTCCCGATGATTCGCGACATCGTGCTGATCGACGAAGAGAAATGCGACGGTTGCGGCTTGTGCGTCCCGGCGTGCGAGGAGGGCGCCATCCGGATCGTCGATGGCAAGGCTCGGCTGGTGGCGGACCGGCTGTGCGACGGCCTGGGGGCCTGCCTGGGCCATTGCCCGAAAGGCGCGATTCGCATCGAAAAGCGGGAAGCCGACGATTTTGACGAGCACGCGGTGAAGGCTCACCTGGCCGGGCGCGACGAGTGGAACCCATCCGTTTCCGGACCGGATGCTTTCCCAGGGAGGAGCTTGTCGTCTCCGGAGGCACCGGCTGTGCGCGGTTGCGAGCATCAAAACGTTTCGGCCACTCCCGCCCACGCGCATGGGGGCGGATGTCCTTCGCAGCGATTTGCGCGTCTGGGCGCGCGTGCGTCGGCTGCTCGCATGAATGAGGCCGGCTCGATCGCATCCGGTGGGCTTTCGGAATTGGCGCAGTGGCCGGTTCAACTGAGACTGCTGCCGCCGCGTGCTCCGGTGTTCCAGGACGCGGATCTTCTGTTGGCCGCCGACTGTGTGCCGTTCGCGCTGCCGGACTTCCACGCGCAGTTGTTGCGGGGCCGTGCTCTGGCCATCGCCTGTCCCAAGCTCGACGACACGAGCACGTACCTGGCCAAACTCACCGAGATCATCGCCGCCAACCGGATTCGCAGCATCACGGTCGTGCACATGGAGGTACCGTGCTGCACGGGCATTCTGATGCTGGCGTTACAGGCGCGGGCCAACAGCGGCGTGGACGTGCCCATCGAAGACGTGGTCGTGAGCGTGCGCGGCGAGATTATTCGGCGGCGGCAGATCCCGGCCGAAGCCGCCGTCTGATCGTGCCGGGGGAGGCGCGCATCACGCACGTGGAGTCAGACTAACCACAGAGGACGCAGAGGGTCACAGAGGAGAAGGCCCGATGTGAGCCTCTCTGTGTTCCTCTGTGCCTCTCTGTGGTTCATTTTTTCTGAAGCCACGGACCAATGGCAAATGCAGGCAGGATGCCTTGTACCACGCTCACTCCTGAGGCAAGCGAGACGCCCGCCCCCCGGGCAGTCAGTCGTCGCAGGCTGCGTCGGGTGGAACGGCGGGACCAGTGGCACAGAGCTCGAAGGCATCCAGATCGTCGGCGTCGATGTCGTTGTCGCCGCGCGGGTAATCGGGCGGTTCCGGCCGATTGAAGCATTCGCAGCCGGCGCCGATTCCCACGTGGCCGGGCGACAGGCAACGCTGCACGATTCCGAAATCCACCTGGTCGACGTCGCCGTCACCGTCGGCGTCCGCGTAGGGCTCGTGGCAGAGCGGCCAATCGAACGCGACGAACGCAACGGGATGATCCAGGTTGATCCAGCCGGCGTTTTCGGCCCAGGCCCATCCGCGCAGGCGGCGAGCAGAAAAGTCCACCCGGCACAAGCTGCCGCCGCCTGGGATCGTAGGGTCACCGAAGTTGATCCAGCCGATGTTCTCGCCCCAGGCCAGGCCCGACAGGTTTCCGGTCACAGGATCGACGTTCACGCCGAAGTCGGTGCCGTCGAGGTTGCCGTAAGCGTGGCCGGAAGCCGGGGCGCCGTCGCCCAGATGGATCCATCCAGCGTTCTCCGCCCAAACGGAGCCGGACAAAATCGTGGGCAGGACCCGGACACCGGTCGCGCCGTCGGGGCTGTGGAAGCTCAGCCATCCGAGGTTCTCGGCCCAGCCATGGCTGTTCTCGATCGCGATGTTGCTCGCGGAGCCCGCGACCGCGGTGCCATAAAACAGGCACAACAGGATTGCGCACGATTGCCGGCACACGCGGAGGCTCCTTGGTTTGCTCAATAGATGAAGTTGGCCCACGGATGGCTGGCCGCAGCCACCGCACTCACATCGCCGACACCCGCGACGCTGACCAGCGGGCCGTAGCTGTTGCCCGCAGCGATCGAATAGTCCTGACCGTTTCCGGAGGCGGCGTTGCGCAACAGTAGGTTGGAGGTGCCCGTAACGTAAAACCCTTTGCCGCCGCCCATCGCCTGGCATTCGCGGATCACGTTGCGAGCGGCGCGGACGTGGAAGCCCGCCACGCTGCAGTTGACGGCCGCGCTTGTGCGGATGGTCGCGTTGGCATCGCAGGCAAAGCCGGTCGCACACTGCACGGACGAGCAATCCTGTGCGCATGAGCCGGTGTCGATGAGCTCGAAGCCGATGCCGTTCGAGCTGGCCGCCACGCAGGCTTGAATCATGCTGCCGCCGGCCGCCCGTACACCCGTCGTGCAGTCAACGGTTCGGCAATGCGAGACCTGGCTCCGGAGACCGGCATTGATTCCCATCTCCATACATTCGCGGATGGTGCAGAGGTGGACGAAGCCGGCGGGCCCGACCTTGATGCCGATATGGCCATTCTGGGCGACCTGCACCCGCTCGACGATGCATTCCGTGGACTGGCCCAGGTCGATGCCGTGCGTCCGCCAGCCGATCACTCGGCCGTTGTGGATCGTAATGCGGCGCCAAGCGTAGGTCGCGGCGATGCCGCTGATGCTGTACAGCCCACCGACGATGCTGAAGCCGCACAAGTCCACGGTCACATCGTCGCACGCGATCTCCAGACCGTTCATGCCCGGCTGGCCCAGGATGTCGGCGGTAAGGTAGTAGGCTCCGGGTTCCTGCACGACGTACAGCGAGTTGGCCGAACCGCTCAACGTCTGAACGGGCGTGCGGGGTTCGACCTGGTCCAGCCGCTTCATGGTCGGGCCGATCGGCCCGGGCGGCGGGTTGAGGTCGCCGGCCTTCGCTGCGCCGGCCAGGAGGGAGCTACCGGCCAGTCCCAGGCCGGCCAGCAACGTGCGGCGTTCGAGTGGTGCCATGCTGCTTTGTCCTCGCGACCTGCGGCCCTCGTTTCGCACGCATGTGGGCCGGCACTCAGTCATAAGTCCGGGTTGCTGCTGCGGCCAGACCGTCAAATGTGTCCGGCCGTGGCGACCGGGCGTGATCTCGGAATGACGCGTTTAGGTCACCTTATCGATCCAGCCGCGCGCTGGTGCAAGCATCGACAGGCCAGCGAATTGCGTCCGGGCGGGTCGGGGCGACGAACGTCCGGCTGGCACCGGTGACGGAAGGGCGAGTAGGTTTCCGGAACGCATTTTCCGGGCAAAACCAACCCGGTCGCGGACCTGAACAGCGGCCGAACTCCCGGGGGCAGGCGCAAATCCTCGCGGAGCGGGGATGCGAGACCGATACAACTATGGTATAATTGTGCACGCATGCGGTATATCTGCGCGGGATTGGTACTGGTGGCCATGGTCGGCGTCATCTCTCCGGGGGTGGCGAGGACCTGCTGCGCCCAGACGTCCAACTGCACGTGCTGCTGCTGTGAGCAGCACGGCGACGAGGCCGATGCTTCGCTCGCCGTGGCCGGTACGGCCGACGAGCAGCACTCCTGCCCCGGTTGCCCCAAACCCGCCCCGCGTGACGAATCGTCGGATTCCTCCGACGATTCGACCGGCGGCAGCCCGCAGTCCGCACCCAAGTCGCATCACTGCAACGGTTGCGGTGTGCTGAACTGCGCCAAGACCGTTGTCTTCTTCCGGCCGGCGCTGACGAGTCTGACGCCGGCGCCGGTGGATTTCATCGTCATCACGTCCGAGGCTCCGCCTGCGAGTCTCGCCTTGAACGCTCCGCTTCGTCCGCCTCGATCGGCCTGATCATTCCGGCGCTTCTCCTTTTTTACAGGCATGACTCCGCGCGCCCGCGGTTCGTTGTGACCACGCCCTGGTTGCGCGAAAAGCACTTGCGGTAAAGCCGTGGCGCGGGGTTCGATCGAGGGAAACCGACCATGGGACAAGGACCGGATTTAGGTCTGCTCAGGCGCACCGCCCAGCCGGCGAGCGCCACGGCAGGGGAGACATATCGCATGGTGAGTGAGGACCCGCCGCCACGCCGTTGGAAGACGCGGGTACTCGTGCCGGCGAGCGTGTTGGTGGCGGCGCTGGGCATCCTGGCGTTTGCCGCGCGGGGGGCGCTACGGCCCGCCGTGGCCGTCGAGATCGTGCCCACGGTGGCTCGCACGGGTGTGCAGGCGGCGGGTACGGCCGTCGTGCAGGCCCCCGGCTGGGTCGAGCCCGACCCGTTTTTCATCTCCGTCAGCGCGTTGGCCGACGGCGTGGTGCAGGAAGTGACCGTGCTCGAAGGCGACACCGTCACCAAAGGCCAAGTGGTGGCCCGGCTGGTGCCGGACGAGGCGAAGCTGGCCCTCGGGCGGGCCGAAGCCGAGCTGCGCGAGCACGAAGCGCACCTGCGAACCGCTCAGGCACTCGTGCGCGAAGCGGAGCGGAATTGGGAGCATCCCATTGAGCTGAGGCGCAAGGTGGCGACCACCGAGGCCCTGCTGGCCGAGAAGAAGGCCGAACTCGACCAGTGGCCGGCGCTGGTCGAGGCGGAGCGGGCGAAGCTGGCCGAGTTGCAGGACGCCTACGATCGCGTTCGCCGTGCGCGGGCCGACTCGCAAGGGGCGTTGTCCGAGCAGGAGCTGGTGCGGGCGCAGCAGCAATACGAAGGGCAGAAGGCTGTTCTGGCCAGCACGGAAGCTCGCAAGACGATCCTCGAAGCACAGATTCGCAATCTCGAAGCGGAGTTACAGGCGGCCAGGGAAGCACTCGAACTGCGGATCGCCGATACTCGAGCGCTCGACGAGGCCAAGGCTCGGTTGGCCGAAGCCGAGTCGGCAGTGCAGCGAGCCCGTGCCGCTCGCGACGAGGCGAAGCTGCGGCTCGACCGGATGGAGATCCGCTCGCCAGTGGACGGCGTCGTGAGTCAGCGGCTGGTTCAGCCCGGCTCCAACTTGATGCTGAATACCGACATGCCCACCGGTTCGCAGGTCATGCGGTTATATGACCCGCGGAAGCTGCAGGTTCGCGTGGACGTACCGTTGTCCGAGGCCGCGCTGGTTCGCGTGGGCCAGCCGGCCGAAATCGTGGTGGGCTCGTTGCCCAACCGCACGTTTACCGGCCAGGTGACACGCGTGGTTCACGAAGCGGACATCCAGAAGAACACGTTGCAATTCAAGGTGGCTATCCATGATCCGGCACCTGAGATCAAGCCGGAGATGCTGGCTCGGGTGAAGTTTCTCGCTCCTCCCACCACGCAGCCTGCCGAGACGGCGGTTCTTTTCGTGCCGTCGCAGTTGGTGCGGCAGACGGCGGACGGGACGGCGGTCTGGCTGTACGACCAGGCCAACAAGCGGGCCGAGTTTCGTCCGGTCGTGCTGGGCACGGCTCGGTACGAGGACGCGGTCGAGGTGCGAGAGGGGCTGCGGCTGGGCGACTGGCTGATCGCCAACCCGCCGGCCGACTTGAAGCCGGGGGACGCGGTGCGCGTCGTCGGCGAGGCCAGGAACGGCCACGCGGCACACCATGGAGGACAATCATGAGTTTGATCAGTTGCAGAAAACTGACGCGAACATATCGACGGGGCGACATCGAGATCACGCCCCTTTCGAAGCTGGATCTCGACGTGGAAGAAGGCGAATTCCTCGCGCTCATGGGCCCCAGCGGCAGCGGCAAGACCACACTGCTCAACCTGATCGCCGGGATCGACCGGCCGACGTCGGGCGAGTTGTGGATCGACGGCGTGAACATCGCCCAGATGTCGCGGTCGAAGCTGGCTGCCTGGCGCTCGGCGAACATCGGGTACATCTTCCAGTTGTACAACCTCGTGCCCACGCTGACGGCATACGAGAACGTCGAGTTGCCGCTACTGCTTCACCCGCTCACGCGGCGGGAGCGGCACAACAAGACGCGGCTCGCCCTGGAGCTGGTTGGGTTGGCGGACCGGTACGATCACTATCCGCGCCAATTGAGCGGTGGGCAGGAGCAGCGCGTGGCCATCGCCCGGGCGATCGTGACCGACCCGCGCATTCTGGTGGCCGACGAGCCGACGGGCGACCTCGACGCGACGGCCGCGCGGGCAATCATGGAGTTGCTCTCTCGGCTGAACGCTGAGCTGGGCAAGACGCTCATCATGGTCACGCACGACGCCCGCACCGCCGAGTGCGCGAGCCGCACGTTGCATCTGGAAAAAGGAAAGCTGCTTGAATCGGCCGCATCCGCGGCTTGGGGGGCGTAGATCATGTTGGCACCCAAGTTCTTGCCCGTCGTCATCCGGCAAGTGGTTCGGCAGCGGACGCGCAGCGTGCTGACCATCCTCAGCGTGGCGGTGGCCATGTTCCTGTTCTCGGCCGTGCAGGCACTGCAGTCCGGGGCCCGAGCCGCCACCGAGGCCGACGCCGGTGAGACGAAGCTGATCGTCTATCGCAAGGATCGCTATTGTCCGTTTGCCAGCCGAATGAGCGAGTCCTACGTTCAGCGGATCAAGCAGATTCCGGGCGTGGCCAGTGCGATTCCGATGAAGATCGTGGTGAGCAATTGCCGCACGAGTCTGGACGTGGTGACGTTTCGAGGCGTGCCCGTCGATGAGTTTCTCAGTGCGTATGGGGCCGAGGTGAAGGTGATCAGCGGCTCGTTCGAGGAGTGGAAGCGGCGCAGCGATGCCGCACTCATCGGCGAGACATTGGCCCGGCGGCGCAAGCTATCGGTGGGCGACCGCTTCGATGCGGCCGGCGTGACCGTCACGGTGGCCGGGATCATCAGCTCCGAGGAACCGCAGCACGACAACGTCGCCTACGTGCACCTGGACTTCCTGCAGTTCGCCAGCGGCAGCCGGCGCGGCGGGTGGGTCACGCAGTTCAACGTTCGCGTGGACGATCCGTCGCGGCTCCGGTCGGTGGCGGAGGCCATCGATGCGGAATTCGCCGCCGATCAGGATCCGACGCACACGCGATCGGAGCGGGCGTTCGTCGCCCAGGCGGCCGAGGACGTGCTGGAGATCGTCGATTTCACCAAGTGGCTGGGCTGGGGCTGTGTGGCAGCCGTGCTCGCCTTGGTGGGCAACGCCATCGTGGTGGCCGTGCAGCAGCGCGTTCGCGAGCACGCCATCTTGCAGACGCTCGGCTACCCCGGGCACCTGATCGCGCGGCTCATCGTGGCCGAGGGCATTCTGCTCAGCCTGGCCGGCACGCTGCTGGGTTCGGTACTGGCGATCGGCATCGTGCGGTGGGGCGGCTACAGCCTGTCGGTGGATGGGCTGAGTATTCCCATCAACGCCAGTTGGCAGATGGTGGGCTGGGGCGCGCTGACGGCGATCGTGCTCGGCGTGCTGGCCGGCCTGGTGCCCGCGATCATGGCCTCGCGCCGCGAGGTGGTGGAGTGTTTTCGGGCTGTATAGTGATTGCAGTGGTCAGTAGTCAGTGGTCCGTGGTTGGGTCCGTAGTCCATTTGTCAGTTGCTCGGACGCCGTCGTATGCAGTCACGTCGACCACAACCAAAGGACCAATGAGCCGACAACTGACCACTGACAACTCACAACGAACCAAACGAGGTAAACCTTCTTCATGCGATTACTGCCATTCGAGTATGCGGTTCGCAACCTGTGGCGATCGCCCTCGCGGACGCTGGGCACGTTCATCGGCTCGGCGCTGGTGGTGCTGTTGCTCCTGGCCGCGGGAGGATTCGTGCGGGGCATGGAGACCAGCCTGGCCGAGAGCGGACGTGACGACAACGTGATCCTGCTTGGTGCGGGCAGTGAGGAGAGCACCGAACGCAGCGAGATTTCGCCCTCGGTGGCGGATCAGGTTCTGGCCAGCGTGCCTGGAATTCGCCAACGGTTGGGTGTTCCATATGTGTCGCCGGAAATTCACATGGCCATGCTGGTGCGCACGAGCCCGGACGCCAAGGAGGGCATGCAGGCGGTCTTGCGGGGGGTGACGCCGCGAGCGTTTCTGGTGCATCCGCAAGTTCGCATCATCGAGGGCCGCGCCCCGCGGGAGGGTTACGACGAGATCATGGTCGGCGAGCTCGTGGCGGCTCGGCTCGGCCTGAGCCAGGAGGAATTGGCCGTCGGCCGCACGCTGTACTTTGACGATCGTCCGTGGACCATCGTCGGGCGATTCGCCGCTCCGGGCACGGTCAAGCACGCCGAGATCTGGATGCCGCTGCAGAATCTGCTGATCGCCAACAAGCGGACGACGATTTCGTGCGTGATCCTGACGCTGGACACGGCCGAGTTCGGCGATGTCAGCGCGTTCGCCCAGCAACGGTTGGATCTCGAACTGGTGGCCGTCCGCGAGTCGGACTATTACGCGGAGTTGAGCCGGTTTTACTCGCCCATCCGAGCCATGGTGTGGGTGACGGCCACGCTCATCGGCCTGGGCGGCGTGCTCGGCGGATTCAACACCGTCTATGGCGCGCTGGTGTCGCGTATTCGCGAGCTCGCCACGCTGCAGACGCTGGGGTTCAGTCGGCTGGCCATCGCCATCAACCTGATGCAGGAGTCGGTGCTCATTGCGTCGGCCGGGGCGGTGGTGGCGGCAGGCATCGCCTTGCTCGTGCTCGATCGGCTGTCCGTGCGCTTCTCGATGGGGGCGTTCGCGTTGACCATCGATGCGCCGGTGATCGCAGCCGGACTCGGGTTGGGCCTGATTTTGGGCCTGATCGGCGCGTTGCCGCCGGCGTGGCGCTGTCTGCACCCGCCCATCCGCGACGCGCTGTACAGTTCGTAGGACTCGGCTTGGGGAGGGCATCTTGCCCGCCGTCAGACTGTCGCCAAGGGCAACCGATGCGGCGAAACGATACGAGGATTGAGTTCCTGATTTTGAACGTAACGGTTTTCTTGTTCCATCAACCGAGGAGATGCAATGAACAGAATGTGGCACACTACCGGAATGTCGCTGGTGACGCTGCTGGCCGGAGTGACGGTGGCGTTGGTGTTGAGCAGCGGTTGTGATTCGAAGGGCGGCCAGAAGGGCGAGACGGCGTCGGCCGGGCAGTCGCCGGCCACGCTGCCCGCGGGCACGCTCCTCACGCAGGCGCCCGAAGGGGCGGTGAACGTAGCCGAGGCCAAGAGTACCGCTCAGAAGGGCGACCGAATCACCGTGCGCGGGCGCATCGGCGGCAAGGTCAAGCCGTTCGTGGAGGATCGGGCCATATTCCAACTGGTGGACGTGAGCATCCCGACCTGCATAGACAAGCACGGCGACGGCTGCCCCACCCCGTGGGATTACTGCTGCGAGCCCAAGGACCAGGTGACGGCCAAGAGCGCGACCGTTCAACTGACCGGCGCCGACGGCAAGCCGCTGGCCATGAACCTCAACGGCGTGAGCGGCATCAAGCCCATGGCCACAGTGGTCGTTCGGGGCCTGGTCGCCGACAAGCCGAATGACACGGTGATGGTGATCAACGCGGAGAGCCTGTACGTCGAGCAGTAAAGGCGCTGAGCATCGCCCCCGTCCAGTCGGTCGTCAGACCACTGGATGGGGGGCAATCATTTCCAGGATGAAGCCAGCGTTCTCTCATCGAGGCGACGCCCGCGGTGCGGTTCCGAACACATAATCCCACACGGGGCAGGTCACGCCGAACGTGCGGTTCCATTGGCGGGCGTGGTGCAGGGCATGGTAGCGCTGCAGCCAATTCAGGCCGGGGATGCGCCAGCGGGCGTGCGTGGCGAAGTGGACGAACTCGTAAAAGACGTAGCCCGCGGTCAGGCCGGCATGAAAGAGAACGGCCGGCACGAGCGAGCGGAACACCAACAACGCCAGGCCGAAGAACAGCAGCGAGAGCGGGATGCTGCCGCGAAGCGTGACCAGCGAGCGCGGCAGGTCGTCGGGCTCGCGATGATGGCGGAGGTGGGCGAACTCCTGAAAGTTGCGGAACCGTCGCCAAGGCGTCCGGACGTGCATCAGCCGGTGCAGGCCGTACTCCACGAGCGTCCAGGCGACCAGACCTGCCGCGAACCAGCCCGCGGCGGAGGCCCAGCCCGCACGCGGTCCGGCCCACGCTGACAGCAGTGCGACGACCGGCGGGTAAACCCAGAACGGCCGCGTGCACAGCCAGGCGTAATACAGGCGGGCCGACAGGTTCGGGTGTTCAACCAGGCTTCGGTTGGGGTTCATCAACCCAATTCTAGTACCGGTTCCACCGAGTCAGCGTCCCACCGAGAAGGCGGGCGTCGCGCCCGCCTTCTCGTAACCCAGGTTGCTGCTCGGGATCGCGGCTCGCGCATTTCGAAGGCTGGGCCTTCCCTCCCCTTGAGGCGGGCAAGCTGCCCGCCTCCGAATACCGCGCTATGATCGAGCAGAAACGGAGGCAACCTCATGGATCAGCCGCCGCCCGGCGAGACGGAGTTTCCGCCGCAGGACTACGTGCAGGTGCCGACCACTCGCGACGAGCGTACCTGGGCGATGCTCAGCCATATCCTGCCGTTGCCGGCGGTCTGGCTGGTGGGGATCGGTCACATCCTGGTGCCGCTGATCAACTGGTGGGTCAAGCGCGAGGAATCGGCGTTCATTGAAGACCAGGCCAAGGAGGCTCTGAACTTCCAGATCTCCGTGACGATCTACGAGATCGTGGCCGGTTTGCTCGCGTGGTTCTGCGTGGGCTTCATTGTGATGGGCGTGGTCGGTGTGTTCTGGATCGTGTTTGCCATCCTGGCGGCAATGAAGGCCAACGGCGGCGTGGCATATCGATATCCGCTTATCATTCGGCTGGTTCGATAAAGCGGCGGTTTCTGTGATGCGCGCGAGGTCGTGGTGTGCGCTTCCAGCGTGCATGTGCACGCAGGAAGCCCGCACCACAATGCCCACGCCGGCAGCAACAAATCGTTGCGCCGAATTAGCTAACCACAGAGGACACCGAGGGGCACAGAGAAGACGGCCCGATCTGCCCGCCTTTGTGTTCCTCTGTGCCCCCTGTGGTTCGCTTGCCAGAGCCTGGAAAACCACACGGGTTTTGTCCTCCTCATCCGTAATCCATCAAGCGGGAAATCCATCAAGCGGGAAAGAGGCTGTCGAGACGCCCGCCCCCCCCCGCGCTATCGCCTCGGAGCGAAAACCTCACACCAGGCTCGGGCTTACTCTTTCGTTTGGTTCTAGCGTCGGATCTTCACCTCCATTATTCTGTCGCTCGTGTGAGCGGCCCGGTGCGTCGAGTGGCCGAAACGGTTATCGTTCCTATCTGCGAGGCTGGCATGGCTCAAATCGCGGTGACCGATCTGGAGTATCGCAAGGCTCAGAAGGTGTTCGCTGCCGCCGCCGAACGGGGCTTGGAGTGTCTGCCGGCGCCGGCGGGCGAGGCGGAACTCGCGGCATTCATTAAAGACCGCGGCGCGACCGGCGCGATCGTCGGCGTGGAATCATATTGCGGCGCTTTGTACGACGCGCTGCCCCGCGGGAGCGTGTTGGCTCGCTTCGGCGTGGGGCACGACGGCATCGACAAGACGCTCGCCACCAGCTGCGGCATCATCTGCACGAACACGCCCGGAGCGCTGGACGACTCGGTGGCCGAGCACACGCTCAACCTGCTGCTGGCGGCTGCCCGGCACACGGTAGAGGCGGCCTCGAATCTCAAGACGGGCCAGTGGACGCCGCTGCTCGGCCGCGAGCTGGCGGGCAAGACGCTGGCCGTCGTGGGATGCGGGCCCATCGGACGGCGGGTCGCCCAGATCGCCTCGGCCGGCTTCCGCATGCGGGTCGTCGGCTGCGAAGTGCAGGACGTGGACATGGACCGCATGCGGCGGGAGTTCGGCTTCGCCCACGTGACCAAGGACTTCGGTGAGGCGGTTGCTGATGCCGATTATGTGACGCTGCATATTCCGAGCGTGACCGCCACGCGCTATTACTTGAATCGCGAGCGGTTCGGTCGCATGCCCGCCAAGGCCTGGCTGATCAACACTGCCCGCGGCGCCATCGTGGACGAAAAGGCGTTGTACGAGGCATTGGTGGCCGGCATGATCGCCGGTGCCGCTCTCGACGTGTACGAGCGCGAACCCTACGTGCCGGTCGATCCCGACAAGGACCTGCGCACGCTTCGCAACGTGATCATGACGCCGCACGTGGGCAGCAGCACGCAGGAGGCCTGCGACCGCATGGCCGCTCAAGCCCTGCAGAACATCGCCCTGGCTGCCGAGCGCCGTTACGGCGAGATGAATGTGTTGAATCCGCAGGTGCTGGAAGGACTGTAAGAGTCAGTGGCCAGTTGTCAGTGGTGGGGTCATTGGTCCGTTTGTCCGTTGTGATGTTTGCCTGGCTGTTTCCGGACAAGCTCCAAGTTCCGTGCACCGCATCCCCACAACTGACCAAAGGGCTACGGACCCGACAACTGACTTACGGCCACTGACAACTGACTACTCAGGAAAGGACCAATCCTCATGAAGAACAAATTGCGTCGCGCCCTGCTGGACCGCAAGGTGACGCTCGGCGCCTGGATGCAGATCGGGCACTGTGCGGTGGCGGAGATCTTCGCCCGGGCCGGCTTCGATTGGGTGTGCGTGGACCTCGAACACGGGGCCATCGACCTGGAGACCACGACGAACATTTTCCGCACGCTGGCGGCGTTCGACTGCGTGCCGGTGGCACGGTTGCCGCTGAACGATCCGGTGTGGATTCACCGCACGCTGGACGCCGGGGCGCGGGCGTTGATTATCCCCATGGTCAAGACTGCCGCCGAAGCCGAGGCCGCCGTCCGCGAGGCCAAGTATCCGCCGCGGGGTACGCGGGGTTACGGCTACAGCCGGGCGAACATGCACGGCATGGACTTTTCCGAGTACATCACCGAGGCCAACGACGAAATCGCCATGATCATGCAGATCGAGCACAAGGATGCGATCGGCAACCTCGAGGCCATCCTCGACGTGCCGGGCGTGGACGGCTTGTTCATCGGCCCGCTCGATCTCAGCGGCTCGATGGGCATCACCGGCCAGCTCGACCATCCGCAGATGGTGGCTGCGCTGGATCGCTACCGCTCGGTCTGCCGCGAGCGCGGCGTGACGGCCGGCATGCACATCGTGCGGCCCAACCCCGAGAACATCAGTCAGGCCATCGAGCAGGGCTACACGCTCATCGCCCTGGGCCTGGACAATGTCTTTCTCGACGACAGCAGCCGGGCGTGTCTGAAGGCGGCAGGACGGTCGTGAGGACAAGATGACGCGGCGACGCGGGGACACGGCGAGCGAGGACCGTGCATGCACAGTTCACGGAGCGATCGGACTGGCATCTCCATGAGCCAGAGGGGGCTTAGACATCCAGGAAGGCTTGGACGTCAATCTGGGCCTCGCGCAAGATGGCGCGAAGAGTCCCCTTCCGCCAGGTCCCGGGAGTGATGAGGGATGGTGACTTTTCGGCCCGAGTCGCTATGCCGCCAGTTCATGGCTGCCGGGTCCTGGCCTGTCGTAGGCGAAGCCGAGGCGCTTCAGCCGGCGAGCCACTTCGGAGTACTTGAACCCCGCCAAGCGTCCCATCAGCGTAGCCCCACGGGGATCACCAATTCGATGGGCGTGTTCTGCGCCATGTCAGCCAACGCCGGTGGGATCGGGTCCCCGTGGTCGATGCAGGACTCGACGATCTTGCGAGCCAGGCCCTGGGCGATCTCCGCGACCTCGACCACGCTACGCCCTTCAGCCACGAGTCCGGGGACGTCGGGACTGGTCGCGACATAGCCGCCTTCGTCGAGCGGCTCGATGCGAAGCCGGATCGTGGTTTCGCTCATGGACACCTCTCGAAGAAGTATACACGAAAAGCGAAACTCGTTACATGCTTCTCGTGGGAACCCCAGGCATTCTCGGGAAGTCTCCTGGTGTTACCCGCCGCTCGCGGGTGACGCGCAGCATTGCCTGGCTCATAGCTCAGAGCTCAAAGCTGGTACTACGGCCCTACCCGGCGGCCGGCGATGAACACATGCTGGATCTGGTCGGGCCGCAACGTGTAGAGCAGGGCGCTGGCCTGCTGCTCGACGGGCAGTTCGGCGATCCAGCGTTCGGGTTTGACCACCAGGCAGTCGGCCTCGAAGCCGGGCTGGATGGAGCCGATGCGGTCGGCCAAACCGAGCGACTCGGCGGCGCCGCGAGTGAGTGCCCACCATGCCTCGGTCGGCCGCGGGGCGGGCCACGTTCCGCGAGGCAGGCCGTGGACCTTGACCGCCTTGGCGGTGTTGATGGCCTCGACGGCGACGCGGGGCATGAACGGATCGGGACCGCCGGCTACGCCGCTGCCCAAGGCTACCCGCACGCCGGCCGCTCGCAGCGAGACGTAATCCATGAGTCCCGCCTCGAGGAACATGTTGGCCAGCGGACAGTGAATGATCACCGTATCGTTGTCGGCGATCTGCCGGCGCTGTTGCTGATTCACATATACGCCGTGGCCGAGCAATGTTCGCGGCGTGAGCAGACCCATGTCTTCGAAGAGTTCGATCTCGTCCAACCGGTCGGGGAATCGTTCGCGCACTTTTTGTACGCCGCTGATCGATTCGGCCACGTGCGTCTGAATGTAGCAGTTGAGCATCCGCGCCAGTGCGGCCGCGCCTCGCATGAGCTTCTCGCTGCAGTGGATGGGCGTGCGCGGGCTGAACGCGTACTTGAGCCGACCGTCGGCGGCGTTGTGCCACTTGGCAGCCAGGGCTCGCGATTCGTCGAGCACCTTGTCAGCCTCCTGGCAATGGCTGGACGGGCAGTCCACGTCGTTAAGCACCATCCCGTAGATCGCGCGAAAGCCGCGGCGTTCGAACACGCTGAACACGCGATCGGTGCTGGCCGCGAACGGGCTGCCGTAGCCGGACACCGTCGTCGTGCCGTTGGCGATCATGCCGGTGACGAAGTCTTCAGCCAGGCGTTCGGCGAAGTCGGCATCTTCGAATCGAGCCTCGGCGGGGTACGCAACCTTGGCCAGCCAGTCGAATAGAGACAGGCCGTCGATTCCGCGTCGGTCCCATTGCGGCACGTGCAAGTGGGCGTCAATGAAGCCAGGCAAAATCCAGCAGTCGTCGCCGCCGACCACGTCGGTGGCGGCGGTTTTGTCCCGGCCAACCTCCGAGATGCGCCCGTCCGATCCGAGCGTGACCACCGTCTGCGGAGAGATCGTGCATTCGTCGGGCGAAGGGGTCTGCAGCAGCGTGCCGTAAAGCGTGGTCATGGACGAACTCCGTCGCGGCGAAGGTTTCGGCATGCTCTGCACATCGCATCCCGAGCGGGATGGCGGCCACGTGCAGAGCCGGCGCGGTCCCTGTGAAGATCTTCGCCAATTCACGGGAATCACGGGGTTTCGGCGCCGACGGCAACTGTAATCGGGCGGGTTGGCTCCATCAAGCGGCTTGACGGGACGGCGGCGGGCCGGTACGGTTATCGGCCGTCTCATCACCGGTCGCGCGCCGGTGCAGCACGACACGAGTATTGAATCTCGGGAAGGAGCGTGCGCGACGGTTTTGTGTCGCCGCCGCCACACTCGAAATATGCGATTCTCTGCCGGTCGGCCCGACGGCGAGCACGCCGGGAACGGCCGGCAAGCTCCAAACCGCACTATGCACGGCCTGTTATAGGCTGATGCCAGACTGGAGACGAGCCTTGGGGTACAACTGCGTCGTATGCGTCAAGCAGGTTCCGGACACCAGCCGTATCACCGGCGAGGCGATGAAGGCCGACGGCACGGTCAACCGCGCCGCCTTGCCGACCATCTTTAACCCGGAAGATCTCAACGCCCTGGAAGCCGCCCTGGACGTCCGCGACCGATTCGGGGGTACGGTGACGGCGGTCACCATGGGCCCGCCCGCGGCTTGCGAGCTCCTTCGCGAGTGTCTGTTCCGGGGTGCCGACCGAGCGATCCTCGTTACCGACCGGCGGGCGGCCGCCAGCGACACGCTGGCCACGAGCTACATTCTGAGCCGGGCGGTCCGGACCATCGGCAACTTCGACTTCGTCTTCTGTGGCCGTCAGGCCATCGACGGCGACACCGCCCAGGTCGGCCCGCAGTTGGCCGAGAAGCTGGGCATCCCCCAGATCACGTATTTCGAGCGGCTGGTCGAACTGCAGGACCGAACCGTCCGCATCCGCCGCAACGTTGGCAACGGGTGGGAGGTGCTCGAAGCCCGACTGCCCGTGCTGGTCACGGTGATCGACCTGGCGAACACGCCGCGACCGTGGGCCGCCCGCCGGACGATGCGATACAAGCGGGCCCGCGCACCACTCGAGGTGACGGCGGAGGTCAAGGCCGCCATGCCCGGTGCGAGCGAAGCGGAGATTGAACGCGAGGTCGCCAAGCGCCTCGAGGCGCTGAAGAGCCAAGGCTTGGCCTTGGAGCAGTGGAGCCTCGACGATATCCAGGCCGACCTCAACTGGTGCGGCCTCGCCGGTTCGCCGACGAAGGTGCATCGCGTGCAGTCCATTGTGCTGACGAAGGAAGGTTACACACAGGTGGAACCCACTGAGGAGGGCATCCGCAAGATGATCCACGAGCTGGTCGTTGACCGGACGTTGGGATGACAAATAGCTATGAGCTGTAAGCTTTCAAGCCGGGCCGGTGAAGGAGACTCGCGATGCAGGACTTTCGCAATCTCAAGGTCTGGCAGCGGGTGCACGAACTGGCTCTCGGCGTTTACAAAGTGAGCCGGTTGTTCCCCAAAGAAGAGATTTACGGGCTCACGAGCCAGATGCGGAGGGCTGCCGTTTGGGGCGCGGCGAATTTGGCGGAAGGGTATTGTCGGCAGGGCGACGCGTAGTTCGGCCGGTTTATCCAGATTTCACTGGGCTCGATCAGCGAGTTGGATTACCCCTTCTGTTGTCGCGAGACCTGGGCTTCTTGTCCGAGAGTGAGCATGGTGAACTGTCGAGGCTGCTCAACGAAACCAAGCGGATGTTGATCAGCTTGATTCAGAAGTTGCGAAACGAATGATTCTGTTTGGCCTAGAGCTTACAGCCTATGGCTTATAGCTGAGACCCATTTACATGATCGACGTCAATCCTAAAGGTGAAGTCTGGGTATTCGCCGAGCAGGAAGACCAGAGCCTCAACGAGGTGTCGCTCGAGCTGTGCGGGCGGGCCCGGGAACTGGCGGACACGCTGGGCGTGAAGATGGCAGCCGTATTGGCGGGCTGGAACGTCCGCGAGCTGAGCTACCGGCTCATTGCCCACGGCTGCGACAAAGTTTATTACGTGCATGACACGAAGCTGGAGAACTACCGCACGGGGCCGTACGCCCGCGTGCTGTGCAGCCTGATCGGCAAGCACAAGCCGCAGATCGTCATCTACGGCGCCACGCCCATCGGCCGCGACCTCGCGCCGCGGGTGGCTTCCGAAATGAAGGCGGGCCTGACCGCCGACTGCACGGACCTGCAGATCGGCTCGTACACCGATCCCAGGACCAAAAAGGTGTACGACAACCTGCTCATGCAGATCCGCCCGGCGTTCGGCGGCAACATCATCGCCACCATCATCAACTACGACCGCTGGCCGCAGATGGCCACCGTTCGTGAGGGCGTGATGGCTCTGCGGCAGGGCGATCCGCGCCGCAGCGGCGAAATCATCGAGGAGAAGGTCGAGTTCAACGACTTCGACCTGGCGGTCAAGCTGATCGAAAAGCACCGCGAGGCTCGCAAGGTGAACCTCAAGGGGGCTCGCGTGATCGTGGCCGGCGGCGGAGGCATGGGCAGTAAGGAGAACTTCAAACTCATCCACGATCTGGCCGGAGCCATCGGCGGCACCGTCGGCGCTTCCCGGGCCGCGGTCGACGGTGGGTTCATCGGCAAGGAACACCAGATCGGTCAGACGGGCACGACCGTGCGGCCCGCGCTCTATATTGCCTGCGGCATCAGCGGCGCCGTCCAGCACCGGGCGGGTATGGAAGAGTCGGCCAAGATCATCGCCATCAACTGGGACAAGGACGCGCCCATTTTCGGCGTGGCGCACTACGGCATCGTGGGCGATGTGAACAAGGTCATCCCCATGATGATCAAGGCGATCAAGGAACGCGCGTAGCGCGATTGCGAGTCAGTGGCCAGTTGCCCGTGGTCCGTTGTTGGGTCCTTGGTCCATTGGTCAGTGGCGTGTCATAGCGGAACGTTGCGGTGCCGGCGGGGGGACGGAGGCCCTCCCTGTGGCGAGGACAGACTTTGAGGAGCGTCGTGTATATCGGTCAGCGGAAAAGCTGGCCGACGAAATCTGGGACATGGTTGCGATCTGGGATCCGTTTGCGAAAGCAACGGTAGGCGAGCAGGTGGTCGATGCCGCCGACAGTGTCGGGGCCAACATCGCGGAAGACGCCGGGCGGGGCAGTTATCAACAAAACCGCCATTTCGTCAGGATCGCACGCGGGTCTTTGTATGAGGCGAAACACTTTCTGCGGCGCGCCTACCGCAGGAAGTTGGTCGATGACGAGCAGGCAGGCCGGCTCAAGCCGATTCTTGACGAGCTGGCCCCCAGTTTGAATGCATACTTGCGTTCGATCGGCAGCCGCAGGCGCGACGGCGATGCTGCGGACGACTGAAGCAGGGTCACGGCAGCTGACAACAGGACCCGTGACCCGACGACTGACAACGGACCACTGACAACGGACTCTTTCGTATGGCTAACTTCTTCGAAGACAACGACGACATTCAGTTCCTGTTCAACCACATGCCGCTGGCGGAGATTGCGGCGGTGCAGGAAGACAACTTCACCCGCAACACGGGCAAGGGGTCCGAATACGCGCCGGTGGACGCGGCCGACGCCATCGACAACTATCGCCGCGTGTTGAAGATCGTCGGCGACGTGGCGGCCAACTATGTCGCGCCGCGGGCCGAGCAGGTCGACCTCGAAGGCAACAAGCTGAACGAGGACGGCACGGTTACGCTGGGCGAAGGCGTCCGCAAGAACATCGAAGACCTGGCCAAGGCGGAACTGCTGGGCTTCACGTTGCCTCGCGAGTACGGCGGGCTCAACTGTCCGAACCTGATCTATACCATGGCCATCGAGATCATCAGCCGGGCCGACGCCTCGCTGATGAACATCTTCGGCCTGCAGGGCATCGCCGAGACCATCTGGGCGTTCGCCAACGACGAAATCCGCAACGAATACTTGCCCCAGTTCGCCGAGGGCAAGGTGACCGGCGCCATGGTCCTGACCGAGCCCGACGCGGGCAGCGACCTGCAGGCGGTGGGCCTGCGGGCATGGCAGGACGAGGACGGTCAGTGGCGGCTTAACGGTGTCAAGCGCTTCATCACCAACGGTTGCGGCAACATCCTGCTGACGCTGGCTCGCAGCGAGCCCGACATCAAGGATGGTCGTGGGTTGAGCCTGTTCCTGTCCGAGCGCGGGCCGCGCATTCGCGTGCGGCATCTGGAAGAAAAGCTCGGCATCCACGGCTCGCCGACCTGCGAGCTGGTGTATGACGACGCGCCCGCCAAGCTCATCGGCGAACGGCAACGCGGCCTCATCACGTACGTGATGGCCCTCATGAACGGCGCCCGCGTGGGCATCGCCGCCCAGTCGCTGGGCATTGCCGAGGCTGCGTATCGGCTGGCCCGCACCTACGCCCACACCCGCAAGCAGTTCGGCGTGCCCATCGAGCGGCTGCCCGCGGTGGCCGAGATGGTCACCGACATGAAGATCGCCGTCGAGGCGGCCCGGGCCCTGGCCTACGAAACCTCGCGCGTGTGCGACCTGGAGAACAACAACAATCGCGTGCTGGAGTTCAACAAGAACATCAGCCCCGAGGAAGCCAAGCGGCGCAAGGCCGACTCGCGCAATCTCAAGCGGCTCAACGGCATGCTCACGCCCATGAGCAAGTACTACTGCAGCGAGATGTGCGTGCGGGTGGCCAGCGACTGCATCCAGGTGCTGGGCGGCTCTGGCTACATGAAGGATTACCCGGCCGAGCGGTACCTCCGCGACGCCCGTATCACCACCATCTACGAAGGCACGAGCCAGTTGCAGATCGTCGCGGCGGTCCGCGGCGTGTGCTCGGGCGGGTTCGAGAAGGAAGTCGAGGAACTCGAGAACATCGAGTATACCGATCCCATGCTGGTCGAACTTCGCGGCAAGCTCGATGAGGCCAAGGCTCTCGTGCTCAAGGGCATCGCGTTCGTCAAGGCCAAGGGTGGCGAGTACATGGACCTGTGGGGTCGAAAGCTGGTGGACGCGGCGGCGGCCGTCATCATCGGCCACCTGTTCCTGCGGCAGGCTAACGCAAACGATCGCAAGAAGGCCGTCGCCCGGCGCTTCATCAACATGAACATGCCCACGGTCAAGCGCGACATCGACCTGGTCTGCAGCGACGACCGCACGGCTCTGGACGACTACGATCTGATCGCCGGCCCCGTGCCCAAGGAGTGAGCCGTCGGGATCGCGGTGCACGCTCGGGTTGCATCCGCGTTCGTCTCATCCGCGATGGCGAGCACGACATCACGTGCACAGCGAGCCGCCGGGCTTGTCCCGGCGGATCTCATTGCAATTGGACAGACGCCGCGAAACGGGGATCCGCGCGGACGACGAAGCGTCAATCACGTCGTAAAGAGGTGGCGGGGACAAGCCCCGCCGCTCGCTTGTCAGGATTCGCTTTCCGGAGCGTGCTTTCGAGGGACTCGCAATGGAGGCGCACGTGCACTTCCCGACCTACCAGCAAATCCGGCGGCAACAACTGTGGAGCCTGCTCGGCGAACTGCCGGAGCGCCGCCAGCCCGAGGCCCGGTTGCTCCGGACCGAGCAGTGCGACGGCTACAAGCTCGAGCATCTCGTACTGGATCTCAACGGCATCGAGCCCGTGCCGGCGATCCTGCTGATCCCCGATCGCATCCGTAAACCCGCACCCGGCATGCTCTACATCCACTGGCACGGCGGCAACTATGTGCGGAGCAAGGAGGAACTGCTCGACGGGCGTCCCGTGATGCCCGCGTATGCGCCGGTGTACGCGGAGAAGGGCATCGTCGCGTTGGCGATCGACAGTTGGTGCTTCGGCGAGCGGCGTCCCTATCCCGATCCGGCCGACGGCATCAAGGGCGAGACCGACACGTTCAAGGAGATGCTTTGGAAGGGGCGGTGCCTGTTCGGCATGATGATGTTCGACGAGTGGCAGGCGGTGAACTATCTGTGCAGCCGGCCCGAGGTTGACCCGAACCGCATCGGGGCGTTCGGCATCTCCATGGGCGCGACCAAGGCATGGTGGCTGGCCGCCCTCGACGAGCGCGTCCGTTGCTGTATCGACCTGTGCTGTCTGACGGACTTCGAGGCGCTCATCAAGGCCAAAGGACTCAGCGGTCACGGCATCTACTACTACGTGCCGAGTCTGCTCAAACATTTCCAGACGCACGAGATCAATGAGCTGATCGTGCCCCGGCCGCGTCTGAGCCTCAACGGCGCGAAGGATCATCTCACACCGCCCGAAGGCGTGAAACGCATCCGCGACCATCTGTACCCGCTATACGCCCGCTTTGGCAAAGCCGAGGATTGCCGCATCGAGCTCTTCGATTGCGGCCACCAGGAACTGCCCGAAATGCGCCAGCTCGTGCTCGAATGGCTCGACCGCTACCTGGTCGCATGAGCCGGGTCGTGCGGGAGAACCGCTGTGATGTGCGAGCCGACCGGAAAAAGAGGCGGAAGCGCACTGCCTTTGAGCGAGCCGCCAGGCTTGTCCCGGCGGACTCAGCGCGAATGGGTGTACGCTCGTTCGCGTCGGTTTTCACGAGAGGGACGCGCACTGCACTTGGAAAGAGACGGCGGGGGCAAGCCCCGCCGCTCGCGGCAAACGCTCACAGTCCTTTCGTCCGGCTCCTAGCACAGACCTTGCAGCTCATAGCTCATTTGATGCCAGCTCCCAGTCCCCAGGTCCTGCACTCTCACGCCGCGAATCCCGTCACCGGGCCGTGCGGCGAATCGTAGAGCATGAGCATGCCGATCCATAGCTGCAGGACCGCTGCGATAACCACAAGAAAGATGAACAGCAGCGTGAAGAACTTTGCCCGCCGGCTGACGCGCGTGATGATGGCCAGGAGCAGCGTGCACAGGACGATGGTCACGCCGAACACGACGTGCCAGAAGAGCCGATCGTTCATCCAGTCGAGATCGCGGTTTCGAACAGGTTCGAGCAGGGCGGTCAATCTCCAGTCGCCGGTCATCCACAGGCCACCGACCGCGGTAATCGCCGCGAGGATCAGCGACGTCAACCAGAACCGGGCGGGGAAGATGGGCAGCAACATGGTCGGCGGGGCAATCACCGGCGGAGCAGGTGCGATGGGCTGCGCGGGGCCCTCCGCGAACTCTTGTACGACCGGCTGAGTGACCCGAGGCGGCTGCGGCGGAATGCGCGAGGCGGGTAGCGGTCCGTAATCCTGGGACCAGCGGCGTATAGACAAGCCGATGGCGGCCATGGCGAAACTGAGCGTGAGTCCGACCATCAGGAGGTGCAACTGCACGGGTGGAATGAAGCGCCTCACCCACGTGGGATGTTCATGCCCTGCGTGTTCGTGGGTGTCACCCTGGGGTGCCTCCTCCGCGGCGGCGGATAACTCGCTCGGCTCGACCGTTGTGTCGGCCGGCGCAGTCGCCGACGAATCCGGCTCATGTTGTCGGTCTTCCTGAGGTTGACTCACCTCGAGTGGGCCGGCATGCGGCTGAGCGGCTGCCACCGCCGTCCCATAGCGATAAACCGACTCGCCCGAATACCACGCACCCACCACCATGAGCACCAGTGCGGCCGTCATCACGATGAGGCCGGGCCAGTACAGCTTGCGGCGCACGTTATCCGAGCCGGCCAGCCAGATCATCGCTGTCACCACGGCTACGGCCGTACCGATCGACTCGTACCACACGTGCCGGATCATGTAATGCCACTGCACGTCCGACCACGGACTGTGCCGGACCACCTCGCGCCATCTCGAGTCGATCGAAGTCTGCGGGGCCACTACTTCGCGGAACGCGTAGGCTCCCAGCGTGACGGCGGGTATGGCCAGAAGCGCGCCAAGAAGGATCATCCACCGGCCACCGGTCCGAATGGCACTCCTGGGCCAGAACAGGCTGATCCATTCGAGAATGACGCCCATGCCGAGCAGGCCCAGCGGAAAATGCAAGATCACCACGTGCCAGTTGGGGGAAATGAAAGGTTCGATCATGGTTTCGTTTGCTCCGCGTGACGATGGGGGACCGGCCTGCCGCCGGACAGGGCTCGCTCGAGTTCATGTAAGACATAGGGACAAGGACCGAGGCTTTCCACTATTGCGAGCGTCCGGAGTATATACGGGCCGCCGCAGCCGCGGAATCGTGTTTGGCCTGATGACGTGAACGGGGAATTGCCGAGTGACTGAAAATCGGCACCACAAGCAAGAAGTCAACTATCCGTCACTCGGCGTGCAGCATGCGCAGGTAGCGGTAATCGTAGATGCCGGAGCTATGACCGTCGGACCATTCGATCTGCAACGCGTAGTTGCCGACCAGATGACCGCCGACCGCCTCCAGTTTTTCGGCCGGAGCCTGTTTGAGCACGGGCAACAGAGTGCGGCTCTGCTGTTCCTTCTCCGTTCGGCAGGCGGCACACGGGCAGTGTTGCCGCAGGACGGCTACCGGCCAACGGCTGACCGCACCATCGGCCCAGGTGATGTGCAGCGTCTGATTCTTCAAATCCAGGTCCAGGCTGACCGGTTGAATTTGTTCAGCTGACAGCGCTTGAGGATTCACGTTCGACACCATTCACCTCGAAACTATGGACGGCCATTATAGTTCCGAAGCGTCGCCGCGTCTCGCCGAGGGGTCAGGCCCGGCCGTGGATGTACTGGTGCATGTACTCGATGGTGACCTGCTGCTGAGCCGCCTCGTAGGCCATGAGGTCGCCGATCGAAATGAGGCCGACCAACTGTCCGTTTTCCATGGTCGGCAGGTGACGCAGGCGTCGGCGCGTCATGATTTCCTCGCATTCCTGGACCGTCGTCGCGGGCGTGCAGTGCACGACCTTGCCGGTCATGACCTCGCGGACGCGGGTGGTCTCCGGCGACCGCGCTTCCGCGACCACTCGGCTGAGGATATCCCGCTCCGTCAGGATGCCCACCATGCCGATCGCCGGATCGACCACCACCAGCGCTCCCACCCGGTGATCATTCATCCGGCGGGCGGCTGTGAGGATGGTCTCATCCGGCCCGATGGTCAGCACGGCATTTCCCTTGCGGTCGAGGATGTCTTTTGCAGTCGCCATAAGCGCTCCTGTACGTGTCGCGTCCGGATTTCCCTCGGCGTGAAGTGTCTGCCCGATGTAGGGTAGTCTGACATGAGGCAAAAAGAAATGCAAGTCTTTTATTTGTAAATGCTTGTGAATCAATTCACAAGGATCGCGGTAGCGGAGGGTGACGTTTGCGCGAAGAAAGCTATCGCCGGTGGGGCATGCTGGCGGGGTGACTCAGAGAACCTGGCTTTGGCGGTCGCAATCGGGACGGCGGGACTCGGCGATGAGTCGATTCAACTCGCTGATGGCTTCGCGCAATCCCTCAGCGCCAGGATGCACGCGGGCGGTGCGCTCGTACCAGGCCAGCGCTTTTTCCCAGCGGCCCGACGCGGCATAGCAGTGTCCCAGGCCAGCCAGCGCTGCGTAATGCACCGGATTGCGACGAAGCACCTCCAGCAGATCGCGGCGGGCTTTCGAGTAGTTGCCCTGTAGAAAGTGAACGATGGCTCGCTGATTGTATGCCTCGGCGAAATCCGGATAACGATGAATCAGTCGGCTGAGCAGCACGCGGGCTTCTTCCAGCCGCGTCTCGCCCATCATCCGCACCGCCTGGCGTAGGCCGCAATTGGCCTGGTCGCCTCCGGCTCGGAACCAGATGGACCACAGCGTGTTTTCGGCGAGGTTCACGATAAAACGATCATTGTGTCGCAACAGGCAGGCGATGGCCGGGCAATCCTCCATGGTCCCGGTGAGCGAGAGGCAAAACAAGGCCACTTTCACGGCATCCTCGTTCTCGCAGAATAACAACTCGCGAAGTGCGGAGTTCGGCCACTCCCTTCGGATGTGTCGGGCGAGCAATTCGAAGTCGCCCGTCTCGAGAATCGGCCGCATCAACTCGACGAACTGCTGGTCGGAAGAATACGTGGCCATGACGATCTCTGAGTCCGTTCACGTGGCTCCCGCGAACGAACGCAGGAGCATCGCACGAAGGCGCACCAGACGGGCCGGTCAAAACGTTGAAGGGCGAGCAGGTTCTGCCGTCGCCGGAACCGTCTCGGGCGATGCGACTCCGTCGCACCTGAGCCAACGGTATCCTAGGCGGGTTGTGAAGAGCCGGCCAAATTCCGGGCGGATAAGCGTCGTGATTGGTGGGAAATGAACGAACTGGGGCGAACACCCCGCCCGTTGCTGAGCGGGCGGGGCGCCCGCGTTCAGATGCGTGTAACCGGATTGGGCGTCAGACGACCACGTCCACGCTGCGACCGGTCCCGGCGGACCTGTAGATCGCATCGATCACGGCCATGTAGCGCAAGCCCGCCGCCACGTCGGGAAGGATGTCGTCGCCGGGGATGCCGCGTACAGCCCGGATGAAATCGGCCTCCACCGTCCACGTCCGGCGCTCGGTTTCGGGAATCGCGATCGGCGACATGGATTCTTCGCCGCGCTTGGCCCCTTCGATTTGTTCGAGGTTCTCGTCCACGTTGAAGTCGTAGACGAGCGTTCCTTCCGTGCCGTGGATGGCGAGGTGATCGGACGGGCCGTGCGAACTGACCCCGTTGAAAAGCAGAACCCCGATCGCTCCATTGGGGTACTCGGCCAGCACGTTGACTGATTCGGGGATCTCGACCGGCGTCATTACGCCGGTCTCGGGGTGCGGACGCTCGCGGGTCCAGATGCGGTTGAGGGCGGTCACACGGCTGATGGGGCCCAGCCAGCGATCGAGCACTTCAAGATAGATGCCGAGGGTTAACACGTTCTGGCCCGATTGTTCCTTCTGCAGTCGCCAGCCCAGGGGCGTTTGCGGGTCGAGCAGCACGCCGTTGACGCTGGTCAACGTCAACTGTCGCACTTCGCCCACGAAGCGTTCCGCACCGAGCAGCCGTTTCATGGTGCGATCTCCGCCCATGCCCATGGGGGGCGGGCAGAACCGGACCACCCGGTCGGGGTGGGCGGCCGCGGCTGCGGCGATCTGCCGGGCCTCGTCCAGGTTCATGCACATGCGCGACTGACAGAACACGTGCTTGCCCGCGGTCAGGGCGGCTACGGTGATCTCGCAGTGCATGTAGGGCGTCGTGCCGATCCAGATGATGTCCACGTCGTCCATGCCCACGATCTCGTGCCAGTCGTAGGCGACCTTGGGCACGTTGAACTCCTCGGCGAACTGTCGTGCCGACATGGAGTGGCGATTGCACACCGCCACCACCTCGACGTCGTCGAGGGCGGCCAGCCCCGGCATGTGTCGCTGACGGACGATGGATCCTGCCCCGATGATTCCGATTTTGAGTTTTTCGTTTGCCATGATCGATAGAATAGAGCAACGCGGCCCGTTGCACCAATCACGTTCGGGCCGCTGCAAACCGGCCGGAACGCCGGCATGGAATTAATCGTCGTTTCCGGTCAGCCGTTGTAAGGTTGAAACGCCCAGTCGATCTCGCGAAGCTTGTTCCGCAGAGGCGTCAGCAGTTCCTCGTGATCATCCTCCAACTCTCGAATCCAGATATTGCGGAACCGCACGGGAGAGCCATGATACTGGATGCTCAACGGCAGTTTGTCGGGATGAGCCTCGTAGTAGGGCGGCACGCGGTAGTTCGTTCGGCCCAGCAGCTCGAAGTTGTGTTGCACCACCACGCCGTTGTGCAGCACGGTGACGCGAGCGTGCTCGCGTAGCTTGCCTTTTTCGTCGAAGCGCGGGGCTTTGAAAATGATGTCGAATGTTTGCCATTCGCCGGGCTTGCGGGAGGCGTTCACGAACGGCGGCCGTTGCTTGTAGATCGAGGCGACCATGCCGTCGACGTACGTCTCGTTTTCGTACGAGTCCAGAATCTGGATTTCGTAATAACCCATGAAGAAGATGCCGCTGTTGCCGCGCTGCTGGCCGGTGCCTTTGACCTCAACCGGCGAAGCCCATTCGACGTGCAACTGGCAATCTCCGAACGCCTGTTTGGTGGTGATGCTGCTGCCGCAGATGGCCACGCCGTCCTCGATCTTCCATTTTTCGGCGCCTTCCCACGCCGAGAGGTCCTTCCCGTCAAACAGCACGATGGCGTCCGACGGCGGCTTGCCAAGCCCGCCCGGATCGATGGCCTTGGGGACGGGCCATTCCACGCCGCTCAACCACGGCGGTCGCTGCGGGGCCGCAGCATGCAAGAAGAGTGCACCGATCAGAATCCCGGTTCCGAAAAGTCCCAGGGGCAAGCCGATTTTTCGTGTCATGAGATGTGATCTCCCCGCCGGTGTTCAACATGCCGGCAGCCCTTCCGCGAGGCCGCGCGCCATCAGAATTAACCGCTCATCGTGGATAACTCAAGCTGTTCGCGCGTACCGATGCCGGGTTTCGCGAGAAGTGTGTGAAATGAGAGGGAAAAGCAACGGCGGTTGCGGACCCGGTTTGAGGTAGTGTCGAGAAGGAAAGCAGGTTGCATTTGAAAAGAGACAGCGGGGGCAAGTCCACCGCTCGCTCGGCGAGACGTGCGTCGGAGCACGAAAAGCGAGCCGCCGGGCTTGCCCCGGCGGACTCAGTCCGACCGGGTGTGCCTACCGACGCGCCCGCTGGTTGCCGGGGCCGGACGGGGGCGGTAATCTGACGCGCGGAATATCTTTTCACAGGAGTGTCATCATGCGCTACGCACACGTTCTTTCTCTCGCGGTGGCGGCCCTGGGCTTCGTGCTGCTGGTGGATGGGCGGGCGGCTGAGCAAGCGGGACAGGTCAAGGAGCTGTTCAATGGCCGCAATCTCGACGGGTGGCGATATTACCTGGCCGACCATCTGACGGGCATGGAGGACGTGTGGAGCGTCAAGGACGGCGTGCTGGTCTGCAAGGGTGAGCCCATGGGCTACATCTACACCAAGCAGGCTTTCAAAAACTTCCGCGTGAGCCTGGAGTACCGTTGGGGGGGCGAAAAGCCGGGCAACAGCGGTGTGCTCATGCGGCTGAATGGCAAGCCCATGCCCTTGCCGCGCTGCCTCGAGTGCCAGCTCCAGCACGGCAAGGCCGGTGATCTGTATGGCTTTCACGGGATGAAGCTGGCCGGCGACGAGGGGCGGCTGCGCCAGGTGAAGGGACACGAATTGGGCGGCGATCTGACCGGCGTGGCCCGAGCGGCCGGGGCTGAGAACGAGCCCGGCCAGTGGAACAAGGTCGAAGTCGTCGCTCAGGGCGGCTCGTTGCGCGTGACCATGAACGGCAAGCTCGTCAACGAAGCGAAGGACGCCGAGGTCGTGGCGGGGCCCATCGGTCTGCAATCCGAGGGCGGCGAGGTCCACTTCCGCAATATTCGCGTCGAGACGTTGCCCGACTGATCGCAACGCTTACGACAGCAAACCGCGAGCCGCCGGGCTTGTGCCCGTGCGGCTCATCCGACCGCGTGCGATGACAACGGGTGCGAAGGTCATCAATTCACTTCTCCCGCGTCAAAGGAGCACCATCATGCACGGACCTGGAATGACCGAAATGATCGTGGTTGTCTTCCCAACTCAGCCTGCTGGGATTGATGGTCGCCGGTGGTTGGAAAATGCTGGAGAAAGCGAATCAGCCGGGCTGGGGCGTACTGATCCCAGCTTACAACCTCGTACTCGCGTTGCGTCTGGCCGGCAAGCCGATTTGGTGGATCATCCTGCTGTTCATCCCGATCGTCAACTTCTTCGTCGGGGTTGCAGTGGCGGTGGCGATTTCGCGGAATTTCGGGAAAGGATTCTTGTTCGGTCTGGGCCTTTTGTTCCTTCCCTACATCTTCTGCCCCATTCTCGGCTTCGGCCGCGCCGAGTACGTGCCCGCCGGTCTGCCATCCATGGATCAATTGGGAGCAGATCCGCGCGCGGCGGCGATTCGCTGAGACAGGGTGTGTTCGATCCAGGCGGCGGTATCGGCGTTGCAGCGGATACCGACGTCGAGCAGCGTGCGGTGCAGGTGGCGAAGCGGTGCGTCCCCCTGCCCGATCCGAACGCGATACCATTGCGAACTCTTGCGGTCTACCAGAACGGTATCCGCTTCGTGCCATGTGAACAGGCGGGCATCGGTTGACGTCTGGCCGGTCATGTCGGCCACGTATCCGAAGCCACCCGCGGTGAACAAGAACGTCTCGATGCCTTGGCGTTCGCGCTTGCTGCTTGACACGAGATAGGCGACGAGCCCGATCCATAGAGCGGCCCCGGCCAGCACCGCCCATTGCTGGGAACCGGGGATCAGTAGCAGGACAAAGAGGTTCGAGCCTGTGTAGCCAACCAATCCGACGATCACCCAGAGCCACTTGCGTCCCGTGCCCAGGCTGCTGGTCCCACGCGAGATGCCGGTCAGGACGAACGTCTGGTCATCGTATTCGAAGCCGCATTCCGGGCACGAGTGCGTGGTGGGCAGCCCTTCCAACGAATAGCCGCATCGCGGGCAAGCCAATAGACGGAGCTTTCCGCTCAACGGCCCCGGTGATGGCCTCGAAAGACTGTCCATGGCGATCACGTTGTCACGCACCTATCGGCCTGTCAAGTCGGCCGAGTCTCGCGGAAGCGCAGGACGCATCGCGGGCAGCCCGCGCAGAGCCGCTCCCCGAACTCGAAGCGGATCGTATCGCCGAACTCCGACGCCCAGACGGCGTGCTCGGCCGTGCAGATGGTCCGGCCGATGGTGTCGGCCAGATGCTGGCGGTTGGATCGCACGAGCAGGTTCACCCACGGGCAGTCAGCGATGGAGATCTCGAAACCGTCAGCGTTGGACGCGAGGTCGAAGGCGTAATCCTCGATGCTTAACTTGGTGGTGAAGCACTCCCGCAGGGCATCCATGCCCGCGGTCAGGCCGGTGAGCTCTTTCAGCTTGCGGGCCTGGATCTTGGGCATGATCCGCCAGACCGCCTCGTCCACCTGCAGGGCGGTCTCGAAGTCGGCGCGCTCCTCCAGCTTCATGAACCACAGCCCGTCGACGGCCGTGAAACTCCGCTGGAAATAGGCTGCTATCTGCCGGTCGGATAAGGGAATCATGATTCGGGCTCCCGGGCGTCGGGACTCGCGTCCCCAGTAAAACGTCGATCGCCGATCCTTCCTGTTGTTTCCTGCGTGCCGAATAACTGCGCCACAATATCAGGACATCTGTGCACATGAGAAACAGCTCGCTTGGCCTGATCCGGAATTTCAGTATACTGCGGTGACGGGGTGGGAGTCAGCCCCCGGGCGCCACTCAAGCAAGGCGCACCGGATCGGCCTCTCTATCACGTCCGAATCTCGATTGTCGGGCCCATTAAAAAAGGCGGTAATCCAATGCTCGGGATCGAAGATCCATTCGTATGGCTGGCCTATGTGCTGTCTGCAGTCAGCACGCTGTTGTGTGTGGTCTACGGCATCGTCAACTGGAATCGCGGCGACGATTCGGTCGCCGCCGAAGACATTGAGTGGGCCGCTCACGAGGCCGAGGCCCGGCAATCGGACTGACCTCGCGGCTTTTCGGATGTGTTGACCGGATTGTAGGCGAGGATCGGCGGAGTCGAAACCCACCGCTCGTAGACGGAGTGATCTGTTCATGCTGGCACAAGCAATCGGGCCGTTCGAAGTCAGTCTCGTCGTGTTGTACCTGGCCGTGGTGGCATATCTGGGCTGGTTGGGCTATCGCCGTACGCAGAACGCCACCGACTATCTCATCGCCGGCCGCAAAGCCCATCCGTTCATCATGGCCCTGAGCTACGGCTCGACGTTCATCTCCACCAGCGCCATCGTCGGCTTTGGCGGCGTGGCCGGCCTGTTCGGCATGAGCGTGCTATGGCTGACGTTCTTCAACATCTTCGTGGGCATTTTCATCGCCTTCGTCGTGCTCGGCGGGCCCGTCCGCCGCATGGGCCATCGCCTCGACGCCCATACCTTTCCCGAGTTCCTGGGACGCCGCTACGACAGCCGGTTCATCCAGGTGTTCGCCGGCCTGATCATCTTCTGCTTCATGCCCGTGTATGCCGCGGCCGTCATCATTGGCGGCACCGAGTTCATTACGGCGGCGTTCAAGATCGACTATCACGTGGCCGTGCTCGTGCTCAGCTCCATCGTGGCCGTCTACGTACTGGCCGGCGGCCTCAAGGGTGTCATGTACACCGACGCGCTGCAGGGCGGAATCATGTTCGTGGGCATGGGCGTCCTGCTGGTCAGCGCGTATTGGATCGTGGGTGGTATTCGGCAGGGGCACGCGGATCTGACCGCCATGGCCGACCAGGTGTTCGTGGGGTTCAAAGCCATTGGGCATCGCGGCTGGACGGCGCTGCCGGCGTTCGGCTGGGGTAAGCCCGCCGGCCTGCCCGCCGATGCGCCTTCTCCGTATGATCTGTGGTACATCGTGTTTACCACCATTGTGCTCGGCGTGGGGATCGGCGTGCTTGCCCAGCCTCAATTGGTCGTGCGTTTCATGACCGTCAAGAGCAAGCGGGAACTGAACCGGGCCGTCCTGACCGGTGGGTTCTTCATCCTGATGATGACCGGCGTGGCCTTCACCGTCGGCGCCTTGAGCAACGTGTACTTCTACAAGCATGAGAAGATCGTCGGACGCATCGTCGGCGTGACCGAAAGGGCCGACGTGATCGTCAAGAAAGAGCGCGACGTCGAAAAGCGGCTTCCCTGCAAGCTCCTGCACGTGGATACGGTCGACGACAACGAGCCGGACTTTCACGTTATCGCCGAGGGGTTGGACGCCGCGGCAGCGATCCTGCCCAAGGCCGAGATCCGCGACCTCGGCGATGGTCGGGTCGAGATCCTGCCCAAGGCGACCAGCTTCACGCGAGCGCTCGTTCGCAAGGGCAACGATTGGATGCTCAACCCCGACAGCATCATCCCGAACTACGTGACCAGTTCGATGCCCAAATGGTTCGGCATCCTGTTCCTGCTCACGCTCCTGGCGGCGGCCATGAGCACGATCTCCAGCCAGTTCCACACCGCGGGCACGGCCCTCGGTCGAGATGTCATCCAGCAGTTGTTCCATCGAGGCGACGCGGGCGGTCACGGCACGCACGTGGTGCGGCTGGGGATGATCGTGGGCATCGTGGTGGCGGTGATTTTCTCGTACTACGCCCGCGGTGGCTACATCGTGGCTCGGGCGACCGCCATCTTCTTCGGTCTGTGTGCGGCGGCGTTCCTGCCCAGCCTGATCGGCGGCCTGTTCTTCAAACGCATGACGCGAGTGGCGGCGATCTGCTCCATGGTGACCGGCTTTGTCATCTCGGGCTTCTGGGTGCTGTTCGTCAAGGCGAGCGAGGCTGGCGCCATCGGTATCGTCCAGCGGGTCACCGGCGGCAAGAACAGCATCCTGGTTGACTATCCCAACTGGCCGGTGGTCGAGCCCATCGTGATCGCGCTGCCCATCTCAGCGCTGGTGGCCGCGGTGGTCTCGCTGCTGACGCGACCCCCATCCGACGCGCACCTGGAGCGCTGCTTCGGCGGGGCGAAAGCCGCTCCGGCGCCCGCGCCCCAGCCGGTTGAAGTGACAGCGTGATCCGCGGACATTCGCGGTTCAAAACTCTGGGAATTCGCTACTGCGCGTGAAGCCGCGATGGCCTGCAGGCCGGCCGACCCATCCGGGGTCGGATTACTTCTCGTGCACGGACAGCTCGGCGATGCTGGTGAATTCGGCCGAGCCGCCGGGCTTGCCCACGAGGCGGATGGCCGTGGTCGTCACCGGCTGAAACGTCGCCTCGAAGCGGAATTCGCCGCGGCGAGCCCGCTCGACGTTGAACGGCGGATCGAGCCGCAGGTTCTGCACGTCGGTCCAAGCACCGTTGCCGCTGCGATATTGGATGGCCACGCTCTCGAACCAGCCGCCGTTGGGGAACACGGGGCCGAACTGGACTTTGATGCGGCCGACGCTCACCGGCTGTTCCCACTCGTAACCGTAGAAGTCCTCGGCCAGCGTGTTTTCACCGTCGTAGCTGTCGTAAGCGGGCTTGGGCATCTCGTCGCGCAGGACGTTGCGGTCCCGCGATCCGGTGCCGGTGGGCTTGGTGACCGCGGCCAGCACCTTGGACGCCGACAGGGCGAGGTTCTTCTCCCGCACAAACAACGGCAGCTTCGTTGTGCGGGTAGTCGTGCGATCTTCGACGCGCACCTCGACCTCATAGTCGCCGATCTTGCGAGGTGTGCCTGTCAGTACCAGTCGGCCTTGCTGGTCGCGGGCGATGTCCATACCGCTCGGCAGCACGCCGGCGATCGAGGCCACGCGAGCGGTCTTGGGGTCGCCGCCGATGATCTCCGGCTCGACGGTCACAGACTCGCCCCGCTGCAGGCGGATGGGATACAGGCGCACCTCGAGCGGTGGCGTGAACCGGGCTGCCGTATTGATGACCAGCACGGCGTCATCACCGCTGCCCTCAACGCGGCCGCCGTGAGCGACCACCAGGTCGATGCCCAGCTTCGCGGTTCTCCGGGCTATATCAGTCAGCTTGCCGTCCGGCAGGTTGTCCCGCGTGCGATTCTTGTAAAAGTCGTTGAGCGGCAGCGTCCAGCCTTCTACCGGGTGCGTGTATTTACGCGGCAAGGACCGACTGCCGTGAATGATGGCCACCAGGCCGGCCAGCGTGGCACACTGGTTGTCGGCGTCGTAACCGGCCATGCACGCGTAATTCATGGTTTTTTCGAAATCGCCTTCGCCGTAGAGCAATGCCAGCACGCCCAGCGTTCCGTTGAGCAGAGCGCTGACACGGCCGGTGTACGTGCCTTCGGGCAGCCCCACACCGTCGTGATATTTCTCTTTGATCTTCTTGCGGACCGCGACCCAGTCGCTGCCGTGCTCGGCCTTCCATCGTCGCACATCGTCAATGGCCGTGCGGAAGATGCTGTCCTCGGGCAGGGCTTCGTAGCCGATCTGGCAGAGCTTTTCGACGTCGGACTCGAAGAACGCGGCCGACCACATTACGTTGTACCAGATGGTCGGATGCGTGCCGTACTGATCGTTGGTGACCTTGGCCGCCCAGTCCGCCTTGGCCGCGGCGTACTCGAGCATGCCGGGCGCGGTGACAGCCCAGATTTCGCACACCAACTGCGGGTCGATCTGGAACCAGTTGGTGTTGATGCCGCGCCGGCCGGTGTGCGGGGGCAGGTAGCCGCGGTTCATCAGGTCGCGGGCTGAGTAGTTGGCCACCCAGATGTAACGGTTGATGTGTTTCTTCCAGAACTCGGCCAAATTCTCGTACGTCGGCTCGGGGCCGTACTTCTCCATGCAGAACAGATCGACGTACTCGATATCGGTATCGTCGTCGCTAAACGCCCCGTTATGTTCGCGCATCCGCTGGAGCGTCTCGTCGGCCCAGCCGGGGATGGGCTCGGTCCGCGGCTCATCGTTGTATTTGAATTCGTGCGCCAGCCCGTACATGTTCCCGATGCACTGGCCCAGCCAGGAGGCGTACACCTTGTCGTGGTATTCGGCGACTGCGATTTGTCGCGTCTGGGCCGCACAGCCGGTCAATCCTGCCGGAATCCAGAGAACAAATGCCGCAGCGAATGCGTTTCGCATGAGACCCCTCCCTCTGAGCGCGGGCTTCGGGAGCCCGCTGGACACGGGTGGCGGCAGGAATCGCCCATGACATGAGAGCCGTGCTTGCGGCACAGGCATTCTTCCTGCCGAATGCACGCCCGAAGCGTGCCTCACAGTATCTGCCTTGCCGATGAGTACCGGGCAGGGTATCGCCAGGTCGCTCCGGGCTCAAGTGGCGATACGGGTCACGACTTGTCACGTGCCACGGTTGCGGCGATAACGATGGGCGGCTCAGCTCGCAGGAGGTCTCAACATGCTCGTAATACGATCGCATCGGTCAAGAGTGGGAATTCTGGCGGCGATGCTACTTGCGGCAGCGGCGGGGTGCTCGCAGAGCCGCGAGCGGCTGGTGGACATTGCTGACGTGGACCCGCGGATTCTGGTCGACATCCGCTATGCCACCGCGGACAACTTCATGGGCCGGCCGCTATATCCGGTCAACCGCTGTCTGCTTCGCGAAAGCGTGGCCCACCGACTGAGCCGCGTGCAGGACGACCTCGCTCAGCGGGGCTATGGCCTGAAGGTGCACGATGGGTATCGACCGCTGAGCGTGCAGAAGCTCATGTGGGAGGTCATGCCGGACGAGCGATACGTGGCCGACCCGGCCAAGGGATCGCGGCACAACCGCGGGGCGGCCGTCGATGTCACGCTCGTGGACGCCTGGGGGCGGGAACTGCCCATGCCCAGTGCCTACGACGAGTTCAGCGACCGAGCTCATCGCGACTACGCGGGCGGCAGCGTCGAGGCCCGCTACTATCGCGATCTGCTGATCGAGGCCATGGAGCGACAGGGCTTCCAGAACTACGGAACTGAATGGTGGCACTTTGACGCGCCGAATTGGGAGCGATATCCCGTGATGGACGTGCCCCTGCGAGAGGATGTCCTCTCGTCCGGCTCATAGCTGACAGCTTAAAGCTCACAGCTCTTGGGTCACGGCCCGACGGGGCGCAACGGCTCGAGCTGGCTTTCGTCACAGGTGCCGTTGAGCACGATGTTGTTATACATCAGCAGCGTGCCCTTGCGCCGCTCGAGATTGATCATGGCGATGTTGTAGTCGGCCAGAGCCTGGAGCAGGTTCTGCCGTGCGCTGGCCAGCAGTTCGTGAGCATCGAGCTCGACCTGCAAGGTGGCGACGTCGCGCGCCGTCTGGCGAAGTTGCGTGGCAACGAGCTGTTCCTGGCTGGCCTGAGCCGACCGCAGGGCAGGGCCGATCTGGTCATATGCCGAGTGCAGATCGCGGATGGCGGTCTGCGTTTCCAGGATCACGTTCTCAATCTGGGCCCGGTGGGCAGCGATGGCCTGGGCCTGGCGGAGCCGAGCCTGCCGCAACACCGATTCCGGCCCGCGATTGCCGATGGGCCATTCGAACTGCAGTTGGAGCAGATATTCGTCGAAATCCTTGTTCGACATCTGCTTGAACGCGCGATCCCAATTGCCGCCCAGCCCGTCGACCGTGTACCGCAGGACCACATCCAGTCGCGGCAGGGCCTGATTCTTGGCGATGCCGATGGCCACCTGCGCCTGCTCAATCTGCAACCGCGCTTCCCGGAGTTCGGACCGGTACGACAGGGCGGCCGTCACTTCGCCCAGGACGTCCACGATCAGCGGCTCGACGCGAGGCAGATCGGTGGGGATGATCTCCAGGTCGGCTACCAGGTTCAAATCGGGATCGTTGATCAGTGCCTTGAGCGCGTCTTCGGCGTTGCGGACCTGGTTGCGGGCGCGGATGAAGTCAGCCTGCCGCACCTCGTAGCGGGCCTCGGTCTGCTTGACCTGGGCGCGGAAGACGTCGTAACCCAGATCGAGCCGCTCGCGCAGCGAGTTGAGAATGGTCTCCAGGTTGGTCAGCAGTCGGGCGGCCACGCTGACGCTTCGGCGGGCCTGGTACAGCCGCCAGTAGGCCTGCTCGACGTTGAAGATCGTCTCCCGCATCTGCCGCCGCAACTGCTCCTCGCTGATGCTGCGGTCGAGCTTGCGGAGCTCGATCTGCGAACGGTTGAAGTCGATGCCGAACCCGCGGAGGATGGGCTGGCGGAACTCGACGAAGTACTGGTTGAAGTACGCCGGATTGAGCGTCTGGAAGATCAGGTCGGTTTCCGTGCGTGTGACCGCGTAGCCGGTCTGCACCTGCATGCCGCTGGACAGCAGCTTGCGGATGCCGCTCGTCCACACTCGCGTCTGCGTGTCCGTCCCGCTCAATTGCGAAGCACTCGGACGGTTCTGCTTCTCGTACGTGAAGTCGGTGAAGAAGACGGCGTCGAACTGCGCCTCGGCCTCGACGACCCGGCCCGACTCGATGGCGGGGTTGTAGGCCGCCACCTGGATGGCGTGGCTGTTGAGCACCGTCCGACGGACCGCCTCTTCCAGACTGAGGCGGACGACGTTGGGCCGGCGGATGCTCTCCAGACGCTTGATCAATTGGGGGTACGCGACCTGCCGCTCCAGCAGACTGGTTCGCTTCTCCTGGAGAATCTGTCGTTGAATGGGCGTGATATCCGAGACGGCCAGTTCCTTGTCGATCTGCTCGAGCTCTGCCGGAATGCGGTCGAGTTCCGCCTGGACCGCCTGCAGCTCATCCCCGGGATCGGGGACCTGAACGACGATCTCCTCATAATTGTTGGCCGGCTGCGTCTCGGCCGGGCCGGCGGGCCGCACGGGAAGATCGCGCGGAGGGATGGGAGACGGAGATTCCGTCAGACGGGCGGCCGCAATTTCGCCGGCTCGACGCGACGGGCCGTTCTGCACCGGCGGCTCGGTTTTCGGCTCGCAGCCCAGCAGGAGCAGCACCGCGCACAACCCGGAAAACCGCTTGACGCAATGGGACCACCCTGACAGGGGCATCCAGACTCCTTGATCAGATCTTCTCGAGGGTGGATCGACGGGCGGCCGTACCGGCGGGACCACGCTTTTCCGCCGCATATGCCCATCGACTCGCGGCATTCTAATCGGGCCCCACCCGGTGTCAACGCTGGCCGGTGCGTTGCTTGACAAGTCCCCGTCCGGCCTGAATACTTGTCGTGGGACGTGGCACGCGGCAACAACGGTCCTGTTCTTGTTAGCGCGGCCCTCGCCGCCAAGCACGGGGTCAGGACGCACGCGAACCGAGGTCATACCGTTTCCTCATCATCCCTGACGGGTTGTCGGCCGGCCGCGAACAACGCGATCGGCGGGTCGCCTCGAGTAGTCCGGGGAGGTTGTCGATTGCCAATCCTCACAACACAGCGCCACCGCAGACCGGCTTACACCTGGCAGGTTCGGCGAACCCGCCTGGCCGGCGGCAAAGGAGAGGCCTATGGCGGCGAGTAAACCGGTTTGGGGTATCGATTTAGGGCAATGCGCCCTGAAGGCGATCCGGGTTCAGCCTGGCGAGAACGGGCTGGACGCCATCGAATACGTCTATATCGAACACCCCAAGATCCTGTCCCAGCCCGACGTGGACCGCACCGCGCTGGTCGAAGAAGCGATGAAAAAGTTTCTCGATCAGCACGATCTGTCCAAGGAAACCATCGTGGTTGGCGTGCCCGGTCAACACACGCTGGCCCGGTTCAGCAAGCTACCTCCCGTCGACAAGAAGAAAATCCCCGAGATCGTCAAGTACGAAGCCCAGCAGCAGATTCCGTTCGACATGGACGAGGTCATCTGGGACTACCAGACGTTCACCTCGGGCGAGGGCGAGACGGAGGTCGGCATCTTCGCCATGCGGCGCGAACTGCTCCGCAACCACCTGCACTTCGTGGCCGGTTTCAACCTCGAGCCGGCGGCCGTGCAGTCCGGTCCGTTGGCGCTCTACAACGCTCTGGTCTACGACGGGATCGTCGGCAGCGAACCGGTGGCGATCCTGGACATCGGCACACAAAACGCCGACCTCATCGTGGTCGAAGGCGGCAGCCTGTGGACCCGCAACATCCCCATCGGGGGCAACAACTTCACCGAAGCCCTGTCCAAGACCTTCAAGGTTTCGTTCCGCAAGGCTGAGAATCTCAAGCGCGATGCCGCCAAGAGCAAATACGCTCGCCAGATCTTCCAGGCCATGCGGCCGGTCTTCGCCGACCTGGTCGCCGAGGTGCAGCGATCGATCGGCTTCTTCACCTCGTCGCGGCGAGGCGTGCGGCTCAACAAGGTCATCGCCATGGGGGCGGCCTTCAAGCTGCCCGGCCTGCAGAAGTTCCTACAGCAAAACCTGGGGATGGATATTGTGCGGCCCGCGGCGTTCAACAAGCTGAACGTCAGCGGTGTGGCGAACGCGCCGGTGCTCGTGGACAACCTCATGAGCTTCGGTGTGGCCTACGGCCTGGCCCTGCAGGGGCTGGGGCAGGGGCAGATCACCAGCAACCTGCTGCCGCCCGAGATCGCCAAGCAGGTGGTCTGGCGCCGCAAGACGCCCTGGTTCTACGGAGCGGCCGCGTGTCTGGTCCTCTCGTCGCTGGTGGTCTGGGGACGAACGTTCAGCGACGCCAGCGTGATCGAAAAAGCCAAAGCGACCGGCACCGCCCAGAGTTTCAACGTCGTCTACGATCCGAACGACAAGGAGCAGACCAACCCCAAGGTCGATCCGAACGCCATCGCCGCCCTCAACAGCGCCACCATTGCGGGCGCTACGCCGGTCGATCGGGCCACCACGGTGATCAATCTCTCGAATCACTTCGACGAGATCACGAGAAAGCTGCTGTCCATGAACGACCAGTTGATCTCCGAGGCCGACCGGGTGGCGTCGCTGCACGCTCAGAAGTCGGTCTGGCCGGCGATCCTGCGCATGATTCACTCGGCGCTGCCGGTGGATCCACAACTCAACCAGGCGATGCGCAAGGGGCCCGAGGCCTACCGTGAGTTGATCGCCTCAAATCCCGAGGCCTACGCCCGGCCGAAACGCAAGCAGATTTTCATCACCGGGATGACCAGCGAGTTCACGCCGGACGTGATGAGCGACTTCAACGCTCGCCGGGCGGCGGCTCGCCGCGGTGCCGTCACGGGCGATGCGCCATCGGGTGAAGCCAAGCCCGGGTTCATCATCACCATGACGGGCCAGACCACGCACGCCGAGAATTACGAGTTCGTCAAGAAGAACTTTTTCGCCAACCTGGAGAAGGCCAAGGACAAAGAGGCCTACGTCGCCGCCGTTCAGTGGGTTGACGGCTGGTCGCTGTCGCAGGTCTCCCGGTCGGATACCGGGCCCGTCGGCTTCGCCGGCGGCGCAAGAACCGTGTCCGCCGGCGAGATCCCGTCGGTGGTGCTCAACGCGCCCAAGACGGATCCGGTGACGAAGGAGTCCACGGCGACCGACTGGGCCTTCCAAGTGGTCATCGCGGTCGTGCTGGGCGAGAAGCCCGCACCGGCGCCCGCCGACGGTGGAGCCGGTTGAAGCCGCACACGGACACCAGAGTTCCATCGACCTCCGCTCGGGGTTCAAGGATGGTGAGATAAATGGCAAAAATCCAGCAATGGGTGAAGGCGAACCTGACGATCGTGATCTGCGGCTCACTGGCCCTGGTGTCCATCGTCCTGCTCCTCCTGGGGATGTTTCTGCCGACGGCCCAGGCGGACTTGGCCGCGGATAAGTCGGTCTATGACGGGTTGCAAGGCATTCCCGGCAAGGCGGCCAACGAGCGCGTGATCGAGGAATTGCGCCGCAAGCAGGCCGAGGTGAATCGGAGCGTGCAGGCATTTCTCGCCGCCGCGGCCAAGACTACGCCCCGCACGCTGCTGCATCCGGACGTCTTCCCCGAGCCGAAGGAACGTTTCGACGCCACCGAGTTCAAAGACGAGTGCGACCGCAAGCGGCTTGCCTTGCTGGCTCTGCTCAACGCCAAGGATGAGCCCGGCCAGGCGGAGATCGACGATTTCCGCGAGCAGATCCTGCGGGCCAAGCAGCGGCAAATGCTGCAGGAAGGTGAGACGCCGGCGGCCAGCACGAATCTGTTGCCCATGCCGGGTGGTGTCCGTTCGCCGGCGGCACCAGGAGGGCGGTTCGGCTTTAGTGCCGGATTCGGACCGGCTGCGGCCGGCGGATTCCCCGGCGCGGCCGCCCAGATTCCCGACGGCATGAGCCCAGAGGAATGGGTCAAAGAGGATCCTCACGCGGGAGCCAGCGTCAAGCGGGCTCGCGAGATTTACTGCTACGCCAAGGACGAATCGCTGGATCCGCGATCCCTGATCACCGATCGCTATCCTTCGCCGGAAATCATGTGGGAGGCCCAGTGCAGCCTGTGGATCCAGGAGGACATCCTGCAGGCTCTCGCGCGGCTCAACACCGAGGTGGCCAATCAACTGCCCGAGCAGGATCGCTGGGTGGGCAATCTGCCCGTCAAGCGTCTGGTGTACTTCATCACCGGCAGCCCGTTGAAGGCTTCGTCCGGCGGTGATGTGGGAACATCCGGGCGATCAATGGGCATCTCGCACTCGCAGGCCAAGAGCGTGCTGGATCCGGTGCCGCCGTCGTCCAGCTTGTTCACCAACCGGCAGGCCGGCGAGAACCTGGACGTGATCCCGCTGACGATCGGCTTGGTCATTGACTCCAATTACCTCTTGCGAGTTTTGGACGAGATCAGCAAGATCGGCTTTTACACCACGCTGTCCGTCAGTTACGAGGCCATCCCCTACGACCCCACGTTGCGGGGCTACATCTACGGCCCGGCGCCGGTCATTGGAGTGCGTCTCGAAGTCGAGCATTGCATTCTGCGCGACGCGCTCACGATCGGCGACAAGAAGTACGTCGATCTGATGCCTGAAACCATCAAAACCGGCACCTGGGTCAGCCCCACCGTGGGCGGTCCCGCCGGCGGCAGCATCGGTGGAGATCGAGGCTTCGGTCCCGGCTTCAGTCCGCGGGGATATGGGCCGGACGGACCGCGACGGGGACGATTCGGTCCGGGGGACAACTGACCGGATCACGTGGGTTCGGCAACCAAAAGCGTGTCGTCCCGCGTGACGGGGCGAGGCTCGAAAAACTTCGCTTTTCTGCGGCGTCGAAGAACATCGCGGAACCTCAGGAATTCCGCTCGTCGCCGCCGCAACCAAAGGGAATACGCATTCGTCCGAGGAGAGTGGACTTATGGCCAAGCAGAACGTCGGCTTCGCCGAGCGACATCTCGAAAAGATCGTAGTCGGGGTGGCGGGGGCCGTGCTGGCGGCCATGCTCTTCCTGTACGTCATCCAGGACCCCTATGTGATCGAGGTGTCCGGCGAGACGCTCGGACCGTCTGCGTTCTATCCCGCACTGGACGAGCAGGCGGCCCAGATGCTCGGCAGACTCAAGAACGCCGGCTCCAAAGAAGTCACGGAGTGGAAGCCTCCATCGCCGCCGGCTCAACGAAACGCGACCGATCTGCCGGTGGTGTTCGCACAGTTGGCCCCTCCGGTTCCCGGATTGGAACTCGGCGTCGAACAGTCGGGACAACTTGATCTCGTGGGCATCCTGCCGCCCGGAAAGCCCGTGTGCACCGCGGGCAAGGGACAGGTGACATTGCCGTCCCCTCAGGTCGTTCTCTTCGGTGAGCAGCAGGCTCGTGCGCCTGAGCCACGCGTCACCGAGCAGAGCAGCGACGTGTCGTGGGCAGCCGTTTTCGCGACCATTCCCCGCCGCGCGCAGCAGGAGGCGTTCATCAAGGCGAAGTACTCGCCCGGCCCGGTGAACCGGCAGCTGTTGATCGTCACGCAGGTGGAGGCGGAGCGCCAGCGGCGATTGCCCAGCGGCGACTGGGGTCCGACGGAGAAGGTGGCCCGCGCTTACACGCCGGTGATCCTGAGCGGTCCCAAAACGCTGCAGATGTACACTCAGAACGGCCGGCCCTTCATGCCGCCCGACGAGTACCAGTTGTTCGAGAGGTTCAAGACCGAGGCCTTGCGGACGCAGGACGAGATTCTTCGTCCGCCGTTCCAGCCGTTGTTGCCTCCGGAGATGCAGGCCGAGTGGAGCGTGCCGGATAGTTTCCCCGACGGGGCGACGTTCGACTGGACGCAGGATTACAACGTCGCCGTTCCCGCACCCACTCTCGCCGCCCTCGACGGCGACAAGGGGGGACGGGTGAACTACCAAAAGGCCAAGCAGGAAATCGACGCTCTGATCGCGGCCGGCAACTACATCGAGGCCGAGAGCAAAATTTTGGCACTGATGGAGAACAACACCGCGCTGACGGCCAAGCAGCGCACCGACCTTCAGGAACTGGCCAACCAACTGGCTCCGCGGGTCGATGAGCTGCGGCAGCGGATCGAGCAGGAGCGGAACCGGCGACTGGAAGCCCAGGAGGCGACACTCGGTCCTGACACCGACCTGTTGTGGGTGACCGACCTCGGCGCCGAGCCGGGCGAGACGTACCGCTACCGGGTCAGAATTTGGGCACTCAACCTGCACGCCGGTCAGATCGACAAGTTGCGGAATCCGGAAGATGCGGCCAAACTGGTGCTCGCGGGCGAGTGGTCTGAATGGTCGGACCCGGTGCGGCTCAAGCCGATCCAGTATCTGTTCTGCACGCAGATTCGCTCCGAACAGACCATCGCCGTCGAGATCAACCAGTGGGCGAACGGCCAGTGGGACAAGACCACCAATCAGAGCATTGGCCTCGGACAGCCGGTGGCCTTTCAGGAGCGGCTCAAGAGCTTCAAGTATGACGCGGTGGCCGTCCTGGTCGATCAGGGTGTCCCGTACGAAGAGCGCAGTCTCGTGCGCAATACCATCCAGTATCGCAACCCGCAGCCGACGGATGCGGTGCTCTTCGTGCGCAGCGACGGCGAGGTGGAAGAGCACCTCGTGGCCGAGGACGTGAAGCGACGTCGAGAGATGGCGTCGGAGTTCGCGCCGCCCAGGGAGGGGGCGGGCCGCGAGATGATCACTCCGACGGGCGGCGGCGGGGGGCGCATCCCGGGCGGTCGCCTGGATCGATATGGCCCTCCGCGGGGCGTGCGTCCCGGCGGCCGGTTCACGGAAGACGATCGCTGACCTAACCTCCGTCTGCGGCGGAGTTTCCGCCTGATCGGGCCCGGCGCGGGGCCCGCCGACGTCGTAAGCGGAGCATGGGGCGGTGCCCTGGACTGGCGTCCGGGTCCGACCTGAGGTAAGCTTTGCGTCGGAAGCGACGGGGGGAATAAGACTTGGCGTGCATGGCCGGCGAAGTGGCGGCGTTCGCCGGCCCTGTATGGGCTTGACGAGTAGTTGTCCCTTTTGTCGTTCGTATGGGAAAGGGTAAGTGGCGCGGTCACCGCATTGAGAGGACCTGAGGGTGGAGTGTGCCACGCTCCGTCCACGATCGGTCTGTCCCCGCCCTGGTGGCTCCCGCAGGCGCAGACTAAGGAGGCCTTCCTTGAGTACGGGCAGGAATCTTCCCCGATGGTTTGTGACGACCATGATCGTAGGCATGCTGGGCTCTCCCGGCCTGGCCCAAACCGCGGCGGAAAAGCTGGACAAAGCCGCCTCGATGTTCAAAGCCGGCCAGTACGACGAGGCCAAGGCTTTGCTGATGGAGATCGAGCCCAACCAACTGACGGCTGAGCAGAACCGCACCCGCGGGGAGTTGGTCGAAGAAGTGGTGGTGGCGATCAATCAGTCGAACAAGGCGCGGCGCGATCTGCAGGACGCGGAGTCCGCCTTGGAAGCCAACGATCGCACTCGGGCGGCGGCGCTGTTCCGGGCGGTGCAGAACAATCCCTACGCCACCGAGGATCAGAAGAACCGTGCCCGCAACGGGCTGACCACCATCTCTCGGCAGGAAGAACTGGAGTCGCGGCTCGCCAGCCCGGCCACCCGTCCGGCGGCGGCCGCAGCCACCCAGCCCGCCGTGCAGGTGAACCGCGATTTCGTCTCCGGCCCGGGCGAGCCCGCTCCGCGTCCGCCGATGGCCGCGCCGCAGGCGGCTCCGGTGGCGGCCGCGCCGGCGAGTGACGCCGGTCTGGCTGCCCAGGCGGTTCGCGCGGGCAACGAGGCCCTGGGCCGCGGCCAGTTGGACGCGGCTGAGCTCCGCTTCCAGGAAGCTCTGCGCATTGTGCCCAACATGCCGGAAGCACTGAGCGGCCTGGAACTCGTGCGGCAGTACCGCCGGGCTGAAGGCCAGCCCGGGCTGCTCGACGAAGTGCAACAGCGGCGCCGCGCGGTGTCCCAGCGCGTCGAGGTGCTCTTCCGCCAGAACGAACGCGACATCCGCCAGGCCATCGAAGCCCGCCAATTCGACGTTGCTCGTGAACGGCTCGAATTGGCCCGTCGCCAGGTCGAATCAGCCCGCCGTGACTTCCAGCCCCCTGAGCGATACAGCGAACTGATGCGTCAGCTCGATTCGCTCGCCCGCTTCATCGAGAGCCAGCAGCGTGCCTTGGAGCAGGCCGAGGCGGCCGAGCAGCGGCGGGCCGCCCGCGAGCTGGAGGAGCAGCGTCGTGAGCGCGCTGAACAGGAGCGGCAGGAGCGTGTGGGACAGTTGTTCGACCAAGTTATGGAACTTCGCCGCGAGCGGCAGTACGAGCGGGCGGCCGAACTGCTCCGGGAAATCCTGGTCATCGACCCGAGCTATGAACGGGCCCAGTTCATGCTCGACATCATGGAAGACGCCGCGCTGGTCAAGAAGCAGCGGGAAGACCGCCAGGCCATCTTCGCCAAGATGGCTGAGGCGCTGCAGGAAGGCGAATCGACCCGTATTCCGAACGTGACCGGAGCCGGGGACAAGATCATCGCCTATCCGAGCGACGAAGAGTGGCGGATCATCACCGAGCGCGACCCTTACGGGGCCGGTCTCACCGGTGAGGAAGAAGCGGATCGTCGTACCCGCGAACGGCTGCGGGAAAGCGTTCCCAGCATCGATTTCCCCGAAGGCACAAGCTTCGAGGAAGTGCTGAATTGGTTGCGCGAACAGAGCGGCGTGTCCGTCGACGTGAACTGGAACGCGTTGGGCATTCTGGGCATCGACCGCACCACCGACACCTTGGGAATCAGCCTGCAGAACACGAAATTCGAAACCATCCTGCGCCTGCTGCTCGAGAACGTCGGCGGACCGGAAGCCGCCCTTGACTATGACATCATCGATGGCATCGTTCGCATCAGCACCCGTGAGGACCTCGACCAGAACACCAGCACCCGTGTCTACGACGTGAGCGACCTGCTCATCCGCATCCCCAGCTTCCGTTCCGAGGACAACGGCTTCGGAATGGGCGGCATGATGGGTATGGGCATGGGCGGCTATGGCGGCGGCTACGGCGGCGGCTATGGCGGCGGCTATGGCGGCGGCTATGGCAGCGGCGACCGCGAAGATGAGGAAGACGAAAGCCGCGAGGAAATCATCGAAGACCTGGAGGAACTGATCAAGAACCAGGTCGAGCCGGGCACCTGGGAACCCGAGGGCACACTCGGCTCGCTGCAGGTCTGGAATGACCGCCTGATCGTCACGCACACGTCGCGGGCCCATCAACAGCTCGTGGATCTGCTCCGTCAGCTCCGCGAGGCCAAGGATCTGCAGGTGGCCGTCGAGACCAAGTTCATCCGGCTGCAGAGCAACTTCCTCGAGCAGATCGGCGTGGATCTCGATATCGTCTTGAACCAGGGGAACGCCGGGTTGGATCAGGCCCTCATCGAAAACGCTCCGGCCGTCGATCCGGTCACCGGCGTGCGGTTGATGCAGCCGCGGCGGTTCACGCAACTGGGCTTCACCCCTGCTGTGGCAGGCTTCGGCACTCCCATGGACCAGGTGGCCCTGCAGCAGCCTTATCAGAACGTAGCCCTGGTGCCGCCGGGCAGTCCGGGCAACTGGTGGAGCCGGCATACCACGCCGGTGCCCATCGTCAACAACACGCTGGCCCTGGCCGCCCCGCGCAGCACGGGTATCCCGGGCAGCCTGGCGGGTGAGACGGCCACCATCCCGGCCTTCCAGATCTTCGGGAGCTTCCTCGACAACTTGCAGGTGGACTTCCTTCTGCGGGCCACGCAGTTGGACGCTCGCTCTTCAGTGGTCGATGCTCCTCGCGTCGTGACATTCAACAACCGCGGGGCCTACATCACTGTTCAGACCATGGCATACTACGTGGCCTTGCCGGGCTATCTGCCCGCTCCGGGTAGCGGTGTCGGCGGCCAGGCGGCGGGTGGGCGTGACCCGACAATTTCGATGATCCCGCGCGGCCGCACGCTGGATGTGTTGCCCACCGTCTCGGCCGACCGCCGATACGTGACGCTGACCGTCCGGCCGTTCGTGAGCGATGCCCGATTCAGCGTGTTCCAAGGCGCTACCGGTCCGCTGCAGCTGCCCGAGCAGGACATTACCATGTTGCGAACGAGCGTGAACGTGCCCGACCGCGGCTGGGTGCTGCTGGGCGGCTTGAAGCAGGCCGGCGAAACGGAAGTCGAAGCGGGCGTCCCGCTCATCAGCAAGATCCCCATTCTCAAGCGGGCCTACACCAACCGTTCCCGCGTGAAGGACGAGTCCGTGCTGTTCATCCTGCTCAAGCCGACGATCATCGTGCAGGGCGAGCAGGAAGAGGCGGCGTTCGAGGGATCGGCCGTCTCGGGTACCGGCATGTGACGCTGGTGCGGGCTTGACGCTTCGAGGCATTGGTCGCGGCGTCCGGCCGGAAATCGAAACAAAAATGCAAACGGCGCGAAGCGACAAAGCTCCGCGCCGTTTTTTGTTCGACATGGCGGCGCGAGTTTCCCAGCTGCGCTGTCGACACTGAGGCGCTCGAGGAGATAGCGAACCTTGGTGAACGGGGACGCGCAATTATTGCCGATTGTTGTCGTCCGCGTCACCGGCGTCGCGCCGCGAGCCCGGTGTTATGCGGAACGATTTGCGAACAAGGCGAAATTTTTTGCTTGAAATGGGGGCGGTCCCATGCTAGTATCCCGCCCATCTGGCTGAGTGACTTGTACTTGGCAGATGGACAAAGCGAATTCCCCGCGATTGCGGTCTTTGATGCGATTGCGGTTCCCGATGCTTTTCCCCTCCGGAAAACACCGGGCGTTCCTCACCGGGCGCCCGGTGTTTTCAATTTTACACATGCATGGCGAACGTTCCGCCGGCGCGAACGCCGGACTCAGGACCAGACGAACCGGTCGCCCGCCAGCCGTTGTTTGAGTGCCGTCATCAAGGCGTCCTCATCCGCTTCGGTGGGGGCGATGTAGGTCACCGACCACCGCAGATGCGGGCCGGCGTCATCCCAGGGGACCGTGCAGATCGAACGTTCGCGAATCAGGAATTGCGAGGCATCCTCGGCCGAGGCGAACGTGGGACCGTTTTCCAGTCCGCGCGGTGCCGGGGTGTAAAGGAAGTAGGTGCCGCCGGGCATCTCGGCCTGAAAACCGATCTCTCGCAACGTGGCGACCAGCTTGCGGAGTCGCCGCTCGTACTTGGTGCGGATGCGGACGGGAATGCTCGGATCGTTGAGGGCGGCGGCGGCGGCTTTCTGCGTGGCCATGAATTGTCCGCTGTCGGAGTTGTCCTTCACATCGGCGAACGCCCGCACGATCAGCGGGTGGCCGGCGACGAAGCCCATACGCCAGCCGATCATGTCGAAACCCTTGCTCATGGAGTGCACTTCGACGCCCACTTCCATGGCCCCGTCCACCTGTAGGAAGCTGAGCGGCTTGCGGCCGTAGGTCAGGAGGATGTGAGCGGCATCCTGCACGACCACGACCTTGTGGCGCAGGGCAAAGTCGATGACCTTGCGGTAGAACGCCTCGTCGGCCACCTGGCCGGTCGGGCTGTTGGGATAGTTGATCACCAGCATCTTGGCCCGCCGGGCGATATCTTCCGGAATCGCATCCAGATCGGGGAAGAACTTGTTCTCGGGCAACAGAGGCAGCGAGAACACCTGGCCGCCGTAGTAGCGGGTGTGTGTGCCGGCCACCGGGTAGCCGGGCACGGTCATGAGCGTGATGTCGCCGGGGTTGATGAAGCAGGCCGGCAACATGGCCAACGCCGGCTTGGTGCCGATGCAATGGTTGATCTGCGTGACCGGGTCGAGCTTGACGCCGAACTCGCGCTGCATGAAGGCGGCCGCCGCATCTTTGAAGGCCTGAATGCCGTTGTCGGCGTAGCCGCGATTCTCGAGCTTGTCGACCTCGGCTTTCATAACCGCGCGGACCGACTCGGCCGCCATGTCGTCGTTCTCGCCGATGCCGAAGTCCAGCAGCGGCCGATCGGGGAAATCGGCGATGGCCGCCCGCTTGGCTCGCTTGATTTTCTCGAACTTGTAGATGGCCGTGCCTTTGCCGTACATCGCCCCGCCGATGCGGTCGGCGAACAGCGTCTGGAAATAGGGGTCGCTCATTGGAAAGAAGCTGTGAGCCATGAGCTGTGAGCCATGAGCCGGACAAAGACGGAAGCTATCAGCTGTCAGCCGTTAGCTGGTGGGTGTCAGCGATCGGCTTTTCGTTGTCCGGGTCGCGGCTGTCAGCCGGAACCAAGAAATCGGCCGGCATCCTGAACCGGCCGCCAAACCATAGAAAATAGCACGAATAGGGCGGGCAGACAAATTGGGAGAGCTATGAGCCGTGAGCTGTGAGCTATGAGCCGGCGGGGCCGATGCACAGCCGCCGCTCACGCGAAGGGATTCGGTGGAAGCCGGACCATCAGGCGGGATCAGTCGGTGAAGAATTCTACGATACTGCAACTGAAGCCGGGAAGAATCATCTCGTCGGTCAGCACGTCTTGACCGGCCATGATCACCGGTTCGCTGTCCGGGCGAAACACGTGGACTGCCCGAGAGGCGGGATCAACGATCCATACCCGATCAACGCCCATGGCCAGATATTCGCTGGTTTTTCGAAGAAGATCTGTCCACCCTCGTCCCCGCCCGACGACTTGGATCGCCAACTCGGGAGGAGTGGTTTGAAATCCTCTCGGGTAGGTTCCCCTGGCTAATCGCTGGTAGGAGTAGTACAGCGCATCGACTGCCCGGACGGTGTCGGGCTGTTGTTCGACGAGCAGTCCCGTCTCGTTGGTCCAGACTCGCCCGGCTTTGGACTGCAGAGCCCAAGCGCCGAGAATCGCCACGATTTTTCCGGGAACCGAACTGTGGGGGCCCGCGCCGGGTGACAATTTGACCACCTCCCCGCGGACGAGTTCGCAGGGGCCGAGTTGATCGGCGATTCGCTCGAATTCCGCGGCGGTCATGAGAGTTTCGGTGGACATGATGGGAACCTCCCATTCATTCTAAATGGTCCCAGGCTTGAGAGCCAAGGGCATTTCGGGCTGCTGGCGTTGCAGTTATACTGCCCGGCGGCCTGAACGACGGGTTCTGCGAACCCGGTGAACGTGGGGTGGGAACGCCACCGGCGGGGCGCCGGTACCACACGAGAAGAGGGAAGACACGAGATGGCACTGCTTTGCGGAATCGATATCGGCACGTCGGCGACGAAGGTCTTGCTGTGCGACGAGAAGGGCAAAGTGCTGGCCACCGCGGGCGTGGAGTACCCGGTGTACTCGCCTCAGCCGGGCTGGTCGGAGCAGGAGCCGGACGACTGGTGGAAGGCGACGGTGGCGGGGATCGCGGCGGCGTGCAAGAAGGCCAAGGTCAAGCCGGACCGGATCACGGGCATCGGCCTGTCAGGCCAGATGCACGGCAGCGTGTTCGTGGACAAGAACGGCAATTCGCTGCGGCGGGCGCTGCTGTGGAACGATCAGCGGACCGCGGCCGAGTGCGCGGAGATCGAATCGCGGGCGGGCGGCCGCAAGAAGCTCATCAGCATGGTCTCCAACGTCGCGCTCACCGGCTTTACCGCTCCCAAAATCCTCTGGGTCCGCAAGCACGATCCCAAGACGTACGGCAAGACGTTCAAGGTGCTCCTGCCCAAGGACTACATTCGGCTCAAGCTCACCGGCGAATACGCGGGTGACGTGAGCGATGCAGCCGGCACGCTGCTGCTCGACGTCAAGAAGCGGCGGTGGCACAAAGGGCTGCTCGAGAAGCTCGAGATCGACGCCGACCTCATGCCGCCGGTGTTCGAATCGCCGGAAGTGACGGGCACGGTGAGCGCGGCGGCGGCCAAGCTGACGGGGCTCAAAGCGGGCACACCGGTGGTCGGCGGGGCGGGCGATCAGCCGGCCGGGGCCGTCGGCAACGGGATCGTGCGCAGCGGCATTGTGTCGGCCACCATGGGCACGAGCGGCGTGGTGTTCGCCCACGCCGACGAACCCGTGCCCAATCCCGAGGGTAACCTGCAATCGTTCTGTCACGCCGTGCCGGGCAAGTGGTGCGTGTTCGGCTGCATGCTGTCGGCCGGCGGCTCGCTGCAGTGGCTGCGCGACACACTGTGGGCCGAGCAGGTGCGGGTGGCTCGCAAGGCGAAGAAGGACCCGGGCGATCTGTATCCCAAGTTGATCGAGGAGGCCGCCCAGGCTCCCCCCGGCTGCGAAGGGCTCGTGTTCCTGCCCTATCTCACCGGCGAGCGTTGTCCCTATCCCGATCCGCAGGCGCGCGGCGCGTGGGTTGGGCTGACCGTGCGGCACCGGCGCGAGCACCTGATTCGCTCGGTCATCGAGGGGATCACGTTCGGCATGCGCGACCAAGTGGAAATCATGCGGCGCCGCGGCGTGGCGGTGACCGAAGTCCGCGCCTCGGGCGGCGGGGCGGCCAGCGCGTTCTGGCGACAGATGCAGGCCGACATGTACAACGCCAAGGTGGTCACCATCAACACTCGCGAGGGCGGCGCGCTGGGCGTGGCCCTGCTCGCGGCGGTGGGGACCGGTCTGTACAAGAGTGTGCCCGAGGCCTGCCAGGCCGCCATTCGCGTGACCGAAACGTTGAAGCCGGACAAGGCGACGGCCCGGGTCTACAATGCGCTGTACCCGACGTACCAGTCGCTCTATCAGAGTCTGCGGAGCGACTTCGCGAATTTGTGCTGAGGAGTGTCAGTGGTCGGTTGTCAGTGGTCAGTTGTGGACGGTGGTTTGAGCTCGTCATGGGCAAGACTGCCAACCGCAACCTCTCCTGCTACTGACCAACGAACCAAAGACCTTATTTCTGACCACTGGCAACTGACAACTGACCACTGACCGATGACCGAACTCGAACAGCTTCGTCACGATTGCATGGGCATCATTCGCCAGGCGGGCGGGATGGCCCGGCAGCGCATGTACACGGCCACCGCCCGTCGCAAGGCTGACCGTTCGCCAGTCACCGACGTCGACCAGGCCGTACAGGACTTTCTGATGGACGCGATCGCCCGCCGCTTCGGGGATGATGCGGTCATCTCGGAAGAGACGCAGTCCGATCCCGGTCGCCACGCCTCGGTGGCCACTGCTCGCCGATGCTGGATCATCGATCCTATTGACGGCACGCGCAACTACGTGCGCAAGGTGCCGATGTTCGCTGTGTCGGTCGGGCTGCTGTCGCAGGGCAGTCCCGTCGTCGGCTGGGTGTACAATCCCATGACCGACCAGTTGTACTCGGCCAGTCAAGGCGGCGGAGCATGGCTGGACGACGCTCGCATTTATTGCTCGCAGACGCCGCCGACAGGCGAGGTTTTTATCGGCCTGCCCTCGGGGCGTGAAGAGCCCTTGCCGGCGGTGGTCCACGGCTGGATCGACCGCATGGTGCAGCGAGCCACCGGTTCAACGGCCCTGAATCTGGCGCTCGTAGCCGCCGGATGCTTCGACGCGGTCTTCGGCAACAACTGCAAGCTGTGGGACATTGCCGCCGGCGCCATCATCGTGCAAGAGGCGGGCGGCCGGCTCACGGACCACCAGGGCCGATCCTATTTCCCGCTCGATCCGGCCGCCTATCGCAACACACCCACACCCTTTCTGGCTGGGGGGAGCGCGCTTGTGCAGTACCTTGTCTCCGAACTGCGCGCCGGCCGCTGCTAAACCCGAGACATTCCGCACGCGATAAGGAAAACACCTCCATCCCGGCGGCCGATGAACGGGTCAGGCAAGTTCTGTGTGCAACCGTGGCTCCAGGCCCGGGCCGCTGGAGGCGTATGCAAGGTCGGGGCTACGACAGATCGTCAGAAGGCCAAGGCCGATAAGAATGGCGATACTCGATTCCACATTGCTGAACCTGCCCGTGGGGCTGGAGCGCGGAGCAGCTACGCGCATTCTCTGTGCTTGCCGTGATCCGAGCCTGGTTTCCCATCTGGCAGCCTGTCTCGGCGATCGTTTCGATCTGAGGAGTGTCGAATATCCGTCTTGGACAACATCCTCGGACCTTCATGCTTGCAGCGTCGTCCTGGTCGATTCCATCGACGCCGGCCTGGCTGCGGCCGAGAATGCCGTGCGGACGCTCGGGGCGGCCGCGCCGGCTGTTACCGTCGTCGTCCTGGGCGAGCCGGGAGCCGCGACCGGCATCTCGTGGCCACGCAACGGTCCGGCCGTCCGATACCTGCCATCGCCCTATGAGTCCGGTATCCTCGAACAGTGTGTGGGCGATTATGTCGAGCGGCATCGCCTGCGGACCGCCGAGCTCAGGCTCACGCGCGAGTTGGATCAACTCCAGCAGCGTGTTCGCGAACTGGATCACCAGTTGAAGGAAGAGGAACTGCAGGGTACTTCGTCGCTCCTGCGGCTGTATCACGTCGTGGCCGGGATGGGCGGGCTGACCACGCCGGAGGAGATCGGTAACCTGCTGGTTTCGACGGCCGCCAGCATGCTCAAGAGCCGGCGCGTTTCATTGCTCGTGCCTGACGCCCGGGGCGAGCACCTGAGGGTGGTCGCGGCTGTCGGGATTGCTCCCGAGGCAATCGACAAGTTACGCATTCCGATCGGAGCCCCCATTGCCGGCGAAGTGTTCAGGCAAGGTCGTTCCGTGTTCGTGCCCGATCGCAAACCGCCTGCGAACTGGTCCGCGCGGGTCGATCACGAACTGCTGGGCGATCTGCCCTTCATTTCCATGGCGTTGTCCGGTCCCGACAGCGTGGTAGCGGTGCTCAACATCTGTGAGCCGGTCACCGCCTCGGCGTATTCGGAAGCCGCCCTGACGGGCCTGCATGCGATTACCGAAGCGGCTGCCATGGCCCAGGTGAACGAGATCCGCGGGCGGGAGCGCAACGAGGCTCGCGACGGGATCATGATGGCGCTGGCCAAGCTGGCCGAGAGCCGGGATCCTGAAACCGGGGCGCATCTCGAGCGGGTCCAGAACTACTGCCGTCTCATTGCCGAGACAATGGCTCGGACGAGCAAGTATCGGGCCGAGATCACGCCCGAGTTCATCAGCGCGCTGGTGTGGGCGTCACCGCTGCACGACATAGGCAAGGTCGGCGTGCCGGATCACATTCTCCTCAAGCCCGGCCGGCTCACCCCGGCCGAGTTCGAAATCATGAAGCGTCACCCGATTATCGGAGGTGACACAATTCGGTCACTTGTGGAGCGCAGCGGCCGGCAGGATTTCCTCCGGATGGCCATGGATATCGCGTATCACCACCACGAGAAGTATGACGGCACGGGCTATCCACATGGTCTGGCCGGCACCGCCATTCCCCTCTCCGCGCGCATCGTCGCCTTGGCCGACGTGTACGACGCTCTGACGACGGCACGAGTGTATAAGGAAGCCATGCCACACAATATGGCAGCCGAAATCATTCGCAGCTACAGAGGGTCGCATTTGGATCCGGACGTCGTGGACGCGTTCGTGCAGCGCGAGCGGGAGTTTGAAAAGTTGGCCCGCGAACTGGCCGATAGCGAATAGGGCAGAAACCCCATGGGGGTCAGGTCCTCATATCTGGCTCGTGGATCCGTGAGTGCCGGCCGGCTACGTGCCTTTCAACCGAGGGATGCATTGATCGATGGATCGGCGGGTTCTCCTGGTCGATGACGATCCGGCCATGCTCGCGTTGCTGAGCAGGTATCTGCGCGGCGCGGAGTACGAGGTGTTGGTTGCTCAGGACGGCCCCACGGCGCTGGGCATCCTGCATCGCGATGGGCCGCCGATCGTCCTGAGCGACTGGGCCATGCCGGGCATGAGCGGGTTGCAGTTGTGCCAGACGATCCGTGCGAGCGAGGCGATCGGTTTCGTTTACGTGATCATCGTGACGGCCCACAGCGAAAAGCACCGCGTGGTTGAGGCGCTGGAGGCCGGGGCCAACGATTTTCTCGCCAAACCCTTCCATCCCCAGGAACTGCTGGCTCGCGTCACCGCCGGTTTCCGGATCACCACGCTGGAAGCCGACCTCAAGCGACAACAGCGCGAACTGTGCAAAGCCAACGCCGAGATGGCCATTCTCAACCGCAAGCTGGAGCTGATGGCCATTACCGATGAGCTCACCGGTCTGGCCAACCGGCGAGAGGCGATGCATCAGTTGAAGACGGGGTGGGACGTCGCACAGGCGTGCGGCCAGCCGTTCAGTTGCATCATGGTGGACATCGACCACTTCAAGGACTGCAACGACACGTACGGCCACGATGCGGGCGACGCGGTGTTACGGCATACGGCCGAGGCGCTCCTCCGCATGGCGGGGACGGGCGAGCTGGCGTGTCGGCTGGGAGGAGAGGAGTTTCTTCTCATCTGCCCCAACGCAGGCGTCGACCACGCGGCGATGCGGGCGGAGCAACTGCGGGCAGCCGTGGAAGCCAGCGCCGTACAGGTCGACGGCGTGGAACTGCATGTCACGATCAGCGCCGGCGTGGCCGAGCGATCCGCCGAGACCGACACCGTCACGGACCTCCTCAAGTGTGCCGACCAGGCGCTCTATGCCGCCAAACGGGCCGGCCGCAACCGCGTGATGGTCCACGAGACCTTCGGCCAGCCCACTCTCCTGCATTCCTTCGCCTGTCCCTGAGCTGATGAGAGCATATTTATCGGACCTGAAGGCCGCCGAGCGTGCGTTCAAGCTGTTCCAGGTGATTGTCCGATAAACGAGCAACCGGATTGCGCGTCGCGGACAGTGCGTCGAGTCCGCACGGGCTGTGGCAGCGCGGATGCTTCGCGCTGCCGCCGCACGCACACCCTAGCGGGTGGCATCCGGGGCAGGAGATGCTTTCGTCGTGGCGGACGTACTCGATCAAGCCGAAGTCGATGCCCTGTTGTCGGCGGTGGACGCCGGCATGGGCACCGAGAACGAGCCGGAGGTTTTCAGCCGGTCTCGCACGCGGCAGCAGGACATCCGGACGTACGACTTCAAGCGTCCCGAGCGGGTCAGCAAGGACCAGATGCGCTCGCTCGAGGCGATCCACGAGGGCTTTGCTCGCAATTTCGGCGCGTCGCTGTCGGCGTTCCTGCGGACCATCGTCGAGGTCCGCGTGGCGACCATCGAGCAGTTGACCTACAGCGAGTTCATTCATTCGCTGCCGAACCCCACGTGCTTCAATCTGCTCAACGCCCGGGGGCTGGAAGGGCAATTGTGTCTGGAGATCAGCCCGCTCATCGTCTACCCGATCATCGACCGGCTGCTGGGCGGGTCGAACGCCGAGCTGTTCATTCCGCAGCGGCCGCTGACCGCCATCGAGTGGCGGCTGGTGAAGAAGATCACCGACCGGGCGCTGACGCACATGACCGAGGTGTGGGCGAACCTGGTGGACGTCGAGTTCTCGCTGGCCGAGACGGAGTCGAACCCGCACCTCGTGCAGATCGTCGCGCCGAACGAAGTGGTCGTGGTGATCGGCCTGGAGTTGAAGATGGGCACGCGGGCGGGCACGATGACGTTGTGCCTGCCGTTCAACGTGGTCGAGCCGATCATGGGCAAGCTGGCCACGCAAAGCTGGCTGGCCTATCAGCGCAAGGCATCGAGCGGTCAGCAGCGCGAGCGGCTGACCGCCCAGGTGAAAGGGGCCCAGGTCGGCCTGCGGGCGTTTCTGGCCAGCACGACCATCACCGTCGATGACCTGTTGCATCTGCAGCCCGGCGATATCATCCCCACGGCCAAGCCGGCCGATTCCGACCTCATCGTTCAGGTCGAGAACCGCAACAAGTTCGCCGGCCGGCTCTATCAGCACAAGGGCATGCGAGCCATCCGCATCACCCGCATGGCCGATCCGGAAGAAAGCCTTTGATTAACCACACAGAGCGCAGAGGAGCACGGAGAAAGACCCGAGAAGCTCTGAGCTACGGGCTGTGGGCGGTGAGCCAAACATCCGGCTGACGGCTGATAGCTGAGAGCTGACAGCTCTCCTACATGCGCCACGTCCTGACTACAATAGGTCATGAGCGAACATCCTCGAGAATCCAGTCAGTACGACGCGACCGACGGCTCGTGCAGCCCGGCGAGCTCGCGGGGGCCTTCGCGTGGCGCGGGCAAGTTTTTGCTGCTGATCGCCGCCGGCCTGGTGATCATCTGGTTCCTGGTCAACGGCAGAACCAGTGCGCCCGCCGACGCTTCGATGGTCGCGTGGGTGCATGACTACGACCAGGCGCTCGCGACCGCACGCGAGAAGAATCAGCCCGTGCTGCTGGCGTTCAAGGCGTCGTGGTGCGGTCCCTGTCGGATCATGGACATGGAGGTGTTCTCCAAGGATGCGGCGGCCAAAGCGCTGTCCGACTGGGTGCCCGTGTCCATCGACGTGGACAAGCAGCGCGAGCTGGCCCGGCGTTACCGCATCAGCGGCGTGCCGACGTTCATCGCGCTTTCGCCGGACGGCAAAGAACTCGCCCAGGCCGTCGGCGGCATGTCGCTCCAGGAGTTCGCGCAATTCCTCGCCTCGGCTGAACAGCAGCTCTCCAGCCCCACCGCCCACCAATAGCTATCAGCAGTCAGCCAGAGTTAAAGAGTCTCATTTATGGCACTAATAGGCTGGTGACGACTCAAGCCTCAGGACTCAGGTCTCAAGTCTCAAACCTCAACTCACGAACTCGCTCTGGTCGCGGATGAGGCGGACGGCGTCGATCAGCAGATCAATGTCTCGGACGGTGTTGTAGGGGCCCGGGCTGACGCGCACGGCACCGTCGGGGAAAGTACCGAGCTGCCGGTGGATGTAGGGGGCGCAGTGTAAGCCGGCACGGACGGCGATGCCGAACGACTCGTCCAGTAGAGCGGCAAGTTCCTGGGGGGCGATGCTTTCCATGGTAAAAACGACGATGCCCGTGCGGCGACCGGGGTCGTCGGGGCCGAGGAGTCGAACGCGGTCATCACCGCGGAAAGCATCAGTGAACCGGGCGGCGAGCTTTCGTTCGTGCTCGAGCATGTTGCCCGGACCGATCCGTTCAATCTCTTCCAATGCGGCCGCCCAACCGGCCAGACCCACGGTGTTGGGCGTGCCCGCTTCCAATCGATAGGGATACTCCGCCGGCTGCACGGGGTGAGATGAATCGCCGCCCGTGCCGCCTTCACGCCACGGGGCGGCATCCACGCGGTCGCTGAGCAACAGCGCGCCCGTGCCGGGCGGGCCGAGCAGCGACTTGTGGCCGGCGACGGCCAGCAGATCGATGTGCATCTGCCGCATGGAGATGGGCAGCACGCCGGCCGACTGGGCGGCATCCACGAGCAGAAGCAGGCCGCGGTCGCGGGCGAGCGCACCAATGGCGTCGATGGGTTGGATCGTGCCCAGGACGTTGCTGCAGTGCGTGCAGGCGATGAGGCGTGTGGTGGGCGTGATGGCCGCGGCGATGTCCGCCGGCGCGATGAAACCGTCGTCGGTGGCGGGCACGCGAGTGAGTGTGATGGTGCCCGCATCGGCGAGGGCTTGGAGCGGCCGCGAGACGCTGTTGTGCTCGAGCGTGGTGGTGACGACGTGATCGCCCGATCGCAGGACACCTTTCAGGGCGATGTTGATCGCGTCGGTGGTGTTCAAAGTGAAGATGACGCGTTGCGGATCGGGAGCGTCGAACAGCCGGCTGAGCTGGACGCGCAGGCGGTCGAGCATGCGCTCGCAGGCGATGGCCATCCGGTGGCCGGCCCGCCCCGGGTTGCCCGCGTCGTGGGCGAGGAATCGGCTCATGGCCTGCTCGACGCAAGGAGGCTTGGGCCAGCTGGTTGCCGCGTTATCGAGATAGATTACCGACATCGTTACGCGATTGTACGGCTTTCAGCGAAAAAGGGCAGGGGCTGCGGCGGAGGGTGGCTTCGGGCGGCGAGCGTCCGCCGGCCTCGGTAGGTCGGGATTGCGGCTTTCCGATGTGTCAGCGGCCAGAATCGGCACTAGCATTGTCCTGCCTGGACTGGTAGTGCAAGTACAAGCTTTTCGACACGAGGTGATAACGAATATGGCTCAAGCAGTACAAGAAACCGCGGGAACGAACTTTAGCGATCGTATGCTGGAGATCCTGAACAATGCGGCGTTGGCCTTGATGGCTTCGACGGGCCATCGCACGTGTCTGTTCGACACCATGGCGGAACTGGGGCCGGCGAAGTCGAAAGAAATCGCCGAGCAGGCCGGGCTTTCCGAGCGATACGTGCGCGAGTGGCTGGGGGCGATGGTCACCGGGGGCATCGTCGAATACCGTCCCGAGGACGGGACGTATGTCCTGCCGCCCGACCGTGCGGAGGTGCTCACTCGCAAGGCGGTGCCCAGCAACCTGGCGTCCATGTGCCAGTGGGTGGCTGTGCTGGGCTCGGCCGAGGATCATGTGGTCGAGGCGTTCAAGCACGGCCAGGGTGTTCCGTATTCGGCGTACAAGCGATTTCATCACGTGATGGCGGAGGAGAGCGCCCAGACCACTGTGGCGGGACCGCTGGACTACATCATCCCGCTCGTGCCGAATCTGCGCACTGATCTGGAGCGAGGCATCGACGTGCTTGACGTCGGGTGTGGTGCCGGCGGGGCGCTGAACGCGCTGGCCGAGCATTTTCCCAACAGCCGGTTCGTCGGCTACGACTTGTGCGACGATGCGGTCGAGATGGCTCGGTCGGAGGCGGCGCGCAGAGGCGCACGCAATGTTCGCTTCGAAGTCCGCGACGTCTCGACCATGGACGAGCGCGAGGCGTTCGGGCTGATTACGGCGTTCGACGCCATCCACGATCAGCAGCAGCCCGATCGCGTGCTGGCCAACATCCATCGAGCGCTGCGGCCCGGCGGCACGTTCCTCATGCAGGACATCGGCGCGTCCAGCCACATGCACGACAACATCGGCCATCCCATTGCGCCGTTCATCTACACGATTTCTTGCATGCACTGCATGTCGGTGGCGCTGACCAACGGCGGCATGGGACTGGGAGCGGCCTGGGGTAAGGAAAAGGCGATGGAGATGCTGGCCGAGGCAGGCTTCCGTGACGTGCGAATCGAGACGTTGGATCACGACATCCTGAATTATTACTACATCATGCGCAAAGACGGGTGAGCGAGGTGGGGGCTGGGGACTAGGGGCTGGTGATCAAAGGCGGGCAGGATGCTCGCCCCCCGAGGCGGTTTATTCTGCAGGCACGTCCAGCATGCCGTCGCGGAGGAACGGCTCGGCGCCTTGCGTGGCGAGCTTTGCGATCTGCTTGGCGTTCAGCGCTTGCCCGAGCACGAGCACATCATCCATGTGGCCCATGAACTGCTCATCGCTGCCGAGTTCGGCATCCTCGCCGACGCGTAGATTGCGGGCAAGCGTGACGCCGGCGCCGCCGGGCAGCCAGGCCTGGCCGACTGGCTTGCCGTCGAGGAAGAACTGCACGGCTCCGTCGTCGAACGTCACAGCGACGTGGTGATACCGATTGTCGTCAAAGCGAACGGCATCGGACTCGACGGCGATGCCCTTGCAGATGAGCCGCAGACCGGCCAGGCTCCTGCCTCGCGGATCGCAGTCGAAGACCAGTTCGCTGCAATTCACCGGCCGATTGCCGTTGTACGCGCTGAAGATGCGGGCCGGCTTGTTGTCGGCACTCTTGATCATGGCGGCGAGCGTGAATGCTTTGCCAAGGTCAGTCGTGCCCGAGATCTCGACGCTCTGCACGGGTCGGAAGGGCGAGGCAACGTTGAGCGCGTTCTCGCCGAAGGCCGCGTGATTCTTGTCTTCTTCGACTCTGCCGCCTCGGCTGTGGAAGATGGCCGTGCTGACGCCGTCGCGCGTGAGCTTGTCGGTGACATTGCGGCCTTTGTCGCCTTCGAATGTGAACAGCACGCCCAGCGTGGGGCCGGCAGGCTCGTCGAGTACTTGCACGTTGTCGCCGGTCGAGAACGAGAACAGCGAGGCCTTGTCGAGCACGAAGCGCAGCCGTCGCGGCGCATCGCCGGCGGGCAGCTCGCGCTGGTGCCTCCATGTCACCACGGCATCGACCGAATCACGTTGCAGCGGCGTACATTCGTCGCGACCGTACCCGGGAACGACCTGGCCGTGGGCGTCGAGCACTTCGACGAGGATCTTCCCGCCCCACGCGCGATAGTTCACGTGCAACTCGCCGCTCAAACCCGTCAATCGTTTCGTAGTGATCGTGCCGGGCTTGTAGGCTGCATCGAGCGAGACGAAGCCGTCTTTGCGCATGGTGGCCAGACCGATTTCGCCGTGAAACGGCGGCGTATCGTGGAGATTTGAGGCCGCAGTGTAGTAGAGACGCAGCGTGTCGCCCACGCGAATGAGTGAGCCGGCATAGCTCATGCCACTTTCCCACGTACCGGTGGGGCCGACGTCGAGAACGCGCGGCCGGCCATGCGGGCCGGGTTCGGCGCGATTCCAGTGGATGGCGTCGCGGCTGAAGACCAGTTCGTTGAAGACCGGGCCGAAGAAGTAGCCGTCATCGTCGCGATCGGCCCGGAACAGCCACATGAGCCCGATGTACATGGTCTGATACGGAAACATGGGGCAGCCGTAGAAGTGCGAGCGATGGATCGAGCCGGGCTCGGCCCAGGTGTCGTCGAGATCGTCGGGGGCCATGATCAGACGCAGGCCCGGCCAGTTCTCGAAGGTGGAGCCCTCACTGTAGCCGATCGCCCGGCGACGCAGCCCGCTGACGGTCGCGTTGACTTTCACGTAGGCGCGGAATTTGCCCGCGAAAGGATCCCACATGAACGTGCCGGTGTCACCGCCCTTGACGATGAAGCCCTGGGAGAGTCGCTGCCAATGGATGCCGTCAGGCGAGCAGGAGAACTTGTATTCACCGCCGCCGCCGATGCACTTGTAGCGCCGAGACGGGTCGGGATCCCAGGGCGTATGGATGACATCACCGGTGGCTCCGACGAAGTTGGTGTCCAGGGTGCCGGTGACTTTCCACGGCTTGAGCCGCAGGATAGGCTTTTCCCAGTGGATGCCGTCCTTGCTGACGGCGTAGCAGGCGTGGGTCTTGTCGGGATCGTTTTTGTGCGACCAGCAGTAGTACCACATGCGGTAGCCGCTGCCATCCTCTTCGGGCAGGACCGTGTTGCAGACGACGACGTTGTTCTCCCAAGGCTGGTCGGCCACCATGATCGGGTTGCCGGGGTACTTCTCGAATGCGTGATACACACGCTCGATGGTGGCATCCCGCGAGGCAATCAGATAGTCGTCGATGAACAACTGCCACGGGCCGGTCAGGTCGTTGAGCGACCGTTGGGACGCTGGAGATTGCCCGGAGGCGTTCGGGTTGACGATGACGGCAGCCAGGCAGACGCTGACGAAGCGAAAAGCGATGGACATCGGGCAACTCCTGAGCGTTTGCTGCGTTGATGCAAGGGCGGATGCAGCAGCAAGTCGCCGCCGTTCTGGCGATCCTTCGCGAGTGTACCGCTTCATTCACTCGTTGACAAAACGCAGCCGATATAGCCAACGATAGGGTGCCATTTTGGTGTTGCACCCGATTCCAAACCTCGGTGGCACCGTGCCATGTGCACGCCGAGTCTTTTTCGTTCCCATGCTTGACAGGGCGCTCTATAATGCGCGTCGGTTTGTGGACAGCCGGGAAGTCGGGGTTCGCGAACTGAGTGCATGCAAGGACGGATTCACGCCTGTGGACTATGGAGAGGACTCCGATGGCCACAAAGAAGACCACTGCAAAAAAGACGACCCCATCCACGACGGAAGGCAAGGCGGCAGGTACGGCGGCGAGCAAGCAGGCCGCGGCCAAGCCGGCTGCTGTCCGGACGGCGAAATCGACGGCAGATACCAAGAAAGCCACCAAGCCGAAAAAGTCCGCCAAGTCGTCGGTCGACGCCGGCATCGAGGTGGCGGACTCTTCGCCGGCGGCGATCCTGGCCCGGGCCGAAGCGGACATGGCTCGGCTGCTCGAATCGCTCAACACGCAGATGACCGCGGCCATGCACGCCTTCGAAGAACTGGCGGCCGTGCAGCGGGGCGGGCATGAGGCGATCATCCGGACAAAGCCGATCGATCGGGCAACGGCCATGTTTCAGCGGCTGGTGTCGGAGATCGTCGATGATCGCTTCGCCGAGTTCTTGCCCACGCTGGTTGCCCTGCGCGACGAGATGGAGCAGCGCAACCGGGCCGAAGGCGATGGCGTGGAGTCGGTGCACGGCGAGTTCTTCGCTCGCGGCACGGAGATGCTCGACCAGGTGCTGCGCAGCGCGGAAGTGCAGGCGTACACGCCCAACGTGGGCGACGCGTACGATCCGCTGATCCATCTGGCCGTCGGCGAGACGTTTCGCGACGATCTGCCCGGCGACGTGGTCGCCGAGGCGATTCAACACGGATTCCGAACCGTTCGCGGCAAGGTGATCCAGCCCGCGCGAGTCAAGGTGAACAGGAGGTGAACCCATGGCTCGGCTCGGCATCGACTTCGGCACGACGCACACGGTGGCGGTCGTGCACGATCGCGGCGTGTTCTCGGTCGTGCTACACCGGTCCGAGACGGGAGCTGGCACGATCGTGCAGGAAGTCTATCCCTCGGCGATTCTGATCGAGAGCGGCTCGGACGAACGTCTGTACGGAATCGAGGCCGATCGCCGTTTCGGGCAGCGTGGGCCGGCGCCTGGCAGCTTCTATTTGCCGTCGATCAAGCGGCATCTGCGCAGCTACGCCGAGGGCGGTACGATCGGCATGGACGGCTTCTCGGCCCGCTACGACGTTGCCGAACTGCTCACCGGGTTTCTCCGATCGCTCCGTGACTCGATCCGTGCCTCGGGGATGGTGCAGCCCGACGAACCGCTGGAGGCTGCCATCACCTGGCCGGCCAACGCCAACGGGGCGCAACGGCATATCACGCGACAGTGTTTTCGCGAAGCGGGCTTCGAGGTGCTCTCGACGCTCAACGAACCGACGGCGTCGGCCATCGAGCTGGCCGACTGTCTGACGGCGGGGCGGGGCGGCCGGGCCCGACAGGCACCCTCCGCAGTGGCGGTGTTCGACCTGGGCGGCGGGACGTTCGACGCGTCGGTGGTATGGATCGACGGCGACGACTTCCACGTGCTGACTTCGACAGGGATCGAAGATTTGGGCGGCGACGATTTCGACCGCGTGTTACTCGAGATGTCTCTCGAGAAGTTGAAGCTGTCGCCCGACGCGCTCGTTCCTCTTACGCGGCACGCACTGCTCCGGCAGGCTCGCGTGCAGAAAGAGACGATCTCGGGTGGGATGGTCAAGACGCTGTTCATGAACCCCATGGATTTCGGCATCCAGGGGTTTCCGGTGTCGATCCCGGTGAGTGCGTACTACGAGCGGCTGCGGCCCATGCTGGCGCCGGCGGTCGCCAAGCTCCGATCGGTGATCGAGCAGGCGGCCGACCGCGAGCCGCGCGTGCACATCGACGAGGGATTGACCATCTACCTGGTGGGCGGCTCGTCGCGGCTGCCGCTGGTCTCGCAGATGGTGGCGGAAGCATTCCCTCGCTGTCGCACGGTGCTGACCGACAAGCCGTTCACGTCAGTGGCGATGGGTGCAGCCATCTGTGCGATGGACCGCGTGCGCTACCGCGAGGTGTTCGCACGGCACTTCGGGCTCATCCGATTGCGCGATCACGGGCGGGCGGAGTTCTTCGACCTGATCTTCCCCGCGGGCACGCCGATACCGCGCAAAGGCGAAGGGCCGCTGGAGCGCACGGCCTGGTACCACCCGCATCACAACATCGGACACCTGCGATATCTCGAGTGCACGTCGATCGGCCCCAACGGCTTGCCCGACGGCAACGTGCGGGCCTGGTCGGACGTACTGTTCCCGTACGATCCGTCCATGCCGCTCTCCAGGCAGCCGGTGAACGAGCCGATCGTCGACACCGAGGAGTTTTCGAGCATGACGGTCTGTGAAGTCTATCGCTGCGATTCGGACGGCGTTATTACCGTCGAGCTTCGCCGGCCAGCGACGGACGAGGTGCGGACGCTCGAGATCTTCCAGGAGTGAATCGGTTCGTAGTGTGGTCCGTTGTCAGTGGTCAGTGGCCGGGAGCCAGACTTGTAGCTCATGGCTGGTAGCTGACAGCCAATAGCTGACTCTCTCACATCTCGTCTTCTCTGCGACTCTGAGCCTCTTTGGTTCTATTCAGAGGAATGAGGGGTTGTCGTTAAGGGAAAACCACTAATTCTGATCGTGGGGCGGCCGCTTGACAATTAGATGGCACGACACGAGGGAAAGAAACGGCGGGGGCAACCCCGTTGCTCGCTGGGGCGGGGTGAATTCCCTATTTTGGGTGGCGGTCCTGCGAATCCAGTCGACGGGCAAGCTCCCAAAACGCCTCGAGCCCCGGCAGGGAACAGGCCTGGCCCGGGGCTCGCGTTCCGAAGTTATGCAACATGATCGTGTCTAGAGTGACATGATTGCGTCACGATGGTCTTCACGGCTCATGGCGTTCATGCCAGGCGTTCATGTCAGGAAGGTCCACCGATGCGAGCAAGCGATTCCGGGGCGGCGCCTCAGACGCGGAGACCGGCTTAGTTCGCGCCCGGCTCGCATCAGCACCGGCTCAGACCTGCACGACGCCGTGCCGCATGGCGAACTTCGTCAGCTCGGCGTTGTTGCGCAGCCCGAGCTTGGCAAGGAGATTCAAACGGTGAGCGTCAATGGTCTTGACGCTGACGTTGAGCTCCGCGGCGATCTCGCGATTGGTGGCGCCGCTGGCGAGCCGACCGAGAACCTGGAACTCGCGATCGGTGAGCAGATCCATGGGTTCGTCGCCCAGACCATCCACCACGCGGAGAGCCAAAGCCTCGCGTAAAGTCGCGGAAACGAAGCGTTTTCCGTCGTTCACGGTGCGAATGGCTTCAGCGAGTTCGGCGGGGGCGGCGTCCTTGACCACGTAGCCGGAAGCTCCCATCCGCAGCAGTCGCGCGGCATAGTGCTCGTCGGCATGCATGGTGAGGATGACGACCTTGGCCGGATCCTTGCGCTTCTTGACCAGCCGCTTGGTGGCTTCCATGCCATCCATGCCCGGCATGGCCACGTCCATGAGGATGACGTCGGGGTTGAGTTTCTTGGCGAGCTCAACCGCCTCTTTCCCGTCCGCGGCTTCGCCGATCACCTTGAAGTCTTTCTCGTCTTCAAGGAGTCGTCGAATGCCCACTCGTACCAACTGATGATCATCGGCAATGAGGATCTTGATCATGGGTTGTTCCGTTTCTCTGCCTGGCGCCAGGGAAGGCGAGCCGTAACACACACCCCGCCTTCTGGCCTGTTCTGGACAACAAGGGTTCCACCCATACTGGCAGCCCGTTCTCGCATGCCCGCAATCCCGAGCGATTGTACACCCTCCAAGCGCTTAGGAACAGCCCCCACCCCCGAATCGCGTACTTTGAGCTCGATTTCCGGACCTACCGATCGCAAGAAAATACCGCATTTGGCAGCGAGGGAGTGTCTAGCCACGTTGGTCATGGCTTCCTGGAAAATGCGGAACAGGGTAGTAGCTACCGGGTCGTGGACTTCGAGGTCGGTGGGGACGGCCACCGCTCGGCAGGCGATGCCGGAGCGGCGGGAGAACTCGGCGGCGTAGGATCGCACGGCCTCCCGCAGATCCCGGTTGTCGAGGATCGGGGGGCGGAGACTGGTGGAAAGGCTGCGGACGGAGTCCAGCAACTGGTTCACGAACTGCTTGGCCTCGGTGAGCCGCTCCTGTGTTTTGACGTCCCAGCCCGTGCTGCGCGAGGTGAGCCAGGCGAGGTTCAGATTGATCGCCGTGAGCGTTTGGCCGAGTTCGTCGTGCAGTTCCCGTGAGATTCGGGCTCGCTCCTCTTCCAATGCACGGGCGGCGTCGAGCGTAAGCCGGCGAATTTGGGCGAGATACGCCTCCTCGGCACTTTGATCGCGGACATTAGCGATGATAGGTTCTTCCCCGTCCGACTGAACCATGCGGCCAGTGTGACGGCCATGGGCATGGCGCGTCCGCTTGGCAACGCCCCGAGCACCTGTCCGGATCAGCGTGCCTTCTGCTGGAGCGTGGCCAGGATGGAGGCATGTTGGTCCAGGTTCGACGGGTCGCAGAATGACTGCCAGTGGCGGCCCAGGATGTCGGCGGGCTTGGCCTGCCCGAGCGTTCTGGCTAGCGCGGTGTTGGCGTATGTCAGGATCCAGTCTTGGTTGAGGATGCCTATGCCCTCGCCCGCGTTCTCGACGGCACTGGCGAGCAACTGGCGTCCGAGTTCCAGCGCAGGGGTCGTCCCTCGCCATCGGTGATGAAAATGGCGTAGGGGTTCAGATCGATGATGCTGTTGAGCAGGGCGTGTTCAGACCGGAGACTCTGCTGCACGGCCTCGAGATCCAGCTCGGGCATGCCACCCTCCTGGACGCGCGACGCGATGCACGCCAATATATCTGCTCGATACTGGGTTGGGTAAGTGGGACCGAGGAATAAGGCCGGACGGCCGGGGTGCCGGGACGCAGATCGAAGGAGAGCGGCAATCCGGGCCCGGCAAAAACGTCCGGTAAGAAAGGAAAGCGAGTCAGGCATGGCGGTGAAGACACAGGTCGGCCCCGAAGGGCTGGGCGGCGGAAAGCAGGTTGTGGTGGGGCTGGCGCTGCCGAACATACCTTGGGAGGATCGACCGGCCGGCTGTCGCGAGCCGATCTGGCGCTCGCAGCGCAATCCGATTATTCCGCGGGACCTGATTCCCTGCTCCAACAGTATTTTCAACAGTGCCGTGGTGCCGTTCGGCGACGGGTTTGCCGGCGTGTTCCGGTGCGACGACCGGCGGCGCTACATGCGTCTGCACAGCGGGACCAGTGGCGACGGCGTGACCTGGAACATCCAGCCCGAGCCTATCGCGTTTGAGTGCGGCATCCCCGAATTGAGCCACTTCGAGTACGGGTATGATCCGCGGGTCTGCTGGATCGAGGATCGCTATTACGTGACCTGGTGCAACTGGTACCACGGTCCGACGATCGGCATGGCCTGGACGCGCGACTTTCAGACGTTCACGCAGATGGAGAACGCGTTCCTGCCGTTCAACCGCAACGGCGTGCTGTTTCCCCGGAAGATCGGCGGCAAGTACATGATGCTGAGCCGGCCCAGCGACAACGGTCACACGCCGTTCGGCGACATCTTCCTGAGTGCCAGTCCCGACCTGGTGCACTGGGGCGAGCATCGTCACGTGATGGGCACACGGGGCAGTTGGGAATCGACGAAGATCGGGGCCGGGCCAGTGCCCATCGAGACCACGGAAGGCTGGCTGTTGATCTACCACGGTGTGCTGACGAGCTGTAACGGGTTCGTGTACCACTACGGGGCGGCGCTGTTGGATCTGGATCAGCCGTGGAAGGTGCTCTATCGCGCTCAGCCTTATCTGATGTCGCCGCAGCGCCCGTACGAATGCGTGGGCGACGTGCCCAACGTGGTTTTTCCGTGTGCTGCATTGTGCGATGCGCCGACCGGTCGGCTGGCCATCTACTACGGCGCTGCCGACACGGTGACTTGCCTGGCCTTCGCTTATGTGGACGAACTGATCGCGTGGATCAAGGACAACTCGTAGCGGGAGGAGAGCCGTCAGCCATCAGCTGTCCCTGTCATATATATGTCAGGCTTTGTTTCGTCGAACGCGTACGCCGGGCGTCTGGCTCGTAGTCCACGGCTCATGGCTTACAGCACATGGCCCACAGCCCATCGTCGTACTCTTCTGCCCCGCAAGGAGCAGAGGGCAATAGCCGGGCGGCGTAAGCCCCCGGTCGGCGACCCCCCCCGAACTCGTTTCTTTGGATGGAGCCCCGACAGGGGTGACAGATACAACGCCGCGCCGATACGCGGTTGATGTCGTCGGCCGGTGCGTTGAAAGGCGCATTGTTCGCAGATCAAATCGGAATGTCGCTCCGTTCGGGGCTGACCATCGTCTGCTCGCAATCGAGCGGGGCTGACGCCTCGCCTATTGATTACGGCCCGCACGCGGGCCGGCATGGAAGACGTCCCGCGACTACACGGCCGTCTCTGTGCGCATGTCTCTGCAGTGACTTGTAAATGTCCCGCGATTATACTGATAGTGTCGCGCGGTGTTCGGGCACGACCACAACCTAAAAAAGCTGTCAGCTATCAGCTCCCAGTTTTCAGCCAGATGCCTGGCTCACAGCTCATAGGCTCATAGCCCTGTGCCTTGTCTTCTCCGTGCCTCTGAGCCTCTGTGTTGGTATTCCTTTGGAATTGCCAGGAGACGGCAATTGCCGTAGGGCGGAACCGGACGTTGCAGGCAGACCTTAGGCAAACCACTTCGGTCAATTCACCAACATGGCAGAAACGCGTGGTCGAATACGCGGTTTTGTGGTCACACGAAAAAGTTGTTCCTAGGCTCATTTCGGGTTGCTTGAGCGCTCGGCTTAAGGGAAAGCGGTCAAGGCGTGTCAGGCGGCCGAACCTGTTCTCTCGTCAATTCTGACATCGCTGGGAAAGGTGGATCATGATCACCGGCACACACACAGCGCCGCGCGCGGATGGCGAGTCATCTGCGACAAGGTTGTACGACCTGGTTGCTGCCGGAGCGGTGACTCGGTCGGGAGCGCCGGCGTTGCTGGCTCCCGGCCGGCCTGCCATGACGTACGAACAGCTGCTGCTTCAGATTGAAGAAGCGGCCTCACAATTGCGAAGCGCAGGCATCGCGGGTCACGATCGCGTGGCCATCGTGTTGCCGAACGGACCGGAGATGGCGTCGGCGTTTCTGGCCGTGGCGTCGGTCGCCGTGGCTGCACCGCTCAATCCGGGGTATCGCGCCGCCGAGTTCGATTTCTATCTGGAGGACTTGGACGCCAAGGCGGTTCTCGTGCAAGCCGATGCCGACAATCCGGTGGTGGACGTGGCGGCGAGGCGCGGAATCCCTTTGTTCCGTGTTCTCGTCGATCCGGAGGGCGAGGCGGGCAGCTTCCGGCTGGTCGCCGATGGTCGCACGAAGCATGGCGACCCGACACGTCGCGTCGCGCCTCAATTGCAGGATAGCCGGTCCAGTGACGTTGCTCTCGTGTTGCACACGTCGGGGACGACGTCTCGTCCCAAGATCGTGCCGCTGACGCACGCCAATCTGTGTGCGTCGGCCCGGCACATCGTGGCGAGTCTATCACTCACGCCGGACGATTTGTGCCTGAACATCATGCCTTTGTTTCACATTCACGGGCTGGCGGCGGCGACGCTGGCGTCGTTGGCGGCGGGTGCGGCGGTGGCCTGCAGTCCGGGTTTCGTGGTCACGAAGTTCTTCGATTGGATGGGTGAGCTACGGCCGACCTGGTACACGGCGGTGCCCACCATGCACCAAGCGATCCTCGGACGCGCTGACAATTACCGATCGACCCTCGCCGGCGGACGGCTTCGATTCGTCAGATCCTCATCATCGGCACTGGCGCCGCACGTAGGGCAGGAGCTGGAGCGCGTCTTTGGCGTACCGGTGATCGAGGCGTATGGCATGACCGAAGCCGCTCATCAGATGTGCTCGAACCCTTTGCCGCCCGAGCCGCGCAAGTTCGGCACGGTAGGGCGGGCAGCCGGGCCGCAAGTGGCCATTATGGACGAGCAGGGGAACTTGTTGGATTGCGGGCAGGTGGGCGAGGTGGTGATCCGCGGTCCGAACGTCACTCCCGGCTACGAAAACAATCCGCGGGCGAATGCCGAGGCGTTTACCAACGGCTGGTTCCGCACCGGCGACCAGGGCTGCTTCGACGAGGACGGCTACCTGCATCTGACCGGCCGAATCAAGGAGCTCATCAATCGCGGTGGCGAAAAGATCTCGCCGCGAGAGATCGACGAGGTCCTGCTGGAGCATGCGGGCATCAAACAGGCGGTGGCGTTCGCGATTCCGGATGCTCGTTTGGGCGAGGACGTCGCGGCCGCGGTGGTGCTGGCCGGCGATGCCGCGCTCACGGAGAGCGAGATTCGCACGCACGTGGCTGGCCGGCTGGCCGACTTCAAGGTGCCTCGGCGGATCGTAATCCTGGACGACATTCCCAAGGGGTCGACGGGCAAGCTTCAGCGCATCGGCCTGGCTGAGAAGCTCGGGTTGACCGGTGCCGATGCGGCGGCGACGGCGTCGGTCGAGCACGTGGCCCCGCGCAATGCGATCGAAGCGAGCGTGGCAGCCATCTGGAGCGATGTGCTGAAGATCGAGGGGATCGGCGTGCATGACAATTTCTTCCAGATCGGCGGCGATTCGCTCCTGGCCGTGCAGGTGCTGGCCCGGGTGCGGCAGGTTTTCGCAGCCGAGCTGGAGATGCTGGTGTTCTTCGAGTCGCCGACGATCGCGGGCATGGCGGCGGCCCTGGAGTCGGGCGGCCGGTCGGCAGCGGACAACATGGCGGGCGATGAGTTGAATCTCTCCCAGTGGGTCGCAGAGCTGGAAGGCATGTCCGACGAGCAGGTGGAAGCGGCGCTGGCGACGGAGGCGGAGCGTTCCGCGGGCGCCGAGGTTCGCGCGAAACCTGTCCTTCCATGAGCAACCGGTAACTTCGAGGAGAAAAGACGCCCAAGACGACGGACGCAGCTGCGCGGGAACGTGCGGTGATTCGCGTAGATGGCAGGTCGCGGGTTCATCAGTATTGAAAGAGGAGTCTTTCCATGCACACGGGTTACGGGAATGCTCTCAGGCAGGCGATGGGCGAGCGTGACATCATTAGCTTCATCGGCGTATATGACACATTTTCGGCATCGTTGGCGGCCGAGCATTTCGACGGCTTGTTCATCAGCGGGTTCAGCTTCGCCGCGAGCTATTACGGATTGCCTGACATCGGCTTCATCGCCTGGCCTGACATCGTGGGCGTGGTCGAGCGGATTCGCACGATCCTGCCCGAGCACCACATCATGGTGGACATGGATGACGGCTACGGGGACGCCGAAGTGGCGGCGCACGTTACCGCCTTGCTGGAATCGGCGGGGGCCTCGGGGATCATCATGGAGGACCAGAAGCGTCCTCGGCGATGCGGACACTACGGCGGCAAGCAATTGCTGCCGCTCGAGGAATTTCTCGTGAAGCTCGAACGTGTGCTGGGGGCCCGCCGCGAGCTGGTCGTGGTCGCGCGAACCGATGCGACGGATCAGGAGGATCGGCTGGCCCGTGCGTTGGCGTTCGAAGCGGCGGGAGCAGACGCCATTCTGGCCGACGGACTCGAGAGTCTGGACGTATTGCGGGAGCTGACCGCCCGGGTTCACCGGCCGGTGATGTTCAACCAGATCGCGGGGGGCAAGTCGCCGCCGTGCGATCTGGCGGAGCTGAAGGCGGCGGGCGTTTCGCTGGTCAATTATTCCACGCCGTGTCTGTTTGCCGCTCAGGCGGCGATCGAATCGTCGATGTTGAAACTCAAACAGAGCGGCGGCCGTCTGCCCTCGGCCAAAGAGCAGCCGGTTCGCCTGGCCGAGTGCACGAATGTTCTGAAACGAAATTTCGCCCGGCGGTTTGAGCCCGTGCATGCCGCACCGGTCGCGGAAAGCGTCGCGCGGTAGGCGAATGGGCGTTTGAGTTTCGCGTATCGGGGCGGGCTGAAGGATGAGCGAGGCATGGATCTCCTCAATGAGCGCATGACCCGTCTGACGCCGGCGAAGCGGCGTTTGCTGGAGTCGAAGCTGAGGCAGCGGGAGGGCGCTGCATCGACGGCTGCGTCGATTCCGCGCCGCGGACAACATGTGCCGACACCGGCATCGTTCGGGCAGCAATGGTTGTGGCTGGTTGACCGGATCGAACCGGGCAGTTGTCTGTTCACCACGTTGCGGGCGTATCGGCTTCGGGGCCCGCTCGACGTGGCCGCGCTGCAGGAGAGCTTGCGGCGGATCGTCGTTCGCCACGAAGTGTTGCGAACGACGTTTGCCCCTGCCGACGACGGCCCTCCCCGACAGGTCGTGCATCCTGCCGAGCCGGTGCATCTGCCGGTGACGGATCTCTCGGCGCTTCCTGAGCCGCGGCGCGAGTCGCAAACGCGCCGGATAGCAGCGCAGGCGGCTCGGGAGGCATTCGATCTGTCGCAAGGGCCGTTGTACAAAGTGCAGTTGCTGCGGCTCAGCAGCGACCATCACGTGCTGCTCTTGACGGTGCATCACATCGTCTTTGATGGGTGGTCCACGGGGGTGTTTCTTCGTGAGTTGGCGTCGGGCTATGCGGCGGCCTGCTCGGGTCTGGATCATGGAGAAAAACTCTCGCCGCCGGTCGAGCTGCCCATTCAGTACGGCGACTATGCGGCTTGGCAGCGCGAACACTTCACCGAGGAACGTCTGAGTCCGCAAATTGCGTACTGGAAGGAGCGACTGACCAATCTGCCGACGCTGAATCTGCCCACCGACAGGGCTCGGCCCGACGTGCCACTGCACCATGGCGCGCGATTCGTTCATCAGTTGCGCCGCGAGTTGACCGAGCCGTTGAAGGAACTGGGGCGACGTCGCCGGGCCACGTCGTTCATGGTGTTGCTCGCCGGCTTTTATGCATTGCTTCATCGCTACAGTGGCGACGAGGACATCGTGGTCGGCTCGCAGATTGCCGCTCGCAATCACGTCGAGACCGAAGGTCTCATCGGGTTGTTCACCAACACGCTCGTGCTGCGGACGGATGTGTCGGGCGACCCCACGTTCGCCGAGCTGCTCGAACGTGTGCGGCAAGTCTCGCTGGGTGCGTTCGCTCACCAAGACCTGTCTTACGAGGAAATCGTGCGGCGGCTCAATCCTTCACGTGAGCTGTGCCGCACGCCCCTGTTCCAGGTTGCCTTCCAGCTTCGCAACTTCCCCAATCTGTCCGCCAGGGCGGCGGGCGTGGAGATGGAAGCTTTCGAGTACGACGCTGCTGTGGCCAAGCTGGATCTCAATCTGTTGATGACCGAGCGGCCGCATGGTTTCGAGGCCGTGTTCGAATACTGTACTGATCTGTTCGACGAGTCGACGATTCGGCGGATGGCTCGCCATTTCGAAACGTTGCTCGCGTCGGCAGTGGCCGATCCTGATTGCCGCGTGTCGGAATTGCCGATGCTGGATGACGCCGAGCGTCGCCAGGTGCTGGTCGAGTTCAACAACACCGCGGCGGACTACCCGCGCGATCGGTGCGTGCACGAACTGATCGAAGCACAGGTGCGCCGCACTCCCGGCGTCGTCGCTGTTCGTTGCGAGGGGAACCGGCTGAGCTACGACGAGTTCAACCGGCAGGCGAATCGACTCGCGCGTGCACTGCGGGCGCGTGGTATCGGTCCGGACGTGCCGGTGGGGCTGCTGTGCGAGCGCTCGCTGGATTGGGCGGTCGGTGTGTTGGGCATTCTCAAGGCGGGAGGAGCCGTACTACCGCTCGATTCCAAATGCCCGGGCGAGCGGTTGAAAACGATCCTGACGGACGCAAAGACTCCACTTGTCTTGACGCAACCGCAATTGGCCGATCGCCTGGCTCAGCATGATCCGGCCTGTGAAGTATGGGCGATTCGTCGAAACCCGTTTCGACTGGTCGGGCGGGAGCCACGTTCGCTCGCCGGCTGCATGGTGAATCTCGAAGATCACGCATCCGACGATCCGCCCTCCACGGTTTCCCCGCATCAGTTGGCGTACGTGATCTACACGTCGGGCACGACGGGCACGCCCAAGGGAGTGGCCATCACGCACCGCGGCCTGGTGAACCACAACGTCGCGGCCATCCGGTTGTATGGTCTGCGGCCCGACGATTGCGTGCTGCAGTTCTCGGCCACCGATTTCGACATCGCAGTGGAAGAGATGCTGCCGGCGTGGATGTGTGGGGCGTGCGTGGTATTCCGGACGGACCGCACGCCGCTGGATGCGGAGGCGTTCTCGCGTTGGTGCGACCAGCAGCGGATCACCGTACTCGATCTGCCCACGGCGTTCTGGCACGCATGGACGGACGAACTGGCCCGCGGCAGCTCGGGGCTTCCTGAGTCGCTGCGCGTGCTTATCGTGGGCGGCGAGGCGGCCTCGTCGGAAGTCTACAAGACGTGGCTCGGCCTGGGCGGAGGCCGTGTGCGGTGGTTCAACACGTATGGGCCGACCGAAACGACGGTGATTGCCACGGCGTACGGACCGTTGCACGATCTGGTCCCCGCCGACGTGCCGGCGAAGCTACCCATCGGTCGTCCGATCGCCAACGTTCGTGTCTACATTCTCGACCCGCATCGCCGACCGGTGCCCATCGGTGTGCCCGGCGAGTTGTACATCGCCGGCGAGGGCGTGGCGCGTGGCTACCTGAATCGCCCGGATCTTTCGGCGGAGCGTTTTGTCGTTGATCCGTTCGTCACCGCGACTCCGAACCTGGCCGCGCATTCGTGCGACGCCGCTGCGCTCACGCCGGCGCGAATGTACCGGACGTCGGACCGTTGCCGCTGGCTGGCCGACGGCAGCATCGAGTTTCTTGGCCGGCTGGATGGTCAGGTGAAGATCCGGGGCTTTCGCATCGAGCCCGGTGAAGTCGAGGCCGTGCTGGCCCGGCATCCGTCGGTGGGGCAATGTGCGGTCAAACCGTGCGGCCAGGGCGACGACCGGCGGTTGGTGGCCTACTTCACCACCGATGGGCCTGTGGTCCCTGCGCATGGCGAGTTGCGGCGATATCTGGCCCAACGGCTTCCGGAGTACATGGTTCCGGCGGCGTTCGTCATACTCGAACGAATGCCCTTGACGCACAACGGAAAGCTCGACCGTCGAGCACTACCCGAGCCGGAACTCGCCGCGCCGCTGACGGATGGAGAATCTGCCGCGCCGCGTTCCGAAACGGAGCGGCGGCTGGCCGAGCTGTGGCAGGACCTGCTGCGTGTGCAGCCGATCGGCGTGCGCGATGACTTCTTCGCGCTGGGTGGGCATTCGTTGATGGCGGTGCGACTGGCGGCGCGGATGGAGCAGGCGTTCGGCGTCACTGTTCCCCTGGCTGCTCTCTTATCCAACCCGACCATCGAATTGCTGGCCTCGTACATCGATTCACGCCGCGTGCGGGATGATTCGGGCCTTCGCAGCCACACGGACGTGTTGGTTCCGCTTCAACCGAAGGGCGCGGCTCCGCCTTTGTTTCTGGTAGCCGGTGTGGGCGGGCACGTGTTCGTGTTCCGCGAACTGGCGGAGTTGTTGGGCGATGATCAACCGCTCTACGGCCTACAGGGGATCGGTTTGGATGGCCGGGAAACACCGTTGTCGCGCATGGAGGCGATCGCCGCCCGGTACATCGCGGAGATTACGGCGATCCAGCCGCAAGGCCCGTACTACATTGGCGGCTGGTCGCTGGGCGGTGTCATCGCGTACGAGATGGCGGTTCAACTTGCCGCCCAGGGACGCGGCGTCGGGGCGCTCATCGCTATCGACTCGCTCGCCCCTTGGCAAGCCTCGCGGGTGGCGCGGCTTCGAGTGCATCTGGAGGCTTTCCGTCGTCGCTCGGGCCGCGACAAGGTGACGTACATCGGACAACGTATCCGGCATCAGTGGCAGATGGTGCGGCGCCGCCTGGGTTTCTATCCCGAGGTCGTAGGTTTCGATAGCCGTACCGCCGAGCTGATTCGCAAGAGCGGTCTGGCTCAGGGCGAGGCTCGACGCCACTATCGCCCGCCGCCCTACGACGGTGATATCGTCGTGATCCGGGCCGAGCATCATCCCGAATCGCGCGACCCGCGCATCGACGACCCACTGATGGGCTGGGACTCCCTCGTGCGGGGTCGCATTCATGTTCGCGTCGTTCCCGGCGGGCACATGGAGATTCTGCACGGTGAGAGCGGCCGGCAGTTGGTCCAGATGATCCGTCCGTTCCTGGGCAGCGGCTGCGAGAATCGCACGGATCGGTCAGACTCCTTGCTTGCGCCTTTGCGCAGTTCGCGCGCCCGGGGGGCGGGCGTCTCGCCCGCCGCGATCCGTCCGTGACAGTGTGGTGGTGCACGCTTCCAGCGGGCAGGGCGGGCAAGGGCCGGAGCAGCCTCGCCTGCTGCGGCCAAAAGTCTGTTCTGGACGCATTCGGCCTTCAGGGGGGCGTCTCGCCCGCCTCTTAGAACCGGCGGGTCCGTCGTCCCCGCCAAGGGCGGCCGTCGGCGCTAAACGGCCGGGCGAAAACGGCACCCGCCGGGCACCCCGCCGCTGTTGCATAAGGCCAGGTGACGGATATACTTGAGTTGTCCGCCACCGTAGCTCAGCTGGCAGAGCAGCGGTTTTGTAAACCGCAGGTCGTCGGTTCGAATCCGACCGGTGGCTGTTCCCATCCCGTGTTGCGATCTGCACCTGTGGCACAGACGTACGGGCAGTTCAGGCCCCTGCGCTGGCGCCGGGCCTCCGTGGCATGCCAGAAAGATGACGCTATGTGATCACGTCGCCCGAGATAACCAATCGAATGAGAGGAGCCAGGCAATGGTACTCAAACTGACCGATTCGGTGCTTGACGCGGCTTAGCACTGATGAAAGGCGCGTTTCTGGCCTATGAAGGTTGAAACCAGCAACATGTCGGAGAACACCGCCATGCTCGCGATCGACCGTGTCTCCGTCGCTTGCCAAGCGCTTTTCCGGGCAGCACCGCAGATCGCTGGGCAAACGAGCCAGGCCGCACTTTTGGGGGCTGGTCCCGGCCGCCGCGGGCGGATGGCCACATTGGAATAGTTCTGGATGCAATTATAATGGCAGCGTGCAGCCTCTGTAAACTCTTGGCTTGCGGCTGTGGGAGAAATAGCCATGTCGGTTAGCGCCCGAGCAGGTCAACGCAAGACGAGACCCCCGTTCAAGCAGCGACCTCTACGCCTCCCTGGGCAGTCACTGGCAGAGCGAATCGACGCGGTACTTATGGACAAGCTCCTTCTGTGGATATTCATGCCAACGTTCATGGTCGTCGTGGCCGCCATCGAATGGGTGGGGTGGGCGTTCTCGGTGAACAGGAGACCTGTTACCTGCACGGTTGCCGCAGTCGGAATGGCCTTGGTATCCATTTACAAAATCCGGCCTGTACTTCGTGAGCTTCGTCTGCTCCGGCAAGGACTTGACGGTGAGAAAATCGTCGGCCAGGCCTTGGATCAGCTGCGTGCTGACGGCTATCTGGTGGTGCATGACCTGGTTCAGGACGGCTACAACATCGACCATGTCTTGGTTGGCCCGACGGGCGTATACGCCATTGAGACCAAGACAATCAGCAAGCCTGCGGATCACGACGCCAGAGTTGTCTACAACGGCGATCGAGTTCTTGTGGCCGGCTCTGAGCCGGACCGCGATCCTCTGAAACAGGCCATGGCCGCGGCGGATCGAGTCAGCGAAATCATCGAGGAGCGGACGGGTCACAAGGTGAAGATCCGGCCGGTGGTCGTGTACCCGGGTTGGTTCATTCAACGCAAGTGCCCGAGCCCGCAGGTGTGGGTGGTCAATGAAAAGTATCTGCCCGGATGGCTGGATCACGAGCCGGTGCGCCTGGATCCTGCCCACATTCGCCTGTACGCGACGGCACTGGAGAGTTCCGCCCGCTGCTGATCGGTTGTGGGCAGGGCCGCTGGTCAGCCGGCCAGGAGACGGCCGTCTAGTTGCTGCCCCCTAACCTCTGTGGCATGCACTATCAAACGCTCGCCGGCCGCTCTCGCTATTCAAGCGTGGACTCTGGAGTGCAATCGATTACCATGGGTCCGGAATTGGTTGCTGCGTTTGTTCCGTCCGGGCCAAGCCGGAATGCTCCCGTCGTGGTGCTTTCGGTCGAAGCCTTGGTTCGCGCAAACCCCGTTGCCGGTCAAGAAAATGGCGAAGAAAAACGCAGACCATGCAGCGCTGCAGGAGCGGGTGAAGGAACTGACCTGCCTGTACAACCTCACCCAACTTGCGGGGCGATCGGGGACGTCGCTGGAGGACTTTCTGCAAGGTGCCGTCGAAACGCTGCCTCCCGCTTGGCAGCATCCCGAGCGGACGGCCGGCCGAATCGTCTTCGACGGACAGTTTTACGTGACGCGCAACTTCGAGGAAGGTGGTCCGTCGCAGTCAGCCCCCATCCAGGTCAACGGCAAGACGAGAGGGCGGGTCGAAGTTGTTTACCTGGAACCGATGCCCCCGGCTCACGAGGGGCCGTTCTTACGCGAGGAACGGAACCTGATCGACGCTGTGGCTCGTCAGATCGCCCTGATCATCGAACGGCGCCAGGCCGAACAGGAGCGGTATCGCCTACAAGGGCAGCTGCGTCATGCCGATCGGCTGGCCACCATCGGGCAACTCGCGGCGGGCGTCGCGCACGAGCTGAACGAACCGCTGGGCAACATTCTCGGCTTCGCCCAACTGGCCGAAAAACACCCCGATCTCCCTCCGGAAGTCCGCCGGGATCTGGGCAAGATCGTGGCCACGTGTCTGCACGCCCGGCAGATCATCAACAGCCTGCTGTTGTTCTCGCGTCAGATGCCACCGCAAAAAGCCAAGCTGAACCTCAATGCCGTCGTGGAAGATGCCATGGCGCTTCTGGAACAACGATGCAAGAGGAGCGGCATTGCCATCGTGCGGAAGCTGGCGGCGGATCTACCGGAAATCGTCGCCGATGCATCGCAATTGCGTCAGGTTCTCGTCGATCTGGCCGTCAACGCCATCCATGCGATGCCGGAAGGCGGTATGCTGGAGGTGACCACGCAGGCGGGCGATGGCCGCGTGGTGTTGGCCGTGCAGGACAACGGCGTGGGGATGAGCGAAGAGGTGCTCAAGAAGATTTTCGTCCCGTTCTTCACCACCAAGGACGTCAACGAGGGAACGGGGCTCGGCTTGCCCGTGGTTCACGGCATCGTGACTTCGCACGGGGGCAGAATTCGTGTCCAGAGTACGCCCGGCCAAGGCGCGCGGTTTGAGATAGAGCTCCCACTGGACGTGGACGGGGCGGCGGATGGAGAAAACGTCGATGGCAGCAGCAGTTCCGAGGGCCTCGATTCTGGTCGTCGATGACGTGCCCAACACGGTTGAGGTATTGCAACGCAACCTCGCCGCGGCCGGATACACCGTGTTCACGGCATCGGGCGTCACGGAAGCGATCGAAGTCATCAACGCCTCTCCGATCGATCTGGTGATCACCGATTGGAAGATGCCGAAAATCGCCGGCATCGACCTGGTGCGGCACATCCGGGCGAATCATCGGGACATGGAAGTGGTGATGGTCACCGGCTATCCCACGATCGAGGGGGCGGTGGAGGCCGTCAAAGCGGGAGCGGAAGAATACCTGCCCAAGCCGTTCACGGACGAAGAACTGCTGGCCGTGGTTAGCCGGGCGCTCGAGAAACTGCGCATGCGGCGCGACGCGACGGGCGCGGACGCTCCGGCGCGGCCATGCGGACTCATCGGCAACTCCCCGCCGATGCTCGAGGTCTTTCGCGCCATCCAGAAGGCAGCGGCCAGCTCGGCGACCATCCTCATCTCAGGCGAGAGCGGGACGGGCAAGGAACTGGTGGCTCGCGCCATCCATTACAGCAGCCCGCGGTCCGCCGCCACGTTCGTGCCGGTCAATTGCGGCGGCATACCCGAGGGCCTGCTGGAGAGCGAACTGTTCGGATACATGAAAGGCGCGTTCACCGGAGCCACCGAATCCCGGGCGGGCTTTTTTCAGACGGCCGACGGAGGCACCATCTTCCTGGACGAAATCAGCGAAACCAGTCTGGCCATGCAGGTCAAACTGCTCCGCGTACTGCAGGATCGAGAAGTGCGCATGGTCGGGGCGACGCGCGGCCGGCAGGTGGACGTCCGCGTCTTGGCATCAACAAACAAATCGCTGCCCGATCTGGTCAAGAAGGGGCTGTTTCGCGAAGATCTTTATTTCCGTCTGAACGTCATCACCATCCAAATGCCGCCGCTGCGAGACCGCGGCGACGACATTTTGCTCCTGGCCCATCACTTTGCCCGGAAGTACGCGAGCGATGCCGGCCGGCCGGTTCCTCGGTTCTCGGACGAGGCGATGCGTGTTTTGAAAGATTATTCCTGGCCGGGCAACGTGCGCGAGCTGGAGAACCTGGTGCATCGCCTGGTGGTGATGACCGACGACGACTGCATCGACGTGCCGGATCTGCCGGCCCCGCTGCGGTTCTCGGTTCCTCGCGACCAGGACCTGACTCGCCCCTTGGCCGTCGTCGAGGCGGAGTACATTCGGAACGTGCTCGCCAGTGTCGGGGGAAACCGGACGAAGGCGGCTGAAATCCTGCAGATCGACCGCAAGACTTTGCGCGAAAAGCTGAAGCGCGGGGCTCCACAGCCCGCTGCCTGACCTACCCCTCCAGCCGGGGAATTCCTCCCCGGTGATTCAAAATTCCTCGCTCGCCCAGCCGCCGTCGGCGGGCTGCCGGGGTCGTTGCGGCCCTGCCGCCGTCGCGGATGTGAGCTTCCTATCTCTTGACCTAGAACAGTTTTATGAGACCCATCCCGCGATGATTGCAACAGAACCTGCCCTTTGGCAGGCAAATTGCTATCGGCCCGTTCGAGGCGCGGCATGGCAGTTCCCAGTCTATGTCGTGCCTCTACGGTCGCATCGCAGTTGCGCAGGAACCGCCGTCGCCAAGAGCCGGGATCTCCGGCTTGTAGGAGCTGCATCATGTCGATCAACGACCCTCTCGCCGGTCGGACCGGCATTCCGAAACAGTCCGAATCAACCGGTTGCGACGAGCCGCTTCAGGACTTGTGCTCCAACTGCGAGAACGCGGAAACGCACGCCCGCCGCGGCCGGCCGAAACGTCCCATCTACTTCTGCGAAGAGTTCGAGGTGTCGAGCGCAGCACCGTCGCCGGGCCCGGATCACAACGTTCGGGAACCGCGAATGGAGACGCATAGCGCGAGCGGACGGATGGGGCTGTGCGTGAATTGCGAGAACGCCGCCACCTGCTGCCTGCCCAAACCGGACGGCGGAATCTGGCACTGTGAGGAGTATCAATAGGATGGTTGAGCAAGCCGTCAAGGTGAAACACGCCGGTACGCCCGGCCGCCGTGCAGTGGACCGGCAGGACATCCTCCACATTTTGGACGCCCATGTTGGCGATCGAGGCGGATTGATCGCGATCCTCGAAGAGATCCAGAGCCGCTATGGATACCTGCCCGAACCGGCGCTGCGCATCGTGAGTGAGGAAACGGGCCGGTCACTGGTGGACATTTACGGGATCGCCACGTTCTACCGTGCGTTCAGTCTGGTGCCGCGCGGCGTACACCTGGTCTGCGCGTGTCTGGGCACCGCCTGTCATGTCCGCGGCGCTCCTCGGGTAGTGGATGAACTCGAATCCCAACTCGGCATCCATGCCGGCGAGACCACGCCGGACGGCAAATTCACGCTGGAAACGGTGAACTGCCTGGGAGCCTGCGCGCTGGGGCCCGTCGTGGTCATCGACGGACGGTACTTCTCGAAAGTCAGCAGATCGGACATTCGGCAACTCCTCGAAGATGCGGCGGCGGGGCTCGATCCGGCGGCGAGCCGGAACGTCGAGAGCACGTTTCCGATCGAGACGGCATGCCCGCGCTGCAATCACAGCCTGACGGACGCACGCACGCTGGTCGATGGGCTGCCGGCAGCACGGATGATCCTGGCCGTGAACGGCGCCGTCGGTCCGTGCCATCTGTCTTCGCTTTACGGCGGCACCGGCCTGGTCTGCGCGTTGGAGGCTCCCGAGGGCACGGTGGGGCGGTTCTATTGTCCGCGTTGTCAAAGTGAGCTCGAGAGCAACGAGTCGTGTGATGACTGCGGCGCCCCCATGGCCCGGCTGAACGTCCGAGGCGGCGGGATGGTTCATGTGTGCCGGCGCCGAGGGTGTCACGCTCAGCGGCTGGACCTGGATGTGTGAACGGATATCGCGGCGCGGCCGCTTGTGGTGCAGAGAGACTGACATGGAACGGGAATCGCCGATGCGAGAGCTCAACTCGATCGAAGAGTTCCGATTGCTGCAGCGTCGATTGGCGGCGAGTCGCGATCTGGATGTAACCACCATTGTGATCCCCACCGGCACATGCGGGTTGGCGAGTGGCGCGGGCGATCTGGTTCGCGTGGCCCAGCGGGATATCCTCACGCGCGGTCTGGCGGGAAAGCTTCGGCTGCGCATCACCGGCTGTCACGGGTTCTGTCAGATGGAACCCTCGGTGCTGGTCGAGCCGCGACGAACGTTCTATCCCAAGGTCACCGCGCAAGGCATGGCAAGGATCATCGAAGCGGCGGCCAACGGGGAGGTGCTCGAAGACCTGTTGTTCGTGGATCCGCAGACCGGCGAGCGTTTGGAGCGGCAGGACGATTTGCCGTTCTTCCGCCGGCAGGTCCGCCGGGTTCTGGGCATGAATGAGCGCGTCGATCCGACGCGGATTTATCACTACATCGAGGCCGGCGGATACGAAGCGCTGGCCACCGTCCTGGAACGCGGCAGTCGCGAACAGGTGCTGGAGGAGGTCGTCCAGTCGGGCCTGCGCGGGCGAGGCGGCGGCGGCTTTCCCACCGGCCGGAAGTGGCAGATGCTGGCCAGCCAACCCGGCGAACGCGGCAAGTACCTGGTCTGCAACGCCGACGAAGGCGATCCGGGCGCGTACATGGATCGCAGTATCCTGGAAGGCAACCCGCACAGCATCATCGAGGGGATGCTCATCGGTGCCTACGCGACCGGTGCTACCGAGGCGATCGTGTACGTGCGTGATGAGTATCCGCTGGCCATCAAGCACTTGCGCCTCGCGTTGGAGCAGGCTCGCCGATGCGGCTTCCTCGGCCGGGACATTTTGGGCAGCGGTTTCTCACTCGACATCCAGATCATTCGCGGCGCGGGAGCATTCGTTTGCGGCGAGGAAACCGCATTGATCCGCTCCATCGAGGGCAAGATGGGCGAGCCTCGTCAGCGCCCGCCGTATCCCATCCAGAAGGGCATCGACGGCAAGCCCACGGCCATCAACAACGTCGAGACCTGGGCCAACATCCCCGTGCTGATTCGGCTGGGCGCGAAGGAGTTCGCGAAAGTTGGGACGCCGACCAGCTCGGGCACCAAGATTTTCAGCCTGGTGGGCAAGATCAAGCACACGGGGCTGGTCGAAGTGCCCATGGGGATGACCATCCGCGAGATTGTCCACGATATCGGCGGCGGGCCGGCGGGCAAGGCCAAGATCAAGGCGGTCCAGACCGGCGGGCCGTCCGGAGGGTGCATACCGGCCGACCGATTCGATCTGCCCATCGACTACGACAGCCTGGCTCAGGCCGGGTCAATCATGGGGTCCGGCGGCATGATCGTCATGGACGAGAACACCTGCATGGTGGACGTCGCCAAGTACTTCATGAACTTCCTCAAAGACGAGTCGTGCGGCAAGTGCTTCACCTGTCGCAAGGGCACGCAGCGAATGCACGAAATCCTCGACGACATCACGGCCGGCCGGGCGGGGCCGGAACACGTCGAGCTGCTGCAGGAGCTGGCGCTGGCGGTGAAGGATACGACGATGTGCGGCCTGGGGCAGACGGCTGCCAACCCGGTCCTGAGCACGCTGCGTTACTTCCGTCACGAATACGATCGGCACGTGATCGCGAAGAGGTGCGATGCTTTCGCGTGCAGCGGATTGGTGGGAGCGTCGTGCCAGGCCGCCTGCCCGCTCGACACGCAGGCCTGGCGTTATGTAGCGCTGATCGAGAAGGGCCGTTACGAGGACGCCTACCAGGTCATCCGTGAGGCGAATCCGTTCCCGGCCGTTTGCGCCCGCGTGTGCGATCGAAAGTGCGAGCAACGTTGTCAACTCGGCGTCAGCGGCGGCGAGGCGGTGGGCATCCGCGCTTTGAAGCGATTCGTGACCGATCGCGTCAGCCCGGCCGCTTACAAGCCGCCCGCCTGTGCGAAGCCGGGCGAGCGTGCCGGAAGAGTGGCGGTCGTCGGCGCCGGCCCGGCGGGGCTGGCCGCGGCACACTACCTGTCCACACTCGGCCACGAGGTGACGGTGTTCGAATCGGAGGCTGAGCCGGGCGGTATGCTGATGAAGGGAATACCCGCGTATCGGTTGCCGCGAAGCATTCTCCGGCCGGAAATCGAGTCGCTTTTGAATGACCGCATCACGCTGCGGTGTTCAACCCGACTGGGCCGCGACATCACGCTGGATAGTCTGTTCGCCGACGGCTTCCAGGCGGTTTTCCTGGCCATGGGCGCTGACAAGAGCTCGAAACTGGGGCTCGAGGGAGAGAACATCGCCGGCGTCTACTCGTCGATGGAGTTCCTCAAGGCGTTCAACCTGCGAGGCGAAGAGTTGGCGGGCGGTCACGTCGCGGTGATCGGCGGCGGCAACTCTGCGGTGGACGCCGCCCGGGTCGCCATTCGTCAGGAAAACGTGCAGTCCGTCACCTTGCTCTATCGGCGGACAGATCAGGAGATGCCCGCCTACGCGGAGGAGGTCGAGGCGGCCATCGAAGAAGGCATCCGGCTCGAAACGCTCGTGTCACCGGTGAAGATCCGTTACATCGAAGCCGCCAAGCGCGAGGGCATCCACGTCGAGACGATGGTGGAACCGGTCAAGATTTACTCCCAGGCCGGGCGTCTGGTCGGGATCGAGTGCATCCGCAATCGTCTGGGCGAAGTGGACGCCAGTGGTCGTCGCAGTCCCGTGCCCGTGCCCGGCTCGGAGTTCACCCTTTCGTTGAACACGCTGATCGTGGCCATCGGCGAGCGGCCGGACAGCGAGTGTCTGGCGTCGATGGGCCTGCAGGTGGACAGGGCCGGGCGGTTGATGGTGGATCCGCAGACGTTCGCGACGAATCGCCCGGGCGTGTTCGCCGGCGGTGACCTGGTGACGGGTCCCAATACCGTCGCCGACGCCATCGCCGCGGGCAAGCGGGTGGCGACGGTCATCGACCGGTATTTGCGCGGCCAGCCGCTCGCGCTGGAAGCCCGCAGGCGATTACCCGACGTCTATCTGGAGCCGACCGAAGTGGGCGAGCAGGAGCTCGGAGGCGCTGCTCGCGCCGAACCCGCCACGATTCCGGTCGAGTCGCGAAGGAAGAACTTCGCCGAAGTGGAGCTGGCGCTGTCCGCGGAGCAGGCTCGCGCCGAAGCTCGGCGCTGCTTGCGTTGCGATCTGGCGTTCACTCGGCGGCAGAAGGATGGCGAGCTTGCGTGTGCCGCACAGAAGGGGGCCACGGCATGATTACGTTTACGATGAACGGGCTGGAGGTGTCCGTGGAGAAAGGGTCCACGCTCCTGGAAGCCGCGCGGTTCTACGGCTTCCCCATCCCGACGCTGTGTCATATGGAAGGCCTCTCGCCCTACGGCGCCTGCCGTCTGTGCGTGGTGGAAGTCGGCGAGGGACCGAGAGCTCGGCTGGTCACGTCGTGCACATACCTGGCCGAGCCGGGAATCAAAGTCCGGACGGCTTCCAACCGCGTGCTCCGCGCCCGGCGCATGGTGCTCGAGCTTCTGCTCGCCTCGTGCCCGCAGTCGAAGATCATCCAGGATCTGGCCTCGGCGCACGAGATTCGTCAGCAACGCTTCCGGCAGGAGTATGAGGACTGCATTCTGTGCGGCCGATGCGTGCGGATGTGCGAAGAGCAGATGATGGCCAAGGCCATCGGCTTCCGCGGCCGGGGGGCCAAACGGAGCATCGGGACGCCGTTCGACGCCAAGTCGGAGGTATGCCGGCAGTGCGGCGGCTGCATCTATGTCTGTCCGGCCTGCCAGTTGCGCTGCACGTACACCGAGCCGGAAAAGGCTATCTGCGGCGGCTGCGCGAACCTCGCCCCGCCCTGTGCCGCCAAGGAATCGTTCGACGACATGATGTGCTACATGGATCCCTGTGTAGCCTGCGAAATATCCAAAGACAAGTGAATCTGTACAAGGAGCCGGTCTCAATGATCGCCACTTTTTCCAAGACGAATGCGACGGCGGCAACGCTCACGAAAAACCGCACCGAGGGTTCGGTCGTTCCGTCCTCCGGAATGTGTGTGACCTGCGTCGATGGCTGCATCGGCATGTGCGAAATCGGCAAGAGCGCCTATCGCGGTCACGAAGTGATCTATCCGCAACCGTTTGGCGTGATCACCACGGCGGCCGAGAAGGCGTATCCGGTCGATTATTCCCATTTCAGCATCATGGGGACGGCGACCGGCGCCCATGGCGTGCCGGCGGACAGCGACAAGGCGATCTTCCCGGCGGTGAACCTGGAGGTCCGATTCGGGCGGGACAAGGGCATCAAATTCCGCCGGCCGTGGATCATTCCGGGGATCGGCTCGACGAACATCGCCAAGAACAACTGGGAAGGACTGGCCATAGGTGCCGCCTTGGCCGGGACCGGTCTGACCATCGGCGAGAACGTGGTGGGCATGGACCCGGACGCGGTCTTCAAGGACGGACGAGTGGTGGACACCGTCGATCTGAAGCGGCGAGTCCAACTCTACAAGGAGCACCAGCGCGACGGCTACGGTGCGATCGTCGTCCAGGCCAACATCGAAGATACCCGGCTCGGCACGCATGAGTACGCGATCGAGAAGCTCGGCGTCGAGTGCGTGGAGTTGAAATGGGGCCAGGGGGCCAAGAACATCGGCGGCGAAGTGAAGATTCGCGATCTGGCCAAGGCACAGACGCTGCACAAGCGCGGATACCTGGTTTTGCCGGACCCGACGCTGCCTGAAGTCATCAAGGAATACGAGCGGGGCACGTTCAAGGAATTCGAGCGGCATTCCCGCGTGGGGATGGTGAGCGAAGAGTCCTTCGCGGCCAGGATTGAAGCCCTTCGCAAGGCGGGGGCCAAGTACATCTTCCTCAAGACCGGTGCCTATCGCCCGGCCGATCTGGCCCGTGCGGTCATGTTCGCCTCGCGCTATAAGCTTGACCTGCTCACCGTGGATGGGGCCGGCGGCGGAACCGGCATGAGCCCGTGGCGAATGATGAACGAGTGGGGCATGCCGCCCGTGTATCTGCACTCGTTGTTGTATCGCTACGCCAAGCGGTTGGCCGATCGGGGCGAGTATGTTCCGGCATTGGCGGTGGCCGGCGGCTTTGCGTTCGAGGATCAGATCTTCAAAGGGCTGGCCATGGGCGCGCCTTTCGTCAAGCTCGTCGGCATGGCCCGCGCTCCCATCGCCGCTGCCATGGTCGGCAAGACCATCGGCCGCACCATCGACGAGAACCAGGTGCCCGTTTACGTGGAGCGGTTCGGCACCTCGAAGGAGGAGATCTTCGTGACCGCCGGACAACTCCGCCGGGAGCTGGGGGAGAAAGCGTTCGAGAAGCTGCCCACCGGTGCTCTGGGCCTGTACACCTACTACGAGCGTCTCGATCAAGGCCTGCGTCAGCTCATGGCGGGCAGCCGGAAGTTCGCCGTGGAGTACCTCTCTCGCGACGACTTGGCCGCCCTGACGCGCGAGGCCGCGGACGTCAGCGGCATCCGGTACATCATGGATGTCGATCAGGAAGAGGTCGATTCCATCCTCGGCTGATGGAGGACGGGCGTCTCGCCCGCTTTTTCCAACCCTCGATTTCCGCAACGTCAGCGACGGCGGGGCTTGACCCCGCCGTCGCCTTCCTTCGTCAGTTCGCGTCCCTCCCGGCTCCTCCGCTATCGGGGCGGGCGAGACGCTCGCGTCCCGTGCGTCGCTTCCTCGGCAGATTGCGCTGCAGGAACGGCGGCAGTTGGATATCCAGGCAAGCGATCCTGCGCGCGGCGTTGCGGGCGGTGCAATCGACCGCATCCGAGCTGCCGAGCGTGAGCCATCGGCCGTCGCGCCAAACGTGTGCGCGTTGCGGCCGGGCCGTGCGGGTGAACTGCCAGGCGGCGTTGCGGCTCTGGACGATGTTGCAGTGCGTCTTGCCGGGATGCCGGCGGAAGCCGCGGCCGGCCATCTGCACCGTGGGCAGCTTGGAGGCATCGCGCACGAAGACCGTCTGCAAGTCGGGGCAGTCGAACCCTTCGTTCAGGATGGCCACGTTGGCGACGACGTGGAACTCTCCGGCGTCGAAGGCGTCGAGCTGCGCATCGCGATTCGTGTCAGCCGTGACCACTTCGCAGTGATGGCCGGCCGCGTCCAGGAACCGGGCGAAGCTCAGGCAGTTCGTCACGGTGGGGAAGAACACCACCGTCTTGCCCCAGCGCTGAGGCTCGCGCAGATAGGTCTCGGCCACACACCGCACGTTCCAGTCGTCAATGGCCCAGTGCTGGTACGGACAAAGCCAGCCCTCCTGGATGAGCCGATGCAGACCGGCGTCCTTGACGACGCGCTTGAATGCCAGCTTGAGTGTGTCCGTCCGGTAGGGCGTGGCGGACAGCCCCAGAATGAACCGGCTTTGGCTGACCGCGTGGATGTGGACGCAGGAAGCGGCTGCGTCGTGCTGCGCCTCATCGACCACGGTGATGTCGGCGAGCGGCGGATTCGGGTTGAACATGCTGACCGGCGTGAGATGACGCAGGCCGAAGAAGCGCTCGTTGGTTTCGACGACCTGTCGCAGGAGGTTGCGCCGCATGGCCACCCAGTTGGTGCGGAAACCGTAGGCGGCCTCGAAGTGTTGGACGATCCGCAGCGCCATGATCGTCTTGCCGCTACCCGTGGGGCTTTCGATCATGACCGTCTGATCGCCCGCTTCGAAGTGGGCGATGGTTTGGCGGATGACGCGTTCCTGGTAATCTCGCGTTTCGAGCAAAGAGCACCGTGGGGAAAATAAACGTTGAGCCGTGAGCTATGGGCCGGACAGAACCTCGCGCACGCTCGTTCATCTATTCGACTGTTGGAGATAGAAGGCCGGCGTTTCGTCGGCGTCGCTGTTGCGCAGGCTGCCTTCGAGGTCGTATTCGGTTGCGAGTGTCTGACCGACCCAGGCGTGAATCTGCCGGCCACTCACGAGTTGATCGGCGTGATGCGTGGTCACCTCGGTCGCGAATGTCATCAGCTCGTAGATCGTACAGTCCATGGGCAGCATGCTCTGCTTCTTGCGGCTGATCGCCTGATCGCTGGCCACGCCGTATTTGATCGAGATGTCGCCCGTGAGTCTCCAGAGCCGATCGTAAACGGGTTGCATGCAATGGAACGCACCGGGCTTGGTATCGCGAGCGAGGGCCCGGCAGAACATCTGTACCTCGTACACGCTGGCTTCGGATTGCCGGGCGGACTGCAGACGTTCGCGGATGGCGGCATAGCCTTCCTCGTTCGAGAAGCAGTCCATGGCCCGGCGAAGCGGCCCGGACGTCCCGTCGCTGTCGCTGTGGCCCAGCGCGATGTCGGTGCGGAACGCCGGCGCATAGCCGATCAGGCCGTTCCTGCAGATCTGCCGAATGAGTGACAGGTACACCGAAGGAAGGCCGAACCCGTCCACGGGTGTCTCCAGCGTGAATGTATTCTGGAAGACCTCGCGGCCGAGTTTCCACTCCGGCTCGTCGAGGCGATGCACGCTCTTGACCACGCCGCCGGTGTAGCGTGCTTCGACCAACCTGCCGCTCTGCGCCTGCAAGAGCTTGCACAGTTCCTGCGGGTGGACGGCCGGCCTGTCGGGGTTGGACATGCCCAAAGCCAGATCGCGGTCGGTGGTGAGCCGCACCCAGCCTCGCGGATGCACCTCCTGGACGCGGGCGAAGACCTCGTCCGGCGTGAAGTAACGAAAGAACTCCCGGCCCACGTGGAATCGGGCCGCGAGCGATTGCATGAACCGGTCGGTCACGCGGTACTCGCGGTCGTGCACCCGGATTCGGCTGATGGCGCGTTGCGTGACGCCGGTCTTGAGTCTCTTCTCCGTCCAATACGGCCGGATGTCGCCGATTCGCACCATCTGCCTGCGCACAGCCGCCAACTGCTCCATCAATGCGGCCACCATACGAGCCTCCTTTCCTCGCGCCTGCACGTCGCGTGTCCAGGCCGCAGGCAGTATGCCGCGGGGGTACGACAGATGGGGTCGGACCCTCGTCCAGTCATCAAACGCCGTTTTTCGGTAGGGGGGAGGGGGATAGAGCCGGTTCACCACGGTCAACGGTCGTGGCGCATTAAGAATTTCTCGCCCCGCCGGGGCGACGGTCAATCGCCGGCGGCGTGAGTTCCCAGTCTGGCTGACAGCTGATAGCTGGTCGCTGACAGCTACTTCTCATTCGTACCGCCGGGCAGCGGCCAGGAGTTCCTCGTGGATCTCTCGCCGGAGCTGTTGAGGCTCCAGCACTACCGCGTGTTCGCCGAATCCCTTGATCCAGCCTTTGAACACGCCGGTTTCGGCCAGGCGGAAGGTGGCCAGGAGCGCGTCCGGCTCGTTCTTGACGGCCTCGAACAGCGTGGGCTCGGCGGGCAGCCACCGCAGTTCCTGGCTTTCGTGCCAGATCCGCTCGCTGACCAGTTGGGCCGCCTTGCCGGTGAACTTCACCACGATCTTGATGGGCTCGCCGCTGCCCTGGACGATACCGAAGCTGTGCTCGAAGTGCTGGCGGACGTCGACCTGGAGCGGCTTGAAGCTCTTCTTAGTGATCTCCAGCGAGGAGATCCGGATCACCTTGAGGATGCGCACTGCCTGGCTGCGGTGCGAGAAGCCGAGCGCGAACAGGTTGCCGTCGAACAGGACCAGTCCATACGGATCGAACAGCGTATTGCCTTCGCTCGCATTCCAGACGGCGTTGTAGCCAATCGAAACGGTCAACTCCTTCTGGGCGGCTTCGATGAGCCCCCGGATAGTATGGGCGTGGGGCTTGTGGTCGGTCCAACCGAACTTGGGGATGTAGGTGAGCGTGTCCACGTCGGCGAAGTACTGGCGGGCCTTCTCCGGCACGCTGCTGCGGAGCTTGTCCATGAGCGATTCGAGTCCCTCGGCCAGGTGCGTGCCGGCGATCGGCTCAAACATCTGCTCGGCCAGCAGGAGGGCGAGGGCCTCGGTGTGGCTCAGGACGATTTCGCCCTTGCTGAAAAAATCAACCGGCAATTTCCAGAACCGTTTGCCGTACTCGTCTTCGTGGTAGTCGATGGGAATGCCGATCTCGTCGAAGACGACGATGTCGCGCTGGACGGTCCGTTCGTCCACGCTCAATTCCGCGGCCAGTCGGGCCAGAGGAATCCCCTCGCCCCGGGTCTGGAGCATTTTGAGCATTTTCCATTGCCTCAGGAGTTGATCGCCGCGGGCCATGCTGCCTCCGAAAGAATCGTGGGAGGCATTATACCTCAGGAGGGCGAAACCGCGTGGCACGGGCCTTCAGGACCGGCCCATAAACTGGTCCTCAGGGTGTTCGGCTTGCCCGTGCGGCGGGCGGCGGGAGCCTTCCTTGTGAAATCTTCAGTTTTAAAACGTTTATGGTATGATTAAGCGGCGGGGCCTCGGGGGATCGGGTCGGCCGTTCCCCCGAGGCTTTGCGGGGGGCTCCGTTGTGTCCACACTGTCCAGCAGCCCCGGCGGGCACGTCTGCGGTGCCGTCTGAGCCGGGGTGTCTGCCATGACGGTTCCATCGAGACCGCCAACTCGGTCCAGGAGGCGCGATGATCGGGAAAGCCGTGATAGGGTTCGTTGGGGTCGCCTCGCTGGCGGTCGCCGGTTCCGTACCGGGGTCTGCCCCCGTGGGTATCGAAGCCGTGCGGCAGTTCGAGCACCTTTCGCTGCTGCGTCCGTACGCGTGGGCCTACCAGACTTCAAGTCACGATCGCGCATTTCGCAATTACGATTGGACGAGCTTCCTCGGGTGGAAGGGATCGGAGAAGATCGTCCTGGACGTGAAGGGCCCCGGTTGCGTATACCGGATGTGGTTCACATCCAGCCAACGCCCGATCAACGGCACCATTCGCATCTACCTGGATGGCTCGTCCACGCCCGTCGTGGAGATACCCATGCGGGATTTCTTCCGGGGCGACCATCCCTGGTTCCCTTCGCCGCTGGTGGGCAATCCGGCGGTGTCGTCCGGCGGATACTATTGCTACGTGCCCATCCCGTTTCGCACGGGCTGCAGGATCACGCACACGAGTCCGGCCGAGCTGACGTACTACAACATCACGTATCACCGGTACGTGACGGCCGACGGCATCACCACGTTCGACGGCTCGCAAGCGACGGCGACGACCGTCGCCCAGTGGAATAGCGCGGGCCAGGATCCCAAGCCGAGTGAGGGAAACCAGGTCCTGGCCGGCACGGCCGGTCTGGCCGCGCGGGGCTCAGCCGCCCTCGCTTCGCTGAGCGGTCCCGGTGTCGTGAACAGTATCGAGTTGGAACTCCCGTCGGTCACGCAGCAGGTGTTGACCAGCCTGCGTTTGCGGTTGTCGTGGGATGGGCTCGGTTCGGCGGTGGATGTTCCCGTCGGGTCGTTCTTCGGCTCGGGCTTGGGGCCGGCAACCGTTCGCGGGCTACCCGTGGGCATGCTCGGCGAGCGTCTGTATTGTTATTTCCCCATGCCCTTCCGGCGACAGGCCCAGATCGCTCTGTACAACGCATCGGACAACCCGATAGGCGGCATCGGCTACCGTGTCGCATATAGGTCGCAGCCGGTGCCGGCCAACACCGGCCGGTTCTATTGCCTGCACGCCTCGGCCGGACAGTTGCCCGAGGGCGTGGACTACAACTTCCTGACTACTACCGGCACGGGCCATCTGGCCGGCATCGTGCAGACATTGCGGGGCAGTACGCCGGGGCAGTGGTATCTCGAGGGCGACGAACGCATCTACGTGGACGGGTCGCTGACGCCGGCCTTGCACGGCACGGGCACGGAGGACTTTTTCAACGGTGGCTGGTACTTCGAATACGGCACATTCTCGCTGCCACTGCACGGAGCGCCGCTTCATCTCCCCACCAGCGCGACGACCGAAGCCAACACCTGCTACCGGTTCATGCTCGGCGATCTCATCCCGTTCCGCAGCATGATACGAGCGGGCATCGAGCACGGCGGCTGGAACGAGGACCCCGTGCAGATCGAGAGCGTCGCGTTCTACTACAAGTCGCCGCGCTCCACGCTCTTCCTTGCCGACGCCGTCGACGTGGGCGACAGCAATTCGGAAACGGCCCACGCTTATACCTGCACCAACGTGGTGTGGAGCGGCACAAACAACAGCTTGTACGCCAGCAACGGCGATCAGGTGTACGCCACCGATTCCGGACGTTGGCTCGGTTTGGGCGGCACCAGCCAGTTCACCGTGGTCACCGATCCGCCCGGCGGCTACGTCGTGCTTCGCCGCCGTCTCGACTACAACGTGCCGCGACAAGAGGCGGACGTGTACGTGGACGGCGTCCTGGCCGGCACGTGGTACGACGCAGGAAGCAGCGCCAGCGACGGCTCGCGCAAGGTGGAGGCGGACGCGGCGTTTCGCGATTCGGACTTCTTCATCCCCCCCGCGCTGGCTCGCGGCAAGCGGTCGCTCGATATCCGGATCGTCAACACGTCCGCTGAGTCGGAGTGGACGGAATATCACTACTGGGCGTTCATCGTGCACGACGGAACGACGGCAGCGCCTGACTTTGATTACGACGGCGACGTGGATCAGGAAGACTTCGCTTTCATGCAGGCTTGTCTGAGCGGTTCGTACACGGCCCCCGTCGATCCACGGTGCCGGACCGCCGATCTTGACGGAGACGAGGACATCGACAGCGTGGATGCGGGGCTGTTTCTGAATTGCCTGTCCGGCTCGGGCCGGTTCGCCGAGCTGGACTGCGCGGACTAGTCCGCGACCGGGAGTGGGGTATGAAGCACAAGAATCACTGCCGCCCGTGTCGCGGTGGAGCGACCGAGCCGTGCACGTCTCCCGTGCCGGGCAAGGGCGTTGGGGGCCGCCGGGGTCGTGCCTGGCAGTGGTTCTGGTTCGTGTTCACGAAGAATCGCTTTGCCATCGCGGCCGCGTCGCTGATCTGGCTCGTGTGGCGAAGCGGCAGCCAGCCGCGGCGCCTGGCTTACCCCTGCCAACAAGCAGCCGCCGCCAATCTGGGTTTCCTCGCGGTGCTGTTCGTGCCCGCGCTTGCCCGCCATCGGCGACGGCGTTACGGCTCGTCCTGGCCTCAGGCGGCCGAACTGGCGACCGGTTCGGTGTTGCTGGCCGGTGTCCTGTTCATTCTGGTCAGCGCGGGCGTTGAAGTCTATTCCAACCTGACCGCCGCCTATGCTCCGGGCAATCCCGCGGTCATCTCCTGGCCGCAGGTCGCACCGACGCAACAGACGGCGCTGAGCCCGACTCTGTTGGCCCCGTCGGCCGCCGAAGCGGTGGTGGCCGTGAATCGCAATCCGGCCGTCACGTACGGGACTCAGCCGTACGGGCCGGGCACGAACCAGGCGTATGACCTGGTCTGGCAGACGGTGGCCGATCTGCAGCTGGGGCCGTACGACAACCCACTGCAGAATTTCGTCGCGGACATGGACGGGGACGGGACGATCGAGGTCCTCATCAAGCCCAATCACGTCGAGTACTACGAGAACAACTCGGCCGGCGATCGCTCGCCCGTGTACACGCATCCGGCCCTGATTCGGCCGCTGGTGGACATGCTTGCTCGCGCCGGAGCGCAGCAGATCCGCGTGGGCGATGGGTCCAACAACACCGGGACTTACTTCACCGCCATGATGGATCGCATGGGCTATACCGAGGCGTACTTCGACCAGCTTCGCGCCGCGTGGCCTGGCGTCGACATCGCCCGCGTGGACCTGAACAATCCCAAACGCTGGAGCTGGGTGCAGCTGGGTACGCAGGCCGGCGGAGCCAGCGCCTACGTCGGCAGCGGCTACACCAGCCTGCAACTGCAGAAGGCCCGGGACGGCTCGGCGGCGGCGTACTTTTCGGCCAAGGACAGCCACGGCCGCAACGGCCCGGGAGCATCCAATTGCATGGGAACGCTGGCCTTGTCCGACGCCGTGCTCGACGCCGACGTCGTTATCGATCTGGCCAAGCTCAAAGTGCACTACCTGGGCGTCAACACTGCCGCGCTGAAGAACTGGGTCGGGATCACCATGTTCTCGACCTACAACATGGCTCAGATTAACGGCTGCCGGGTGGCGCACAATGTGTACGGGGCCACCAATTACGAAATGCAGTTCGGCAACGACATTCTCTGGCGCGAACTGGTCGACGCCCATCGGGCCGTCCTGTATTACGACGGCCAAGCCATTCGTACGACGCCTCAACGGCGGGTCCTGTGCATTCTCGACGCCATCAACTGCGGCGAGCGATATCACGTGCCGAACAAACCATGGCACGTGTGGCTCGACACCGTGTTGGCCAGCGTCGATCCGGTCGCGATTGATGCCGTCGCTTCGCGGCTGCAGCGATACGACTTTCGTCGCATTCCCATCGTGAACAATGCCCATGCGGCTTCCATCAACTCCAATTGGCCGGTGGGCACGGCCGATCCCGGCAACGTCCGCATCGTCGGCTCGACGGACATCGACCAGACGACATACAGCCGACTGTTCGCATGGGAGACCGCGCAGGACCCCAACATGATGTGGCCCGACTGGAGCCAGACGGCAATCCAGGATCTGCAGGCCCCCGTCATCCACTCGTGGAGTCGAACCGGCCAGGGCGACACGTGGCAACTGAACGCGACCATCGAAGGCTGCCACGTGGCGTATTTTTCCTACGGCGAGGCGACAGGAACGACGCAGGTCGTGCGATTGGCCCGAAGCGGCGATTTGTTCACGGCCGTTCTCCCCGGCGCGATCGCGGATGGCTGGCTCGTCGCTCAGGACGCGCAGTTCAACACCCGCCGCCTGCTGTTGACGGAACGGCCCATCATCGAGCTGAACAAGCACGAGCTCACTCCTTCCGGCCTGTGCATGCTGCCGGTGGCCGGCGACACGCTGACCGTTCGCAATGCCGGAACCGGCGTGCTGAACTACACCATCGACGTACAGTCCGATCCGTCGAACTGGATCACCGTCACGCCTTCGACGGGAAGTTCCAGCGGCGAGCCCGTGACCATTACGGTCGCCTATTCGCACACGGGGCTGATCCCCGGGACGTATACGGCCACCATCACCGTTTCCGATCCGGCGTCGTACAACCTTCGGGAAACCGTGACAGTGAGATTCACGCTGACCGGCTTCGACGTCGATTTCGACAACGACGGCGACGTGGATCAGGAGGACTATGCCCGGATGCAGACGTGCCTCACGGGCGAGTGGATGCCGCAGAACGACCCGGCTTGCGCCGGTGCCCGCATGGACGGCGATTCGGACGTTGACACCAGTGACATCCTGTTGTTTCAGCAGTGCATGAGCAGTCCCGGTGAATTGGCCGGCCCGTGTTGTGCACCTTGAGTTGTGAGACAGAAACGATGACGGTCGAAGGAAAGCGAAACGTGACGAGTGCCCTCCTCCTGTTAGCGGCGATCGTATGGTCGGCGGCTTTAACCGAGAGCGAAGCTGCCGGGCTGCACGGCCTGACGGCGCTCGAACAGTTCGATCAGATCAGCCGGCTGCGGGAGGGCGTGCAGGCCTGGGGTAGCAGCAGCCACGACCCAACCGGCGGCAACAGCGATCACGACTTCTGGTTTGGCGTCGATGGCGATGAGAAAACGCTCTTGGACGTCCAGGGGCCGGGCTGCGTCTATCGCATCTGGTTCACGGCTCGCAACTGGAATACCGATAACGGCATCTTTCGCATCTACTTCGACGGCGCGTCGCAGCCGGCCGTCGAAATGTCCGTCACCGAGTTCTTCAGCGGCACGCGGGCCCCGTTCCTGGCCCCGCTGGTAGGCAACTGGATCGACTCTTCGGGCGGCTACTACTGCTATGTGCCCATGCCCTTCCGCCGCGGCTGTCGGATCACCACCACCAACGCCGCCACACTGAACTACTTCAACGTGAACTACCACCGGTACGCGTCAGCCGACGGCATCCAGACGTTCGACCCGGCGGCAACCGACGTCAGCGCCGCCCAGGCTCTCTGGACTCACACCGGCACCGATCCCAAACCAGACACCGGTACGCACGCGGCGACAGGTACGGCGACGATTCCGGCGTCGGGTTCGACGGTGCTGGCTGATGTGCAATCGCCGGGCACGATTCAAGGCATCGAACTAACGATTCCCGGTATGGGGGACGTTCAGCAGCGGCACGTCGCGGATGACGGCCGCGTGTTCAACGGCCACTCGCAGTTCCGCGTCGCCATTGACCCGGACAATCGCGGCGTGCGCCTGGTGCGAAGGCTTTACTACCGCACGCCCAATCAGCGAGCGAAGGTGTTTGTCGATGACGCTTTGGTGGGAGAGTGGTTCACTATCGACGGGTTGAACGGCACGTGGCTCGACTCGAGCTTCTGGATTCCCGCCGCTCACACCGTGGGCAAGTCGAGCATCTCGATCAAGGTGCAGTTCGTCAGCTCCGATTATGACTGGTGGAACGAGTTCCATTACTGGGTGTATAGCCTCAAGACGCCGCGTGAGGTGCTGACCGACGAGATCAACGTCGGCGACCCGGCTTCCGAAGCTGCTCACAGTTACGTTTGCTTCCACAACCAGGCGCCTCAGACCGTTATCACCAGGTTCAAGGTCCACTACAACAATCTGCTGTGCCCGGTGCGATTCACGGACGATGGTCGGGCCTTCCGCGCTTCCACCGGCCGATCGGAATTCCGCATTCTGATCGATCCGGCCAACGAAGGCGTCGAACTGACTCGCCGCACCCACTACACGGGTGGTGTTCAGACGAGCACCGTGTTCATCCAGGATGCCGGCGGCAACTGGGTTTCGCTTGGCAACTGGTCTTCCTCCGGTCCCGTCTCCAGCCGATGGCTGGACACGACGTTCACCATTCCCGCCGCCCTCAGCGCGGGACGCAGCGAGCTGAAGGTTCGCTTGGTCGGCGTCACCGACGTGAGCGAGTTTCACTACCGGGTCTATAGCCTGGTGGCGGGCCAGCGCGTGCTGACCGACGAACTCGACGTGGGCAAGAGCAACGACGAGGCCTTTCACGACTACAGCATCACCGATCCGACCTGGGCCGGCAGTGTGAAGACCTGGTACGCCACGCCCCTGTTCGACCAGTACAAGACGCTGCTGAATACGGTTCGGTTGCGGATCACGTGGGATGATGCGGCGAGTCCGGCGGTCGACGCCCCGCTCGGGATGTTCTTCGGCGCCGGAGCATTCGGCCCCGCGCCGGTCAATGCGATCCCCATCGGCGTGGACGGCGATCGCTTGTATTGCTACTTCCCCATGCCGTTCGCTTCGCGGGCCGTCGTCACGCTCGTTAACACGAGCACGTCGGGAGTCGGCAACATCGGCTATACCGTCCGCTACACGCCGCGGGCCGAACCCGAGCCGGGCGTCGGCCTGTTCCACGCCAAATACCGGTCGGAAAAAACCACGAACAACCAGCGCGACTATCTGCTGCTCGAGGAAACCGGCACCGGCCATCTCGTGGGCATCGTCCAAAATATGGCCGAAAAGCGTGGCAGTCGCGTTTACCTCGAGGGAGACGAACGGATCTACGTGGACGGCAGCCTCACGCCGGCCATCTATGGCACGGGCACCGAGGACTTCTACAACGCGGGCTGGTACTTCGCCCAGGGCATCTTCACCAACCCCGTTCACGGGGCGCCGTTCGATTACGATTTCAACACCAAGGGTACGGCCGCGTACCGGCTCATGCTCACCGATCCGGTTCCGTTCACGCGGTCCATCAAGGCGAGCATCGAGCACGGACCGGTCAACGACGAGAGTGTGGACATCGAGAGTGTGGCGTTTTATTACCGGCTCGACACGCCGTCGTCGATCGTCAGCGACGAGATCGACATCAGCGATTCGGCCGCCGGCGGTTCGCTGTCGAGCTGGTATGAGGGTGATGACGACAATGTCCTCGTCACCGATAGCGGCTTGCATATCGTCCCCGGAGCCTCCTCTACGTTCACCGCGGCTGTCCTGCCCGGCAACAGCGGCGTCGTGTTGCGCCGCCGGATGGATTACGGCATCGCTCGCCAGCAGGCTCGCGTGATCGTCGACGGCGTCGAGGTCGGCGTGTGGTACGACGCGGGACAGAATACGACCAAGCGATGGCGCGACTCGGAGTTCCTGATCCCGCCCGCACTCACCGCGGGCAAGTCGAGCATTCAGATCCGCATCTGTAATATCTCGCCGGACACCAATTGGACCGAGTACCACTACTGGGTGTCGTCGATCCTGCCTGCGAATCCGAACGATCAGGATGCCGACGGCATACCCGACGATCAGGACAACTGCCGAGCGTTGTACAACCCCGACCAGGCGGACGCGGACAAAGACGGCGTGGGCGACGCTTGCGACGCCTGTCCGAACACGCAGCCCGGCATGCCGGTCGGTCCGACCGGGTGCATCGTTCCGGTGCCCGGCGACTTCGATCGCGACGGCGACGTGGATCAGGAGGACTTTGGTGCGCTGCAGAACTGCCTGAGCGGCGCATACGTTCCTCAGACGTTGCCCGAGTGTCAGGGCATGAAGCTCGACGGTGACAACGACGTGGATGAAGCCGACGTGCTGCTGTTCATCGGTTGTCTCACCCGCCCCGGCGAATACGGCGACCCCGACTGTGCTCAATGATCGAGGTTTTCGTCTGGTCCTGAAATCACGACAGCGTCTCGTCGCCGGGACAGTTGTCGCCGAGATTTGACGCGCGCTGCCGGCGAGGGCATGCATCCAACGCGCGAATTCCTTCACGTCTCCATCACTTTCACCCGTTCGCGTTTCCATGTTCTGAAGAAGATCCGCTCTCGACCCGATAGCACCGTGGAGACCGAACTCCTCCCTCGCGTGTGGGGTGGGAGAGTCAGACACGCCCGTTCCGGTCTTCACCGAGGTGTTTGATGCTTGCCCGATTGAACCTGACGCATCGGTTGCTGTTCCTGTTCCTGCTCGCCGGTCTGGTTCCGACCGCGGTGATGGGCTTGATCGCATATCGATGCACCGAATCCATCTCGGACACCATGGCTTCGCAGTTCGAGGCCGCGGCCAAGACGATCGGCGAGACGATCGACCGCAACCTGTTCGAACGTTACGGCGACGTCCAGGCATTCGCTCTGAACCGAGCGGTTCTGAAGCATGACGCCTGGTACAAGCCGAACGAGCAGGAGAACGACATCGTTCGCGTGATGAATCGGTACGTGGACACGTACGACATCTACTACTTGACCATCTTCGTGGACCTGGAAGGCCGGGTGGTGGCGGTCAATAGTGCCGACGCTGAAGGCCGGGCGATCGACACATCATTTCTGTATGGGAAAAACTATCGCGACTCGGTCTGGTTCCAGGCGTGTGCGGCCGGCCGCTTCACCACGAGCATGCCTTTCAGCGCTCCGGGCAACGACAAGTCCTCCGGGACGTTCATCGAAGATGTGCACGTGGACGAGGACGTGAAGGCCGTATATCCCGGCGATGACGGTCTGACGATCGGTTTTTCCGCTCCGGTGTACGATGCCGCCGGCAAGCCGATCGGCTACTGGAGCAACCGCGCGAAGTTTTCCATCGTCGAGGCCATCTTCGCCTCGGCGTATGAGGACCTGAAAGCCTCCTTCCCGCAAGCGGAACTGACGCTGCTGGACGGTGCGGGACGGGTGCTCATCGACTACGACCCGTATCTCACGGGAACGCAGGAAATCCGGCACGATTTTGGCGTCCTGTTCAATCTCAATCTGGCCGAGCAGGGAGTGCAGGCCGCTCAAGCCGCCGTGGCGGGAGGGCAGGGCTACCTGTGGTCCATGCACGCCCGCAAGCGGATACGCCAGGCGGCCGGTTACAGCCATCTGAAAGGCGCGTTGGGCTATCCGGGCATGAACTGGTCCGTGCTCGTCCGCGTCGCGGAGAAAGACGTGTTACAAGCCGCCGGCATCACCGCCGCGCGATATATGATTCTGGCCACGGCCGGGTTGGCCACGGTGTGTATCCTCGTGTTCGGGACCTGGTACGGTCGCGGTCTGGCCAAACCGCTGCTGGCCGTTTCCAGCTCGCTGGCCGAAGCCGCGATCCTGGTCACCGAGGCGGCCGGACAGGTGTCCGGCAGTTCTCAGACGCTCGCCGCGGGAGCCAGCGAGCAGGCCGCGGCACTCGAGGAGACCTCCGGTTCGCTCGAGGAGATGGCCTCCATGGCGACGCACAACGCGCAGAATGCCAAGCAAGCCGACGTACTGGCGGCCCAGGCTCGCGACGCCGCTCAGGCGGGCAACAAGACCATGGAACGGCTCTCCGAAGCCATGGCTTGCATCAATGAGTCGTCCGGGCAGATTCACAAGATCATCAAGGTGATCGAAGAGATCGCCTTCCAGACCAATCTGCTGGCGCTGAACGCGGCTGTCGAAGCGGCCCGTGCGGGCAATCACGGCAAGGGATTCGCGGTGGTCGCGGATGAAGTGCGGAGTCTGGCCCTGCGAGTGGCCGGCGCGGCCAGGGAGACCAATGCGCTCATTGACAATGCGGTGCAACGCGTTCGCGAGGGCACGGCGATCGCCGAGGAAGTCGGCGCTTCGTTAACCGGCATCGCTTCCGATGCCACTACCGTTTCCCAACTGGTTGCACAGATCGCCCAGGGCTCGGCCGACCAGGCCCGGGGGATCGAACAGATCAATGCCGCGGTCGGCCAGATGGACCAGGTGACGCAGCGGAACGCCGCCGGGGCGGAGGAATCCGCGTCGGCGGCGGAAGAGCTCAACTCCCAGGCCCAATCGCTTCAAGGCTTGGTCGGCGAACTCACCGCATTGGTGTCGGGCAACCGGCGGCGAGCGAACGACGTTGCCGAAGACCCCTCACTTCACGGCACGGACGTGACGGTCACGTTCCCGAAGTGAGCGTCCACGTGGTGCGCCAGCAGGAGGATGCAACCGCGGCCCGGGTCTTCACCGGCTGTTTGGGTGCCGGTCAACTGCCAGCCCCCCGGCTCGGCTTGGCCCGAGCGCCAATACTTGAGCCGGTACTCCGCGCCGCCTGCGGTGTTTTGCACTCGCATCTTGAACATGTACGTGACGCCCAGCTGGAACGGATCGTCGGAGGCGTCGAGGATCCGGCCGTTGTTGCCGAATAGTTGCCACTGTTCACCGCTGGTGGTCCAGCGGAACATGCCGATGGCTCCTAGCGGGTAGACGCCCTGCCAGGGCTGGCCGCCGTCGTTGGAATGGCCAGGCCAGCGGAGCAGCACTCCGACGCCGGGCCCGTAGCTTGGGGCCGCATGACCGCTGGAGTCGATTGAGTACACGGTGATGGGGCAAGTCACCTCGTATTGTTCCCACGTCCGGTCGCCGATAGCGATCAGACGATCGTAAGCCTGTACCACCGGTCGAACGGCTCCGCTTTTTATCTCCCACAGTCCGTCGATCACCTGGGCCACGTCGTTGATGTTCGACACACGACCCCAATCGATCGAGTAGGGGATCGGCCAGACGCCCCCGTTACCCTTGACCACGGACACGGTACGAATCGTCTCGCGCCCGCCACTGTCGCGGACCCGAATGGCGACGGAGTTGCTGCCGGGCTGGAGGTTGGCGAACGGAATCTCCACGTTGAAATCGCCGGTCTGGGCCAGGCGTCTCGAGTTGGGGCCCTTGCTCAGCGGATTGAACGCGCCGCCGTTCAACGAGTAGTGAAGCGAACTGATGTTGCCCTTGGCGTTACCCAACACGTTGATGGCCGGTACGGGCTGGCCGATGTGTCCGAACTGCTGTGTGTCGCCATACCAGATGTCCACGACGGGCCCGTCGGGTGCGTCCAGCGTCGTGACCGTGATGTCGCCCGACTTCCCCGTGTTTCCGCTGGAGTCCGTCGAGGCGATGTTCAAGTGGTACGTCGTCGAAGGCTGCAACCCCACGAGGCCGATGGCGTGTTCCATCCGCAGCGTCGAATCGCTGCGCGAGCCCAACTCGTACGCTGTCGTCGTGCCGTACGACACGTTCGATACGGCCGGTTCGTCCGTCTTCCAGAGCACGTCGATGCTGGTCTGATGCACGAGCGTCTGGATGTCCAGAATCCGCGGGGCGACCAGGTCCGGCGGCGGGTGCCCATCTTCGAGTTCGATGGGGTTGTCGGTGTTGAAGAAGTAGTCGATAAGACCGGCAAACGCCGGCGCCGGCGAACCCTGGTTGCCGACGAATGGCCCGAGGCCGGTCACGTTCATCGCTCGGCGGAATCGTGTGCCTTCGACGTAGTCTCGCCCGCTGCCGGAGTAGGCGATGATCCATTGATCGCCGTCTCGGGTAAGACGCACGAAATACGGAGCGCGGACGGCGACGGGCGCATTCGCGAGGGTCTGCCCGGTTCCGTTGTCCACGATGCCGGCATGGAAGAACGACCGGCTTCCGTCGGAGTAGAAGTCCGTGCGGATGAACGTATCGTCATCCTGCTGAACGATCAGCCCCTGCGCCTGATATGCCTCGCGCAGTTCGGAATCGAACTTCACCTCGACGCTGAAATCGGTATTCGTGATGCGTTGTTTGACCCAGGGGGTCCGGATGCCCTGCGTCCAGGCGGAGTGTTCCGCGCCGGCTGGCAGCGAGATGCGCAACCGCGCGTCGGTCGTGCCGGCGCCGACGAGCTCGAAGGCAGCCTGCCCGGTCGGGTTGATGATTGTCCACAGCTCCGGATCGAGCGCGTCGTGGCTGAAGTCGTCCGACGTCAACGTGCCCGGCGGCGGCGAGTTCGGCGTCTCGAAGACGCTGTCGGGCGTGGTCGCCGTCTGGCCGTCCTCGTCCGTGCATTCGATCACGTAGTGATAGCGGGTCAGCTTCGACAGCTTGGTGAGCTCGACCGTGTGATGCGTCTCGAACTCGCTGCGGGCCACCTCGCCCAGCTCATAGGCCGGCGTTTGCCCGTAGCGCACGCGCGTCGTCGCCGGATTGCTGGTGGACCAAGCGATCCGCGCGGAATCATGGGCAGGGGCGACGGCAACGTCTGTGATGACCAGCGGCGGGATATGCTTGGTGAACGTCGCCTGGACATTGCGCGATCCGGTGAGGACCACGGTCTGCGTCGGCTCCGTGCCGGAGATATCGCCGCTCCATTGATCGAACAGCCAGCCGGGCGCGGGTTCCGCGGTCAGCGTCACGGTTTCTCCGCAATCGTAGAGAGTCTTGTCCGGACTGGCCGTGACGGTGCCCTCACCCACGGCGACGGCGGTCAGCGACGCACCGACGGATCCTGGCGCGTCTTCCTCCAACAGTGGGGCCGCAACGTTCTCGAACCAATCGATGTGAACGTCCCAGGCCGGGGCGGTGCTTGTCGAAAACGTGCCGGCGAACGGCCCCACTCGGGCCACCTTCATACGAAACGAGAATCGCGCGAAATCGAGGAACGTTTGGCCATCCTGCGAGTAACGTAATGTCCATTCCTGGCCGGTACGGGACAGTGACAAAGTAACGGGCATGGCGTTGTCGATGGGCAGGTGACCCCGAACGACCGCCGACTGATCCGCGAACGTCGCCGCGAACAGCGAGGGCGTTTTCCCATTGTGCAGAACGTCGAATCGCAGATAGCGATCGTTGCTCTGCTCGACCAGGAGGCCCTGCGTCTGGTAGGCGGCGGTCGGCATGGAGTCGAACTTGACCCGTACCTCGAAATCGGTGTCCGGGGCCGCTTGCATCAGGCGGACCGTCTGGTTGTCCGTGGCCCACGCGTCATGCGAAGCGCCGGCGGGGATGGAGATGACCGCGTGGGCGTCCGGCGTGCCCGCACCGGTGGTTTCGACCGATGCGAGGCCTTGCGGGTTGACGACCGACCAGTACGCCTCGTTCACGGCACAACTGTTGAAATCGTCCGAGACAATACCGGCGAATTCTGCCGCGGCCGGGACCGTCAGCCATGCCAATGCGGTCCCGATACAAACCGCCCGTTCCTTGAAGCCCATCATGCAACGCTCTCTTGGTGGTCAATTCATTGCGGCATCGCAGGGCCGTTCCGCGCCCTATGCCCCCACGTTGTCGAGGAATTCTACGAACGGGCGGACGTCTTGGACCTGGGGGGTTTAGGGGCACCTGCCCTCAGGGAACGGGCCGAGCGGGCGGTGAGAGAGCTTTAAGCTATAGGCTATGAGCTGTAAGCCGGCGGATCCTGCTGCCTTCTGTCTCCTGTCTCCTGACTCCTGTTCGCACTCACGTTGCCGGAACTCCGGGAACGAACGTGGCCAGGACGCGTTCGATCGCGCCGGCGAACTCACGCCACTCCTCGCGCTTGCGGGCGAGCACTTCGCGGCCCGAGTCGGTGATCTGGTAGTACTTGCGGCGGCGGTTGGCGTCGGTCTGCTCCCAGTAGGACTTGAGCAGTCCGTCGCGCTCCAGCCGATGCAGGGCCGGGTACAAACTGCCCTCGCGCAGGTCGAAGTAGCCCTGCGTCTTGGTGTTGACCGCCTTGCAGATCTCGTAGCCGTACATGGGCCGGCGGGAGATCACCTCGAGGAGGATCGTGTTCAACGTGCCGCGGATCAGGTCGGGATCGGGAGGCATAGAGCGCCAGAAGAAGCTATGAGCCATGAGCTGTGAGCCGGACGGGGAAGAACTGTCGGCGATCGGCTCCAGCTGGACGGCGTCGGCGAGCCGAACCTGCCGCCGATCGGCTCCCACTCACCAGGTTATACATCGACAGCCTATGTAAGGATGCATCGGCTGTCAAGGTATCCGGCTTTCTTTTTTGCCCCGGCGTTTTTGGCTGGCTCATAGCTCACAGCCCACAGCTCATAGCTCCTGGCTCACCTGTCACTATGGCATGGAAGGGGGCTGCTCTGCCGGGCTGGCACGAGCGGCGAGGCCGGTGTGAACGTGACCGCATCGTGATAAGTATCGGATTCACAAAATCTTAATGCTTATTGGCGACTGGCGGGTGCGTCAATGGCACCAGACGTGCAGTCTGGGGCTGATCGTGGGAGAGTCCCTGTCATAACTGCAGGCGGCCCACCCGCGAGCGAGCAGCCCACCGAGGAGGCGCGAGAAGTGTGGGCGGCGTCCCCGCGACGCGGTGTGAACCGAGGCTTATAGGAGATCAACAACGATGGCAGCGAAACAACTGGCGTATTCAGAAGAAGCCCGCGCGAGCCTGCTGGCCGGCGTGGAGAAGCTGGCTCGAGCGGTCAAGAGCACGCTCGGCCCGCGCGGTCGAAGCGCCGTTCTCGACAAGGGCTGGGGATCGCCGACCGTCACCAAGGACGGCGTGACCGTGGCCGAGGAGGTCGAGCTCTCCGACAAGTACGAGAACATGGGGGCCCAGTTGGTCAAGGAGGCGGCCAGCAAGACCAGCGACGTCGCCGGTGACGGGACCACCACCGCGACCGTCCTGGCCGAGGCCATTTACCGTGAGGGGCTCAAGAACCTGACCGCCGGTGCCGACGCCATGCAGCTGGCCCGCGGCATCAAGCGGGCGGTCGATGCGGTCACCGAGGAGATCAAGCGGATCGCCATCCCGGTGAAGGTCGGCGCCAAGGCCGATTTGGTGAACGTGGCGGCCATTTCGGCCAACAACGATCGTACCATCGGTGAGCTCCTGGCCGAGTGCTTCGAGAAGGTCGGCAAGGACGGCGTTATCACCGTCGAGGAAGGCAAGAGTGCCGAGACCAATTACGACCTGGTCGAAGGCATGCAGTTCGATCGCGGCTATCTGAGCCCGCACTTCGTGACCGATCCCGAGGCCATGGAGGTGGTGCTCGAGAAGGCCTACATCCTCATCCACGAAGAGAAGATCTCCAGCGTCACCAAGCTGGTTCCCCTGCTCGAAAAGATCGCCAAGGCCAAGCGGCCGTTGCTCATCATTGCCGAGGACATCGAGGGCGAGGCGCTGGCCACGCTGGTGGTCAACAAGCTGCGCGGCATCCTCGAAGTCTGTGCGGTCAAGGCGCCGGGTTACGGCGATCGCCGCAAGGCCATGCTGCAGGACATCGCCATCCTGACCGGCGGCAAGTGCATCACCAAGGATCTGGGCATCGAGCTGGATAGCGTGGCCATCACCGACCTGGGCCAGGCCAAGAAGATCCGGGTGGACAACGACAACACCACCATCATCGAAGGCGCGGGCAGCACGAAGGACATCAAGGCCCGCATCGAGCAAATCCGCCGCGAGATTGAAATCACCACCAGCGATTACGATCGCGAGAAGCTGCAGGAGCGGCTGGCCAAACTGTCGGGCGGCGTGGCCCAGATCAACGTGGGCGCTGCCACTGAGACCGAGATGAAGGAAAAGAAGGCCCGCATCGAAGACGCCCTGCATGCGGTTCGGGCGGCTCTCGAGGAAGGCATCGTTCCGGGCGGCGGCGTGGCGCTGGTTCGGGCCATGGCGGCGCTGGACAAGCTCGAGGCCGAAGGCGACGAGAAGACGGGCATCGAGGTCGTGCGACAGGCTCTGTCCGCTCCGCTGCGGCAGATCGCCGAGAACGCAGGTCTGGAAGGCGGCGTCGTACTCGCCAAGGTCCTCAACGGCAAGGGCGTCTCGTTCGGCTACAACGCCGAGACGGGCAAGTACGGCGACCTCATCAAGGACGGCGTGATCGATCCGGCCAAGGTCGTGCGGACCGCTCTGCAGAACGGCAGCAGCGTGGCCCGCGTGCTGCTCACCACCGATTGCTGCGTGGCCGAGAAGCCCAAGAAGAAGAGCGATCGTCCCGGTCCGGGCCCGGGCATGGACGACGACATGGGCATGGGCGACATGATGTGAGCCGCGTGAGGCGGCGGCATCAAGCGGCCGCAGCCGGCCTTGCCGGCAGGCGGACGCAATGCCGCACGATTGCGTGAACGTGAGCAAGTGAATGACCGGACGGCGACAGGCCGTCGCGGACAGCGGCAATCAACCTGACAAGGACTACATACGAGGAGACGAATTCCAATGTCGAAAGTGAATCTCAAGCCCCTGGATGATCGCGTGCTGGTCGAGCAGAGCAAGGCCGAGGACATGACCGCCGGCGGAATCGTGCTGCCGGATACCGCCAAGGAAAAGCCGCAGCGCGGCACGGTGATCGCGGTCGGCCCGGGCAAGCTGCTGGACAGCGGCGAGCGCGGCAAGCCGAGCGTCAAGGTGGGCGACGAGGTCTTCTACGGCAAGTATGCCGGGTCGGACGTGGAAATCGGTGGGACCAAGTACGTCATTCTCCGCGAATCGGACGTGCTGGCGATTATTGAGAAGTAATCAGTGGTCGGTGATCAGTCGTCGGTAGTCAGCGGCACGGCCCTTGCGGCTGACAGCTGAGAGCTGACGGCTGATCGCTAACGACTGATAGCTCGAAAGGAGCTTCACATGCCCAAGCAATTGATGTTTGACGACGCCGCCCGGCAACAGATCCTCGAAGGTCTGACCAAACTGGCGGCCACCGTGAAGGTGACCATGGGGCCGACCGGGCGCAACGTGATTCTGCAGAAGTCCTTCGGTTCGCCCCGCGTCACCAAGGACGGCGTGACGGTCAGCAAGGAAATCGAGCTGGCCGAGCCGTTCCAGAACATGGGGGCCAAGATGGTCAATGAGGTCGCCAACAAGACCAGCGACGTGGTGGGTGACGGCACGACCACCGCTACCGTGCTGGCCGAGGCGATCTATCGCGAAGGCCTCAAGAACGTGACGGCCGGCGCCAATCCGATGGCGCTGAAGCGCGGCATCGACGCGGCGGTTGAGGCGGCGGTCGAGAGCATCCGCAACCAGGCCGTCAAGGTCAAGGGCAAAGAGGACATCGCCAAGGTCGGCACGATCAGTGCCAACGGCGATGCCGAAGTCGGCCAGTTGCTGGCCGAGGCCCTCGAAGAGGTCGGCGTCGAAGGCATCATCGAAATCGAGGAAGGCAAGAGCCTGACCACCGAGAAGGAAGTCGTCGAAGGCATGCAGTTCGACAAGGGCTATATCTCGCCCTACTTCATGACCAACCCGACGACGCTCGAGGCGGTGCTCGAGGATGCTTACATTCTCATCTACGAGAAGAAGCTCTCGAACATTCGCGACATCGTCCCGCTGCTGGAGAAGGTCGTCGCCGCCGGACGTCCGCTGCTGGTCATCGCCGAGGACGTCGAGGGCGAGGCTCTGGCCGGTTTGGTGGTCAACAAGCTGCGCGGCGTGCTCAACGTCTGTGCGGTCAAGGCTCCGGGCTTCGGCGATCGCCGCAAGGCTTTGCTGGGCGACATCGCCATCCTGACCGGCGGCAAGCACATCAGCGAGGATCTGGGTCTGAAGATCGAGAACGTGCAGATCGAGGACCTGGGCCGGGCCAAGAAGATCGTGGTGGACAAGGATTCGTGCACGATCATCGATGGCGCGGGCAAGAAGGCCGACATCAAGGCGCGCTGCGAGCAGCTGCGTAACCAGATCGAAAAGACCACCAGCGACTATGACCGCGAAAAGCTCCAGGAGCGTCTGGCCAAGCTGACCGGCGGCGTGGCCATCATCCGCGTGGGCGGCGCCACCGAGGCCGAGGTCAAGGAGCGCAAGGACTTGGTCGAGGACGCCTTCCACGCCACGCGGGCGGCCGTCGAAGAGGGTGTCGTGCCCGGCGGCGGCGTGGCCTTCCTGCGGGCGATCGAAGCCGTCCAGAAGGTCCGCGACAAGGTCCACGGCGACGAGAAGATCGGTTGCGATATCGTCGCGCGGGCCCTGCAGGCTCCCGCTCGCCAGATCGCCGAGAACTGCGGCGAGGACGGCGCGGTGGTGGTCGACGAGATCATCGAACGCGGCGGCAAGATCGGTTATGATGCCCGCAACCGCGAGTACGTGGACATGTTCAAGGCCGGCATCCTCGATCCGGCCAAGGTCACGCGCACGGCGCTGGAGAACGCCGCGAGCGTGGCCGGCCTGATGCTGACCACGCAGGTCCTGATTACCGAACTGAAGGCCGACAAGGAAGAGGAAGCCGGCGCAGTGCGGTAAGCTCGCTGAGGGTTGAACGCTCTCCGGTTCAGCCGTCGTCGCGGCGTGTGAGCATGAGCGTCGCTCGACTGCACGCGCGATCTCGCTGAACGGGATGACGTGACAACCTGCATTGACGATTGGTCGTATCAACAACCGCTGCCCCCTGCGTTCGTGCGGACGCAGGGGGCGGCGTGGCGTTCACGGTTGGACCGGCTCAGCGCCGGCACGTTGGGCGGCCTCGGGGGGTATCCTGCCCGTCTCGCGCGGGCAACGGGCCTGCTTTCGGAGAATCGTTCCAGCAGTTGATGTGAGATGCCGGTGGCGGAAAAGAGAGACTATTACGAAGTGCTCGGCATCTCGCGAGATGCGAATGCCGATGAGATCAAGAAGGCGTATCGCCGGGCCGCCCTGAAATATCATCCCGACCGCAACCGGGACGATCCCACGGCTGAGGCCAAGTTCAAGGAAGCGGCCGAGGCGTACGAGGTGCTCTCGGACGCCGAGAAACGGGCCCGCTATGACCGCTACGGACATGAGGGCGTACAAGGCCGCGGCGTGCACGACTTCTCGGGCATGGGTGTCCAGGACATCTTCTCGATGTTCGAGGACATCTTCGGCGGCAGCATGTTCGGCGGCGGCCGGGGAGCCCGCGGCGGCGTCAACCTGGAAATGGAAGTTTCCGTGACGCTGGAGGAAGTAGCCACCGGCGTCGAGCGGGACATAGAATTCGAGCGTCTCGACTTGTGCGACCGTTGCTCGGGCAGCGGAGCCGAGCCGGGTTCGCAGCGGCGCACCTGTCCGACCTGCGGGGGCTACGGACAGGTCGAACAGACCAGCGGCTTCGGGTCGCTGTTCGGCCGCATCGTCACCACTTGCCCGGCGTGCCGGGGCAAGGGGACCATCATCACCAGCGCCTGCCGGCAGTGTCGAGGCGGCGGGCGTCAACCCAAGCGCCGACGACTCTCGGTGCACATTCCGGCGGGGATACAGGATGGGCAGGCCGTGCGGGTCGCCGGGGAGGGCGAGCCGAGCGAAAACGGCGGCGTGCGCGGCGATCTGCACGTGTACGTACGAGTCAAGCCGCATCCGTTCTTCGAGCGGCACGGCCAGGACCTGCTGTGCAAGGTGCCCATCAGCTTCACGCAGGCGGCCCTGGGAGCGAAGATCGAAGTGCCCTCGTTGACCGGCCGCGTGGAGCTGAAGATTCCCGCGGGCACGCAGCACGGGCAGATGTTCCGGTTGGCGGGCAAGGGCCTGCCGTCGTTGCGGTCGAGCCGGACCGGCGACGAAATCGTCCAGGTCTGGATCGAAGTGCCCAAGAAGTTGAACAAGAAGCAGGAGCAGTTGCTGCGCGAGTACGCCAAGATCGAGGACAAAGACGTTCTCCCGGAGTCCAAGAGCTTCTTTGACAAGCTGGCTGAGTTCTTCTCCGGTGCCAAGCCGGGCGATGGTGAGAGCAAGTGAGCGACATGAATGAAAAAAAGATCGTGATTCCGACGGATGAGGAGGTGGCGGAGTATTCCGGGCAATCCGGCCCCGACAACCCTTCGACGGGGAGTCCACAGGACGAGGGCGCGGCCGCGGAGGCGTCTGCTCAGGTTCAGACGCCGGCCGGCGAGGAGTCTCGTTCCGAAGCCGAAGAGTACAAGGACAAGTATTTACGAGCGATCGCCGAGTTGTCCAACTTCCGCAAGCGGGCGGAGAAAGATCGCGAGGAGTCGCTGCGATACGCAAATGCCGGTCTGGTCCGTTCGCTGCTGCCCGTGCTTGACGATCTCGAGCGAGTGGTGGCGTCGGCCGCGGAGCATCCGGACAACACTGCGGCCGTGGTGGATGGTGTGAAACTCACTATCCAGTCGTTCCGCAAAGCGCTGGCCGAACATAACGTGACTTCGATCGAGGCTCTGGGCCAGCCCTTCGATCCGGCTGTCCACGAGGCCATGATGCAGCAGCCCAGCGATCAATACGACACGCCGACCGTGTTGCAGGTTCTGGTGGAAGGCTTCAAGTTGCACGATCGCGTGATTCGGCCGGCGCGGGTCATCGTGTCGAAAAAGGCCGAGGAGTAAGCATCTGCGGCGCCGGTTCGCCGGGTCATCCCTTGCGGCACGGATTGGCGCAGGCGGGCATGCCTGTGCCGCGAACCAGCGTGGGGGGCGACACATACATTGGTGTTTTCCGGAGAGAGGAAACGTTCATGCCGACGTATGATTACGAGTGCAGTGCGTGTCATCATAAGTTTGAGCAATACCAGTCGATCACGGCACCGGCGATCACGAAGTGCCCGGAGTGTGGCAAGAACAAGGTCAAGCGATTGATCGGCACCGGCGCCGGCATCATCTTCAAGGGCTCGGGCTTCTATATCACCGATTATCGCAGCGACTCGTACAAGGCGGCCGCCAAGGCGGAAGCCTCGGGTGGTGAGAGCAAAGCGTCGGGCGGTGACTCGAAGAGCTCCAACGGCTCCAAGACCAGCGCCGAGGCCAAGTCGACTGCTTCGGGCGGGAACGGGGCCAAGACCAAGAGCAAGGACTAGCCTCCCTGTCCGGGCCGGGTTCCCTTGAGGCCGGTGAAGTCGAGGCCGTACAGGGTGGTAAGCTGTGAGCCGTCGGCTACAAGCCAGACATCTGTCTGATAGCTGACGGCTAACAGCTGATTGCTAACAGCTGACGACATTCGTCGTTCACGCCATGCCGACCTACGAGTGCCCAATATGCCGCACCAAGCTGGAGGTGGCCTCCCCCGAGGAGGCCCCATACCGGCCCTTTTGCAGTCGCCGCTGCAAGCTGGTGGATCTGGGCCGCTGGCTAAGCGAAGAATACCGCATTTCCGAGGAAATCCCCGAGACGTCCGAGGACGAGTCCAAGTCTGGCGAAGAACCGCCTGCCGGGGAATAAGCTGCTGGCACTCACATGCTTACGCGGATGACAGCGGCGAGTGCCGTTTGTCCATCCGTTTGATGGCTTCAGTACCCGACGTATAATACCCTCCGAAATCCAGACTCCTCATCACTGATTGGAGGACGGTTCCATGGCCGAACAACCGGGTGCTCTTCGACGCATCGATTGGAACGAATACTTTCCGTTCATCCGCATTTTCAAGAGCGTTCCCATGGCACTCCAGCCCAGCAAGCTCGCGCTCGCGCTGGCGGGCGTCGTCCTGATGGGAGCGTTGGGATACCTGCTCGATGTGCTGTGGTCGTGGAAGTATAACCGGCCGGTCGGTCCTGAAGTGTGGGCCTACTGGCAGGTGCCCGATATCGACCGATGGCGCGAGGCCCAGCGGAGCGAGCGGTTGGTCGTGCTGCAGCGTCTGTACACCGGCGACGGTCTGCTGGCGGGCAAAGCCCCGGCGGACCTGAAGGTCCTTAACGAGCCCGGCGCGCTCAAGGAGGCGCAGCGTCGTCTGAAGGCGCAATTCCGCGAAGAAGCCGCGAGCCGGGCGGACCAGCCGGATTGGATCGCCACCCGTGCTGCCGTGTACGCCGAAGCCTACGAGGCGCTGGCCGCTTACGAAACGCGCGGCATCTTCGACAGCTTCCTCGAGTATGAACAGGAAGTGATCGGGCAGTTTCTCGCCGCTTCCCGGGCGCTGCTCACGCTCGACTTCGGCGCCGTGACTGCCGGCACGGAGGACGTGTTGCAGGGACGGCAGATGCTCGGCGAGATGCGCCGCCCCGGCGATTTCGGCGGAATCGGGATGATCGGCAGTGTGCTCCTGGCCTTCCGCGGCGTGCAGTGGCTGCTGCATGAGCATGCGGTCTTCGCAATTTTGTTCCTGCTCGGCGCGCTGGCTATCTGGTCGCTCATCGGCGGGGCCATCTGCCGGATGTCTGCGATGAACGCCGCCCGTGATGAGCAGATTTCCGCCCGCAGCGCGCTGACGTTCGCCGGCCGCAAGTTCCTCGGCTTCCTGTCCGCGCCGCTCCTGCCCTTGCTGATGGTGGTCATCATCGGAGTTCTGCTGGCGCTGGGCGGGCTCGTGTTCACGGCCATTCCGTATCTCGGCGACATTTTGGGACCGATCCTGCTGGTCCTCGCCCTGCTCGGCGGCTTCGTCATGGCGCTGATTGTCGTCGGCGCGATTGCCGGCGGCAGCCTGCTCTGGCCGACCATCGGCGTGGAGGGCTCGGACGGGTTCGACGCGGTTTCCCGCAGCTATAGCTATTTCTTCTCGCAGCCTTGGCGGACGGCGTTCTACGGGATTGTGGCGGCCATTTACGGCGGCCTGACCTACCTGATCTTCCGGTACTTCGTCTACATCGTGCTGCGGCTCACGCGGTTCTTCGTCAGTCTCGGCGTGTGGTTCACCGAACGGCCCGGAACCGGCGACCCCAACGCCACCAAACTGGAAGCCATGTGGCCCATGCCCACGCCCGACAATCTCATGGGCGACTGGAGCTCCATGCTGGGCCTGATCCGTTGGGAGCGGGCAGGAGCGGGCATCATCCATGTGTGGTTGCTGCTCGTCGTCCTGCTGTTGTGCGCGTACCTGGTCTCCTATTTCTTCTCCGCCTCGACCATCATCTATCTCCTGCTGCGGCGGCGCGTGGACGCCATCGATATGGAAGATGTCTACGTGGATGAGGAGGACGAAGTGGTGGCTCCCGCGCTGGGCACCGCCACCTCGAGCGGACCGGCGGCCGCAGCTCCGACTCCGTCGCCGGCAGCGTCGGCTGAGCCAAGCGGGACAGACTCGAAGCCGACGGAAGGCTCGGCGTAAACGGCTGACTCCGTGCGGCGTCCGGTCGTCGACCGGATGCCGCACTATGCTTAAGACCATGGCAAACGACTATGAAATCTCCAGGGTCACCGGCAAATGCGCGGTGACCGGCCGTGAGTTCCAGGAAAACGAGTTCTATCACGCTGCCCTGTTCGAGACGCCCGAAGGTTTCGAACGCAAGGACTACTCCATCGAGGCGTGGACGGGTCCGCCCGAAGGCTGCTTCTGCCACTGGAAGGGCCGCATTCCGCCCCGTGAGAAAAAGCCGGTCACCATCGCGGTGGACTCCAGTGTGCTCATGAATCTGTTCTGCCGCCTGGAAGACGACAACTCGGAGATGCGGCAGAAGTTTCGTTTCGTGCTCGCCTTGTTGCTGATGCGCAAGCGTCTGCTGCGTCTCGAGCAGACGATTCGCGAGGAAGGCCGCGAGTACTGGCAGATGCGGCTGGTCCAGGAGCAGACCGTTCAACGGGTTCTGAATCCGCATCTGAGCGAGCAGGAGATCGACGGGCTCAGCGCGCAACTATCCGCCATTCTGAGCGGCGATGTGGCAGCCATCGCCCAACTCGAAGAGGGCGAGGCAAGTCCGGCTGACACTGCGCCGGAAGCGCCGGCGGAGCCAGCGTCCGAGGCGCCGATCGAGAGCGCTCCGGCGACCGAAGGCGAGGCAGCTCAGGCAACGGCGTCCGACTCCGGTCGCACGGACAACGCTTGATAATCCCGGCCGACCTTGCCCCGCGCTCATGCGCGGCAGGGCCGACCGCTTTCCGGATCATTCATTAGTTTTCAACTGAACCGGCCGAGAAGGAGACCTTCCGTCGTGCATACCGAGAAATGGCAGGCTCGATCGGTCTTGTGGCTCGCAACGCTGTCTCTGGCCGGCATCGTCGGGTGTCCGCCGCCGCGAGAAGGTATCCTTCCGCCGGTGAGCGATGACGCCCCCGCGCATGTGGTCATCGAACGGGTGAACCAGAACGCTCGCTCGATGGACTTCCTGATGCGGGCAGGCGGGGTCTCGGCTTCGGGCAAGCTGGTGGGGGCCTCCGGCAAGCGAGAGTCGTTCGACGCCGTCGGGACGCTGTATTACCGCCGTCCCCGCAACCTTTACATGGAACTGAGTCACGTGCTGGCGGGGAAAATAGAGGTCGGCTCCAACGACCGGGAATTCTGGTACTGGGAGCGGCTGGATGAGCCGCGGTACTACACCGGTCATCACGCGGCGATGGCCCAGGCGTGGGAAACCGAAGTTCCCTTGCGGCCCGACCACCTCCTGGACATGCTGGGCTTGCGCGAACTGCCCGCCGAGGCCGGCGGGCCGGGCGGCCCCACGTTCGCAGTCGGCGAGGAGCATTATTTCCTGAATTTCTTCGACCGCGGGCCCGACGGCAACGTATTTCAGAGCAAAACCGTGGCGATCGGTCGTCGCCCGCCCTTCCTGGTGAGCAGGGTTACCTATTACAATCCGTCCGGTAAGCCCTGGATGCGGGCCGAACTGAAGGACTATCGCCCCATCGAGGACACGGCCGTTCTGGCCCCGCGACGGATCGAAATCCGGTCGCTCGAGGACCAGAGTTGGATCAACCTGGAGTTCAGCAACGTCAGGCCGTCCGACAACCCACGGGTCGAGCAGGAACGCATTCTTCGCTCGCCCCTGGAACGCGGCGAGAAAGTGGGCGAGATCATCCGCCTCGACCGGCCTTCCTGATCCGATCGGACGACTCGACAGGACAGCGCGGTGGCGGCTGAGCACCGACGCGGAGTGTTGATGCCCAAGCACCTTTTGATTCGAGCAGCAGGAATTTACCTTGTGGCGAGCCTCGCGTTTGGCGTCGTTTCCCAGGCCGCCCCGGGGGACGAGGTGGCGGAGACCGTCTCGCCCGACCGGCGCCTGCTGGTAGCTGGAAGCGAGAGCATTCTCTGGCTGATTTCGGGCGAGTGGGACGGCAACCAGGAAACGTTCAATCGCCGGCTGCTCTATCGTGAGCCGGGCTCGGATCGCATTCAGCCGGTGGCAGTAGCCACGCACGCCCAGCGCGTCGCCGTCGTGGGCGTGGTCGGACAGACGCTGCACGTCTTCTACACCGATGGGACGCACACTCGATTCAACAAAAAACGCCGATGGGCCGGACACAAACTGCCCCAAGCGGGAGTGCCCATCGCGGTGGCCGGCGAAGGGAGCCGGGGCAACTCGCGCCTCTGGGCGCTGGTGACGCCCGATCTGGCCGAGGCGGTGGAGAAGGCATGGCAGGAGCGCCAGGCTCAAGTCGCGGAGAACCCCCTGCAGCCGGCCGGCGACAAAGGTTTGACCGAACCGGCCATCCCAGCGCTGCCGCTGCTCGAGAATAACTCGAAACGGCATCGTCTCGTGGTCTACGACGGCGTGGCCTGGCAGCCCGGTATTCCCGTGCCCGACTCCTACACGGGGACCGAGCAGGTGTGGTTCGCAGTGGAGAACGGCCGGTTCCACTTGTTCTGGATCGCTGAAGAGAATGCGCGGGAGATTCGCTACGCGCGGTACGACGGCGAGAAATGGATTTCTGCCGCTTCGATGATGTTGCCCGGCGACCTCCGCAGCGCGTGTGTGGCCATCGCCAACAAGCACTTGGTCTTTGCCGCTCTGATCAAAGAGCCGGATTGGGTCTCCTCCCGGTGCCTGCAGTGGTCGCGGGCTCTGGCGGCTCCCGTCGAGGAGCCCTGGGACGCAGCGGCCTCGTTGCTCGACGAGGAGGGCGGGCCGATGGTGTTGCCGGCCGGCTCGGCGGTGGGGCTGTTCAGCGATCGGCTGGCGGTGATGCGCTTCGGCGAGCGCGAACCCGAACTGGGGCTATGGGCGGCGGGAGCCGGCGGCAAGCCGGATCAGCCGTTCGCTCCGATTCCCGCTGCGAGTGCTCACGATCGCACATCGCCGAGGCATGGTGCGCGCGACCTGGCAGCCACACTCATCGTGGCCGCCGTGCTGCTCCTGCTGTTCTGGAAGCGGCAGGAGATGATCGGTGCGCCGCTGGAACTGCCGGCCGACCTCCAGATCGCCGGTCCGGCTCGTCGCGCCGCGGCGTTCCTGATCGACGCGGCTCCCGCCGCCGCTCTGATCGGCTGGTTGTGGTTCGAGCCTCTTTCGACCTTCTACGCCGAACTCAAGACCGGCGAGCCCATGCCGGAGATGCCCAACCAGGTGCTATGGGCGTGGTTCTGGTTCCGCTTGATCTACACGGCCTGGGCCACGCTGTTCGAAACTTTCACCGCCAGCACGCCTGGCAAACGCGTTGTCGGCTGTTTCGTCTTGTCGGAGAACCTGGGTCGACCCACGTTCCTGCAGATCGTCATTCGGAATGCCACGCGGATGATCGAGCTGGAGCCCTTCCTGAAGATCTGGCCGTTCTTGCTCACCATCTTTTTCACGCGCAACCGCCAGCGTGTTGGTGATCTGCTCGCTCGCACCGTCGTGGTCGAACGCCCCGCGAGCATCCTTGTCGACGAACACGCGGAGAAAGAACCGGAGCAGATGCGGGAAGACCAGCGACCGTAAAGAGGCAGGCGTCCGCCCGCCTCGCACAGACGCCTCCAATATGCCATCATATTGACCCGGTTCATGCGGTGCACGCTTCAGGGCGGTTTTCGAGGCGGAACGGCGTAAATAACGCACAAGAGGGCGCGGTTTCGCCCTGGAAGGGCGCAAAGTCAATAGCCGTGGGCGCGAGCCCACGGACCGTCTTCAGCGTGCACGTACAGGCGGGATGTATCTATGTTAATGACAGTATATTGTCACTATAGGGGGCAAGGTAGGCAAGATACTTCCATGCGAGACAGGCGACCGGCGCGTTGGCCATCCCATTCTGGCTCATAGCTCATAGCTGACGGCTCATAGCTGAAAGCTGACAGCTATTCATTCAGATCCTGCCGTACTTGGCCATCATCTTTTCGAACTGGAGATTCTTGCGCCGGCGCTTTTGCTCGGACAACTGAGCAATCCGACGCCAGATGGGACGCCACTCAGGTTGAGGATTGCCCGGACGCACCAGGCACGCCAACAGGAACCGCAACCGATCGGTGCGGGTGACCCGCCGGCAATGGTCGAGGCTGATGTTGAGCCGCATCATGGCCCGAATCCACGCCCGGTCGCGGACCCGGCGAACCTGGCGGACGCCGTCGAGATCGACGAACAGCACGCGCGGCGGCTCGGATGAGTCGGGGTTCCACTGCACCATGACGTTGGGCGCCTTGAGATCGCGATGAATGAAACCGCGACTGTGCAAGGCGCGGAACGCCGCGGCCAAGGCGTCGATCACCTGGAGTTTGAGCCGGCGCTGACGCTCCGGATCCAACTCACGCAGCTTGACGGTGAGCAGCGTGTCCAGGTCGTGCGCGTGCTCCAGGTACTCGGTAATGATGAGGCTGTCCAGCAGGATGCCGGCCCGGCGGCGTTCGAGCACAGCCAGCGGCCGGGCCGTGGGTACCTGGCGGTTCAGCAGCGCGTTGGCCAGCCGCCACGTACGAAGGGCTCGCGACTGGCGAAAACAGTTCTTGATTCGCTTGCCCAGATGGCGGGGCATGGATCGCTTGCAGATGACGTCCAGTTCCGCGTTTTCCAGCGGCAACCGCGAGCGGCAAACCGTTCCGCTGGCGCTCTGCTTGATCGCATAGCGAGACTGTTCGGTGCCCGTCCATCGGGACGGGTCCTGGAGCCACTCGCGCCACTGGGCCGCCTGGAACGTCATGGTCGAGGCGACCGAACCAGGCACGGGATACTTGCACTTGAGATAAGCGTGCCCGCGCCAGCCGTTTCCCAGCCGTAGCCGCGTGAAGTAGCGTCCTGAGCGCGTCGAGCGACGATCCCGTTTGGCGTACAGGGCGTTGGCGTGTGCTGTGGCGGTTTTCTCGATGGCCAGTCGCAACTCATCCGTGTCGCTGCTCATTCGCCGGCCGAAGGCGCCGCTGGTCTCGTACGCCCTTCGCCAATGCAGATAGCGATCCAGAAACCGCAGCCGATCGGTCAGCGGAGCCCGCGAACGGAACCACTGGTGGAACTGAGCGAGGTTTCGGATGACCGCTCGGTCGCTCACCGGCCGCCCGACGCGGATGTTGTGCAGGTCCACGAAGAGGGCCTGGTAGTCGCCGCCAGGAACACGGTTGATCAGGATGTTGCCGGCGTGCAGGTCGGTGTGCTCGAATCCGTTCTGATGGGCGTGGGCGATGAGCCGGCCCACCCGATCTGCGATGATGTTTTTGGTTTGTCGCGTGCGCGGGTCCGTTGGTTCCAGGCTCGACCAGAGTTCGTTGAGCGGTAGGGCGTGCGGCAGACCTTCCGTGATCAGGATGCTTGCCGGTTCGCAGCGGCCATCGGTGGCATCCGCCGAGGCGACCGGCTGGACGGTGCAGATCCCGTGCCGGCGCGCGTATTCCGCCACCCGTCGCTCGCGAGCTGAGTCCGAGCCCAGCAGCCGGCGGCGCAGCCACGCCCATCCCCGCGGCGGCGCGTACAGCTTGGCGAAGAAGAGCTCGCCGCCCATCTCGAGCCGCCAGACCTGCCGGCCGTCGTTGGCCTTGACCAGCGTGGCGGACGGCCAACTGCCCAGGTCCGACCAGTCTGGAGCGTTGTTACTGTGAATCAGTCGAGCCCACTCGCTGCGAGTGGACCAATCCCATGCCCCCAGGCGGCGTCGAACCCAGCTGTAGCTGGAAGCAGCCGGCGCGGCAGGCGGGATCCGTCGGGTGGAGCCGGCCAGATCCCCTTCACTTGCACTGGATGTAACGTCAATGAGACTCATGCTGGCACGATCGTAGCCGGACCGACCGCCGGACGGCATCGGGCAATTCTAAACCTCCCCAAGTGGCACTGCAATACGGCGGCGGAACCGTCGGGAATGCCTGACCGCCGGGGTGTGTTCGCGCGGATGATCGGTCGGTGCGCCTGCGGCTTCACGGCTTGGCCGCCTGCATGACCGTCTGCCGTTCAAAACAGGCCAGCGACGGGACTTGGCCATCCGGCCCGAGCTCCGACGCCCACACCAACCGCCATCCCGGACGTGACTGGACGTCGGCATATTCCAACGAGACGCCGGGCTCGCGGCAGAAGCGTTCGTCCCACACGAACAGACTCCCCGGCCGTGCCGAGTCGAGCAGATGCTCCGCATCGTGCCATCGGTTCCATGCGACCCATTGATCGGCCCAATGGTAGAACCAGCGATTGAGCGTCAGAATGGGCCGATTGTGCTGGGCCATCTCCAGAATCGCCGGCGCGTGTTCGCGCAGCCGAGATTGATACGCGGTCAGCCGAAGCGGTAGAAAACCGCCCAAACCGGCCAGCAGCAACAGCGTGATCGTGGTCCCTGCCAGCACCGCGCTGTGGTTACCGGTTGGGTTCGGTGCCAGTCGTAACCGAACTGCACACACCGCCCACGCGACGCAGAGCAGGACGATCGTGAGCCTTCCGGCCAGTACCCAGCTCCGCCAATCGGGATGCGTGACGGGTTTTCGCCATATCCATTCGGCCTGGCAGAGCGTGAAAATCCCGATGAGCGCGAGCAGGAGTGCGAACAGGGCGGTTCGAGCCGTTCTTTGGTTCCACAGCGGGGCGGCGCCGGCGCAGGCGAGCACGGCCAGCCACGGGCAGATGGGCACGAGAAATCGCGCGTATCCGCCGGAGGAGTAGGCCCCGCGCATGTAGATGCCGGTTTCCAACGCGAACCAGGCGATGCAGCCTGATACCAGAACCCAACCTTGCGGGCGACGCCAGACACGCCGCAAGCCCATGATGGCCAGCCCGACCACCACCGGTCCCGACGCGTACGCGAGCTTGGGCACGAACGTCAAGAGCGTGCCGTGTCCATACTCGTCAGAGCCGTCCGGTTCGAGCCATCGCTGGGCCGGCCAGGCGCCGATCGCGAACCACGAGAGCAGATTGTGCGTAACTATCGCCCAGAGCAGCAGCGGATAACACCACCATCGTCCGCCGCGGATCGCGATGGCCAGCGCCCACAGCGGGAGAAGAGCAACTGCTTCATCGCGTGTGAGGGGAGCTAGTGCCATGATCGCCGCCGACCATTCGAGGCGGCCGCTGACCAGGAGCCACGTGGCCAGCGCCAGGTAGAACGCGAGCGGCGTTTCCGTGAGTGTGGTCAGTGAAAGACGGGCGAACAGTGGTTGCAGATACAGGAACGGAATCACCGTCCATGCGTGTCGAAGCCCCAGGCGCCGGGCGATACAAAAGGCCAGCCAGGCGCTGGCGGCGGACAAGATCGCGGAGAGGATGCGACAAGCCTGCAGTCCTTGGGCGGATGTGCCGAGCGACGCCGGCCAACTGTAAGGGACGGTAAAGCCCGGACGCCCCCAGAAGTCGAGCAGATAGCGCGCATCGAACTGGCTCCATCGGGCGAACACGTAATGCGTGAGGTCATCTTCGTGATAAACACCGTCGGAGTGCCAGCCGGCGACAAGGGATAGGCTGAAGAACAGGATCAGCAAGAACCCGGCCCGCCAGTTTTCCACGGCCGGCACGTAAAAACCTCGTATCAGAGGGAGTTGCTGCCCGTGCCCCTGCATGGCAGGCAAGTGTACCGGCAGGTCCGAGAGGCGGCAATGGGTAGTGGGCGATCACGCTCTCGCTGATCCTTGCCTGTTCCCTGCGAGCGTTCTACCGGGCGGCATCGGCGAGACGTGGATGGATTCATGCTGAGGGGGAGACAATCCATGCGCATGCGGGATCGGACATGTTTTCGTCCGTCGGTTGCGGTACTGGGTTCTGCTTTACTTGCGCTGGCCGGCTGCGGGTTGTCGGCGTGGATCGAGATCGAGCGGCTGAAGTGGGTGAATCCGGACAGGTCCGGTTTGATGGATGCCTTGGGCTTGACCGATCTGGTGCCCGCGGCGGAGTTGGGGTTTTGCGGCCCCAATGGCCAACTCTCAGAGATCATTCCCGACTGTCCCATGTCGGGTGTTTGTTTCACCGCCGCGTGTGCCGCTCACGACCTTTGCTACTCGACGTGCGGCGCGCAGCAGTCTGACTGCGACGAGGCATTCCTGTGGGACTTGGTTCAGTTGTGCGACCGCAGCGATCTGCCGTTCTGGGAACACACCCGTTGTTACAACATTGCGTGGATCTACTACGACGCGGTTCGAGACCTCGGCGCGGCTTTCTTCGACGCCACGCAGCAGATTGTCTGCGGACAGGACGCGACGGCGAGCGCTGGCGTGGCCGCCGATGCGGCAGGCGATCAATCCGGCCGCGGAATTCCCGCACCTTTCGTCGACGCCGATGGCGATTCGATGCCCGACGAGTGGGAGCTGGAGGTATATCTTGATCCGACCGACCCCACCGATGCATGGTTGGATTACGACGGCGATGGCCGCGTGAATCTCGCCGAGTACACGCACGGCAGCGACCCGTACGTGCCTTGACAATGTCGCCGGATCGACCGGTTTTGCTCACGTGGAATCATGGCCCGGCCGTCCGCAACCGAACCGGCAACCGGCATCCTTGCTCGTCCGGGGGGGGGGGGCGTCTCGCCCGCCTGTTTGTGGTGCAGGCATCCTGCCTGCACGTGCACGCTGGAAGCATGCGCCACAACGAGCTGTTATCACCAGGAAAGGCGGGCGAGACACCCGCCCCCCAGCAAGACACCAAAGCCGATTCTCAGTAGAATGGATGGATGTTGCGATTCGAGGTCAAAGCGACCGATCCAGCGGGCCGGGCACGAACGGGCCTGCTGACGTTGCCGCATGGTACGGTGCGCACGCCTGCGTTCATGCCCGTCGGCACGGCAGGAACCGTCAAGGGTGTCTGGCCCGACCAGGTCCGGGCCAGCGGGGCCGACATTCTCCTGGGCAACACGTACCATCTCTGCCAGCGTCCGGGCGCGGAACTGATCGCCCGCTTCGGCGGCCTGCACAGGTTCATGGGCTGGGACGGGCCCATCCTCACGGACAGCGGCGGGTATCAGGTCTTCTCGTTATCGGACTTAAACCAGATTACCAACGAGGGCGTCCGGTTTCGCTCTCATATCGACGGCCAGTGGATTCATCTCGGGCCCGAGTCGGCTACGCGAATCCAAAACCAGATCGGGGCCGACATCATCATGGCCTTCGACCAGTGCCCTCCCGGTCAGGCTGACCGGCCGACCGTCGAAGCGGCCGTCGAACGCACCGTCCGTTGGGCGGCACAGTGCAAGGCTGTCCACGCCCGCGACGACCAGGCGCTGTTCGGGATCGTCCAGGGCGGCGTCTACCACGATCTGCGGGCAGCCTGCGCCGATCGGCTCATGGAGATCGGTTTTCCCGGATACGCGGTGGGGGGGCTCTCGGTGGGCGAGCCGCACGAGCAGATGGTGGCGGTCCTGAATGAACTGGTGCCCCGGCTGCCTGCGGACAAACCTCGCTATTTGATGGGCGTGGGCATGCCCCGGGATCTCCTGGCCGCCGTCCGGGCCGGGATTGATATGTTTGATTGCGTCCTGCCCACTCGCAACGGGCGGAACGCCTATGCTTTCACAGCCACCGGAGCCGTTCGGTTTCGCAACCGGCAGTATCGCGATCAGGACATACCCATAGAGGAGGCCTGTCCCTGTCCGACCTGCCGACGGTTCAGCCGGGCGTACATCCGCCATTTGTTTCTGGCCAAAGAGATGCTGGGGCCCATTCTGGTGACCGTTCACAACCTCTGGTTTTTCCAGCGGTTCATGTCCCGGTTGCGAGACTTGATTCCCAGGGGCGATTGGGCGACGATGCTGTCTGAATTTCCGGTGGCCGGCGCTGCGGCCGGCGACCCCACTGACGATGAGGTTCTCGAGTGACTGAAATTACGCACATGCTCATGATCGCGCAAGGCGGCGGCGAAGGATTATGGATCGGTCTGATCCTCATGCTGGTGGTTTTCTACGCCATCATGCTGTCGGGCAGCCGCAAGGAAAAGAAGCGTCGCCAGGAAATGCTGGCCAATATCAAGAAGAACGATCGCGTCATGACCATCGGCGGAATCATCGGCTCGGTGGTTTCCGTCAACGATTCGGAAGTCAGCCTCAAGGTTGACGAGTCGGCCAACGTGAAGATCACGGTCATCCGCAGCGCCATCCAACGCGTTCTCCACGACGACGAGCGACCCAAGGATCTGGGATAGCCTACCGCCGTTCGCGACACCCGCGAGGCCTGTTTTCTCCGGCCTCGCGACGGACCAAACGCCCGCCATTCAGCTTCGCTCGTAGGGCAGCCCGGGCCGGCTCGCTCCCGGTCGACGCCCGCCTTTGGTATACGGGGCTTCCCGCCTCGCAGGGGCGCCGGTCAACAGCTGGCGGTGCCAGCCGCCGGTCGGGGGCTCGCGCGCCGGCTGTCCAGAAAACCTCCCGGACTTCGGGCCCGGTCTCGCTTTGCCCGCACCGTTGACAGGAACCTTGGTGTGGGTGAATATAGCCTCGCTGCGTCGTCAATTGCCTGGTTCGCAGCATGCTTTCCTTTAGCGGGAGCCAGCCGACTTGGTTCACGCCCAGGATTGATAACTAGCTGTGGAGTATGAGACTATGACTCGTATCCGCCGATCGTGGCAAAGGCTGGGCTTGCTGCTCGGGCTCTCTTTGACCGTGGGGTTGCTGTCCGGGCAAGGGTGCCCCATGTCGCCGCCCGCCGGCGGTGAAGGCACGGATCTGCAAGAGAGCGATTCCGAGCAGCTCCAGCCGGGGCCCACTACCAAGGATGAGGTCACGGGCGGTCCGACGGTTCAAGTGATCTATCCACTCGGCGGCGAGCGGATCGAGGTGAACTCGATCGTCGAAATCCGGGTGTTCGGCCGGCACCCGAGCATTCCCGACCCGACGCTGCGCATCTTCTATGATCGCGACACGAACACGGCGAACGGTACGGTGACCATCGCCACGATCAAGGCCAGCGTAGGCGGCACGGGCTGGGATACCACGGGCCTGGCCACCGGCGCGTATTACATCGGCGTGGAAATGGTCGGCGTCACGCCGCCGGTCGTGGACTACTGTGATACTTCCTTCCAGCTTGTCCCGGCCGGCCAGGGCGGCAGTGGCGGCGGCTCGGGTGGCGGGGGCCAGGGCCCGGGCTGGGACGACCAGGAGATCCTGCTGACCGTGGGGGCGCCTCGTTCGCCGGTCACGCTCTTCTGGGGCCGCACGTTCCAGATTCGCTGGTCCACCAACCTGTTGCCCGGCCAAGGGACGGCCGAGGTCTTCCGCGAGCCGGACTTCGACGAGGACGGCCTGCCCGACGGCCACGCACTGCGCGACCTGATCGGCTCGCCGGGTATGGATGCGGCCGCTCAGCGGATTGACTTCGATACCACCGGTGTGGTCGGCCGGTACTTCATCGGCGTGACAGTGAAGCACAACGACGGCCGCGTCGCGACCGCCTACTCTCCGGCGCCGCTGATCATCCAGCCCACAGTCTTCAACGTCGGGATGTTTGGCACGAAACGCGACGAGCGCGGGCAAGTGATTCCCCAGTCCGGCTCGCCGCAGGGCGCAGTCCTGAAGGGCCATAACTTCTACGACAATCTCGGCAGCGCCATGCTCGCCGCCGATGACTACGACGGCGACGGACGCAACGAGATTGTGGTCGCGGCTCAGTTCGCCAAGCCGTTCAATTTCTATAAGGATGGCCGCGGCGCCGGTGAGGCCTACATGCTGTACGGCCAGCAGGCGCGGCTGAGCGGCGACATCGAGGTTAACTCGGTCGGATCGAGCAGCAGGCCCGGCGTCATCTTCGCCGGTATTGTGCCCAACCCGTTCGCGGCCAACGAACCGGGCGGCAACCCTCTGGCGTTCGAGCCCGAGGGCAAGAACGGTGCGCCGCCCACGCAGGCCGACCGTTACGCGACCGAGGGGTTGCGCTCACTGACGCTCATCCCGGACCAGGACAACGACGGAAAACGTGAGCTCGTGTTCGGGTTCCCGTGGTGCAACTCGATCAGTCTCTGGAATCAAGCTGTTTACGGCATTCATCCGCATCCGGAAGACGACATGGGCCGGCTCGAGAACGACGGGCACTTCCTGCGCGGCGGGACGGTCATCGTGTCGAGTGCCAATTCGCTTCTAAGCGATCGGCAGGCCGTCAGCGACCACTACGATCGCGTCATTCAGTTGCACGAAGTGGGGCAGATATTCCAGAACATGAGCATCAGCCCCTCTCTGCCGGACTATCGCGCCCCCCAGGATCATTGTACGCTGAGGGACACGGCGCAGGGCCCGCCCGAGTACGTCGGCGGAGCGGATGATGTGTTCGATACCGCAACCTTTCCCTGCGAAGGCTTCTACCAGGATACTCTGGTCTGGATGGATCCGCCTCGGCTGGCCGACCCGTTCCCGTCAGCGGGCCTGACCATTTCGCCCTATGTCGAGTACGGTTGTTGGGTTTCCTATCCCGGCGGACCCTTTTACATCAGTCTGAACCAAGTGGATCCCGTGCCCGGGCCGACCAGCGGCTACTCGTATGCAGCGCGCCTGTCGGTCCAGTATGACGATATCAACGATTACTGCACGGCCATCGAATTCCCGCAGTTCGGCTATATGTCCACGTTGGGCACCGGCTTCTACGGCAGTGGCAACAGCTGCGCGACCCGCACGCTCGCTACGCCGCGCGAGCCTTACGGGTGCCGCATTCTCGGTCAGACGACGACGCAGTTGTACACGCCTGTTCCGACGACGGCCAACCGGTTCGGGACCAGCGTATCCGTGTCGGGTGACTTCCTGATGATCGGCGCTCCCATGCGGACGGCCCGGGCTCGTGACATCCCGTATCTGAAGGAGAGCAGCCGTCACGAATCGGGCGTGGTTTACCTGCTCTCGCTTAAGCGGCCGGGGATGCCTAGCGACAACTTCCTCTGGAGTCTGCCCGGCGCCCCTGCGCACGATGATATTCCCGCTCCCCACAACTACGTCATCAAGGACCTGGGATACATCCGGACCAACGCTGGCTCGTGCGGCTCTGGCTCACAGCTGAACAGTCCGTCCTGGGAGATAGAGCGGCCGATTCAGATCGTGGGCGCCAATCCGACCGATCGCATTGGCGATTCGATTACCGGTCTGTACGACATCAACAACGACGGAGTGGCCGATGTGGCCGTCGGTGGCGCGGGCACGAACAGCGGCCGTGGCGCGGTTTACGTCATCTACCGCCGTCAGCCCGAGATCGAGCACGATTATCTCCTGGAGCGGCTGCAGTTGCCGACCGACGATCCGGGCCGGATGGTTGGCCTGTTCATCATCGGTGAGCAGGGCGAGAACCTCGGCACCGCCCTGGGCGGCCTGGGACCGGCAGCGTTCCGGGACGACTACAACGCTGACGGGTTCCCGGACCTGTTGATCGGCTCGCCCAACGCCACGCCTTCGGCCGGGTTCGAGGCCGGTCAGGTATTCATCCTGTTCGGCGGCAAGACGCTGCTCAACGCCGAGGGCGGCGTCACGATTCGCGAACTGGTGGATCGGGGGGATGGCATGCTGCTCACCGGTGTTGCGGCCGGCGACCGGACCGGCGAGGTGGTCGCCAGTGCCGGCGACGTCAACGGCGACGGCGTTGCCGATCTCCTCATCGCCGCTCCGAACGCCAGCGTGCCCGATATCAAGTTCAGAAACCCGGGGCAGGACTCGCTGCGATCGCTGCGGGTCACCTTCCAGTACGACAGCGATGGGGACGGCATCCCGGACGCTACCGGCATCGGCATCGATCTCAACGGTGACGGCTTGGCCGACCCGCTCAACGGGAACAACGAACGCGACGTCAACGGCAACATCATTTACGATGCGGATGACGACCTGACCAACGCCGGCGTGGTGTACCTGGTCTTCGGCGGCACGCATCTCAAGGGCACGATCCGGTTGGATGAGATCGGCAGCCCGAGCTTGCCGGGCTTGGTCTTCGTGGGCCGGGCGGCCGGGAACGAGCTGGGTGGCGGTCGCACGCAGAACGGCCTGCTGTCTCGGGGACTCGCCTACGCCGGCGACCTGGACGGCGATGGGTACGGAGACGTGATGATTTCCTCCGTCCTGGCCGATCCGGATGGCAAGACCGACGCGGGCGAAGTTTACGTGGTGTACGGGTTCGCCCCCTGAGCGTTTGCGAGGTAGAATTGACCGAGCGTTGGCATGGGCCAGCAGGAGCGGCACCAGGGAGTTTTCGGTCCAACGTAGACAAACGGGCCTGACAGGATCTGTCCACCCTTCGGGTAGAGTGACGACCCGTGCACGGAGATCTGGTATGCATGTCTTGCGGAAGGGAGCCGTCGTAACCGGTCTGTTGCTGGTAATGCTGGCCGGCGCCCCGCTGTGGGCCCAGACTTCCGGCTTGTCGCATGAGCAGCATGGGCCGGTAAACTGGCTTCCGGACTTCCAGTGGCCTTCACCGCTGTGCCGATACCCGACCCCCAAGCCCAAATCCAAGACCGCACGGACGGCCCAGGCTCTGGGCAAGATCACCATCGTCAACGAGGTGGAGCCCAACGACTATTTTGCCGTCGCCCAGACGCTGGTCCTCGAACCCGGGCCCATGTCGCTGGTGAACATTGATGTCAAGGGCGTCATCTCCCAAGGCGACGACGTGGATCTTTATCGCTTCCGGGCCACGAAGGGGGATGTCATTGGTCTGGCGGCGATCAGCAACAGTGCGCTGGATCCGGTCCTGGCCATTCAGCAGACCAACGAAGTCTCGCTCATCGAGAACGACAATCACAACGGGATCGCCCTGTATTATCCGCCGGAGTCGCCCTTGCCGGGCGGCGTGGGGTTGTACGATTCGGCGCTGAGCTGGATTGCTCCCGCCGACGGTGATTACCTCATTCGCGTCAGTTCCTACAACTCGGCCAGCCGGGGCGAATATACGCTCCAGATCCGGGCCCGTCGTCCGTCGTTCGAGAGCCAGGGCTTCAACGAAACGCAAATCATCTTCCTGGATTTCGACGGCGCGACACTCAACGTGCTGCAGACTTTCGGCGAGGGGCGCAGTGCCGCATTGATGTCGCCCATGCGGGAGTTCCTGCCCAGGTGGGGCCTGACGCCGGAGGACGAGGCCGCGGTGGTGGAGGCGATCGTCAACACGGTCCAGGACCGGTTTGACGCACTGCGGACCGCCAGCCTCAACGGCAACCTGGCCACGGACAAGATCGCCGGCCATTTCGACGTTCAGATTCTCAACAGTCGCGATCATGCTGACCCGTGGGGCCAGCCCAACGTGTCGCGCGTGATCATCGGCGGCACGATCGACCAGACGGGAATCATGACCATCGGGTTGGCCCAGTCCATCGATCCCGGGAACTTCGCCCGCGAAGAGACCGCGTTTGTCTTGCTGGATGTGCTGAGCAGTCCGGTCCTCACCTACACCGATCGGAACGGCAACCAGGTGTTGAATCCGGATACCCTCAACAATTGCATGGCCACCGGCAGCTACACCAAGATCGATGTCGTGGGCCAGGCCGTGGGGATCATCGTTGCTCACGAAATCGGACATTACCTGGGCAACTGGCACACCGACTCCACGAACGAGTTCCGCTCGATTATTGATGAGGGTGGGTATGTGCCGATTTGGATCATGGCCGGCTTCGGTCCCGACCGTACGCTGGGCACCAGCGACGACGAGCCGGTTGATTTCGTGACCGATGAGTTCTCGATCTACGAGCAGGTCGCCGTTGGCGAGGAACGAACGGAGGTGAATACCGCGTTCGCTCTGTCCACCGGGCGGGTCCAGCGGGACACAGCGCCGGAGGTGCCGAGCTGGCCGTATCCGCTTCCGTCCGTACGGGCCACCCCGACCGGCGGGACACCGCCGCTGCAGGTGGACTTTGCCGCCGGCGGCATCGACTACGACACCAAGGGGCTGTCGTTCACCTGGGACTTCGCCGACGGTTCGCCCGTCGCGGCCGGACCGGTGGTGTCTCACACCTTCGAGACGCCGGGCGAGTTTCTCGTGAAGGTCACGGCCCAGAATTCCGGCGGCGTTCTCGGCCAGACCACCGTGCTGATCACCGTTTCGGCGACGTCGCCCACCGCCAAAATCGCTGCGACGCCGCTTCGCGGGTCGGCTCCGTTGACCGTGACGTTCGACGGCAGCGAATCGGAGGCGGCCGCCGGTGAAATCATCACCTACTCTTGGGACTTTGGTGACGGCTCCGCTGCCACCGGCCCCACGGTCCAGCATACGTACACATCGGCCGGCTATTACGCCGCCAAGTTGACGGTCACCGACTCGTACGGGGGAACCAGCACGGCATCGGTCATGGTCGTCGTCAACGTCTCGACGTACGAGAGCGACAGCGCTCAATACGTGCCTACGTCGCAGCAGGCTGCTCCGCAGTGCGGCCTCGGATCCGGCGTCATGATGATTAGCTCGCTGGCTGGACTGTTGTTGATCTCCATCCGCCGGCGCTATTGATCATCGTTTCACGAACCACGGAATGAAAAGCGAAAGACGCGGACAGAGTTCTGGTCGCGTCTTTCGTTCGTTTTTGCATGTCCACGATGTGAACCAGTGATAACACCGACGGCCACGGATGAGAAGGTGAGCGAACCGCAGAGGTTGTAGAGGAGCACAGAGGTGGCAATTCCGCTCTTCCTCTGTGACCCTCTGTGCCCTCAGTGGTTCACCAGCCGCCGCTCAAGCCTGAGGTGTCAACGTCTCAGGTCTCAGGCCACTGGCCTTTCATTCTTCCGCACGGCTGCGGAACTCGCCGTCGGCAGTCTCGGTAATCACGACGTCGCCGGGCCGAATCTCGGCGGCGGAACGGATGATGCGTTCGCGTCGTTCGTCCCAGGTCACGCTGTAGCCGCGGGCCAGCGTTCGCCGGTAGCTGATAGCCTCCAGCCGATCGGTGAGCGACTCGGTCCGGGCTCGCAGAAAGCTCAGCCGCTGCATGACGCCGCGGTGCAGGCGAAGCTGATACTGGCGGATTTTCTCGGACTCCATACCGAGGCGCGCGGACGGCGAGACTCGCTGCAGGAGGCGGCCGAGGGTATCGATGCGTCGCTCTGCTTCGCGGCAGCGACGATGGATCACGGCTTGCAGCCGGTGGTCGATGCGAGCCAGGCGGGCCTGTTGATCGCGGACAAGCACGGCCGGCCGCACGCTTACCAGGCGCACCTGCAAGTCCGACAAGCGGCGCTGGACGCGGCTGATGGCTTGGTGCACGGCGTGGCCGAGCGCGCCGGCCAGTTCATCGACCTGCTGTTCCTTGCGCCGCACGACGGCGGCCGGAGCGCGAAAGATTTCCGCTCGCTGGATGGCGTCCAGTCGCGATCGCGCCAGCTCCAGATGATGTCGCATGCACTGACGGAGGCGCGATTCGGACTCGAGCAACCCCTCGAGCACTTCGCTGAGCAGCGGGACGGCCAGCTCAGCGGCGGCGGTGGGCGTCGGCGCCCGCAGGTCGGCCACGAGATCGGCGATGGTGACGTCGACTTCGTGACCCACGCCCGCGATCACGGGGATTCGGCTGGCGGCGATGGCCCGGGCGACGATCTCTTCGTTGAAGGCCCACAAGTCCTCCAGCGAGCCGCCGCCGCGGCCGACGATGAGCAGGTCCAGGCCGCCCAGCTCGCCGGCCCGCGCGTTGAGCGTGCGGACGGCCCCCGCGATCTCGGCCGCCGCTCCTTCGCCCTGCACGCGCACGGGGTACAGGAACACCTCGACGCAGGGAAATCGCCGGCGCAGCGTGTGCAGGATATCGTGAATGGCCGCGCCGCTCGGGCTGGTTACCACGCCGATGCGACGCGGGTAGCGCGGGATCTTCTTCTTGCGGGCGGCGTCGAAGAGACCTTCCTTGGCCAGCCGCTCGTAAAGCTGGCGAAAAGCGAGTTCGAGATTGCCGACGCCCTTGGGCTCAAGCTTTCGGACGTAGAACTGGTACTGCCCGCGCGGCTCGTACACATCCACGCTGCCGGTGGCAACGACTTCCATGCCGTCTTCAATCTCGAACTTGAGCCCCACGGCCGACGATCGCCACATCACGGCGCGAACTTCGGATCGTTCGTCCTTGAGCGTGAAGTATAGGTGGCCGCTGGTCGGCCGCGAGACGTTGCTGATCTGGCCCACGAGGTGGATCGTCGCAGGCAGGCCCGTGCCGAGCACCCGCTTGACCAGCGCGTTGAGCTGGCTGACGGTCAGGCTGCGCGGGGCGAGGTTGGCGTCCTCTTTCGCGGCCATGCGGGTGGGATCGAAGATGGGGCGTTGCGCTGCCATGGGGGTGGCGTCAGTCCGGCTCGTGGGCCATCTCGGAGGGCATCCTGGACTTGTCGGCATCCACCCGAATGCGCTGAATGCGGGTGGCGACGCCGGTGTTCGGCTCCACGCTGACCAGGATGCCGTACAGCCGCGGGTCGTCGGTGGCCACGTCGAACGGGGCCGGCATGTTGGTCAGCAGGTTGCGCAGCACCCGGTCCTTGCGGCGGCCGAGCACGGAATCGTAGGGGCCGGTCATGCCCAGGTCGGTGATATAGGCGGTTCCGCCGGGCAGGATACACTCGTCGGCGGTCTGCACGTGCGTGTGCGTGCCGAACACGACGCTGACTCGTCCGTCGAGGTGCCAGCCCATGGCGATCTTCTCGCTGGTGGCCTCGGCGTGCATGTCCACCACGATGATGTTCACGTCCGGAGGCAACTGCCGGATCACCTGATCGACGGCTCGGAATGGACAGTCCGTGGGTGGCCGCATGTACAGCCGGCCCAGCAGCGAGATAATCGCCACCTTCGGTCCGATGGCCGTCTCATAAATGGCGAATGTCCGGCCTACCGACTGGGGCGGGAAGTTGGCGGGACGGACCACGTCCACGCCTTTCTCCAGCACGGGCAGGATATCGGCTTTGCGATACAGGTGATCGCCCAGCGTCATCAGGTGCACGCCGTAGCGTTTGAACTTGTCGTACAGTTGGCTGGTCAGGCCGGAACCCGCCGCCGCGTTCTCCACGTTGGCGATCACGCAGTGGATCTGGTGCTCTTTGACGAGCGTGGGCAGGGCCTGAGCGACCACGTAGCGGCCCGGCCGGCCGACGACGTCACCAATGCAGAGAATGTTGACCGGTGTGCTCAGTTCGCAGTCCTTTCCGTGTAGAGGCTTTCTTCACCATAGCCCAAGCGTGGGGGGCAGGCAAGGGGCGGCGAGGGCCGGGCAGAGGAGAACGCGAGCGGACGAATCGGTGGGGAAGGATGATCCGATTGAAAGAATCAGCGGGGGAAGGAGTCCAAGTGGGAAAGGATCGGACGGGAATGCGGGTCCAATCCGAAAGAGTCGGCGGGGGCAGGCCCCGCCGCTCGCGCGGGTCGTGCGGGCTGGGTGACGGGCGGTGGGTGGCGGATTGGACGGGGGTCATTTAAGCTGGAGAAGTATGCGGATCGTCTACCTTGACGCCGATTTTGCATCCGCGACGGGCGAGACGGGCCCTCGCTCCTATGCCTTCTCCCGCCGGCTGATCGCGCGGGGACACGAGGTCACGATCCTCACAAGCGACCGGCTGCTGGATCTGCCGAGCGATGCCGGTCGCGTGTTCCGTACGACGGTGGACGGCATCCCGGGGGTTGCCATCAACGTGGGGCTGGGGCGGGCGAGTTCGCGGGCCGGGCGCATGTGGCATCACCTGCGATTTGCCTGGCACGCCCTCCGGTACCTGCTGCGGTGCGAGCGGCCGGACGTGGCCTACGTGATCAGCCCGCCGATTTCGGCCATTCTGCCCGCCGTGTTGGTCCGGTGGCTGCGGGGCGTGCCGTACGTGCTCGAAGTCCGCGAGATCTGGCCGGAGGTGCCGCGGGGCATCGATCTGCTTCGCTCGCGGGTGTTGTTCTTCCTCCTGCGCCGGTTGGCGATTCTCGGCTACCGGACGGCGGCACGGGTTGTCGCTCTCACCGAACCGGCTGTTCACCACATCCAGGCCGATATTCCGCTGGATCGCAAGGTGGTGCGCATCGGCGCCTGCTGCGATCTCGACTTGTTCGCGGGCGGCGACGGTACGGCCATCCGCGCCGCCCAAGGCTGGACCGACAAGTTTGTGTGTCTGCACGTCGGGCCCATGATTCGGGCCACCGGGCTCGAAGCCATCCTCCGCGTGGCCGACAGCCTCCGCGAGGACGAACAGTTCGTCTTTTGGCTCGTGGGCAGCGGCGAACAGCGGCCACAGATCGAGCGTGACATCCGCGATCGCGATCTGCGCAACGTGGTGATCTGGGACGACGTGCCGCGGACGCAACTGCCTGACGTCCTGGCTGCCGCCGATTTGGGCATCATGACCATGCGGCGATACCGCGTGCTCGAGCAGGCCAGCAGCGATCGGCTGTTCGACTACCTGGCCGCCGGCAAGCCCGTGTTGCTGAACTACAGCGGCTGGCAGCGCGAACTGATTGAAAGGCACGCCGCGGGCCTGGGTACGACGCTGGGGGATTACGGCCAATTCTTCAAGAACATCTGCAAGCTGTGCGACCGTCCGGAACTGCGGGCCAGCATGGGCCGTAACGCTCGCCGGCTCGCCGAAACCACATGCCATCCGGACCTCCTGGTCGAAAAGCTCGAGGCGGTACTCACGGAGGCGGTGGGCAAGCCCACGGTGAATCCCGCGTCCGACGTGCTATAATCGCGGCATGCGATTCACGAAAATGCACGGTTTGGGCAACTGCTACATCTACGTCAACTGCTTCACCGAGACGGTCAAGGACGCTCCGGCGTTGGCGCGGGCGGTCAGTGACCGCAACACCGGCGTGGGCAGCGACGGTCTCATTCTCATCCGCCCGCCCCGGGAGGGCGGCGACGCCCGGATGGAGATGTACAACATGGACGGCTCGCGCGGCCAGATGTGCGGCAACGCCGTCCGTTGCGTGGCCAAGTACGTTTACGATCACGGGTTGTCGAAGTCCAATCCCATGCGGATTGAGACGGACGCCGGCGTGCGGGTGTTGGATCTGACGGTGGCCGACGGCAAGGTCACGCATGCACGCGTGGACATGGGCCGGCCTCGGCTTGCCCCGGGCGATCTGCCCGTGAAGCTCACTCCCGATCAGATGATCGATTATCCGATCGAGGTGGCCGGCCGGGCTGCCACGATGACCTGTGTATCCATGGGCAACCCGCATGCGGTGATCTACGGCGTGCCTTTGGCCGAGCTCGCGCCCTGGAAGCTCGAGCAGGAGGGCCGCAAGATCGAGTGCCACGAACTCTTCCCCGAACGGACCAACGTGCATTTCGTGGAGGTCATGAGTCCGCGCGAGATCCGAGTGCTGGTCTGGGAACGGGGCAGCGGGGCGACGGCTGCATGCGGTACGGGGGCCAGCGCTTGCTGCGTGGCGGGCGTGCTGACCGGGCGCAGCGGCCGCGAGGTCACCGTGCACCTGCCCGGCGGTCCGCTGGCCATCGAGTGGCGGGAGTCAGACGATCACGTCTACATGACCGGCCCGGCGGTCGAGATTTTCTCGGGCGACTGGCCCGAGTGAGTGAGTGAGCCGATCGGCGCCATGACGCGCACGCGAGGATTCTCCCGGGAGAACGGGAGAAGATGACATTCCTTCTGTGGCCGCACCGGTTCGCGGCCGGTCCGTTCGAGGCCCAAGCCGGTCGCTTTCTGAGCGAGTCGCATCGGCGCGGGCGTCTCATTACAATCTGCCCGCATGTGGCGACGCTGGATCAACCCGGACTACCTGGTCTACATCGTCCTTCGCCTGGGGGCGATGATCTTCCAGATGTTCCCGATCGACTGGAATCTGGCCACGGCCCGCTGGATGGGCTGGATGTGGTTCCGCATCATGCGCCGGCACCGCGAGCGGGCGCTGGAGCACCTGCGGTTCGCCTACGGCGATCAGCTCACCGACGCGGAACGCCGCCGCCTGGCTCTGGCCTCCATGCAACAGATGACCATGGTGGCGATGGAGACCTTCTTCACCACGCGGCTCATTAATGAGTGGACTTGGCCGCGGTACGTGCGGTTGAAGGGCGTCGAGCCCGGGCTGGAGGTGCTCACCCGCCGTCGCGGCGCGATTCTCGTCACGGGTCACTACGGCAGTTGGGAACTGTGCGGCTACGTGCTGGCCACCATGGGGTTTCCCATCGTGGCGGTCATGCGGCCGCTGGATAACCCGTACATCAACTCGTACCTCATGGACGTGCGAGCCAAACGCGGGCTGCAACTGCTCTACAAGAAAGGCGTGTCCCGCAGCGCCGATGAGGTGCTCGCCGGCGGAGGAACGTTGGCGTTCATCGCCGACCAGAACGCCGGCCACAAGGGGTTGTTCGTGGACTTCTTCGGGCGTAAGGCCTCCACGTACAAGTCCATTGCTTTGCTCGCTATCCAGCACCAAGTGCCCATCATCGTGGGGTATGCTCGCCGCGTCAGCAAGCGTTTCGAGTACGAGTTGGGCGTGAGCCGCGTGATCGAGCCTGCCGAGTGGTCCGGGCGGGACGACGAACTCATGTGGATCACGCAGGAATACACCCGGGCCATCGAAAACTTCATCCGCGAGGACCCCGGGCAGTATCTCTGGATCCACCGCCGGTGGAAATCACGCCCCAAAGACGAGACGGCTCAGGGCGGCTCTGATGGCCATGCGTCAGCCCCGGGGCAGAAAACGGCCCAGGGTTGCGGCGATGAGCCGCTCGGTTGACTTGCGAAGGGCTGGTTCCTAGAATCCCGCTGAAATGGTCCTGCGTGACGTATTCCTGTTCCGGTGCCCGCAAGCGTGACACGCGAAAGATGAATACGCGCTGCAAGGTTTGATACTCCCGACTTCGTCTTGGCCTCGAATACACGGAGGATGCCGCATGGCTGGCCCGCACACGAAGGAATTCACCGATGCCAACTTTGAGGAAGAGGTATTGCAGGCGTCCGAGCCTGTGCTGGTCGATTTCTGGGCAGAGTGGTGCATGCCCTGCAAAGCGCTCGGGCCGATCATTGATGAACTGGCGACGGAGTACGCCGGTCGGGTCAAGGTAGGCAAGATCGATATCGACTCGAACCAGTCGTCCTCGGCGCGTTTCCAGATCAGCGCCGTTCCGACGGTGATTCTGTTCAAGGATGGCGAAGTGCGCGAGAAGTTTGTCGGCCTGCGTTCCAAGAGCGAGCTGGCCGCCTCGCTGGATCAGACGCTGGGCTAAGCTTTCGCGACAACCACCGATTGAACTACTTCCACGGAGCCGATCCGATTGGTCGGCTCCGTTCGCTTTTTTACTCGTTTCATCGAGTCGTTGAATTGGCTCACCACGGAGACAGGGAGAATGCGGAGAAAACCGCTCAGCCGCTTGGCTCAACTCGTCTGCGCGTTACCGCGGTCCCACGAATTTTTGACCACGGATGGCATGGATAGACATGGATAAGCTGGTTCGCAGGCCTTTCTCGTTCGTGGTCAACAAAAAAGAACCGCGTTGTCGTTGGCGCGACAACGCGGGTCATCTGCAAAACGGACCAACAACTCCCTTCCTCGTTCGGGCCGGAGAGGGGATTGCAGCGGAAGGGTTTATCCTGCTGTTGGCCCGCAAGCCAAGCCGTTGCGGCCTGGTTATGAGGCACATTGACACCGTCTTATTTATCATCTGACGGTCTACTTGTCAACGATAAATTTGCTTTTGTTTTACGAGATGTTCGGGTCTGAAGGTGTGCTTGTCCGCTCGGCGGCAGTGGTCAGCGCCGAAGATTCTCGTTCAGTGGCGTCCGGCAGTCTGAAGCGTTCCTTCAATCAATGTGGGCGCGTGTGCGGGCTGCCACGGTTGTGATTTTCCACGACGTCGTTGATGCGTGATCATCGGCGCGCCGCATGCAACTTCTGAAAACGACAACGCCGGCGGATGAAGCCGGCGTTGTCGAATTTGTCGGTGTCGTTGGTTTCGCACAGGCGAGTCAGGGTCGCTGCGGGGTGCAATCGTCCGCCATGGACATGGCTACGTGAACGACACCCTCATCCGTGGTGGTTTCCACGTTCATGCCCGAGCGGTGGAAAATTTTCAGCATTCCGCTGTTTTCCGCGAGCACGTCGGCCGAGAACCGGCGGATGCCCTCGTTACGGGCGATTTCGACCAGCCGGCGGAACAGATAGCTGCCCAGCCCTTTGCGCTGCCAATCGTCGCCCACCACGAAGGCCATCTCGGCCGTGCGCTTGCCGGGATCGGTCATGTACCGACCCACGCCGACGATCTCCATCCGCTCCTCGTCGCCGACGACGCCTACCAGTGCCATTTCTGTGTCATAGTCCACGTTGCAGAACACCTGCAGCTTGTTGTGAGGCATGGCCTTGAGCTGCCCGTGATACCGCAGGTAGACGGTCTGCTCGCTGAACTTGTAGAACATCTCGCGGACCTTGGGCTCGTCGTCGGGCCGGATGGGCCGCACGAGCACCTCGGTGCCGTCCTTGAGCGTGAAGTGGGTCTCGAGCTCGCTGGGGTAAGGGCGCCGGGTGGGCGGCATGATCTGGTCAGGATACACGATGCGGCGCCGCTTGGCTGCGTGCAGCAGCTCGGCCCGGAAATCGGGATGGGCAATGTTGATCAGCGACATGGCTCGTTCCCGCATGGTCTTGCCGTGCAGGTAGGCCACGCCGTATTCGGTCACCACGTAGTGCACGTCGCCGCGGGTGGTGATTACGCCGGCGCCCTCGGCCAGCGTGGCGTTGATCCGGGACCGCAGGCCGTCTTTGGTCAGAGCGGTGCTGGGCAGGGCGATGACCGGCTTGCCGCCGGCCAGGGCCGCGCCGCGGATGAAGTCGGCGTGCCCGCCGATGCCGCTGTAGAATTGCTGGCCGATCGAGTCCGCGCAGACCTGGCCGGTCAGGTCCACCTCCAGCGCGGTATTGATGGCCACGATCCGCTTGTGGCGGGCGATCACGAACGGGTCGTTCGTGTAGTCGCTGGGCCGCATTTCGATCATGGGATTGTTGTCGATGAACTCGAACAATTCGCGGCTGCCGGCGGCGAAGCTGCCAACGACCTTGCCGGGGTTGAGCGTCTTCTTACGGCAAGTGATGTTTCCATTGCGGATGAGCTTCATCACGCCGTCGGAGAACATCTCGGTGTGGATGCCCAGGTCGTGCTTGTCGGTGAGGGCGTGCAGGACGGCGTCGGGGATGCGACCGATGCCCAGTTGCAGCGTCGAGCCGTCCGGCACGATGCGGGCCACGTTGGTGGCGATCTGCCGGATGGTTTCGTCGCCTTCGTCCACCACCGGCCACTCCAGCAGCGGCTCGTCGTGCTCGACCAGGTAGTCCACCTGGCTGACGTGCACGAAGGAGTCGCCGTAGGTGCGCGGCATGTGCTTGTTCACCTGGGCGATCAGCAGCTTGGCCGATTCGGCCGCGGCCTTGGTGATGTCCACCGACACACCGAGGCTCATGAACCCGTGCTCGTCGGGCGGACTGACCATGATCAGGGCCACGTCGATGCCGACCTGGCCGGTTCGGAACAGCGCCGGCACCTGGGAGAGGAAGACCGGCGTGTAGTCCGCCCGGGCCGAGTTGACCGCCCCTCGCACGCTGTTGCCGATGAAGAACGCGTTGGCCCGGAAGCTGGCCGAGTACTTCGGGTCGGTGTACGGCGCGACGCCGAGCGTGAGAATCTGGACCACCTCGGTGTCGGAGATGCCGGCTCCCACCTCGACCATGGCTCGCACGAGGGCCTGCGGTTCACCGCACGCCGAGCCCACGTACACACGGTTGCCGCGGCGGATGTTGCTCACCGCGACTTCGGCCGGGACCAGCTTCTCCGCATACTTCGAACGCCAATCATTCGTCATGAATCACTCCGACAAGATCACCCGGGCGTCGGCTACCATGGCGCCTTGACCCCGGGGGTATACCATCAGCGGGTTGATATCCAGTTCCTTGATCTGCGGATGGCTCGTCACCAACTGCGACAGCCGCAGAAGGCAGTCGGCGATGGCCGCCATGTCGCTGGGCCGCTCGCCGCGCACGCCCTCCAGCAGACGGTAGGAACGAATATCCTTGATCATTTCGCCGGCCACGTTCTCGCGAATGGGGGCCAGCCGGAACGCCACGTCGCGCAGGGCCTCGGTGTAAATGCCGCCCAGACCGAACATCAACAGCGGACCGAACCGCGGATCGCGGGTCATGCCGAGGATGATCTCTTTGCCCTTGGGGAGCATCTTCTGGACGAGCACGCCCCAGATCTCCACGTCGGCGCCCATGCGCTCCTTGACAGTGGCGATCATGTTGTTGAACCCGGTCCGAACTTCGTCATCGTTAGTGAGGTTCAACTTGACGCCGCCCACGTCGGTCTTGTGCAGGATCTTCGGTCCGGCGATCTTGAGCACGACCGGGAATTCCATGCGGCGGGCCGCTTCGACAGCCTCGTCGGCGGTGCGGGCCAGACTGTAGGGCACGATGGGGAAGCCGTACTTCTCGAACACGGCCAGTGCCTTGACCTCGACCAGCTGGTTTCGGCCGGCGGCGAGTTCCTCGGCGAAGATGGCGTCCACCGCCTCGGCTTGAACGTCGAAGTGCTTGTAGCCCAGCGACGGCGAGCGAGTCCAGCGAGCGAAACGCTCGCGGACGGCCAGAGCCTGCATGGCATCCTCGGGGAACATGTACACCGGCACGTCGTGCTTGCGCAGCAATTCCACGCCCGGCGACACGTCCACCGCCCCCATGAAGCAAGCGACGATGGGCTTGTCGCAGAACTCCTTGGCTTCGCCGACTACTTCGGCGATCTCCACCACGTCGGTCATGGTCTGCGGCGTGACGATCACCACGATCTGATGCACGTTCGCATCGGCGGTCACGGCATCGAGGGCCGAGCGGTAGCGGTCGTGTTTGGCATCGCCGATCACGTCCACCGGGTTCTTGATGTTGGCCGCGGGGGGCATCTGGAACTTCAGCGATTTGAGCGTGTACTCGCCGAACTTGGCCAATTCCATGCCATTGCGGATGCAGGCGTCGGTGGCCATGATGCCGGGGCCGCCTGCGTTGGTGACGATGGCGGTTTGATTGCCCGCTGGCATGCGGTTATCGAGGAACACTGGGGCGAAGTTGAACAGATCCTCCACGCTGTTGACGCGGATGACGCCGGCCTGCGACATGATGGCGTCGTAGACTTCGTCGGAGCCGGCCAGCGAGCCGGTGTGCGACGCCGCCGCGGCCGCTCCCTGCGCCGTGCGCCCGGTCTTCATGGCCAGGATCGGCTTGGGGTTGCTGCCGTGCGTGATCTCGTAGGCGGCGTTAACGAAGGCCTGCCCGTCGGAGATGTCCTCGACGTACATCATGATGATATCGGTGTTGCGGTCGCTGGCCAGGCACCGCAGCAGATCCACCTCGGTCACGTCGCACTTGTTGCCGAAGCTGATGAAGCGCGAGAAGCCCAGGTGGTGTCCTTTGGCATAGTCCAGCAGAGCGGTGCACAACGCGCCGCTCTGGGAGATCAAGCCGATGCGGCCCGGGCGGGGCATGTCGCGGCCGAAACTCGCGTTCATGCGGACATCGGGGGCGGTGTTGATCACGCCCAGACAGTTGGGCCCGATGATGGACAGGCCACGCTCGTCGGCGATGGCCTTGATGCGGCGTTCCCGCTGAGCGCCTTCCTCGCCCACCTCCTTGAAGCCGGCGGAGATGATCACCAGATGCTTGGTGCCGTGGTCGGCCGCCTCGAGGACCGCCTTCTCGACGGCGGGGGCGGGCAGGATGATCACGGCCAGGTCCACGTGGTCGTCAATCGCCGAAATACTCGGGACGCAGCGGGCTCCCATGATGCTCTTGGCCTTGGGATTGACCGGGTAGACCACGCCGGTATACCCGCCGAGGATGAGGTTGGACGGAATCGCACTGCCCACCGTGCCGGGGGTTCGGGAGGCCCCGATGACCGCGATTGACTTGGGGGCGAACAGTGGCTCCAGGTCGCGGACCCGGCTCTGGGCCCCGCTGCCGTCGGCCTGCACCGCTGGATTGGCTGCACTTCGTGCCATACCCGTTATAGCTCCTGTAGGGAATGTTTGTCCGCTGTGACTGGCCCTGAAACTGGCCAAGCGGTCGTTCGCCCGCTTGGTTCCCTCGTGCACCGCGGACCAGCAGTCGGATTCAACGCCGTCGACCCGCGCACCGCGGGGCCGTTCCGGCAGGTCGGATTTGAAACGTCACTGGGTGTCAGAGCTTGCTGCGACCTCGAACGACGCCCGATCATATCGGACGGCCAGCTTGCCTTCAAACTTGTCATCAAATCGAGCTGCAAATCAACACGCCGGCTCCGCCTCCCGCGGGGGCGGTTGGAAACTCAAACGCCGGCTCGCTCGAGTCGACACAACTCGGCCCATTTGGCATCGACCCATTTTTGCAATCGGTCCAGGCAATCTTCCCGGCCGGGCTCGAGGAGGTGCTGGAACCGGCCTTGCATCTGCACGTACTGGCGGACCGGTCGCGGCTGGGCCGGCCGATAAGTGATCCGGTATCGGCCGTTCTCGCATTCGTACAGCGGCCATGCGTTGCACTCGACCGCCAGGTCGGCCACGCTGAGCACGTCATCGGTGTGAGCGAGGCCCCAGCCCACCGGGCAACTCGACAGAACGTTCACGAACGCCGGTCCTTTCACCGCAATCGCCTTGGACAACTTAGCGATCATGTCCTGGTATCTGGCCACGCAGGCCTGGGCCACGTAGGGCAGGGCGTGAGCAGCCATGATCCACGTCAGATCCTTGGGGGCTTCGGTCTTGCCCGACCGCGCGGTATGCGTGAACGCACCGGACGGCGTGGCGGAGGAGCGCTGGATGCCGGTGTTCATGTACGCTTCGTTGTTGTAGCAAATGAACGTCAGATCGTGACCTCGCTCCATTGCTCCCGACAGTGCCTGTAGTCCGATATCGTAGCTGCCGCCGTCGCCCGCGAATGCCAGCACCTTGATGTCGCGATCGGCGGGCAGCTCGCCGCGGGCCCGCCGGGCCCGGATGGCTGCCTCCACGCCGCTGGCCACCGCCGCCGCATTCCCGAACGCCGAGTGCAGGAAGGGGATGCGCCAGGCGTTGTGCGGGTAGATGGACGAGACCATTTGCATGCAGCCCGTCGCGAACACCACCACCGGCTCGCACCCGAGTCCTTCGCGGGCGGCGTAGATGGCGGCCTGAATCACCGTCGGAGCCGGACAGCCCGCGCAGGCGGCATGACCGGCCCCCAGCCCCCGCGCCAAACCCATGAACTCCTGGGGGATGAGCTTGCCTTCCTGTGGCAGCGTGCGTGTCTCTGTCGCGGATTCCATGACGATGACTCACATCTCCCGGATCACTTCGCGAGCCGCCCGATCCATGGCCCGGATGTTGCCCTGCAACACCTTCTCGCTGAGCCGCTTCATCTTGGCTCGAAACGCCCGCTTGATGCGCTCCCGATCGCCCAGCCCCAGGATTTCCGTCATGGCCGCGAGCATGGCGGTGTTGGGTCGATTGGTGTTGAACTCCGACAGGGCGATGCCCGTCGCGTCGAGCGTGTAGATGTGACGGCCGGTCAGACCGATCTGCCGGCGGATCTCGTGCGGACTGCGCCGCGTGTTCACGATCAACGTGCCGTCTTCCGCCAGACGCTCCAGATCGGCCTGGAACACGTCCAACAGTGTCTCATCAAACACCACCACCACGTCGGGCGAGTAGATCTGCTCGCGATCGTCGATGGGTCGGTCGCTTACTTTCGCGTACGCCCGCACGGGAGCACCCGTTCGCTCGGGACCGTACGTGGTGGAGGCCTGGGCATACTGCCCGAGATCGATCATCATCTCGGCGATCAGATATGCACTGGTGCGGGCGCCTTGGCCGCCACGGGCCACCAAGACGATCTTGAGCGGGTGCCGGGAAGACTGGGAAGGATTGCGATAACCGTTGGTGCCAGCCAGTGTCTTGGTGCCCTGGTTGCCCACGTCCATGAAGTAGACCGGATCGCTGCTCGGCTGCGTGCCGCCGGCCAGGTCGAGCAGTTGCCGAAAGACACCCGTGATGTCGGCCGACGTGATGTCCCGGCCGCCGACGCCCATGACGGCGTTGGTCAGCATCGGCAACGATCCGCCGTTTCGCTGAATGTGCAAGGCCAGCGCGGCACTCGTCTCGACGAACAGCGGGCCACCTTGGCCCAGGTCGGGCGTCTTGTCGATGGCTGCCAGCGCCCGCAGCTTTCCACCGAGCAGCGTTCGGCATAACGCTTCGACCGGGAAGGGCCGGAACACTCGCAGCTTCACCATTCCCGCTGCCACGCCGCGCGAACGCAGGAGATCGACTACCGCCCGGACGGTTCCACACACCGAGCCCATGGCCAGGATGGCCACCTCGGCGTCGTCCATCCGATAGGCGTCGATCAGGCCGTAGTGGCGGCCGGTCAGCAGGCCGTATTCCTGTCCGATCTCTTCGATCACGGCCGGCGCCCACCGCATGGCTTCCGCTATCTGTGCGTACAGGTTGGGGACGAAGTCGGGCAGGACCACCGGGCCCACCGCATGGGGGTTGTCCACGTCCAGGAGATCCACGGGCGGGATGAATTCGCCGACAAACGATCGGGCCTCGGCATCCGAGAGCGTGAGCAACCGTTCCATTGTGTGGCTCACGATGAAGCCATCGTGACACACGGTCACGGGCAGCCGCAGTCGCTCGTCTTCCGCCACGCGGAAGGCCTGCAACGCGTTGTCGTATGCTTCCTGGGCGTTCTCGGCATGGAGCTGGATCCAGGCCGCGTTGCGGGCGAGCATGGCGTCGCTGTGATCGTTGTGGATGTTGAGCAACCCGCCGGCGTGGCGGTTGACCAGCGCGAGCACGGTGGGCAGCCGCAGCGCTCCGGCGTTCTGATACGCCTCCAGCATGTAGGCCAGACCGACGGCACTGGTCGCGGTGAACGTTCGGCAGCCGGCGGCCGCCGCCCCCAGCACGGCCGACATGGCCGAGTGCTCGCTCTCGGTGGTGATGAGTTCCGTCCGCACCGCGCCCTGATCGACGTACTCGGCGAACTTGTGCATCAACTCGGTCTGCGGCGCGATGGGATACACAGCCGTCACGTGCGGGTCCACCTGCTTGAACGCCAAGGCGACGGCGTCATTGCCGGTGAGCGCCTGAACTTGCCCGCGTCCGAGCTCCCGCGGCGGCGCGGACGCCGGCGGTGCCGAGCCGGTCGGCAGTTCATCGGCGGGCATCCAGGTTTTCAGTCGAACAGTCATGGCTTATGTGCAACCCATCTCGATTGGCCGCGCGGTGTCGCCTGGCCGGGCGGTTATCCCACGCAGTGCAGATCGGGCGAACTCTCCGCGTCGGCTTCCGTCATGACGATGGCCTTGTACCCCGCCCGATTGGTCGGGCAGACGGCCGCGCACAATCCGCACGCCGTGCAGCGGTCCAGGTCGATGCCCAGGATGCCCGTCGTCTCGCGGGCGAATTTGTCGTACGGGGCGTGGATGACCGCGTTTTCCGGGCAGTGAACGAAGCACCGGCCGCAAGCGACGCAGAACCCCTTGATGAAGTCCGGCTTGCGAACGGCGCGCCAGCCGCCTTTTCGCAGATGCTGCTGCGCCGAGTCGGGAGCCATCACCGCTCCCGGCTCCAGTTGCATCCATACCGGATGAATCGCCCCGGGCGCAAAGCAGATCTCATCCACGTCCAGCATCACCAACCGGGCGATCGCCTGGGGAGCGAAGAACGGGGCGGCCTCCTGGCGCAGGTTTCTGCGGGCGATTCGGACGGTTGGCGACGAGCCGTCCGTCACCATAAGACAGCGCTCCTGAACGCTGATGGATGCGTCCGGACTGGCGTAGAGGCTGTACCGCAGATTCATCTCCAGCCCGGCTTCCTCCAAGGCGTCCTCGGCAGCGCGGGGCGGCTCGGTGAGAGCGGCGGCCAACGCATCGGCCACCTCATCCGACTCGCGGGACAGGCACAGTAGCGACCGGATGTTGCGCTTGGCCAATCCGATCGCCGCGGGCATGCCGTCCTGAATCCGCTGCCTCGGCCGACCGGGTGCACTTGCCGGCATGACCGCTCCTTGGGCGGTCAGCAGCAGTTCCACCGGCTGGTGGGTCAGGACGGTGGCCAGGGCATGCAGGTCGGCCTGGCTCACCGGGCCGACACGAGTGCCTCGGACGTAGCAATGGTTCAACTGCATGACCTGCTCCCGGACCGAACCTACTCCGCGCAGAGTACGGGCCCGTGGGTGGTACTGCATTTCTCGTGCCGCATCCCCGGAAGGGCGCCGAATGGGCGTGTTCGATAGCAAGCACTTGAATACAATGGGCTTATGAGTTAGGTGGGCAGGCCGGCATCGGGCGAGATCGCCCCATGTGTGGGGGATTTAGCGATCTTGACCGGGTGCTTTCCGGCCGGCCCGCGGAACTCCGTGGCCCGGCTGGCGAAGCTCGGCCGCGGAGCCCGACCGCTTGTTTGCTCCGGGTGGGGCGGTTCCATACCATGACGGAGCGGTCGGTTATCGCGTGACGGGAGCGGCGGATGGGTACCGAATCAGGTGGCGTGAGCGAGTGGCCCATTGCCGTGTGGATCGTTCTGTTCGGCGTGGGCGTGCTGGTCGGCCGGTACGCTTTTCTGCGCTGGCAGCAGAGCCGCAACCGAACCGAAGAAGCCGCGGCCGAGCGACGCTTGCTGGAGGCGGCTTCGCGACTGCGAGAGTATGCGACCGCTCATCTCCAGCGCCTGCCCGCTGCAGAGGAAGTCGGCGGCCTGTTTGATGGCTCGGTCGCGTACCGCCCGGTGCCGCGGCTAACATTGGACGAGCGGTTGATACTCGTGCACGACGCTCAGCCGGTTCGCCGGATCGTGGAGTTTCCCGCCTTGCGGGAAGGGCGGGGCGTGGTTCTCTGCAGTGGCCGGGTGCTGGTCGTGACCGAGAGTGCGTTCGCGCGGCTGATCGAGGCCGACAACGCCCTGCGTCAACGTCTCGGTCTCGCACCGATCGCATGAGCGAACGGGGCTTTGCTCCGCCGGTCTTTCCAACAGCAACGCGAATTGATAGCCCTTATCAGGTTTGGGAGCACGAACGTGCAAAAGCAGGATACCGAGATTCGCACTCGCGTTTGCCGTAGCTGCAACGAGTCGTACGATTATCCCGTGCCTCGCAGCCCGGCGACGCGGTTCTACTGCGAGAGTTGTGCCGAACTGCCCGCCGAAGTACGGGCGGTGCTGGAGAAGTATAATAAGCGCCTCAAGGCGCTGGCGGCGCAGATTGACAAGCTGGAACAGCGCTGCAGGGCGCTGGAGGGAAAATGACGGCTGACGAAGCCCGGATGACGCAAGAAGCTATGAGCTATGAGCGGTGAGCTTTGAGCCGGACTCATTCGTCATTCGGATTTCGCCATTCGACATTCCGGCCCGAAAGCCTTCGGGCCGCCGCAGAGGGTGTTCTTTGCTCGACGACAAGACTGAAAAACCTCACGATCGACGATCGATGTTCCGCCTCGGTTTCCGAGCAATCATGGAGCCGGTGGCCAACTACATCCAGGAGCGCATCGACATCCAGCTGCCGGTGATCCGCGAGGTGTTGCGGCCGCCGGGTGCGGTGGCCGAGAAGAAGTTTCTCGACACCTGCTATCGCTGCGGCAACTGCGTGGACGTGTGTCCGGCCAAGGCCATTCGTCCCATGTCCACGGAGAACGTGACTCAGACCGGCACGCCGTACATCGATCCTGATCTGTCGGCCTGCGTGGTCTGCGACGAGTTGGCCTGCATGAAAGCCTGTCCGAGCGGGGCGCTGCAACTGGTGAGCGATCCCCGTCGCATCCGCATGGGGCTGGCGGCGGTGGACAATGCCGTGTGCGTGCGGAGCAAAGGCGGTAACTGCACGCTGTGCATCGACAAGTGCCCGTTCGGCACGGAAGCCATTCGTCTCAACGCCGCCGGTGCGATCGAGGTGGTTTCGGCCGGCTGCGTCGGCTGCGGCAGTTGTCAGTTCTATTGTCCCACTACACCGAAGGCGATCGTCGTTCATCCGCAGTGAGGCGGCCAGCAGTGTTACTCGGAGGCCCGACTGTGCGGCGGGCGAGACGCCCGCGCCCCAAGGCCGCCGTCAGGAACGTTTCGGCCAGCATGAATGCCGTGCCTTCACCGCGCAGCGTTCCTCGACCGGTGACCGCCACACCATTGGCCCGGTTGGCGCAGATCAGCCCGCGTGTGTAGCCGCCGACCTGGTACAAGTTGATGTCGTGCGTACCTTCCAGGACGGCTCCGGACTCGAGATGCAGTTCGATGTGGTCGCGCAGCTCCAGTGGCCCGGTGATGAACCGCCCGGCAGGGACAATTACTCGTCCTCCGCCCGCCTTGCTGCACGCGTCGATGGCGTTCTGAATCTCGCGTGTGCAGAGCGTCTGGCCGTCGGGCCGGGCGCCGAAGTCGACGATTGAAAACGAATGACCGGTCCCGGAAGGCGCCGTCGCTGGCGACGCCGAGAAGGAACTCAATCTCATTGCGACGACGATCGTTGTCAGAAGTACAAGCACAGTTGGCTGCCCTCCGATAAACGGCGGCACGCGGGCCGCTGCCGTGGGGCAGTATGACCACACCTGTGGGCCACGCGAAGAATTGTGACTCAAGACATAGATGGGCTCACTGAGCTATTCGCCCGGACTTCTCATGCGATCTGCCATCGGCGGCAGAATCCAACTCCAGCACGGGTTTTCATCCGCTTGACGGGCGGAAAAGCGAGCGAATAATGGAGCCGGCTCGATGTCGGCTCACGCACGCGCGAAAAGTGCGGCAGCGAACGGCCGAGCGGCTGAACGGCCGGGCGGCGAGTCGGCGGTCAGGCGAAACCTCTCTCACTCATACAAGGACGGCAAGCATGAGAATGACGAAAATCGCGACGGGTGTCTTTCTGCTCGGTTTTTCCATGGGAGCGACGGCGATGGCGGAGGTGACGATCCACAACCTGCGATGCGAGTATCGATTCGAACCGCTGGCCATCGACACGCCTCAGCCGCGGCTGAGCTGGGAGCTGGTCTCCGACCAACGGGGCGTACAGCAGGCGTCGTATCGGATTCTGGTCGCCGGCAACGCTACCGATCTGGCCGCGGACAAGGCCGACTTGTGGGATAGCGGCCAGGTGCAGTCGGATGAGACGGCGCAGATTGCCTACGCGGGCAAGCCGCTGAAGACCGGTCAAACCGTCTACTGGAAGGTGCGGGCGTGGATGAAAGACGGCTCCGCCACGCCGTGGAGCCGGGTCGCGTCCTGGCGCATGGGGCTGATGGATCCGGCGGATCTGAAGGCCAAATGGATCAGCGATCCCACGCCGCTGCCCGAGGGCAAGGATCTGCCGGCGCGGCCGTCGCCCATGCTCCGCAAGGCGTTCAAGCTCGATAAGACGGTCCGCAAGGCGACGGCGATGGCCACGGCGCTGGGCCTGTACGAGCTGCGCATCAACGGCCGGCGGGTCGGCGATAGCCTGCTCACGCCGGAGTGGACCGACTATCACACCCGCGTGCAGTACCAGACCTACGACGTGACCACGCTGTTGACGACGGGCGACAACGTGGTCGGCGCGGTCCTCGGTGACGGCTGGTATGCCGGGCGCATTGGCATCTCGCACATCGTGCCCGACGGCACGCTGCGAGCCCACTACGGCAAGCAGCTGCGGTTCCTGATGCAGATGGAGATCGAGTACGCCGACGGCACGAGCGAGACCATCGTCACCGACGGCAGTTGGAAGGCGACGACCGACGGCCCCATCCGTAAGGCCTGCATCCTCGACGGCGAGGTGTATGACGCCCGCAAGGCCAAGGACGGTTGGGATTCGCCGGGCTACGACGACGGCGATTGGAAGCCGGTGACCGTACAGGACAAGGTCGATATTCAACTCGTCGCCCAGCCCAATGAGCCCATTCGCGTCACGCAGGAGCTCGAGGCCAAGTCCATCACCGAGCCGAAGCCCGGCGTGTACGTGGTGGACTTCGGCCAGATCCTCGCGGGTTGGTGCCGTATCAAGGTTAAGGCTCCGGCCGGCACGACGGTGACGCTGCGTCACGCCGAAGTGCTCGAACCGGACGGCATGATCTACCGCGACAACCTGCGCATGAAGGCGCTCGGTGGCGAGCTCGGCGCCCGGCAGGAGGATCAGTTCATCGTCCGCGGCGACGGCGTCGAGTTGTTCGAGCCGCATTTCACCTACCACGGCTTCCGTTACGTCGAGGTGACCGGCCTGCCCGAGAAGCCCGAGCTTGACTTCATCATCGCCCGGCACTTCCATTCGGCCACGCGACCCGTCGGCACGTTCGAATGCTCCAGCCCGCTGCTCAACAAGCTCATGCAGAACATCATCTGGACGCTCCGCGACAATATGCACAGCGTCCCGACGGACTGCCCGCAGCGTGACGAGCGCATGGGCTGGCTGGGGGACATGCTGGTCTTCGCCCAACCCGCCACGTACCTCATGGACATGTCGGCGTTCTTCACGAAGTGGGTCCGCGACATCCGCGATGATCAGGCGAAGGACGGACGTTACCCGGACTTCGCACCGCATCCGTTCGATCCAGACGCTCGCTTTTCCGGCGTGCCGGCTTGGGGCGATTGCGGTGTGATCGTGCCCTGGCGCATGTATGTGAACTACGGCGACAAGCGCGTGCTCGAAGAGCATTTCGACTCGGCCCGCCGCTGGGTGGATTGGATCCACGGGAATAACCCGGATCTGCTGTGGAAGAACAAGCGGCACAACGATTACGGCGATTGGCTGAACGGCGACACACTCAAGCTCGAAGGCTTCCCCAAGGGCGAGGCCGAGATCCCCAAGGAGGTGTTCGCCACCGCCTTCTTCCAGCACTCGACGCAACTGGTTGCGCGGATGGCCGAGATCATCGGCAAGCGCGACGAGGCGGCCAAGTACGGCAAGCTGGCCGACGACATTCGGGCCGCGTTCGTCAAGGCGTACATCGACGATGACACGAAGGTGAAAGGTCACACGCAGTCGGCCTATGCGATCGCGTTGGCATTCAACCTGGTGCCGCAGAAAAAGCGGGCTGTCGCGGCCGAGCGGCTGGTCGAACGCGTGCGGGCGTACAAGGACCACATCTCGACCGGCTTCCACACCACCATCATGCTCATGAATGAGCTGACCCGGGCCGGTCGCAGCGACGTGGCGTACATGTTGATTAACAACCGCACGATCCCGTCGTGGGGCTACACCATCGATCAGGGCGCGACCACCATCTGGGAGCGCTGGGACGGCTACGTGGAGGGCCGCGGCTACCAGGATCCGGGCATGAACTCGTTCTGCCATTACGCCATCGGCTCAGTCGGCGAGTGGATGTACCGCACCATCCTGGGCATCAATCCCGACGAGGCCAATCCGGGCTACAAGCACATCCTGCTCGCACCCGTGCCCGGCGGCGGTTTGACCTGGGCCAAGGGCGGACTGCACTCCATTCGCGGGCCCATCACCACCGAATGGAAGCTCGAGGAAAAGAACCTGGTGTACAACGTCTCGATTCCGGCCAACACGACGGCCACGCTTCGGCTGCCCGCCACCGATGCCGCGCGAGTCACCGAGTCCGGCAAGCCGGCGAGCAAGGCCAGGGGAGTGCGGTTCGTGAAGATGGACGGTCAAACGGCCGTGTACGAACTCGGCTCGGGCAGCTACCGGTTCGTGTCGGAAGAAGCCCCGTTAGCCGGCGGCGGACCAGCGAAGTAGCTCAACGCGGGTTCGCGCCAATGCAACTGTTGTTGAAATGCGAGCGGCGGTGTTTAATCCCGGTACGTGTTTAGCGTGCGATACCTTCTCGCCCCGTAGGAGCGCCAGTCAATAGCCCGCGGCGTGAGCCGCTGGCGCGGGGTCGCACAACTCCCCTTGCCAACCTGAGGGCCGCTTCGCCGCCCTCAGGTTGGCAAGGGATAGTTTTTGTTAGAGCCAGCGGTCCGTGGGCTTACGCCCACGGCTACTAACTCGCGCCCCTTCGGGGCGGAGCCACGTCGATCTCTTGCACGCTAAGTATGTGTAAATCCCGACGATCGCTGGGGTTGCGCGTGTGGGGGGATATTCGTCATTCGGATTTCGTCATTCGGGCTTGGCCCCGTGCGCGTGCGTTCGGTGGATTTTTCTTGAAGTTTTGGCCGCCAGTGGTTCGATAGTTCCTGAAATGTACGAGTGTTCAATTGTTGAAGGGGAAGACAGTGGCGGCACATCAGGACGAAATCTTCAAGGCTATGGCGGATCCGAACCGGCGACGTATTCTGGGCGAATTGTGCCGACAGTCTCGCGAGGCCGGTGAACTGGCCCGGATGGTGGGTTTGGCGCCCAACGCGCTGTCGTTTCACCTGCGGGCGCTCAAGTCGGCCGACTTGGTCAGCGTCCGGCGGGAAGGGCGATACCTGCGCTACTCACTGGAAGCCGACCGCCTGGAGTCCTGGCGCCGACAAATCGATCAGCTCTTCCCGCTCGCCTCATCCCGTGCCGGATCGTTCGCCGCATCCCACGCTATCGAGCCGGATGAGTCGGAGTCTTCCGTAGAACCGCAAACCAACTCGGATCAACTGCCGACCGAGCTTTTGTGAGCGCGAGCGATGAACGCCCGGGCAAGTCCGGCGCGGAAAGACGCCAGATCAGGGGACTGCTCTGCATCTTCTCCCTGATCTGCCGGCAGTACGGCCTTGCATGTCCCACTCTCGTCAGGACAATAGCCATGATCCGACGAACGCTTGTTATCTACGGTTTACTGCTTGCATCGGGCGCACCCGCTCTGGGGACGGACCGATTCTTCAGAGATCAGACCGCGATCTCTCGCAACGGTCATTACCGCATCGAGGCCAGGTCACCACAGAACCAATCAATCCGTCGCTGTGGGCCCAGGGCAATACACGAGACGCGGACCTGCATTGAATTGCGGAGGCTGTTCACCTTGGCGGAGCGGGGCGGAGTTCTACCGGGCCCGTCGCTTGACCGCGTAGCCGTACGACGTCGGCCAGGGCGGCTCTTCCCCCAGGTGGTGGTAGGCCTTGAGAGCCCAGTAGGGTTCCCGGAGCAACTCGCGCCCGATGAAGATGAGGTCGGCATCGCCGCCGGTGACGATTTCGTTGGCATGGTCGGGCTCGGTGATGAGGCCGACGGCACCGGTTCTGATGCCCACTTCGTCACGGATGCGCCGGGCGAACGGTACCTGGTAGCCCTTACCGACGGGTATCTTGGCGTGAGGAACCATGCCGCCCGAACTCACGTCGATCAGGTCGATACCGATCTCCTTTAGCCGGGAGGCTAACACGACCGAATCATCGATGCCCCAGCCTCCCTCCACCCAGTCCGTCGCGGAAATCCGCACGAACAGAGGCAGTTCCCCGGGCACGATCCCACGGAGTCGCTGGGCCACTTCGAGGAGCATGCGCATGCGGTTGTCGAGGCTCCCGCCGTAGTCGTCATCGCGGTGATTGCTCAGGGGGGAAAGGAACTCGTGCAGCAGGTAGCCATGTGCGGCGTGGATTTCGATCACTTTGAAGCCGGCGGCCAAGGCGCGCCGAGCGGCGGCTTCAAATGCTGAAAGGATACCCTCGATGCCCCGCTTATCGAGAGGGACGGGGACGGGGTCGCCTTCACTGAACGGAATCGGGCTGGGGCCGACCACCGGCCAGCCGCCCTCCTGGGGTGTCTTCAAGCTGGCCCCGCCGTTCCAGGGGACGTCGCAGCTGGCTTTGCGGCCGGCGTGCGCCAGTTGAATGCCCGGCACGGCACCTTGGCTCTCCAGGAACCGAACGATCCGGGCGAGCGGCTCGATATGCTGGTCGCTCCAGATGCCCGTGTCACCCGGCGAGATGCGGCCCTGTGGTGTGACGGCAGTCGCTTCGACCATGACCAGTCCCGCACCGCCTGCCGCTCGACTACCCAAGTGGACCAGGTGCCAATCGTTGACCAGGCCGTCCTCGGCGCAATACTGACACATAGGCGACATCGCGATCCGGTTACGGAAGGTGACACCGCGCAACGTCAGCGGACTCAGAAGATCTATGTCGGGGACTTCCCGATCGTGGTGCGTACCGGCGGGACAGCCGTGCGTTTGGCCTTGGGTCGGGCGCTCCATCTCGGTTGCTGCGTCATCTCGAGTCATGTCTCACCTCAGGCGAAGTGTAGTTCGATCGGAGGTCCGAGACCAGACTCGTCACTCTCTGCAGGAATGGGTGTCTGCCATGGGCTCTTGATCCGCCGCGGGCGCAGGTGCCTGGCTTGCCGCGTCGGTCAGTTGCTCTCTTTGACGATTGCATCCTCCAAGGACGCTGCGGGAATGACTTCAGCAGCCGCCGGTGAACACCAGGGCACACAGTGCAGCCAGCGTCAGGCCGGTCAGGGACAAAGTCTTCAGCTTGGTCATGGCAACTGTTCTCCAGATCAAAAGCAGCTAGCCCCGAGCACGAGGAGGCTCAGGAGAGCCGGCACGCATATGAAAGCGCCGATGACGGCAGCGATGACGGCCGGCGTCTTGCGCTCATCGCGCACCCAGCCGATGAGACCCAGGATGAGGGCGAGCGGGGCAGTGATCTGCACGATGCATCCTGCAAGGATGCTGCGGGGATCGCCTCAGCCACCGCCTGTGACTATGAGCGCGCCAATCGCGGCGACGGTGATACCGGCGAAGATCAAAGCGGGCTTGCCGACCGAACTCAGGTTGGGTTTGGGCTGTTCCATCAACCGGCCTCCGGGTTTCGCAGGTAGCGGGTGTTGTCGCTGGCCCGCCGGGTAACGCCGATGCGGTCGAAGTAGTCCAACAATGGTATAGCGTACTTTCGACTCGTGTCCACCAGGTACTTGAAATCCACGCTCTCCAGCCGGCCGTTGGCTCGGATGTGAGTGACAATTCTCTCGCGGGCTTGCCGGATAGCGTCGCCGTGGAAAACCAGGTTCCGGTCGATGCGGACCAACACCTTGTGTTCGAGAAGGATCTTGAGCAGTCGTTGAACGGCGGGCGGCTGAAGGCTCAGAGCCGCGGCGATCTCCGGAGGCTCGGGCGGATTGAAGAGTCGCGATTGGAAAAGCGCTTCGACGCGCTTCAGCAGGTCGGCGTCGCTGCCGGCGATGGTCGGGCGGTGGCCGGCCAGCGACAACCGCTGATCGGCCACGGTGATCCGGCCGGCGGCCGCCAGCCCGGCGATCACGCACTGCATGGCCGGTGCGGGCACAGCCCAGTTTTGCCGCAGGTCGTCCAGGCTCAGCCCCGGGCTTTCGGGCGACTCATGGTGATACGCGGCCACTCGGTCGAGCAACTCGTGACCGAGCCGATCAACGGTAGCACGATGCAGATACGTGTTTTCGGGTGCTCGTACGAGCGTGCCTTCGGCTACCAGGTCGTCGAGGATGGCCGCCGTGCGCTCGAACGGCACTTTGGCTTGCCGGGCGATGCTTTCGCGATCGAGGAGCAGGCCGTCGTAACTGGCGGCACAGAACGCCACGAAGGTGCGGTCATCGGTCAGCGCGGCCCATCGTCGCTCGATCGCTTCCGCCAGGCCCGGGGCGTTGCGGTTCTGCCGCTTGTTGGACGTCTCTAATATGACACCACCGCCGATGGTCTGAGGCGGTGACAGTTCGCGCACGATGAAGCGGTCACGCGGTCCGGCGACGACAGGCTGTTCGAAGCGAAACTGCACGAACGCGGACTGACCGCCGGCCAGGCCCGCACCTTCGAGCATGTACACGCGGGCGAGCCTCTCGGATGTGCCGGTGTGGAACCGGACGGTGGCCCCGTGCTTGAGGAAGATCTTGTCACGGGCCAGCAGCTGCAGCCGGGCCGTGCACCAGGTGTGCGGCTCGAAGTAGCCGGGCACGGTGAGCGTGCAGCCGCGCTCGATGGACTTGTAATCCCAGTGCCGAATGTTGATTGCGGCACACTGGCCGGCCTTGACGGTCTGGCTCTCCTGCCCGTAGGCCTGGATACCCTTGATCCGGCCGGTATACCCTTCCGGCAACAACACGATCTCATCATCCACGCGTGCCGAGCCCGACAAGGGCACGCCCGCGATCACCGTGCCGTGGCCCCTGATGGAGAACGCCCGCTCGACGGGCAGGCGGAAGACGCCATCCACCGGCTTGGGTTGGATTGAACCGATCAGATTGCGCAGTGCCTCGTATGCCTCGCCGAGACCTTCGCCGGTAACGTTCGAGACCGGAATGATGGGGGCGTGTTCAAGAAACGTGCCTTTCAGGAAATCGGCCAGGATCTGTTGGGCGACCTGTGCCTCTTCGGGCGAGACGCGGTCGATCTTGGTCAGCACGACGATCCCATGCTTCACGTCGAGAAGCGTGAGGATGTCCAGGTGCTCGCGCGTCTGCGGCATGGGGCCGTCGTCGGCAGCCACCACGAGCATGCAGGCGTCCATACCGGCAGCCCCGGCGACCATGGTGCGGATGAAATGCTCGTGGCCGGGCACGTCCACGATGCCGACTTCCAGGTCGCCGAGCCGGCACGGGGCGTATCCCAGTTCGATGGACATGCCGCGTTCTTTTTCTTCCTTCAGCCGGTCGGTTTCGCAGCCGGTGAGGCACTTGATGAACGCGGTCTTGCCGTGGTCGATGTGGCCGGCCGTGCCGAGCGTGATGTTGATCTGGTTGCGAGCCATGGAAGAATCGAGATCACTTCTGCTTCAGTGCGTTTACCACCACGTCGATCAATACCGGCTCTTCGCCGGGCAGCACCGTGCGCGGGTCGAGCAGAACCCGGTCCTTGGCGATACGGGCAACTACCGCCGGCGTGCTCTCGCGGAGACGCCGGGCAAGTTCGTCCGCTCCGGCAGGGGGATCGAGGGCGACCAGTACGGTTGGCAGATCCTGCCCGGGTAGCGAGCCGCTGCCCATCTGCGAGAAGCCGTCGATAATCTCGATGCCGACATGAGGACACGCACTTCGCATTCCATTGGCGATCCGCTCCGCCTGCTCGCGAACCTCGGCCACGGTTCGCCGCATCAATGCCAGCGTCGGAATCTCGCGGAGTGCCACGTTTTCGTCCAAGAATTGCAGGAGTGTGCTTTCCAGCAGGCTCAGCGTGAGCTTATCGACACGCAGAGCACGAGCCAGCGGGTTCTTGCGGATGCGTTCAATCAGATCCTTCTTGCCGAGGATCAGGCCGCCCTGCGGCCCGCCGATCAACTTGTCCGTGCTCGACAGGACCAGATCCGCTCCGGCTTGAATCGAGTCCGGTAGCGTGGGTTCCTCGGGCCAACCCAGGCGGCGATAGTCCATTAGCGAGCCGGCCCCGACGTCATCGATGAGCGGCAGCCCTCTCGCGTGGGCGATCTCGACCAGTCTTTCGAGCGGTACCTCGGCCGTGAAGCCCTGGATGTGGTAGTTGCTCGGATGCACCCGGAGGATAGCGGCGGTGTTCTCCGTGATGGCTTGCTCGTAATCGCGTGCGTGGGTCTTGTTGGTGGTGCCCACCTCGACGAGTTTCGCCCCGCTCAAGGCCATGACTTCGGGCAATCGGAAGGAGCCGCCGATCTCCACCAGTTGGCCGCGTGAGACGATGACTTCACGGCCGTGGGCGATGGTGTTGAGCACGATCATGGTCGCGGCGGCGTTGTTGTTGACGACGGTCGCTGCTTCGGCACACGTGAGCTTGCGGATGAGCCATTCAATGCGGACATCCCGGCGGGAGCGTTTCCCGTCCTCAGGGTCGATCTGCAAGATCGAGTAGCCCGCGAGTTCCTGGACGAGACGCTGAAGGGCGACGGGGGGCAACACGGCTCGGCCCAGGCCCGTGTGCAGGATGATGCCGGTGGCGTTGATGGCCTTGCGGTAATACGGCCGCGCGGCTTCGCGGGCCAGCCGCTCGGCTCGTTTAGCGATCGTGCGGGTCAGTTCGTCGCGATCGGTCATGGCCGGAAGGGCGGAGGCGGCCAACTGCCGGCGGTAGTGCTGAACCGCCTCGCGGATCGCATCCGTGAGCAGGCGGTGCGGAATGCCATCCAGCCGTTCCCGGGCCGTCAGGTGTTGAAGTACCGCGTCCACCGAAGGCAGGATCCCGAGCGGATTGTCCTGAGAAAGCGACATGGCACACCTCTGGGGAGAGCCCGATTCTCGGCCTCGTGGCCACCGGTGGCCAGTTTACGTGCAACCTTTTCGGATTGCGAGGCGTCTGAATAGGTGAACATCAGAGTGTGGGTCATTGACCCGCTCTCTCCCAACAAGTAGGATATTTCCAGGGTCGCAACTGCACTCCTGGAGGCGTCACGCTCATGTCCAGCGCGGCTCGTGTGATCGTCGGGGTCATCGTGACGGTGTGGTTGGGGCGAGTTGATGCCGCGCAGGCGCAGGGCACCTTCTTCCTCAAGCCCTATTCACTTGGAAGAACATCGATCGAGGGGCTCGCTGAGCAGCAGGCTTGCTGGCTGTTCAAGGAGGACAAACCGGAAAATCTGCGCGTGCCGGCGGGGTTGACCGGCCGATTGTATTACTACACGGGCGAGGTCGCTGGTAGAAGCGTCGTCGCCGTCGTCAAGTCGGGTAAGACGCGGGAACTCTACATCGACCTGGACGGCGACGGGGACCTGTCCGACGAAAAGCCCGTGACTGCCAAGCGGGTCCGTTCGAGTATTCGCTATGGCTGGTCCATGACATATCAGTTCGGCCCGCTGGCGTTTGCGGGGTCGGCCAGCCAGCCTGCAACCTCAGAGACCGTCTCGTCCGCAAGTCCCACTTCGTCCGATCAGGCAAGCTCCGCCGCGACCGCGGATGCGGCAGCCGACGACGATGAGGGCAGTGCTACCGAAGCGTCATCGGTTCCCCGCTTTTATGTCGAGCAACTCGATCTGGACTACCTGATCGTTCGCCCGGCCGCCTGCCGCCGCGGAACCGTCCGAGTGGGGGATAGATCCTTTCCTGTTTATGTGACGGATGCCAATTACAACGGCCGTTACGACGACGTTCTCCAGTCTCCGCCGGACAGTGCCAATCGGATCGTGGCAGACCTGATCGCGCTCGACATCAACCGCAGCGGTGAAATCGAGTACGACCCGTACGGTGTTTCGGAGCTCCAGCCTCTGACCCGGTTGATCCAGTTTGGCGGAAAATACTACTCGTTGCGGGTTGCGTCCGACGGCTCGTCGCTGACGCTGGAGGAGGCCGAGCCCGTCATGGGCACGCTGAGTCTCGGCAAGCATGATGCCGACCTGGTCGTCCGCTCGGAGAACGGCGTCTTTCAGGTCACCACCAAGCAGGGGCGCTGTGAGCTGCCGGCGGGGACGTATCGACTCCTGCACGTCCTATTGCGCGCCCGCGACGAAAAGAAAGCGGAATGGACGCTTCGAGGCAGAGCTCCGGAGAACAAGCCTGTCACGTTTCGCGTCGGGGAAGGCAAGATCACGACGCTCGGCGTGGGGCCTCCGCTCCAGGTCCGCACGGTTCAACGCACGCACCGTACGCTCCTGTCGGGGCGGGTCGTGTCGTTCGGGGCGTCGTTCGTGGATGCGGCGGGCATCGAGTATGAGCCCGGGGCCGACCGGGGCATGACCCGCAGTCCGGCGCCGTCGGTCAAGATTTACGATGAGTCGGACAAACTGCTGGTCGTTGGGCAATTCGAGTATGGTTGAGGCGGCGTCTGCGCGTACTCGTGGCGAGTACCAAGGTCGTTCAAGGGCAAGTATCGCATTGAGCTGACGCCGCAACTTGGGCCGTTCGAAGTCGAGAAGTCTCCCCGAGAGTGGCATCCGCTCGAATAGCCGTGATCGTTGTTCCCTTCTTGGCATGTGCGATTCCTTAGCCCTCTTCGCCGCACACGCGTGGTGATGTACCATCTTGCGCGTCCTGGCAGGCACCTACCTGTGCCTCGAATGCCTCTCGTGAATGAGCGGTTTGCTTCGGTGTGGAAGATGCATCGTGCATAGGGGACAACATGAAACGGCTGGAGCAGGTCGGGTTGGAACATGTGCGAGCCGTGTACGCCGGTCCGGAATGTGATCTGTGGGAACTGATCATGGGGTCACAGATCCACGTGGGAGGGCTCGAGTCCTCGCGGGATCTGGCCAACCGGGCGGGCATCCAGCCGGGCAGCCGCGGCGTGGACCTGTGCTGTTGCAAAGGCACGGGCATGCTGTTTCTGTGCCGCTTCTGCGACGTGGCGAGCATGACCGGCGTCGATGCCACCGAGAAAATGGTCGAGGAAGGCCGGGCGAGAGTGCAGCGACAGGGCTTCGCCGATCGCATTCAGTTCGTGCACGCGGAGGCCACGCGAACCGGGCTGCCTGCGGGCGAGTTCGATTTCGTCTGGGGTGAAGATGCCTGGTGCTACGTGGATGACAAGGCGGCTCTGATCGCCGAGGCGGTGCGCCTGGTCCGGCCGGGAGGCACGATCGCGTTCACCGACTGGGTCGAGGGGGGATCACCGCTGTCCGACGACGAGGCCCGTCGCTTCATGACGTTCATGAAGTTCCCGAGCTTCGCGACGGTGAACGATTATGCCCGCTTGCTCGAGCAGAACGGCTGCCGCGTCGACTGCGGGGTCGACACCGGCCGCTTCACCGCATGCGTCAATTTGTACATCTCGATGCTCGAACGCCAACTGACTTACGACGCGCTGGCCATCCTGGGTTTCGATCAGGCCATGATGGAAGCGGTTCTCGGCGAAATGACGTTTGCCCGCGACCTGGCCCACGAGGGCAAGCTGGCCCAGGCCCGGTTCGTGGCGGTCAAGCGATAGTCTGCACCATTGATTCCACACCTTTGATTCGAGCAGGAGCGAACCATGACTGAGAAACACGAACAGCCGGGTTGTCAAGCGCATCCATGCGTGCGGACGGCCAGCGAGAACTGCACGAACAGCGCTGCGACGACGGCGAAGGCGGACGACCCGCTGGGCTGGTTCAACAAGATCATGTCGCACTGTCTCGAATACGCCCGCACGGCCAAGGAGCACGGGCATCCCATCGTTGGCATCATGTGCGAGTTCACGCCCCGCGAACTGATCATGGCCGCCGGGGCGGTGCCGGTTTGCCTCTGCGGTGGTTCGGCTGAGACTATTCCCGCGGCGGAACGCGACCTGCCCGCGAACCTGTGTCCGCTGATCAAATCGACATACGGCTACCACGTGCTGAAAAGCAATCCGTTTCTGGAGATGGCGGACCTGGTCGTGGCCGAAACCACTTGCGACGGCAAGAAAAAGATGTTTGAACTGATGGGTGCGTCCCGCCCCATGCACGTGCTGCAGTTGCCGCACCACGTGGAGCTCGAAGAGTCGCGCCGCCTGTGGGAGAAGGAATTACATCGTCTCAAGGGCGAGTTGGAGCGGCGATTCGAGGTGGTCATCACACCCGATCTGGTCCGCAAGTCGATTGCCGTCATGAATCGCGAGCGGAGTTATCGCCGCCGGCTGGCCGAGCTCATGCAGGCGGATAACCCGCCGATCACCGGGCGACAGTTGGTCAGCATGCGCTGCGGGATCTGCGGTATCAAAGGCGGCTTCCGGCAGTACGAGCGTGTGCTCGAATGGGCGGCCACGCATTCCGAGAACGATTACTCCCAGCGAACCCGCGTGCTCCTGACCGGCGTGCCGACGGCCTTCGGTGCCGAACGGGTCATCGACATCATCGAGCAGCAGGGCGGGCTGGTGGTGTGCATGGAGAATTGCACGGGCGTCAAGCCGGTTTTGGACGACGTGCCCGAGGATGCTCCCGACCCGATCGCCGCTCTGGCCGACAAGTACTTCCACCTGCCTTGCTCGGTCATGACGCCCAACCATCGACGGAAGGAGGTTTTGCGCGATCTCGTGCGGCAATATCGACCGCATTGCGTGATCGACCTCATCTGGCAGGCGTGCCTGACCTATGACGTCGAAGCGTGCAGCGTGCGGCGATTCGTCGAGGAGGAACTGCATTTGCCGTATCTGCGGATCGAGACCGACTACAGTCCGGGCGACTCGGCTCGGATCGCGGTTCGCGTCGAGGCGCTGTTCGAGATGGCCCGCGGCCGCGGTGGGAAGGCCGGATGTTCGGCGTGATCCAGACGTGCCCATGCGTGCCCGTCGAGTGGATCGAGGCGCACGGCGTGCAGGCGTCCCGGCGAATACCGGCCGTGACCACCGGTTCGAGCGGACTGCCCGAAGCGGGCGTGTGTCCGTTTGCCAGGGCGTTCACCGAGCATGTGCTGGCCGCCGGTGACGGGATAATAGCGATCTTCACGACACGCTGCGATCAGATGCGGCGTATGTATGACGCGGTGGTCTCGCGCGGACGCTCGGCGTTTCTGCTCAACGTGCCGGCGACCTGGCAGACCGCGACGGCTGAGCAGATGTTCGCCGCGGAGTTGGAGCGGCTGGGACGCCATCTCCAGACGGTGGGGAGCCATGCGCTCGATCGAGAGCGGTTGCTCGCCGCCTGTGACCGCGCCGCAGTGCAAGGCTTGTCGTGCGCCGATGATGCAAGCGGCCGGGTCCGGCTCGCAGTGACCGGCGGACCTTTGCCGACGGAGTCCGGGTTCGAGGACTTGGTGAACGCGACCGGGGCCCGCTTGGTGCTGGATTGCACCGAGTGCAGCACGCGCATGCGACGGGGGGAAATCGACCGTGATCGGCTGATGGAGGCGCCGGCTCACGAACTGGCGCGGGCCTACCTGGCGATGCCAGTGATTCATCAGCGGCCTAACCATCGATTCTTCGCGTGGCTCGAGCGCGAGCTGACGGAGGCTCGCGTGCAAGGGCTGATCGTCCGCCGATACGTGTGGTGCGACGTTTGGCACGCGGAGGTCCGGCGGATCGCCGACGAGGCCGGCGTTCCCGTGCTGGATCTACAGGTGAACGGAGACGATGACGCAGCCGAGCCTCGGACGGCCACGCGGATCGGCGGGTTCGTCGAGATGCTGCAACGGGCTGCATCGTCGCCGAAGTGGTCTTCGACGTGTGAGTGCGGTTGATCGAATGGCATCCCAGTGTTGTCCAGCCCGAATCACGCTCGATGAGTGGACGCGGCGGTATGCGCGTCTGCGGGCCGACGGCTTGTCGGAACCGGGCTACGGCGGGCCGCTGGAACGGCACGTGGATGACGGCGACTCGCGGTTGCTGGGGCTGAAGTTCGACAACTCACCGGCCGCTTTGCGACTGTGGAACCTGCTGCTGACCGAGGAGGCTCGGCTGCACGAAGCGCGGGCTCGTGGAGCGACCATCGTCGGCGTGATGAAGGATCTGGGCACGGCCGCGATGGTGGCGTGGTCGATTCCCAACGTGGTCGCGTTCTATCCCGACGGGGCATGGTGGACGCCCTGCCTGACGGAGCAGAACTCGCGAGTGCTCGCGATCGCCGACTCGCTTGGCCTGGACGAGTCGTTCTGTCCCGTGCGGGCCATGGTCGGCGCGTTCGTCAACGGCGAGCACTTTCCCATCCCCGATCTGCTGGTTTGCAGTGCGGGTGCGGTGTGCGATGACTTCTCGGCCATCGCCCAGCGGCTCGAAGCTCTCGGGCATCCGATCGTCTGGTGGGAGATGCCGCGACGGCGGCGACCCGATCCCGGCGAGCCGGCCATCGAATTGCCGGGGGGCGGAACGGCGCCTGCCGAACAGGTTCGGATCGTCGAAGCGGAGCTGCGCCGCATCGGACGCATCATGGCCGACGCGGCTGGAGCGAGCTTGACCGAAGCGAACTTGGTCGAAGGCATCCGTCGAGCGAATCGAGTGCGGGCGTGTCTGCGTGAGCTGCGCGACTTGGTGTTCCTGGCCGATCCCTGTCCCATGCCGGCCCTCGAAATACTGATCGCCGAGATGCTGGCCATTCATTATTGTTCCGATTACGACGAAAGCTTGGCCGTTATTGAAGGGCTGTTGACCGAGACGAAGCGACGCGTGGCAGCCGGTCTCGGCGTGCTCGAACCCGGCGCGGCACGGATCTTCTGGGTGAATCCCGTGGCCGACCTGCGGGTGATGAACATCGTCGAGGATATCGGCGGACGTATATGTGGCACGGATTACATGATCCTGCATGCCATCGACGCCATTCCCGAAGATGTGCTTCCTTGGCAGGCCCTGGCGCGAACGGCGCTGGCGGATCCGCTGGTCGGTTCGGCAAGCGATCGCGCGGAGCGCATCTGCCGCGATGCGGTTCGCTATCACGCTCAGGCAGTGGTCGTCTCACGGATCCCCGGGGCCAGTCACTGTGCCACCGAAGGCGCGGCGATTCGCGAGCTGCTGCGTGATCGGCTGGGGATACCCGTGATTGAGATCGAGGTGCCGTCCATCACCGACGCCGTCGAGGCCGGACTGCGGACTCGGTTGCAGGCGCTGGTGGAAGCGGCGCGGAGGGAGCGGGCGTGATCACGTGCGGCATCGATGCGGGCTCGCGGGCTATCAAGATCGTGCTGTTCGATGCGCAGCGCCAGGCGGTGCTGGCCGCCGGCGCGGCGGATCAGGGCGTGCAGCAGGATCGGCTGGCCCGGCAGCTCTACGAGCGGTTGTTGGCCGAGGCCGGCATCGCTCACGAGCAGGTGACCGCGCGGGCCGCCACCGGCTATGGCCGCAACATCATCAGCTTCGCCGAACGGACGATCACCGAGATCACCTGCCATGCCGTGGGCGTTCACCACGTCTGGCCGGAAGCCCGCACGCTCGTGGACATCGGCGGGCAGGACAGCAAGGTCGTTCGACTCGGAGCGGACGGCGCGGTTGAGGATTTCGCCATGAACGACCGCTGTGCGGCCGGGACGGGTCGATTCCTTGAGGTGATGGCTCAGCGGCTCGAACTGCGGCTCGATGAGCTCGGCGACATCGCGGCCCGAAGCACGCAGCCCGCGGTGATCAGCAGCATGTGTGTGGTGTTCGCCGAAACCGAAATCATCGGCCTGCTCGCGGCCGGCGCCGATCCCGCCGACATCGTCGCGGGCGTGCAGGCGTCCATCGTTCGGCGGGTGGCGGCGATGGCGGGCCGGCAGGTGTGCCCACCGGTGGCATTCACCGGCGGCGGAGCGCTGGTCTCGGGGATGGATCGCGCGCTGGCAGCGGCTCTCGAGCAGCCCGTGCGGGTCGTGCCCGCTCCGCGGATGACCGGCGCGCTGGGCGCGGCCATCCTGGCGGCGCGGTGAGCGGCTCGGAGGATGCGCGGCCTTGGAAAGTGACGCGGTGAACGGAATGGCCAGGAACATCGAAAAACGCCGTCGAGTGATGCAACGCTCCATGCAGTTGGGGCATTGCATCTGCAATCCCCGGTTGGCCTGCCCGTGCCAGATGCTGCGGACGCGCGACATCTGCCAGTGTGCGGGCGAACGGCCCGAGCCGGCGAACGAGCCGGTGCGGCTCACGAGGCTCGTCGAGAAGGCAGGGTGCGCGTCCAAAATCGATCAGGCAACGTTGCGGCGGGTGCTCGGCGGGATCGACATGCCCAGCGATCCACGTGTGATCATCGGGGCTCCGGCCGGTGATGACGCCGGCGTGTTCCGCATCGGCGAGGGGCAGGCCTGGGTGCAGACTGTCGATGTGTTCTCGCCTTGCGTAGACGATCCATACCTGTTCGGGCAGATCGCGGCGGCCAACTCGGTCAGCGATGTGTACGCGATGGGCGGCACGCCGCTGACGGCACTGTCCATCATCGGCTTTCCTGCCGGCGAATTGCCCGAGCCCATCATGCGCGAGATCGTCCGCGGCGGCGTCGACAAGATGGCCGAGGCCGGTGTGGCGGTGATTGGCGGTCACAGCATCAACGATCACGAGATCAAGGCCGGCTTTGCGGTGACCGGTCTGGTCGATCCCGATCGCATCCTGAGCAACGCCGCGTGTCGGCCGGGCGATCGGCTGGTGCTCACCAAGCCGCTGGGCACGGGCATTCTCTCGTTCGCCGCCCAGATCGATCGTGTGCCGCGGGTGGAAGCGGGCGATCCCGTCGAGGCCATCGGCCGATCCATGGCCGCGTTGAATCGGACGGCTGCCGAGTGGATGGTGCGGCTCGACGCGCATGCCTGCACGGACATTACCGGCTTCGGCATGATCGGGCACGTTGCGGCCATGGCGGCCGCCGGCGACGTGGACATCGAGATCGTCTGGGACGATGTGCCCTTGTTCGATGGCGTGGTGGAAGCCGTGGCTGCCGGCATCGTGCCCGGCGCCGTCGAGCGGAATCGCGAGTCGTCGCAGCACGCGGTGGTAGCGGGCGAGGGCGTGACGCCGGGCATGCTGGACATCCTGTTCGACGCTCAGACATCCGGCGGACTGCTCGTCGCGCTGCCGCCCGGGCGGGCGGAGGAGTACGTCGAGCGGTTGCACGCGGAAGGGATCGCGGCCGCCGCCATCGTCGGGCGCGTGTCGGGGCCGGGGTCTGGCCGCGTGCGCGTTTGCACGAGCGGCCGCCGTCAGCCGCCAGAGTCCCTGCAGGGATCGGCGGGCTCGTCGACGCAAGCCGGATCGTCAACGCAAGCCGCACATCGGGAGGACTTGAAGATGAGCGACTGTTGCAATCACGGTGATTCAGCGGGAGGTTCGCCGGCTGCATCCTCGGCCGAAGCGGCCTCGTCAGGACGTGCGTTCGCCGCGTCGGATACCTCCGAGGCTCGCCGGCGGTTCCAGGAATTCCTGCGGGTGGTCAATCAGCCCGGGGCTCTGGACGCCCATACCAAGCAGGCGATCTCCATCGCCCTGGCGGTGCTGGCCAAGTGCGAACCCTGCGTGCGCAGCCACATCGCCAAGGCCCGGCAGAAGGGCTTTTCCGATGCGGAAATCGACGAGGCCGCCTGGATGGCTATCTCATTCGGCGGCGCACCGCTTATGATGTTCTACGACGGCATCCGGCGGAGTTCGGCATAGTAGTTGTCAGCTAGCAGCTGTGGGCTGTGGGCAGAGAGAAGACAGCCCACAGGAGACGGCAGACAGTATATGGCAGACCGCCATGCCGGAACGCCGGTAGCAGGCCCCACGCGGAGGTGACAGGTGCCTGGTGGTGCTCCTGGTCTTCAAAACCAGAGCGCGGCACGCAAGTGTCGCGGGTGGGTTCGATTCCCATTCACCTCCGCCATTCTTTTCGTGGATCCTTTCCGCAGTTGCAGAGCGGGTGAGCTCCAGTCATTGCACGCGATTTGACGGCGGCGGAGGCCGCGGATTACCGGACGTGGGGGGTGTAATGTTACGTCGCGCGGCGGTTCAGCCGATATGCCGTTCAGCAGGCGTGTGTCATGGCCTGTGAACGCACCGGAGCAAGCGATGGCGGACGATTCCTCACCACTGTTCAGCAGCCTGGCCCAGGATGGCGACATGATCGAGCTGGTTCAGCGGTTCGTGGACGATCTGGAGAAGCGGATGGCGGCCATGCAGGCTGCTTTCGAAGCGCACAACCTGGCTGAGATCGCCCAGATCGCCCACCAGCTGCGAGGCACGGGTGGGAGCCACGGTTTTGACGTTCTCAGCGTCGCGGCCGCGGGGCTGGAGGATGCCGTGCGCAGCAACGAATCGCTGGACCGGGTTCGGGAAGCCCTGGCCGAATTGACTGTGCTGTGTCACCGAGCGACGGCAGCACCGCCGCCGGCGTGAAGAATGACACGGCGACGCGGAGACGCGGCGAAGGAAGACAGCTATCAGCTTTCAGCTGTCAGCTATGAGGTGCGGCGAGTCAGCTGGACGTCTGGCTCATAGCCCACAGCTCAAAGCTCACAGCCTGCTTTCCCATCACACGTTCCCTTCCAGTTTCAGCCGGTACATGCGGGCGAAGGCTTTCATACATCGCGCTTCGCCACGGGTTGCGCAATACAGGATCGGGTGCGGCCCCGAATAGATGCTGCAGACGTCATCGACTTTGTCGATGTCCGCGAGCACGCGCGTGGCGCAGCCGCCGGTGGGGGGCGACTTGGGCGACTCGACGACCTTACCCGTCCAGCAATGCAGCGTGTCCTGGCCGCTGAGGTACTTGGCGAGCACGATCGGATCGCCCGGCGTCCACTGGACGTCGAGTGCTGCCGTCTTGGGCAGCTGGTGGAAAAACGGCCGCACGAAGTATTCCTTCGACGGACCGTCGGGGCCCTGGAGCTTCCACGTGCACGTGCAGTGCGCACCGAAGTAGCGGTTTTCGCTGGTGTCGAACTCCGGGTTGTGCTGGAAGCCGCCGCGATCGAAGAGCCAGCGCCCCAGCATGAGCGTGAGCGTCGCGTTGAAGTCGTTCTCGCAGCCGCAGGGGGTCAACGCGCCGTTGTTGGTGGCGAAGCTGATGCAGGGCTTGCGGTGCTTGAGCTGGAGACACTCGATGGTGATGGCGTCGGCACCGTAGCGCTCGATGATCCGGCCGACGGCTTTGTGAGCCCGCATGGCGTCGATGATGTACTCGTCGACGACGTCCATGACTCGCACGGCCTGTTGCTTGAACTGCATGGCCTGCCGTATCAGCGCATCATCGGGCTTGATGGCGTCGAACTCGTCGTTGAACTCGGCCGCCGGCACTTCGATCACGTCCACGCCGAGCCGCTCTTCCGTGCTCAGCTCAGGCTCTTTCACACGGCCCGACACGCGAAGCATACGGCTTTGGGCGAGCATCTTGCGGGCGCGGACGGCCCGCAGACCTCGCTCGATCTCATCCCAGTTTTCGATGGAGTGGATATAGAACAGCCCCTCGGCGTTGCGCAGATAATCCGGCGGCAACTGGTGATTGGAGCCCAGCGAGTGGTAGACGATGGCGGTCGGAGCGGCCTCGGTCGCGATCTGATGCGACCACTTGGAGAACGTGTTCCAGAAGTTCACCACCAGCGCGGCGTCGGGCCGGCTCGCCTTGGCCCTCTCGATGAACTCGCGGACCTTGGCCTCCTGCCAGATGCCCTGCGGCTGAAACTCCACCTGCACGCCGAGACGGTCGGCGATCTGGCGAATCTTGTCGGTGAATTTGCGTTCCTGCTGCTCGGGTTCGAACTGGTTGCCTGGCCAGGTGAACCAATGGTACTTGGCCCAACTGTCCTCGTTCTGGCCGGCGTTGACCACGTCCGCGGGCGGATACAGAAAACAGACCATCACCTTGGCCGGTGACTTCTCGCGCGGAGCGAGCGGCAGCGCGAGCCCTCCGGCGGCTTGGGCTGCTGCCCGACGAACCAGGCCTGCGGCGCCGAGCACGCCCGCGGCAGCCAAGAACTCACGACGATCCAGGGCGAACGGGTTCGAGCAGGATTCACACATCGATATGTCTCCTTCCTACGCGAGATGTCCGGTATAAATGAGCTACGAGCTCTGAGCCATGAGCTGTGAGCCGGGCAAACGGTCGGCGATCCGCGTCTCCCAGCGAGCGGCGGGGCTTGACCCCGCCGTCTCATTCATCCGTCGGTTTGACTCTCTCTCGTATAAACCAGAGCATGTGCGTCTGTTTACGGCGGTAGCCGGACCCTGTCAAACTGAGTCCGCCGGGTCAAGCCCGGCGGCTCGCGCTGTGGTTCCTCTCGGATGAAGGCCGTATTGCCCCATCTGAGGCCGGCGGGACGCCACCTCCTGGGGGATTACTTCGCCGTGAATACGTACCGGCCGGCGGCGCGGATGGAGAAGCCGCCGTCCGGACTCTCGGCGACGGGACCGGCTTTCTGCGACGCTTGCACACGCTTGCCAGCGAACGGCTCGGGCAGCACGATCTCCGCCGTCACGTTTTCAGGAATCTGCACTTCGAGCGTCCACTGCTGCGGATCGAGGTAGACCCACAGCGGACCTTTGGGCGTGGCGGTCCAACCGGCGACGTAAGGCAGGCCGCCGGATTGCGGGGCGATGCGAATGCGCCCACCGCCCGGTTCGACGATTCGCACGCCGAGGACCGAATCATGGAGCCATAATAACGGCACTGATCCCCAGCCGTGCGAGCCGGTCTCGTCGGCGGGCTGAGCCGTATTCTTCTCGCTCGCGGCCAGGCCGAGATCCTCACGACTGACCCAGTACTCGGGCAGCGGACCGCCGTACGGTCCCTGGAGGACCAGCGGCACGGGGTTACGCGGATGGTTCGGCAAATAGGGCGCATACCGCTCGATCAGGTGAGCCACTGCGCGCTCCACTAGACCCGAATCGGACAACGCTCGCAACACGCGATACCCGTAGGTCGGGTTGTTCCATCGTTTCACGCCCGCGGGCGGCGCGCCGACCGGCGGCGGAAACGCGTAGTTTAAATTCGCCAGCGCCTCGTTGCGAGTGAGCAGGCCGCTGGTGATGGCCACGGTCTGGGCGGCTTGGCTGTAGCCGCGATCTTTCTCGGGCGATTGGGGGGCATAACGATCGGCCACGTGTGCCGGCACGTTGTCGGATGCGGGCACGATGTGATACTTGCGAAACGCCTCAGTCATCCGATCGGCGGTCCGGCTCCACTCGGCCGCTTGCGTCTTGTCGCCCAAGGCTTCGGCCAGCACGACCGACCAGCGTAGCCGTTCGATGATCCACGGCGTGACCATTCCGCTCGATTCGTCCGGCCCGCAGCCCGTACCCATGCGAATATCCGCCAGCACCTGCGGTGTGTACCAGACGCCGTCCTCACGCACGTGCGACAACACGTTCGCCCAGTACTTGCGCAGCGTCTGCCAGTAGGGCCGCACGTCGTCGATATTCCCGCTCCACATGTACTGATCGTACAGCATGGCCACCCATTGCACGCTCCAGTCGTACGGGGCCGGGTACGCGGGGTAATTGCTCGGCGCGAACGGGTGCAACTGGCCGTCCGGGCCCTGGCTCTGGGCCAGCGTGCGGATCATGAACTTGCGCAGCCGATCGTCGCCGAACCAGCGGTCGGCCAGGACCGCTCGCGGTCGAGCGTCTTCGATCCATTGGCCGTCCTCGCGACCGGGCGTGTCCACGTACGTGTCCACCATGGTGATCTCGGCGTGCGTGATGCACAGCTCGACGATCTGTTCGATTCGCTTGTCACCACAGGCGAACGTGCCGATGCGGCGGATGGGGTATTGCGACTTGACGATGCCCGCCGCTTCCAGCGTGATCTGGCCGTCGGTGGGGAAGTACACGTGCAGGGCCAGCCAACGGGCCGTGCGCTCGTCAGGCATCTCCACGCTTTGGCGGCCGGCCCGCGTGATGTAGCGGTCAGCATAACCCGGGCCGACCACGCCTTCTGGGTTGATCCAGCCGTCGGGTCGCACGTGCATGGCCCCGTCGTATTGGGCGTACGCCAGTTCGCAGTAGCCCAGGTCGATCCATGCGCCCTCGGGAGCATCGGCGATCCGCAGGAAGGGATAGCCGTGCACGGGCCGATGGAAGTCGAGCGTCACATATTTGACTTCACCGGACTTGCCGCGGATGGTCGCCGGCCCGCCGGTCACCAGGCCCGACACGTCCATCGAGGCGTCTGGCTCACAACGGGCCGTCTTGATCTGCGCTGCCATGGTGTACGGATCGTTCGGCACGGGTTGCGCGGTCACCGGCGCATCATGCCGGGCCGTGCCGGCCGCGACGATCCCGCCCGCGGTGACTTCGTGCTCACGCTGGCCGGGCGTCTCGACGTCGGTGGGGTGATCGGGCCAGGGGCCGTCCTTCACGATATGGGCGTGCGGCCAGGCGCTGTCGTCGAACGCCGGATCGTGCAGGTCACCCGCGATCGCTTTTCGTCCGTCGATGATCTGGGGATAGCGGATGCGCGGATCGCCGATCACGCCGACGACTTGCTTTTCGTGCGGGACGAACTGCGGCGCGGTGGTGCATCGCCACGATTCGTCGCTGACCACCCAATCGGCCGAGACCCACAGGCCGGCATGCTTGTTGCCCGTCCGCTGGAAGGTGATGATGTCGCCCCAGTTGTGATGCAGCACGAGGATCACGTTACGGCCCGTCCGCAGGTAAGGCCGGGCGTCGATCACTTCGGCCGTGATCATGGGCTCGTGATAGCGGGCGACCTTGCGACGGACGACTTGGCCGTTGATCCACAGTTGTGCGTTGCTATCGGCCGCCAGACGTAGCGTGCCGTTCTCGGGCAGGGCGTCCAGCGTGACCACCTTGCGGAAGTACGTGAAGTGATTCTTCGGTGCAGGATTGTCCGAATCCGCCCAGATCCAGGCCGCCGTGCCCGGCCCGGCATTCGCCGCTGCCGCCACCGTCGCCGTCAACATCGCCGCACCGAGTAGGCATGCTCTCGTCATGATCAGGCCTCGATGATCTTTCCAGACTGTCCAGCTTGACGCAGTTCCGGTACTGCGTCCGGTTCCTGCACGCTTCACGCTCAGGTTCCGGCGGCTTCCCGAGAAGTTTGCCTGCCGCCAGGCGCCCGGGGGCAGTATACCGGATGGGCGAGATGATGACATCGGGCGGCTACCGAACGGTTGCTCCGTTCGCAGCACGCGGCTCCAGCTTTGCGGCATCCGGGGCGGCGGTTACCATACCCGCTCGCGAACCTGAAACGAGGCACGGGCAATGTCTTCAACTCAATCCGATCAGTTGTTGCCGTCGTCGACGCAGCGGCAGAATGGCGATCAGCCGCCGGTCACCAAGCGCGAGATTTTCGGCTGGTGCATGTACGACGTGGCCGACTCGGCGTTCACCACCATCATCGTCACGGCCGTCTTCGCTATCTACTTCGAGAAGATTGTCACCAACAACTCGCCGCGATCGGATTTGTGGTGGGGCTGGGCGGCGTCGATCTCCGAGATTGTGGTGGCGCTGGCTGCGCCGGTACTCGGCGCCATCGCCGATTTCTCCGGCAGCCGCAAGAAGTTCCTCGGTGCTTGTGCGGCCATCATCATCCTGTTCACCGCGTCGTTGTGGTTCGCTGGCCCGGGCACGACCGTCCTGGCCATTACGCTCTACGTCATCGCCAACATCGGTTTTGCGGGCGGGGGCGTGTTCATCGACAGTTTTCTCCCCGGGATCTCGCACGCGGGCAACGCCGGGCGCATTTCCGGCCTGAAGTGGGCAATGGGCTACGCGGGCGGCCTGGTCTGTCTGGCGTTGTGCTTGCCGCTGGCCAAGAACATCGTCGAGAACCCCACGCGGGAGCAGTTGTCGATGGCTCGGCTTGTCCCGGTGGTTGTGGCCGTCTGGTATGCGGTCATGGTCCTGCCCACGTTCCTGTTCGTGCGTGACCGTAGTGTGCCCAAGCCGCTGCCGCCCGGCGACAGCTACCTTCGCGTCGGCTTTCGCCAGCTGGCGCAGACGTTCCGGCACATACGACAGTACCGCGAACTGGTCAAGCTCATGATCGCGTTCCTGGTGTACAACGACGGCGTGGTGACGGTGATCTATTTCGCCGCGAAGTACGCGAGCACGACCGTCGGGTTCAACGCGGACGAAATCGTGACCATGTTCATCGGCCTGAACGTGGTGGCGGTCGGAGGCGCACTCTCGTTCGGTTGGCTGGCCGACCGCATCGGTCAGAAGCGGACCATCATGCTTTCGCTGTGCATCTGGATCGCAGCCATCGTGCTGGCCTACTTCTCGTACTCGAAGACGACGTTCTACGTCGTGGCCGTTCTGGCCGGCATCGGGATGGGCTCGGCTCAGTCGGTGACGCGGAGCCTGGTCGCGCTGTTCACGCCGCAGGAGAACGCCGCCGAGTTCTTCGGTTTCCTCGGCGTGGCGGGCAAGGCGCTGGCATTCCTGGGGCCGCTGGTGTTCGGCACTATCAGCGCCAGCACGGGCAGTCAGCGACCGGCGATTCTGGCCATCGGGTCGTTCTTTGTGGCCGGCATGATCTTGCTGGCCTTCGTCAACGAGCAGCGCGGCAAGGAGGCTGCCCGCGTGCCGGTTCCGGCGGAATGAGTGCTGGGGTGCGAGGTGGATCGAGAGGGCATGTCCACCGCATCTGAAAAGAGACGGCGAGGACAAGCCCCGCCGCTCGCTGGCTGATGGCTCATAGCTGATAGCTTTATCATTCCGCTTTCGCCGGTTGCGATGCCGGGGCTTGTTCCGGCCAGTACGTCAGGATGCGGCAGGCCTCGTCCTGCATGTCGGTGAACGGCTTCACGTCGCGGTCGGTGTCCTCGCGTTCAACGATCTTGTTGTAGACGATGGACACGGCCAACCACTGCCCTTGTCGTGTCTTGACGTAGCCGCTCAAGGATGAGACGCCGCCGATGTAACCGGTCTTACCGAGCATCAGACCTTTCGCTTCGAGCATCCGATCCTTGATCGACCCGTCGATGCCGGCGATGGCCAGGCTGGCCTTGTATGCTTCCGCGTGAGGATGCTCGTGCATGACCGCGAGCAGATCGCTGAGCATGCGGGCGCTGACGCGATTGGCCGGGCTCAGTCCCGAGCCGTCCATGGGGGTCAAGGCGGAGTCGTCGATGCCGTTGCGTTTCAGGAACGCACGAATGGCCTCACCACCGCTCTTCCACGAACCCGGCCCGGGCCGGCCACGCTGGGCGTCGAAAGCCTGGCCGAGGGCCTTGCACAGACACTCGGAAAACAGATTCTGACTATTCTTGTTCACGCGAGCGAGCACGTCGGTGATGGGTGTCGCGTAGACGGTGAGAATCTTGTCGGCCGGCGGCGGCATGGCGCCGCCCAACGGTGCTTCCGAGCGACGGATCCGACCGGTGACCGTGATGCCCTTCTTCTCGAGCTGTGTGCGAAGCGCGTCGGCGAAGAACGCGCCGGGATTCTCCACCGGCTTACTCTTCAGCTCGGTCTTCTCGTGGCAGGTCCCCGATATCTTGTAGATGTTGCCGCCTTCGAGCTTGACGATGGAAGGCGTGCCCCCGGTCTTGACCGTCTTGCATTCGTTGATCACCTGGATGTCCCGTACCGGCGGCATGACCTCGTACCGAACGGGCTGGCCTTCCTCGCTCGGAAACACGGTGATATCCACGCAGTTATCGTTGAAGCACAGGCCGGTGGTGGGGGCGGCGTACCAGTGCAGCAGCCAATGCTTGGGCCAGGTCGGATGCACCAGCGGCTCGGTCTCGAACTCACCTTCATAGTACACCAGGTCGCGGACCCGCGTGATGCCGTGCTCGGCCAGGTAGTTCGCCCAGTTCTCGAGCATGGTCACGGGCGTCTCGCCGCGGGCCTTGGTCAAACGATGGTCGCCGGTTCCCGGATCGCCCGTGCCGATGATCCACAGGTCTTCACCGTCCTTGGCCAGGTAGGTCTTGAAGCTGTGCTGCGGGCCGAACAGGTCCAGCGCGGCCGCGCTGGTCAGCAGCTTGAAGTTGCTGGCCGGCGTGCAGGGTGCATCGGCGTTCCGCGCGTACAACTCCCGCCGCGAGGGCAGTTCAAGCACGCGAACATGGGCCACTGCGCCGGTGTGGGACATCGCTTGGAGGACGGCATCCAGTTGAGCCGCCAACCGCGCGTCCTCGGCGGGCGCGATCGCAGGCAGGGCGAGACAAACGGCCAACGCGACGAGTACATGACAGCGAATAAGTCTCATGACCTTTCTCCGAAGAATAGGATCCAATTTCACATTCCGTGTCCGAGTTCCTGCGCGTTCTTCACTTGAACACGAGGTGACATACGGCGACCGCCGCAAGAATGCCCGCGAGGTCCGCAAGCAACCCGGCGATCATCGCGTGACGAATCTTCCTGATGCCCACCGATCCGAAGTACAGTGCGATGACATAGAACGTCGTATCAGTCGCGCCGAATACGGTTGAAGCGACTTTGGCGTTGAAGGAATCCGGGTCGGCTTCGATCACGTCGGAGGCCAGGCCGAGCGAGCCGGAGCCCGACAGCGGACGCATTAGCGCGGTGGGCAGTACCTCGGGCGGCATGCCGATTGCCGTGGTGACCGGGGCCAGTGCGTCGGAGATGTAGTCCAGCGCTCCGGAGACTCGGAATACGCCGATGGCCACGAAGATGGCCACCAGATAGGGCAGAATCTGCAGGAAGATGTTGAACCCTTCCTTGCCGCCGGTGATGAACGACTCGTACGCTTTGACGCCGCGCCACATGGCGAAGGCCACGATGGCGAAGAACAACAACGGTACCGTGAGCAGCGAGATCTGGTCGATAATCAGTTTGAATAGCGACGGCTCGTTCATGGCTGCTCCTCCTTCTCACCGGCAAGAGCGAGTTCCGTCTCTGGACCGGCTTCAACTTGATCCGCGGCTGCTTTCGGGCCGGCTTCTTCGGCTATGGCTGCACGCACGGAGAAGAAAGGCAGCTTGCCGAGCAGCTTGGCCATGATGATGGCGACGATGGTCGAGACGGCCCCGGTCACCAGGCACGTACCGATGATTTCGAAGGGATCACTGCAGCCGGCCGACTTGCGGACGGCCAACAGCGTCGTCGGAATCAAGGCCAGGCCCGCCGTGTTGTAGGCGATCAGCATGACCTGTTCGTCGGTGGCAACGTCGGGGTGCTTGTTCAGACTTTGAAGCTCCTTGATGGCCTTGAGTCCGAACGGCGTTGAGGCGTTGCCCAGTCCCAGAATGGTGGTTGTCATGTTCATCAAGATGGCACCGCCGGCCGGATGGTTCTTCGGTATTCCCGGGTACAGAAAGCGGATCAGGGGATGAAGCAGACGGGCAGCGAGTTGCACGATGCCCGCGTCTTCGCCCACTTTCATCAAGCCCAGGAAGAGCACCATGGTGGCGACCAGGCCCAGTGCGATGTTGAACGCCTTAGTGGCATACTCGATGACGGTGTCGTTGAACCCTTTGAGCGTGGCCAATGGACCTTTCTTGATGAGCGTGCCGTTGACTTTCAGCTCATATCGGCCGTAGCCGTCGTAATCCCATTTCAACGCATAGCCGCCCGCTCGTGGTTCGGCCGAGAGCAGATACGGCTTGTCCTTCTGCGGTTGCCGATCGTCCGCCGGTATCTCCAGTCCGCCGGGGCCGAGCGTGACGTTGAAGGTGTGCGGCGTGACGGTCTTGGCGTCCACGCCTCTCACGCCGATCACGACTTCGTTATTGCCGGGGTGAAGCCGGTCGGCCGGGATCAGCGTGGTCACCGGCAGATAATGCTGCACGACGCAGAGTACGAACCCGGTCAGGATCATCACCGCCCAGATCGTGTTGATATTGAGGAGATACCTCAAGAAGCTGCCCAGGGGTTTCATCGCGCCTCCGGTTTCTGACATGAAGGGCCGGGGCAGGCTCCCCGGCGGCCTGTTGGTTCGAAGCTCGTTGGCGTAAACTACCCGGCGGCCGTTCCGAAGTCGAGCGGGTCGGGGTATGTGGGGAGCGAACATGAAGCACTTCAGGCACTTAAGAGTACCAGTGTGGTTGACCTGCGTTGCGGGCGCTGTCGCGGTCGCCGGGCAATCCGCGGCGGAACCGGTGATCGAGCAAAACCTGGAGGTCGCCAAAGTCTGGTCGGGCCACCCGGTGGGGTTTTGTCTGCTGACGCACGGCGAACGGCAATACGTTGCGTTCTATGACGCCGACCGCCAGATGACGGTGGCCGCCCGCAAGCTCGACCAGGATCGGTGGGATCTGGTCCGTCTCCCGTCGAAGCTCGGCTGGGACAGCCACAACTCCATCGTCATGGCCGTGGACCAGGCCGGCTTCCTGCACCTGTCCGGCAACATGCACTGCAATCCGCTGGTCTACTTCCGTACCGAGCAGCCGCACGATATCCATACGTTCCAGCGGGTTCCCGTCATGGTGGGCAACGCGGAACAACGCTGCACGTATCCACAGTTCTTCACCGGTCCGCAGCAGGAACTGCTCTTCACGTATCGTGACGGCGGCAGCGGCAACGGCGTGCAGATCTACAACCGTTACGATGTCGCGACGCGCACATGGCGACGGCTACTCGACACGCCGCTCATTGACGGACAGGGCCAGATGAGCGCGTATCTGGACACGCTTCGCCAGGACAGGCAGGGTGTCTTCCATCTGTGCTGGGTATGGCGCGACACGCCCGACTGTGCGACCAATCACGATGTCTGTTACGCCCGCAGTCGCGACCTGGTCCACTGGGAAAAAAGCGACGGCACGCTGCTGACACTGCCCATCACGTACGCAACCAACGAGATCGTCGATGCCGTGCCGCCCGGCCAAGGGCTTATCAACGGCAATGCGCGGCTCGGATTCGACGACCGCGACCGGCCGGTGATCAGCTATATCAAGTACGACGCCGCGGGCCACACGCAGGCGTTCAATGCCCGGCTGGAAGATGGCCAGTGGAAAACGCGACAGATCACGAACTGGGACTATCGCTGGGAATTCAGCGGCGGCGGCTCCATCCCGTTCGAGATTCGCATCGGCCCCGTGGAGATGGATGATGCGGGCCGACTCGTGCAGACGTTCGGTCATCCCAAGGCGGGCAGTGGCCGCTGGCTGGTCAATCCGAAGACGCTCATGCCGGAAAAGCAACTGTCCTCCAAGCGGAGCGTGCCCGCATCAGTCCGCAGGAAGGAGACGGACTTTCCCGGTATCCAGGTGAAGTGGGCGAGCGACGCGGGTGTGTCCGGCGATGCAGCAAAGGAGGGTATCTACTACATGCTGCGATGGGAGACGCTGGGCCCCAATCGTGATCGCCCGCGCGAAGGTCCGCTGCCGCCGCCGTCCACGTTGCGCGTGCTGAAGCTTCGCCGGAGTGTCACGGACACGGAATAGCAGTGCCTTGGCCGCTGGTGGTGCACGCTTCCAGCGTGCTCAAGTGCACCACAATGAGGCGGGCGAGACGCCCGCCCCCCGTGCGCTACGGCCACTGCACCACGGGCAGCCCGGTCTCTGCTTCGATTTCCAGCAGCCGGTTGTACTTGGCCAGCCGCTCGGACTGTGTGATGGATCCGATTTTGATCTGATCGCCCGCCCAGCCGACGGCCAGATCGGCCAGCCAATTATCCTCCGTCTCGCCACTGCGAGCACTGATGGTGACGCGCCAGCCGGCGCTGCGAGCCAATCGACAGGCCTCCGCAGCCTCGGTCAGCGTGCCGATCTGGTTGACTTTCAAGAGCAGGGCGTTGGCTGAGTCGGTCTCGACGGCTCGTCGGATGCGGGCGGGATTTGTGCACAGGAAATCGTCGCCCAGCACGAGCACTCGGCTGCCGATTCGCCTTTTCAGCGCGGGCCAGTGCGGCCAATCTTCCTCGGCCAGGCCATCCTCGACGCTCACGATGGGATAGCGTTGCACCCAACCCGCCAGGTGGTCGATCATGCCCGCGCTGTCCAGTGCCATGCCGCCCAGTCGGTATCGCGCCGCCTGGTAGAAGTGGCTGGAGGCAACGTCCACCGCCAGCGCCACGTCGCGGCCTGGTTCGAACCCCGCCTCGCGGATGGCCGTCACCGCATCGTCGAGCATGGCCTCGTCCGAAGCGAAGTCCGGGGCCAGACCACCTTCATCGGCGGTCAAGGCTCGCATGCCGTACCTATCTCGGATGAGCCGGGCGGCGGTCTGGTACACCGCGTACGTGACCGCCAGGCCTTCGTCGATGGTCCGGGCGGAGGCCGGCACGACCAGCACGTCCTGGATGGCCACCTGCTGGCCCGCATGCTTTCCGCCGCTGAACAGGTTGATGGTCAGCCGCGGCAGCGTGCGGAGCGGCTCGCCCAGCATGTCGGCGAAGTGCCGGTACAGCGGAATGTTCCGCTCGGTGGCACAGGCTCGCGCGAAGGCGATCGAGACGGCCAGCAGGGCGTTAGCGCCAAGCCGCGACTTGTCCGCTGTGCCGTCCAGATCAAGCAACGCGCGGTCCAGCTCAGGCTGCGTGTCAAAACTACGACCCGACAGTGCGGTATGGATTTGCTCGTTGACGTGGCTTACAGCCTTGCGGCAGCCGAGGCCGCCGTAACGGCTCGCATCGCTGTCGCGTAATTCGAGAGCCTCGGCCCGGCCGGTCGATGCGCCCGAGGGTACAGACGCGGCGGCCACAGCGCCGCTCGCCAGCCGGCAGGTCGCCTTCACGGTCGGGCGGCCTCGGCTGTCGAGAATCTCCAACGCGGACAAACGGTCGATCGTGGGCATGGATCAGAGCCTCTGGACAAAGTCTTCAATGAGTTGCGGCATGTCGGCCGGCGGCGCCTGCATGAGATCCGTCACCACCTCGACTTGCCGGCAACGCTCGACTTCGCTCAAGTACTCCAAGGGAGAGCGACCGACGGCTCGAGCGAGCAGACAACCCAGCGTGTGGCGAACGGCCATGCTTTCGCCGGTTCCATCGTGATCGACATCGCACGTCTCCCGGCGGTACACATCCCAGAGCCGCCGAGCGGCGGTGGCGAATGACTCGCGATGGCCGGGCAGATGATGTGCTTTGCTCAACAGGTGCGTCAGGGCAAAGCCGACATCGAACGTGCCGTCGCCGAAATGGATAACCTCATGGTCGAGCAGGACCAGCCGGCCGGCATGCACGAGGATATTCTTGGGACTGTAGTCGCCGTGCACGAGCGTCCGGCGGCGGGCGAGGCAGTCCTCGATGAGCTTTCGGATAAACGATGTCGCTCGCGGTGACTGGCGGGCGCTGTACTCGTAATAGGGCTCGACGCGCAGCGACTCGAAGAAAGAACGGTCGGCAAACTCGCGGGCGAGTGCGTCGGCGTGCTCGTAGCCGAACCGGTGAATGCGGGCCAGGAGCGAGGCGAACTGTTCGACGCAGGCCGACTGAATCGTGCCGCTCAGCAACTGTTGCTTCCAGTTCTCGTGCGGCTCCGGTACGGCAGCCATGGCGAACAGGTGGTGCTCGAAGTCTTCGAACACGAAAGGCGTGACCGCTTCGGGAATGATTCGCGCCAGGCAGCGAAGCCCTGCCGCCTCACGGTGCACGCGCCGCGGATCACTGCGCCATTCGGTTGCGACGCGAAGTCTATCCAGTGCTTGCTTAATGACCCAGGCTTCATCGCCCGGCCGGCGCACCAGGACGGTTCGGTTCGAAACACCGCCGGTTAGCGGGCGAATCTCCACCGGCTCGTCCGGCCCGATTCGGCCCGTCTCTCGCAAGTACCCCAGCAGCAGGCCCGGTTGCTCGATGTCGAGTGAACGGTGGTCCATGGGATGGGACATCCGCCGCTTACTTCTGCTCGCGGCGGGGGAGCAGGGCGGCAAGTTCCTCATGGGGCCGGGCGATGACGTGGGCCAGGATAAGCTTGCCGCCGACTTTCTCGACCGCTGCCGCGCCGGCCTCGACCGCCGCCTTCACCGCCGCCACGTCGCCGGTCACCATGACCGTCACGTAGGCCGCTCCGATCTTCTCCTTGCCGACGATCTGGACGTTCGCCGCCTTGCACATGGCGTCCGCCGCTTCCAGAAGACCGACCAAACCTTGGGTTTCGATCAGACCGATTGCTTCCTGTCCAGCCATGGATGAAACCTTTCGAGCATTGGCTTGCCCCGACGGCGCCGAGGATCCGGTCGTGCACGCACTACCGTGCGGCAACAGATGATCGTTAGCGTCCAGCAAGCCATTGTATTCCTGTTGCGAGTGGACGAGGAAATCGGCCTCGTCACTATAGGCCGGCCAGTCGGCGTGGCCTACGCGGGCGTGCATCCGTTCGCTCAGTTCCTGGCCTACTTGGACGGCCGTTCGTACGTCCGCCGTGCGGCCCGTCACCTTGATGCCCATGCCGCCCAGGGCGTTGGACTCGATGCCGCAAATCCGCACGTCGGCCGCCTTGGCCATCGCGTCCGCGACGACCAGGCTCGCCGACAATCCTTGCACCTCGACCATTCCCACACTGGCGGCCATCAGGCGTCATCACTCCACACGCTTGGGGGGCGGGCATCCTGCCTGCACGTGCACGCTGGAAGCGTGCACCATAAAAACGCACGCGCCACGGGAACCGGTCTCCTGGTCTACCAGAGGCAGGCGCTATGCTCGTCCCCTGCTAGAGCCCGCGGCTCTTCAACTGCTGCACGACTTCGGTCACGATGCGTTCGATGGCCGCCGCATCGCAGTTCGTCGATGCGTTGCCGGTGGTGCGTGCGCATCCGCCGGGCGGCTCGTTCACGAAGCCGAACTCGCTGAGTGTGCACTGAATGACGCGTCCGACTTCTTCGAGACTGAACTTCTGATTGGCGGACAATGGCTGGCGGCCGACGCCCATGCGGAAGCCGCGCAGCCCCACGGCCAGTCGCACCGCCTCGGGGAAGTCGGCTCCGAAGATCAGCAGCTTGATCAGGTCGAGCAGCTTGTACTGAATAGCCCGAGCCTCGTCGAACCGGCCTGCCCGGGCGAGATGGTACAGCTTCATGACCACCTCGGGGACCACGCCGCTGGTGGCCAGCGTTCCGCCGTCGGCCCCCATCATGAGCGAGGGCAGAACCATCTCCTCGCAGCCGGTCATGAAGACGAAATCAGGCCGCAGCGGGGTCACTTCGTGCATGAGGTTGAGGAAGTAGGGCAGATCGCGGCTGGAATCCTTGATGCCGATGATCCGCGGGTACTCGGCCGCCAGCCGCCGGATGATGTCCAGCCCGATGGGGTTCGCGTACTGCGGGATGTTGTACAACGTCAGGTCGATCGGGCTCTCGCGGGCGATCTCGGCGAAGTAGGCGTAGACGCCGTCCTGGCTGAGCTTGTAGTAGAACGGCGCGACGATGGCGACGGCGTCGACGCCGAGGCTGTGGTAGTAGGACGCCGCTTCCAGCGTCAGCCCGACGTTGGCCTCGGCCGCACCCGCCAGGACGTACGCTCGCCCGGCCGTCTGCTCGGCCACGATGCGGACGATCTGCTTGCGCTCCTCGAAACTGAAACGCGTGAACTCGCCCGTGCTGCCGTTGGGATACAGGCCGCTGATGCCCTTGGCGATGAGCCAGTCCACGATCCGCCGCAGCTCAGGTTCGTTGATGCGGCCGCGATCGTCGAGCGGCACCATGTTGGGCGTGAATATGCCGGATAATTTCTTGGTACTCATGCTCTCTCGCATATCGGGGGGCGGGCGTCTCGCCCGCCTTTGATTGTGCGTGCCAATACTAATGCACAACTCCACGTGCACGCGTTCAGCGTGCGGTACCTTTTCGCCCCATAGGGGCGCCGGTCAATAGCCGGCGGCGCGAGCTGCCGGTGCGCGGGGCCCGCGCTAACTCCCCCTGTCAACCTGAGGGCGGCGGAGCCGCGCCGATGTCTACTGACTCCGCGCCCTTTCAGGGCGGAGCCACGTCGATCTCTTGCGCGCTAAACACGTGCGGAAGCGTGCACCACACGAACGCATGCACCATTCTCTCTGGGCGGAACTGCACCGATATACATTCAGCAGTACCCCCAGCCCAGGCGGGCGGGACGCCCGCCCCCCGTGGGCCGTCCGCCGCTTTCGCGCCACGCTTGAGCCGGCCGGGGTTTGCACCCATAATGCCCCCGTTCGCAAAGCAACCGATTCGACGGAGTCTTACCGTGACCACGCCCAATTCATCGGAAATCGCCGGCGTACTGCCGGTTTTCCAGACGCCTTACCACGAGGACGAGTCCATCGACTTCGCCACGCTCGAGCGGGAGATCCACTGGCTCTACGACCGTGGGGCGGATGGCATCGTGATGGCCATGGTCTCCGAATTGCTGCGCCTGTCAAGCGAGGAACGCGAGCAGCTCGCCGAGGCCGCCTGCCGGTTCGGCCGGGAGCGCGGCCGCGTGGTGATCAGCGTCGGCGCCGAGGCGGCCGTCCTGGCCGAGCGGTACGCCCGCCAGGCCGAGGCGGCAGGCGCCCACGCGGTCATGGCCATCCCGCCGGTCTCCATCGCCGCGCTGACTTCCGACGTGCTGCGCTACTACGAGCGAATCATCCGCGCCACGAGTCTGCCGGTCATCGTCCAGGACGCCAGCGGCTACGTCGGTCGGCCTATGCCCGTCGAGCTACTGGCTCGCCTGCTGGCCGAGTTCGGCGAGCGCATCCTGTTCAAGCCCGAGGCCACGCCCATCGGTCCGCGGCTGTCGGAGCTGCGCGACACCGTCGCCGCGCTGCCGGCTGGCGCTTCGGCGAAGGGCACGTCTGCCGGCCGGCCGGTGCTGCGCGTATTCGAGGGCAGTGGCGGCATCGCCCTGGTGGATAGCTATCGCCGCGGCATCGTGGGCACCATGCCCGGCGCCGACTTGATCGAGGGCATCGTGGCGCTGTGGCGAGCCCTCCAGGCGGGCGACGAACAACGCATCTACGAATTGTCGCTGCCCATCTCATCATTGGTGGCGCTTCAGACCGGCCTCGACGGCTTCCTCGCGGTCGAAAAGTATCTCCTGGTCAAGCAGGGCGTGTTCAAGAACACGATCGTGCGCGGCCCGCGCAACTTTGAACTCGACGAGGAAACCCGCCAGGAAGTGGACCGGCTCTTCGATCGCGTGATGGCCGCCGTCAGAAGATAGGTTGGGGAGTCTATGATACCGTCCAGAGTTCGGCTGCAGACGGTTCTCGCTGTCATTGGCCTGGCCATCGGGGCGGCAGCGTCGCAGGCCGAGGTCGTGCGGATCGAGATCGCGAGCCGGGAGCTGTTCGCGAATGGACAGGCGTTCGGCTCGACCGGGGCGTACGAGCGGATCACCGGCAAGCTGCACTTCGAGGTCGATCCGGATCATCCGGCCAACCGGCACATCGTGGATATCTCGCTCGCGCCGCGCACGGCGAACGGCAAGGTGCCGTTCTCGGCCGACTTCTTCCTGCTCCAACCTGCCGACGCATCCCGCGGCAACGGCGCACTGCTGTATGACGTAAACAATCGCGGCAACAAGCTGGTCCTGCACGCGCTCAACGGTGTCGGCGGCAACAACCCCAGGACGCCCGCCGATGCCGGCAATGGTTTTCTCATGCGCCAGGGCTACGCGATCCTCTGGAGCGGCTGGAACGGCGACGTCTTGCCCGGCGGCGATCGACTCCAACTCGAACTGCCCGTCGCCACCAGCCCCAAGGGACCGGTTACCGGTCGTGTCTATGCCGAGATTTGCGTGGACAGGCTGGTGAAGTCGGCGCCGTTGGTGTGGGGCGGCACGCGCGTGTATCCCGCCGCTGACATCCACGAACGTAGCGCCGAGTTGACCATGCGCCCGCACCGGTCCGCCGAGCCGATCCTCGTCCCGCGCGACGCCTGGGCCTTCGCACGCGAGGAAGACGGCCGCGTTATTCCCGATCCGACGCACCTGTACGTGAAAGCGGGCTTTAAACCAGGCTGGTTGTACGACCTGGTATACACCGCTCGTGACCCGCGCGTGTCGGGTCTGGGCTTGGCGGCCGTGCGCGACGCCGTTTCGTTCTTCCGCTACGCCGCGACCACCGAAGGTTCGCTCGGCAATCCGCTGGCCGGCAGAATCCAGCGGGCGTACGGCTTCGGAATCTCGCAGTCGGGCCGTTTCCTGCAGGATCTGCTCTACCAGGATTTCAACGGCGACGAGCATCAGCGGACGGTGTTCGACGGCTGCTTCATCCACGTGGCAGCCGCCGGCCGTACGCTGCTCAACGAGCGATTTGCCCAGATCACCCGGCACGGCAGCCAGCACGAGGAAAACCTTTATCCGACCGATGCGTTTCCCTTCACCACCGTACCCAGCGAAGATCCGCTGACCGGCCGTCGCGGCGACTGGCTGGCTCGTTCGCGTGCCTCGCGTCACCTGCCGAAGTTGATACTGACCGTCACGTCCACGGAATACTGGGGCCGTGGCGGCTCGCTCTTGCATACGGACGTCGAGGGCCGACGCGACGTCGAGCTCGACCCGGCCGTGCGGCTCTACCACATCGCCGGCGGCCATCACACGTTTTCCACGCCGGGCGACAAGGGGATCGCCGCTTACGCTCCCAACGGGTTGGATTACACGCCGTTGTTGCGCGCTCTACTGGTCTGCCTCGATGAGTGGGTGACCGCGGGGCGCGAGCCGCCGGCCAGCGCTTATCCGCGGATTGCCGACGGTACGCTCGTCTCGCTCGAAGAGTATCAAAGGATGTTCCCTGTTATCCCCGGCCTGTCGGTGCCGTCGGCCATGTACGTGCCGTTGCGGCTGGACCTCGGACCACGATACGCCACGCACGGTATCGCGGATTTCGTGCCGCCACGCGTCGGGCCGCCGTATCGGGTGCTGGTGCCTGCCGTCGACGCCGACGGCAACGAAACCGCCGGCGTGCGGCTGCCCCAGATCAGCGTGCCGTTGGCCACGTACACGGGGTGGAACGTCCGCGCCGAACCATTCGGCGCACCGGGCGCGCTAACCCGTTGGCAGGGGGCACAGTTCCCGTTGCCTCGCATGCGAGCCGCCGGTCCGGTCGAAGGTACGTCAGGAACATCCGCCATTACAGATCCACGGCCGTCCGTCCTGGAGCGTTATCCCACACGCGAGGCGTACATCATGAAGATTCGACGTGCGTGCGAAGAGTTGCGCGATCGCCGACTCATGCTCGACGAAGACATTGAACTCACCATCGAAAAACTCGCGGCCGCCTGGCCGTCGCAGTGACGGTGCACGCGTTTTGTGGTGCACGCTTCCAGCATGCATGTGCAGGCAGGATACCTGTGCGTGTTTAGCGTGCAAGAAAAAGCGTCGCGACGCGGGCAACTGGCCCCGTCCCACGCAGGACTCGACGTTTTCGCCCCCGAAGGGGCGCAGGTGAATAGCCGGCGGCGTGAGCCGCCGGTTCACGCCGGTCCCAGCAATTGTGTTCTACCCTCCGAAGAGCCCCAAAGGGGCGACAGAACACCGTGCCGATACAAGCGACCGCCCAGTTGATCCCATGCTTTGGCTGGCGGGCCGATTCCGGTTGTGACTGTCGCCCCTTCGGGGCTGATAGTCTTCGGAGGGACGCCAAACGGGGGCTGACGCCCCCGCCTACTGACCTTCGCCCCTGCGGGGCGAGAAGTGCCGCACGCTAAACACGTACGGATGCCTGCCCCACAAACACGTGCACCGCCGCCGGCTTCTTCACCAGCCCCCAGCCCCTCAATCTTGTTCTTCTGCTGAGAGGCTCAACCGGCCTTCTCGCGTGCTGTCGTCAAGAGCTGGCCCAACTCTCCCACGTTTTCCACGACGATGTCCGGCTGCAGTGCTGCGTTCGCCAAGTCTTCACGTCGCGTGCCACCGGAGAGTACGAGCACGCCGGTCACGCCGGCGGCACGGGCCAGCGCCATGTCCGTGTTGAGTCGATCGCCGACGACGGCCAACTCCGCCGGTTGTAATCCGTGCCGTTCGAGGACGGCCTGCACGATCAGGGGCGAAGGCTTGCCGAGCACGGCCTGTGGACGACGGCCCGTGGCTGCGTGCAGACACTCGCAGATCGAGCCGCAATCGACCAGTACCGTCGGCCGATCCGTGGGGCAGGTCTGATCGGGATGCGTGGCGATGAACGGCTTGCCTTGGCGGACCCACCATGCGGCCTTGCCCAGCCGTTCGAACGTCAATCCGGTGTCGAAGCTGATCACTACCGCTTCGGGCTCCTCCTCACCGGCCACGATCGAATAGCCCGCCGCGGCGAACTCGCCGGCCAAGCTGGGCGTGCCCAGCACGTACAGCCGCCGAACCGACGGCATCTCCCGGCGCAGATAATCCAGTGTGGACAGTGCCGAGGTGTAGAGCTGGTCACGACTCGCTTCGATGCCCATGCCCTTGAGCTTGAGGAGGTATTCATCGACGCTGATCGAGCAGTTGTTCGTGATGAACGTGTGCTCGATGCCCAGCCGGCGCAGGCAGTCGAAAAACGCCGGCGTGAATGGAAACAGCGTCCGGCCCAGGTAAATCGTACCGTCCATGTCCAGGACCAGGTGACGGATGGACTTGAGCTTTGCGTGTGGCATAGTGAGCTATGAGCTGTGAGCTGTGAGCCAGATAACTGACATCCAATCGCTGACGGCCGAGAGCTGACAGCTGCCTATCAGCCTCCCGCCATACAGCCAAGATCGCGGGCCAGGGCGTTCATCTCCTCGATCATGGTCTCCAGGAGTTTTCTCGGCTTGTTCACCCACGGCGGCACGCCTTCTTCGGCCGGGCCGACGGTCGGCTCCCAGTCGGCCAGAGCCGTACGAGCTTGCTCCAGACCCGCGGCATACGCAGCGAACGCTTCCGTCGCCTTCAGCTTGTCCGAAGCACTCACCATCCCGTTGCGAACCAGCGCCTTGAGCGTCCACAGTGCCTCGAGGGCCTTGATGTACCCTTGTGTCACGCGGCTCTCGTGCAGGTACTGCGGAATCTGCATCTGCTCGGCGATCTTGACCGCACGATCGGCTCGCGCGACGTCGTCCGCGAGTTGCTCGGGCGTCTTGATGTCGCCCCAGGGCAGCGGATACACCTCCCAGAGTTCCTCGCCCAGGTTCGGCACCTTGCCTTCACGAAGCAGGATGGCCAGCTTGCCGGGAAAGTCACGCTGATGACCGGCCGGAAAATCGCTGCCGTAGATATCCCAGGCCACCGGTCCGTGTGCTTCAACCCAGTCGGCGAACAGCTTCGGTTCCGCATAGCCCTCGCGAACGGCATACGAAATCGCAAATTCGCGCGGCGATCGTCCCTTGGCGTTCCACAGCCATTCGGCCGCGGCTTCCGTGTTGAACCGCACATGGGCCAGCCGCGGCACGGCATAGCCGATGAAGCCCGAAAGCTTCTTGTCCACGAACTCGTTAATACGATAGTGCACGAACTGAGGGCAGGTGAACGGATGCCACGTGCCGACGTTCGCACACAAGTTCGGACACACGCCGACCCATCGGCCGCGGGCCGCCAGCTCGGCGAGATAAGGCCGAATCATGGGCTTTTCGCTGGCGTTGTACGTCCACAGGCTGTGATAGTACCAGATCTTCACCTCGGTCGGCAGCTCGGAGAAAATCCGCGGGTTGCTCTTCTCCGTCTCCTCGCTGGTGAGGATGCGAATGCCCAGGTCGGGCTGCGTTTCTCGCGCCTTCCTCCACGCGGCTACGATCGCCCGGGCCTCTAGAACGTTGCGATCTTCCCGGCGGCAGTCGTCACATTGGCAGCCCTTCTCGCCTTGCAGGTTCTCCGCCATCCACACATCCACTTCTCGCACGCCCGGCTCCGCACGCCAGAGAAGGAGCCACTCGGCCAGGATGTTCACGAACAGTGGATTCGAATAGCAGATCGAGCCCGCACGGCCATCCTTGCCCCGAAGCTCCGGATAGGCGTCGAACAGGCCCGAGCCCGAAAGCTGCTCCAGATGCAGCACGACGGGCACCGGATTGATCCCGTACGTTGGACCTTCGTCGATGATCTTGCGCTTCCCGCCCCCCAGGTTGATGACCGGCCGCTTGTTGGCGTCCACGCCGTTGTGAGCGATCTGCTCGTCGTAGTTGAGCTTGCGGTCGGACATCCAGCGCAGGTGGTTGTAGCTGTCGCCGCCCCACAGTCCGCGATCTTCCATGTCCGGCCAGTCGACGATGTTAGCTGCAGGTAGTGCGATGGTGTCGCCCTTACGGCCGGCCCGGATGAACTGCTGCAGCGTCTTGGCCGCGTAGTAGACGCCGCGCGGGCCGCCGCCGACCAACAACAAACCGTTGCCGTCTTCCTCGCGGCCAATCGTGTAGGCTTGATCGGCATGGGGCAGGACCGTGAGGCGCTCGGCCAGCGGCCCGCCGACGCGAAGCTTCACCGTGAACTTCTCCGCGGCGGCAGACGAGTGTTCGGCCCCGATGGCCTCTACCAATTCCTTGACCGCCTGGGACACCAGTGCATGCGACTCGCCCTCTGCCACGACGACGATCTGATCGGCGGGAACCAGCACCTGGCCGGCCAACTCGATTTGCTTGGGCAGCGGCACCAGATGGCGAACCCAGTCGCGGCTCGTGTTTTCGTCCATCCGCTCGGTCCGGACAGCCGCCGAAGCGATGGACGCCATCAGAAAGCAGGATGCAAGCCAGAGTCGCAAAGTTCCCGTCATTACAACACCTCGATCAGAATACAAAAACGCCCGTTCGGGCGGGCGGCCAGCGTAACATTCGGGCGGGAGGGTGTAAATCGCGGCTTCGCATTTGACGGGCGATGCGCCGACGCTATGTTGTCGGTATCCAGGATCCAAAAGGAGGAATTATGCGCAGCACGTCTCGAATGCACGCGTGGCAGATCGCTGTCGGCAGTGTCATGCTTATTGCGACACTGGCCGTGCAGGCACAATCGCCCGAGCCGGCACACATCCGTCTCTGGCCTGGCCGGGCTCCCGAAGCGGTGGGTGATGCGGAGAACGACACGCCGTGGATCACGCCGTACCTGCCGCCGACAGAGCGGGCCATGGGCACGGCCATCGTGGTTTGTCCGGGCGGCGGCTACGGTCATATCGCCATGGACCACGAAGGCCTCGCTGTCGCTCGTTGGCTGAATGACATCGGCGTGGCCGCGTTCGTGCTGAAATACCGGCATCGCAACACCGGCTACGGCCATCCCGCTCCCATGCTGGACGTGCAACGGGCCATTCGGGTCGTCCGATCGCGAGCGGCGGAGTGGAACCTCGATCCAGATCGCATCGGCGTGCTCGGCTTCTCGGCCGGGGGACACCTGGCATCCACCGCGGGTACGCACTTTACTCCCGGCGATCCGGCTGCGAACGATCCGGTTGAACGCGTGTCGTGCCGGCCCGACTTCATGGTGTTGATCTACCCGGTGATCTCGCTGGCGGAAGACTTCACGCACAAAGGCTCACGCCGCAACTTGCTGGGCGAGAATCCCGATCCGGCCCTGGTCGAGAATCTGTCCAACGAGCGTCAGGTAACGCCGCTCACGCCGCCCACGTTCCTGGTCCATACCGACGAGGACAAGGGCGTGCCCGTGGAGAACAGCCTCGCCTTCTATGCCGCGCTGCGCAAGGCCAAGGTGCCGGCAGAACTGCACGTGTTTGAAAAAGGTCCGCATGGCTTCGGTCTCGGCAAGCCCGACTTGGCCGCTTCGGCCTGGCCCCAACTCTGCGAAAAGTGGCTCCGCGCCCGCAATCTGCTCCGCGACACAGAAAAGTGACATCGTATGTCGGGGGGAGGGCGTCTCGTCCGCGTCGGGACCTAAAGTGCCTATTAATGTGCACGATACTGCGTTCAGCGAGCGACGGGGCTTGACCCCGCCGTCTCATTCCGCCGTCAGTTCGCATACCTTTTCGAAACGCGATGTGCGCGCAGGTGCCTGGGCCCCGTCGAACTGAGTCCACCGGGTCAAGCCTGGCGGCTCGCGTTCTTCTTTGTCTTTCGCCGCGTCTCCGCGTCGCCGTGTCACCGCGTCAATCCTTCCCTCGCCACCCCGGTCCGCGTACCACGCGCCCGGGCAACGCGCCGGTGTGCTCGCCGTCGCGGATCACCTGCTCACCGTTGACGAACACGTGAGCCACGCCAGTCGCGTACTGGTGCGGCCGATCGAAAGTCGCGTTGTCGCGGACGGTGACCGGATCGAACACAACCACGTCGGCAAAGTATTCGGGGGCCAGTCGCCCGCGGTTACGGAGCTTGAGGTTGGCGGCGGGCAGCGACGTCAGCCGCCGAATCGCCTCTTCGAGCGGGATGAGCTTTTCGTCACGCACGTACTTGCCCAACAATCGAGCGAACGTGCCATATGTTCGCGGATGTCGGTTGCGTTTGAGGAACACGCCTTCGGCCGAGATTGATCCGCCGTCCGAGCAGAAGCTCATCCATGGTTGGCGAATCTGCTTGCGGATGTTGTCCTCGGACATGGAGAAGAACACGGCCGCGACGCGACTGTCGTCTTCGATCACCAGGTCCATGGCGACCTCCTCGGGCGGCTTGCCGCGGGCGGCGGCGACCTCGGCCAGCGACTTGCCCGTGAGCGGTTTGAGCGCATCCTGTTTGAAGCCGATGAGCAGGATGCCCTCCGGCCCGCCGGCCGACAGGTAGCCGTTGTCCCAGTCACGGCCCGGCTCGTTCATTTCCTTGCGGACGCGGGCCCGAGTCGCCGGATCCTTCAGCCGCTCGATCCACGCGCGATGTCCGCCTTCCTGCACCCACGGCGGCATGATCGCATCCAAACCCGTCGAGCTGGCGTGATACGTGTACATGTCAGCCGTGATCGCCAGACCTTGCTTGCGAGCCCGCTCGATCCGCTCGATTAGAGCGTCCAGCTTGTTCCAGTTGTATTGTCCGGATGCCTTGAGGTGATAGATCTCCGCTGCAATGCTCGCCTCGCGAGCGATGGTGAGGAACTCGTCGAACGCTTCGAGCAGCGTGTCGGCCTCGTTGCGGATGTGCGAGATGTACATCCCGCCGTATTCTGCAGCCACTTTGGCCAGCGCGATCAGTTCCTGCGTATCGGCATACGCCGCCGGCGAATAGATCAGCGACGACGCAACACCCATCGCGCCTTCTTCCATCGCCTGCCGCACCAGCATCTGCATCCGTCGGAGTTCGTCCTCGTTCGGTGGCCGATTGGCGTAGCCCAGCTCGTGAATGCGCACGGTGGTCGCGCCCACGAACGATGCGACGTTGCACGACACGCCGCGCCGCACCAGGTGGTCCAGGTACTCGCCCAGCGTGGTCCACGCGATCTCGTACTTGATGTCGCCTTGCTGCTCGAGATCCTCCTGCTTCATGGATTCGTTCCACGGTCCCATGGAACTGCCTTCGCCCATGACCTCGAGCGTGACGCCCTGGCGGATATCGCTTTGCGACCGGCCGTCCACCAGCAGGTCGTCGCCTGCCCAACTGAGCATGTTGATGAAGCCTGGTGCGACGGCCATGCCCGTGGCGTCGATTTCGACCGCCGCCCGCCCTGAGACGGCGGGGTTCACGGCCACGATGCGATCGCCGCTGATCCCGACGTCGCCGGGCTCGCCCGGCGAACCGCTGCCGTCGTACACCATGCCGTTTCGAATGAGAACGTCGTATCGGTGAGCCATGGTCAGAACCTCGTGCTCGATCTACGCATACGTGGACATGCTGTATCGGGACGTCAGGATACGCCCGCGCCGGTCGCCGGTATAGTGCTCGCTGGAAACTTGTTGCTGACCGCCACGGTGATCGCCGGGACGTCGTGCCGCCGGTGCGTTTTTGGGGGGCGGCGGCCGGGGCAGAGGTCCCGCCGTCGGCTCGGTCTCCCCGGCCGACTTGGCTGGCGGCAATTCCGGCGTCGGATCGGGACGCGTCTGGCGGTCGTTTATCGGGCCTCAACGCGAGAGCCGGCGTCTGCGGAGCCTGCGAATGGCCGAAAGGCAAGCCGGACCGCTTTTGACGTGACATGCCCGGCCGGGCGATTACAATAACCCCTTTGGACAATTTAGACCGGACCCGTGTGTGCACGCTCCGGCGTGCACGTAGAGACAGGATGCTTGCTGCAACTTCCCGTTTGGCAGAGGAAAACACCATGATCAAGATTCTGGTCGCCGATCCGCTGGATCCGCAGGGAATGAAGATGATCGAGGCCGTCGAAGGCGTGACCGCGGACGTCAAAACGGGTCTCAAGGAAGACGAACTGGCGGCCATCGTCGGTGAGTACGACGGGATGATCATCCGCTCCGGCGTGAAGATCACCGCCAAGGTGCTGGCCAACCCCGGCAAGCTCAAGGCCATTGCCCGGGCGGGCGTGGGCGTGGACAACGTGGACATCGAGGCGGCGACCAAGGCAGGCATCCTGGTCATGAACACGCCGGACGCCAACACCATCAGCACCGCCGAGCAGACCATGGCGCTGATGCTCGCCCTGTCCCGACACGTTCCCAAGGCCGACGCTCATGTGCGGGCGGGCGAGTGGAATCGCAAGGCGTTCGTGGGGACGCAGTTGGCGGGCAAGACGCTGGGCATCATCGGCTTGGGCCGCGTGGGCACGGCGGTGGCCCGGCGGGCCCTGTCGTTCGAGATGAAGGTGATCGCCTTCGACCCGTTCTACTCGGGGCAGACCGCGCTGGACGGGCAGGTCGCCCTGGTCGATTCGCGCGACAAACTCTTTGCCCAGGCCGACTACATCACCATGCACACCAAGCTCAGCTCCGACACCAAGGAGATGATCAACAAGGCCAGCATCGCCAAGATGAAGGATGGTGTGCGGATCATCAACAGCTCGCGCGGCGGCGTGATCAACGAAGCCGACCTGGCCGAGGCGCTCAACAGCGGCAAAGTCGCGGGCGCGGCGCTGGACGTCTACTCCACCGAGCCGCCGGGCAAGGACAACCCGCTGCTGACCGCCAAGAATACAGTGCTCGCACCGCACCTGGGCGCTTCGACCGAAGAGGCCCAACTGGCCGTCACGCTGGATGCGGTGGAGATTCTGCTCAACTATTTGCTCAAGCAGGAGATTCGCTGGGCAGTCAACGTGGCCGGCATGCCGGCGCAGCTCAGCGATCGCGACAAGGCGTATCTCGATCTGGCCATGCGCATGGGCACCATCCTCGGCGCGGTCGGCTCGAGCGTCATCGAGCAGGTCCAGGTGACCACGTACGGTCCGCATCTGCCTCCGCTGATCGGCACGCTGCAGAAGCAGATCCTCGCTTCGCTGCTCAGCCCGTACTTCACCACCCGCATCAACGTGATCAACGTCGATGCGTTCGTGAAGGAACGCGGCATCAAGGTCGAGCAGCGGGCGGACCTGGCCACGTCGTCCAAGACCGACCGCGTGTCCGTGCGGCTCAACACCCGCGACGGCTTCAACGAGGTCGTGGGCGAGGTCGGCCCCGACGGCAAGCCTCGCATCATGGCCATCGACGGCTACGAGATGAACCTCGTGCCCGAAGGCCCCATGGTCATGATCTACAACGACGACGAACCCGGCGTCATCGGCCTGGTCGGGACGATCTTCGGCAAGCACAAGCTCAACATCGCCGACATGACGCTGTCGCGGCAGGCCAAGACGGCCATGATGGTGCTCAAGCTGGACGAGCCTATCCCCGACAACGTGCTCAAGGCGTTGGAGTCCACCAAGCCGCCGCTCAACCGCGTGCTCCCGGTGACGCTCCCCGCTCTCAACGGTCAGTGATCCCGATCGTCCCACTGCGCTAGCAAAGCGAGCGGCGGGGCTTGCCCCCGCCGACTCCTTCCGAATGGGACAGGTTTCCCTATCGGTTCGAGAAGAAGAGGCACCATTCCCTCAGTTCGCGAGGGAATGGTCCGCCTCACTTTTTGCGGAGAGAGGCCTTCTCTGATGGACGTGAGGTTTTTCCCCGTGCGGTTCGGCTTCTACTCAGCCATCCTTCTGGTTTCATGCCTGGTCGCCGGCTGTCAATCGTCCATGCCGACGGTGCCGCGGGTTGCCGGTGAATGGTGGACGGTAGCGCGCAATCCCGACCTGGGCGAGTTGAACGGCCCGCCGGAAGACGAGCCTCACGCCAAGCAACAGCCGGTTGATTTTGCCGTCTGGCAGGCGGCCGACGGTCCGTGGCAGCTTTGGTCCTGCATCCGCGGCACGAAATGCGGAGGCAAGAGCCGGCTGTTCTACGGCTGGGAAGGGGCGAAACTCACCGACGCTGACTGGACGCCCAAGGGCATCCGAATGCAGGCCGATCCCGGTGTCATGCACCGCGAAACGCTGGGCGGCCTCCAGGCGCCGTACGTTTTGCGTCACGCCGGCGAGTACCTCATGTTCTACGGCGATTGGGTCCATATCTGCATGGCCCGGAGTTCGGACGGCAAACACTTTGAGCGGTGCATCGCCCATACGGCTCCCGGCACTGAGGCCCGCACGGGCATGTTCAGCGAAGGGCCGGACGCCAACACGCGCGACGCCATGGTCGTCCGGATCGATGGGGTATGGCACTGCTATTACACTGCCCACCCGGGCAACGCGGGGGCGGTTTACTGCCGAACCTCGCGAGATCTGAAGACTTGGTCAGACTCGACCATCGTCGCCCGGGGCGGTAGTGCGGGAAGCGGACCCTACTCGGGCGAGTGCCCGCACGTCGTGTTCTATCGCGGCTACTGGTACCTGTTCCGCACGCAGAATTACGCGCATCCGCAGACCACTCGCGTGTACCGCTCGACTGACCCCATGGACTTCGGCATCGACACCGACGACAAGCTCGTGGCCGTGCTCGAAGTCGCTGCCCCGGAGGTCATTCACCACGACGGTGAGTGGTACATGGCGGCCCTCCTACCCGACCTCCAAGGGATTCGCATCGCCCGGTTGGAGTGGGTTGTGGATCCGGCGTCGGAGGTCGTAAGCCAGCCTCGTTGATTATAAGTCCATATCTGGAGAAGGGTTGCGGCGAAATACAGCCCTTTCATAGGAGAGCGTGGTGGCCCAATAGTGCCCCATGCGCTCGATTTTGGATCAATCCTATTGACGCCGGGGCCGAATTTGTGAAAAATAGCACGAACATTGTCCGATGAATTGCACGGGGGACTCCCCTGCAAGGCTCCGAGCGGACGAGGACTCGGAACCCAATTGAATGCCAGGCAGGTCTGATCAACTTCGGGCCGTGCCGATGATGCGCCTCTTGAAGCACCTTTGAGTCTGCAGCACGCGTTGGCGACATCAAGTCAGCGGTCCTGGGTAGGGCTTTTTTCCGCTCAGGGTTTGTGAAAAAAAGTACGATCAGCGGGTTCGGAGACCGACGGCATCTCGGGATGCGGTCGGGTTCGCGCCGAATCGCCGACGAAGGAGCGTGCTGCAGTGGCGGTGATACCGGACATCGATCCCATTCTGGACCGCTATCCCGGCGCGGGCCGGGACGCGTTGATCCCCATCCTTCAGGACGTGCAGGAACGCCACGGCTATCTCTCGGAAGAGGCCGTGGTCCGCATCGGCGAGCACCTGGGTCTGCCGAGCAGCAAGATCTACGGCGTCGCGACGTTCTACAACCAGTTCCGATTCCGGCCCAAGGGGCGTTACCACATCCAGGTGTGCCGCGGCACAGCGTGCCATGTAAAAGGCTCTCTAGCCGTGCTCGAAGCCGTCAAACGCGAGCTCCGGCTCGAGCCCGGCCAGACCACGCGCGACGGGCTGTTCAGCCTCGAGGTCGTCGCCTGCATGGGAGCGTGCGGGCTGGCCCCGGTGATCTGCATCAACGGCGAATTCCACGCGAAGTGCACCCCGAGAAAGCTCGCTCGCATCATAGCTGAGTGCCGGGAGAAGGAGCTCACCCATGTCGAATCATGAAGCCAACCCCGTCCGGTGCTGGCAGCGCATGCCCTGGCCGGCAGCCGAATTGATCCGCAATCTCGAAGCGGGACCGTTCGTGCAGGCCCGCGCTCAGGGCGAGAACGAATACAACGCCCTGGTGTCAAAGCTGCGCCGCGAATCGGTCGCCAAGCCCACGCTCTTCGTGGGCGCGGGCACTTGCGGATTGGGCGCCGGGGCGGCCAAGACACTGGCGACTGCGCGCGAGTACCTGGCCGCACACCAGGTGGACGCGGACATCGTCGAAGTCGGCTGCGTGGGGCTCTGCTCGGAGGAGCCCATCGTCGATGTGCAGCTTCCGGGCCGCACACGCATCAGCTTCGGCAACGTGACCAGCGAGAACGTCGCCGGCCTGCTCGAGCACGCGCTGGCCGGCCAGATTCCCGCCGACATGGTCCTCGGGCAGTATCGCCCGCAGAACGGCGAGGAAGTCTGGGATGACGTGCCCTTCATGGACGAACACCCGTTCATGCGCATGCAGCGCCGCGTCGTGCTCATCAACAGTGGCTTGATCGATCCCGGGAGCATCGACGAGTACATCGCTCGCGGCGGATATTCGGCACTGGCCAAGGCCCTCCGGACGCAGACGCCCGAGCAGGTCTGCGACACGGTCGAAACGTCCGGGCTCCGCGGGCGCGGCGGCGGCGGCTTCCCCACGGGCCGAAAGTGGAAATTCGCCCGCCAGACGCCCGGGACTGACAAGTACCTCATCTGCAACGCCGACGAAGGCGACCCCGGCGCGTTCATGGACCGCGCGGTGAGCGAGAGCGATCCGCATCGGCTGCTCGAGGGCATGGCCATTGCGGCGTACGCCATCGGCGCTTCGCACGCGTACATCTACATCCGGGCCGAGTACCCGCTGGCCATCCAGCGGCTCGAGAAGGCCATCGAGCAGGCGAAAGCGTACCGCTTGTTGGGCGACCGCATTCTCGGGACGGACTTCTCGCTGGACATTCGCATCAAGATGGGAGCCGGCGCGTTCGTGTGCGGCGAGGAGACCGCTCTCATCCACAGCATCGAAGGCCGACGCGGCATGCCTCGGCCGCGCCCGCCGTTCCCCGCGGCCTCCGGCTTGTTCGGCAAGCCCACGGTGATCAACAACGTTGAAACGTTGGCCAACCTGCCGCTCATCATCGAGAACGGGGCTGAGTGGTACGCGTCCATGGGCACCGAGGGCAGCAAGGGCACGAAAGTGTTCGCGCTGTCGGGCATGGTGCGCCGCACGGGCCTCGTCGAGATCCCCATGGGCACCACGCTGCGAGAGGTGGTCTTCGAGATCGGCGGCGGCGTGCCGGGCGGCCGCAAATGCAAGGCGGTGCAGATCGGCGGGCCGTCGGGCGGCTGCGTGCCCGAAGCCCATCTCGACATTCCCACCGACTATGAAGCCCTCCGCAAGTTCGGCACGATCATGGGTTCGGGCGGCCTGGTCGTGGTGGACGAGACGACCTGCATGGTCGATTTCGCCAAGTTCTTCATGGAGTTCATCCAGAGCGAATCGTGCGGCAAGTGCATCCCGTGCCGAGAGGGCACCCGCCGGATGCTGGAAATCCTCCAGGCCATCACGCGGCCTCGCCGCAAGGAGAACGGCACGGACGCCTTGCTGCGTTTCCAGGGCATCATGTACCTCAAGGAGCTCGGCGAAACCATCAAGAAGACCAGCTTGTGCGGCCTGGGGCAGACCGCGCCCAATCCGGTGCTGAGCACGCTGCAATGGTTCCGCGACGAATATGAGGCACACATCTATGACCGGCGCTGCCCGGCCGGGGCCTGCAAGGAACTGGTGGGGGCGCCCTGCCAGAACACCTGCCCGGCCGGCACGGAGGTCTGGCGCTATGTCGCTCATATCGCGCGGGGCGAATACAAGGAAGCCTACAAAGTCATCCGCGAAGCGTTGCCCTTCCCGTCGGTGTGCGCTCGCGTCTGTCATCACCCGTGCGAGTTCATGTGCCGGGCCGGTGTGACCGGCGGCGAGCCCATCGCCGTTCGCACGCTCAAGCGGTTCGTGGTCGATCGCGTTTCGGCCAACACCTACGCGCCGGACGTCAAACCCGCCGACCCCGACGGCCCGAAGATTGCGGTCATCGGCGCCGGCCCCTCGGGTCTGACCGCCGCCTATTACCTGGGCACCATGGGCTATGCCGTCACCGTCTTCGAACGCGAGGATCAGGCCGGCGGCATGCTCGCGGGCGCCATTCCCGAGTATCGTCTCTCGCGCAGCCAGTTGCGATACGAGATCGACCGGATGCTCGTGTCCAACGTCGAGCTGCGTTACAACCAGGTGCTCGGCCGCGACTTCACACTCGACGATCTGCTCGGCCCCATGGGCTTCAAGGCCGTCTACATCGCCACGGGCGCTCACCACAGCCGTCGCATGGGCGTGCCGGGCGAGGACGACGGATGCGAGGGCCTATTTACCGGCATCCAATTCCTCAAGGCCTACAACCTGCACGGCCGCGAGCTGGCCAAGGGACGCGTGGGCGTGGTCGGCGGAGGCAACTCGGCCATCGACGCCGCCCGCGTCGCGTTGCGGCAAAAGCGGGTGGACAAGGTCACCGTCTTCTACCGTCGCACGCAGGCCGAAATGCCCGCCTACAAGGAAGAGATCGACGCCGCCTGGGAGGAGAACATCGAGCTGCGCACGCTGGAAGCGCCGGTGCGCGTGCTTAGCCGGGACGGCAAGCTCACGGGTCTCGAGGTAGTCAGTTGCAAGCTGGGTGACCCTGACGGTTCGGGCCGCCGGAAGGCCACGCCTATCCCCGGTTCCGAGCACGTCTTCGAGCTGGACACGCTGATTGTGGCCATCAGCGAGCAGCCGGAGACCGAGGGCCTGGCCGGACTGGAGCTCAATCCCGACGGCACGCTGCGAGTTAACCCCGAGTCGATGGCCACAAGCCGACCCGGCGTGTTTGCCGGCGGCGACGTGGTGACCGGTCCCAACAGCGTGGTGGACGCCATCGCGGCCGGCAAGCGGGCCGCCCACATGATCGCCAACTATGTAAGCGGCCGACTCCTGCGGACGCTTCCCAAGGTCAAGTTGCCGAGTGTGTACGTCGAGCCTGTGGGATTCGACGACGAAGAGGAAGGCGAAAGCGCGTCGCGCGTCGAGCCGCCGTTGCTCACCGTCTCCAAACGCCGCAAGAACTTCGCCGAGGTGGAACTGTGCATCTCGGAGGAGGATGCGCGGCGTGAGGCCAGGCGATGCCTGCGCTGCGACCTGGAGTTCACGCAGCCGGTGTGATGTGGGGAAGTAGCGAAGACTGACGCAAAGACGCGGTGACGCGGCGAAAAAAACAGGAAGAGTGATACCGGCGCGGAAGTGATTCCGGGCCGGAATGCCAGGAAGAGGCTTGAAACATGATCCATGTCGAGATTGACGGCCGGCCGGTGCAAGCCAACGCGGGCGAGACGATTCTGAACGTGCTCGAACGCAACGGCGTCAACGTGCCGACGTTATGCCACCTCAAGGGACTGACGCCCACCGGGGCGTGCCGCATGTGCGTGGTGGAAGTCGAGGGCTCACCGACGCTCGTGCCCAGTTGCTCCTACCCGGTCGGGGCGGGCATGAAGATCCGAACTCGCACGCCCGAGGTGCTCAACGCCCGGCGCATGATCGTCGAGCTGTTGCTGAGCAACCATCCCGAAGACTGCCTGTACTGCGGGCGGAGCGGCAAGTGTGACCTGCAGAAGCTCGCCCAGGATCTGGGCGTGCGTCAGCGACGGTTCCGCGGGGCCAAGAGCGAGCGGGAAATGGACGTGTCCAGCCCGTCCATCACCCGCGATCCCGAAAAGTGCGTCCTGTGCGGCAAGTGCGTGCGGGTCTGCGAGGAGATCCAGGGCGTAGCGGCCATCGACTTCGTGGGCCGCGGGGCTCGGACGTTCGTCGGATGCGCGTTCGACAGAGGCCTGAACGTGTCGAGCTGCATCAATTGCGGTCAGTGCATCCTGGTCTGTCCGACCGGTGCCCTAACTGAACGCTCATACCTGAACGAGGTCATGGCCGCGCTGGCCGATCCCGGCAAGACGGTCGTGGTGCAGCACGCCCCGGCCGTCTCGGTTTCGCTGGCCGAGGAGTTCGGCATGCCAGCCGGCCAGGACGTGGACGGCAAGATGGTGGCGGCCTTGCGGCGGATCGGCTTCGCCCGCGTGTTCGATACATCGTTCGCTGCCGATCTGACCATCATGGAGGAAGGCTCGGAGCTCGTCCATCGCATCAAGACCGGCGGCGTGCTGCCCATGCTGACCAGTTGCTCGCCGGGATGGATCAAGTTCGTGGAGCAGTTCTACCCCGACTTCATCCCCAACGTCTCCACCTGCAAGAGTCCGCAGCAGATGATGGGGGCCGTCATCAAGAACTTCTGGGCTCAGCGCGAGGGCATCAGTCCCGCCGACGTGGTCAGCGTGTCGATCATGCCCTGCACGGCCAAGAAGTTCGAGTGCGGCCGCGAAGAGATGAGCCACCATCACGTGCCTGACGTGGATTACGTGCTGACCACGCGCGAATTGGGCGAACTGCTGAGGGTGTTCGGCGTCGATCTGACGGCCATGGAGCCCGAGACCGCCGACACGCCCTTCGGCGAGCGGACCAGCGCGGGCAAATTGTTCGGGGCCAGCGGCGGCGTGATGGAAGCGGCCATCCGCAGTGCCCATTTCCTGTTGACCGGTCGCGAGATGGCCGACCTGCGCATCGAGCCCCTGCGGGGCATGGACGGATGCAAGGAACTGCATACGGAGATTGACGGGGTCAAGATCGGAGCCGCCGTCGTCAGCGGGCTGGGCAACGCCCGCAAGCTGCTCGATTCCATCCGGGCGGGTCGCAGCGATCTGCAGTTCATCGAGGTGATGACCTGTCCGGGCGGCTGCATCGCCGGTGGTGGCCAGCCCCTGGGCGCTGACCCCGAATCGGTGCGGGCGCGCATGAGGGCTCTTTATCAGATCGACGAAAACGCTCCCGTGCGGGTCAGCCACAAGAACGAACACGTCAAGCGCCTTTACGACGAGTTCCTCGGCGCCCCGCTCGGCGAGAAGAGCCACCATCTGTTACATACGCGATACCAGCGCCGAAAGGTACTCGTGTGAATGAATGACGAATGACGAAATCAGGATGACGAATGGGCTATGAGCTGTGAGCTTTGAGCTATGAGCCGGAAAGAAGGATGACGAAGCACGAATGAATGACTGGGAGTGGATGATTTCACATCCTGTCTCGTCATTCGGATTTCATTCGTCATTCGTCATTCGGGCTTCGTCATTCCGTTTCGGGAGATGCCTATGAGCAACGAACAGACCATATTCGTGGTTGACGACGATCCGGACATTCTCGACCAGGTGAGCCTGATTCTGCAAAGTGACGGCTACCGGGTGATCACCGCGGGCGGCCAGAACGAAGCAGAAGAGATGCTCATGATGCACCGGCCGGATCTGGCGATTGTGGATCTGATGATGGAAGAACGCGATTCAGGCTTCACGCTCTGCCATGAGATCAAGAAGCTGTATCCGGGCACGCCGGTGATCTTGCTGACCTCGGTAAAGGCGGCAACCGGCATCTCGTTCGCAGCCACCACTGCCGAGCAGCAGTCGTGGGTCAAGGCAGATCGCATCATGGACAAGCCCGCGCGCCCCGAGCAGCTCAAGGCCGAAGTGCGGCGGCTCCTGGCCTCGGCCGCGGTCGCATCCGCCGCAACCACCGGCTGACCGAACGCGCCGAAACCAAAGCGAGCGGCGGGGTTTACCCCCGCCGACTCGTTGCGAGAGGGTGTGTACTCCGTGCTCGAAACGACGGGGAAGGTATGCTCCTCATTGAGATCGCGGGGAAAACACTCCTCAGTCGAACAAAGACCTCCGGGTTGAACCCGGAGGCTCGCGGGTTCGGACGCGACAGTTCGTGACGGGGAACACCGCAGTCAGACGTGGGCATGCCATGTCATCGACCTGTTTCGTCGAGACGATCAAGGAGCGCTGCCGGGTCTGCTACACGTGTGTGCGTGAGTGCCCGGCCAAGGCCATCCGCATCGCCGACGGCCAGGCCGAAGTCATCCCCGAACGCTGCATCGCCTGCGGCAACTGCGTGCGCGTGTGCAGCCAGAGCGCCAAGCAGGCCGCCAGTTCCGTCGAGCAGGTGTTGACGCTCCTGTCCGGCGACCAGCCCGTCGCGGCCATTCTCGCTCCCAGTTTCCCGGCCGAGTTCGGCGACACCGATTATCGCACACTCGTGGGCATGCTGCGGGCCGCCGGCTTCGACCTGGTTTGCGAAGTCGCATTCGGTGCCGATTTGGTCGCTCGCCAGTACGAACGGATCCTGGCCACCTGCAACGGCCGGCGCTTCATCTCGACCACCTGTCCGGCCATCGTGCACTACGTCGAGCGATATCATCCCGGTCTGGTCGACTCGCTGGCCCCGGTGGTGTCGCCCATGGTGGCCACCGCCCGCGTCCTGCATGCGATTCACGGGCCTGAGCTGCGGATCGTCTTCATCGGACCATGCATCGCCAAAAAGGCCGAGGCCATCAGCCCGCACCTGGCCGGCGACGTCGATGCCGCGTTGACCTACCTCGAACTGCGGCAGATGTTCGGCCTCCGCGATATCTTCCCGGCCGGCACGCCGCCCAGCGAGTTCGACCCGCCGCACTCCGGCACGGGCGGACTGTTCCCCATCAGTCGCGGCATGCTCCAGGCCGCCAACATTTCCGAGGATCTCATGACCGGCGAGGTCGTCGCCACTGAAGGCCGCAGCCACGTGCTGGAGGCCATCAAGGAGTTCGAATCAGGCGATCTCGGAGCCCGGTTGCTGGAAGCCCTTTGCTGTCACGGCTGCATCATGGGCGTGGGCATCAACGCCGACACGCCGTTGTTTCATCGCCGTCGTCGCGTCCGCGAGTACGTGTGCGGGCGGATGGCAGCGCTCGACCGGGATCAGTGGCGCAGCGATATCGAGCGGTTCGCGTCGCTCGACCTTCGCCGGACGTTCGCGCCGAACGACCAGCGCATGCCGGCTCCACAGCATGACGAGCTGACCGAAATCATGATCCGCATGGGCAAGCTGCGGCCCGAAGACGAGCTGAATTGCGGGGCGTGTGGCTACGAGACCTGCCGCGAACACGCGTTCGCGATCTTCAAGGGCCTGGCCGAGCACGAAATGTGTCTGCCCTATACCATCGATCAGCTCCGCAAGACCATCGCCCAACTCGCCAACACGCAGGAAGCGCTCATGCAGTCGGAGAAGCTGGCCAGCATGGGCCAGCTCGCCGCCGGCATCGCCCACGAGGTGAACAACCCGCTCGGCGTGGTGCTCATGTACGCCCACTTGCTCCTCAAGGAATGCGACGAGCACTCCCGCATCCGCGAAGCGCTGCAGACCATCGTCGAGCAGTCGGACCGCTGTAAGAAGATCGTGGCCGGACTTCTGAACTTCGCACGGCAGACCAAGGTCGTCCGTTACCCGGTCGAGATGCCCGATCTCGTACGGCGGGCTCTGGCGACGCTGACCGTGCCGCTCGGCATCTCCGTGCGGATCGAACAGCTTACCGATGATGTGACCGCCGAGCTCGATCGCGATCAGATCATCCAGGTGCTGACCAATCTCATCAGCAACGCAATCGCCGCCATGCCCACCGGCGGCGTGCTGACCATCCGCATCGAGGGCGATGCCCATTCGATCAAACTCAGTGTGTGCGATACAGGCGCGGGCATTCCCGAGCAGAACCTGTCGAAAATCTTCGAACCATTCTTCACCACCAAACCGATGGGCAAAGGCACGGGCCTGGGCCTGGCCGTAACGTACGGGATCGTCAAGATGCACTCCGGCGATATCCGGGTGCAATCGAACGCCGATCCGCGGGTTGGTCCCACCGGCACGACGTTCACGGTCATGCTGCCCCGCACGGGCGGCCCCTGAGGGCAAATGCAGTGGAAACACTCAGACTCCTGGTCACTGATGATGAAGCGGATATGCGGCGGGCCGTGGATTGGGCCCTGCGCGACTTCACCGTTCGCGTGCCAGACACGGGGACGGAAGCGGGGCTCGTCGTCGAACAAGCCGCGACCGGTGAGGAAGCCCTCGAGCGCGTCCGGACCGATGCTCCCGACATCCTTCTGCTCGATCACAAGCTGCCCGGCATCAGCGGCCTGGAAGTGCTCGATCAATTGGCCGGCCTGCAGTCCGACATGCTGACCATCATGATCACGGCTTACGCGTCCATTGAGACGGCCGTCATTGCCACTCGGCGCGGCGCGTACGACTTTCTCGCCAAGCCGTTTACGCCCGAAGAGCTCAAAAGCACCATCCGCAAGGCAATCATCCGTGTGATCCTGGCCAAGCAGGCTCGCCGGTTGGCTGAGGAAAACAAGCAGGTGCGGTTTCAGTTCATCCGCGTGCTGGGCCACGAGCTGAAATCGCCCTTGAGCGCGATCGACGGCTACCTGCAGATCATGGCCAGCCATGCCGTGGGCGAGGACATCAAAGCTTACGACCACGCCATCCAGCGATGCCGCACGCGCGTGGCCCAGATGCGCAAGCTCATCGCCGATCTGCTGGACATGACCCGCATCGAGTCGGGACTCAAGAATCGCGAAGTCACGCGAGTGGACGTGGCCGCTGTCGCGCGAAACGCGATTGAAACCATGACCGCCGACGCTGCCGCCCGAGATATCCGTATCACGCTGCACGATCAGGGTGTGGGGGAGATGACCGCCGATCCGCAAGAGCTGGAGATGATCTTCAACAACCTGGTTTCCAACGCGGTCAAGTACAACAAAGACGGCGGCAGTGTGGATGTGACGCTCTCGCGCGACGGTCACCGTGTCATCATACGCGTGAGCGATACGGGGATCGGCCTGACCAAGGAGGATGCGGCCAAGCTCTTTCGCGATTTCGTTCGCATTCGCGACGCCCGGACTCGAACGATTCTCGGCAGCGGCCTGGGCCTGTCCATCGTCCGCAAGCTTGCGCAGCTTTACGACGGCGACGCCAGCGTAACCAGCGAGCCGGGCGCAGGGAGCACGTTCACCGTGGTCCTAAACGATACGGCAGGGGTTCCTCAAGCCTCAGGTCTCAAGCCTCAGGTCTAACGCTTGAAGTTCGCTCACTTGCCCGCGTAATCGATGATGCGAGCGATCTCCGTACGCAGGTTGTGCCGGTGGACGATGCGATCGACGAAGCCCTTTTGCAGCGCGAACTCGGCAGACTGGAAGCCCTCGGGCAGTTTGGCCCGGATGGTGTTCTCGATCACGCGCGGACCGGCAAAGCCGATCATGGCACCCGGCTCGGCCAGATGAATGTCGCCCAGCGACGCGAAGCTCGCGGCCACGCCGGCGGTGGTGGGATCGGCCATCACCACGATGTACAGTCCGCCCGCGTCATCCAGCCGGGCCACCGCCGCAGAAGTCTTCGCCATCTGCACGAGCGAGACCATGCCTTCCTGCATGCGGGCGCCACCCGACGTGGTGACCACCACGAACGGGATGTTCTCGTCGGCCGCCCGCTCCAACCCGGCGGTGATCTTCTCGCCGACCACCGAGCCCATCGACGCCATGATGAAGAAGGGGTTCATGGCCGCCAGGATGACCGGTCGGCCACGGATGAACGCCTTGCCGACGACCACCGCCTCCGTCTCGCCGGTCTTCTCCTGGACCTCGCGCAACCGTTCCTTGTAGGTCAGCCGCTCCTTGAACTTGAGTGGATCGGTCGAGACCAGATCGGGCAGGAACTCCTCGAACGAGTCGGGATCGACGAGCTGGGCGATACGCGTGCGGGCCGAGATGCGGTGGTGATACCCGCACTCGGGGCACACGTACATGTTCTCCTCAAGCGCCTTCTGGAATACGGTGGCCTGGCACGACGGGCACGGCTGCCACACACCCTTGGGCACGTCCACCTTGTTGGCGGCTGCGCCGTTCGTTGGGGACCCGTTCGTCGGTTTCGTTGCTGGGCTGTCGTCGGCCAAGGTCGGTCTCCTCTTCTCCCATTCCGCGCGAGTAGCAGGGCTCACCCCCTGCGAACGGCGGGCAACCCGCCGATCTGTCCGGACTCGTTCCTCGCGCCCGGAGCGACGGTCTATCCAAATTTAGCTCCGCGCCAGAAACCTCGCTCCAAATTGGCGATTTTATACCCGTTTGGCCCTGCCAAGTCCACGTTTTCGCCCGGTGACGGCGCTGAGCCGCGGATGGGGGCGACCGGGCTCACGCTCAGACGCCGACGTGCATTCGAACCGCTTCCCAGAGCTTCCCCACGCCATGCCGGATGGGATCGGCGGCGGGCAGACCCGTACGGGCACCCAACTCGGCCACCGCGGCGTCGGCGTCGGCCGGTTCCATCCCCGCCGTGTTGACCGCGATCGCCACCACCTTGCCCGGGTGCAGCGGTGCAAGCATCCGCTCGTACAAGTCGATTTGCTGTTCGACCGGAGCTATCGGACAGTCCGGCCAACTGTTGTGGTGTTCCCGGCTCGGCCGATGCACCATGACCATGGCGTCGGGACAAGAACCGTGCAGCAGTGATAGCGTCACACCGGAGTAAGCCGGGTGCTCGAGCGAGCCCTGACCCTCGATGAACATGAGCGGGCGGTCCGCGGCACGCTCGACCAGCATCTCCACCGCCCCGGCCACGAAATCCGAGAGCACATGGTCGATGGCGATGCCCCAACCCTCGATCATGATGCCGGTCTGGCCGGTCGCCACGAACGCCGCGTCGACGCCGGCCGCCCGCGCGGCATTACGTAGCTCCAGTGCGGTCACCATCTTGCCTACGTTGCAGTCCGTGCCCACCAGGAGCACGCGGCGTGCCCGCGTCCCGCGAGCCAGGCCCCGGCCGATCCGCGTGATGTGGGCAAAGTCGCGAAGATCGTGCAACTGTGCCCCATGCTCGCGGGCCAGGCCCGCCAATCCGGCATCCTCTTTCAGCAGTGTGTGCAGCCCGCTGATGATGGATAGACCCCGCCGAAGGCCGTCCACCAAGTGTTGCCGCATCACCGGCGGCAGCGCCCCGCCCGTCGGGGCGATGCCGACTAGAATGGCATCCGGTCGCAACGCCGCGGCGTCTGCCACGCTGCCCACGATGGGAACGTCCTTGACGCCGGGGACGATCTCGCCCAGCGGCTTGCCCGCGTGTGCCGAATCCAGAATGCCTACCACGTCGTCCGGCCGGTAGCGCAATACGGAAACCGCCGTTTTCGAAGAGAACACGCCCAGGTGGCCTTCCGTGAGCAGCAGCATCCGGCGATAGTCGAGATTGAAGATCATCCTCCCATTGTCGTGAATTCCACCCTCGGCGTCCACGCCAAAACCGCCGAGGTGACCGATTCTGAGACACTCCGGGCCGGACGGTTCGATAACCGCGTCATCACGGCCCGGGGCAGGCCGTTTGCGGCAGTTTCTCGGGTCCGAACTTCAACTATGAGATGATGTCTTGATGGTGGAGTGCCCGCCGTTTTCCGATACAGGAGATGCCTGTCGAAATGCCGGTGGGAGCAAGGGCCAGAACGTCAGGATCAACCGATCGCATCCGTGCGCAAGCAGGGCGTCAGGTCCGACTTCGATCCAAGGAGCACACACGTGGATTTTCGAATGAAGATTGTCCTCGTCGCAGTCGCCCAGTTGCTGGTTCTGTCGGCGATTCTGTTCGGGGCTTACACGCGGGAAGCCAAGGAACAGGTTCGCCAGCAGTACATCGCGAAGGCTCGGAGTGTCCTCCTGACGGCCGAAGCCACCCGTGAGCAGATGGGTGCCAAGTGGAAGGGGGGCCTGTTCACGGCTCAACAACTGCGGGACTGGGGCGAAAAGGGCGAGACGGGAAAGATTCTCGACTCGGTTCCCGTGGTGACCGCCTGGCGGGCGGCCATGGCCAAGGCGGCCGAGGGCGGATACGAATTGAAGGTGCCCAAGCTCCACCCCCGCAACCCCCGCAACGAGCCCGATGAGCTGGAGGCCCGCGTGCTCGAAAAGCTCGCCAAGGAACAGCTGGACGAGCATTACGAGATCGACGAGGCCGCCAATACCATCCGTTATTTCCGCCCGGTCAGATTGACCGCCGAATGTCTGCTCTGCCACGGTGATCCCAAGATGTCGCAGGAACTGTGGGGCAACGACCAGGGGCTGGACCCCACCGGCGGCAAGATGGAAGGCTGGAAGGAAGGCGAAGTGCACGGGGCCTTCGAGATTGTGCAATCGCTCGACGGGGCCGACGCCGTGGTTCGGGCGTCCGTGCGCAAGGCGGTGGCGCTCGTCCTCGTGCTCGTGGGGCTGGCCGCCGTCATGCTGTACGCGGTGATGACCCGCGTTGTGGTTCGCAATCTGATCAAGCCCGTGCGCGCCATTGCCCGTGAGTTGAACGAAGGAGCGGAGCAGGTGAACGCGGCGGCCGGGCAGGTCGCCGACGCCAGCCAGATGCTCGCCGAGGGCGCAACCGAGCAGGCCGCCTCGCTTCAGCACGCCGCCGACGCCCTGCGAGAACTGGCGAGCATGGCCCGGACCAATGCCGAGTCGGCCGACCAGGTCAACTCGCAAGGCGAGCGGACGCGGGCCGCAGCGCAGAGCGGTGCACAGATTCTCGGGCAGTTGACCACGGCCATCGAGGCCATCAACGAATCGTCGGGGCGGGTGACGCAGATCATCAAGGTCATCGAGGAGATCGCGTTCCAGACCAACCTGCTGGCGCTCAACGCGGCCGTTGAGGCGGCTCGCGCGGGCCAGCACGGCAAAGGCTTCGCCGTCGTCGCCGAAGAGGTTCGGCGCCTGGCCCAGCGGGCGGCTACCGCTGCGGGTGAAACCGCTACGCTCATTCAGGCCTCCGTCGATCAGGCACGCGAGGGGGCCCGCGTCACGGAAGAAGTCAACCGCACGCTGACGGGCATCGTCGAGGACGTCAACACCGTTACCAACTTGGTGGCTCGCATCGCCCAGGCCAGCCGCGAGCAGGACCAGGGCGTTACACAACTCGACGAGGCGGTGGACCGGATGAACAGCGTCACGCAGCAGAACGCGTCGGCGGCGGAAGAATCCGCCGCGGCATCCCAGCAACTGTCGTCTCAGGCCCACGCCGTTCGCGACACCGTCGCCCGGCTCGTGCAGATCATCGGCGCCTGAGCAGACGCTCTCGAACGGTAAGTGTCCACATCGGGAGGCGGGCGTTTCGCCCGCCTCCGATTGCGCGAGACGCTCCTGCCGCGCGCCGCCATCAGGTTGTCCTGAAAGATGCTTCTTTCGCGGAAAGGCATCATGCCTGTCTATGAGGCGGGCGAGACGCCCGCCCCCCGGCCTTGCGGAAGCAACGTCGAGGGGCTATATCACTCCCGATGGCCTGGATCATTCTCATTGTGGCGGGTTTGTGCGAGGTCGGCTGGGCGATCGGAATGAAGTACTCTCAAGGCTTCACCCGGTTCTGGCCGTCGGTTTGGACACTGGTCGTGATGACGGTTAGCGTGGTCTTGCTCGCCCAGGCCATGCGAACGCTGCCGCTGGGCACGGCCTACGCCGTCTGGACCGGCATCGGAGTCGTCGGCACGGTCATTTACGGCATTTGGCGTTTCGCCGAACCGTGCGACGCCATCCGGCTGGTGTGCATCGGCTTGATCGTCGCCGGCATCGTCGGGCTGAAGCTGATCACTCACCCTTCTTGAGCCGGCAGGTTCGATGAACGTGCGGCAGGCTCAAGCGCAACTCGCATTCTTCGGCAGCTTGGTGACATAAAAAGGGCATAAAAGAAGACAACAGAGAGAACAGAGCCGCTCGACTCTGTTGCCTCCGTTGCCTTATGTCAAGAGATTGCTTGCGGGCCGGCTATGTTCAAGGCCGCGGCGTGTGGCCGGAGACGGGGGCCTGCGGCTCGGCTACAGGCGGCGGACTGTACGTGGGTTGGTCCACGCCCGGCTGGAGGCTGGCCACCGCGCCCTTGGGCACCGCGGGCAGCAGCCCTGCGCTGACCAATTGCCGAAGCGTGCCCGAGCCGTGGCGATTCCACTCCGACTGGTGCAGCACATGCAGCGCCAGCACATCGTAGAACGTCAACATGGGCGAAAAGTCGTTCACGAACGCTTCACTGGGCGGCATGGAGCCCTGCATGCGCGACAACAATCCCACGCGAGCGTGCGACAGCCCCAGCACGTGACCGAACTCGTGGGCCAGTACTCGCGGACAGGTGTCTCGCGCCTCCTTGCCCTCTGCCAGGAGGATCTTCATGGGCGAGACGAAGTATCCTTGCGAATCCCACTTCATGAACGTCACGCCGCCGCGGCCCAGCAGGGCGGGCGCGTCGGCCGGCAGATACTCGACGGGAACGACCACGGTGCCGCGGCCTGCCTTGGGAACCGCTCCGACCGACAGCTCGGCGCTCACCGCTCCGCGCGTCCAGTCGATTACGCGATCAGCCACGAAGCGTGTGTATTCCTCAACCGCCGCGCTGGGCGGATTGGGCACGTGCAAAATGAGCTTGGTACCCGGTCGCCAGCGCCGCAGGCCGCCGTCCAGATCGGTATCGCCGCCGGTATCCGAGAGCGGCCCCGTGCGAGCCAGAAGCGCTCCCAGCACGTCGGGAGCGGTCGAGCCCGCGATGACGTTGAACTCACTGGTCGAGCCGGCAATGGTGGCCGTCGCGCTCATGACCCAGCCGGCCGGCACGTCGTTGCGGTTGACCACGAATCGGCCGCGTGCGTCGGCGGTCATCGTCTTGAGGTAGCGCGACGCCTCGCCAGCCTTGTCCAGATACAGTTCGATGACCGCGCCGGGATCGGCCATGCACTCGACCGCCTCATCGTCGATGGTCAGCGGCGTGGGCACCAATGGATCCAGATGCAGCGGGCCGCGGTAGATCGGCCGCATGCCGTTGCCCTCGAACAGGCATTGACTGGCCTTCACCTTGCCACCGTCGCGAGCATCCATGCAGCCGATCCCGCTGTAGCGGTTTCCGGCAAACAGGCAGATCTTGAAGTCGCCCGACGACCGGCCACGCAGGCTGACACCATGACCTTGGTTGCGCGTGAACTTCGACCCGGCCGCCCGTATGGAGCATTGCTCGAACAGGATGACGCCGTAGTCCCGATTGGCATCGATGTGGGCGCCTTCGAGCATGAGCGAAGCGTGGTTCTGCATCTCGATGCCGCGGCTGCCATGCTCGCGAACTTGCGTGAACCGTAGTTGGGCGGCGGCGTGGCCGGTAAGGAACAGGCCGAAACGCTCGCCGTCTTCGAACAGGCAGGCCCGGGCGTCCAGGCGGGCTGATTCGCTCACGTCGGCGTTGGCAAAGCGAGCGCCGGTCAGCGCACAGCCGTCCAACTCGGCGCGGGCCTGGCCGGTCAGCACCAGGTTCCAATGGCCGTTATGCTTGAATCGAGAACGGTCGGCTTGAACCGACGCCTGTTCGAACGCCGCCACGGCCGATTGCTGGCACTCAGCGATTTCCACCGACTTCAGCACGGCGGTGGACTTGCCGTGAATTTCGAGCCCGTGCGTCCGGGCAGCGCGGAGGCGGCAATGGTCCAGCTCGAGCCGCGACTCGCCGAAAAGCGCGATGGCGGGGCCCGGGCTGTCGAGAAGGATGACGTTCTCCAGAACGGCCCGGCCTTGCTCCTTGAGGAGGATGGCACGCTGACCTCCGCCCCGAATGGTCAGATTGGATAGTCCGAGCCAGGCATCATGGCCGATAATAAAGCCGGCATCGGGCACGCCGGAAGCATCGAGTGTCAGATCACGGCCGCTCGGGCCTTCAATCCGATCCTTGCCCGCCTGGGTGGCAGGGGGGATGACCGTCTCGGGCAGCGCGAGCGTGGTGCTGCGGCCAAAGACGGTCGGGTCGAACCGAATGACGTTGTCGCGGGGATCGCGTGCTGCCAGGGCCAGCGCTGCGGTAAGCGTGATTTTGCCGGAATTGCCGGCATCGGCCTGAGCACTGTTGACAATGATGGGGTGTCCGGCCGAGTCGGCCCGCGAGACGGCGGGCCAGCGCATGGATTCACTGAGGCCCACGGGCAGCAGGCAAATCACTGTCGCCAGCAGGGCACTCCCGGCGCGGGCGGGACTGCGGCACCGTCCTCGGATCGTTCGCGGCATCAGGCTCAGTTTCCTCGGCTCGTCCCGACGAACCGGTGACGACGAACTGCCTGGCGTATCGTGAATGCCGTCCTCCTGCACGACAGTTCGCGTTCCGCCGGTCCGCGTACGCCGCCCCGGCGCTCCGGGCCTCCATGCCGCTGGTTAAGGTATCGGTCGTAACCACACGACCGCTTGAAACTCAGGATGGCACTCGCGGCTGGGCCGGCCCGCTCACCGATTCCGGGCTCTGCATGTGTATAGAGCGGCACGTTGGCAAAACGCAGCTCAACATGCTCCAGCAAAGTCCGATAATGACGTCCTGTTCGCGCCCATGACGGAAACCGGTATTCTCGAATGTTGACACTGTCGGTTGATTGTCTAGTTGGCTGTGGACTCTGCCTCGTTCGCGAGGAAGAATCAACCGACATGTTGTCGTGCGAGGGGGGGCTGCTGCCGTCAGAGCCATGCAGCAGTCATACAGAGAGTTGCTCCAGCTCCTCTGAGACAGAAAGGGAGGAGGACCATGAAAAGTCTGCGCTCGAGTAGCGCGGCGATCATGCTCGTTGCCGTACTGGCTTGCGGGCAATGGGCCGGCGCCGCGCCGGTAGGTCTGTTGGAGTCCGTCGATGTACAAGTCTTGCAGGGTGGGCAGTCGTTGTTTCACTTCACGAACGTGTCCACCGTCGGCAGTCTGAACGGGCAGGACATCTATCTCGGAACACTGTCCAACGGCACCATTGCGTCGTTGCGAATCATCGCCGACCAGGCCGGGACGGCCGAGGTCGAAGACCGATGGATGCAGTTTACCATCCGGGGCACCGACGCCAACGGCGCCGGCGCCAATCTGTTCAATCCGGATCTCGACGGACCGATTGAAGTCAAACTGACGAACATGAAGTTCAGCAACGTGGACGGCGTGAATGGAAATCGCGTCGCGCCGTTCAAACCGGGGGAGTATGTTCCCTATCCACTGACCGAGTTGCCGTTCTTCTATCTCCTCGACGAGTATCGCGGCTTCGTGAACCTGCCTGGTTCCGAGAAGTATTCACCGGGCGAGGCGCCACCCTACAACCTAGGCGGTGGCGCATGGCCGAGCGTGCAGGTGCCCATGCGCATATGGGCCGATCCCGCCTGGGGATACGGTTTCACGCAGGTTGACAACGGCCATCTGACCGGCTTCGAGCTGAGTGGAATCCCTGATTTCGGTGGCACTGGCGTGTCACGCGATGGCGCTTTAGCCCTTACGCCGGTGCTGGATTCGCCGGCGTGGCCGAACTACTTCGGCGTCACGTCGGTTCCCGCGGTGGAGGATCGCGGATTCGTTTCGGAGATCGGCATCGATCTGAATTTCCGCGGCTACATCGTGCCCGAGCCGGCCACGCTGTTGCTTCTGCTTGCCCCGATGTTCGTGTGGCGTGCGCATCGGACGCGCGAAAGACTGGCCGCAAGTTGAGCGTGGCGGTGATTCTCGCTCGGCAAGCCGTCACGAGCGTTGGTTCGTGACGGCTTTTTTGATGGCGCAACGTTCGTCAGGCACTTGCCTGACCGAGTCCTGGGTGTTTGTTCGATTGAGGTGGTTGGAAAACAACTTATCCCAGTGATATAATCACCCGACGCGAACGCAGTTCTCTCGCATTAAGTCCCCATCGGGACGGCATCGGATTTTCCCGTCCCTGTGGGGTTGAAATTCGTCGCCGGCAGTTCAAGGATCGAGATGTCCGGTGAGCGCATGTAAGCCAGAAAGGACCATAGCCCGCGCAGGAGGCTATTTCATCATGACCGAGCGAAATGAACACGAACCGATGGGTGAGGAGACCGGGGCATCCTCGAGTTCGGCCAAGTCGCTGCCTCGAAAAGCCGCTTCCTCCGTCACCCCCAGGTCGCTGCCGCCCTGGCGAGTGATTCTGCATAACGACAACGTCAACTACATTGACGACGTGGTCAAGGTGCTCCAGAAGCTCACGCCGCTGACCAAGGAAGACGCGGTTTCGCGCGTCATGGAAGCGCAGAATCAGGGGCTCTCCCTGTTGCTGGTCACGCATCAGGAGCGGGCCGAGCTTTATGTCGAGCAGTTCGCGTCTTGCAACATCAAGGTGACGGCCGAGCCGGCGACGTAATCCCCATCACCACAATATTGCACAACACGACCGAACGGCGGGGTCCTTGCCCCGCCGTTTTCATGCGCGGTTCCGCTATTCAAGGATTTCTCATCGCGGCGAAAGCCGGATTAAACAGGAGATAACAAAGGTTACGGGGAAGTGAAGTCTTCAACTCTTGCCTCCGTTTCCTCATGCACACGTTCAGGCGGCCGTAATTCGGACACGTATTTGTTCTCAGTGCAGAACGAGCTTTCGGGCAGCGGTGACGATTTGGTTGACGCCAGGCAGGGAGTGCTGCTCGGCGGTGCGGGCGGCGGGGATAGGCCAGGGTTCGGCATACACACGAGCGCTGTGCACGGGCGTGCCGGCGGTCGAGGCGACTTGGGCGATGATCTCGCTGCCGAAGCCCGCGAAACCCTGTCCTTCCTCGAGCACGAGCAAGCGGCCCGTGTGTTGAACGGATTGCATCACCGGACGGATGTCGAACGGATACAACTGCGTGGGGATGAGCAGTTCGCAGTTAAGGTCTTCGTGCTCGGCGAGCTGTGCGGCAGCGGTTTCGGCCAGCGATACCATTCCGCCGTAAGCGACGATGGTCAACTGACAATCGCCGGCGGGCCGAATCCGGACCGTCGGAAACGCAGCGTCGGTGCACGTCAGCTCACAGCCCGGCGGGGGGGTACCATCGCTCTTCTGCGCATAAAGCAGCTTGTTCTCGATCACCAGCGTGGGCAAATCGTTCTCAGCCAGCAAGCGGCGATACAAGAGCTTCGGACAATATCGATGCGTCAGCGCGAGCACGCGTGTGCCGGGCACACCGAGCAGATGCTTTTCGAGGCTTTGGCTGTGCGTGGGGCCGTAGCCGCGATATCCACCCATAGGCGTGCGGACAATCAGCGGCACGCTCACCTGATCGTTGTACATCCATGCGAATTTGGCGGCATGGTTGACGATCTGGTCGAAGGCGAGCGTGATGAAGTCGCCGAACATGATTTCCACGACCGGCCGCCAGCCGGCCAGGGCCAGACCGTTGCCCATACCGACGATCGCCGCCTCGCTGATGGGCGTGTTGCGGACACGATCGGGGAACCGGCTGCTCAGTCGGGCAGTGACTTTGAACGCGCCGCCGTAAGGGTCGCACACATCCTCGCCGAGCAGGATGACGCGCTCGTCGCCGGATAACGCTTCGGCCAGCGCCTCGCGGATCGCATCGTTGATTCGCTGCGGTGCGAAGCTCAGGCTCTTCCAGACCAGCGACGCGCGATCCGCGACCGGCGTGGTGGGCACGATCGTGGCCGGCTCCGCCGCGAGTGCGGTGTCGATGGCAGCCTCGCAACGCCGATCGATCTCGGCGAGCATCTCGCGAACCTCCGGCGAATCGGTCGCCAGGACGCGGTTGAGCGGGTCGCGAGCTGCTGCGGCCGCCACTACGCCGGGGTCGCGCGTGTCATCGCCTTTGGAGTGCGACTTCAGCCGCTGCGTGCGCACGTGCAGCAGGTAGGGACGACGCAGTTCGCGAACCTGGCGAATCGCTTCGCCCGCCTGCTCGATCAAATCCGCGGGGTCTTCGGTGCTCGTTCGGCACCATTCGATATCGAACGCCTCCGCCCGTCCGGCGATGGTGCCGGCCAGGGACTGAGCCCGCTCGGTGGACTGGGCGATGCCGTTGTCCTCTACCACGATTAGCAGAGGCAACTCCCACTTGGCGGCGATGTTGAGCGATTCGTAGAGCACGCCCTCGCCGAGCGTGCCGTCGCCCACGAAGACGACGGCGATCCGTTCGCCGCCGCGGAGCTTCTGGGCCATGGCCAAGCCCGTGGCGACGGGGACGATGCCGCCCTGAATGCCGTTGGAGAAGAAGCCGTCGCGGCAGAGGTGCTGGCTGCCGCCGCGTCCGCCGCACACGCCGGTCACGCGTCCCATTACCTCGGCCAGCAGCCCCTCGACGTCGTCGGTGAACGCCAGATAGTGGCCGTGGCCTCGGTGGTTGCTAAACAGGTAGTCGCCCGGCCCCAGATGCGCGGCGACGGCAACGCCTACCCATTCCTGGCCGATGCACGTGTGCACCGTGCCGGAAATTTTTCCCTGCGAGTACAGCTCCAGCAGCCGTTCTTCCGTTCGTCGAATGCAGAGGGCCTTTTTCAGAAGCGTCGAGGGAATCTGCCCGGCACTTTGGCCGCTCATGGGCGCCGGTTGTGGGGCAGGCGATTCGGTCAGGAGTGAGCCCGAGCCACTGTGCAGGCCGGCCATGCCGGGATCCGAGGCCCGACCGCTCGGCCTTCGCCGTTGCCGACTGACTGAATTTCGTGTCTCGACGATCTCTGCGATCCGCGCGTGCATGCTCTTGTTATCGGCTATTCCTCGTCACGGATACGCGTTAGGACGGCACTCCTTGCTCTTTCCTAGCAGGCGGGTAGGGCTGATAACCTAGTTCGGGGTCGGCTTAGAGCGGGATTTTCACCCGGAGCGGGTGTTGGGTGGCTCGCCAACTGGGCGGTGTTATAATATGCGCACCGGCGGGCTTATCCCTAGGCACCGCGCCTTCGGGAGCCGGCATTACCGATCCGCAAGGAAAAATCGCCCAGATTTCAGGGCCGATATCCCGTTCGGTCCACGAATGTAAGGATGAGGAGGAGACAGGGCCTGTGGTCCGCGCCGACGGAGGCCTTACGCTGGTTCGGCCCAGGTCCGAAAAAAGGGCATCCGTTTCAGGAGGAGGAGCGGTCATCACGACACCGTCGTGAAACTCACCCCCAAGGTTCTGGCTCGCTTCGATGACGCTTACCGGGGACAGCGGTGGTGGGGTGACCGGCCCATCATGAACCCATCCAGCGCATCCAGATCAGCCGGCGTTCCCGACCCCGCCGTGGAGTCGGTCCCGCGCCTGGTCGGCCAGAGTGAGCCGATGTTGAAGCTCGCGGCGAGGATCGCCGCGGTCAGCGCCCGCAATTCGACGGTGCTCATTCGCGGCGAATCCGGCGTCGGCAAGGAGCTGGTGGCCCAGCAGATTCACGCCGCCAGTCGTCGAGCCGCCGGACCGTTCGTGGCGGTGGACTGCACGACCCTTCGCGACACGCTGTTCGAGTCGCAACTGTTCGGTCACGTGAAAGGCGCGTTTACGGGGGCCGATCATCCTACGCTCGGTTTCTGGCGAGCGGCGGACGGCGGCACGCTGTTCCTCGATGAGATCGGCGAGTTGAGCCTGTCCATGCAGGCGAAGCTTCTGCGGGGCCTGCAGGATCGGGCTATTGTGCCGGTTGGCGGCGTGGAACCCATTCCCGTCAACGTACGGATCATTGCCGCCACACATCGCAATCTCGAAGAGATGGTCCGCCGCGGTGAGTTCCGCGAGGATCTGTACTTCCGTCTGAAGGTGGTGCGGCTCGACGTTCCGCCGCTTCGGGAACGCATGTCGGACGTGCCGAGCCTCGCCCGTTACTTCCTCGCTCGGCTGTCGGCGTTGTACGAGGAGCCGCCCAAGCAGTTCGACGCCTCGGCGATCGAGGCCATGACCGCGTACACGTGGCCCGGCAACGTGCGGGAACTGGCGAATGCCGTCGAGTACGCATACGTGTTGGCTCCCGGCGAGATTCTGACCGCAGCCGATCTGCCGGACGAAGTCCGGCTCGCCGCGGCTCAGCGTCAGTCGTCCGCCGGCGATGCGATCGTGCCGCTCGACGTCGCGGAGCGGGCTCTCATCCTGCGAGCGCTGACGGCCACGCAGGGCAACCAGGCCCGTGCCGCCCGGCTGCTCAAGATCGAACGCCGTCGGCTGTACCGCAAAGTGCGCCAGTACAACCTGCAGCCTTTCACCATCCGCCGCGTCTCGCCGCACGAACGCACCGCCTGACTCGTCGCCGTTCTTTCCGCAGTTGCGTCGCTTCTTGCGCTCACTTTTCGCTTCTTCTTGGCCGATGCAGATGCATCGCAAACTCAGTTCGCGATCATCGTGCGCGTGCGGTCCAAGCACTTCGGTTTCCCAGTTCCATGTCGGAACCAAGTTCCATCATGGCACTGGTGTCGTAGAGCACACGAAATACCGTGGCTTACACTACGGCACGGAAGTCTTGGTACCGAAATGGTACTGTCCCGCTCGTCGCTCGCCATGCATGCCCTGATCAGTATTAACGCTCCATCCTTTGATTGGTGCGATGTTTAAGGTGATTCCTCGGGCTGACCAGATCTCTTGGCATGTGATCTGCCCTATGACACGAGCCCAAAGTCCTGCGGCGCATGGCCGACGGACTGGGTGGAGAGTATCGCGTCAACCTCGTTCGGCGGCGTGTCATCCTCTGCCGATCCGTCGCACGACGGGACAGGACCGTGCGAACTGCGGTTGTCGCAGGTGGGGAAGGTATGGAAGTCCTCGTCGTCGTTCTGTGTGGGGCCGTTCACGTCGGACTCGCCCGCGCTTCCGTCCGCCAGGGTTGGAGCGTTCTCGCCGTGAGCCGTGCCGTTCAGGCCATGCGCGAGATTCGCGACCGCTCGCCGCGATTGGTGGTCGTGCAAGTCTCGTTGTCGAGCGAAGAGCCCATCAAATTGATTCGCCTGTTGCGGCAATGCTCGCAGCCGGTGCTCATTGTGGCGGCGGCCAACTCGCATCGCGACCAGTTGGAAAGGCTGGTGCGGGATGCGGGGGCCACCTGCTACTTGCCTTCGAGCGAGGATGATCAGGTCGTCCAGACCGTGGCCAGCATGCTCGGCTACGTGCCCACACAGGTTGCGACCGGTACGACCAACGGACCGGTTGCCAGTCTTCAGCCGCCTGGTCGCCTGAATCGGCGGACGGGCAAGCCGGCTGGTCGATGAGCGCCCGCCGCGGCCCGTGCGGCGCAGGCATCTTGCCTGACGAAGCCTGTTGGAGGCTGGGCCACGATGGCGAGGGGAGAAATCGAAAGAACTCCCGCCTGGACACGCTGGAGAGCCAGGATGCCGGCCGATCGACAGGGCCGGCCCTTGCAGGAGAAAGAGGAGGAGTGGGATGCCGACGGCAAGTATCACGTCCGTCAACGGAACTCGGCGACATCGTCTGATCTGGTCTAAGCCCCCCGATTGTCGCCCGGTCAAAGCGCCGTGGTTCACCGCCCGCGAGTGGCGCAATCTGCGGGTGATGTTTCGCGAACCCCTGGAGTACATCGATCACGACCTGTTCGCCAAGCCTTGGGCTGAGAGCCTGGTCTTCGGCGGCCCGGCTGTGCTCGTGCCCGGCGAGGCCCGGTTTACCGACAACGGTGACGAATCGGTGTGCGGGCTGAATACGCTGTCGTTGGCGGAAACGCCGACGGCAGCCCAGGAAACGCTGCTGTTTCAGCGGCTGAACTACGCTCGCATGCGGCTGGCTCGCCTCGCCTGCCAGTACGTCCAGGAGGGACTGGCTCCCGAAGCGCTTCGGGAGATGCTGGCCTGGCATCGCCGGGCGACGGACATTCGCGAGCTGCTGGCGCGGTTGTCGCTGACGCTCGTTCCCGCCATGGCCAAGCAGAGCCGGTTCCAGAACCTCGATTTCAACGAGCTGATCAGCGAGGGTAACTGTGCCCTGTTGCGGGCGATCATGACGTTCGATTGCGCGCGGGGTTACCGGTTCAGCACCTACGCCTGCCGGGCCATCCTCAAGAGCTTTGCCCGCGTGATTCTGCGGACGACGCGGTATCGCAATCGTTTTCCCGTGGAGTTCGATCCCGACCAGGAACGCTGCAACGTCCTGGAGGGTCGGCGCGACGATCAGCATGCCGCCTGCGTGCAGGAACTGCGTATCATGCTGGCCCAGAACCGGGCCCGTCTGACGGACATCGAGCAGAAGGTCATTCGCGAACGCTTCGCCCTCAATGCGGAGGAGCCGGCGACGCCCAAGACGCTCGACGAGATCGGCGAGATGATCGGCGTGACCAAGGAGCGCGTGCGGCAGATCCAGAACAAGGCCCTGCGCAAGCTGCGTCACGACATGGAGAAGAATTACCTGGCCGCCTGACCGAGCACCGATACGCCGGCAGACATCGCGAGACGCCGTCACTCGCCGGAGCATGCGAATCTGGTGAGCGACGGCGTCATTCGTCAAGCATGCGGATGCGTTCGGCGTGCCGACCGCCCGAGAAAGGCGTGGCCAGCCAGAGTTCGACCATCTCCAGCGCCGCTTCCAGCGAGATCATCCGCTGGCCGAGCGACATAATATTGGCGTCATTGTGTTCGCGCGACAGTCGGGCCGAGCGGAGGTCCCAGCACAGCGCGCAGCGCACGCCTTTCACGCGGTTGGCGGCCATCGCTTCGCCGTTGCCCGATCCGCCCAGAACGATACCGCGGTCTACTTCGCCGGCCGCGACGGCCAACGCCACGGGTCGAATGAACACGGGGTAGTCGCAGGCTTCGCGACTGTACGTGCCCATGTCGATCACCTCGTGCCCCAGTCGCTCGAGTAGGGCGCGGATGCTTTCCTTGTAGTCAAACCCGGCATGATCCGAACCGATGGCGATTCGCATGTTACGCGGCTCTCAATAAAAGGCTATGAGCTATGGGCTATAAGCCATACATTAGGCTGACAGCTGACCGCTGATAGCTGACAGCTCTTTGATCATAGCTCCGACTCGGGACGGCCCAGCGGCTGCAGCGGACCGAGCAGTTCGTCCGTGCTCGGCTCTTCCCACCTCAGGTCAGCGTCGATGGCTCGGCTTTCACACAATTTGTACAGAATGGCGACCACCGTTCCGTACGGGATCCCCAGCCCCTGCAATTGCCCGTTCGCATCGGTACGCAGTTCGTGACCCAGGAACTTGGTCAGGACGGGGACGGACAAGGGCGAGAAGTAAGGCCCCAATGTCTTGGCCGGATCTTTCTTGAGGATCGCGAGCATGGTGTCGCCGGCCTTGGCCGAGATGGTCACCGGGCCGTCGGGCTCCGCGTACAGCAACGGAGGCTTGCAGAACATTTGGTCGCCGCCGATCATCGCGATGCGCGGCGCTTTCGTCCGGCGGGCATAGATCATGGGGCGGCCCTGCGACGGGACGACTTCCAGGAGGAAGTTGGCGGGATCCGCACCCACCACGACCTGCACCACCGAACGCGGGTCCAGCATCCGTAGGGCCTCGTAGGCCAGGATGCGCACCTGTGCGTCCTGGCCATCGAGCAATTCGCGGAGTGTGTCGGCGGCTCGGGCGGGCATCTTGCACTCACCCAGTTCGCGAATTGCCTGATAACGCAGAGGACTGCGCTCGTCTTTGGCGTGGTGGATAATGACGTCCACCGCCGCGGGATCCCCCAGACGAAGCCCGGTCAGAGCGGCGGCGAAGTTCACCTGGCGATTCGTGTGGGCGTACAGCGGACGGATGAACTCGATGCATCCTTTGCCGATCCCTTCCAGCGACAGGGCGATCTCGCGATGCGGCGCATCGGGCTGGCTCAACTCGGCGGCCAGGAGCCTCGCCCGCGCCTGATTCTCGGCCGCGGAACTGCTGAGCGGCAGATGCATGACCATCTCGAGGAATCGGCCTTCGCGAGAACGATACTCCCGCGGAACCTGCAACGTAACCGTTCGCGGACTATCGGCGACGGCCGTCGGAGGATCGGTCTTGAATCGGGCGTTGATGGCATCCTGAATCTGTCGAACGGTCGAATAGGATTCGATGTACGTGGCCAGAGTCAGTTTGCGGTTCTCGACGGCGCGGCCGCCCGCGATGATCGTACCCTCGCGCAGGTTGGCCGCCGCACCGCTTCCCGAAGCCTCGCGGAAGGGATTGATGAAGATCGGCCCGCCCGCGATGGCCAGCGTCTTGCCTTCGATCACGCTGGCCGGCGATACGGAGGCAAACACCTTGAGGTCCGTTTGCAACAGGACGCCGCCGACGAGCGACGTGGTTTCCTCATCGACGGCCGTGACTCGCACGTCGAAGGCCCGGCCCTTGACCGCGCCGGCGGGGATTTCGCCCTCGACCATCACCACGGCCGTGTCCAGGCTGGCAATCATCTCGTTGGGCGAGGGCTCGTTTCCGGTCTTGCGGCGATACGGATCGGACATGCGCGTCCGGCGGATGGCATCGGCGATGTAGTTCCTCAGGCTCTCGGGGCATCGGCGACTGCCTTTGTTGACCAGTCCGGTGACCAGCCCGTAACCGCGGACTCGCATGAGACGCAAGCCACCTTCCGGATACGCCACCGAAGCGATCGTGCCCTGCAGGGCCGTCGTGGTGGGCATGCTCGTGTCGGACTGGCCCATGGTTCCGCCGGGCCGCTCGAGCGGCTTTTTCTTCTCGTATTGACAACCCGCTGTTATTGCCCCCGCGGACAGCATCGCGGCCAGCACTATCCGTGAACGCGACAGGCATGATCGAGGGATCCGCATGGCGGTTGAACCTCCTGGTTAAGTCTGCCGGGGAGAGCCATTCGTCCGGGATGCAGTATCCGCCCGCAACGGGCGATCATGAGGATACAAACGTCAGCGGACAACGTATCGGGGCGTCTGCGGCCTGTCAATCACGACGCGCGCGAGCCGAAGTACCTGCCGACGATCGGCTCGAGCTTCTCGACCACCGCCGGCGGAACCTTGCTCTTGTCCGACCAGATGGCCAGCTCCAGTGCGGAGCGGCAGCAGTTGATCTGGTCGAGGCGCTCCGCGAGCACGGGCAGGGCGATCCGTAGCAATTCAATGGCGTTGCGGGTGGCCAGTTGCAGGTTGCCCATGATCTCGCTCAGGAGGGCTTGGCGGGTCAGGCCGGGATCGTGCGGCCGCCAGCAGTCGTAATCGGTGGGCAGTCCGATCAGGGCGTAGCACATCTCGGCCTCCCGAGCCAGTTTGGCTTCGGGCATACAGGTCATGCCGATGAGATCGCCGCCCCAGGCCCGATGCATCCGTGACTCGGCGACGGTCGAAAACTGCGGGCCCTCCATACAGACGTACGTGCCCTTGTCGTGTACGGTGGTTTGGACCTGCCTGCCAGCCTCGATAAGAAGCTTCCGCAGGCCGCCGCAGAAGGGTTCGGCGAGCTCCACGTGGGCCACCAAGCCGTCATCGAAGAACGTGCTCGGCCGCCGGAAGGTTTTGTCGATGACTTGGTCGCAGATCACCAGGTGGCCCGGCGCGATTTCCTCCCGGAGGCTGCCGGTGGCGCCGCTGCTGATCACGTGCGTGATGCCCAGTTTCTTGAGGGCAAAGATGTTCGCGCGATAGGGCACGATGGACGGGTTGAAAACATGCCCCGGTCCATGCCGTGAGATGAAGGCGATGTCCACGCCGGCCCACCGGGTCACGAGAATGGGGCCGCTGGGAGCGCCAAAGGGCGTATCCACCAGCACTTCCCGTCCGCCCGCCTGCTCGGCAAACGCCTGGCCCAGACCTGACCCGCCGATGATCGCGATTCGTGGCTGACTCACGCTGCCTCCATCCTGACCCGGCCGCGATTCTCCGAGACTCGAGCATCAGAGAGGGCCTGAAGCCTGAATATAACCGAACTGGCCTCCGGCGGAAGAGCCGGCTTTGCTAAACAAACAAAATCATTTTCACTCGCGCAATATTTGTTGACGCTTATGTTTCGTTCCGATAGCATCTTGTAGGGGGTGCTGCCGGATCGGCTCTGGCCACTGCGGGCCTTGGAACGCCCGTTCCGGTCGTCGTTCACTATTGCCGCGGGTGAGGAGTCCACCGTGCCAACTCTCGAACAAGCTCAAGAAGTGAAAGACTTTGTTGAAGAGATCTTCTCGATCTCTCGGGATTTCTGGGTGGCTCAGTCCCGAGCGCGGGGGCGCAACGAAACGGAGATCACTGAGACTGAATTCCTTACACTGGATTTGCTGGCGCATTCCGCTGAACCGCTGACGGTAGGCGACATCCAGCGGCACATCGGCGTGCTGCCGGCCCAGATGTCGCGGGTCATTCGATCATTGGAAAATAAAGGCGAGCAGCCCCTGATCGCGTGCAAGATCAATCAGTCCGATAAGCGTAAGATCGATGTGGAACTGACCGACGCCGGCCGCAAAGCGCACGAGGAATACCGCCGGATCAAGCTGGGCAGCATCGAACGGATGTTGCTGGATCTGAGCGAGGAAGACCGGCGGGAGTTCATGCGCATCATTCGCAAGATTCGCGATTCGATGCGTAAGATAGCCGCTTCCAAGGAGTTATGAGATTCCACGCGGGGGGCGTAAAAAGATTAGTTTCATCCGCTAACTTTTTCCACTCTGCTAATGTCTATACAGGCGAACGGAATCCACTGGACGGAGTGGAAACCAGCCAGGGGACTCCGGGATTTGAAGACGGAACAAAGGAGTGAGCCATGAGTCGCAAGGCAACCATCGCACTGGCCGGCATCGCAGTGGGGGTTCTGGTGTTCGGTGCGGCCGCCAATAGTGCTCAGGCCCAGTGGTGCTATCCGGCTCCGGTGGTGGTCGCCCCCGCCCCGGTGTACTGCCCGCCGCCGGTGTACGTGGCCCCGGCACCGGTCGTGTACTATCCGCGGCCTGTCTACCCGGTCTATCGGACCTATGTTCCGGCTCGGCCGGTCTACAGCCGAGGGTTCAGCTTCGGATTCAGCTATCATCGGTGAGAGGCTGAATCGGTAAACGCAACAGACTTTTTTTCGTAGGCGGTGGAGTCTACGCGGCACCAGGCCGGGCGCGGCGCCCGGCCTGGGTTTTTTTTGCGCCCACATTCTGTATCCTGTCTGTTTCATGCCGTCTTCATTGGTCCAAGGCGTGGTGGGCGTGCTCCGGCACGAGGGGCGGCTGCTGGCGATCCGGCGGGCCGAAGGCATTCGCGCGGGTGGATGGTGGTGCCTGCCGGGCGGAGCCATCGAGCCGGGCGAGTCGGCCGAGCAGGCCGTCGTCCGAGAACTGCATGAGGAACTGGGGCTTGATATCCGACCCGTGCGAAAGCTGTGGGAGTGGCGCCGGCCGGACGGCACGCTTCTGCTGCACTGGTGGCTCGTCGAAGCCATGAGTGATCCGGCGGAGAGCAGACCCAATCCGGCCGAAGTGGCCGAAGCTCGCCTGGTTTCGCCTGCTGAACTCCGCAGCCTGCACCCGGTGCTGGAAAGCAATCTTCTGTTCCTGGAGCATTACGAACGCACGTGCGAACCGGCTTGAATGCTATCGTCGTCCTGGCGGTTCTGGGGATGGCCGGGATTGCCGCTGCCCAGACGGGTGATCTTCCATTGTCACTCCTGGGCCGCCATCGGTTGGCTTGTCCGGTTTGCGAGCAGGTGTTTACGGCGCTGGTGGTCACGCACACCAATGCACGAGGCGGCGTCGATCGCGATCTGTTCGCTCGCGCGGTCGGTCCGGAGCCGGAATACTATCGCATCTCGACTTGTCCCAACTGCGGATACAGCGGCTATTTGTCCGATTTCGCTCCGGACGTTGTGCTGCCCCCCGATTTGCGGCAGCGGATCCTGAAGTCACCGCGTCTGGAGCTGCCCGCGGGCTTCACGCCCGACAGTGATCCCCGCGAGCTGGACGCGTCCGATCGGTATCGGCTGGCCATCCAGTGTTATCGTTGGGGCCAGAAGTCCGACGAGGCCATCGGCTGGCTGCACCTGCGTGCTTCGTGGATCGCTCGCGACGAAGGGGCGATGCTGCCCAAGGATCCGCGACTGGCCCGGGTGATGGAATACCTCGAACGCTATCGGCCGGAGTTAAGCGACGCGGGCGGCAATCAGCGAAGCGTCGAGATGCAGATGGTTTCGCGGGCGCTCGAGGCGCTGGCCATCGGCCAGTTCAATCGGTATCAGAAGCCTTATGTCGAATTGGCCGTCGCGCTCATTCTGCGGCGGCATGGCGAGAACCGCCAGGCGGGCCCCATGCTGGACCGGCTGATCGAGTACAAGTCTTTCAGCGAATCGCTGCGCCAGGGCATTGCGCGGATGCGAGAGTCGATCCAACGCGAACGCGAGCATCAGGCCGAGGCTGTGACCTGTTTCGAACGCGCATTGCTGGCGGGGCAAGTCGCCCGGGCCAATCGTGGCGTGGCTTGTTACCTGGTGGGGGAGCTATGCCGGCGGCTCGGACGCGATCGCGAGGCCGTCCGTTGGTACGACGAGGCACTCAGGGATGCAAGTTTGCCGGCGGAGGTGCGTACGTGGGCAAGTGAACAGCGCGGAGAAATAGCGCTGGCGCGATGACGGGAGGCGACGCCCGCCACGGATGACGAATGACGAAATCAGAATGACGAATGAATGACGAAGTCCGAATGACGAATGGCCTGTGCGCAGTCGCACACCAAGGCCTGGCTCATAGCTCAAAGCTCACAGCTGGTAGCTCTTTTCATTTCTTGATCGCGGCGGCGACATCGGCCACGAAGTCGCGACAGGCCTGCTCGACGCACTTTTCCCATTGGTTGGGGAATTGTGAGGCGTACTTCGGATCGTTGAAGGCGTAGATGACACTGCGCGAAGCGGTGACCAGCGCGCCGGTGCCATCGGGTTTGAACGCGGGCACGATGTCGGCTGCCGTGCCGCCCTGTGCGCCGTAGCCCGGGATGAGGAACACGCAGTGAGGCATGAGCTCGCGCATGCGAGCGGTGGCCTGATGATCCTTGGCGGCCACCACCGCGCCTACCGCGCTGTAACCGCTCCGGCCGATCAAGCCGTCGCCCGCCGCCCACGATGCCACTTGCCGGGCCAGATGCTCGCAAACGGTGTCGCCGTTCTCGAGCTTGGCTTCCTGGATGGCGGCTGCCGACGGGTTGCTGGCCCGCACCCACACGAAGATGCCCTTCTGCTCCTCGCGGGCCACGTCGATGAACGGCTTGACGCCGTCGAGGCCGGCCCAGCCGTTGACGGTCACCGCATCGGGTCCGACCATGTCGTCGAGGTTGGAGAAATCGGGATCGGACAGTGCCGACCGCGCGTACATCTCGCTGGTGTTGCCGACGTCGCCGCGTTTGCAATCGCCGATGACCACGAGGTTCAACTTGGCGGCGTCCTGAATCAGTTCGTAGTAGCCCTCGACGCCTTGCGAGTAATAGCGTTCGAAGAAGGCCGTATTGATCTTCACGGCCGGCACGAACGGGGCCACGATCTTGAGCACCCGCCGGCTGAACTCCAGGATGGCGTCCAGGGCCGCTTCCGAGTCGCTGGGGTCGTTCATCTCCCGATGGCCCGAGATGCTCGCCGGCAGTTTGCTGTAGTCCGGGTCAATGCCCACGCAACTCGGGCTGTGTTTGAGATGCGTGGCAGCGATGAGGCGATCGGCGAAGTTTTCGGGCACGGCGGGGCTCCCTTCGTCAATAGTCAGAGCCGGTTAGATCGGTCCTAGTCCTAAAGGCCGGAGTTTAGTCCCGGCTCCGAAGGGCCGCAAGACGACCGGGCGGGGTGAATTCAAAAAGGCACGACCTTTTCGCTCAGGTCGAGTTTCCGCCGGGAGCGATGGTACAATGAGTGTTCGACGGTGTGCCGCCGCATGTTCAGTATGGCGGGCCGTCGGGAGGCACAGCGCGTGGCGAAACGCAAACCGCAAGGTAAGCGAGTCGATTTTCGCCGGAACCGGCTCCGGCCGGCTCGGCAGAAGCATTGGCATGTCTCGAGTGAGGAGCCCGAAGCCCATATCGAGGATGCCGCCACCTGGGAAACCGTCCGTCACAAGGGAGCCCTGTCTCGCAAGCGGACCATCGTCGAGCGGGCTGAGGAACCTCCCTCGGCCGACCGCAGTCAGCTCATGCGGGGCACGGCCATCGCCGTTCGCGGTCAATATGTCGAGGTGGATTCGGGTGAGAAGATGTGGCTGTGCACCGTCCGCCGCGTGCTACGGACACGGCTCATCCGCGAGCGTCATCCGGTGGTCGCCGGCGACGAGGTTCTGTTCACGCCGGTGGCAGAGAGCACCTTGAATGAGGGGGTCATCGAGGAGGTGCTGCCCCGGCGCACCGCACTGCATCGCTCCGACGGACGCCGCCACCACGTCATCGCCGCCAACGTCGACCAAGTCATTGTGGTCTCGTCCATCCGCGAGCCGCTCATCAAGGAACACCTGATCGATCGCTATTTGGTGGCGGTGCACGCGGGCGGGCCCGAGGGCATCATCTGCATCAACAAGGCCGACCTCGACCACGAAGCGCGGATTCCGGAGATCCTCGAACGTTACTTGCGGATCGGCTACCGGGCGCTGGCAACCAGCACGGCCACAGGGCAGGGCATCGAGGAACTCCGTTCGATCCTCGCGGGAAAGACCACCATGCTGGCCGGCCAGAGCGGCGTGGGCAAGAGTTCGCTGATCAACGCCGTTCAACCGGGGCTGAACCTGAAGACCGCTCACGTGTCGGTTGCGACCGACAAGGGCCGGCACACCACCACGACCGCCGCTTGGTATCGCCTGGACATGGGCGGGGCGGTGATCGACACGCCAGGCATCCGGGCTCTCGACGTGGCCATGATCCCGCTGAACGAGCTCGAGATGCACTTCGTGGAGTTCCTTGACAAGATCCCCCACTGCAAGTTTCCCAACTGCGTGCACATTCACGAGGACGGCTGCGCGGTCAAGGCCGCGGTGGAGGCGGGCACGATCGATCCGTCGCGCTATGAGTCCTACGTGGATATGTTCGTGGAGCGCAGCGAACAGGGATGAAAAGAGCTGTGAGCTGTGAGTTGGGGGGCATCGGCGGGTGGGCGTCTCGCCCGCCTCAGGAGAGGGGAGATAGCGATCAAACAAACATAATGGTGGTGGGGGAGGACACTGAATCGGAAAAGAGACGTGGGGGCAAACCCGCCGCTCGCGGTTGACAGTGCGCGAAAAAAAAAACGGGATCGTGGAGGCGATCCCGTGGAGGAGAGAGAGTTTTGAGGAGGAGAACTTCTCGTCTTCTGTCGGTTCTTTATTTCCCCGTCGGCCGCGGTGGTCAACCGCCAATTTCAAAAAAAATGGGCAAGGGGTCTTCGGGGACGGGCGTCCCGTCCGCCTGAGGGGAAGGGAGCAACAGGTCTCAACGGAGACGGTGGGGGAAGACACTGAATTCAGAACGAGACGGCGGGGGCAGGCTCCACCACTCGCTGCGCGGGACGCGGCTGGTCATGTCAAAAAAGAACGGCGGGGTTGAACCCCGCCGTTCGTGGTGGATCGTGCCTGAGGCGTTTCCGGTCAGAGCGTCGCGCCCTGCCAGCTCTGCAGGACATGCATGTAGTTGGCCCGTTCGAAGGCCCGCGGGTCAGGGCACTTGACCAGGTTCATGCTGCTGTGCATCTGCCGGAGCGACTCGTACTCGTGCTCTTCGAGCCAGGCGGCCAGCTCGCTGCGGAGCGTGGCGATGTAGCCCGGTCCCCGCTCCAGCAGGGCCGAGACCATCTGCACCGCGTTGGCGCCGCACATGATGGCCTTGACGGCGTCGCTGACGGTGTGCACGCCGCCGGTGACCGCCAGGTCGGCCTTCACGCGACCCGACAGGATGGCCAGGTACCGCAGCCGCATGAGCAGTGCGCCGGAGTGCGAGAGCGTCAGGCTGGGCACCACCTCCAGGTTCTCGATGTCAATGTCCGGCTGGTAGAACCGGTTGAACACCACGAAGCCGTTCGCGCCCGCGTCGGCCAACTGCTTGGCCACGTTCGCCGGCGAGGAATAGAACGGCGAGAGCTTCACGGCCAGCGGGATGCGTAGATGCTTCTTGATCATGCCCACCATCTTGACCGTGCGCTCGACGATCTCCTGGCCGGGCTCGTCAGGGTTGGTGGCCACGTAGTAGATGTTCAGTTCCAGCGCATCAGCGCCGGCATCCTGGATCTGCGTGGCGTAGCTGAGCCAGCCGCCGTCGGTCGTGCCGTTCAGCGAGGCGATGACAGGGACCTTGACCGCCTTCTTGACCTTGCCGATGTGCTCGAGGTACTCGTCCGGACCGAGCACGAACTTGTCGGGATGCGGGAAATAGGATAAGGCCTCGGGGTGCATGTTGCCGACGCCTTCGGTCGAGCGATTGGTGGCCAGCTCCTCGCTGACGATCTGCTCTTCAAAGAGCGAACGCAGGACGATGGCGGCCGCGCCGGCGTCCTCGAGCTTGCGAACGCCGTCCATGGTGTCGGCCAGCGGGCCGGCGCCGGGCATGAACGGGTGAGCCAGTTTGAAACCGAGATAATTGATCGATAGATCCATACGGGACCTCCGGGTTGATTTCACGTTCTTTACGTGTGGTCTTTCGTTTCGGAAAGACCGGCGGAGTCGTGCTCCGCCGCTCGCTATGAATCAGATGACGCGCGATTGAACCGGAAGCGGTGCCGGTCCCGCCGAAGCAGGACCGGCACGCCGCCGGAGAAGTTACTCGGTCTTGGCCGGTCCGGCTTCACCCGCAGGCTTGGCTTCGGCGTGCCCGTTGCCGTCGGCGCGCGGGACGCGGAGCTTGGCCATGTGGTCGTACACTGCGATCCGGCGTTCGGACGCTCGGGCGGCGTCCACGGCCAGCCGCTTGAACCGCTCGGGATCCATCTTCTCGACCATGCGGAAGCGGGTCTCGTTCCGCATGTAGTCGCCGACGCGGACCTTGCCGCCCTGGCTGTCCAGGATGAGCGGCGGCTCGCCCGTCAGCACGCGCCGCGGGTCGTAGCGGTACAACGGCCAGATGCCGCTGTCCACCGCCAGCTTCTGCTGATCCAGGCCGTAGGCCAGGTCATACCCGTGAGCGATGCAGTGGCTGTACGCGATGATGATCGACGGCCCATCGTAGCTGTCGGCTTCCTGGAAGGCCTGCACGGTGTGGTTGTCCTTGGCGCCGAAGGCCACCGTGGCCACGTACACGTGACCGTAGCTCATGGCCATCAGACCCAGGTCCTTCTTGGCGACCTCCTTGCCGGCCGCGGCGAACTTGGCGGCGGCACCCAGCGGCGTGGACTTGGAGGCCTGTCCGCCCGTGTTGGAGTAGACCTCGGTGTCCAGCACCAGCAGGTTGATGTTGCGGGTCATGGACAGCACGTGGTCCAGGCCGCCGTAGCCGATGTCGTAGGCCCAGCCGTCGCCACCCAGGCCCCAGACGCTCTTGCGGACCAGGTAGTCGGCCAGGAGGAGCAGCCGGCGGGCATCCGCGGAGTCGATCTTGGCGATCTTCTCCTTGAGGGCCGCCACGCGCTCGCGCTGAGCCTTGATGCCGGCTTCGTTGCTCTGGTCGGCGTTCAGCAACTCGCTCACCAGGTTGTCGCCGATCTGACTGGCGAGCTTCTGGCACAGTTCGCGAGCCTGCTCGATGTGCTTGTCGATGGCCAGGCGGAACCCGAAGCTGAACTCGGCCGCGTCTTCGAACAGCGAGTTCGACCAGGCCGGGCCGCGTCCGTTGGCGTCCTTGCAGTACGGCGTCGTCGGCAGGTTGCCGCCGTAGATGCTCGAGCAACCCGTGGCGTTGCCGATCAGCAGCCGGTCACCGAACAACTGGGTCAGCAGCTTGATGTACGGCGTTTCGCCGCAGCCCGCGCACGCTCCGGAGTACTCGAAGAGCGGGCGGAAGAACTGCGAGCTCTTGACGTTCATCTTGTCGCCGAACGTCGTGCGATCGGGATCGGGCAGCGAGAGGAAGAACTTGTAGTTCTCGGCCTCGCGCGAGCGGATGGGCAACAGGGCCTCCATGTTGATGGCCTTGTGCTTGGGATTGCTCTTGTCCTTGGCCGGGCAGACCGCGACGCAGAGCTTGCAGCCCGTGCAATCCTCGGGAGCGGTCTGGATCACGAACTTCTGCCCCTTGAACTCCTTGCCCTTGTAGTCGGTCGAGCGGAAGGAGGCCGGGGCGTTGGCCAGGTACGACGGATCGAACGCCTTGGCCCGGATGGCCGCGTGCGGGCAGACCAGGGCACACTTGTTGCACTGGATGCAGATCTCGGGATCCCAGATCGGGATATCCAACGCGATGCTGCGCTTCTCCCACTGGGTGGTGGCGGTGTCGTACGTGCCGTCGACCGGGAACGCGCTGACGGGCAGCAGGTCGCCCTTGCCGGCCATCATCACCGCGGTCACCTTCTTGACGAAGTCCGGAGCCTCGGCCGAGACGATCGGCGGGCGGACGCGGTCGGTGGTGGCCTTGGCGGGCACCTTCACCTCGTGCAGGTGGGCCAGGGTCTCGTCGACGGCCGCAAAGTTGCGCTTGACGACTTCCTCGCCTTTCTTGCCGTAGGTCTTCTTGATGGCTTCCTTGATCTTCGCGATGGCCTCTTCGCGGGGCAGCACGCCCGAGATGGCAAAGAAGCAGGTCTGCATGATCGTGTTCACGCGGGTGCCCATGCCGGTCTTGCGGGCCACTTCGTAACCGTCGATCACGTAGAACTTGAGCTTCTTGTTGATGATCTCCTCCTGCACCTCGCGCGGGAGCTCGTCCCAGACCTTGTCGGCCGGGTAAGGCGAGTTGAGCAGGAAAGTCGCCCCTTCCTGGGCGTACTCGAGCACGTCGTACTTCTCGAGGAACACGAACTGGTGACAGGCCACGAAGTTGGCCCGCCGGATGAGGTACGGCGAGCGGATGGGCTTGCGGCCGAATCGCAGGTGCGAGATGGTCACCGCGCCGGACTTCTTGGAGTCATAGACGAAATAGCCCTGGGCGTAGTTGTCCGTCTCCTCGCCGATGATCTTGATGGAGTTCTTGTTGGCGCCGACGGTGCCGTCCGCTCCGAGGCCGAAGAACACCGCCCGGTGGACGTCCGGACCTTCGATCTCGAAGTCGTCATCGACTTCGAGCGACAGGTGAGTGACGTCATCGACGATGCCCACGGTGAAGCGAGGCTTGGGCGAGGGCTTGGCCAGCTCGTCATAGACGGCCTTGACCATGGCCGGCGTGAACTCCTTGCTCGACAGGCCGTAGCGGCCGCCGATGACCTTGGGCATGGCGAAGGGCAGCTTGCCGGCCGCCAGCGTGTCCTGCAGGGCGGTGACCACGTCGAGATAGAGCGGCTCGGCGGCGGCGCCAGGCTCTTTGGTGCGGTCGAGCACGGCGATGGCCTTGACCGTCTTGGGCAGGGCCCCGATGAAGTGGGCGATGGAGAAGGGCCGGTACAACCGAACCTTGACCACGCCGACCTTTTCGCCGCGGGCGTTGAGGTACTCGGCCGTCGAGGCGGCGGTCTCACCACCCGAGCCCAAAATGACGATCACGCGTTCGGCATCGGGAGCGCCTTCGTAGTCGAACAGATGATACTGCCGCCCGGCGACCTTGGCGAACTTGTCCATGACCTGCTGCGTGATGCCGGGGCAGGCTTCATAGAAGCGGTTGGCGGCCTCGCGGGCCTGGAAGAACGTGTCGGGGTTCTGGGCCGTGCCGCGGATGCGCGGGCGGTCGGGCGTCAAGGCTCGCTCGCGGTGGGCCTTGATCTGCTCCTCGTCCATCATGGCCAGCAGTTCTTCGTCGGTCAGCCGGATGATCTTCGAGACTTCGTGCGACGTGCGGAAGCCGTCGAAGAAGTGCAGGAAGGGCACGCGGCTGGCCAGCGTGGCGGCCTGCCCGATGCAGGCGAAGTCGTGAGCTTCCTGGACCGACGCGCTGCTCAGCATGGCGAAGCCGGTCATGCGGCAGCCCATCACGTCCTGGTGGTCGCCGAAGATGCTCAGGGCGTGCGTGGCCAGCGTGCGTGCGGTCACGTGCATGCAGAAGCTGGTCAGCTCACCCGCGATCTTGTACATGTTCGGGATGAACAGTAACAGACCCTGGCTGGCGGTGAAGCTGGTGGTCAGCGCGCCCGCCTGCAACGCTCCATGCACCGCGCCGGCGGCTCCGGCCTCCGACTGCATTTCGGTGACCTGCGGGACCGTGCCCCAGATGTTCCGCTTACCCAGGGCGGACCACTCGTCCGACCACTCACCCATGTTCGAGGAAGGGGTGATCGGGTAAATCGCGATCACCTCGTTCGTGCGATGGGCTACCGAAGCGGCTGCTTCGTTTCCGTCCAGTGTGACAATACGTCCTTCGGCCATACATATCTCCTCTGCCACGCCCACGGTCCGGCGAAACGGCCGGCTGCCGCGGCGGGGCCCCAGTTGCGACTGAGTCTCAAAAAGGTGCGTCGTGGGCGGTGATCAGCAGAAACGCTCGTCACGGCGTTCGTCGCCGCTCATCACCGTCCACTTTCACGGTGCATGGATCGTGCTGCCGTCTACCTGCTTCTGCCGGCGTGCGTAGCGGTTGGCGGTTCGGCCCCGCGCCAAGTCGATAAGAAACTCGGCAGGTAAGCTGCAGATCAGCCTTTTAACCTTCAATCAGCTTCTTTGCAAGCCGCGTGCCGGATTGGCCCACCGGGCGGTCGGGGGTCGACGTCGATGGACGGGGTAGCGCGTGGCCTGTTGACCCGGTTTTTGGCCTCATCAAAGCGGTTCGAGTGGACTGGAAGGCTCGCCGCTCGGGGGGTGTCCGGAATCGAGTCGCCCGGTGGGTTCGACTCCCTGGAAGTCGATGGGTAAATCGCGCCGCCGCTGAGCGAAATCCCCCGCCGCCGCGACGCGTGCGAGCCGGTCGCGCCGCCAATCGTTGCCCGGCTCGCACCCGTCCGGTCGACGCCTGGCCGCGACTAAAGGCATCAAAGCCGCCGGTTTTCACCCCCTTGGACGGGACCTCGGCGCGGTCGCGAACGGTTCAAGGACGCAGCCTGCGTGGCGATAGAGAGTTAACCCACCCGGCGAAACTATGTTACAAGTATGTACCGAAGTATTCGAATGGTTTTTGTGTCAGTGGACATTCGCACGTCGTCGCATGCACGGCTCGCCATGCCCAAGGCGCAGGCAGCTTCTTCTTTATGGCGGTAGCAGGTTCAATTCGTTCCATTGATCCGACCTTGCAGGTCCTTTTCGATGCATCGCCACTGGCGATGGTTGCCGTGGACCTGGATCTCAACGTCATTCTCTGGAATGCGTCGGCCGAAGCGATGTTCGGCTGGAGCCGGCGGGAGGTACTCGGACGTCCGTACCCTTTGGTCCCGGAGGGCAGACAGCACGAACTTCTGGACGTACTGGACCACTTTCGTGCCGGTAGGCCGTTCGAGCGGGAAGATCGCATCCGCGAGCACGAGACGGGCCGCTTGATCGACGTCAGGGTTTCGACCGTACCGCTTCGCGACGCGGATGGGCAGATCCAGGGCGCGATCGCTTTTTTCAGCGACATCACGGAACGAAAGCGCGCCGAGGAGCGTCTGCGCTTCGCCAATGCGCTCCTGCGGGCCCAGCAGGAGACGTCGCCGGATGGCATGTTGGTCGTGGACAATGCCGCTACCATCTTGTTCTGGAACCGGCGCTTCGGCGAAATGTGGGGAGTTCCGTCGGCGCTGCTGGAGACCCTCGACGACCGCCTGGTGCTGGAACACTGCAGCCGGATTGTCGAGAACTCGGCCGCGTTTCTCGAGCGGGTGCGGTTTCTCTACGATCATCCGGCGGAGTCGAGCCGCGAAGAGATCGTCCTGAAGGACGGCAGGACATTTGAACGCTACTCGGGCCCGATGCATGCGCCGGACGGAAAACACTGCGGACGCATCTGGTACTTTCGCGACATCTCTCAACGCAAGCGGGCAGAACAGGAACGCGCGGCGTTTCTGGAGCAGATTTATCAGGCCCAGAAAATAAACGCGTTGGGACAACTGGCCGGAGGCGTGGCTCACGATTTCCAGAACTTGCTCGCGGTGATCCTCGGGAACGTTGATATTCTGCAGACGGCATTGCCGCCTCATCCCACGGCCGCGCCGGCTTGCGCGATGATTCGCGAGGCGGCCCAGCAAGCGATGGGCATCGCTCACAATCTCCTCGCGTTCAGCCGACGGATGCCAATCGAAAAGAAACCGGTCCTCTTGTGGAGTGTGGTCGAGGACACCATCGGCATACTGGGTCACCTGTTGCCCGGTGGCGTTCAAGTGGTTGCCGAACCGGGGAGCGAGCCGCTCTGGGTGGTGGCCGATGCCGTTCAGTTGAAACAAGTCTTGATCAATCTTGCCATCAACGCGCGCGACGCGATGCCTGATGGTGGGACACTCAGTGTTTCCACGACGTTGCGAAGTGGGCCGGACGCCGGCCATGCGCCACAAGAAGGAATGGCGTGGGCGTGCGTGAGCGTCCGCGACACCGGCCACGGAATTCCTGAATCGTTGCGACCTCATCTGTTCGAGCCGTTCGTCTCGACCAAGGCCCCCGGCACGGGAACAGGGTTTGGTCTGGCCATTGCGCGGAGTATCGTCGAGGATCATGGAGGCCGGATTGAGTTCGAGACCGAACTGGGAGTCGGTACCGTCTTCCATGTGCTGCTTCCGTGCGTGAACGCTGAGGTCACTGAGGAATTGCCGCCGCCGAGTGAGTCGGTGCCCGTCGGCCAGGCCCAAACGATCCTGGTCGCCGAAAACGACCGTTTCATGCGCGAGACGATCGTCTCGACGCTCCGGCGACTCAACTACGACGTGGTGACCGCGGCGGATGGGGAAGCGCTGTTGCATGGCTGGCAGAGCCACCGCGATCGTGTCGCGCTGCTCGTGGTGAATCTGGACCTGCCGCGAAAATGCGGTATGGAATGCCTGCGCGACGTCCGGCGGTCGGCTCCGGACCTTCCGGCCATTCTGCTGGCCGGACGCGTCGAGGCCGCCTTCGAAGACGAGCTCGACGATCGCACATTTTTGTTGTCGAAGCCTTTTTCCGCGGGTCAACTCGCAATCCTGGCAAAGCGTATTCTGATCCATGGCTGTGGCGGAGAGAATACGAATGCTTGAGACGACGAGGATCCTCCTGGCCGACGATCATCGCATGGTGCTCTGCGCCCTGAAGGCGAGGTTGGAACTGGAACCGGGGATCCATGTCGTGGCCACCGTACCGAATGCACAGCAGGCCCTGGAGGAATCGCTGCGGCTCAAGCCGCACATCGTCATTCTCGGTATCGAGATGCCCGGGGCCGAGGTCTTTGATATCGCTCGCACCATCAAGCGTCGCCTGCCCGAGACACAGGTGGCGTTTCTCAGCGCGTTCTATCAGGACGGATACATCGAGCAGGCGATTTCGCTGAAGGCCTGCGCCTACGTGGTCAAGACGGAGCCGCTGGAGAATCTGTTCGCGGCCATTCGCACGATCCGAGCCGGCGGTGTCTATTATTCGCCGGAAGTCCAGGCCAGAATCCTGTTCGACGATGCGGGCGGCCACCGTTTGCGCCGAGCTCCGACCACCCGCGGCTCCATGCTCACGGAGCGGGAGAAAACGGTACTGCGGCACATCGCGCAGGGGTTGTCCAAGAAAGAAGTGGCGGGTCTTTTGCATGTCACTGTATCCGCCATCGACCGTCACTGCACGCGGATGATGGCCAAGCTCGACATTCACGACCGCGTGGGGCTGGCCCGCTTCGCCTTTCGGGAAGGACTGGCCCGGCCCTAGGACCACTGTGCCCATGGGCGGACGAGCCATGAGTCGTGGGTGATGAGCGGTGAGCCGCAGCGAGCGGCGGGGCTTGATCCCGCCGTCTCCTCCCCCGTCAGTTCGCCGGCCTTTCGCCAGACCCGACACGCCCCAGCTCCCAGACTCTTAGGCTCCAGCCCTCAGCCCTGAGGGGGAATCGCCGTGGTCCGTCTCCCCCGCTTGGTGCGGGATGTATGTGTTTACATACACAACGAGGGGCGCCTCGATTCCGATGCACATTTCGTCCACACGGCGATGAACCTGACGGGACGCTCCTCCACGTTGGACCGGGGGCCGGCATCGGCACAAGCTGCCTACCTTGCTTTCACTGATCCTGTCTGGCAACCGCCACGAATGTCCTTTGACGAATCACGGTGGTTCGACCCACTCTGAAGGAGGCAACTCGCATGAACAAGATGAAGCTGGCGACCAAGATGGCGTTGGGATTCGGGGCGCTGGTGGTCATTGCCGCCGTGCTCGGCGTGGCCAGTTGGCGGGGGCTGAGCTCCATCGACGCCAACCGGGCCCTGCTCGAGCAAGGGGCGACGGCGCTCGATCGAATGGGGGATTGTGCCGTCTTGCGTCGTGATTTCGGGACCATGGGCTTCGAAAAAGCGCCCGGCGAAAACATGAACGCGGCCGAGAAATGGGCGGAATCGCATGCGGCCCTGGTCGCCGCGTTGACGGACCTGGAGAAGAACGATCATCTCGGGTCAGCCCAGCGGGAGCTGGCTCGAAAGGCTCTGGATCAGGCCGGTACGTACAAAGCGGCGTTCGGGCGGCTCGCCGATTCCCGGAAGATCTGCGACGAGGCGGTCGTCAACTTTCGAACGGTCGGCGGCAAGATTACCGCCGAGGTCGAGGCAGCGCTCAAGACCTTGATCGCCCCCGCCATCCGGAAAGCCCGCAGCGAAAAGAAGTATGAGGAGCTGGATACCTGGACCGCCATCGCGGATTCGCTGAACTGCGACGTCGTCCAGGCGTTCCTGCTGGTTCGAATCTGCGGCGTGAATCTCATTGCCAACCGGACGGATCAGGACTGGGCGGACCTGACCGCTCACTTGAAAACGCTCTCGGAAGGGGTGGCTCGCTGGGCCGAGTCGGTCGCGGGGTACGCCGAGATGGAGGCGTTGGCCAAGAACCTGGCTGACTACACGAAGCAGTACGAGTCGGCGGCTCGCACATTTTACGACGGCGTGCTGGCTGAGCGGGAAGCCAAGGCCGGTCTGGCCGTGGCCGCCAAGAACGTGGTGGCCACCACGAACGAGCTCAAAACCCAGCTCAGCCGGGAAATGCAATCGGTGACCGCCCGCACGCTGATGCTGGTCATGGTGATGGCCGTCGGCTCGCTGATCGTCGGTAGCTTGATGGCGGTGTTCATCACCCGCAGCATCGTCAAACCCATCAAGCGCATCATCGCCAGTTTGACCGAAGGATCGGAGCAGGTCAACGCGGCAGCTTCCCAGGTCGCGGCGGCGTCCCAGCAACTGGCCAGCGGAGCGAGCGAGCAGGCCTCGAGTCTCGAAGAGACCTCCAGTGCCCTCGAGCAGATGGCGGCCATGACGAGGACCAACGCCGGGAACGCCAAGCAGGCCAACGAACTGGCCGGCGAGGCTCGTCGGGCGGCGGACGAGGGCGACAAGACCATGAGCAAGCTCAACAACGCCATGTCCGCCATCAACGAGTCGTCCGGAAAGATCAGCAAGATCATCAAGGTCATCGAGGAAATCGCCTTCCAGACGAACTTGCTGGCACTCAATGCCGCGGTCGAAGCGGCCCGGGCGGGCGAGCACGGCAAGGGATTCGCCGTCGTCGCCGACGAGGTTCGCAACCTGGCTCAGCGAGCGGCCCAGGCCGCCAAGGAGACCACCGCCCTCATCGAAGGCGCGGTCAACAACGCCCGCGAGGGGACTCAGGTGGCCAGTGAAGTCGGCAAGTCATTGGCCGCCATCGTGGAGAACACCTCGAAGGTTTCGTCGCTGATCGACGAAATTGCCAAGGCCTCTCAGGAGCAAGCCCAGGGCGTCGAGCAGGTCAATGCCGCGGTTGCCCAGATGGACCAGGTCACGCAGCAGAATGCGTCGGGCGCGGAAGAATCGGCGTCGGCGGCGGAGGAACTCTCGGCGCAAGCCCAGGCCGTCAACGGCATCGTCGGAGAACTGATCATGCTGGTCGATGGCAGCCGCGGTCATCACGTCGCCACGGCCGCCACCGCGACGACTGCGCCGGCTCCGAAAGCGAGTCGGACGAAGAAGGCCGTCGCTCCAGCCCCGCCAACGATTCAGAACTTCAAGATGGAAGAAGACCAGGCTCAATTGAAGGAGTTCTAACCGCGTGCCTCACTCCTGCGGGTGCCGGGACAAAATTCCGGCACCCGCACCGGCTGCATCTTTCGCAAAGGAAGCACCAGGATGGATCTGACCAGGGACGGACGATTCGGAACCATTTCGCAAAACCACTTTCAACCGGCCAACTCGGCCGCGGGGCGGCATCCGGCGGCGGTCGCGATCTGCGATCCTGATCCGGATCTGTGCCGTGACGTGCAGGAATGGTTGCACGGCGAGGACATTCAGACCCAGATATTCCCCTCCGTTTCGAGTGTTCACCTGGATGACGAGGCGGCCGGCTGTCTGCTGCTGGGCCTCGGTTCCTTCCAGCAGGACGGCCTGGAGCTGATCCGGGTCATGCGAACCGAAGAGAGGCTCACGCCGGTGATCGGTTTGGCTGCTCGGCACGACCTCGCCGTGGCCGTGCGGGCCATGAAGCTGGGGGCGGTGGACGTGCTGGAAAAGCCGATCGCTAAGCAGTTGCTCTTCGATGCGGTCTGGAATGCCCTGCGACTACACCGTCAAGCACAGCATCAACGCCGGCTGAGGAATGCCGTGCGGGCCCGCATTGACGGACTGACCGGCCGGGAACGCCAGGTCCTCGATCTGATCATCACCGGCCATTCCTCCAGGAACATCGCCGACAAGCTCCGTTTGAGTGTCAAGACTGTGGACAACCATCGTGCGTCCATGATGGCCAAGATGCAGGCCCGCCGGGTGGCGGATCTTATACGGATCGTCTGCGAACATCCCAGCCTGTTTGCCGAGAGCCTGCACACAGCGTCGTCACTCGACAGATCCGTCGCCCGAATCCGGGAGCCGTCTGCTGTTCGTTCCATATCAGCCGGCCGTTCTGTGGCCGACTTGTGCGCGGTTCCGTTCCCTGTCAACTGATGGATTAGGCGAAGCGTGCAGCGCGGCGCTGGCGTGGGACACGCTTTTCGATCCGAGAGGCTCCGCGCTCCATCAAGCCCGTCACTTGCGCCGGAGCTTGTCGCGCAGGCGGCGGGCCACGTTGGCGGGCACGATGCGGCTGAGCCGCTCCAGGTCCTGGTAACCCAGTTCGACGATCTGTTTGATGTACGTGCTGGACGTCAGGGCGAACTGATCACGGGTCAACAGAAAGACGGTTTCGACGTTGGCGATGGCCAGGTTGATGTTGGCCTGCTGCAGTTCATAGTGCAGGTCCACGTTGTCGCGAATGCCGCGGATGATGATGTTGGCCTGGACCTGCTGGACGAAATCGCCGGTCAGCCCCTCGTAGGCCTCGACGCGGACGCCCGGGATGTCGCCGGTCAGCTCGCGCAGCATCTCCACCCGCTCGTCGGCGGTGAACAGGGGCTGTTTTTCGGGGTTGTGACCAACGGCGATGATCAGCTCATCCACCAGCGCGATGGCCCGCTTGATGATATCGAGGTGGCCATTGGTGGCGGGATCGAACGTCCCGGGAAAGACCGCACGGATACTTCGGGAATTGGACATCTCGGGATACCTGGGGGCGGCCGGAAGCGGTCGCCCAAAACGCCGGGACCGCGGGGGGGACGCCGGGGCCCCGCAATTCGCCCGTGTGCCACGGAATTCTTATTCTAAACCCCTCGTACGCCGGCCACAACCGGACCGCTTGCCGCCGAGGCGGCCCCACGCTACCATAAGGGCCATGACCAACTACCCGTCCGAGACTCTCGCCCGATACCTCGCCGGTCCGATAACCGGTATGGGGATCATCATTATTATCGGGGGGTTCGGCGGGTAGGGCGCGTCGAGCGACGTGAATTTCAAAGCCCTGCCCAAGATCTGGCAGGGCTTTTTTTGTAGTTGGATTTTCCACGCGTCGCAGGTGGTGCGAGCGGCGATACATGAGACGGTGAACGCCGTCCGCGGCCACGCCGTTCGTCGTCGCGGGTGCCGCCAGGACGCGCCTTGGCACGTTTCGGGAAGAGTCAGTCAAGCACAGGAACCGCCTTTATGCCGCCGACCAAGCCACGCATCGAACTGTATGACACGACGTTGCGGGACGGAACGCAGGGCCAGAACGTCAGCCTCAGCCTGCAGGACAAGCTGCTCATTGCCGGGCGGCTCGACGAGTTCGGCGTGGACTACATCGAGGGCGGCTATCCGCTGAGCAACGAGAAGGACAGCGCGTTCTTCCGCGAGGTCCGCCGTCTCGAGCTCAAGCACGCCAAGGTCGTGGCCTTCGGCATGACCCGCCGCAAGGGCGTCACGCCCGACAAGGACGACGGCATGCAGGCCCTGCTGGCCAGCGAGACGCCCGTGGTCACCATCGTGGGCAAGACCTGGGACCTGCACGTTCGCGAAGTGCTGGGCATCACCGAGAAGGAGAACCTCGCCATGATCGCCGACTCGGTGCGCTACTGTGTCGAGCATGGTCGCGAGGTTATTTACGATGCCGAGCACTTCTTCGACGGCTACGCAGCGAATCCGGAGTTCGCTTTGCAGACGCTCCTGGCCGCCGAGCGAGCCGGGGCGTCCTGCTTGTGCCTGTGCGACACCAATGGCGGTTCGCTGCCCGATCGCGTGGCCGAGTTCATCGACGCCATCCGCCCGCACGTCAAGGTGAAGCTGGCCATTCACTGTCACAACGATGCCGGCGTGGCGGTGGCCAACTCGCTGACCGCCGTGCAACACGGCGTGGTACAGGTGCAAGGCACGATCAACGGCATCGGCGAACGCTGCGGCAACGTCGATTTGACCACGGTGGCGGCCAATCTCGCCCTCAAGCTCGACAAGGACGTGCTGGTTCCCGGCGGGCTCAAGCGACTGACCGAGTTGAGCCGCTACGTGTACGAGATCGTCAACCAGGTGCCCGTGGACAATCAGCCCTACGTCGGCAATTCGGCGTTCGCCCACAAGGGTGGGATGCACGTGCATGCGGTCCGTCGCGTCACCCGCAGCTACGAGCACGTCGATCCCGAGGCGGTGGGCAACTCGCGCCGCGTGCTCATCAGCGAACTCAGCGGAGCCAGCGGTGTGGCCGAGAAGATGGGCAAGAAGCTCAATGTGGACAGCGACAAGAGCATTCAGCGGCGGCTGCTCAAGCGCCTGCAGGATGCCGAGAATCAGGGCTACGTCTTCGAGTCGGCCGAGGCAAGTTTCGAGCTGCTATGCCGCAAGGAACTGGGACGCTATCGCCCGTTCTGGGAGCTGGAGCACTGGCGGGCCGTCGCGCTGCGCAACGGTGCGACCGAGCCGGATACCGAGGTGATCGTCAAGCTCAGGGTCAACGGCAAGCTCGAGCATCACGTGTCCGGGGGGCACGGCCCGGTGGACGCCATGGCCACCGCGCTGATCCGAGCCCTGCGGGATCATTATCCCGCCGTCGAACATGTACGGCTGATCGACTACAAAGTCCGCGTCATCAATCCCCGGGCCGCCACCGCCGCCCGCGTGCGAGTCACCATCGAGTTCCGCGACAACGAGACGCACGAAATCTTCAGCACCGTCGGCGTGAGCGAGAACATCATCGAGGCATCCTGGATCGCCCTCGTCGATGGGATCGAGTACAAGCTGATCAATCAGGAAGACGCGGCTCGCAAAGCGAAGGCCAAGACGTGCGCCCGCGAGGCGGCCAAGTAGACGCTGCGGGCGGAATGACGAAGGACGAAATCAGAATGACGAATGCGGGATAGCAGAGTAAAGCCCAAAGCTGACCCGCTTCGCAGCCTATTTCGACATGAGCATCCGGGCCATCTCCTGGCGGAGCCTGTCGAGGACGGCCGGGTCACGCTCGAACTCGGTCAGGCTTTTCACCACGCGGCTGATGAGTTCCTGTGTTCGAGCCGGTCCGAACTGCTTTTCATACAGCGTCAGATACTCGTAATCTTCCAGGCCGTCGCGGATGATCTCCAGACGAACGGACGTGACCGGACCGTCGACGCCGACCTTCTTGCCCGGATAGAAGAGCGCCCCGTCGCCGTGGATGTAGGGGTTGATGTCCTTGACGGTGGCCATGTCCTCCCACGGGTCCGTCGTGCTGGACGTGTTCCACGCCGTCGTGCCCCAGTAGAGCAGCCCTTCGACGCCATACTTCTTCTGCTGCCACATGAGCATCCGGTGTGACATGCCTGCCATCTCGATGAAGAAGTTGGCGTGCGGCTCACCCGGGCCGCAACAGACGTACCACCACGCTTCATCGCCCGCTTGCTGCCGTTCGATGAGGGGTTCGGGCTTGAAGTATCCCGTGTTGGGACACCAAATGTTGATCAGTCCGCGCAGCAACTCGTAGGGCGTCTTCTTCTCGCCGAACTCCGAATCGCAGTAGAACGGGGCCACGATCTTCAGGCTTGGGTCTATGGCGTGTATCTTGCGACAGACTTCGGTCAGCCGCCGGTACTGCTCCTCGTCCTTGGGTTCATCGACTACGTAGAAGTAGCCCTTGTCCTGCCAGCCGTTTTGGCGGATGTGCTCGATGGTCCGGCGCAGCTTCGCCTCGTCGTCGCTGTACGGAACGGTGAAGCTGGTCACCCGCTCGTCGGACAGATATCGGCCGGCCGCCGGATCGAGCACGCTGACCGGCGGCGAGTAGGCCGAGATGCGATGCTCGAGCAGTTCCTCGTAGTAGGCTTCCACGAGCCGGCGATGCTCGGCGCTGCCGGGCGATACCTCGTGATGGACGGCAATCCACTTGTCCCAGATGCCGAAGGCGGTTCGCATCGAGGGCTTTGCCGGCAACGTGAGCGGCCAGACGGTGACGGTTAGCGGAACGGCCTCCGCCGAGCCGTCGTCGAACCGCAGTTGCAAGCCGCCATGGTAGTCGCCCGGCTCGGTGTCGGCGGCAATCCGCACGCGAATCCAGATGGGCTGTGTCTGGCCGGCCGCGAGCGACAACGGCAGCTTCAGCGGCGGTAACGGATCGGGATAGTCCTTCTTGTAGTTAGGCAGATGAACGTAGCGAACCTCGAGCAACCCCACGCTGCCGGGGGCGAGACGTCGGCCGTCGGACCGGGTAGGCACGGTTACATCAGCGGAGACCAGTGTGACCGGTCGGTCCGGACGCAGCACCCATTGCGCCGACTCCCATTCATTCCGTGCGGCGCAGATTCGTAGCTCGCGAGGGGCGTCAGCCGGGGGCAGATGATCGCGGAAGATCTTGCAGGTCGAGAGCTCGGCCCACGATTGCAGGCCGGCGGCTTGCGAGCGCTGCGAGGCAATCTCCGCGTCCGCCGATGTCGCCAGGCCGATGAATGCCAAAACAGCCGCCAGCCATACGGCGCAGCACAGTGTGCGATTCATATAACCTCCGTTCCGCTCCCCGAAGTCCGTTTATCCCGAGCCGGCCAGCATAGTGTGCAGTGTGGCCATTTGGAAGCCTTCTGCCCGGATGGGTCACGGATGAGGAGGACCAAACCCGTGGCGTTTTCCAGGCGTTAGCTAGCGACCACAGGGGGCACAGAGGAACACAGAGGGGAATAGATCGGACCATCTTCTCTGTGCTCCTCTGTGTCCTTTGTGGTTAGCTGATTCAGCGCAGCAATTTGTTGCCGCGCCGGCATACCGCTCGGCGCAACAAGAAATGTGATTCTCTCTAATAAATTCACCACACTGAGTTCACGGTCGCAGGGCCGCCAGGTTTTCGCGCGACGTGCCGGGTGGAATGTCGCAGCCGCTGCTGAGGATCCAGCGTTGGCCTGCGGTTTGACCGACGAGCGATCGAGTCTTTTCACGAACGCTCTCCGGCGTGGCTTTGAACAGGTCGCCCACCGGGTCGAGGTTGCCGCGCAGCGTCACGCGGCCGGCCGCCCGCTCGAGCGCCTGGCTTGCGGGCACCTGATAGTCCACGTCGAGCAGGTCTGCCCCGGTGGCGATGAGGTCGTCCAGGATGGGCAGAATGTTGCCGCACACGTGCAGGCCGACGCACTGGACGCCCATGCGGCGAAGCTCGGCCACCAGCCGCACGTGCCGCGGATGCACGATTTGCCGATACATGGCGGGCGAAATGAAGTTGGGCGAGCAGGTGGCTTCGCCGAACATGAGCCCGTGTGCCCCGGCCGCGAGCGAGGCTCGCGAGCATTGGATGGCCACGTCGGTGGTGAAGTCCAGAATGCGCTCGACGCCCTCCGGGTCGTCGATCATGTCGATAAGCACGTCCTCGACGCCGCGAAGCTGCGAGGCGATGTTGAGCGGACCGCGGAGCGTGCTCAGGACGAAGACCTCGTTCCCGATCTGTTCGACCACTCGAGCCACGGCTTCATGATAGAGCGGCATCCGTCCTCCGCCGGCCACGTCGCACTCGCGTAGACGATCGAGGCAGGCGGGATCCCGCAAGGGATGGCTCTTGACCAGCGGCGCACCGTCCGGCGGCTGCTCGACATCCGCACCGAGCGCTTCGGCTTCGCCCGCCACGCCCATGGTCAGTTGCACGCCGTCAAATCCGAATTCGCGATAGCCGCTCATGATGACGTCAGCCATCACGCACGCATCGGTGAAGTACCGTCCGAGCAGCACGGCCTGTACGCGTGCCAGGGCCGTGTGCACAATCGGCATCAACGGCGGAACGTCGCATCGCTCGCCGTTCAGTATGCTCTGTATTCGTGCTTTCCCGTTCATGCGGTCACTGCTCCTGAGTCATGTCCTGAGGGACCGCTTTAGGCTAACGCCCCAGCCGCACAAATTCGAGTCCTGCGCCGCGCGCGGTGGCACGGCCACCCTACAATCGCGCGAGAACTAGAGCGTGTATCGGGAAAGGGATCTCCATGCATCATGTCCTAACGTGTCGATTGGCCGGCCTCCAGGCCGCCGGCCCGATCCGCCAGGCGGTGGGAGTCGTGTGTGCCGCGGTGTCGGCTGCGCTCGCCCAGTCGCCAGAGCCGGCGTGGACCATGGCCACACCATGGACAGGTCCGGCAGGCGTGGTGCAATCAACCGAGCAGATCGTGGCGGCGGGTAGAGAGTACGATGCTCGGCTTACATCAGATTCGAGACAGGCGAGCGTGCACCGGCCGTTGCTGCGTGGACCGGATCGCCGGCGATTGCCCAATGCCTCCGTCGTGTGGGAAGATGCCGCATCGCACCGGCACGTGACTGCCCAGGATATGTCCAGCAGCGAGCCGCAGGCGTTCGGCCTGACGTTTATGGCGGCCGTTTATGCCGACGCCGAACGGAATCCGCCGAGCCCGAGCGGAGCCGTGGGACCGACGCAACTCCTCCTGGCGGTCAACGGGCGCATCCGCCTGTTCGACAAGAACACCGGCGGCCTCGGCATCCTGGATGTTTCGTTGAACGCCTTCTTCAACGCCGTCCGAAATTCCGCGGAGGTCGTTGATCCTCGCGTGCGCTTCGATCGGCTGAGCCAGCGCTGGTTCGTGCTGGCCAGTACGCTGCAAACCGATGGTATGGGGAATCTCGTCGCGCCCAACCGCATTCTCCTGGCGGTGAGCAACGGTGCGATCATCACCGGATCGACGCAGTGGCGGCTTCTCTCCTTCGAGCCGCATCAGGTTACACCGGCGGGCAGCGCCGACTGCATAGCGGATTTCGCCACATTGGGAATCGATGCGCATGCGCTGTACATCGGCGTGAATCAGTACTGCGGCATTGGCACACCGGGCAGTTACAACGGCACCGCCGTCTTTGTCGTGCGCAAGAGTAGCGTCTTGGGGATCGGCCCCATGGTCGTGAGTGTCTTTCGCGATCTGACCGACGGACCATCCGGCTCCGGACCTTACTCGCCGCAAGGTGCCGACAATCTCGACGCCGACGCGACGGAGGGTTACATCATCGGCGTGAGCAACGACAGCCTGGGCAGCCTGACACTCCGTCGCATCCAGGATCCGGGCGGCACGCCCGCGATCTCCGCGAATATTCCGCTGCTCCTGCCGGCCGACACGTTTCCGCCGTATCTCGTGCCGCACCTCGGCAACAACGCCGGCGCGAACGGATATCTCAACGCCATGGACGACCGGCTGTGTGCCGCGCACATTCGCGGCGGCCGGTTGTGGACCGCCCACAACATCAACGTCAACGCTGCCGGCAAGGCGACCTCGGAGCCCAACCGGGTGGGCGTGCGATGGTACGAAGTGAAAGACTTGAGCGGCACGCCGACGCTGGCGTCGTCCGGTACCATCTACGACACGGCCTTCGCCAACCCGCTGTCCTACTGGACGCCCTCGGTCATGACGTCCGGCCGCGGACGGATCGCGTTCGGCTTCAGCGTGGCCGGCAGCGCGTCGTACATCGATGCAGCGGCGATGTCATTGCTTCCGGGGGGCTTTCTTGTTTCGCCGAATCGATTCACTGCTGCCGCGCAGCCTTACAATCCCACGTACGATCCGGGGGGTGCGGACGGCCGTCGCTGGGGTGAAATCTCGCAGACGACGGTCGATCCGGTCGACGACGCCACGCTCTGGACCATCCAGCCATTCGCCGCCGGCACCAACGCCTGGGGCGTGCAGGTGGCGCAGATTCTCGCTCCCGCTCCTACGCTCGAACCGGTCGCTTACCACGCATGCAACACGCAGACCGAGCACGTCATCACGCTGACCGGCACGAACTTCTTCGACGCCCGGCCGACCGGCAACGGCCCGACGGTCGAGTTCACAGGCGGCGACATCACCGTGCTCAGCGTCGACTTGCTCGACGATCGACATGCACTGGTGCGGTTCTATCTCCAGCCCGGCGCCGGCTGGTCGTATCGCACCATCATCTACACCAACCCGGACGGCCAAAGCGCCAGCCTTTTCGAGAGCCTGATCATGCATGGCGGCCGGGCCGACTTCACCAACGACTGCGTCGTGAACGAGGACGACTTCCTCATGTTCCTCGCATGTAGCACCGGCCCTGGCATCCTCTACGATGTCACGAATCTGCCAGAGGGATGCGTGCAGGAACTGACCATCTCCCAACATCTCCCGCCCGACCTGGATGATGACAACGACGTGGACATGGACGACTTCGGCATCTTCCAGCGCTGCCTGACCGCCCCGGGCTTCTACATCAGCGACGCGGAAGAGTGTCGCTGGGGCATCTGATGCTGGGGGCTGGGGACTGAAGGCTGGGGACTGGAGGCTGGAGGCTGGGGGCTGGGGAGGAGTTGGAGTCATTCATCTTGGAACGGCGGGTCGATGCTGTGCTTTGCATTTGGCCCTCCGGGGATTGCGGCTATAATTGGCCCGCGACGGGGATTCACCGTCATCATTTCGGTCCCGGAGGACATGACATGCCGCCCGCCCCCAAGCTGTTGACGCACCTGATCAAGGACGTGATGGTCGCCACGTTCGTGGACGCTCACATCCGCGACCTGCCCCAGATCGAGCAGATCGGCCAGCAATTGTACGACCTGGTGGAACATCAGGACTGCCGCAAGGTCGTGATCGACTTCGCCAAGGTCCAGACGTTTTCGTCGCAGGCCCTGGGCATCCTTCTCACGCTCGACAAGAAGTTGGCGGCGATCAAGGGCAAGCTGGTTTTGTGCGGCGTGCGCCCCGAGATTATCCGGCTGTTCGAGATCGCCCGCCTGCACAAGCATTTCAAAATCGCTGCCGATCAGGATGCGGCGCTGGCGGTGTTCGGCGTTACCAAGGACGCTTGAGCGGCGCCCTTGTTCGCGGCTGGAAATCTCGGATAATGCCAGCATATGGCTGACGAAGCAAAACCGAGAATTATTGTTGCCGAGAGAATTAGCGAGTCGGCCCTGGCCCGGCTGCAGGCGGCCGGCGAAGTCGTCATGCTCGATCGGCCGGACGAGGAGCAGCTGGCGGCCGAGGTCGCCCAAGCCGACGCGCTGGCCGTGCGGACGTACGTTCACGTGACCGCCCGCGTGATTGAGGCGGCCAAGAAGGGGGGCCGGCTGAAGGTCATCGGTCGCGGCGGCGTTGGCGTGGATAACATCGATGTCGCCGCGGCAGCGGCCGCGGGCATCGTGGTGGTGAATACGCCGGCGGCCAGCACGCACGCGGTGGCCGATCTTACGGTCGGGCTCATTATCGCCGTTCAGCGCAAGATCGCGGAGTTCGATCCGCGCGTCCGCCGGGGAGAGTTCGCCACGTTACGGTCCGAGGCACCCCAGACGCTGGAGCTTCGGCACCAGACGCTCGGCGTCATCGGCATGGGGCGAATCGGGCGGGCGGTCAGCGAGCGGCTGCACCTGGGCTTCGGCACGCGGGTGATCTATTATGACATTCGCGAGATTGGCTACCTGCCCTTTGCCGCCGAGGCGCAGCCTTCCGCCGAAGCGGTTTACGCCAACGCGGACATCGTGACGTGTCACGTGCCGTTGACGCGGTTGACCCGAGGCATGATCGGCGATGCAGCGCTGTCGCATTTCAAGCCCTCGGCCATCCTGATCAATACCTCGCGGGGGCCGGTGGTCCAGGCCGAGCCGCTGGCCCGGGCCTTGCGGGAGGGGCGGATCGCCGGTGCCGGCATCGACGTGTTCGATCCCGAGCCGCCGCCGCCGGATCATCCGCTGTTATCGGCCCCGAACTGCGTGCTCACGCCGCACGTGGCTGCCCGCAGCAAGGAAGGAATCGCGGCCATGAACGATGTGGTCGATGACATTATCGCGGTTCTGCAGGGCCGCGAGCCGATGTATCCGGTTGAGCCGGATCCGGATGCGTGAACCGGCTCGGACCGGGTGTCGTAAGCCCGGTAATACCGAATCGACCGCCTCAGCGCGGACCGACACAACGGGAGTCAGACGAATGGCGAAATACCTGGTTACCGGCGGGGCGGGCTTTATCGGGTCTCACCTCGTCGAGCGGCTCGTCCGCGACGGCGAGTCGGTCCGCGTGCTCGACAACTTCGCCACCGGCCATCGCCGGAACATCGCCCCGTTCCTGGACAAGATCGAACTGATCGAGGGCGATCTGCGCAACAAGTCCGACTGCGCCAAGGCCTGCGCGGGCGTGGAGATCGTCTTTCACCAAGGGGCCGTCCCCTCGGTGCCCGTATCGGTCGAGAATCCCGTCACGTCGCACGAAGCGAATATCGACGGCACGTTCAACATTCTCATGGCCGCCCGCGACGCCGGCGCCCGTCGCGTCATTTTCGCAGCCAGCAGCAGTGCCTACGGCGATCAACCCGAACTGCCCAAACGCGAGACGGCCCGGCCCGATCCGCTCAGTCCCTATGCCGTCAACAAGCTGGTCGGCGAATACTACCTGAGCGTGTTTCACAAGTGTTACGGGCTCGAGACCATTTCGCTGCGCTATTTCAACGTGTTCGGCCCGCGGCAGGATCCCAAGAGTCAGTATGCCGCCGCGATCCCCGCTTTCGTCACCGCGATCTTGCGCGATGAGCCGCCCACCGTCTATGGCGACGGTGAGCAGACCCGCGATTTCACCTACATCGAGAACGTCGTGCACGCCAACATGCTGGCGGCCAAGGCGCCCAAGCTCTCGGGCGAGGTGATCAACATCGCTTGCGGCGAGCGCGTGTCGGTGAACCGCATCATCGCCGAGATCAACAAGCTGCTGGGCAAGAACGTTCCGTCGCGGCACGTGGCCGAGCGAGCCGGCGACATCAAGCATTCGCTGGCCGACATCTCGCTGGCCCGGCAGATCATCGGTTTCGAGCCGGTGGTCAACTTCGCCGAAGGGCTCAGGCGAGCCATCGACTGGTACAAGCACAATCTGGTGTGACACGTCCGCAAACGGTATCGGCAGTGCTCAGTCGAGCCGGGTTGGGCAGACCCGGTGAACCTGGAAGACAACCGGCTTACCCCCATGCGGCGATTCAGGCGGAACCGAGTTCCCCGGCGGCCGGAGTTCTGGCCTCGTGCCTGGCGACGCCATCCACTGGCGTTCGTGATCCTTCTGGCGGTCGCGGGCGTTCTCTCCTACCAGCGCGTCAAGACGCCGTTCGGCACCGACCACGAACGCTACCACAACCGGACGTTTACGTGCATCCACGTGGTGGACGGCGACACGTTCGACATTGATGCCGTCGACGGCATGCGGGCCTCCACGCGTGTGCGGCTCTGGGGCGTGGACACGCCGGAAACCGTCAAGCCGGGCACAGCGCCCATGCACTTCGGTCCGGAAGCCTCGGTCTACGCCAAGTCGCGCCTGCTGGGTCAGCGCGTCCGCATCGTGCTCGCGCCCGACAGGACCCGCGACCGTTATGACCGCCTGCTCGCGTATGTCTACCCGCCGGACAGTCAGAGCACGCTCAACGAGGATCTGATCGAGCAGGGCTTTGCGTATGCCGATCCGCGATTTCCCCACCCCTGGCGAGAGCGCTTCCTGCAACTGGAGGAGCGGGCTCGCAAGGCCAAGGCCGGCCTGTGGGCGGCGGTTCGGCCGGAGCAGATGCCCGAGTGGCGACAGCGGATGGAGGGAAGAAGGAAAGACGCGGCGACGCGGTGACGCGGTGAGGGGAGCGGACGCGGCCCCACAACTGACCACTGGCAACTGACAACTGACCAGCCCCGCTTGCAATGCCCGCCTGCCGGGGCAAAGATAGTCAGATGCGCGATCACGCTCAGCCCGCCGTTTCAACCGCTCCGCCGCCGCAGCACACCGGCCCGCATCCGTGGGTGCGCCTGCGATCGGCCAGTTCACACCCGTTCATCTACAAGCGGATGTTGGCCGGCGCGGACCCAGCCGCGCGTTCCGGCGACGTCGTCGCCGTCTACGATCGCCAGGATCGTCTGTTCGGACACGGTTTGTATCATGCCCGTTCGCAGATTGCCGTCCGCATGCTGTCCCACGGGCCTCGACCGATCGACGAATCCTTCTTCCGGGAACGGCTGGGCCAGGCCATCGCATGGCGTGAGCGGCTGTTCCGCAACGACGACAAGACGAACGTCTACCGGCTGGTGCACGCCGAGGGCGACGGGCTGAGCGGGTTGATCGTCGAACGCTATGCCGAGTGGATTGCGATTGAGCTCTTCTCGTTGGGGATGTATCGGCAGATCGAACTGATCCGGCAAGTGCTGACGGAGTTGACCGGAATCAACCGCTTCGTCGTGCGGGCTGACGACCGCGTCGAGCAGATGGAGGGATTCCACGTCGCGCCCGAGCTGTCCGATGCCGTGCCTCCCACGCTGGAGATCGCCGAGTCGGGCCTGCGCTTCCGAGTCGATCTTCGCGGCGGGCACAAGACGGGCTTTTTCGCCGATCAACGCGAAAACCGCCGGCGGCTGGCGAGTCTGGCCAGCGGGGCCGACCTGCTGGACGTTTGCTGCTACACCGGCGGGTTTGGACTCTATGCCAAGACGCTCGGCGCTGCGAACGCGGTTACCGGCGTCGATCTGGACGAGAATGCGGTTGAACTGGCCAAGCGCAACGCCAAACTGAATCAACAGCGCATCAAGTACGTTCACGCCGACGCGTTCAGCTACCTGCGGCAGATGCAGACGTCGGGTCACCGTTACGACGTTGTCGTGCTCGATCCGCCCAAATTCGTCAGTAACCGCGACGAGTTCGCCGATGGGGCGCGCAAGTACGGCGATCTCAACACGCTGGGCATGACCGTGGTCAAGCCGGGCGGTCTCCTGGTGACCTGTTCGTGCTCGGGTTCGGTCTCGCGCCTGGCGTTCCTCGATATCGTCAAGGCTTCCGCGAACCGGGCCGGCCGGTCACTGCAAATCGTCGATCAGACCGGTGCCGGGCCGGATCACCCGGTGATGGCCAACTGTCCCGAAAGCGAATATCTCAAGGTCGTCTGGGCGCGAGTGATGTGAAGTGACGCAGCGACGCGGGTGGGTATCCGTGCCGGTTTTTGTGTATCATTCCAGGCAGATGAGTACGCCCGCAATCCAGATCAGTCGTTATCACGCCTTCGGGCATTACCTGCGCCGGCGGTTCGGCTGCCGGGTGCACAAAATTACGCTGCACGCGGGGATGAGCTGCCCCAACCGCGACGGCACGCGGGCGTTCGGGGGCTGCACGTTCTGCAACAACACCGGCTTCAGCCCACCCGCCCGGCTGGCTCCGGAAGCGATTCGGGCCCAGATGCTCGCCGGCATGGAGTCGGCTCGCCGCCGCGTGCGGGCCACCAAGTTCATCGCGTACTTTCAGGCTTATTCCAACACGCACGCGCCGGTGGAGGAACTCGCCCGACTCTACGAGCAGGCGTGGTGTTCTCCGGATGTGGTCGGCCTTTCGATCGGCACGCGGCCCGATTGCGTGGATGCAGCCAAGATCGACCTGCTGGCTGAGCACGCGCGGCGGGGCGAGGTGTGGATCGAGTACGGTCTGCAAAGCGCGCACGACAAGACGCTGCAACTGGTGAATCGCGCGCACACCTATGATGAGTTCGTCAGCGCGGTGAAACTGACTGCCGGCCGGGGCATCCGCATCTGCGTGCACACCATCCTCGGCCTGCCCGGTGAAACGCCAGAGATGATGCTCGAAACCCATCGACGCATCGCCGAACTGCCGATCGACGGCATCAAGATTCACCTCTTGCACATCATGCGCGACACGGTGATGGCGCGTCAGTACGAGCGGGGCGAGATCCCGCTGCTGTCACGCGAGGAGTATGTCAGCCTGGTCTGCGACGTGATCGAACTCCTGCCGCCGGAGATGGTGATTCAGCGGATGCACGCCGATGCTCCGGCCGACGTGCTGATCGCGCCGCAGTGGTGTCTGGACAAGTCGGGTGTGCTCAACGACATCCGCAGCGAGCTGGTCCGCCGCGACAGTTGGCAGGGCAAGGCACGAGGCGAGTCGCTGGCGCGATTGGCGGCGTTAATGACGAAGCCCGAATGACGAATGACGAAATCAGAATGACGAATGGCTCGCGCGGCAGTGCTTGCCTGCGCTCTGGCTCATAGCTCAAAGCTCTTTTCATCTTCGCATGTGACAGGTGGTCAGATCGCACCACTGGCAGGGCACACCGTGTGCTTCGACTTGGTTGCTCGGGCCGATGCCGATCAGGCCGGAGACGCTCTTGAGCGGCTGCATGATCATGGTCGGTAGCAGCTTGACCCCCAGCGGCCGCGTGTTGACCATCGCGAAAAGCGAAATCTGTTCGTCGAGCGACAGGCCGCAATAGCCGGGGCTGAACGGCGGAGTGAGTGCCTCTTCCGGGTTGGCGTCTTCGAAGTAGATGATATCGGCGAGAGCATCGACGGCGGCGTCGGCGGCAGCAGAGCCAATGGCGTTGAGAATGTAGCCTTCGAGCCGGGCCCCCTTGCGAAGGCGCTCATCGGCCATTCGCTCGATGTCGTCACCGACGGTGGTGACGAAGGCCGCCACTCGCGTGGCCGGCTTGAGGAAACCGGCGATGGGACCGCGAATCGGTGGGCACTGGGCCAGCACCAATTCGGTGTCGGTCATGCGAGTTACGGGGTATACGGCATACGTTCCGCGAGCCCGAATGGCCGACGCGCTGTGCTCGATGAGGGTCTCGACCAGAGCCCGGTGTTCGGGTCGCAGCTTGCCTTCCTTACCGCACCCCATCATGCGGAGGACCTCGTCGGTCTCGACGCGAACATCAAGTTCGATCACCCGTCCGTCCGTCTGATTCATGGAGACCGAGCCCGTCCGTTCCATCTGCATTCGATCATTTGATTGGCCGGGAACGTGCCGCCTCCACCATGGCCTTCACGTTTTCCACGGGCGAGAATGAATCCACTTCACAGCCGGGCATGACGCATGCGGTGGTATGCGGAAGCGTGGAGTCGATGAACTCCCGCACCGCGTTTCGAACCTCGTCCGCGGTACCGTGGCAGGCCATCTGCGTAGTGGGCGAATTCATGGCGCAGGATTTGCCTTTCAACAATTCCGCGACCTGTCCGCACCACTGCGGCCATTCGATGTCCTGGCCATAATAGGGCATATCGTATTGAATGCCCTTAACGCCCGGCATGTCACGAATCAATTCTAGTGCTCGGGGTAGATTGCGGCCACAATGGTGCCAGAAAACGTAGGGGAACACGTCCTTGACCTTTTCGGCGAAGATTCGGTCCACGTAGCCGAATTGGTCCAGGTGCTTGGGACCCCAGGTTCGGGCGCCGCCGAAGAGGCACACGAACTGGCAGCCGTTTTTGGCCGCGAAATCGCGGTAGAACTCGAGGGATTCGAGCCGCTCTTTGAGGCACAGCTCGAGGTAGTGGCGGGTCTTTTCCGGCTCGGTGATCATCCATCGCTGGAAGTTCTGGACCTCGACGATGGTTTCGGCGTAGTTGGTGGGGGTGGCAAAGCCGACGATGACCGGCACCTGGCGGTCCATCTTCTCCTGGAACTCCAGGAGCTGGAGCATGTGGGGCGTGTAGTGCGTGACCGCCCGCGAGTCGTTTACATACTTTTCGTACGCCCGCGTCTCGTACAGGGCGATGGCCTCGTCGAGCGTGCGGGCGATCGGTTTGAACATGAGGTAGTCTTTCTCACCGCGGTGGATGAAATGCTCGGAACGCTTCTCGGGGGGGATGAAGTTTTCGATCTGGTGGCTGATGTCCACGTACATCCAGATGGCGTCGAGCCGCAGGTCCGCCCAGGTCTTGATGCACGCGTCGGTGGTCTTGTCGACGTCGTTGTAGATCTCCTGGTGCGAGTAACCGGCGTAGGTGATCTGCCAGTAGTCGAGTTCCGGAGCGACCGGGACGTAATCCGTGCGTTCGAGTCGCAGGGCGGCCGCCATTCGCTCCCAGTGTGACATCTCGCCGACGGGAGCGAGTTTGCCTTTCAACCGACTGACCCATTCATCGACGATCTTGCTCATGATTCCGCTCCGCAGAAGATGAGAAAAGCGGAATGGGGAACAGAGGAAGGTATCTCGCGATCCGCACTCCCCGGTTCTCCGTTTACTCGCTCTCCGTCCGTTACGCAATCCCCAGCAGTCGCTTGATCTTCTCCACGCCCTTCCAGGCGTCGTCGCTGGCGTCGTCGGCGCCCATGCGGCGGGCGGCCTCGGCGTCCACGGCGGGGCCGCCGCAGATGATCTTCACCTTGTCGCGCAGGCCGGCCTTGGTGATGGCTTCCACGGTCTTGGCGGTGTGCATGAACGTTGAGGTCATGTACGTGCCCAGGCCGACCACCTGCGGGTTGTGCTTGCGGATGCCTTCGACGAACGCTTCGTCGTTGAGATCCTCGCCCAGGTCCACCACCTCGAACCCACTGGCTTCAAACACGGGCATGGCGACCTGCTTGCCCACGGTGTGAACGTCGCCGTGAATGTTGCCCATGATGATCTTGCCCAGCACGTGAGTGCGGTCGGCGGCCAGCAGCGGACGGACCACGTCGAGGCCGGCGAAGTACACGTCGCAGGCCACGAGCACCTCGGGCATGAACATGTCGCCGCTGTTGAACTTCTTGCCCACTTCCCGCATGCCGGCGGACAGCCCCTCGTTCAGGACCTTGGCGGGTGCCATTCCCTGGTCGAGAGCCGAGCGAGTCAGGGGAACCACGCCGGCGAGGTCGAGGTTCTCCACTGCGGCCGACAACTGGCTCAAGATCTCCGTTTCGCTCATGGTCGATTGCCTCTCACGTACGCCTTTCAATGCCGGACGCGACGGTCCGGCGGACGACGGAACTCGGCTGTATGTGTCCTCTTCCGAGTTCGGGTGCGATGGCCCCGGGTGACGCGGAATCCGGGGAAGCTCCCCCGAACGCTGGTCACCGGCGGCCCGGAACTCAATCCTCCGGCAGCGGCTGGTCCTTCGTTTCCGGCGCGAACAGGACCACGACCAGGCCCACCAGATAGATGAAGATCATCACGAACGAGCCGTACCGGATGGCCAGTTCCGCATTGTTGATGGCACTGGGCAGCAGCGGTAACGTCAGCGTCCCCGCCATGAACAAGCCCTTCAGGCTGCTCTTGATCGGGTTGAGCAGGGCGGCCAGGAATCGGCCCACGTTATAGCAGAAGCCGACGCCGGTCGAACGCAGCCGGGTGGGGAATAGCTCGGGGAAGTAGATCGCATAGCCGCCGAACGGCCCGAGCGTCACGAACCCGACAATGGGGGCCAGCACGTACGCTTCCACGATGGTGTCGGCGAACAGGAACGTGTAACTCACGACGACGAAGGCCAGGGCGAAAAAGATAGCGAACGCCGGTCGTCGGCCCATCCTCAGCGAGAGCACGGTGTAGGCCGAGATGCCGAAGAACGCGCCCAATTGCTGGAGGAAGAACGCGTAGGAGACGAACTGCTCGCGTTTCTCGGGCGAGTACATCTTGCCGATGAGCCGATTGAGTTCGGGCGTGAAGAACCCGACGCCCCACAAGCCGCCCACGCCGACCACGCCCAGCAGCAGGCCGATGATGGCTCGCTTGCGCCACCGTGCATCGGCGAGCAATCCGGCGTAGGACGAGTGCTTGCGGGTGATGCCGGCGGCTTTCTCGGCCAGCCACTTGGCCCGGGCTTCCCGCCATTTTTCAGGCTCTTTGAGCTTGAGGAAGACGAAGACGGCGATCAGGCCGGGCAGGGCCCCGACGAAAAAGAGCCATCGCCAGCCCAGGACGGGCAGGATGAGAGCGGCCAGAACCGCTGCCAGCATGTTCCCCACGGCTGACAGGGCCTGCAGTGCGCCAAGAGCGGCCGGCCGAGCCCGATCGGGCATGCTTTCGGCAACGAGTGCCGCTCCGGCCGCGAATTCTCCGCCGACACCCAACGCGGTCATGAACCGGAACACGTTGAACCAGAACTCGTCGTGCACCAAGCCATTCAGACCGGTGAAAAGAGAGTACGTCAGGATGGTGACGGCCATGGTCTTGGCCCGCCCGAGCGAGTCGCCCACCCAGCCGAAGAACAGTCCCCCGATGGCCCAGCCGAGCACGAAGATCATCGTGCTGTGGTCGCCCGCCTGATCGGCGCGGGTCTTGGCCAGTTCCTGGCCGAGGTAGCGGGCGAGTGTGGCCTTGGGAATGGCGCCGCCATGCTGGTCCAACAGCTTGGCCGCGGCCTCGTCCGACAGCCCGCCCTTGCTGACGAGTTGGTCCATGGTCTGCTTGTCGTAGACATCCGCCTCGACCGAGACTTCCTTGAGCCGGGCGGAGCCCATCTCCACGAACGTGGGAGTAAGCAGATCGTAGCCGATGACGGCGGCGAGGCCCCGGCGGGTGATGCTTTCGCGCGGCTGGCCGTTGGAGTCGGTCATCGCTCGCTGCGCCTGCTCGGCCGTGAGCAGACCCTTTTCAACCATCCCGCTGACCTCGGCCGCCGTGAAGGTGCTCCCGGGCACCCCTTCCAGTCGCTCGAGCCCCGGCACGACCGGATCGAATTTGAGCACGTCCTGCATGGCCGGGCCGCGGCCCAGGTTGAAGAACTGCTGATCCATGGTGTCGAACATCCAGCCCATGGAGGCGATGATCAGCACCCACCAGTGATAGCCGCTCAGCCCGCGATACCAGGGGAGCGGTTTGCCATTGAGCGAATCGGGATTCGAGTCGGTCATCAGTTGCACCTGGTTGATTGAACGCGGAGAGTCCGGGCTTCCGTCGCCGGATCAGGGCGGATGTTACCGGAAAGGGCGCGGTCCGTCCAATGCGGACGGGCGGCGGAGCGCATAAAAACGTTTCAGGATGGGCTGTTTCAATTCAACCCGGACGAGGTCCGGTCGCGATGGGCGGACAGAATGATCCGGGCCGCGCGGTCGGGACTGATCCGCTCGACGTTCACCAGCAGATCGAAGCGTGCCGGGTCGTGGGCGTCGCGATGGAAGTGGTGACGCACGAAGTCCCGCCGCTCGGCTTCGATGGCGTCGATGCGGGCCCGGGCCTCGTCGAGACTGAGCCCGGCCGATTCAGCGAAACGCCGGGCGCAGAAGTCGCGCGATGCGATCAATTGGACCCGCAGGCCGCGGTCCGCCGGCAGGATGAGGTCGGCGCCGCGCCCGACGAACACGGCCGGACGCTGGCGGGCGAGGCCCAGGACCGTGGTGGTCAGGCGATGGAAGTAGTCGTTCTTGCGCATGGCTTCTTCCATCACCGAGCGAAGAGTCATCTCCAGCCAGCCCAACTCGCGCTCATCCACCGAGCGGTACAGCCCGGCCCGGCTCTCGTCGCCTCTGGCCATACTGGTCAGCAGGTCGCGATCGTACATCGGCCAGCCCAGCTCGGCCGCCACCGCCTGGGCCACTTCGCGTCCGCCGGCGCCGACCATGTTGGCGATGGTGATGAAGTCCTCGATCTGCCGCGTGGGTTGGACTTCCCGCCGTTGAGCGCGGGAAATCTCCCAGTTGCGCATCTGCTTTTCCACAAATCGGGTCAGGCCGGCGTCGAGCAGGAGAGGCTTCGTTTCGTTCATGGCGGCACCTCCACAGCCTGCGGGGTCGCGCCAGGAGGAGGTCGCCCCATGCCCGGGCGACATCGCGACCGGCACAGGAAGAAATGAGTTTCGGCAAACCGCTTACTCTCTTTATTCTACCCCCGCGCGGCGCACGACTCCAGCGAAAAATCAAGGCCGGCGTCTGAGACTCCCACGCGGATTGGCCGCACCTTCAGCCCGGGTCTCATGCTCGGATTCCATTTCGCGCTGTCAGCCCGAGCCGGATCACAGCCATTTGCCGGTCAGGAACTGCGGCAAGCTGTCCGACGGGAGGCGCAGGCCCACGTAGAACGGCCCGAACTCCGCGTAGAGCGCGCTGGCCGGGTCGAAACGCATCTCATAGACGAGCTTCTTGAAGGCCAGCATATCGTTGGAGTGCAGGCTGACGCCCCATTCCCAGTCGTCCAGTCCGACGGCCCCGCCGATCACTTGCGTCACCTGCTCGTGGTACTTGTGGCCGATTCGGCCGTGGCCTCGCATCATCTCCCGCCGCTGTTCCATGGTCAGCGTGTACCAGTTGACCTGCTCGCCACGGCGCTTGTTCATGGGGTAGAAACAGATGTACTTCTGCTCGGGGATCTTGCGAAACAGGCGGGTCTGCACGCGCTGCTTTTGCCGTTCCATTTCGGCCGCCATTTCGGTTTCGTACTCCGCCGTGCCCGGACGCAGTCCCTGCTCGGCCAGCTTGCGCATGGCGACCGACGTCAGCTCGTACATGCTCAACTCGATCACCGAGACGAACGAGTAAGCCGGCTGCAGGAATTCGAACAAGCGCAGACGCCGGAACGACGACTCGACTCGGCTCAATTCGTCCGGCGTTCGCCGGTAGTGGACGAACATGAGGTCGCCCTTTTGCGTCAGCACGCTGTAGGCGGCCGAATCACCGTCCTCGACGCCGGCCGCGTTCGCGAGCCATTGGCGGGCGGCAGTGCTCACCTCGTAGCCGAACTTCTCCTGGATCGCCCACCACCTGGGCCAGTCCACGCGGTAGATGTCGTGCAGAACGTAGTAACCCTCGAGTGTCTGCGGGGCTTCCGGCAGGTTCTCTGACATGCGTATCACCTCTTCAGCTGCAATCGTCGGCCCATTAAAGGATGGCCGACTGGGGAAGTCCAACCGGTGAGCGCCGGCTTGATGCAGGGAGATCGCGTCGGAGAGAGGGTGTCCGGAGAGGAACGAGACGGCGGGGCAAACCCCGCCGCTTGTTTGGCTGTTCGCTCGCACATGGGGAAGAAGCGGGTTACTGGGCTTCGACCCGGCGGACTCATTTTCAGCTTTCGCACAGCCCGTGTTTGCATGTATTCTGTGATCGTACAGTCAGATCGGACTTGGTTGTCCATTGTGGTAAGCTCATGTATGTAAGGTTGTTGTGAGACAAAATTCTGTTGGCTGATGCGAGCCACCCGTCTATTGGATACTCCTGGACCGTATAGGTGATGTATACAGTTTGGGCTGCGTGAGACCATGCGCGGACCGTCTGGACGGCCGGTTCACGCCAGCGGAATCACGCCGCTACATCTCAACTGGAAAACCTTTCGTACATATGTGAAAAATATCACGATCTTTGGCTTCTCTCGTGAAAAAAAGCACGAAGTGGTACGGCGGTTGCTGTTCCGGCGGGAGACGCGCCAAGCGGCGCCACCGGTTCCGGCGGAACCTGCGGGGAGCCACCCGGACCGGTACGGGAAGAAACCAGACGCTGCCGCGGCCCATGCGGACGGTGTCGTGAGAGTCCCGAGCTGGGACGCGGTTCCGGACGCCGGTTGTTCAGTCCGGGAGAGGCCCCAACAGCCCAAAGGAGCAGGAGTTCATGCCGGCGGTGACGCAACAGTCAGGTTTGGCGGTTCGGCGCTTCGAGCGCGTGTGCAGCATCCTCGACGAGCACGATCGCCAAGCGAGCAAGTTGATTCCGATCCTCCAGGCCGTGCAGGAAGAGTATCGCTATCTGCCGACCGAGGTGCTCACGTACGTGGCGACGGCGCTGGGGTTGCCGCCCGCCCGGGTATTCGGCGTGGCCAGTTTCTACGCCCACTTCGCCCTCGAACCCAAGGGCAAGTACGTGGTCAAGCTGTGTGACGGGACAGCCTGCCACGTCAAGCGATCGATTCCCATCCTCGAAGCCATCCGGGAACGGCTCGGTCTGGACGACAAACGCCACACGACACCAGACATGCTCTTCACGGTGGAGACGGTGTCGTGCCTGGGCGCGTGCGGCCTGGCCCCGGTGGTGGTGGTGAACGAGGACGTGCACGGGCAGATGACGCCGGAGTCGGCGGTGGCCCTGGTCGAAGAGATTCTCGAGCGGGAGGGGGCAAAATGACCTGTAATACCATCGATCTCGAGCGCATCGCCGGCAAGTACGCTGCCGCGCTGCAGAAGATCAGCCGTCGCGTGACCATCTGTGCGGGCACGGGGTGTGTGGCCAACGGCGCACTGAAGGTGCGTGAAGCGTTCATCGAGAGGATTGCCGCCGCCGGCCTGGACGTGGTGACCGAGTTGAAGCCCGAAGACGACGGACCCTGCCTGAGCGGCGACACGACGTTCGTGTCCAAGAGCGGTTGTCAGGGTTTCTGTCAGATGGGCGCGTTGGTGCTCATTTCGCCCGACGAGATCCTGTACACCAAAGTCAAGCCCGAGGACGTGGATGAGATCGTGCAGACCACGCTGATCCAGGGCAAGCCCGTTGAGCGGTTACTGTACAAGGATCCGGCCAGCGGCAAGCCTTGTCACGGTACGGACGACATCACGTTCTATAACCGGCAGTCTCGCACGGTCCTCAAGCACTGCGGCAAGCTGGATCCGGAGGACATCCACGAATACATCCACGTCGGCGGCTACGCGGCGGCGCGCCGCGCCTTCACGCAGATGACGCCCAAGGACGTCTGCGAGGAGGTGCTGTTCTCGGGTCTGCGCGGCCGCGGTGGCGGCGGCTTCCCCACCGGCAAGAAGTGGGATCTCACTCGTCAGCAGCCCGGCCCCAAGAAGTACGTCATCTGCAACGGCGACGAGGGTGACCCCGGCGCCTTCATGGACCGCAGCGTGATGGAAGGCGATCCTCACGCCGTGATCGAAGGCCTGATGATCGCGGCGCGGGCGATCGGGGCGGATGAAATCTACATCTACGTCCGGGCGGAGTATCCGTTGGCCGTCAAGCGCATCCGCAAGGCGGTCAAGGACGCCGAGGCCCTGGGGCTGCTCGGCGACGACGTTTTCGGCACGGGTCAGTCGCTGCGCTGCGAAGTCATGGAAGGTGCGGGAGCTTTCGTCTGCGGCGAAGAGACGGCCATGATCGCCTCCATCCAGGGGTTGCGCGGCATGCCCACGCCCAAGCCGCCGTTCCCCGCCCAATCGGGCTTATGGGGCAAGCCGACGGTCATCAACAACGTCGAGACGCTGGCCACCGTGCCGCTCATCATTCGTCAGGGGGCTCACGCCTTCCGCCAGATCGGCACGAAGGGCTCGCCCGGCACGAAGACGTTCGCCCTGACCGGCCACGTGGTCAACACGGGCCTGATCGAGGTTCCGTTCGGCACGACGCTTCGCGAAATCGTGCACAACATCGGCGGGGGCGTGACTGACAACAAAGGTCACATCACCGGCGAGGGCTTCAAGGCCGTGCAGATCGGCGGGCCTTCGGGCGGCTGCTTAACGCAGGAACACCTCGACCTGCCGTTGGATTTCGATTCTCTGCAGAGCGCCGGAGCCATGGTGGGCTCGGGCGGTCTGGTGGTCATGAACAAGCAGACCTGCATGGTGAGCGTGGCCCGCTTCTTCATGCAGTTCACGCAGAACGAGTCGTGCGGCAAATGCGTGCTCTGCCGCGAAGGCACCAAGCAGATGCTGGCGCTGCTCGACGACATCATGGAAGGCCGGGCCGACTCCGGAACGCTCGAACTGCTCGAACGCCTGGCGCTGGCGGTCAAGAAGGGCTCGCTCTGCGGCCTGGGCAAGACGGCGCCCAACCCGGTGCTCTCCACATTGCGGTATTTCCGGGCCGAGTACGAAGCCCACGTGACGCAGAAGACCTGCCCGGCACACCAGTGCAAGGCTTTGCTCGGGTTGACCATCAACGAGGCCAAGTGCAAAGGCTGCACGCTGTGCGCCCGGAACTGCCCGGTCGGCGCGATCACCGGCGAACGCAAGGCCGTTCACCGGATCGACCAGAGCAAGTGCATCAAATGCGGCGCCTGCGTCGATGCGTGCAAGCTCAAGGCGATTTCGTGGAATTAGGGACCAGGGATTGCAAAACACGTGAATGCGATCGTTCCGCCGCCAACTCGAGAGGTTGCGCCTTGCGGACCGTGACAGAGGATCGAAACCGATGAAAAAGAACACCGTCACCATCGACGGCAGGGAAGTGGCGATCAACGGCGAGCGGAACCTGCTCGAGCTCATTCGCCGGGCCAACATCGACCTGCCGACGTTCTGCTACCATTCCGAACTGAGCGTATACGGGGCGTGCCGGCTGTGTCTGGTGAACGTCGAGGGACGCGGTATCTGTGCCGCCTGCTCGACCCGGGCCGAACCGGGCATGGTCGTGCGGACGAGCACCGAGGAGATCCGCGAGATTCGGAAGATCGCCATCGAGCTCCTGCTGGCCAACAACGATCACAACTGCCCGACGTGCAACAAGAGCTCGGCGTGCCAGCTGCAGAATCTCGCTCGCCGGCTGGGCATCACGGAAGTTCGCTTCAAGAGCCGCAAGGCGCCCGAGCCGGTGGACCGTTCGTCACCCTCGCTCGTGCGCGATCCGAACAAGTGCGTGCTGTGCGGCGACTGCGTGCGAGCGTGCAGCGAGATCCAGGGCATCGGGGCGATCGACTTTGCCCATCGCGGCCACAACGTCGCGGTGCTGCCCTCTTTCGGCAAGAACCTCAATCAGGTCGAGTGCGTGAACTGCGGCCTGTGCGCCACGGTCTGCCCGACTGGCGCCCTCACGCCCAAATCGGAGGTCGAGGCGGTCTGGAAGCTTCTCGACGATCCAACCAAAACCGTTGTTGCCCAGATCGCCCCGGCCGTCCGCGTTGCCCTCGGGGAGAGTTTCGGCATGGCGCCGACCAGCGTGGTGACCGGCCAGATCGTTGCCGCACTCAAGGCCATCGGGTTCGATCGCGTGTTCGACACGTCGTTCACCGCCGATCTGACCGTGATCGAAGAGGCCAACGAGTTTCTCGCCCGTAAGCAGGCGGGCAAGAACATCCCGCTGTTCACCTCGTGCTGCCCGGGCTGGGTCAAGTTCGCCGAGCAGTACTATCCGGAGCTGTTGAGCCATATTTCCTCGTGCCGCAGCCCGCAGCAGATGTTCGGTTCGCTGGCCAAGGAAATGCTGCCGGAGCGGTACGGCATCGATCGCAAGGATTTGGTGGTCGTCTCGATCATGCCTTGCACGGCCAAGAAGTACGAGGCCCAACTGCCTCGTTTCGAGAAGGACGGCATCCGCGACGTCGATCACGTGCTGACGACGCAGGAGCTGGCTCGCATGATCGAGGAAGCGGGCATCCGCTTCGATCAGCTGCAACCTGAGTCGCTGGACCTGCCCATGGGCTTCAAGACCGGGGCGGGCGTGATCTTCGGCAACTCGGGCGGCGTGACCGAGGCGGTCCTTCGCTATGCGGTCGAGAAAGTCAATCACGTCAAGCTCGAATCACCCGACTTTATGATCGTTCGCGGGCAGGAGGGCTTGCGCGAAGCCACCGTCCGGCTCGGTGATGAGGACGTGAAGATCGCGATCGTGCACGGTCTGGCCAACGCTCGCAAGATCGCCGAGCAGGTCAAGGCCGGCACGTGCGAGTACGACTTCGTGGAAGTGATGGCGTGCCCGGGCGGCTGCATCGGTGGGGCGGGACAGCCCGTGCCCAAGGATGTGCAGGTTCGGATGTTCCGCACGCAAGGGCTGTACGCCGCCGACAAGATGCTCCAGTTGCACAAACCGCAGGAAAACCACTTCGTCACCGAGCTGTACGAGACGAAGCTCGGCGAGGTGGGCGGGCACGCGGCCCATCGGCTGCTGCACACGAGCTACCAGAGCCGCCGCCGCATTGCCGACGAGGACTTAAGCCTCACGTCGAGCGGCCAGGCCAAGCTCACGGTGAGCGTGTGTGTGGGAACCAACTGCATTGTCCGCGGCGCCCAGGATCTGCTGCACAAACTCGTGCACCACGTGGAAGGCCAGGGCTTGGCCGACGAGGTCGATGTGCGGGCATCGTTCTGCTTCGAGCAGTGCGATCGCGGACCGACGGTGGTCATCGGCGACGAGGTCATCCACAAGTGCACGTTTGACCGGGCGTGCCAGGCGCTGAACGACGCCCTGATCGCCCGGAGCGCCAGCGCGATGTAGTGTCGAACGCGGTGTCGGGAGGCGGGCGTCTCGCCCGCCTCCGGCCGCGTGAGAGTCCAATCGCCGGTGACGGGCAATTTGTTTCGCGTGTGGGAGATCGCATTGTGGTGCAGGTATCTCGCCTGCACGTGCACGCTGGAAGCGTGCACCACAACAAGCTCACGATAGCGCACGCATCCCACACTTCCTTTTCCTGCTGTTCCGGCGTTGCCGGCACCAGCAGGGAAAAGAGGCGGGCGAGACGCCCGCCCCCCGGCCGAAAACGGCGGCAGTCTCAACGACGGGACCGGCGCATGCAACAGACGACCCGACAGATCGTGTTCACGGACAAGGCGCGATGCCGCGACTGCTATCGCTGCGTGCGCGCCTGTCCGGTCAAGGCGATCGGGGTCAAGGACGGGCAGGCGTTCGTGGTCGAGAATCGTTGTCTCGCTTGCGGGACATGTATTCGCGAGTGCCCGCAGGACGCCAAGATGTTTCGCAACGATCTCGAGCGAGCCATGCGTTTGCTGGCAGGACCGGATCGGGTGGCCGCCAGCATCGCGCCGTCGTTCGCCGCGTTGTGTCCGGAGTGGAAGTGGAAGCGGCTGCCGTCCGTGCTGCGGCGGCTGGGCTTCGCGTATGTCGCTGAGACCGCGGTAGGGGCGTATCACGTGGCCGCCGAAACCGCTCGCGTGGTTGAGAGCCAGCCCGATCGCCCGCACATCGCCTCCGCGTGCCCGGCGGTGGTCAGCTACGTGGAGAAGTATCGGCCTCGGCTGACCGACACGATCGTACCGGTGGTCTCACCCATGATCGCCCACGCCCGCCACCTCAAGCAGCAACTCGGCGCGGGCACCAAGGTGATTTTCATCGGCCCGTGCGTGGCCAAGAAGGCCGAGGCCGAGCGGCCCGAGTATGCCGGGGTGGTCGATTGCGTGCTGACCTTTCGCGAGTTCGGCGAATGGCTCGACCGCGTCGGCCTGGACCCGGCCGAGTGCGAAGAGAGCACGTTCGACGAGCAGCCGCCCGGTTACGCGCGATTTTTCCCGCTGCCGGGCGGGCTGGCGAGAACGGCGGCCATGCGGACGGATCTGTTGGATGTCGAATGTGTGGCTCCCAACGGCTTCGAGGACGTGCGCTCGGTGCTCGAAGCCACCGAGTCCGGCCTGATGTGCAAGCTCGTCGAGCCGCTGTTTTGTGCCCAAGGCTGCATTAACGGGGCGGGCATCCTCGAGCAGGACAACGTCTACGAACGCCGCGGCCGTGTGCTGGAGTACGCTCGCCATCCCGGCAACGAGATCGACAGCGACGCCGGCTTCGATCTTCGGTTCAGCGGGCTGAACAAACCGCCGCTCACGGAAAGCGACGATCTCTCGCGTGAGTTCACCGAGCAGCAGATCCTGGCGGTGCTGGAACAGACGGGCAAGGCTCAAGAGGAGGATCGGCTCAACTGCGGGGCGTGCGGCTACTCGTCCTGCCGCGACAAAGCCATCGCCGTGCTGCGCGGGCTGGCCGAGCCGCAGATGTGCATTCCTCAGATGCGACGCATGGCCGAGCGACGGACGGACCGGATCATCGAGACCAGTCCGAACGGGATCGTCATTCTCGACGAGCGGCTGAACATTATCAGCATGAACCCCGCGTTCCGGCGGTTCTTCTGCTGCACCGACGCCACCTGCGGCAAGCGCATCAGCTATCTCATGGATCCCGAGCCGTTCGAGCGGCTGGCCGCCGACGGCGAAGAGGTGGTCGTGCTCACGGTGAACCACGAGAAGTACAACGTGGTGTGTCACCAGATCATCTACCGGCTGCCGGAGGAGAATCAGTACGTCGGCATTTTCGTGAACATCACCAACAGCCAGGCCAACGAAGAGAAGCTGCAGCAGTTGCGGTCGGAGACAGCCGAGCAGGCGCGTGAACTGCTCGAGCATCAGATCACCATGGCCCAGCAGATCGCACGATTGTTGGGCGAGAGCACGGCCAAGGGCGAGCAACTGGTCAGGCACTTGCTCATGTACGCCAGCGACCCGCCCGCGTCCAAGGACAAGCCGTGGGTGTGGGATATGCAGGTATCGAAGTGAGGGCCTGGGGGCTGGGGACCGGGGGCTGGATTGGAGATTGGGCGTAGTGCATACACCATGATCCTCCTCCCAAAACGCCGAATCTCGCCAGCCCCAGGCCCTAGCCTTCAGCCCCCAGTCGCTTAACCATGACCTATCTACACCTCGACATCACCGACTGCCAGACACCCAAGCGGGCGGGCAACGTCTGCGGCGATGCGTGGTCGTGTCTGCGCACGGAGCGATCGACCACCATCATCTGCTGCGACGGCATCGGGTCGGGGATCAAGGCCAATATCGCGGCGACGATGACCATCGCCCGGCTGGAAGAACTGCTGCGACGTGACTGCTCGCTGCGTCAGGCGGTGGCTGGGGTGGCCGCTACCATGGACCGGGCCAAGCTCACCGACTTGCCGTATACCGCCTTCTGCGTGGCCCGCGTGCTGAACGACGGCGAAGCCACCATTCTGTCGTACGAAATCCCGCGGCCGGTGCTGATCGGCCGGCGGCTGGCCACCGAACTGCCGCAGCGGACGCTCACGCTCGACCGGGCCATCATTAACGAGTCATGCTGCTATCTCGAGCCGGGCGACGCTCTCGTGCTGGTCACCGACGGCATCGCTCAGGCCGGTCTGGGCGTGAGCCTTCGCGAGGGCTGGCAGACGCAGGGGCTGTGCCGGTTCATCAACGACCGCATCCACGGGGGCACGGCACTGAACGTATTGCCCCGGCTCATCGTGCACGAGGCCCAGCGAATCTCCCGCGACCCGCAGGGCATTGTCCGCGGCGACGACTGTACCGTGGTGCTCTGCCAGGCCCGCTCGGGCAACGTCGTGAACATTCTCACCGGCCCGCCCGCCCAGAAGACGGACGACACGGCAGTGGCGCGGGCCTTCGTTCAACTGGAGGGCAAGAAGGTGGTATGCGGCGGCACGACGGCCAAGCTCGTGTCGCAGCAACTGAAGCGCAGGCTCGCCGTCGGTTCCGACACCAGCATGATCGCGCCGCCCGACTACCGTCTCGACGGCATCGACCTGGCCACCGAGGGCGCGGTGACGCTCAACCAGGCGTACAACATCCTCGACGAAGATCCCCGGCGGTACGAGCGCGACACCGGCGTAACGCGATTGTGCGAAATGCTCCGCGGCGCCGACTACGTTCGCTTCATCGTCGGGACGGCTCGCAACGACGGGCACGGCGACATCAGCTTCCGCCAGCGTGGCATCCTGCATCGCCACACCATCGTCTCGCTCCTGGCCGATAAACTCCGCACGTACGGCAAGCTCGTCACCATCGAATCCACGGACGCGCTGATTCGCGGTGGAAACATCCCGTCGCACGCGATGAATCCTCCGTCGCACGCGACGGGGCTAAACGGTTGATTTGCGGATCGACTGCGCAGTTCGCGGGTCCGAAACGATATTCACGTAACCACTGCGCGCCGTTTTCCCGATGAATTCCGCAGGGGCTCCTCGCCGTCCCTCTTGGAGCGTCGAATGAAAACGGGTCTCCGTGCGGTGATGTGTGCCGGTCTGGCGGCGCTGGCATCCGCAAGCGTCTCCAACGCCGCGGATCTGCACTTTTTCTTCATGGCCGACACGCTCGATCCCGACATCGGGACGGGTGTGGACCTGCAGAAAGCCGGTCGATGGGCTCAAACGATCGCGAGCTACACCGGCTTGGAACTCCGGTTCGAATCGTTATCGGGCACGCGATTCACTGCCGCGCGGGCACGAACCATGCTGCAGGCGATCAACCCCGGTCCCGACGACGTGGTCTACGTGACCTATTCCGGGCATGGCTTCAACACCGGCCAGACGCAGTGGCCGACGTTCACGCTGATGACCGGATCGCACTTGGACTTCGTGGACGTGGTCTCGATCCTGCAGCCCAAGCCACAACGTCTGTTGATCCTGCTGGCCGATTGCTGCAACGTACCGTTGGCCAGCGGCCGGACCGGTCCCGATTTGGATTCTCCGAACGAAAGCGCACTGACGGCGGTGAATTTCCAGAACCTCTTCCTGACGTTTCGTGGCACGATCCTGGTCTCGGCCTCGTCGCAAGGAGAATACAGCCTGGGCGACGCCGTCGAGGGGGGCCTGTTTCTCAACGCGTTCATGGAGGACCTTCTGGAAATGGCCGGCGCCGTTCCCTCGCTCAAGTGGGAGGATGTGTTGGCCACGACGGCCGCGGACGTGCAGGAGCTCGCCTCGCTATTCCTGTCGCCCGACGAGCAGCAACGGCCACAGTACAAGGTGACCATCGAGCAAGTGGCGGCCGAGGTTCCTCCGCCTCCACCGCCGCCGGAGCCACCACAGCAGCCGACGTCGGCCCCCTCGGACGATACGCCCACGTCGAACGGCACCGTTCCTGCGGTTGAGGAACCGCAAGGCGTCGACGACCCTACCGATTCTGCCGCGCAGGACGGTCAGACTTCTATCGTCGATCCGGACGACGGCGAGCAGGACGCCGACCTCCAAATGCTTCAGGAGACAGTGCCGCCACAGTGCGGCTCCATGGCCACGCTCCCGCTGACCATAACCTTCTGCCTCTGGGTGCTGCGGCGCCGACCCGCACGTGATTGACCGTTTTGAACCAGCATCATGAGAGCGGCGGCGCTTGCTTCTGCCATCTCTTCTCGACCGCTCGGTACCGGCCGTTCTTTCCGCAGCTTGGGAATAGAGTTCCCACCGCTTGGGCGGTCCCACCGTATTGTTGTCCTGGCGGGTCCGTGGTAGATATGCCGCCATGATGCGGTACCCGGTCGCTGTCGCCGTTTGTTTGTGTGGGCTGGCTGTCGGTCCGGCCGCCGGCAACAACCCGTTGAGCGAGTCCTGCCCGATCGAGTGGCGGGGCGTGCCGCTGGCGCAGGCGGTAGGCGAACTGGCCGAACGTCTGGGCGTCCCCTACATCCTCGACCCCTCGGTGAGTGATGAGATGATGGCTCGCCCGGTTCGGCTGGCGGCGGTTCATCTCGACGGCCGCCAAGCCTTCCGGTGGACGGTTCGCTCGGCCGGTCTGGATGCGGTCTGGGTCGAGGGGGCCATGATGATCGCTCTGCCCGACCGGTTGCCCCATAATTGGAAACTCACGGGCGTCGCCGGTGGCTCGGTGCGTTCGGACGGCAGTCGGGCGACGGCCAACCTGAACCGGTGGGAGGTCGCGCAAGCCCGCCGGGCGGCGTTGCAGTGGGAAGATGCGCCCTTAAGTCGTGTAGCCAAAGACATTTCCGCGCGATTCGGCCTGGACGTGGTCTTTCATCCGGACATCTTGCGGGACCAGCCGCTGGTCCGGCTGGTCGGGCAGGACCTCGAATTGGCCGCCGCGATCCGCTCGCTGGAAGAACAGATGAGCGCTTCGTGTGTATATGATGATGGTGTTTTGTGGATTTGTCTGCGGGGGGCGGCGGCATCCCAGCCCGCGCTTCCGGCCGGCGAGACACCGTATGCGGCACTTGCATCCGAGGGGGACGATTCGATACTCTCTCGCCCGGTCGAAATCGACGGGGCCGAGGACTTGGCTACGGCACTGGGCCAGGCAGCCGGCATGCCCTGCCGATTCGAGGGGCCACCGCTTGGCGGGCCGCTCCGCGTCTGGGCCCGGGGGAGCCTGCTGGAGGTGCTCGAGGTGGGCCGCCTGCTGGAGGGCTGGGAGTGGACTGTAACCGCTCCGGCGGACGCTAAAAAGGCGATTTTACTCATCCGGACGCATGCTTCCGGCCGATCCGTACCGTGAGTCTGCTCGCCGTCGAACGGGCTGGAAAAAGTGCTTGACGATAGAGGGTTGAGCTATACACTTTGCATGGATTTGTCCGACGAACACGTGAACAGGAGCCAATAGATCATGCATCGCGCAAGTGAGTTGGAGTGGCAGAGCTTCGAGACCGGCAGTGTCGCGCTTCTCGTTCCCGAGGTACCGACGGTGGATGACCCCCAGGAGGAGCAGGAAGAGCCGACGATTCGCCGCGTTCATACCATCGATGGGCCGGTTGAGCTGCTGGGCGAGGCCTTCCCCTTGGTCGTGTGCGACGCTCGGGATCCGGACGAGGACGACGACGAGGACGACCTGGACTATCTGTACGACGACGAGGACGATGACCTCGACGACGACACGGATGACGATCTCGACGATTTCGACGACGAGGACGACGAGTTCGATGACGACGACGATGATCTCTGATCGGGGTCGTCTGTCGATCACTTACCATGGTTCAAACCGGCCCCGGCGGCAGGGCTTCTCTTCGCCGAGGCCGGTTCTTTCTTGTCAGGATCAGTCGTGACAGAGTCATACAGCGGACCGGAACGACGGAAGGAAGATCGGCGATCGCCGGTCGATCGGCGGAGCGGGCTTGAGCGGCGGCGAGGGCCGGGGCGCCGGCGTGCGGATCTGCGCCGCCAAGCCGAAGAAGGGGAGATGGGCGGCGAACTCCTGGAGTTCGTCATGGCCATCGACGAGTACAAACGGATCAACAATCGGCCGTTCCCTTCTTGGAGCGAAGTGTTCGAAGTCATCCAGTATCTTGGGTATCGCAAGACGGCGGCCCGGGGCGAACACATCGACCGGCCGGCCGAGACGCCGGCACCGGGCGGGGAAAACCCGCCGGGAACGCCCGCTGCCGATTCGTGATCGCGTCTGCCCGCCGCCGGTCGGGTTGCCCGGCCGAGGAGAATGGCCTCGAACCCCGTCCGGCAGAACCGGACGGACATTTTCTATTGCGGTAATCGCGATGGGGCAGATATGATAGGGCGCCGCGGGGCGGCGACGCCCTTGGTTGGGAGCGGCCAGGGCATGGATTCCGCAAACCAAGTCATATTTGTTCTACAGGTCGCCCTGACTATCGGGCCGGTGGCCGTTTATTTCCTCGGGCTCGGGCTGGTCAGCAGCCAGGCTCATCCTTGCCTGGTAAGCGAACGTAGCGACTTTGTCCTGCTGGCTTTGGCGTTCGTTCCGCTGATTGTCTGGCCCTTCGTCGCCTTGCTGAAGGCGGGCAGCGTCCTGGTGGCGCTGGCTCTGCTGTCGGCAGTCATCATCCTATTCTTCACGTTGTTGCCTCGGCGCAACGACGGGTGGGTCATTTACAATATCAGCACCGAAGAGTGTCGGCGGGCCTTGGCGCGGGCCTGCCGCCGGCTGGGCTGGCAGCTTGAGCCGACGCCTGGCGACGACACGGAATCGGTGGTGTTGCCTCCCGGCCTGGGCGTGAGCCTGCACGGCATGCCCTGGCTGAGGAACGTGACTATTCGCTGCGAGCTTCCGGAGGGCTCGGCCGACGAGCAATTGCGGCGGGATCTTCTGGAAGGATTGGCCGGTGAACTCCGCCGCGAGTCGCTCTTACCATCTCCGACCGGGGCGGGGCTGGTGGTCATCGGGGCCACCATGCTGGGCTTGCCCATGTGGTATCTGTTCCGCCACATGGACTCCATCGTCGACGTGGTTCGCCGGATCATACTCGCGTAAGTCGATGCAGCTCATGTATACCCTGGCCGCTCGCCTTCCGCACTCGGCGGGAGCGGGCGGAGGCGGACGGCGATCGAGACAACTCGCGGAATCTACTGCAATTCAGTGTTGCAACTGATCGACTCGGTCGTTGCGCGTTCTCGTCCAAGGTCAAGTCTGTTGGGAGGAGCCAGTCCGTGTCCAGCAAGCCTCACACGAGAATTGGTGGCCGCCGCCCGCTGCGGGCGAACGCCTTCACGCTCATCGAAGTGCTGGTGGTCGTGGCGATTATCGCGCTGCTCGCCGCCATCCTCATGCCGTCGCTCGCGGCCGCTCGCAACATGGCCAAGTTGACCGTGGATAAGGCCAACTGCAAGCAGATCGCGACCATGACCGCCGAGTACCAGACCGACTTCAAGAGCTACGTACCAATCATCTACAACTATTACGCCAACGGGAGCCCCAATCATGAGGCGCCCGCCCGGGCCTGCTGGGCGTCGGTGGCACTGCGCAACTACTTCCCGTCACTCAGAAACCTAAAGGGGCGCACAGCCGGCGGGTATACGTTCGATCCTGAAAAGCTCTGGAGTAACGAGATGCGGCAAGCGTACGAGGACAACATCCTTCCGCAGTTCTGGATTTGTCCGTTCTCGCGCGGCAAGGGAGCCGGCGAAGTGTTCGTCCGCGAAGACGCCAAATTCAAGTATTGGGAGTGGCAGGGGCGTCACGAGCACTATCAGACCTGGTTGTGGCGACCCATCTACCGGGGAACCGAACCGGGTGGCACATGGCCGGGCGGGCCCGGCAACGCGAAGCGGGGGGTCGTGCAGTACTCAAACATCACCTGGAACGCAATTCCCGAGAACGGAGCGGGGGTGAACGAGCCGGAGTTCAAAAACACCCGCCATCGCAAGTGGGAAACCCAGGATGCTCGTAAAGCCAGGTCCGCGAGCTTGGCGGACTTGACGGCCATGTTTTGTGCCCAGGGCGAGCACATGGTCTACAGCGGCTCGAGTAGTAAGCTCGGGCGCGTGAACGTGGGCAGCCATCGTACGTTCGCCGGCGGCGGCACGAACGCGATCTTCGCCGACGGCCACGTGGAGTGGGTGCTCGGCTCGCGCATCGGTTGGCCCTGATTGGCCGGCTGGTCCGGACGAACGCGTGCCTGATAGCGCCGGCTCCTGCCGGACGTACCCGGTCACGGCATGAGCCGGCGTACTGTTCCCTCTGGCTTATAGCTGAGAGCTTATAGCTCTACAGCTTCCTCGCGCTTGCAAGTATTGGCGGCCCGGGTATAATAGGCACCCATCAGTAATCGTAAGTATATTTCCAGCAACGGCTTACATTGCCTTCCGGTCGTGTCCTCCAGGTTGGGTGCCTCAATGCCCGAACGTCCGCTCGAACCGGCCGATTCTTCTTCCCTTTGCCCGCACTGTCAGACTCCGCGCCTGATCGTGGTTCCCGCCGCCGGGAGCCGCCAGACTGTGTGGTGGGTGCTGGCCGTGCTGTTGGCGGTCATCGCCACGCACCTGGTGAGTCGGCACGACGCGGTGTGGTCGCAGTCGGCCATGGCTCAGGTCGGCGGCTCGGCGGGCATGCCCGGCGCGGGGGCCCGGGGCATCTACGCGTTCACCGGTCAGCTGGGGGCCAAGGAATACGGCCTGTTCATGATGGACGTGGACAGCGGCACGATCTGGTGCTACCAGATGGGCCGTAGCCGCGACGGCGATCTGCAATTGCAGTTGGTGGCTGCGCGAAGCTGGATTTTCGACCGGTTCCTCGAAGAATTTAACGTCGCCAAGCCCACGCCTCACGAGGTGCAGCTTATGGTGCGTCAACAGCGGGGCAACGCAGCGGCGGCCGGGGACGCCGGGCCGCTCAACGTCCCGCTGCCGTTGCCGGCGGCGCCGTCCACGGTACCGGAGGACCAGCCCGCTTTCACCCCGGCCTTGCCCAATTAACCGGTGCCTGGACACGACAGCAGGTGTATTCAAGGATAAATGAGGTTACACTACCGGCCGATCGGTCAGTATCCGGGGCGACGGCCCTTTCCAGACGCAGAGACTCATCGCCATGGCAAAGATGTATTACAACCTCGATGAAACGCTCCAGAAACTCGGCTGCAATGAAGAGCAGCTCAAAGGGCTGGTTCGCAGCGGTAAGCTCCGCGAGTTCCGCGATGCGGGCAAGCTGAACTACAAAGTCGAGGATGTGGATCGGCTGGTTGCGGCGCAGAGCGCCCTGAGCGGCTCGAGCGGCGGGGAGTTGAGCCTGGAGGACAGCGGCGAGATCTCGTTGCTGCCCGACGAGACACCGGTGGCCGGTCTGTCACTCTCCGAGACGCCTCCGTCGCCGGGTCGCAGCGGCAGCGACTCGCCCATCGACCTGTCCGGCAGCTCGGGCGAGTTGCGGCTCGAGGAGAGCGGCGAGATGCCGGCTCAGGCCAGCAAGGGCGGCTCGGGCACGAGCGGACTCAAGCTGGAAGACTCCGGTTCGGAGCTTCGGCTGGAGGATTCCGGGAGCGAGCTGAAGCTCGAGGACAGCCGCGGGCTCGGCTCGGACGCTCTGAGCCTCGACGAGGTGGACAAGGACCGCGTCGAGGGGATGAAGAAGGACGATACGGTCATCACGAACATCGGCATCAGCGTGTTCGATGATGAAGATCTGGAGATCGCCGCCGACCCCATGGCCAAAACCATGCTGACCAGCGGCGGCGAGGATCATCTCGGGTTGGACGGCAGTGCGGGTGGTTCGGGTCTGCTGGACCTCACGCGGGAGAGCGACGACACGTCGCTGGGGGCCGAACTGCTGGAAGGCATCGACATGGGCGACACGGCCGAGACCCTCGCCCCCACGCAGACGGCCGATGCTGTCGAGCCGGTGGGGCCCGCGGTGGGCGACGAGATGCCCGAGCCGGCGCTCGAGCCGGTGTTACCTCTCGGCCCTCGAACGGTGACGGTGCACTACGTCGAGGCGGCTTCGCCCGCCTTTACCGGTTTGCTGGTGGCGGCGGCCATCGCCTTGACGCTGCTCGGGGCGACCGTCATCGCCAACAGCATGGGCACTTGGCCGTCGTACCTGGCGATGCTCGCCGACAACTTCTGGCTGAGCCTGGGCGGGATGATCGGCCTGGGGGCGCTGGGCGCCGGAGTGGGGTTCCTGGTGGGGATGAAGCCCTCGGGCCCGCGGGCTCCCAAGAAGCCGAAAGAGCCCAAGGCACCCAAGCCGGCCAAGGCCAAGAAGGGCAAGAGCTGATTAGCGCAAGAAACGCCGTTTTCGCGGATGGCGCCCGCGGCAGGCGGCGAGCGAGACAATCTCACGTTTCCCGCGAGAAACCTTTGATTCGGGCATGTTGACGGGGCGACTTTTCGGATACAATCTCGCCCGGTCGGACAAGGCGGTCTGTCGTCCTCAGGGGCTGAGGGAACGGCCCGCCAGTGCATATCCGAACCGCACAAGCAGGGAGTATGCAGTCAACGGTAAAGGAGGCCGGTGATGAAAGGGATGTGGGCTTTGGGCGTTGTGAGCGTGGCGGTCATGGCTCTGGGCAGCGGTTGCGTGAGCCTTGACAAACATCAGGCACTCGAGCGGTCGCATCGTTTGCTCCAGGAGAAGCTGGCGGAGACGCAGGACGATCTGCAGAACGCCGAATTGCAGTTGCAGCAGAAGGACACGCAGATCGCGGCGTTGAACGATCAGTTGGCGACCAAGAACGCCATGATCAGCAGCCTGCAGGCCGAGACCGAGAGCTTGCGGGACGGTCTGGCCCGGGCCCAGGCGATTCTGGAGAAGCAGGCGGGACGGGGTGCGGCCGGCACGACCATTATCAACGCTTCGCCGCTGCCGCCGGACGTGAACGCCGCCCTCAAGGAGTTCGCCGCCGCCAATCCCGACATGATCGTGTATGACGAGAAGACCGGCGCGGTGCGTTGGAAGGCCGACTTGCTGTTCCCGCTCGGCAGCGACTCATTGTCCGAGAGCGATCAGATCATGCAGGCGCTCGATCAGTTCGTGCAGATACTGAGCATGCCGAACGCGGCCAACCTGGACGTGATCGTGGTCGGCCACACCTGCACGACGCCGATCCGGCGGGCCGAGACGCTCGCCCGCTTCAAGGACAACTGGTATCTGTCGGCGGGTCGGGCCATCGTGGTCATGCAGATGCTCGCCTCCAAGGGCATCGAGATGACGCGGCTGGGCGTGATGGGCTACGGCGAATACCGGCCCATCGCCGACAACGGGAGCGAGGCGGGCAAAGCCAAGAACCGCCGCGTCGAGGTGTACCTCGTTCCGCGGAATGCGGTTCAGTCGGTCTCGGGCCAGGCCGGCCTCTACGAAATCGAGGACTCGAACCTGATGTTCGCCAAGTCGGCACCGCCGGCAGCAGACGCACCGGCTGCGGCCAACTGATGCCTGTGCGGATGTGAACCCGGAGTTCGTGGAGCCCTTTCAGCGGCTTGCCTCCGTCGAGAAAGGCTGAAGAAGTACGGAAAAAGGCGCCTTTCGAGGCGCCTTTTTTCATGCGCGGGCGGCCTATAATCGGCCGAGTCCGGGCAGACACCATTTTGCGGGTCTACGTTTTTCGCGCCGGGCGGGAAGTAGGATCCGCAGGGAGGGCCAAGACCCGCGGCTCGTCACAGCCACTGATGAACGCAGGTACGCCTTTAGCACCGGACGATCAGGTCTCGTCGCTCCCACCCTCGCCGCGCGCCCGCTCGATCCACCGGCGCGTTCTCAACGAGCTGGGCAGCATCCGGGTGGGCGTCGCGCTGTTCATTCTGATCTTCATCTACAGCTCCATCGGCTCCGCGTTCCCGCCCATCCGCCAGGGCGCACTGGCCGACTGGTTCGGGCTGGAGTTTCTGCGTTTCGAAAAGACCGAGATGGAGTGGTTCAACTGGTGGCCCTTCCAGTTGATGATCGCGGCGCTGTGTCTGGCGATGGTGGCGGCCACGTTGAGGATCAAGCTGCAACTCATCAACGCCGGCGTGTGGGCGATCCACTGCGGCATCGTCATCCTGGCCATCTCCAGCGCCGTCTACTTCGCTTGCAAGATCGAAGGCGAGGCGGTGATCTTTCACTCGCGTGCGCTGGTGCTGACGCCGGGCATGAGCGAGCCGGCGAGCATGGTCGTTCGGCCCGACGCCCGGATGGTGGTGGGGTCGGCGGATAATCGTTACGACATTCGCGTGGCCGATCTGAATCCTGACTATGTCATTCGGGAAGGCGCAGCGCACGGCAAGAAGACCACGGCCATCTGGTTGAGCATTTCGCAGCTGAACAGTGGAAGTCGCTTCGCTCGCCGACTGCTTTTGGGTTATCCCGAGCTGACGGAAGACTACCTGATTGAAAGCGGCGGCATCGTGCGGGTGGCGGATCGGTTGTCCGGTCGCACGCTGCTCGACGAGAATCTGCAAATTCATCTCTGGTACGATCCGGCCGAGTACTTCTTCCTGCACGATACGACGGCGGTATACGCGCGTTTTTCGCCCGACGAGGAATGGAAGGAACTCCGCGTCGAGGGCATGCCGCACTACTTTGAGTACGTGGACGATCCGGATTCGGTCGCGACCGCCGGCGGTGACAAGTTGGTCGCCAGACCGCTGAGTCTTCCCGCCAAGCCGCGCGACGGGGCAGGCCTGGACGACATCGAGCTGCGGATCACGGGGTTCCTGCCCTATGCCGACACGCGGGCCGATTGGCGTGGCGGTGGCGACCAGTTCAATCCCATGCTGCGATATCGCATCCGCGCCCCGTTCGCCACGACGACGGATTATCTGCTGGCGAACATCCCCAGATCAGATCAGACTCGATTGCCCACGGGGCAGTCGATCCGATTTAAGTGGGCCTCGGCCGCGGAACTCGAAGTGCTGATCCGAAAGCCGGTGCCGAGGCTGGTCGCCCGATTGACGGGGGCGAACGGCACGGACGAGAGGACCATTCCTCTCGCCGAGCTCGAAGGCAAGAAGAGTGTCTTGTTGGAAGGGACGGATTACGCGCTGACGCTCGAGCGCAAGATGCCGGCGGGCACGGCGGGCATGAACACGCCGGCTGGTCTGTTCGTGCAAGTGAGCAAGGCGGGCGGGCAGTTCTACCGTGTCGTCTTCGAGGGCCGCGGCGACGGCAGCCTCGATCTGGACCAGAACATGAATCTTGCCACGCAGCCGGCGGACGCAGGCATCAGCTTCGAGTATCTCGATCCCGCCGAGGATCGCCTGGTCGTAATCGCGTTCGATGAGAGCGGTGAGCTCGAGGTGGTTCGCACGACCGCCGACGGGCAATTCGAGCATCGCAAGGTCCGCGTCGGCGAGGCCATCATTATGGCACCGAATCTGGAGTTCGTACCCGAGCAGATCGTCCGCAACGCTCGGCAGGAGTTCACGCCGTACATCGTGCCCAGAAATCAACGTCAGCCGGGCAGCCTGGTCCGACAGACCGTCTCGCAGGCTCGCGTGGAAGTGCGGCAGGGCGAGTGGTCGCAGCAGGTCTGGCTGCGGCATCACGATTACGCCTTTCCCGATGTACAGCGGGCCCAGCCGGGACGATTCGCTTACGCGCCGACGCAGATCACATTGCCTGACGGTCGCCAGCTGGAACTGCTGCTGTCGCGATGGCGCGAGCGGCTGCCCGCGCCTGTGGCTTTGGATCGCTTTGTGCTTCAGACGTATCCGGGCGGCGACCAGCCCAGTGATTACATCAGTCGCATTCGCTTTGACGAGAACGGCACATGGTCACCCGTGACCGAGGTGCGCTCGAACCGGCCGGCCCGACACGGCGATTATTGGTACTTCCAATCGCAGTATGACCCGCAGACTCAAAGTCACACCGTGCTCGGCGTGGGCAACCGCGTGGCCGTCGGCTGGATGCTGGCCGGCACGTGCCTGTCCATCGCCGGCATGCTGTATGCGTTCTACGTAAAGCCCGTGCTGATTCGCCGCCGCAAGCAGCGGGGAGCGGCCGCGGCGGCGCGGGCGGCCGAGCGGAGCCTCCTGCCGGATGAGTCGAGGCCCGCGGCACAAACGGATGTGATCTTGAAATGAACCAGGTCGCGACCCTTTTGATTCTCGTGACGACGTCCGCGGTCTTCGCCCAGACGTCGCAGCCGGCGGCCTCTGCACAGGCGATGCCTTCCGCGGCGACCGTGACAGCCGTCGATCCTGCGTTCATCAACGCGCTGGATCTCGAGCAATTCCGGCTCATCGCGGTGCAGCATCGTGGCCGGCTCAAGACGTTCGACACGCTGGCCCGCGAAGTCGTGCAGGAGATCGCGGGCAAGGCGTTCCTGCCGAGCCCGCAGACGGGTGACAAGAAGGCCGTGCTCGATCCGGTGTACGTGTTTCTGGATCTGATGTTTCGGCCGGAAAAGTACAACGGACAACGTTTGTACTACGTGAAGAAAAGGCCCGTGCGTATCGCCTTGGCTCAGGCGGCGTCGGGCACGGTTGCGCTGGAGGTCTTGCAGGCATCGGTGGAAGACGGCCGGTTCAGTCTCGAAGTGCTCGGCTCGCCGGCTGTGCGGACGAAGCTGAACGAACTACATGCCGATGTGCGGCGGACAGCCAAGGACGTCGAGGCGCTGCAGTCGGCGGTGATGCTCGCTCGGCCAAGTACGCTCAAGCGGTTGGCTCGCATCGTACCGCCGGGCGGTTCGCTGAACGTGCATGAGACCTGGTACGATGCCGGGACGCTGGAGGTGCTCGCTTCTCACGGAGCGATGAGCCTGGCGCAATCCGCAAGCATGCTGAACCTGCCCGGCGAGTCGGGCACGATCATCATCGGGGCCTGGCAGAAGCTCGCGGAGGGCTGGCGTGCGGGCGATGCGGCGGCGGTGAATGCGGCGCTGACGCGGCTGGCTATCGAGTTGCCGCTGGTCGCTCCGGCCGTATACCCCGTGCGGAGCAAACTCGCGCTGGAGCACTGGTACTACAAGTACGACAAGATGACCTGGGTCTGGATCTTCTACCTGGGCGCGGTCGTCTTCCTGCTCATGGGCATCGTGTACGGCTGGCGATGGGCACGGCGAGCCGGCTTGGGCTTTTTCACGCTGGCGTTCGTGTTGCACACCGTGGCCAGCGGCATCCGCTGGTATCTGGCGGGCCGCATCCCCAACTCCAACATGTTCGAGGCGGTCACCGCGGCGGCGTGGTTTGGGGCGGCGGTGGCTTTGGTGTTGGAGGCCGGACCGGCGATGGCTCGCAGCAAGCTGGTCTGGTGGCTCAGCGGCCTGGCCACGGCGGGCGGGCTCCTGGCGTTTCTGATCGCCGTTCCCGTGCAAGGCGTGGCCTACGACGACTGGCAGGCGTGGGGAGCGATTCCCACGGCCGGGCTCATCGTTCACACTGCGGGGGCCGTGCTGCTGATTTCGCTGGTGGTGTCGCGGCGGCGAGGTTCAGGCGCGGGCCTGACGCTCCTCGGCGCCTCCGTGGCCGGCATGGTGGCCATGATGTGCGGGGCGTTCCTCAGCGTGGAGCTCAATAGCGACATCGGCACGCGCATGCCCGTGCTCAACGACCTGTGGCTGTACATCCACACCAACATGATCATCGCCAGCTATGCCCTGATCGGCATCGCGTTCGTCACCGCGGCCATGTACCTGGTGGGGCGCATGCTGACGGCGCCTTCGTCGGCGGTGTACTGGACGGTGGTGCTGCCCGCGCTGCTCATCCCGCTGGCGATGGCCATCCCGGGCGTGAGTCTGGGCATTATTCTGCCGGCGTGGGCGCCCTTCCTGATCGTGGTGATCGCCGTGTTGGTGGGTATGTTCGTGCGAGGCATCGGCGGGGCGGTGCTGGCCCACCGCACGTACGCCGTCTGGCAGGGTACGCCCGGCGTCCTGACGTTCGCACCCGCAATCGCCGGTCCTTCCGAACGAGCAGCCCTCAAGCCTCAAGCCTCAAGTCTCAAGCCTTCGCCTTCTGACGTCTCCCTCGCCACCGTCCTCGACGGAGCCACCATGGTGCTCATGGAGCTGTTCTTCGTCATGCTCTGGACCGGCATCATCATGGGAGCGATCTGGGCCGACCACTCGTGGGGACGGCCCTGGGGCTGGGATCCCAAGGAGGTCTTCGCCCTCAACACCTGGATCATCTTCCTGATTCTGGTTCACGTCCGGCTGAGGGTCCGGGACAAGGCGCTCTGGACGGCCATACTGGTAGTCGTCGGCACTTCGGTTATGCTGTTCAACTGGATCGTGGTGAACTTCTTCATCACGGGTCTGCACAGTTACGCGTAGCGACCGCAGTTCCACACACGTCGCGATCGCGTGCGGTCTCGTGGTGCGACCCGGTCAGTCGAACGAGTGGAGGAACCGGCATGCGGCGACGTGAATTCCTCGGGACGTTTGGGGCGGCGGTTGCGACGGGCATGATCACGCGGCGGGCTGCGTCGGAGCCGATCGACGAAGCGTTGGCCCGCGGACCGAAGTCCAACGCACCGCGATTGCCCATGCGCGAGTACGGCAAGACCGGCATCCGCTTATCGATCATCGGCTTTCCCGGCTTCGCTCTGCGCGACACGACGGAGAAAGATCAGGCCCGCACGAATCGGCTGGTGGCGGAGACCATCGAGCGGGGCGTGAACTATTTCGACGTGGCCGCCCAGTACGGCAACGCCGAGGTCGTGCTCGGGCCGGCCCTGCAGCCCTATCGCAAGCACATCTTCCTTTCGAGCAAGACTTCGAAGCGCACGGCCGAGGAAGCGGCGAAGGAACTCGACCGTTCGCTCCAGCGACTCAAGACCGACTATCTCGACCTGTATAATCTGCACCACATTCAGCATCTGGACCGGGACGTGGACGTGGCCTTCGGCAAGGGCGGGGCCATGGAAGTTCTCATCCAGGCCAAGAAGGAAGGACGCGTGCGGCACCTGGGCTTTTCCGCCCACTCGATCGAGGCGGCGCTGGCGGCTATGGACCGCTACGACTTTGACTCGGCCATCTTCCCCATCAACTTCGCCTGCATCATGAAGGGCAACTGGGGCCGACAAATCATCGAGCGCTGCCAGGCCAAGGGCGTGGCCATGTTCGCGCTCAAGGCGCTGGCCCGCCAACAGTGGCCCAAGGACGACCCCAAACGCAGCGCCTACCCGATCTGCTGGTATCAGCCGTTGACCGATCTCGACGAGGCGGAGATGGCCTTGCGGTTCACGCTCAGCCAGCCGATCGTGGCGGCCTTGCCTCCTTCGTCCGACCGCCTGCACCGCCTGGCCATGATCCTGGGCATGGATTTCCAGCCCATCACGGCCGAGCAGGAGAAAAAACTGGCTCAACTGGCCGAGGGGCTCAATCCCGTGTTCAAGCAAGCCTGACCGGCCGCGGTAAGAGCGAGTCGGATCCGCCCCAGAACGGCACGAAGTGCGCGCGAGCCCACGGGCCGCGGAATCCGGAAAGATACACCCGTCACGGTTCGATTCGCGTCTTGCGATGGTTGCAGCAAGTGGTCGCAGTCTTGGAGCAGTGGCGATCGCGGGTGATTGTCGTACCCCCCGAAGCGCCGAACAGCCTTTCGCGCTGCGCCAGATCTAGCCACCATCATGACATAAAAACGTCGAGATGACCAAGCCCAAGCCGGTCGGCACGCCGGTCAGGGCAATCGAGAGAAGCCAGAAGTTCAACACTACCTGCGGTGTTCGTATGGCCAGGAAACCGAGCGGGATGGCGAGCGCGACGCCAGTCAGCAACGCCGCCACCGTCGCTCGCACAAGGCCCCTGACCGGCGTCCAGGCCGAGCCCGCGTTCCTGCTCATGGCGACATCATCCTGTTGAGGTGATAGTTTGAGCAGCGGCAACCGGGCGCCAATTACAATTGTTGGTGCTTTTTCGAACCGTCTGGAGCGCAAGCGGCGGCGCAGGAAAGAACAAGAGGTGAGAAGCAGGGCGGCGGCGCCCCGCGCCTCACCTCTGGCTTTTCGTGTCGTGCGGTGTGTTTACGCTTCCGCCCACTGCTTGCGGAGCAGTTCGACGCAAGCCGGGATGGCGGTTTCGCGGTCGGTCTTGCAGCCACACTCAAGGCTGACGAAGTCCTGGTAGCCGATCATCTTGAGGCCTTTGAAGCCGAGCACGTAGTTGTCGGCCTCGCCGTCCTCGCCCGGCATGGCCCGGCGGCGGCGACTGGCGATGTGCACGTGGTGCAGGTAGTCGCCCGCACTAATGAACGCACCCAGGTCGCTCGTCTCTTCCCAGGTCATGTGCCAGAAGTCGCCCATCACGGCGATGCCCGGATTATCCAAGTCGCGGCAGATGGATGCGCCATCGGCCAGCGTGCGCAGGAAATAACACTCGTGGCGATTGAGCGGCTCGAGCAGGATGCGGGTACCGCACTTGGCCGCGTGATCGCCGAGCTCCTGCAGCAGGGCGCCTTCACGCTTGCGGTCCTGTTCGTCCCAACGGGCAAAGCCGGTCAGCGCTTCGCGGGCCTTCTTATGCGGTAGCGTACCCTCGTTGTCCTGTCCGTTGAAGGCAGGCACGATGATCAGACCAGTCGAGCCGATTTCGCCGGCCTTGGTGAGCAGCTCCTTCATGGTTTTCATGGCCAGGTCGCGAACTTCTTTCTTGTCGCTGATGATACAGCCTTTGAAGCCCGCGCAGATGGCACTCATCTTGATGGGCCGGTTCTTGAGTGCCGACTTCAGCTCGGCGAACGCCTCGGGGTTGAGGAGGCGGCCGCCTCCGACCTCCAGGCCCTCGAAGCCCCAGCGTTCCATATTGTCGAGCTTGGCGGCCAGTGTATCGCCGGCCATGGGACCTTCCTGGCTGGACAGTCGCAGCTTGGCCTCGCGAGGCGGCCGGACGGGTACATACGCCCGGTTGCCTCGCGGCCGCCGCTGCCGCTGCTGCTCCTGCGCCTGGGCCGACACCGCTCCCACGCCCGCTGCCGCCGCCGCGGCCAGAATGTCTCTTCTGCTGATGCTCACGATTGCCTCCTTTGGTCCGCAAGATGGTTGGATGAATCGGAGCCTATTTTCGCGGGGCCTTCTGCCAGCGTCAATGACCCCGAAGCCGGGTCGTCACCGCCGTGATCTGCCTACGGCGGCGCCGGCAAATGTCCATGAGTGGCATGCCCGTGCAGCGCGGCCGGGGGAGTATGTCGAGCTGGCCACCATCCATGTAAACCGGTGTTTTCCAGCGGCCTAGGAGCGGGCGCACATTGCCCCAGGCCATGCGCTGGCGTGCCGACCGAGTCTTCAATTCTGCTTTTTCCTGGCCTATTTCTGGGGTGATCCCCTATCGACGGACTCTACCTGACTCACGTACTGTGGGTGACAGTAGCTCGTCTCTCCCCTGTCGGGGCGGGACTGAACGGCACCTGAATTGAGGAGTGAGTCCATGAAGGTGAGTGTGCGATGATGTCCGCCGGCAAGAGCGTCGAGCAACTCCGACTGCATATCGGCGAGCTGGAGCCTCGTGTTTCTCAGCTTGACGGTGCAATCGATGCGCTGCGTCGCGGCACACTCGAAACGATCGTGATCGTGACCGAGCAGGGCGAGCGGGTGTTCAAACTGGCGCAGGGGCTGGCAGGCGTCGAGCCGGAGGGGAGTCGAACGATTCCGGCCGTGAGCGGCGATCATGGCGGTCCCATTCGCGTTTTGGTGGTCGACGATCACAAGATCATTCGCGAAGGCCTGGCCGGCATTCTCGATGCGGAGACCGACCTGCAGGTGGTGGGCGAGGCGGCCGACGGCAGGATCGCCATCGAGATGGCCCGGCGGTTGAATCCGCATGTGGTCGTGATGGATCTGAGTATGCCGCATCTGAACGGAATCGAGGCCACGCGAGTGATCAATGCGACGCTCCCCGGCATTCGGATCATCGGCTTGTCGGCCCATGAGGCCGAGGATGTGGCCAGCCGGTTCATTCGAGCCGGTGCGGCGGCGTTCCTCAGTAAGGGCGGGCCCTCGGAAGATCTCGTCGCCATCATTCGTGCCTGCTGCGGACGAAGCGTCGCACCGGCGACTGGGGACTGGGGGCTAGGGGCGGGGGGCTAGGACTGAGAAACGAGCACGTCTACCCGGGGATGTGACGTAATGGTGTCACACTTGGTCAGGCGGGCAAGATGCCCGCCCCCCGACAACGGCGAACCTTGTCATCATCTCAACGCGCGTTTCTGGTAGGCCGAAAGGGCGGTCAGACGGTTCTTGACCGTCTGCGACAAGGCCGGATCCACCGGTAAATCCTGTGTCTCGGCGGGATCGGTGCGCAAATTGAAGTGTTGGAGTCGATCCTCAGCCGGATACCAGATGAACTTCTCGTCGCCGTCGATCAGTCCCAGGCAGAAATCGTCGAAGAAGCTGCTGACGTAGATCGTCCGGTCGCCGTGGGGGTCGAACAGACTGGTTCCCTGCCGCAGATGCCGAGCATCGTGCACGTTCATCAGGTCGGCCACGGTCGGTGCGATATCGATCTGACGGGCAACGAGCGTTTCCTCACAAGTTAGACGTCCGTCCGCCGACCACAGAATGAGCGGAACCGTAATCTCCTCCTCGTACAGCGAGTTGTTGTGGATGAAGGTTCCGTGCTCGCCGAACGATTCGCCGTGATCGCCGACAAGCACCACCAGTGTGTCGTCCAGCAGGCCTGCGTCGGAGAGGTTTTGCAGGATGCGATCGATGGTTTGATCGAGATAGGCGACGGACTTCCAGTAGTGCTCGACGGTTGCGGGGACGCCGGCCGGTTTGTCGGGATAGTCGTACGGATGATGTGCCGCCAGCGTGATGATGACGGCGGCAAAGGGCACATTGTCGCGCGGGATCACGCGAGTTACTGCCTCCACGAGCAGTTCGTCGGAGTCTCCGAAGCTGGACCGCGGCCCGTCCACGTCACCCACCAGCCGCCGGAGTTCGTGCGGCCCGAAACGGGTCTCCACGCCGCAGCTCATGAGAATGCCGTTCGTGTTTTCGAACAGCAGATTCTGAACGCTGAAGCAATAGGTTCGGGCCCCACGCTGCTCGCGGAGCGACCAGATGACCGACGGCGTGCGTAGCCGGGTGCCCTCTAGGATTTCCACGCCAGAGCAGGCGTACCAGCCGGTGAGTGTGGCGAACAGCGCTTTCGAAGAGTGCGGTACGCTGACGTAGCAGCGGGCCAGCGTGCCCTGGATCGCCAGCCGGCGCAGCGTCGGAGTTACGGTCGGTTCCGCTCCGCGCAGGTTCAGACCCTTCCAGCGGACGGACTCCAGCATGAACAGGGCCAGATTCTTGAAAGGCCGCCTCGACGGTTCGCCGGCGGGCCGGCTGGACGGCGACGGCGGCGGATGAAGCTGCTGGTCGCAGGCTTCGGCGGCTTCTTCGGAGCCGAGGGCGGCCGGGGCTCGCCAGAGATCCAGGATGCCGGCGGTGATGATGTTCTTTTCCGCCGAGTACATGTGGCTGGGGATGCGCACGCTCGCCAGCGCGGCGAGGATGGAGAGTCCGGCCAGGATGCCCGCAGCGTGCCGGGCCCGAAGGCGCGGAGCCGTCGGGCAGCGAAAACGCCGCCGCAGGAACACCGCCGCCGGCATGAAGCAGACGAACTGTATCGCCATGACGTAGACGAACCATTTGCGAAAACTGGCGGCCAGCCCGGAAGGGAACTTGAAGAACATGTCCACGCCCGAAGTCAGATCGGGGGCGAACTTCCAGCTGTAGCGGATCAGGTCGAGCGACGTGGGCTGAAGCCACAGCTGTCGCACGCGGGCATCCAGGAGAAGCAACGCGAGCAGGCCCGCGGTGGCCGCATAGGCGATTCCTAATCGCGGCAGCGTTGGCTTATGGAGGACCAGGATCAAGAAGGCGGTTACTGCCAGCGACAAGGCGACGTCCTGCGTCAGCACGAGCAACACCGAGGCGAGCCCGAAGTTGGCCCAGAGGAACTCGTTCATGTAGGCGACGAGCATCAGCTTGGGAACAAGCAACAGCAATGCGCAGAGGCTGAGCCAAACTATTGCCATCGCAGATCACCTTGCTTCGAACACTGAAGGCTGGAGATGGAACACGCCGCCAGCACCTTCACGGGAGCTAAGCAGAATATAGACGTACAGGTGGAGCCTGCCTCACGGGTCTTGCCGATTTCAGACTTCGCCCGACCAAGTTGAAATTCAGTCAGCCAAGCCGACTAGGATCCCGCCCAGAGGAGATCATCCGGGTTATCCTGCAGATATTCGGCATGGACCTCTTGACACAAGGCGTCGGGAGGGTACACTCAGGGTGGTATTACGAAGATATGAATCGTAATACCAATGTCGGTCACGAACGACGGTCCGTTCGTGAGCTGGGGAAGAGCTCGTGGTGCCGACCTGGAACCGGCGGGCGAAGGCCATCATTCACGGTGTCGGCCGCGGGGAAAGGGCATACTCACATTTCGCCCCGAGAGGAGGGAAGCAACACTTGTCAACGAACTTGACAATCCAAAGACACTGGTGCGGCGTGATGACAGCTTTCTTGATGGCGGTCGCTGCGGCACCGGTTCTGGGGCATGGTGGCGGCGATGGGACGCATCTGACCGTTGGCTACTACTACGGGCATGATGCGGACGAGAACCCCGCCGATCCGCCCTGGCCGCCGACGTTGCTGGTGGATACCCATCCTTGGGAATTGGGTGACGTCTACTATGACCTGGAGTACACGAGCGGCGGGCTGCTCAACGGGTGGGTGTCTCAAGTTCCCGGCTTCGAGCCGCTGGCAGCGGAGGACCAGGAGTTCGAGGGTCACGGCTTTTTTTCATGGCTGGATGCGAACTACAGCCACGGCATACCCCACGTACAGCTTCATGTGGACCACGTGGATGCGGGACTGCAGATTCTGAATCCCGACACGCTGCAACCGATCTCCACCATCTCGTTCACCGAGGCCTTTCCGCACACGCACTTTACCTACTACGTGCCGGCCAGTCAGTCCGCGGCCCCGGGCGATATCTACACCGCCACGCTGCATCTTCACGATCTCAACGGCAACCTGGCCGACTCCCAAGCCTTCACGTTGCAGTTCCGCATCGTGCCGGAGCCGGCCTCGCTGGTCCTGCTGGGAACAGGTGCCGTGATGGTGGTGCTGCGTCGCCGGACCGCGATGTGACGAGAATCGGCGAGAGATGTTGAGCCCTTTGCGGTCGGCCCGGAGCAGGCAACATCCGGGCTGATGTTTGTAGCGATGTGGTACAGGAGGCGAGCCGAGCGTGATTCCATCGAGAGCCATGGCAACCCAGGCGTCCTCCCGGCGCGATGCTGCGGGCCCGGCTCCGTACGCGAAGGGTTTCACGCTCATCGAATTGCTGGTGGTCGTAGCCATCATCGCAGCACTCATTGCGATCCTGTTGCCCTCGGTGATCACGGCACGGGCGATGGCGACGGCGGTGTCCTGCCTGAGCAACATGCGGCAGTTGGGAGTCGCCGCCCAGATGTATGCGGACGTCAATAAGGATGCGATTGTCGACTCGGGGCTGCCGCACGGTGGATTGCCCTCGACGCCGGCGCAGGTCGAACAAAGCTGGTTTTACACGCTCGAGCGATCGTACCGAAACAGACTGGTGGCCCGGTGTCCGGCCGACAAGAGTCCTTATTGGCACCAGGATCTGCCGGGCACCGACCCGCCTGCTCGCCGATGGGTGAGCTTCGCCGAGAACGACTATCTGACCGGCGATCTGGAAGGGTGGGAGCAATTCACGCGGCGGACCCAGATCCGCCGGCCGGCTGATACCATCCTGTTCGCCGAATTGGCGGAGACCGGCAGCTGGGCCGCTTCCGATCACATCCACGTTGAGTTGTGGCTGTTCAATCCGCGAGAGGAAGCCCGGCAACAGATCGCATTGGATCGGCATGTGGGGCAGGCCAATTATGTCTTCGTCGACGGACACGCCGATCGCCTGCGTTTTGAACAGACCTACAAGGTCCGTTCCATTCGGCGAGACGGCGGGAGGTTCGTCGCTGAATGGAAAGCCAACAAGTACGACCCAAAGGTTGCATATTGAGGATGACATGAGATATCCACGCTACCTCTCGATTCTGATCGCCGTGGGCCTGCTCGGCAGCGCGGTCCATGCTCACGAAGCCCACATGCAGATCGGTCGATCGGCATCGGGCCAGCTCAAGTGCAATCCGGCCGACGGCGTTCAAGACGACACGTTGACCGTGTTGAACCTGATTCCGCCGGGCGGGCCGATTTCGGGTTACAGTGCGTCGGTGCCGGGCTTCGGCCTGGTCATATCGCCGTCGGTTGCCGACGATTGTTACCCGTTGGATCCCGGCGCGGATGTGTGGCTCGAGATCATCGCCATCGACGCACCGTTGCTGATGGTGGAAACGCCATCCTACTGGATCATCAACGAGCGGATTCCCCCGGAGCTCCGGATCGGCGGCGACATCAATGCCCATGTGCATCCGCTGTGGTTGCTCGACACGACGGATCCGGCGTTCAACCCGGTTCAGTGCACGTGGGAAATCTATTTCATTCTGAAAGACAAAGGTTCGACCGGCTACCATCCTTCGGAGCTCATGCGGTTCAGGTTTTCCGCCGGCCGTGTTCCGTGTCCGGCGGACTTCGACTGTGATGGTGATGTGGACTCCGACGATCTCGATTTGCTTCACAGCTGCGCGACCGGGCCTGCCGTGCGATACGACGCGGTAGGGCTACCCGCAGGTTGCACGCTGTCGGCCGACGGCTTCGGCGTTCTTCCCGCCGACTTGGACAAGGATTGGGACATCGACCAAACCGATTTCGCGATCTTCCAGCGATGCTATTCCGGGGCGGGCGTGCCTGCTGATCCTTATTGTGCCGATTGATATCGGCCGGCAATGCCAACGGCAGACGCAGCCCCACGGACCGCTGGTTCGACATGCAGCTGCACGAGACGACGCAAGCTGCGCCGTTCTCCAGTCCCCAGGCCCCAGCCCCTAGTCCCTGACCCCTAGCTCCCAGTCCCTATTCCCCACCCTTCACACACAGGGGCCGTCTTGCTGACCAGCTCCGCGCAGGACTCTTTGGCTTTGGCGTCGGCCCGAATGAAGGCCTGGTTGTCCGCCATCAACGTGCGGAGTGTGTATCCCCACAACGTGTTCACGGCCTCGCGGACATCTTCAACCGAATGGACCTCGCCGCTCTCGAACGCTTTCAACACACAGTCCAATCCGGTTCGATACGCTTCGTCCATCACGTGCAGGTATTCCTCGGTGCGCTTGTTCGTCGCGGCGATCGCGCTGAGCACCATGGCCGATGCACGTTCGCGCCACTCTCGGATCGACTGCGTTCCGCTCATCATTTGGGCCCACCAGTCCATGGTTTCCTTCTGCAATCGAGCCGTCGTTTGCAGGGCCGAATTCATGGCCTCCGTGGCATCGTGGAACCAATCAGACGGAATTTTCTGCGAGTCAGACGGAGTTGTCTGCGAATCAGCGATCATCCCATTGGCCCTTTCTTCTGGTGGAGTGTGACGGTTGTAATGCTGCCGAACTGTTACCGTATGCGTTCAAGCGGTCGCTTCATATCGGTTCAAGTCGGTTCGCCGGATGGGGGGACCTCTCGACGCCCTATCGGGGATTGGGCGGTGGGGTGGGACAAGCCCGGAGATCCAAGCTTTGCTCTGCGGTTATGGGCTGATCGCAAGTGGGCAGGTGTTGGTCGACGTTTCGCTCCGTCCGTAGACTTCGTCGCCACGTATTACCGATACAGTTACGTTCCACGCACCAAGAGGAAACGAAGATGGTCGCAGAAAGCCGCCGAACCGTGTCCGACTGGTTTCATCAGACCGCGGAGGCAACCGAAATCATGCTCGGCCTGACCGCAAAGTGCCAGGTTGAGAGCATGGAGTGGTGGGCTGCCTTGATGAGCGGTTCGGGGTCGGTCGAGGAGTGGCAGAAACGTGCGCGACGCCTCCTGGCCGAAGAGAGCAGCGCCGCTCGGACAAGAGTCGAGGAGCACCTGCGGGCACTCGACCGGGCCTACCAGCAGGGCATGGAGCTGCTCCGGACCGGCATCGAAACACACGGGTTTCAATCCATGAAGGACCTGCAAAGCCGGACGCAGACGCTGTGGGAGAACACGTTGGGGGCGCTGCGGGTCAATACGCGCAACTTTGCCGAGGCTAACCGAAGAGCCATGGAATCCTGGGCCGAACTGGTGCGCGACAAGCGCGAATCAACTCCCGACCGGCTTTCCTTCATGAATGACGATTCGGCAGAGAGGGATGGCTCCCTTTGCACTCGCCCAGGATGACCACGTCGCGGATGAACGCGGATCAAAAGTGCAGAATTCATTCTCCTGTCACCTGTGGCTCTATGAACCCGGCTGAAACGGACGGACACGGATAAGAGGAAGCTTGCTTTTGTTCTGTCTTGGTGACGTCCGCGACGCAAACTGGCATATCGGGGCTGCTTCTCTGTGATCCTCCGTGACCCTCTGTGGTTAGCCATTCACGGAAACGATCTCCACCACGGTTGAGTTCTTCGCTCCACGGATAACCCGCGTGCCACAAAAAGCGCAGCTCAACCCTCGCCACAACTCAGGGGGTTGAAACTCTTTCTGGCGAAGTCGTTTTCTCTGTGCCTCGCTGCCTCTGTGGTGAATCTCTTCGGCCCGGCCAACCATCGCGCTGCATGCCAAGCTAGCAGGCAGACGCGTCATTCGTGAATGACGATTCGGCAGGGTGGGATGGCCTTCAGGAATAGTGAGCCGTAGCGGCGGGTCTTGACGCGTTTGTCGAGGATGACCACGCGGCCGCGGTCATTGTGCGTGCGGATGAGACGGCCGAAGCCCTGCTTGAATCGCAAGAGGGCCTCGGGAATCTGGTAATCCATGAACGGATTGCCGCCCGCGGCGCGGATCTGTTCGATGCGGGCTTCGATGAGCGGGCGGCTGGGCACGGCGAAGGGGAGCTTGACGATAATGACGTTGACGAGGGCCTCGCCGGGGACGTCCACGCCTTCCCAGAAGCTGTCGGCTCCGAAGATGATGCTGCCCGGTTCGCGGCGGAATCGCTCGAGCATGAGGCTGCGAGGCATGCCTTCGCCCTGGAGCATGAGCGACAGTCCTGCGGCCTCGAGCCGCGGCCGCAGGATGGTGGCCATCTCCTGGATCATGTCGTAACTGGTGAACAGGACGAACGCCCGGCCCTGCGTTTCCTTCACGTGCCGCTCGATGGCGTCGGCGGCGGCGGGGATGAAGGCGGCGGCATCATCCGGTTCGGGTAGACCCATTTCGATGTGCAGTTCCGCTTGTTCGGCATAGTTGAAGGGCGAACCGAGCTGCAGTTCGTCGGCGACGTCAATGCCCAATCGCGTACGGACGTAGGCGAAACCGCTGGTTTGTTCCGGTTTTGAGTCGGAGGTTTCGCCCGATGCGCCGGCGGCACGCGTCCGGGTGGAGAGCGTCGCGCTGGTCAGGATGACGCTGCGGACCTTGGTAAACAGCGTGTTACGCAATGCGTCAGCGACGAGCGTGGGGGCCTGGCAGATCTTGAGGAATTGCTGCTGGTAGCCGCTGGTGATCTCGATCCAGCGAACCTGATCGGCTGGCGGCTCCTGGACGAGCAACTGGAGTTGGTCGGCCAGGACGCCCGCCCGTTCCATCAGGCTCGTGAGCGTCGTCACTTCCTCTTCCTTCTTCAGTTCGCCGCGCACTTTTCGCAGCTCGCGGCGAAGCTCACGCAGGCCGTCGCTGAGCGTGTTGGGCACATCGATGGCGCTGCGAATGCGGCCGTTGTCGCTGGCCGAGCGTCGATACCACTCTTCCAGGTTCGCCCAAAAGGTGCGGGATGTCTGGCCGACCTTCTCCACGGTGCGGATCGCCTCGTGCAGGCCGCAGGCTTTGAGAAAGCCTTTGCCGGTCCGTTCGTTGTGCAGCCGGTTGAGCAGATGGCGAACCTGACCTTGCGAGACGGAGCAGCCGAAATGCTCGCCCGCGACCGACTCGAAGTTGTGCGCTTCGTCGATGATGGCCAACTGGTAGTCCGGAAGGATTCTCGCCCCCGCTTCGCGCACGGCCAGGTCGGAGAGCATGAGGGCATGATTGACGATCAGGATCTGGGCGTTCTCGGCCCGGCGACGGGCGGCGTGATAGAAGCAGCGGGTGTATTGTGGACAACTCTTGCCCATGCAGTTGTCATGCTCGCTGCGGACGAGTTCCCAGACCGCCGGGTCGGGCTGCGGCGACAGATCGGTGAGCGAGCCGTCGGTGGTCTGGTAGGCCCAGTCTTCGATCCGGTAGAGCTCTTGGATGTGTTCGGGCCGGGCGAACAGGTGGTTCCGCCGTTCGCTGGCTTCCACCAGCCGGCGAATGCTGAGGTAGTTGCCGCGACCTTTGACGAGGACGGCCGTGAACTCGTCGGGCCAGATGGCTTGAAGAAACGGAATGTCACGCTGGACGAGCTGTTCCTGCAGGGCGATGGTGTGTGTGCTGATCAGGACGCGCTCGCCCGCGTTGACCGCCCGCTGGATGGCGGGCACGAGATACGCGAAGCTCTTGCCCACGCCCGTGCCCGCCTCGACGAGCAGATGCCGGGATATCCCGAACGCCCGCTCGATGGCGGCCGACATCTCGAGCTGCTCGGGACGTTGCTCGTATCCGGGCAGGCGGCGAGCGATGATCCCGCCAGTACCGAGGATGGTGCAGATGGACATGGGTTTGGCCAGTGGGCCGTTGTCAGGAGTCAATGGTTAGCATCGGACAACATACCACTGACCACCGGCGACGGACCAACTCATCCTTTCAACTCCCAGATGAAGCCGAGCACGAACCAGACGGACATGGCGGTGTACACGACCGCGACCAGCGTGATGGTCATGCTCACGAACGTGGTGCCCTGCATCACGCTGTTCTCGCGCATTGTAGCGATGATGTGGGGTTGGGCGAGAATGAGCATGCAGATCATGAGCATGCCCTGCGTGGGCCAGATGGAGATCGAGTGGATATAGCTGTAGATCCAGGTGGCCCGGTGTACGTCCGAGCGTTCGCCGGCCGGGCCGCGGATGAAGTGGCCGCGAATGTAGTAGACCTTCACCGGCTCGCCGTCTTCGTCCAGGACAGGCGAGCCGTCGGGGTTGAGCTTGATCTCGATGCCGCCGTTCCGGGCGTCGCCGCCCAGTTCGGCGTACACGATGGTGTAGGCCAGGAAGTTGATCAGGCCAAGGAAGATCAGCCAGATGCAGATCCGGTTGCGGGTTCGTCGTGACATGGCTGTTGGCTCCCGGCCGCGGCGGCCGTACGGGACTTCGCCGAGGTCCCGACGCAACGCGGCAGCAAGCTGCCGCGGTCATGAACAACTGGGTTCGGCGACGCGGCCTCCCGAATCCTGTGGTCCCGAGAACGTCGAGCCGCCGGTCCGACCGACCAATTCACGAGGCCCGGGCGGCGGATGCGATCACGCCTTCGGTCGGGCTGGAGGCGGTGGCGTACAGCTTCTTGGGAATCCGGCCGGCCCGGTACGCCAGATAGCCGGACTCGATCGCCTGCCGCATGGCATGGGCCATCATCAGTGGATCGCGAGCCCCGGCGATACCCGTGTTCAGGAGCACCCCGTCAGAGCCCAGTTCCATGGCGATGGTGACGTCCGATGCGGTTCCCACGCCGGCGTCCACAATCACCGGGTAATCCGGATCGTTCTCCTTGAGGTATTCCAGGATGATCCGGATGTTGTTGGGGTTGAGCACACCCTGACCGCTGCCGATGGGCGATCCGGCGGGCATGACGCTGGCAGCGCCGGCGTCTTTCAACCGTTTGGCCATGATCGGGTCGTCGGACGTGTAGACCAGGACGGCGAAGCCTTCCTTGACCAACTGCTCGGTGGCCTGAAGCGAGCCGACGGGGTCGGGTAGCAACGTTCGCTTGTCGGCCAGGACCTCGAGCTTAACCCACTGGGCACCGGGATTGTCCAAGCCCTCCAGCAGTTCGCGGCTGAGCCGGGCGGCTCGGACGGCGTCCTGGGCGGTGAAGCAGCCCGCGGTGTTCGGCAACACGATGTATTTGTTGACGTCCAGCGCGTCCAGCAGGCTGCGCGGTCGCTTGGTGCCCTCGGGCGTGAGCACGTCGCGGCGCACCGCTACGGTCACCACCTGGGCTCCGGCGGCCTCCAGGCACGCGTTCATGATGTCAAAGTCGGCGTATTTGCCGGTCCCCACGAGGAGGCGCGAGCGCAGCTCGAACGGGCCGACGCGGAAACTCTCGATCATTTAACCACCTCCGACCAGGGTGACGATCTCCACCCGGTCGCCTTCGTTCAGCTTGGTGTTGGGGTATTCTCGACGCGGGACCAGTTCGCAGTTCACCTCGACGGCCACGTGTTTGGGCTGGAGGTTGAAGCCGGCCACCAAGTCGGCGACGGTCGCCTCAGGCTGCAGCTCCCGAACAGTACCGTTGACGGTTATCTGCATACAAATCACCTCAGTGCCAAGAATTATAACTGAGTCGCCGGGCAGCGGAAAGCGAACCACACGCCTCGGGGGCAGCCATCTCACCGCCAATCTGCTCCGTACCTGTCGGACCGTCTTGTCGACCAGGTGCTACGTTTGGTGGACGAGTGGCGCACCTTCTCGGCGCTCCGCCCATTAGCACGAGAAAAGCCCAGGGATCGGGATCCCTGGGCTTTGGACGTCGTCTGGTTGTGCGTCTGCGCCGGGCAATTATGCCGCCAGCGTTTCCTCCAGCGTAGTGCGGATCTTCTGGAGGGCCTTGTTCTGGATCTGGCGGACGCGTTCTTTGGTCACGCCGATCATCTCGCCGACCTGCTCCAGCGTCTTGGGCTTGGCAGGAAGCGTGGTGGCGTCCAGGGCGAACCGCTCGCGGATGACCGTCTGCTCGACCTCGTTGAGGTCGGCTCGGTTGTCCCGGAGAATCTCGCGGATTTCAGCCACGCACTGGCCCTCGATGTCGGTTCGTTTGCGATCGATGAAGTCGCTCTTTTCGAGCGTGGGATCGAACTCGGTCGGGAACTGGCCCCGGTACCGGCTGGTCCGCATGGCTACACGCGAGAAGCTCTTGAGGATGGCCCGGCACGAGTACGTGCTGAACTTGAAGCCGCGCGAGCAATCGAACTTGTCCACGCTGCGGAGCAAAGCGAAGTTGCCTTCGCTGATCAGCTCGTTGAAGTCCAGCCCGTTGAGCCGCGTGCGCTTGGCCATGGCCAGAACCAACGGCAGGTTGGCCCGAGCCAGTTGGCTGCGAGCGTCCATGGCTCGATGCGCCCAGGCCAACATCTCGCAGATGTAGTCGAACGGCGTGTCCGGCGTCAGTTGATCGATCATCTGGACCAGCCGCATCCGAGCGTAGTTGTAGCGCTGGAAAAGCAGAATCTCCTGGGCGGTGGTCAGGCTGGTCTCTTCGGTGATTCCCGAGAAGTCAAAGCCGTCGACGAACGTCTCCTCGAACCGGGTCGATTCCGGGGCCCGCACCGCCACGCCCCCGAACAAAATCGTCTCAATGTTCTGCTTTTGGAACACCTCGTGGTCTACGTACTCGACCGGCTCGGTCAGAACCATGGAGAGCAGGTTGAGATCCGCCTCGCTGAATTGGGCGCGACACCGCTCGATGATTCGCCGCGCCAGCGGTGCGGGGACAGCGGTCGCCTGCTTGATGGAGGCTTTTTCGGATCGCATGGTACTGACTCCCTGGCCCTAGGGTCTGTGGCGAGCGCGAAGCGCCCGCTTTGACCAACGCCTGATGTTCAGACGAGTACGGAACTCGTCCGGTTCGATACCGGCCGGTCTGACTGGAGCCGCGAATCCGCTCGGGACGTACTCGCGTTCAGCCCAACCGTGCTTTCGTTGCCAGGACTGAAAAGCCTGGCCACCAACCTGCCCATCTCAGGGCTCTCGGGGAGTTATTCGTGCGGGGAGTCAACTGCCACTCCCAGTATACAAATGGTTTGAGTGTCCGGCCACCGCAAGTCAAGCAAATCCGTGACGAAAAGATTTGGGAATTAAAACAATCCAAAAGGGCAGTTTTTTGGGGGGCGGATTGTGAAAGTTTGACACGAACGTCCGGGAAGAAGGAGACAGCAGCTACTCGTGGCGAAGGGCTTCGATGGGGTCGAGCCGGGCGGCGGCCGATGCCGGATAGATACCGAAGAACACGCCGACCGCGACGGCCAGGCCGAAACTGACCAGGATGGTCCACTGGTGGATCACGGTGGGCCAGCCGACCCAGGACGTGATGAGGTGCGCCCCCAGCGAGCCGGCAATGATGCCGATAATTCCGCCCACGGTGGTGAGCACCATGGCCTCGATGAGGAACTGCACCGTGATGTGCCGGCGCTTGGCGCCCAGAGCCCGGCGGATGCCGATCTCTCGTGTGCGCTCGGTCACGGTGGCCAGCATGATGTTCATGATTCCGATGCCGCCCACGAGCAGCGAGATACCGGCGATGCATCCCAGCGTCACCTGACGGTTGCGTTTTTCGGCCTCCGCGATGCGCAAGCGCTCGCGCGGAACGTGTATGGCGTAATCGGCCCGGTCGTGCCGCACTTGCAGAGCCCGGGCGAGCATTTCCGAAACGGGCAGTACGTAATCGAGCGACTCGACCTGCACGTAAAAGTCGCTGTACATGCAGCGGCTGAACTCACGGGATCCGCTGGACCGCTTGATCTGCAGATCGCTGTAGCGGGCGTCGCCCGTAGACAGCGGGATGAACACTTCGGAGTTGATGTTGCGTTCGCCGATGCCCTTGGATGGGCTGCCCGCGGTCTGGACACGCCGCAGGACACCGACGATCTCGAAGGGGATCAGGCCCGAGGCTTCGGATGACACCATGATGCACTCGCCGATCGGGTCCTTGTAAGCGAACAATCGTTGGCGGACGTCATCTCCGATCACGCAGACCTTGGCGGCGTTGGCCTGATCGATCGGTTCGAGCGGGCGTCCGCGTGCCACTTCGATGTGGATGGTCTCGAAAAAGGTGGGCGGGGTGGCCACCACCTTGGTGGGCAACCGGATGGCTCCGTAGTTGACCTCGAACGCCACCTCCCGCAAGGGCACAACCCGGACGATGCTCGGGATGGTGTTGCTGATGAGCTCGAGGTCTTTGGTGGTCAGGCCGTACTCCAGCAGGTTGGAGCGCGCTTCCGACACGTCCTTGGCCCCCTCGGGCCGTACCGACTGGATGATGACGTTTTGGGTACCGAGCAGCCGAATGAGCGCCATTTCGGCCTCGGAGGCGCCTTCGCCGATGGAGAGCATGCAGATGACCGCGCCCACGCCGCAGATGATGCCCAGTGCCGTCAGGAACGAGCGCAGCTTGTGCAGGTAGATGTTCTTCAGACCCAGGCGTACGGTTTCGAGGGCAAGTCCGGTAAACATGACTGGTCGCACCACCCGCGGAAAGCCGCCCCCATTGCGGCAACGCTGATAGGCTGCATTCTACCGAACCGGCTCGACGAGGGCGAGAATCGGCGAGAAAGAGCCGGGCGCGGTGGGCACACCCACCTCAAGTCTTGGGTCCCCTAATGCCGAAGAGCTTTGGATGTGGCGGAGGAGCGTCCGCGCAGAGCGATTGCTGTAACCGGCCCGACCCGCCGAGCGGCGAGGCTCGCCCCCGCCGTTTCATTGCAGCGTGGGGAGATTGCTGCGACCGGCCGGGCGGACGCAACGGCGGTTCTCGAGGGTTGCACATGGCATTGCATGGGTGGGATTCGGTGGATTCTGACCGGCTGGTCGTAGGCGATCGCTTCGCCTCAAAGGGGGCGTCCACCGACGTGCTGGCTCAGGCCTGCCGCGAGGGAATCGCGATCCGATGGCCGGGCCCGGGGCGAGCCGAGCACGCGCTGCCCCGGGAACTGCGAGCCGTTCCACGGATTCCGTTCGACTGTCCGGCACGTTGGACGAGCGGTGGGGTCGAGCGGTTCGGGACCGCGCGGGATGCCAGCGAGGCCGGAGCCGGTTTTATCGTTCGCGCGGACAGCCGGCCGGAACTTGGCCAGACCGTGCGTCTGGTGTTCGAGCTCGACGATACGCACCACTGGTTGCTCGACGAGCAGGCCGTGGTCACCCGCTGTACGCCGCGGCCCGACGGTCGCTACGACGTCGGCGTCCGTCTGCGCGAGATTGTCATGTAACAATGTGCCAGCGATGGCATGCTGGCAGGCATCCTGTCCACGCTGCGCAAGCTGGAAGCGTGCACCATAACAACACCGTTGGTCTCGTAGGGCGTCCGGACCCATCGAACTGAGTCCGTCGGTCAAGCTGTCCGGCGGCTCGCGCAGGCTTACGCCTCCACCAATGGCTTTCCCGCACTTTCAGGTACGTTGAGCACGTACTGCCAGCAACCCGGCAACCGGCTTGCGGCGTCGTCGTTTGACTTGCGGCGACCGGGCCGGTCAAATGAACGGCGGAATCATCTCGACCAGGTTCAAGTCCAGCAGGAGGCAACCGTGGGGCCAGAGGACTATCGCCGGCGGTTTCGGTCGTGCGGCCGGAACGTGACGATTGCGGCCGATGCCATGATCGAGCACCCAGAGGTGATGGAGGTCGGCGACAATGTCACCATCATGCGGGGCTTCCAGATGATGGGGCGACCGAAGATCTGCCGGATCGGCTCGCACGTGACGTTTTACCCCAACTGTTTCATCCAGGGCTCGGCCGGGCGGTTCATCATCGGCGAGCACGTCGAGTTTTTTCCGGGCACATATATTTCACTGGGCGACTGGGAGACCAGCTTCGTCGAGGTCGGTCATCATTGTCATTTCGCTCCCAACTGCGTGCTGTATGGCTGGGGCGGGCTGAAGATCTCCGACTACTGCAACATTGCCGCTCACACCGTGTTCGCGACCGTCGGCCACCACGACGAGATCACTGACAGGCCCATGGCGCTCACCGGCGAGAAGGCCGGGCCGATCACATTGGAGGAGGATGTGTGGGTGGCGGCCAACGTGACCATCACCGCCAACACGCGGATCGGCCGCGGCTGCGTGATCGGAGCGAACGCTGTGGTCACTCGCGATACCGAGCCGATGGGCGTGTACGTCGGCGTGCCGGCGAGGTTGAAGAGAATGCGGAGCTGAGCAAAGGGGGCAAGCGAAAGAAGGAGTGAGGATATGATCCACGCGCCTTTACGGATCGGCCTGGTGCTGGCGGCGATTGGATTCGCGGCTGCCATCCCATGCGCGGCGGCGGAGCTGCAGGTAGGCATGGCGAGCGTGGACATCACGCCGCCGGTGGGCTGCCGGTTGAGCGGCTATTTCGTCGAGCGGGTGAGCACGGCCGTTCACGATCCGCTGCAGGCCAAGGCGATGTACTTCGCTCAAGGCGATGAACGGGTGGTCCTAGTGATCTGTGACCTGATCGGCATATCACGGACCGTTTCGACAGATGCCCGCAAGCGAATCGCCGATGCGACGGGCGTTCCGCTTTCCAACATCATCGTTTGTGCGACGCACACGCACACGGCGCCGTTGTATTTCGGGCCGATGCGCGAACACCTGCACGCGATGGCTGTCGCGAAACACGGCAGCGATCCCTGCGAAACGATTGATTACCCGAAGTTTCTGGCCGACAGGATCGTGCAATCGGCGATCGAAGCCCGCGCAGCGGCGCAGCCGGTGAAGCTCCACGCCGGTTCGACGATGCAGGAGCCGCCGCTATCGTTCAATCGGCGGTATTTCCTGGAAGACGGCTCGGTGCGGACGAATCCCGGTCGGCGCAAGGACGTGGTTCGGCCGGCCGGTCCGATCGATCCGGTCGTGGACGTGCTGTTCATGCGCGATGCCGCCGGCGAGCCGATGGGCTGTTTTACCGTGTTCTCGCTGCATCTGGATACCACGGGCGGAACGGAGTTCTCGGCGGACTATCCCTTCTATCTCGAGAAGAGCCTCCGCGAAGCGTTCGGGCCGCGCTTCGTGTCCGTGTTCGGGCTGGGCACGTGCGGGGACGTGAATCATATCGATCTGAAGGCAGCTCAGCGCCGAACGGCGGCCGAGATCGGCACCGCGCTGGCCGATACGGTTCGCAAGGTCTTGCCCGAATTGCCGGCCGTCGAGCCCGATCTGGCCGCGGCCGGCGTTCGCGTGGACGTGCCGCTGCAGAGCTATCCACCCGACAAGGTGGTCGAGGCTCGCGAGCGGATCAAGCTGGTCGGGACGCGGAAGCTGGAATTCCTCGAGGAAGTGGAAGCCTGCAAGATCGTGGATCTGCAGACGAGACCGGGAACGACGGTCACGCTGGAGGTGCAGGCGATCCGGCTCGGCCGGGATGTCGCAATTGTGACGCTGCCGGGCGAGATCTTTGTCGAACTGGGATTGGCGGTAAAAAAGGCATCGCCGTTCCGCCAGACGATCGTGGTCGAACTGGCCAACGACGCCGTCGCCTACGTGCCGACGAAGAAAGCGTTCGCCGAAGGCGGCTACGAAACGGTCAACTCTCGCATCCAGCCCGGCGGTGGCGAGGCACTGGTGGACGCGGCCGGGCAGTTGCTGAGCCAATTGGCTTCAAACTGAGCAAGGAACAAGCATGACACACACTCGTCAAATGAAATGGGCTTTGTCGCTGGTGTGCTTTGCGGGCCTGATTCAAACATCGCTCGGCCAGACGCCGGCGCGGTTCGAACAGAAGGAGTTCGTGATCAGCTTCTGGGTGGACCCGCCCGCCGACGAGCAAATGGACGTGCACTACCGGCGGATCGCTGAGGCGAACTTCACGGTCGTGCTGGGCGGATTCGGGGCGACCACGCCGGAACAGATGAAGCGCCAGCTCGAGTTGTGCGAGAAGTACGGGCTCAAAGTCATCCTCCCCGGCCGGCAGGGACCGGCGGATCAATTGCCTGACGGGCCGGCTTGCATCGGTTACATCCTCAAGGATGAGCCGACCGCGGCAGAGTTCCCCGAGTTGGCTGCGCGAGTCAAAGAGTTCCGTGCGGCACGGCCGGGCAAGCTGGCGCTGATCAATCTGTTCCCGTCGTATGCGCCGCTGAGCGCACTGGGCACGCCGAGTTACGACGAGCATGTCCGGCTATTCGTCGAGCAGACGAATACTGACGTACTGTGCTTTGATTACTATCCCATGATGACGCCCGATGCCGATGGCCGGCAGGGTTACTGCGAGAACCTGGAAGTAGTCCGCCGGCACTCGCTGCAGGCGGGTATTCCGTTCTGGAACTTTTTCAACACCATGCCGTTCGGCCCGCATTCCGATCCGACGGAAGCGCAGCTTTGCTGGCAGATCTACACATCTCTGGCCTACGGCGCCAAGGGCGTGTTGTACTTTTGCTACTGGACGCCGCGAGGACACGAGTTCCCCAAAGGCGGGGCGATCATCACCCCGGAGGGCCGGCCCACGCGGCACTACGAGCAGGCGAAGCGGATCAACGCGCGGCTCCAGCAGCTCGGGCCGACGTTGATGAAGCTGACCAGCACGCAGGTGGTGCGGATCAAGCCGAAAGAAGATTCCCGCGCACTGTTGAAAGGCACGCCGCTGCGCAGCCTGAGCGACGGCGATTATCTGGTGGGCATCTTCGATCACGCCGATGGTCGCCAGGGCGTGCTCTTGAACAACTACCACTTCGCATACACCGCGTGGCCGACCGTCAAGTTCGCCGCGGATCCCGACAAGATCGTGGAGATCGATCCACAAACCGGTGAGGAAGTTCCCCTGCGCGATGACAGTCCGGACATGCCGGGCTTGCAACTTTCGCTCGATGCCGGCGAGGGGCGGTTGTTTCTCGTGTCGGAATAAGGCCTGAGACTTGAGACCTGAGTCCTGAGGGGGGGCGGGTGGCTCGCCCGCCTACTGCATGCCTGAAGCATGCACCACAAAGAAAAAGGCGGGCAAGATGTCCGTCCCCCCGCGGATCAGAGAACGCCCATGTCAAAGTTGGTCTGGGGGGGGACGGGTACGCCCAGCGTGCGCAGACCGTCGGGATTCTTGGCGTAGCGGTAGGCAGTCTCCGGGGTGATGCGCCGGCTGCACGCGAGGTAGGCGAGGCTTTCGTCGAGCGTCTGCATGCCCCAGCGCTTGCCCGTTTGGATGGCGGTGTCGATGGCTTCGATCTTGTTCAGGCGGATGGCGGCCCGCGCAGCATCGTTGGCGACGAGGATTTCCATGGCCAGCGCCCGCTTCGTGCCGGGCGTGATGCTAGGCAGCAGGTGCTGGCTCACCACGATCCGCAGCGACAGGGCGAGCTGGCCGCGAATGTCCTGCTGACGCTCGGCGGGGAAGATATCGATGAGCCGGGTGATCGCGCCCTTGGCGTCCTGCGTATGCACGGTGGACATGACCAAGTGGCCGGTCTCGGCGGCACTGATGGCCATACGGGCGGTTTCGATGTCGCGTACCTCGCCGCAGAGGATGACATCGGGATCCTGTCGCAAGGCCGAGCGAAGCCCGTCCGCGAAGCTGGCGACGTCCAGGCCCACTTCCCGCTGCGTGATCACCGAATTGGCCTTGGGCTCGAACAGGTACTCGATGGGCTCTTCGATGGTGACGATGCGGCGGTGGCCGAGCTGATTCAACTGTTCGACCAGGCCGGCCAGCGTGGTGGTCTTGCCGGCGCCGGTGACGCCCGTGATCAGCACAAGGCCATTGTGCAGGCTCACGATTCGCCGCACGAGATCCTGTGGAATGCCCATCCACTCGAACGACGGAATCTGCGAGGGCACGTAACGCAGGCATGCCCCGATCGCCCCCTGGCTCACAAAGACGTTGACGCGAAAGCGCACGGGGGCGTCGTCGCGAGGCAGCGTTAGTGAAAAGTCGAAATCCTTGAGCGACGCCATTTTGTCCCGCAACTCGGTGGGTACGATGCTGGCTACCATGCGGGCGGTGGCTTCGCGGGTGAGATTCGTATCGGCGGCGGGGAACAGGTCGCCATGGATGCGCAGCATGGGGGCGTGCCCGACGGCTAGGTGAAGGTCCGAGGCTTCCTTCGTCAGACCGGTTTCGATCAGCGACAGAAGTTCGGGATCGACTGTGGTGCTCATACTGGACTGATATGCGCGTCACTGCCCCTGGGTTGCGGCCACGGGCATTTTCGGGCTCAATCGGCGGCGTTGAGCGCCTCGTGGATGCGCAGGCAGCCTCGCAGCAGCTCGGCCAAGCGGTCCAGCGGCCAGACGGTGTTGGCGTCGCTCTTGGCTTTATCGGGCCTGTCGTGCACCTCGAGGAACAGGGCGTGCGCGCCGGCGGCCACCGCGGCCCGGGCGAGATAGGGGGCCATCTCCCGCTGTCCGCCGGTCACTTCGCCGCCCTGGCCCGGCAACTGACAGGAATGCGTCGCGTCAAAAATGACCGGAGCCAGACGCGACATGAGCGGGATGGCAGTCATGTCGTTGACCAGTCGCCCGTAACCGAAGAACGTGCCGCGCTCGGTCAGCAAAATCTGCTCGTTGCCCGTCTCGCGAATCTTGTCCACCACCAGTCGCATCTCGTGGGGCGACATGAACTGACCCTTCTTGACGTTCACCGGCCGGTGCGTCTGGGCGGCAGCGGTGACCAGGTCGGTCTGGCGGCAGAGGAAGGCGGGAATCTGGATCATGTCCAGAACCTTGGCCGCCGCCTCGGCATGGCCCGGGTCGTGGATGTCGGAGACCACCGGCACGCCGAGTGACATATGTACGTCAGAAAGAATGGCCAGGCCGGCGTCGATACCCGGGCCGCGGAAGCTGCGGACGCTCGACCGGTTGGCCTTGTCGTAGCTGGCCTTGAAGATGAGCGGGACCTCCAGTTCGTCGGCGACGCCCTGGATCTGCTCGGCCAACCGCAGCGTGTGATCGCGCGATTCGATGACGCAGGGGCCGGCGATGAGGGCGAGGCGGCATCCCGGCCCGATCTGAACCTTACCGACGGAAACCGGCGATGTGGCAGTGGTCTGCTGTGGCATGCCGGCCATTGTAGCGGAGCCGGCGCGTCCGGCAACTGGGCGGGGCCCCGTCCTCGCGCGGTCGCATGCGGGACAGCGGCGGTTGTGGTATGGTGAAGGCGGGAAGGCCGCGGGAGAGTTCGGGAGTCGTGCGGATGCCGGCGAGCATGCCGATGGACGATGATCTCGCCTGTCAGCGGTTCTATGATGCTCGCTACGCCAGCGGGTACATGGAGGAATGGCCTGCGCGCCGGGTGGCACGCGTTCGCGAAATCATCGCGGACCTGGGGTTGCCGGCGAAGGGCACGGCGGTGGATTTCGGTTGCGGAAACGGTGTGTTCGCCGCCGTACTGCGCGACAGTCTGCCGGGCTGGCGCATCGTCGGGCTGGACGTGAGCCGGATCGCGATTGCCAACGCTCGTCGGACGGTGCTGGGGTGCGAGTTCCATCATCTCGACGAGAGCGACACGCGAACGCCCGGCGAGTCGCGGGGCGATTGGGTCGGCGAAGCAGACCTGTTGTTCACGCACCACGTTCTCGAACACGTGCGCGATCTCGACCGCTGCTGGACGCGCATGGCCGGGCTGATGAAACCGCGCTCGTGGATGTTGCACGTCCTGCCCTGCGGGAATCCGGGCAGCTTCGAGCATCGGTTGTGTAGTCTGCGAGCCGACGGCATCGACGCGCAAGCGGGCGGGCGATTCTTCTATGAGGATCCGGCGCATCTGCGGCGGCTGCAGACCGGCGACATGGTTCGGTGGGCCGGCCGCTTCGGCTATCGCGTGGCCCGCGCGTATTACGGGCATCATCAGGTCGAGGCGGTCGATTGGCTCAGCGGCAACGGCGTGCGGTTCGTGCTGGACCTGTGCGATCCGACAAAGGCGGTCGATGCGAAGGCGGCTCGCGAGCTGACAAAGATTCGTCGCCGGCTGCTGTGGATGGCGCTGGTCAAGCGACTGGCTCGGGACCGGCGGATGTGGATGCAGCCGTTAGCGGTCCCCGCGAAGTGGATGACGAATCGATGGGCTCAGGCCGCCAATCGCGAGTGGCAGCAGATGCGCGACGATCCCGCCGGCAGCGAGATGTACCTCGCGTTTCGTCGGGACTGAGGCCTGAGAGTTGAGACCTCAGACCTGAGTCTGGAGTCTTGAGTTTTGAGGGGAGAAACATGAAGAGGCGGGCAAGATGCCCGCCCCCCGGAAACGGCACCGATACGTTGGTTCGTGCTTCACGGTTGCCAGAGCTTCAATGTCACCGGGCCGGTCATGCGCGGCGGGGCCACGCGATAGAAGAAGTAGTCCAGACCCGCTTGCGGCTTATGCGCGACGGTGATGCGCAGGCGGTTGACGCCGGGACGAAGCTGCCCGGTCACGACGAAGCGGAAGGGCGGCCAGTGGTCGGTCATGACCGGCCCGTCGTTGAGCGTCACCTCGCAATGGTTCTGCACGTTGCCCAAGTCGAGCAGGGCGGCGCCGGCACAATCTTCGGCACTGCAGGTCAGTTCGTACTCGTACGTACGCTTATCGCCCGGGCCGTAGACGTCTTCGGTCAGATCGAACAACGTGTCGCGCCCGCTGACCAGCCAGGGCGACTTCAGTTCCAACACGCGGGCATTGTGCGCGGGGATCATGCGCGCTACGGCATCGAGCACCGCATCGGGAACTTGCCCGCTCGCATCGGCAACCACTACGACCGATTGATCGTCCGGAGCCCGAATGGCGGCGATCCTTTCGCGCACTGCCGGTGACAGTGACGCCGGCGCCACCAGCGTGATGACGCGGAAATCCATGTCAGCCAGATCGGCGACGATTTCGGAGAGCACGGCGGCATACGCATCGGGACTCATGCCGACGGTTTCTTTCGCGGCTGCCGGTGCATAGCTGATGGGCGGGAATACCATGCCGCCAGTCCGACGCGCCCACTCCATCGACAGACGCGTCGTTGCGGCGATCGTCTCATCGGCCGGCGTTACCGGCACGTACACGACGGGCGCTTGCTCGAAGCGGTGCATCCATTGTTGTGGCAGCAGGTGATCGTAACGCACTTCGGGTGAGAGCGGTTCATACTTCGGCCAGGCGATCGGTCCGCGAATCCGGCCGTATTGCGCATCGCCCAGTGCTTCGCCGACCACGCGGGCCAGACCGTCGATGACCGCCTCAGCGCCGCGGCGTCCGTAGAACTCGTTCGCCCAAACCCGCGGGTCGAGCTGGTAAATGCCGTAGAGCTCGGTGCGCTGGCGGAATTCGTGGGCGGGCGGTATGACATCGCCTGCCGGACGTGTGGTCGCGGGCAGCGGCGGCAGCCGGTTCAAGTCCACCAGCCCGGGCCGCAGGAACATGAGCACCGACGTTTCCCAGGCTCCGGCGTGATCGCCGGCCGGCATGCCCTCAACGACCAGATTCTCCGAGAGCGTGATGACCTTCATGCCGCCGCGCTGGTTGAACTTCTCGGCCACCTCGGGCACGACGCCCGGATAATGGCCCGAGAGGTAGACCGCCACCTTGAAGCCCATCGCTTCGATGTCGGTGAGGATCTGCTCGGCGGCGGCGTCATAGTTCGCCTTGTCGATGGTCACCGTGCCGCGCGGATACTTCGCCGGGTCGAACGGAGTGGAAGCATCGGCGCCCATCCAGACCGTGGGGAAGCACACGCCGCCCAGCGTCCGAGCCGCCACCTGGGCCAGCGTCTCGGCTTTGAGGGCATCCAGGCCGCACGCCGACTGCTCACCGTGCCACTCGTTGATGCCTGCCGGGATGAACGCCACCGGATGTTTGCGGATCGCCTCCCGCCGCTCGGCTGCGGTCATGCGCTCGTATTGCGAGGAACCACCGGCCAGCGCCGCCGTCGCGGTCAGGCTGATGGCAACGAGAATCAATCCCTTGGACATAACGCCTCCAAATGATTTCGAGAAGTTCAGCGCAACACGATACCGATTGGGAGAAATCTTGTCGATCACCACGCGAGCGCGCCATCGGGCATCTCTCCAGTGGACTTTGCTCGACCGATGCATGTGCCGAATCAGGATGGGCGCACGGAATTGAGCAAGTCGGCTGAGGGAATGCAATTCAGCTTTTCACTGCCATCCTGTGTCTGATCCGGGGCTCGGCAGCTCTTTCATTTTGCCCTCATGCCCGCACGCCGGATCGGGTCGCTGAACGTTTTTGAGCGTTCCCATCCCTACGCTCCTTTCGTCCTCGGCCGGCTTAGTACTGGCGGTCGTCTCGGAGTCTGCAGAAGGGAGCCCAATCATGTACCGACTCTGCAAAGTCCTGGCGGTGCTCGTCGTCTGTTCGAGCGCCGCCGCCCAAGAGGATCGTCCGGATGTCGCTCCCACACGCGAGGAACGCGAGGCCGCAGCAGGCCTGCAGCAGACGCTGCGCGCTTATCAGCAAGCGTTCAATGCCGCGGACGCACAAGCGGTGGCGGACTTCTGGGCACCGCACGGCGTCTACGTGGACCGAGTCACCGGCCAGCGCACCACCGGACGGCAGGCTATCCGGGAGGAGATGGTGGAACTGTTTCGGGCTCATCCCGAGCGGCGCCTGATGATCCGGCTGGAACGGATTCGCATGATCCATCCGGACGTCGTTCGCGCCGAAGGCTCGACCGAGCTTCTTACACAGGGAACGGTTCACGCCGGCGGTTTCACCGCCCTGTTCGTGCGGCACGACGGGCGATGGTACATCGATCACGCGGAGGAGCACGACCTGCAGCCGTCTCGCCACGCGCGGACGACCCTGCGCGAGCTCGACTGGATGGTCGGACGATGGGTGGACCAGTTGGACGATGCTCGTGTGGAGAGCGACGTGCGCTGGGCGCCGGGCGAGTCGTTCCTCATCCGTTCGTACACCATCGAGACGGGCGAGACGACCGATCGCGGGACGCAGATCATCGGCTGGGATCCCGTGCGACGGCAGATTCGCTCGTGGACGTTCGATGCCGACGGGGCCTTCGGGGAGGGGTTGTGGTCGCGCAGCGGACAGGAATGGCTGGTTCGCATGACGTTCACGACTCGTGCGGGCGACGTCGTGTCGGGCACGCAGGTCATCACGCCCATGGGCGACCGGGCTAAGGTTCAGACGATCGGACTGGAGATGAACGGCGAGCCGCAACCTTCGCGGGAGCCGGTCTTCATGGTTTGCGTAACGGATCGGCCGACCACGCGGCCTGCGGAGCATCTCCAGGGGGTTCAGCGATGAAATCCAAAGCACTGGTCAGCGCGGTCGTCTGCTTGATCGTTTTCGCCGCGCCCGCACTGGCGATCCGAGGCGGCGGGGGGCGGATGGGCGGTGGCCGCGGCGGCTTCGAGGGGGGCGGTTTTGGTGGTGGCGGATGGGGCGGCGGTGGAGCGAGATGGTCGGGCGGAATGGGCCGGTCGAATGAGGGAGCAGGTTGGTCGGCTCCTCACGCGAACAGTTCGCCACGGCTGTCCATGGGTTCGGGAATGTCGGCGCGTCCACAGGCTGGCGGAGCAGCGCGCCTTGGTTCGGGGTACTCCGGAGCGTCGTCCGAGGCTTGGCGTTCGGCGGGAGCATTCGGTGGGAGCAGCCTGGCGTCGAGCGGCCAACGGACTGGGGCAAGCGGCAGATTCGGCGGATCGCTCAACTCCAGCGTTCCGTCCATGGGGGCGTACGGTCGCGGCGGGGCGGACACGGAGTTCGATCGGTCGGGCAGACTCGCCGGTGAGGGATCGCTCGCTCGGCCGATTGGCGATCGTGCTTCACCGACGCAGGTGGGCGACTTCCTGGGTCTGAGTCAGCCGCTTCAGTCCGGCCGAGGTTTCACTGGTCTCGCCGAGGGGCGGCCCGGTACGGGCGATCTCGGGCGAGCGGCAGGGCGGGAACCCTGGCAGTCCGGCGACTTTGCTCGGCCGGGACAACCGGGGACCTTCCGTCCGGGGCAGCCTGGGGAGGCGACCTGGCCGGGCAAGGGAGGCTCCGGCACCGAGCGATTCCCCAATCTGCGACTGAACAACGCCATCAACCAGCGACCCGGCTGGGCAAATCTCGATCCGGCGCGGGCGAACTCGATCCAGAACAACTGGAGAAGCGCCGTCGTCAACCAACCGAACATGAATCGGTGGCAAAACATCCACCCCGAGCAGATCCAGCAGTACAACCGCTGGGGTAACAACGTTCGGCGAAACTGGGACGTGAATGTCAACAACTTCGACTGGCACGGCAACGTGTTCGGTCCCGACTGGTGGAACCATCACTACTATCCCGCGGGCGGCTGGAATTATTGGAACAATGTCAACCGGTACAACTACGCCTACTGGTGGGGAGGAACGACGTGGCCGGTGATGACCGGCTGGTTCGCCTGGCCTCCGACCGAGGTCATGACGCAGCCGGTGTACTACGACTACGGCCCGGGCGGCAACGTGACGTACCGCAACAACACCGTTTACGTGAACGAACAGCCGGTCGGCACGAGCCAGGAATTCGCCCAGACCGCGGCCGCCCTGGCCACCGTGCCACCACCTGCCGACCCGCAGCAAGCGGCCCAGACCGAATGGATGCCGCTGGGGACGTTCGCGTTATCCACGGATTCGAGAGAGACGACACCGTCGCGGCTGATCCAATTGGCCGTCAATCGGGAGGGCATTATCAGCGGCACGCTTTACAACACGCAGACCGACCAGGCCCAGGCCGTCCAGGGGCAGGTGGACAAGCAGACGCAGCGGGTGGCCATGCGCCTGGGCGAAAGCCAGAATGTCGTGTTGGAAACCGGACTGTACAACCTGACGCAGCGCGAGGCGCCGGCGTTGATCCATTACGGGGCGGATAAGACTGAAAACTGCCTGCTGGTGCGGCTGGACGCACCCAAGACGGCCGGGGCACCGGCTGGGGCGGGCAACCCGGCCCGGTCCGCGGGTACACCGGCGGCGGCCAAGAGCTGAGCCGCCCGAGACGCCACACTGGTTCCGCGGCATCACCGCCGGCGTGTGGAACGCCGTTCCCCGAGCGTATATACTGTCACGCTCTTTACCGCGACCGGGCGGGAAGTGACCCGACGAACCCCGGCCCCGCGTAAGAGGTTCAAGCCTGTTCGAAGGAGATATACAACAATGGCTCTGGTTCCGATGCGAGTTCTCTTGGACCACGCTGCCGAGAACAACTACGGCGTGGCGGCATTCAACGTCAACAACATGGAGCAGATTCAGGCCATCATGGCGGCGGCCGAGAAGACCAACTCGCCGGTGATCGTCCAGGCCAGTCGCGGGGCTCGCGAGTACACGAACGACAACTATCTGCGGCACCTGATGCTCGCCGCCGCCGAGTTGCATCCTCGCATTCCGATCGCCATGCACCAGGATCACGGCAACTCGCCGGCGACCTGCTTCAGCGCGATCATGCAGGGCTTCACCTCGGTCATGATGGACGGCTCGCTCATGGAGGACGGCAAGACGCCGGCCACCTATGAGTACAACGTTCGGGTGACCAAGCAGGTGGTGGACGTGGCTCACGCCATGGGCGTCACGGTGGAAGGCGAGCTGGGCTGCCTCGGCGGGATCGAGGACGGCCATGGTGCCGGCATGAGCAGCGAGGAAGCCCTCAAGCACCTGACCGACCCGGATCAGGCGGCCGACTTCGTGGCCCAGACGGGTGTGGATGCCCTGGCCGTCGCCATCGGCACCAGCCACGGCGCCTACAAGTTCACCAAGAAGCCGACCGGCGACGTGCTGGTCATGAGCGTGATCGAGAAGATCCACAAGAAGCTGCCGAACTGCCATCTGGTCATGCACGGCTCATCGAGCGTGCCCAAGGAGCTGCTGGACATCATCAACGAGTACGGCGGCCAAATGAAGGAGACCTACGGCGTGCCGGTGGAAGAGATCCAGCGCGGAATCAAGCACGGCGTCCGCAAGATCAACGTGGACACCGACAACCGGCTGGCCATCACCGGGGCCATCCGCAAGGTCTTCGCCACCAAGCCCAGCGAGTTCGATCCTCGCAAGTATTTGGGCCCGGCCCGCGAAGCCATGCAGAAGGTGTGCGAAGAGCGCATGATCCAGTTCGGTCAGGCCGGCAACGCCGACAAGATCAAGGTTCGCACCGCCTCGCAGATGGTGGACTTCTATCTGTCAGAGAAGAAGTAACTTCCGCATCGGCACACCCAACCCGGACGGACGGCAAAGCCCAGGGATCCCCATCCCTGGGCTTTTTTGTACAATGATCGCTTTCACGGTCGGCCGTCGTCCGGGAGATCCGCATGGGCTACATCTGCCTGGTTCTGTTCTTCCTGTCCGGATGTGCTTCGTTGATCTACGAAGTGGCCTGGACGAGGCAGTTCGCGCTGGTGCTGGGATCATCGACCTACGCGATCACCACGGTCGTGGTCTCGTTCATGGGCGGCCTGGCCTGGGGCAGCTTCATCGCCGGAAGCAGCAGCGCGGTCTTACGCAAGCCAGGACGAATATACGGCATTCTGGAGGCGGCGATCGGTGTCTGGGCGTTACTGGTCCCCGCCATGGTTTCGGCGACGGAGCCGTTGTATCGAGCGCTCTACCCGTACGTCAGCGACGCTCCCACGCTCCTGTTCCTGCTTCGCGTCAGCATGAGCCTGGCCGTGCTCATCATTCCCACGACGCTGATGGGAGCGACACTGCCTATCCTCATGACCCATGTGACACGCTCGGCCACACCGCGTCTGGGGCGATCGGCGGGCCTGCTGTACGGAATCAACACGCTGGGGGCGGCGGCGGGTTGCGTCTGGGCGGGGTTCGGGCTCATGCCGGCGTGCGGCTTGTTCCGGACCACCGTCGTGGCTGCGGTCATGAACCTGTTCGTCGCGGTCGTCGCCTGGGTGTTCCTGCGGGACACAGACCTCCCCGAGCAGACGCCGGCTCGTGAAGGGGCCAAGCATGGAAAGCGGCGAGTCTCCGAGCCGCTGGCGGTCGCGCCTGGCACGCTCCGGTTGGCGATGGTGGTGGCGGCGGCGTCCGGCCTGGCCAGCATGATCTATCAGATCGCCTGGACCCGCGCGCTGATCATGTCGCTGGGGTCGAGCACGTATTCGTTCTCGTGCATTCTGGCGGCGTTCATCCTGGGCCTTGCCGTCGGCAGCCTGGTCATGGCCCGGTTCGCCGATCGATTCGTCCGGCCGCTTCTCGTGCTGGGCCTGTGCGAGTTGGGGATTGCCATCTCCGCCGTGCTCATCGTTCCCATTCACGGCCGGATTCCGGGCATCCTGCGATCACTCGTGGCCCTTCATTCGCACGACTACAGCACGTTGCTGCGCCTGGAGTTTCTGCTGGTCGTGGCTGTCACGTTCGTGCCGACGTTCCTGATGGGAGCGGTTTTCCCGGTGCTGACCCGCGTGGCAGGGCAGCATCTCGTCGAGCCGGGCCGGGCGGTTGCACGCGTCTACGCGATCAACACCATCGGATCGATGGCCGGTTGCGTGTTGGCGGGGTTCGTGCTGATTCGCGGCGATGTGTTGGGCGTTCGCAACTCCATTCTGGCGGCGGCGCTTCTGAACGGCTTCCTCGGCGTCTGGCTCTTGATCCGATCGTTGGCCGGTCGGCAGCGGGGCTGGGCGGTTCTGGCCGGGACGATCGTCGGGGCATGTTTCGCGTTCGGTATGGTTGGCGGCCGATGGAGTCCGGATCTCCTGACCAGCGGTCCGTTCCGGCGACCGGACACGCTCTCGAACACGCCGCGAAAGATCCTGTTCTATGAAGAGGGCGTGGACCTCACCGTAGCGGTCGAGCAGGCCGGGGATGACCCCGATCAACTCAGCCTGACGGTCAACGGAAAACCGGACGCCTCCACGCACCCGCGCGACGTGCGAACGCAGCTGCTCGTGGGACATCTGCCGGCGTTGCTCGGGCCCGAGTCACGGCCGGCTTGCGTCGTCGGGTTGGGCAGTGGGATGACGCTCGCTGCCGTGGCCAAGCATCGGTCTTATTCCCATGTCGATTGCCTCGAGATCAGCGATTCGGTCATTCGTGCGGCCGCATTCTTCGCCCCGTTCACGGAGGATGTGCTCGCACCCGATCCTCGCATCCGGATTCTCCGGGAGGATGGGCGAAACCATCTGCTCCTCACGCGGGAGCAATATGGGCTCATCGTGTCGGAACCGTCGAACCCGTGGATCAGCGGCGTCTCCAGCCTGTTCACTCGCGAATTCTTTGACCTCTGTCGGCAGCGCCTGACGGGCGACGGCTGTCTGGCCGTCTGGCTGCACACGTACTCCATGTCGCGCGAAGACTTTCGCATGGTCGTGCGCACGCTCAACGAGGTGTTCCCGTTTGTGACCCTCTGGCGGTTGGAACACACCGACTTCTGCCTGGTGGCCGGCAATCAGCCGTTCCGAGTGCCTGCGGCTACGGTGTTGGAACGCTATGGTTCGCCGGCGGTGCGGGCGGATCTGTTCCGGGCCGGCATTCGCGATCTTGCCGGTGTGCTGGGGACGTTTGTGTCCGGCGGGGCGGCACTGCGGGAGTGGGCTTCGTCGGCCCCGCTGCACACGGACGACAATCTCCGCCTCGAGTTTTCGGCGCCGCGGCATCTGTACACGCCGGGCGCCTCACTCAACGCCGAGCTGACCGCCCTGACATCGTCGCCCTTCGACGAGATGGTCGTTCTGGCGTCCGATGAGCCGAGGATCCAGTACCTGAAGGCACGCACGGACGCGGTGCTCGCAGCGCATGCGGCGTTGGTTCGAGCGTCTCAGGAATGGCGCGACGGCAAGCGGGTCGAAGCATTGGATCGACTAATCCGCGCGTATGAACAGGACCTGGGCAACCGCGTGTTGTACGATTCCATGTGGCAATACGTATCCTCGCTGGAGGCCAAACCGCTGTCCGGCGGCGACGCTCTGCAGGAGTGCATCGCGCGTTTCCGCCGGCTTCCTCCGCCGATCCATGTTTCACTTCGCGGGGAGAGTCTGGCGCAGATCGCGCAGACTCTTTTTCGGAGCGGCCGGCGGAGTCAGCGAACCTTTCTGCCGGGTGCGTTGGTGTATCTGACGGAAGCGCACGATATCAGTCCGCAGGACGGAGCGATTGCGGCTGCGCTGTCCATGGCCTGGGTTCAGGCGGGCAACGTGCGGCAGGCCGAGCAGATTCTCGGTCGGTTCCTGCAATCGCATCCGGAGGACGGCTGGGCGAACTACGGAGCGGCCGTGCTGGCCGTGCAACGCGGGAGCCTGGATGAGGCAATTGCGCTTGCCCGGCGAGCACTGGCGTCGGGGACGATCACGCCCTCCCAGCTCGCTTCGGATCCCAAGCTGGACCCGCTGGAGCAAATAGTCGACTTCGAGAAACTCGCGGCAGAGCTGCCGAATACTCGGCCCGGTTGAGCTGCCTCCGATCACCGGCCGGCGTCGCCGGATTTGACGGACGGCAAGGCTTTTCGAACCTCTTCCACCATACCCGGGCCGCGAAGGTGCTGAGCCTCGAGCTTGCCGTCGGGACCGATGAGGCAGGTGTACGGGATGCCAACGCCGTCGAGTTCCTCGAACGCTTCGGCCGCTCCGGACTTGGGGCCGACGACTTGTGGCCAGGTGATGCCGTGCTCGTCGCACGCCCGCTTCAGGGCTTTGGCATCGGTATCCAGACTGATCCCGATGAGCACGAAGTCCGGGCGGTTCTTGGTGGCCTCATGCAAAGCTTTGACGTTCGGGATCTCGGCGATGCAAGGCCTGCACCATGAGGCCCAGCAGTCGAGGAACACGTACTTGCCCCGCAGCTCCGAAAGCCGGTAGGTCGTGCCGTCGGTGGCGATCATGACCAGGTCGGCGACCGGTTCGCCCACTTTCAGTTTGGCCTGATCCGAGGGCGCGTCGGCGGTGCGCGGGACATCAACGCTGGCCAGTTTGATCACGTGGTCGGTCTTGCCAGCGGTCAGCTCGATCTCGAGCGGCTTTCCGTAACCCGGCCGCACGAACGTGAACTCGATGTTGCCGGGTGGCACGTGTGGCAGCTCGAAGCGGCCGTCGCGATCGGTGATCGCACGCAGGCCGAGCGTTTCATACCCGTTCCAACGGTCGGCCACCACCCGCACCTGATCGACGGGCTGCCCCTGGTCATCCACGACCGTGCCGCCGATGGCGACGCCGCGTTCCAGGGCTACGTCGAGCGTGCCGGTTTGGCCGGCCTGTAGTTCGATCTCCGCGAAAGCGGTGGCGTAGTCTTCGTGCTGAAACGTGACGGTCACGTCTCCCGGTTGCACACCCAAGAGTTCGTAACTGCCTCCCGGCCCGCTCCAGTCCATGGGCATGTCGTAGCGGACCTCGCGGCCGGCCAACACGCGGACGTTGCGGATGGGCTTGCCGGTTTGCTTGTCGGTCACGGTCCCGCGAACGCGCGACGCGAGTGTGACCGTGAATTCCGCCTCCACAGGGGCGGGACGCGTGGCGGTGGCAGCGCGGTCATCCTTTGCAGGAAGCGGCAGATGCTCCTCGTAGCCTCGCATGGTCAGGTAGGACTCGCCGTTGAACCGCAGATTCAAGCCCGCGCAGTCGATACCGACGCCGGACAGCTTCGCCTTTCCGTTCGCATCCGCGCGGGTCATGAGGAAGATCTGTTGCGGCTCGGTGACGGCTTCGACCAGCACGTCGGCGGCAGGCCGGCCGGTGTTGGTTACCAGCGTCAGTTCGACCGGACGTTCGGGGCCCAACTCGATGTGCAATTTGACATCGTCGTCTTCGATCTGCACTTGCTCGCGGTACGTCCCGAAGCCCGGGGCTGTCACCGTGATGAGGGCGGGGCCCGCGTATGCGGAATCGAACCGGAAACGGCCATCCGGCCCGGTCTGCACCGTCGTTCTGTGCCCGCCGTTTCTCATCTGAACTTGGGCACCGCTGACGGGCGTGTTGCGGCCGGCTGTAGTGATTCTGCCCCACACACTCGCCGCACCGTGTAGCGTTACGTCCAGGAAGGGTGGTTCGTTGGGGTCGGAGATATCGAGGGTTCCTTCCGCGCCGGCGAAACCTTCCGCGGTGACGCGATAGCGGAGTGACTGGGCCTTGGGGCGGGGAATCTCGATCAGGACTTCGCCGCGGCGACCGGTGACGGTTTGAGCCAGCGGCGGATCGATCGGCGATGCGTCGGGCAAGTCGATGCGCACCTTGGCCTCGCTGACGCCGGCGCCCATGTGCGTGGTCACGAGGCCGTCGAGGGTGAGCGTGTTCGCCGCCTCGGCCGAGTTCTCAACGTTTTCGTTGCTCTGGGCGAGCACGGCGGAAGCTGCCATCAGTAGAACGAGCCGGACACCGCGGAGCGTTACCGTTCGGATCGCCGCTTTCATCGCAGGTCACCTCCCACGTTCGAGATCGGACCCCCGCGGCATTATACCGGCCCTGTCGGCATGGTCGGATCGACACCCGCCAACGGTTGCGTTCGGGTTCGCGGCTCGGCGGGGTAAATCCATTGATCGCCGTCAGTTGCAAGTGTCTTTCAGAAGCATCTCACAGACGGCCGATACCCTACTGGTCGCGGTGAGGATCGGCCGGCCCCCACGAGATATAGGGTCTGCCGTCCGATAACGCGAAGAGGGGTGTGCAGGTTTTGGGCCATTCGGAGGTTGCCGGTGCGTGTTGTGCTGCTACGCAGAGAGGGCTGTGTTGCAGTTCTTCGGATGCTCCCGGCACGGCTCATCCTCTCACCGACACCGGAGAGTCGCGCGGATCACCCGCACCAAAAATGAAGCGTCACGCTTGACGTTCGGATGAGGTTAGGGTATAGTGTACTCCGTACAAAACATGAACATCCAGGGATGCCGCAGTCTTCACGGAGGAGTTTTGCGGCACGGGTGGGAGGCGGAGTCTCCTACTTTGTTGGTCGGAGTGAGGCGTTTGCCGATTTGATCCCGCAAGGAGGCGGTCACGATGGCATACGACAGCAGAGTGGATGCCCTGCCTCTTTGTGTCTTGGGGCCGGGCGGCGAGTTTCGAAGCGTCTTGGATAGCAAAGCGGTCGGCGGCCCGCCGAAGACAGGCTTGCCGGGTGGTGCGTCAGGTATCCGTCATCCGGATGAGAGGGGCGGTGGGGCTGCCGGCGAGCGTGCCGTGCTCGATGTCCTGATCGAAGAGACTTTCGCATCCGGTGTCGCGACGCTGGGGCGGCTGGCCCGTGTGATCGGGGGCTGGGCGAGCCGGTGGTTACGACGCGAGGCGACGGCTTATGGCACGCCAGCGTGGGCCGGAGTGGCCGCGGCCGGAGTGACCACAGCCGGGGTGGCCAGGGGGCGAGCGGTCGATGGGCCCGTGACCGGAATGCGGTTTGGCCCGTGGGGGGATTGCGGCGGCCGGGCCGAAGCGAGACATGGCGTTTTTGCGCCTCGAAACCGCCGGTTATCAGCGATAGCTGGCGCCAGCGAGTATCGTGCTCGGTTGGAGCGACGTGCGGCCCAAGGGCAAGAGGGCGGTCGCGGGTCGCTTGCTTCGATCGCGGAGGATGGCGCCGATCAGAATGCGGCTCGCCGGGGATCGTTGTATGGGACGACCGAGGAGGATGTCCCGGCTCAAGTCTGGTTAGGACGTTTTGATGGCCTCGTGGCCCGAGCGGTCGGGGCTCAGAGCAGTTCCTGGGGAAGCCACGTTCCCGAGTTCCGCCGACCGGGTGCCGACGCCTGGCCACTGGTGGTGATCGGTCCGGCAGGGCTCGAGCAGGAAGGCCGGTATTGCCAGTGGTTCGAGGTGCCGTGCTCAGGAGAGGAGACCCATGTCACTCAAGTCAGACGGCCAGTTTCGACAAGTGACCCCCAAGCAACTGCGGATACTCAGACTCATCCGGGACTACCAGCGCAAGCATGGTTATTCCCCGACGATGCAGGAGTTGGCCGACTTTCTCGGCATCACAAAGGTCACCGTGTTCGAGCACGTCAGCGGACTCGAAAAGAAAGGTCTTTTGCGCCGATCCAAGCACAGGGCACGCTCTTTGGAGCTTACGTCGCGGGTTGAGTTTCCCGACGAGACCGAGGGCGTACTGCCCCTGGTCGGGCACATCGCCGCCGGTGCTCCCATCGAGGCCATCGAGAATCCCGAACTGGTCGATCTGGACAAGTTGTTCTCCTCGCCGGCCGGCGTGTTCGCCCTCCGTGTCCGCGGCGACAGCATGATCGACGAGCAGATTCGCGACGGCGACCTCGTCGTAGCCGAGCGCCGGGAGACGGCGCGTGACGGCGAGACGGTCGTCGCTCTGCTGGACGACGGCGAGGCCACGCTGAAGAAGTTTTATCGCGAAGGGGGCCGCATCCGGCTGCAGCCCGCCAATCCCAATTACTCTCCGTTGTACGTGGACTCCGTGCGCATCCAGGGCGTGGTGATCGGCGTTCTGCGCACTTACCGGTAGCAGGCAGCCAGCCTTCCCGCGCCCCTTGCCTCTGCGCCGCAACTCTCACGTACCCTCGCTGGTCCTTGCCTCGTCTTTGACCGCGCGCGGTTCTATGATTCTTGCGCGGTCGTCGCTGGCCGCAGCGCTCGGGTTCGGAGTTCAAACGCTCGGATTTGAAAGTCAGGAGTCCAGCCATGGTGCTTGTTGATTCGACGATGCTGCCCTTGGGGACGAAGGCTCCTTCGTTCAGTCTCCCGGACGTGGATGGACGAATGGTCTCGCTGGAGGACTTCAGCGACGCGCCGGCGCTGCTGGTGATGTTCATCTGCAACCATTGTCCGTACGTCAAGCATATTCGCGCTGCGCTGGCGGAGTTCTGCCGGGAGTATCAGGCCAAGGGGCTGGCCATCGTCGGGATCAATTCCAACGATGCCGAGAAATACCCAGACGACAGCCCGGCCAAGATGAAGGAGGAGGTCGCGGCCGTGGGGTACACGTTCCCGTACCTGTTCGATGAGACACAGCAGGTCGCCCGCGCCTACCAGGCGGCCTGCACACCGGACTTCTTCCTGTTCGATCGGGATCGACGGCTGGTGTACCGAGGCCAATTTGATGACAGCCGGCCCAGCAACGGCAAACCACTCACCGGCGCCGACTTGCGAGCGGCCGTCGATGCGGTGTTGGCCGGCAAGCCCGTTCCCTCGCGGCAGATTCCCAGTGCCGGATGCAATATCAAGTGGAAACCGGGCAACGAACCGGACTACTTCAGATCGTAAAGGCGATTGTCTTGCGAGAGGAACCCCGTGTGCTTGGCCTGGCGCACGGCCTCTTGCTCATTGGGGTAGGTTTCGGTCCATTTTTCCAACCACGCCACGGCATGGCCATCCACGAAGGCCACATTGGTTCGGCCGGTATGCCGATAGCCCTGTGTGCCCGCGGAGCGGCCGTCGAAATCGTCGCCGCCGTTCTTGATATCCTTGTAAGGTGAGCGCATGAACTTGTTCACGCCGCCGCTATACTCGCCGTCGCCGAAGAGGGCACATTCGGCGGGGCGACGCACTTGCGACACCGATGCGGGCCGCACGATGAATTCGCCTTCGCCGTGTCCGATGTAGCTGGTGTTGTAGTTGTATCCGGTGTAGGCCGCGCCGGCCCAGTTATCGCCTCTGCCCAGGCGAACCTCGGGACAGCGGTTGATCTCCGGCGTATTCACGCCGTGCCAGACGAGCCCCGGGCGGATGGTGGTTGATTGTGCCCAGCCGGTGGTGGGGGAGTACTTCCACTCCGTCCGGCTGATCACATCCCAACAGACGGAAACCGAGGTCATGCCGTCCTGCAGCGAGTATTGAGAGATCGGAAACAGCATCTTGTGCGCATCCGCGTACTGATGCGCCGCCATCGCAAACTGCCGCAGGTTGCTCAAGCACGCCGTGCCGCGCGCCGCCCGTGTCGCGGCGCTCAGGGCGGGCAGCAAGATCGCCAGGAGCAGGGCGATGATGGCCACGGCAGTCAACACTTCGATCAGCGTGAATCCCGGCGGCCGAACAAGGCGCCGAGCGATTCGCGTTCGATGTTGATTGGTGTTCATGGCTGCCCTCCGGAAGCGGTCAGGCAGTTCAGATTTGCCAGACGGTTCGGCCCGCTGAAGCACTGCTGCAGCAAACCGAAGTCCGTCTGATCGACATCGCCGTCCCCATCCAAATCCGCACGCAAGCAGGGTCGCGTGGGCGGGCCGAGTCCCGGGCCGGTGGCGCAGTCCTCGAAAAAGGCCACGTCATCAAGGTCCACGTCCGAATCGCAGTCGAAGTCGGGGAAGCGGCGGGCTTTTACGTCGGCGAACGCGTCAATTTCCGGCGTGCCCTGGCCGAACTGGCAGACGACCTTGATGTATTGAATGGCGGGCATCGGTGGATTCAGCCACGACAGATCGAAGCCCGTGCCGCCCGCGGAGTAGCCGTACCGCCGAGCCATTTGGGCCACGCTCATGCCCACGAAGTCCGACGGCTTTATTGCTGGGTGCAAAGGGTAGGTGGGGTCGGTCGGCGCCCCCCACCACAAGTTGCCCAGTAATGACGGTTCCGGGTTTTCCTCGTCGTAGATGCGGCCCAGCGTCGGGCAGAAGGTGTCCGCGTATGGGCCCTGGTCGAACGTCTGCCAGTGGATGCCATCCGCGCTCACCGACACGAGCCCCGGCTCGGACGAGGCCCGGGTGCTGTTGATGAACGTCAGATTGGGATCGCCGTTCTGCCAGAATTTGTCGTCTCCGGCTTCCTGGAACGTGTTCCCGAAGATGATGAAGTCGATGCCGCAGGGGTTGAGTGGATCGTCCTCGATCGGATGATCGAAACGAACCACGACGAACCCGAAACCGCTCTCGCCATCCGTGCCCAGTTTGAACACCTCGGACGGGTGCATCGCCGGATAGACCGGTACCAGCGCCAACGGAATAGGGGGTGGGCCACCGGGCCGACCGTCACCCACCGTATCCACCGTCGGCCGTCCGAGGACGACCTGCGGATCCGACCACGTGCCGGACCACGTGTTGTCGTAATCCACCACCTCGACAGCAAAGTCGGACGCTCGCACCATGGGCATCAGCAGACTGGACACCGCGAACACGTACGCAGTGGCGGGCCACATCTTACGCATCGCAATACTCTCCCGTGAGCGACCTCAATCCATACACACGCACTCAGACTCGTTTTCCGCTCACGGTCGTCGCGGTCGGCGACCGACCACCACGCCCAAGGCCCCCGCAGCTAGCAGCGCCGTGGCCGGCTCGGGCAGCAGCGGGATGTTGTCCGGCACGCCTCCATCCCAACTCGGCGCCGCCGCCCAACTGAAGCCGTTCCATTCGCCATCGGTCAGTGTGTGCTCCAGCCCCGCGCCGTCGTACGACCAGTCCACGCCGTTGCTGCTCGTGAAGTACGCCCAGTAGCCGTTGTTCATCCAACCTTCGGCGTAGTAGTCGTCCGGATCCGTTGCATAGCCAATTTCGTTCTCGGGGAAGCCGGGCACGAACGATCCGCCGTCGCCGTCCACGTCCCAACCCATGCCGAAAATGCTCTTGTTCACGTACTCCGGGTGCCACTTGCGATAGAACCCGACGTTCGCGTCATGCAGCGCGTTGACCATCTGCACCGCCGTGGCCGATCCATCCCAGCGGTAACCGAGCACCAACGTGCGAGCCTCCTGCCAGTCCACCACCAGCAGGGCGCGGTTGTCGCCGCTGCCGACCCACGCGTCTACCGCCACCTCGTCGAAGGTGTACGCTCCGGCCGTGCCCGCGACGCCCACAACTGCCAGCACCGCGCTGACCCACGTCCTTGCACTCATGCTCAACCTCATCGCTCTTCCTTTCCGCGGCCAGTCCTCGAGCCGCCCAACAAAAAATCCCAGCCGCCCCGAACCGGGGGACTGGGATGAGATGGTCGGTAAACGAAAACGGGATCGCATTGGCGGGTCGAGCGGAATGGCTCAACCGATACAATGGATCCCGGGCCGTCACTTCGCAGCGCCCATGCCCGGGGCGACACAACGAAAACAAACACGACTGCGGCAGGTCTTCTGGCTCACGGATGCGGAGACTTCAGGTTTTCGCGTCAGATGTGTGACGCTAAAGGCTCTCCAATTCCGGCCACGCCTTCTCATCCCGTTGCTATTGGCGGACGGGACAATGGCATGAGTGGCCGGTACATCCGATTACAGCGGCGGGTCCGCGGTGGATTTGCACCACACTTCCCTCTTGCATCCCTCCCGGATGGCGGGCGGGAACCGGCAATCGTGCACCTCTTCACTTGTCAGGGAGGGGTATATTAGCAACCGCTCCGCGGATTGCAAGAGCCTTGCGGGGGCAGGGCGTCTCGCTCGCCTCGGATGCGCCGATGTTCACCCCTCGGGACGCACGGGCCGTGGCGTCGGAAAAGCAACCTCGTCGGGGACAGAAGCGGGCAGGATGCCCGCCGCCCAAATGCCATTACGGCACGATCTCCTGCTTGACCGGGTCGAACTTGAACATCTTGCCCTCGCGCCAACTGCGGTTGGCCAGATCGAGGGCGACCATGGCCTTGTAGCCGGTCAACGCGTCGTAGTGTGGCTTGGAACGCGTCCGCATGCACTCGATGAAATTCCGGTCGTGGTCGATGCGAGGCTGCTCATCCACTGTGAGTTCCTTCACCTCGTGAGCGTACGCCCGCTCCGGCGTGACGAACACTTGGCCGGGCTTCTCCTGGTGATGCGAAAAGCGGATGGTCCCCTTGTTGCCGCGGATGATCAAGCGGTCGCCCTGTTCGGTGGTCTGCGTGCACACGAACGTGCAGAGGTACTGTCCGGGATACTCGACCTGCATGCTGAACGTGTCGGGCGTCTCGCGGTCGTGGTGCACGTAGATGCCGCCGGCGGCACTGACGCGAGTAGGGAACTCGGCGCCAATGCAGATCTGGACGGACGCCAGCACATGGGCGATGAGGTCGTGGGCGACGCCGCCGGAGTAGTCCCAAAACTTGCGATAGCGGAAAAACCGCTCGGGCTCGAACGGTCGCTTGGGAGCCGGGCCGAGAAAGGCGTCCCAGTCGAGATTGGCGGGCGAGCAGTCGGGATCCATGGGCCAGTTCCAATCGCCGGCCGGATCATTGCGATACACGCCGCCGTTGACCCACACGACCTTGCCGATGACGCCGTCGGCGATGAGCTTGCGAGCCTGCCAGAACATGTCGCGGGAGGTGCCTTCCGCGCCCACCTGCACGACGCGGCCGAGCCGTTCAGACGTCTCGTAGACCTGCTTGGCCTCTTCCCAATGCAGCGTCATGGGTTTTTCGACGTGTACGTCCTTGCCCGCTTCCATGGCGTCGATGGCCATCTTGGCGTGCCAGTGGTCGGGCGTGACGATCACCACGCCGTCGATGTCGCGGCGATCGAGCATCTTGCGGTAGTCATGGAACAGTTCTGCGCCAGTCTTTTCTTTCGCTCGCTGCTTGCGTGGTTCGTAGATGTCGCAGACGGCGGCCAACTCGATGTTCACCTTCGGGTCGGCGCTCAGCTCCATCAGTTTGGGGATGTGATAGCCGTAGCCCAGGCTCCCGCATCCGATGAGGCCCAAGCGGATGCGATCGTTGGCTCCGCGGCGTGGGGGAGCGGAGGCGGCCGGCTGGTTGGCGGCAGCCGCGGTAGCGGTCGAAACCGTAGCGCCGATGGCGGCGGCGCTGAACGCGGTTTGCTTCAGGAATGTTCGTCGAGTCGGACGTGCTGGCATGGCGGTACTCCTTGATGCGAGAACGAGGAACACTGTAACCCGAAGGTTGGGTTCGCGAAAGCGGGACTCGGGACCGGCAGAAACGACTGGGGAAGGCCACGGATGGAAAGGGGCTGTGGGAGGGGGTATTCTGTCGGGCCATGAGCGAGCGGATGCGACACAGTTGGCTGCGGGCGCTGGGGGCCGACGATATGCCCGCCGAAATCCGGCTCGAGGACGGCGCGTATCGCCACCTGCGGACGTTCAAGCACGATTTCTTCGCCGCCACCGGGTTGTACGACGGACCCTCGGGACGCATCGTGCTGAAATTGGGCCGGACGCGATCGCTGTTCGGCGTGCCCATGGCTTGGCTGGGCGAGTGGGCGGCCGACCACGAAGCGGACATGTACCGGCTGGCCCAAGACGTGCCCGGCATCCCCCGGTGCTTCGGCCGCTGGGGGCGGACGGGCTTCGCTCATGCCTTCATCGAGGGCCACCCGCTGCAGCGACGCGAGCATGTCAACGACGAGTTCTTTCCCCGCCTCGAGAAATTGCTGGACGCCTTGCATGCGCGGGGCATGGCCTACGTGGACCTCGAAAAGCGAGAGAACATTCTGGTCGGTACGGACGGGCGGCCCTGGCTGATCGACTTTCAGATCTCCTATCCTGGACCGGGGCTCGATGCGCGGATCGATCGGCGGCGCGGGCCCGGGGCGCTGCATCGGCTGGTGCCGCGCGGACTGCGGGCCTGGCTGCTGGGCAGGTTCCAGAAGGCCGATCGGTATCACCTGCTGAAGCATTGGCGACGGCATCGGCCGGACCTGCTGACGGCCGAGCAGCTGGCCGCCTCGTATGCGGTGGGGCCGCTCATTCGCTTGCACCGCACGGTGTCTCGGCCGTTGACGCTGTTGCGGCGCCTCGTGCTCAAACAGTTGACCGGCCGGTGGCGATCTCCCAAGCAGGATGGGCCGGAGTTTATGGAAGAGGCTCAAGACCTGAGACCTGAGGCTTGAGACTTGAGGGTTGAGGGCTGAGGCGGATCGCAGATCGAGGAGTATCCATGGCGCTGACGCAAGAGCAATGGAACCTGGTCGAAGAGTTTCGCGCGTGGATGGAAAGCCACGTGGGCGGCAGCTCGCCGTGGGGACAATTTGAACGTCACGACCGGGAGGACGGCTCGACGCTGGCCACGCGGTGGGCGGCGGGCGAACATGCCTGGTTCGAGGTGGCGGTGCGGCCGTTTCTGCCTCAGGTTCGCGTGGGCATCCTGACCGACGATCGTTGGAAGAGCGAGGAACTCGAGCAGCGGATCGAGGACTCGGGCGACTCCATGTCGGAGTTTGTCGAGCTGGGTTTTGAGACGGCCGGCCTGGAATGGCCCGATCCTCCCGTCGAGCACTATCGCGAACAGGCGAAATACTTCTATTTCGCCACACCGCTGGATTTGACCGATTTGAAAGATGTGGCCGAAGAGGGCGTTCGCCGCAAGGTGCTCCAGATGCTCGAAGGTTATTATCACGCCTTCAGCGGCGGGAGATGACCGAACGCGTCCGACCTGGTGTGATGTCGCGGATTGAGGATGGCCGTGGACGGCGGACTTGACGAATTCTCGTTGCTGATGGCGCCGGGGCCGGTGCACGCACTGCTGGTCGTGGACAACGACGTGCTGCAACGGATGGGCACGGTGGCACGCCACTTGTGTGTGGGCATGATCGACGAGGCCGTCCAGTTGTCGATCCTGTCTCGTTCCACGCCGTGCGTGGCCGGCGAGTTCATCGGCCCGTCGCGCATCGTGACGCCGCCGCGCGGCTGGATGCCCTGGCCTCGGCGGTTGTCGCCCGACGAGCTGCGCGAGCGACTCGGGGGTAACCGGCCGCAGATCGTACACTGCCTCTCTTCGGAACTGGCCCACTGGGCTCGTGGGTATGCCGACGCCTGGAACAGCGCCCTGATCGTGCACCTGAACGATCTGCGGGACATTCGGATGTTCGGTGACCTGAGCGGTTTTCCGCATATCACGGCCATCACGGCCACCAGCGTCATCGAGCGGGCGTTGCTCAAGGCCTTTCCGCAAATGCAGGGCCGCGTGCATACCGTCCCGCCGGGCATTCCCAGCGCGGACGAGATCGCCTGCTTTGCCGCGCCGGACCAGGTGCCGGCCGTGCTGATGACCACGCCACTCGAGCACGGTGCGGGCATCGAGATCGCGCTTAAGGCGCTGCACACCATCGCCCAGACCGGCCAGGAACTGCATGTGTTCGTGCTGTCGGACGGCAGGGCCGAGCCCGCTTTCCGTCGTCAGCTCGACCGCTATCGGCTGCGGTCCATGGTGACTTTCACCGGCATGATCCACGAGCTGGAAGCCATGCGAGCCGCCATGTCGGCGAGCGACCTGTATCTCCTGCCCGTCGCGCCCGAGCGTCACGACAGCCACGTGCTGATGGCCATGGCTACAGGGTTGGCGGTGATCGCCCCCAACGACACGATCGAGGACTATCTCATCGACGGGCGGACGGCCCGGCTGTTCGAGCCCCGACCCGGCGACCTGGCGGAGAAGTGGTTGTCGCTGTTGCAGGATCGCGACGAAGCCCGGCGGTTGGCCCAGGGCGCCCTTGATTACGTCAAGGCCTATCACAAGGCGAGCTTCATGGTTTGCGCCGTGGCCGTCCTCTATCGGCAGGCCATCGGCCGGATGAAGGCGGAGAAAGAACGCGTGAACGTGTGAGCGCCGGCGATATGAGGACGTGCGTGTCGACGGGTTCTTCGTAGGTTCTCGTTACGCCCGTTCTTCCGCTCCGCTGGTACGGAGATCAGTTCCTGTGATGAGAATCGTATGCATCGCGGCGGGTGGAGCAGTGGGCGCGGTGCTGCGCTACAGCGTAGGCGGGCTCGTACACAAGCTGCTGGAAGGGCGACCGAGTGAAGCGTTTCCTTGGGGCACGCTTCTGATCAACGTGAGCGGGTGTCTGCTCATGGGCGTGCTGGCCCCGGTGCTGATGGAGCGGAGCGTGGTGCGGCCGGAGTTCCGCATGGCCGTCCTGGTTGGCGTGCTCGGGGCGTATACGACCTGGTCGACGTTCAGCTTTGAGACGTTGCGGTTGTTCAATGACCGGGATTTTGCCAGAGCCTTCGCTTATGTTGTGGGTACGAATCTCGGTTGCTTCGCTGCCGTTTGGCTCGGGTATCAAATCGCTCAGAGCCTGCTCTCACGAGGATACTTGCTGCGTTTGGAATGATCAGATCCTGGCGGCGGGATGTTCGTCCGATGGACAACGCGAGATGCCCGTCCGCCAAGCTATAGACGCTGAGTCGTAGAACCGAAAAGAAGACGACGCATTTCGAGCACGCGCGGTTCGGTGCCGCCCCTGCTTTTCGGTATTCGACATTCGGATTTCGTCATTTCGGTATTTCCTCTCAGGAGCGTGTCATGTGGCGAAACGGGTCTCTGATCATCATTCTCCTCCTGGCGTTTCCCTTTTCTGCGGCTGCCGATTTCGCTTTGCGCGACGGCGACACCGTGGTGTTTCTCGGCGACAGCATCACGGCGGAGCGTGGCTACGGCAAGGTGATCGAGAACTATACGCTGCTGCGCTATCCGCAGCGTCGCGTGCGGTTCATCAATGCCGGTTGGGGTGGCGATACCGCGGCGGGCGGACTCCAGCGGTTGGAACGAGACGTGTTCGCCCGCGGAGCGACGGTGCTCATCGTGGCATATGGGATCAACGACATCGGCTGGGGCCTCAAGGCCGACGCCGAGCACCGGCAGCGGTATCTCGACTCCATTCGCGAGATCGTCCGCTGCTGCAAGGAGCGGAACGTTCGCGTGTTCATCTGCTCGGCAGCCATTACGGCCGAGAATCCCGACACGGCCGAGAACGGCTTCCTGACGAAGATGTGCGACGATGGCATGGCGATTGCTCGGGCGGCGGGCGAAGGGGCCATCGACGTGCAGCGCGGCATGCGCGAGATCCAGCGGCGCGTACTCGCGGCCAATGCTCGAGCCAAAGACGAGAAGGACAAGACGTCGCTGCACACCGCCGACGGTATTCACTTGAACGACCTGGGCCAGATCGCCATGGGATTCGTCCTGCTCAAGGGCTTGGGCGCGCCGGCGGATGTGTCGGCGGCCACGATCGATGCCCGCGCTGCAACCGTGGTTGAACAGGAGGGGTGTCGCATCGACGAATTGGAATGCGCTGACGGACGCGTGGCGTTCACACGGCTGGATGAAGGGCTGCCCTTGAACTTCGGGCCGCTGGGCGCTCTGAACTTCCGGTTCATTCCCATTCCCGATCAACTCAACCGTCACATGCTGACGGTTCGAAACCTCGAGCCCGGCAAGTACAACCTGACGGTGGATGGCCGAGCCGTGGGCACGTGGACGCACGAGCAACTCGCCACCGGCGTGAACATCTCGTCGGCGACGCCCAACGGCTGGGAGCCGGGTGGCCCCTGGGACGCCCAGGCCGCCTTGCTCAAGATGATCACGCAGTCGCGCAACGAGCTGGCCCAGATGCAGAAGACCGCCGTGTATTACTTCGGCCCGCAAATCGCCACGCAACCTGCCGGTCTGCAGGCCGATGCCATCAACGCCGACCTCGAACGACTCCAGCGTGAGACGGCTCGTCCGCGACCGTATCGGTTCGTGCTCGAACGGGCGGGCAAAGACCGTTAGGCTGGCGGGGCATCTTGTCTGCTGTGTCCGGCCCAGACACGTGTCCAAAGACCATACATCCTCACATGCCGCAGGATGGGCATCTTGGCCTCCCAGAGGCGGGCGAAACGCCCGCGCCTCGAGACGGGGCCTATACTTTTTGTCCGGGCCGAGCCGAGAGACGCCGGCGCGCACCGAGCGCCGGCCGCGGCTGTGGTTTCCGCCGTTTGGCTCATAGCCCATGCTCATAGTTCATGGCTCAGAAGTGAGGAGTATCGATCATGCCGCAATTGACCGTTGAAGGGGCGGGGACGTTCGAGGTCCCGCAGGGAATGCGCTTGGTGAACGCACTGGCGGATATCGCGAAGATTGACCAGTTGCATGCCTGTGGCGGCTTCGCGCGGTGCACGACCTGTCGCGTCGAATTCATCAGTGGTGAGCCCGATCGCATGACCGAGGCGGAGAAGGCCGTGCTTGCGGACCGCGGACTTCTCGACAAGCCCGGTTTGCGCCTGAGCTGTCAGATCCTTTGCGACCACGATATGACAGTTCGGGCCATCTCGCGTCTGTCGACCTCCGGGCGAGCAGACGCCGGCAAACGTCCCGCCGACCAGATCACGCCTGAGCCGCACTGGACGCAGCGCCCGAAGGACCAACCGGCCACAACGCCCGCGCCGCCAGCTTAAATCCGCCACGGTTGTGGTGCATGCTTCCAGCATCCACACTGTGCAGGCAAGATGCCTGCGCCACAACGTGCATGCCTGCACCACAATCATCATCGGCGGTCCTCCGTTTGTTGCCTGGAATCATGTCGGGTTTCTGCTTGGGGCGGAAACTCACGCGGATAGACGGCCCGCCACCGAAGCGACAAATGGTGTTTCCTCGCATGGACAATCTTCCCAGCCTGAACCTACCGTTTTTCATCTCCGTGATTGTCGCGGGGAGATACAGGACAAGGAGGAACGATATGCACACGAGAATCGCCATGGCAATCGCGCTGGCCGTCTGCCTGGTACTGTCGCCCATCGGGCTTGCCGCAGAAAAGGAGAAGTCGACCGCAGCCAAACAACCCGCAGCCAAGCAACCAGTAAAGAAAGTGGAGGCCAAGAAGGACAGCAAGCCGCCGGCCGCTACATCCTGGAAGACCGGCGCGGCTCCGATCGTGCGGACCATCCCGTATCAGCCGCCGGCATCCACGCAGCCGGCGCGAGCGACGACTCGTCCCGCGGGCACGTACATCTTCCAGACACCGCCCAAGTATGACTATTTCGCCGATCACTACGGCCGAAGCACGAGCACGAGCCTCCTCGGCTACGTTGCTCCCGAGAACAGCAAGACCAGCCCGGCCACCGGCGCGAACGCGGGCAATCCGTTCATCTATCGCCGCGGACAATAAACCCGGCGGTCTCTCGCCACGCTGAGACTCCCCGACGACAACCGTCCGGCCATACCGGGAGAGTCGCTCAGGACGCTCCCGGTATCGCCGGTATCGGTTCGCTGCACGACTACCTTGCCCGCCTGAAATATCCTGCCCTCAGCATTCATCCTGCTGATGCCTGCCCGGCGAGCGTCTCAAATCCGAGGTCCGCGTCCGGTCGAAGAATCGTCTTTCCTCCGATGGCGAGACGTCGGCAAAACGCCCTACTGTTCAACAATCCCGTAACGGGTACGGGGTTTAAGGAAAGAGAGGGTGTTATGCGTATCGGGACAGCCTTGCCGGCGATCGTTCTGAGCGTCGTGTTCTGCTCCGCCTCCCTGGTCTGGGCCGCCTCCAACAAGGGCGATGTGACCATTGAGGATCGTGGTGACGTCCAGATCAGGACGTACAGCCTGGACGACTCGTCAAATGCACGCAGTTCGCAACGGCACGACCGCTGGAATCGGGGGGATTGGACCACGCGCGAGCAGATGACGGTCCGAACTGAACGGGTTGACCCGATGAACGGTATGCGCGGACAACCGATGGCTACCGCGACCCGCGTGATGTCCGGGCCGTATCGCTACTTCTACACGGACCAGGAAGGCAAGTACAACTACTTCCTCGATCACTACGGTTATCCGTACGAGTACGGCGGCAGGGAAACCCAGCTGCCCGTCAATGTTCTCGGATACGTGCCGCCGCAAGCGATCGGCGGCGGGCCGGTCATGTACTTCCGTGCTGAGCGTCCCCTCTCGCGGTCCATCTTCGATTGAGCCAGCCGGCGCGAGTCCGAGCCTGACGCATTAAAGAGGCGAAAAGCCCCGTCCGCGAAAGGAGTCTTGGGATCATGCGCTTGTGCAGTGCTTTAGTTGCGATTTCGCTCGGCGCAGGCGTGGCGGCGAGCCACGCCGACGACTGGACCGACTATCTCGAGGATCTGGCGGAGGCTCGCGAAGATGACTACGAGGACTTGAGGGACCGTTACGAGAATTGGCGAGACCGCTGGCGAGACTACCAGAGGGATGTGCGGCGGGGCCGTTACGACGACGGTCGTTACCCGTACTACGAAGGTTACTATTCGGCCGAGCCGTACTGGACCTACCCGCAGGAGTACTACATCTTCGGCGGGCATCCCAGCCGCTACTACTACACGTATCCAGACCGCTACTACACGTACCCGTATCGGCCGCAGACGCACTACTATTACTACCGCTATCCGTCCGACCCGAGCATCTGGCGGTACAACATCTACGGTTACGACGGCCGATACTATGACCGTTACGGACGCCGCTATGACGGCTATCGTGACGGCTGGTACGACCATTACTATCGGGACTGGCGATACCAGCGCTAGCCCGTGGAAAGACTGATCGTGTGCACGTGTGGGACTGACAGCGCCGGTCGCAAAGGCCTGGCCTGTCGGTCCTGCACGAATTTTACGCGTCTGGGGCAGCGTTCATGACGCTGCGCTGTTGCAGGATCTTGCGGATGATCTCGACCGCCTGTTCAATCTGTTTCCGCGTGACGTCCAGGTGCGTGACCGCTCGAACCTCGCTGGCGCCGCGAGCCAGCACGAGCACGCCGGCTTCCTGCAGTGCTCGGCCGAACGCTTCCGCGGGCATGCTCGTCACGTCGAACACGATGATGTTGGTCTGGACGGTGGTCGGATCGAGTTGAATGCCCGGGATGCCAGCAATTTGCTCCGCAAACCAGCGGGCGTTCTCGTGATCGGTGCGCAGCCGTTCGCGGTGGTGTTCGAGCGCGTACAACGCACCGGCGGCGATGATGCCGGCCTGGCGCATGCCGCCGCCGAACTGCTTGCGAAAACGCCGGGCCCGTTCGATGAACTCGCTCGTGCCGGCCAGGACCGAGCCGACCGGCGCTCCCAGCCCTTTGGAAAAGCAGACGCTCACACTGTCGAACCAGCGCGCGATTTCCTGCTCGCGGACGCCCAGCGCCACCGCAGCGTTCCAAATCCGCGCTCCGTCGAGATGCAGTTTCAGCCCGGCGTCGCGGGCGACTGCGTGCACGTCGGCAATCTGCTCGAGTGTCCAGACGCTCCCGCCGCCGCGATTGTGCGTGTTCTCGATGCACACGAGTTTGGTTCGCGGGAAGTGCAGGTTCCGCGGCCGAAGGGCGTCGCGGACGTCGCGGCCGGTAAAGATGCCGCGCACGCCGGCCAGCAGCCGACACATGACACCCGACAGGGCGGCCGGCGCCCCTGCTTCGTAGTAGTACACGTGAGCGTTCGCGTCGAGGAGGATCTCGTCGCCCGGTTCGGTGTGGGCGCGGACGGCCACCTGGTTGGTCATCGTGCCCGAGGGCATATAAACCGCCGCCTCCTTGCCCAGAATTTCGGCGGTAGCCTGTTCGAGCTTCGCCACGGTGGGATCGTCGCCCAGCACGTCATCGCCGACTTCGGCGGCGGCCATGGCCTGACGCATGGCGGCCGTGGGCCGAGTCACAGTGTCGCTTCGTAAGTCAATCATGAACTCAGCATGACCGAAACACGAATCGGAGGCAAGACATTTGGGGCCCGATAATCAGTTGCCCGGGATATCGGTTCCGTGGTTCGTGGGCGTCGAGGCGACTGCACAAAGACGGTCCGCTCCTTCACGCGATTCGATCTTCCCGGTCGCAGATTGAATTGTATACTTTGCCGGGCGGACTACAGGCCACGCGGTTCGGCCGGTTCGCCCTGCGGCTCGCAGTCATGCTCAGGACGGTGGACGGCTTACCCATGAACGTCAGAAATCTCACGAAAGAAGCGGAAACCATCATCGCCCTGGCCAAGGAGTTCGCTCGCCAGTACGGGCAGAACTACGTCGGTACGGAACACCTGCTCCTGGCGATTCTGGGGCAGGAAGACTGCCTCGGAGCCAAGGTCCTCGCGGAGTTATCCGTGGACCAGGACCGGGCCAAACAACAGATCGACGAGCTGCTGAAGGCCCGGTTGCAGGAGACATGGGTGATGGGCCGATTGCCCGGCACGCCGCACTATCGCGACGTGCTCGCTCGAGCGGCCGAGGAAGCCAAGGGGTCGGGCAATTGGCAGATTCGCTCGGAACACCTGCTCCTGGGCCTGCTCGCCGAGAAGGCCTCGACCGGCTGCAAGGCATTGATGGCCATGGGCGTCGATCCTATCGCCGTGCGCAAGGCCCTGGGCCGCAATCGGGTCTTGGTGTGAAACCCTCCCACGGCTCGCGACCCGGCGTTGCATGGTGACGGCTGGATGCCTGCATCACGAGCCGCGACTGGGCGACATTCCTCGTGTGTACGTTCTTCGGCCTGTTCCCGGATTCACGCGTACGATGTATCGCGCGAGCTCCGTTCGTTTGACGGAGTGAATCCTCGGCCTTTACCCTTGCAGTGATGAGCAAGGGGCCCGCACGTCTGACCGTAGCCGGATCTGCCGCAAGCGACACCGCTGCTGTCGCAACACGCGGAGCGTCGTCCAAGTGGGCGTGCGGTCCGTGCTCGTGGCGATGGCTGGCCGTGCTCGCAACGCTGGCGATGGCTGCCTGGATTCTCTGGCGGTGTTTTAACGCCGAGCCTGGGCGCGTCGGGCTGGAGTTTCCGTTCGACCTGATCTTCTATTACTTCCCCATGCTCGAGCAGGCGGCCGAACGGCTGCGAGGAGGCGAACTGCCCCTCTGGAACCCGTATCAGTGTTGCGGCGTTCCTTTTCTCGCCACCGCTCAGGCGGCTGTCTTCTATCCGCCCACGTGGTTGGTCGTCTTTCTGCCCGTCGGCTTGGCCATACAGACGCTCATGTTCGGCCAGGTACTCGCGGCCGGCGCGTTCGCGTGTTTGTTCTTCCGCTCGCTCGGCAAGAGTCTATTCGCCTGCACGCTGGGTGGCGTGATGTTCATGTTCGGCTGCGTTCTGGGCCAGATATACTGGCCTTCGGAAGTCTCCACCATCGTCTGGCTACCTTTCCTGATGTGGTGTGTGGAACGCTTCGTGCAGTCCGGCCGCTGGACCTGGTGGGCGTTGTTCACGCTCGGCGTTACGCTGCAGGCTCTCGCGGGCTTTCCGCAGTTCATGGTCTACACGTTCTATCTCCTGGTCCCGTATGCGATGCTGCGCATGCTCACGAGCGAGTGGGCAAAACCGCGAGCGGCACGCGACTGGAGAACGGAAGTGTGGGGAAAGTGCGCCGCCCTGGCGGGGGGCTGCGCCATCGCGGCGTGCCTGGCCGCAGTTCAACTCGTTCCCACGTACGAATTGGCTCGCAACACGGCTCGCGGCGACCGGCTGGACGAGAAGGCTGTCCACTATCTGGAGGCGGAGCGCGGCAAGTACTTCACGCTGCCCGGTCTGCTGAGCAACATGCTCGATCCGCGGGCCAAGATGATCACGTTCGATTTCCCCGACGGCTCGGGCTACCTGGGCATGGCCGCACCATTGATGGTCGGGCTCGGCCTGCTGCTGGGTTGGCGCGACTCGCGGACGTGGTTCTTCCTGGCGGCCGCGGTTGTCTCGTGCGTGCTGGCCTTCGGCTATTACGGTTACTTCGGTGGGTTGTTCCGGTTGTACGCGAAACTGCCCACCGGCAACATGTTTCGAACGCCGAGCCGGTTGCTGCTGCTGACCTACTTCAGCTTGATCACGCTGGCGGTGTTCGGCATGGACGGTCTGCGCGACGGGTTGCGCGAGTTGCGAGGGAAGATGCATTTGCGCATCTTGCTGGCCGTCATGGCGGTCGTGCTGCTCGCGGTCGTCAAGTCGATCGGTGATGCGGATCCGACGGTCGGCGGAGATGCAGTCCGGCTGGCCGCGGCGTTCGTGTTGCTGGTGGTTGCCATGTACCTGGTGGCCGAACATCGCGTGGCTCTGCGGATCATGCAGGCTTGCTTTGCCGCGCTGCTGCTGTTCGATCTGGCCAATGCCATCGCGCCGTACGGATCGTTGCGTGACATTCCGGTCGAGTGGGGGCAACGGCCGCATTGGGCCGGGGTGTCGCCGGTGGATCCGGACGAACTGGCCCGTGTTACCAGCGAGGCGGGGCTTGGCCGTGTGGCCCTGCCGGGATTGCGCCCGACCAAGCTGATTGAGCCGCCGGATCGATTCTACATGGTCACCGAGTACGAGCCGCTGCTTCCTCAGCGTTGGTTCTGGGCCAATCGCACCATGGGGGGCGAACACGGCTTCGTCATGTGCCAGATCGATCCGGACAAGTATCGCGGCTTCTACGACATGGCCGGCGTGACACATATGTTTCGCACGAACATTTCGGAGCTGGCCAAGAAGCGCTTGGGCCCGCGACAGTGGGAGATTCACCGCCGTGTCCCGACGTCAGCCCCCGCGGGCATGGAGTCCCGCGTCGAGCGGCGCGACGGCGCGTTGCCGCGAGCATACTTGGTGAGCCGGTATGAAGTCTGCTCGCCCGCGGATGCGCTCCAGCGGTTCGTCGCGGCCGACTTCGACTACGAGCACGGCGTGTTGCTGGAAGAAGAGCCCGGCTTGGTCATGGACGATGCCGGCGCGCCGCGCGAATTGGCGGAGATTGTCTCCTACACTCCCGAGCGAGCCGTCATTCGCACGCAGGCACCGGGGCCTCGGTTGCTCGTGTTGAGCGATACTCATTTTCCGGGGTGGACGGCTCGCGTGGACGGCGTGGAGGCGAAGATTCTTCGCGCCAACTATCTGTTTCGGGCTGTCGCCGTGCCCGCGGGCACACACGAAGTGGTGTTCGAGTATCGGCCGAGCAGCTTCCGCACGGGGCTGGGGATATCGGCCGCCGGATGGATCGTATTTCTCGCGGTGATCACGGCGGCGTGGTGGCGCGAACGACGGAAGCGGCAGTCCCGGTCCGCTCGGTCAGCCAGTCCGGCAGTGAGTTAAGCGCGGACGGCGATTTCTGATCGTGTCGAGCATTGCCTTGTCGAATCGAAAGTATACGGGCGGCGCTGGGTGTGCCATGATCCAGCAACTCATCCAAGGCGCGCCAGGCAACCGCATCGCCCGTTCTCTTGCCGGCCGGGGCAGGCCCTGATCTGAGCAACAGTCTCGGCTCATTCCCGTTCACCACCGACCACCAGCAGGGGCCCGGGGCCACATGACCGAACGTGGCCGCCCGATCGAGGACACCTTGTTCGTGCAGCGTTGACAAGGGCAGGTCCAGGATCAGGCTTCCGCCGGCGGTGAGATGTCGATTCAGTTCCGACAACCATTCCGCCGAGCAGTAGGTGGCCGTGTCGTCGCGACCGTGCACGCATTGATACACCAGTTGGTATCGCGCGTGACTCAGACGCAACGCTCGCGGGGCAGGCATGGACACCACATGAACGCGCCCGGCTTGCAGTTGACGCGCGGGCCACCATCGCCAACGCGAGAGCGGCAGCACTTCCACATGATGGGCGCGGCCGGGCGGCAACGACTCGACGATCCTCGGTGGCACATTGACCAGGCAGGCGGTCCGAATCTCGGACAACGCTTCGGACAGTACGCTTCCGGAGGCCGTGGACGCGGTCGTGAGACGCTGTTCGAGCCGGCTCCACGTGCGGGTGTAGAGCGGATACAGCACGATGGCGGCGGCGAGCAAGCCGAAGACGGTACCGAGGCGCAGCAGATGCGATCGGCTGGGCGCTTCCTGTAGTTCCAACAGCCCCCCGAGGGCCAGGAGCAACATGGAACCGGCGGCGAGCGTGCCCATGCCTCCGAGTCGTGGCAGGCCCCACCAGTGACTCGCCGCCAGCCCGGCCGCGACGCCGGCCAGCAGACAGAAGTGGATCCTCCTGCCACCGAACCGAATCCGGTTCGTCCGATGACACCACCGATGGCTGACCGCGTACAAGCCGTACCCGAAGGGTATGCTGAGCACGGCCACTTGCGCGAACACCGGCAAGAAGGATCGAGGCAGCCACACCTCCAGACTGGCGGCGAGGCCCGCTCCCACGCCGCCGAGCCAGACTGCCGTACCGTCAGGCCGCGCACGCCCGACGCGGATCATGCCGGCTGAGGCCAGGGCTACCAGCGCGATGCTTCCGAAGAGAGCCGCTTGCGCCACTTCTGCCGCATGCCGGCCGGCGGCGACCGGGCTGGCTCGACATGACATCCATCCGGCACAGACCACGGTAACACTCAACGCCCATAAGAAGGGCGCGAGTTGAACCAGCGTCCCCTCGGGTTGAGTCGGCGCTATCGAGTTTGCCTCGGAACTTTCGATCGGTTCGTTGCGTCCGTCCGGTCGGTGAGAGACCAGCACGCCGCCGGCGGCTAAAACGAACAGAGGCAGCGTGCCGAGTACGATCTGTTGCTCGGCCGACATCGGCCACGGAAGGACGGCCCGGGCGAGCAGGGCGAGAAAGACCCCGGTCAGCAAGCCCGCAGGCAAAAGTAACGGCCGGTGGGGGAACGAGTCGGACGAGTCGCCCGTCATCTCGATTGCAGCGACGAGAATGCCCAGCACCACGCACGGACCGGTCAGCAGCGTGGCGACCATGAACCATTCGAGGCCCGCGAGCGTGAGATTGGTCCAGAAGAACTGGTCCAGGAGCCGGTGATACAGCCGCAGAACCGGTCCGCTCGCCGCGACGCACGCCAGCGTGAGGAAGCCGCCGGCGGCACTGATCAAAGCAGTGAGCAGCCAGGGCGGCAGATTGCTCGCGTCCGGTGCGAGCTTGGAACGAGCCGTGAGGGAGCGATCATAGATTCGCTGTATGAAGCCGATCGCTCGCTTCGCGACCTGCATGCCTGCCACAACCGCCAAGAGGGCGACGATGGTCACCATGGCTGCCGTTGCCGGGAGCGGATCGATTGTGGCGGCAAAGAGTGTCTGCACGCCGCGGAACTGTCCGCCCGCAGCCAAGCCCACCAGGACTGCCGCCGCGGCCGTGGGCAGCCCGGCCGGTAGCGGCCGACTCAGCGGCGAAGCTAGCGGCTCGGCGACTTGAACGACTTCGGGGGCTTCGACGACATCAGACGAAGCCGTTGGCTTCACCTCGACCGGAAGGGAGGCTCGGGGCGTGACGGGTACTTGGTTGAAAAGCGTGGGCTCCGGGACCGCGGGCTTCGTCTTGCCGCGGCGGCGGGGGGATGACTTGGACGTACGGCTCTTCTTGGCCGCCGAAGGGGCAGCACGGCCGGCCCGCGGACTCTTGCCACTGGTTTTGGTTTCCTTCCTGGGCACGGCACACCCCGTAACCGTCCGCTCTCGGTGCGAGGCGGTCCGGTGCTGCCTGCTTCATACCACGGATGTCAGCATGGGGTCAAACCATTGCTGCCGACCGTTATCCAGTTGCACGGTCAGGCCGCCCAGCGGATCCACGGCCACGGTGCAGCCGGTGTAATCAGCGCCGTGGTATCGCAGTGAGATGCGCCGCCCGATGGGCTCGGCAAACGAGAGCCACTGCGGGTGAAGCGAGTCATCGTCGAGCCAGTCCGGGCGGCCGAGCCGGTCGTCCAGCCGCTGCAGAAGGCATCGTGCCACGGTTGTGCGGTCCACGGGCTGCGATGTCGCCAGCTCGAGCGAGGTAGCGAGTTGGGTGAGTTCGGGCGGGAAATGCCCCGCATGCTGCAGGCAGTTGATGCCGAAGCCCACGACGTAGGCTCGTGCATTGCCGGCGAGCGCCCGCGATTCGATGAGGATGCCGCCCAGTTTCTTGCCGTCCACGCGTAGATCGTTGGGCCATTTGATCGCCGGGCGCACGTCGGTCGCCTGGCAGATCGCTTCACACGCGGCTACGGCGGCCACCATGTTGAGCCGCCCGGTGCAAGCCCGAGTCGTATCCGCCGAATCTTCGGGCGAGACCAGCAACACGCTGGCCAGCACGCTCGCTCCTCGGGGCGACTGCCAGCGTCGGCCCAATCGGCCGCGGCCCGCCGACTGATGGTCGGCCATAACCACCAAACCGTCGGCATCGGGCTCCTCGGCGGCATCCAATGCGGCTGTGTTGGTGCTCGCGATCTCCTCGTGCCAGACGATTCGCCGGCCGATGCGGGCGGGCTGCCATCCGTGTCGCAACTGATCCAGGTCGATCCGAGAGTGCATAGACGCTTCGAGTATACGCGGCGCGGGCGTCGGGCCGTAGTGCCCGCCTGCAGCGGACAAAAGAACCGACCAACCGGTATGGGATAGGGGCTGGTGACTGGGGCCTGGGGGCTGGCGGCAGAGATCATGCTAGAAGCCTGTGGCCGGGCTCCACGGCAAGGCACGGGGAATGCCCCGAAAAAATGGCTACACCGGATTTGTGGTGCGCGCCCGTCCTTGCGGACACGTGACTGGAGGGGTACAACTCACCCAGTTGCCCGGCGCGAACGCCGGACGTGATGGGTGCGGGCTTCCAGGTCTGCCGGTTCGGCCAGGAGGCCTGCACCGTCAAGCAAACGGAGTTCTCTCTCCTTTTCCGTTGACCGGGGATATCATCATGAGTTACGCAATTCCCAAGCTGGCTAAACCCTCCAAAGTCAAGAAGAACGAAATCCTGCTCGTCGCCAGCGGCGATCTTCGCTTGTCCGCCAACCAGACCTGCTGGCAGGCGCAGAAGGAAATGGAGGAGGCGCTGACCCGGGCGGTGGCGGCCGAAGGCTACAAGCTCGTCCGCGCGCATCCGTACAAGCCGGATGAGAAGCATGGGTTCATCGGCTCGCAGAAGGAAGGCATCGAGATCTTCCGCAAGATCGATCCCGACGCCCCGTTGATCGTGGCCGAAGCGGTCTGGCAGTACACGCATCACGTGCTGCCCGGACTCATCACGCATCGAGGGCCGATCTGCACTGTGGCCAACTGGTCGGGGCAGTGGCCGGGATTGGTCGGCATGCTCAACCTGAACGGCTCGATGACCAAAGCCGGCGTCAAGTACACGACGCTGTGGAGCGAGGATTTCACCGACGACTACTTCCGCAAAGGGCTGCGCAAGTGGCTCAAGACCGGCTCGTTCAAGCACGCGACGCCGCACGTCACGCCGTTCAAGAACGTGAAAGTGGGCTCGGCGGAACGCAAGCTTGGCGAGGCCCTGGCCGCCCAACTGCTCCAGGAAAAGGCTATCATGGGCATCTTCGACGAGGGCTGCATGGGCATGTATAACGCCATCATCCCCGATGACGTGCTCATGAGCGCGGGCGTCTACAAGGAGCGGCTGAGCCAGTCGGCGCTGGTGTACGAGACCTGGCAGGTGTCCGACGACGAAGCCCGGGCGGTTCGCCGCTGGATGGACGAGCGGGGCATGAAGTTCAAGACCGGTCCCAACGGCGAAACCGACCTGACCGACGATCAAATCCTCACGCAGTGCAAGATGTACATCGCCGCCCTGCGGATCGCCGACGACTTCGGGTGCGCGACCATCGGCATCCAGTATCAGCAGGGGCTCAAGGACATGCTGCCGGCCAGCGACCTGGTCGAAGGCATGTTGAACAACACCGATCGCCCGCCGGTCCGCAGCCGCGACGGCAAGCGCATCCTGTACAAGGATCAGCCGTTGCCGCACTTCAACGAAGTGGACGAGTGTGCCGGCATCGATGCGTTGATGACGTTCCGCGTGCATCAGGCCATGGGGCAGCCGGTCGAAAACACGCTGCACGACGTGCGGTGGGGTGACTGGGACCGCTCGGGCACGGTCGAGGATTACGTTTGGGTGTTCCTGATCAGCGGTGGGGCGCCGCCGGCACACTTCATCGGCGGCTGGGCCGGCGCGTCCAGCGAACGGCAGCCTCCGATGTACTTCCGGCTGGGCGGCGGCACGCTCAAGGGCGTCAGCAAACCGGGCGAGATCGTCTGGTCGCGCGTCTATGTCGAAAACGGCATGATGAAGATGGATCTGGGCCGGGGCGGCGTCCCTGAACTGCCCGACGAGGAGACGCAGCGCCGGTGGGATGCGACCACGCCGCAGTGGCCCATCATGCACGCCGTGACCTACGGCGTGAGCCGCGATCAGTTCATGGCCAAGCACAAGGCCAACCATATCCAGGTGGCTTACGCGAACAGCGCCGCTGATGCCGACAAGGCTATGCTGGCCAAGGCGTCGATGGCGGCCGCCCTGGGCATGGAAGTGAACATCTGCGGCACGCGCAAGAACGGCAAGCCCTGGTGAGGCCGCCTCGCTCGGTCGCCGGATCGGAATTCTCAGAATCGAGGTTCAGATCCGCGTCTCGAGTTTTGACTCCGAAATAGCAAAGAACCCACGGTTCCCGAAGAACCGTGGGTTCTCTTTGTGTACTGCGCGATCGACGCGATCTGCGCGAGCGAGCGGCGGGCTTGACCCCGCCGTCTCTGTTCGACGTCGATTCACTTCTCCCCTATCTCGTCGGATTTGTGCGACTTCGCTCTCGGGCCGCGCTCGTTCACTGCATCGACCGACGTAACGCCACCGTCAGCTTCGTCGTGTTCACGTGGCAGAAGTTCTCCGTGACGACGACGGTGTCGATGGTTTCGGGCAGGAAGCCCGGCGCCTCGACGACGAGCGAGTAGATCCCGCGTCGCTCAAACGCTCCCACGTACTCGTCGCCATCTCCGCCCTCCAGCTCCTCGTGGTAATCACCCTCGGTGAGCGTGACGATCGCATCCGTGATCGGCACGCCGGTGACGGCGTTGATGACTTTCACGATCACGCCCGGCCGGGCTTCCTCCGTGCAGGCGAAGTTCGAGGGCAGGACGATGATATCGTCGCCCGCGACCCGGATCTCCACCGCCAGGCCGATCACGTGGCACTCGTCGGCATCGATCTCGATCTGGTGGAACGTCTGAGTCGGGCCGTCCGGTATCTCGACGGTCAAGTCGTACGTGCCCGGCCGCTCGCCCGCCCCGGCATAGCTGCCGGTGGGCAGCAATTCCATCACCTCCACGTAATTGCCGTCCCGGAGCGTCAACACCGCGTCATCGATCGGATCGCCGGTCTCGTCGTCCACGACCGTCGCGCTCAGACCGTAGACGAACTGCGTCGTGCAGGCTGGCCCCAGAGGGGGTATTTCGATACAGTTGATGGCAGGAACCAGACCACAGCTCAGCAAACATCCCAGCAAAGCGATTTTTTCACCATGGTTTCTCCTGTGCTTCCCGGCGAGTCCCGCGGCATCTGCCGTTTTTCTGCGATGGCTGGACGCTGGCCCCGGGGTCCCGTGCCGAACCGCTGCAGAAAAACGCGAGCTACCATTGGCGGCATTGAATCGGGCCCTTCCGCGCGCCAAGCGGCGGCCCGATGCACCTATTCTAGGGGCCGCCCGAGTGTCCAATGGGGCCTTCGCAGCTCCCAGCTTCTCCCATCGCCACGGGAAGGCGGTATAGTTCGGTAGAGACCCGGGTGTTCCCGGCCGCTCGACAGCGAGTCCTGCGGGCCGCCCACGGCTGGGGCGGTGGGTCACGGGAACAAGTACGGGTACGGGAAGGAGGCGGCCGTGTTGGCGCACGTCATGCCCAACCGAAGCGAGTTGGGGTTGCTGCTGTATGAGCCTTTACGTTTTCGCGACCGCTATCGCTGGTCGCTATTCTTCCTGGGGCTCGCCGCTTTCTTCGACGGCCTGACCACCTACCGGTTTCTCCAAAGCATCGGTCCAGCGGCCGAGGTGCATCCGGTACAACGGCTCGTGTTCACGTACCTGCCCCCGCTGGCCGGCATCGTGTTCGCCAAGTCGGGGCAGGTCATGGTCGCCGTGCTGGTCGCCGCCTAGTGGCAACCATGGTGCAGGTGGCTTATGTGGGTCACGGCAAGTCTATACGGCGTGGCGGCGATCAGCAATCACCTGCAGTGGTTGTGATTCGCACTGCGGGCGGGCGAAGGGGTGCAATCGGGCGACCTGGGGCTCCGCTGTTTTTGTGGTATGTTTTTGGCTGGCGATCTGGCGCGGTTCGGTTCGATGGACGACGTGGCGCAAAGTGGGGACGCTCCTGCTGGGGCCGGCGAGTGTGGCTGCGGCAGGATTCCTGGGCGCACTAGGGTCGCTGAGAATAGGTTCTCGGGGGCCGGATGCGGAGTTCACGGCATTTGTCGGTTCGACGTTGGGCATCCTGTTCTGGCTGGCCTCGACCGTCTTGCTATGGAAGGAGACCGCGGCCGAACGCATGGAGCGCCTGCGGCAGGCGTCGGGCGATGTCGTGCTCTGCCCCAAGTGCGGCTACAACCTGACCGGATACGCGAGGCGCTATGTCCGGAATGCGGTTCGCGGTTCACGCTCAATCAACTCTACGCGGCCCAGCAGCGCGAGCACATGGCCGACGCGAGCGGGGGAATGTGAGTCGGGAAAAAGGGCGATCGCCTCAGAGACGCGGAGAACAGGACAAGAGAGCATCGTCGATTTTTCTTTCGAGCATGCTATGGGAATGATGTGACAGGAGGAAGCGGAGGCAACGGAGAGAAGCATGTCCGCAGATTCACGCAGATTGGCGGGATGGAAGGTTTGGTTCTTTCGGACGAGCGAGATGCCGTTGCCGGTTGTCGGAGAAGGTGTGCTGGGCAGGGAAATCATTCATCCGAAACAGGCTGACGAAACGCAATTCTGAATCTGCGACCATCTGCGTAATCTGCGGACATTTCCATGGCTGACGCGAATCAGACGCACGCTCGCGTCGGAATGAGTCGGCGGGGTCAAGCCCCGCCGCTCGCTGTGGGAAGATCGCTTGGGGCGAGGAGGTTACGCGCGGGTGTGCTCGAGCCGCTGCTGCTTGAGCCAAGCGAGCCACTGGTCGAAGCCCTGGCCCGTCTTGGACGAGAGCTGGATGAACGGCGCCCGCGTGTTGATGCGGGCCAGGTCGTCGCGCACGCGGTTCAGGTCGTAGTCGAGGATGCCCAGCAGATCGACCTTGGTGAGCAGCACGACGTCGGCCTGCTGAAAGAGCGTCGGATACTTCGCTACCTTGTCGTCCCCCTCGGGGATGCTGAGCAGGATGGCCTTGACGTGCTCGCCCAGGTCGAACTGGGCCGGGCAGACCATGTTGCCGACATTCTCGATGAACAGAAAGGCCAGCCGATCCAGGTCGAATGCGGGCAGAGCCTCGGCGACCTGTGTGGCCGACAGGTGGCAGCCCGTGCCCGTGTTGATCTGTGTGGTGGTCACGGCGTAGGGGCCGAGACGCTCGGCGTCGCGCGTGGTCTGCAGATCGCCCACCATCACGCCGCAGGGATACTCCTCGCCCAGGGCAGGAATGGTCTTCTCCAGGAGCGTGGTCTTGCCGCTGCCCGGCGCGCTCATGAGGTTGACCGCCAGGAGCCGGCGATCCGAGAGCATCCGGCGATTGGCGGCCGCCACCGCGTCATTGGCTTTCAACACGTTCTCGACGACGTTGATCTTCATGCTGGCCGTGGCTCCTGCGAAGCGGACTCCTCGGGTGTTTGAGCTGTGATCGACTTCAGGATCATATCATCGCCGGCCACGATCCGCACGTCGGCCTGCTCGCATCGTGGGCAGAGGTACAGGTCGATCTCCGGCTTGAACCGGTGGCCGCAGACCCGGCAGACCGCCTCCATCTCGATCTCGACGATTTCGAGCCGGGCCCCTTCGGCGATGGTGCCCTCGCTCGTGGCCGCGAACGCGATCTGCAGTGCTTCCGGCACAACCTGCCGCCGGCGGCCGATCTCGACCTCGATCGTCTCGATGCGCGTGGCCCCATGTGCGGCGGCAGCCTGCACGGCCTGTTCGACGATCGCAGCGGCAATGGGGAGTTCGTGCATATGGAGCTATCAGCTATGAGCTGTGAGCTATGAGCCATTCACAAACGGGTTTGCCTAATCGAGGGCAGTTCTCCGGTTGTTGAGTTTGGGAGAACACTCTCCCCTGTAATCCGATCATTCATCGCCGCTGGCCTATAGCTTAGAGCTCACAGCTTTTTTCAACATATCCGCGGCAGTTCTTCGCCGTAGGGTCGCTGGACGATGCGGCGACCGCCCGCGCGAGTGATCAGCTCGACCAGCGGCGGCTGCGCATCGACGAATCGGCCGATGACCGCCGCGTGCCCGCCCAGCGGATGATTCCGCATGGCCGCGAGCAACCGGTCCGCATCCGACTCGGGCACGACCGCCAGCAGCTTGCCCTCGTTGGCCACAACCAACGGATCGATGCCCAGCAGCTCGGCAGTGTGCCGGGCCACCCGCGAGAGCGGCAGGGCGGACTCATCCAGTTCGAGCGTAAGCTTGGCATCCTCGGCCAGGTCGGCGGCCACGCCGGCCACGCCGCCTCGCGTCGGATCGCGCAGAAACTTCAGGTCCACGCCGCTGTCGAACAGGGCCGCCACCAGTCCGTTGAGCGGGGCGACGTCGCTACGCAGCTCGGTCGTAAACGCCAGTCCCTCGCGGGCCGACATGATCGCCAGCCCGTGCTCGGCGATGCGGCCGCTGCAGACGAGCACGTCGCCCGCGATAATCCGTCGGGCATCGAGTCGGGCCTCGGGCCGAACCTCGCCCACGCCGGCCGTGTTGATCATCAGCCCGTCGCCGCGGCGATGCTCGATTACTTTGGTGTCGCCCGTCGCGATGGCCACGCCGGCTTCGGCGGCCGTGGCGGCGATCGAGGCCACGATCTCGTCGAGCAGCTCGATCGACAGCCCCTCTTCCATGATCACGCCGAGCGTCAGCGCGATCGGCACCGCGCCCGCCACGGCCAGGTCATTGACCGTTCCGCTCACCGCGAGCCGGCCGATATCGCCGCCCGGGAACTTCAACGGCTGCACGACGTACGAGTCGGTGGTCAGGGCCAGTCGCCGGCCGCCCAGGTCCAGCACGGCACTGTCGGTCAGCGGATCGAGCAGGGCATTGCCCAATCGCGGCAGGAACCGCCGGGCGATCAACTGCCGCGTCAACTCGCCGCCGCCGCCATGCGCGATCACGATTCGATCGTCGGACAGTTGCCGCACAGGATTCGATGCATCTGAAGCTGACATTCTCGCATCCATCAGGAGGCCGGTTGGCCAGTTTGTTGTGGTGCACGCTTCCAGCGTGCACGTGCAGGCAGGATGCCTGCACCACAAACAGGCGGGCGAGACGCCTCCCCGGCCAGTCCCTAGCCCCTAGCCCCCAATCCCCCATACTTGAACCATGCCGCGCACGTGCCTTCGCTGCTGACCATGCAAGGGCCGACGGGCCGCGTGGGCGTACAGGCCCTGCCGAACAACGTGCACTCGACAGGCTCGACCTTGCCTTGGATGACCTCGCCGCATCGGCAACCCGGCGGATCGTAATCCGCTCCGATGGTCAAGCCGAAGCGTTCCAGGGCATCATACCGGCGATACACATCGCGGAGAACCAACCCGCTGTCGGCGATGGTGCCCATAGCACGCCACACGGTGGGCCCCGGTTCGAACACGCGGTCCAGCCATTGCCGGGCCACCGCGTTGCCCTCGTGCGTGACAGCCACGGGATACACGTTTTCGAGCCTGGCCTCGCTGCGGCTGATCTGCTCGACGATGTGCAGGATGCCCAGCAGCATGTTCTCGGGCTCGAAGCCGGCCACCACGCAGGGGCGGCGATGCACGTCCACGATGGGCTGATAGGCCTTGGCCCCGATCACGATGCTGACGTGGCCCGGGCAGAGGAAGCCGTCGATGGGCACGTCGCCCGCGGACAGCAGGGCGGCCATGGCCGGAATGACCAACTTATGTCCCGGAAGGACGGTGAAGTTGGTCAACCCCTTGGCTTCCGCTTCGAGCACCGCCGCTGCCGTCGCCGGTGCAGTGGTCTCGAAGCCGACGCCCAGCATCACCACCTGGCGATCCGGATGCTCCGCGGCAAAGCGTACAGCGTCGCGGGCCGAGTAGATCACCACCACGCTGGCTCCCGACGCGCGTTGCCGCTCGAGACTGCCCGTTCGGCCCGGCACGCGCACCATGTCACCGTACGTGCAGATGGTCACGTCCGGTCGGCTGGCCAGCTCACACGCGGCATCGATGTAACCCTGCGATGTGACGCAAACCGGGCACCCGGGACCGCTCACCAGCTTGAGCGACTCGGGCAGAAGCGACTTGACGCCCGTGCGAAAGAGCGAAACCGTGTGCGTGCCGCAAATCTCCATGATCTGCAGGCGCCGCCCGATCGCGGACATGGTCTGGCCGATGCGATCGACGAGGAGCGGAATGCTGGTTTTCGTTTCCATAGAGAACCTTCATACCACGAGGGCACAGGAGATCCTGCTTCTTGTTTACTCCGTCTTCCGCGCCTTCATTTCGTCGGGCAACTCGGCCAGTTCCGCCTCACTGAGATATTTCCAGGTCTCGGCCGCTTCCTGCTCATCCAGCACGTTCAACGCAAACCCCGCATGCACGAGCACCCAATCGCCCGGCTTGGCTTCCGGCACGAAGGCGAGGCTCACGTCCAGCCGGCTGCCCTGGAAGTCCACCGTGCCGACGGCACCGGTGGCGTCGGCCGCCTCGCTCGTCTTGATCTCCACGATCTTTCCCGGAACCGCCAGACACATACGAGATCTCCCGTGTTTATGCTGCCTCTTAGGGGGCGGGCGTCTCGCCCGCCTCAGCGGACGCAGTTGTGGTGCAGGCATCTTGCCTGCACGTGTACGCTGGAAGCGTGCACCACGACAAGCCGGCATCAGGAAAGGCGGGCGAGACGCCCGTCCCCGACTCAATGCCCGGCAACCGTCCTCGCTGCGCAAACCGCCTGGCCTAGCGATACGCCGCCGTCGCCCGTGGGCACGAGTCGATGGACGTACACGTCAAAGCTCGCGTGCCGCAAACGCCGAGTCAGCGACGCGAGCAACAACCGGTTCGCGAAGCATCCGCCCGACAGGACGACGCGTTCCAAGCCGCGTTCGCGGGCGATCCGCTTGGCAGCCTCAGCCAGACCAGCAGCGATGGTCTCGTGAAACGCCCGAGCCAACTCCGCCCGGTCACGGCCCGCAGCCACACCGGCGAGGATCTCCCGCAGCATGGAACGAACACCCAATTCTAGGTGCCGCCCCGATCCGTCTGGACCATCTTGACAGGTTTGCAGCTCAAACGCCAATGGTTCAGTATCATCGACAGTCCGAGCCGCCGCTTCGAGGGCCATCGCCGCTTCCGCCTCATGGCGATTCTCGCCACATAACCTCAACAGAAGCGCCACGGCATCGAAGAGTCGGCCGAGACTGGACGTGAGCGGCAATCGGCCCGCGCCCAGCCGAGCCTTCGCCATCGACACCGCTTCGGCTGATACCGACGCGAACGCCGGCCCCGCGTGCTCGATCCAGTTCGCGCCGAAGCAGGCGTGCAGGAGGCCCGCCGCCGGGCGCCACGTTTCGTGGGCTGCCGTGTCACCGCCGAGCAGCGGGAAGTACTGGAGATGTCCGGCCCGTTCGAATCGAGCCTCGTCGCCGACGAGCAGCTCGCAGCCCCAGATCGCCCCGTCCGTGCCGAAACCCGTGCCGTCGCAGGAGATGCCGAGCACGGGCCCGGTCAGTCCGTTCTCGGCCATGACGCTGACCATGTGGGCGTGATGATGCTGTACAGCCACGAGTTGCAACCCGTGCTCGGCCGCGTACGCCCGCGCGTAACGTGTGGAGGAATACTCGGGGTGCAGATCGCACGCGATGATGCGCGGCTCGACGCGCAGGAGATGCTTGAACTGCTCCACGGTGGCCACGAAGTTGCGATACGCCTTGGCATTGGCCAATTCGCCCAGATGCTCGCTCACGATGGCCGTATTGCCGGTCAGCACGCAGACGGTGGACTTCAACTCCGCTCCGACGGCCAGCACGGGCTCTGCCGCATCCATCGGCACACCAATGGGCGCGGGGGCAAACCCCCGCGCGCGGCGAATGGGAACGATGTCTGACTCCCCGTCCTCCGATTTGTCCCCCATATCTCGTCGCGTCTCCGCGTTTCCGCGTCTCCGCGTCGTTTCCTCTTCTCCCGCCACCATCACCACCGAATCATCCACGCGCCGTTCGATATCGCGATCATGCAGAAGAATCGCATCGGCAATATGCGCCAGACGTGAGCGCGCTTCGTCGTTCTCGCAGCAGAGCGGCTCCTCGGTCGGATTCCCCGAGGTCATCACCAGTGGACCGAGCCCTTCGGCGAACAGCAGCTCGTGCAGAGGTGTGTAGGGCAGCATGATGCCGAGCATGTCCGTGCCCGGGGCCACGTGGCGGCTCACCGGTGCATCGGGCCGTCGAGGCACCAGCACGATGGGGCGTGTGACGTCGGTCAGTGCGGTCGTGGCCGCCTCGCTGATGTGGGCGAGAGCTCGCGCCGCCTCCAGATCTGCCACCATGAGTGCCAAGGGCTTGGACTCGCGAGCCTTGCGTTCGCGCAAACGCCGAACCACTTCGTCATCGTCGGCCCGGCAACACAGATGAAATCCGCCCAATCCCTTGATGGCCACGATCTGTCCCTGCCGGATCAGTCGCGCGCACGCAACAATCGCGTCCCCGCCAACCTCGTCTTCTTCCTCTCGTCGCGTCGCCGCGTCGCCGGGTTCCAGCGTCGTCTTCTCCACCCACACCCGCGGCCCGCAGACCGGGCAGGCGTTGGGCTGGGCGTGGAATCGCCGATTGGCCGGATCGTCATACTCGGCTTGGCAGGCCGGGCACATGGTGAACTTGGCCATGGTCGTGCCCGGGCGGTCGTAGGGGACCGAGCGAATGATGGAGTAGCGCGGGCCGCAGTTCGTGCAGTTGATGAAGGGGTAACGGTAACGGCGATCGTTCGGGTCGAAGAGCTCCCGACGGCAATCGGCACACATGGCCATGTCCGGCGTGATCTCGGCATCCTGCGTGCCGTCGTTCGCGCTGGTTTGGATGTGGAAGTCGGTCAGCGCCGGTTGTGCCGACAGGCGTTCGGCGTGCAGCTCCGTGATGCGGGCCAGCGGCGGTAATTCCGAAACCAACCGGTGTTTGAACGTCTCGATGCGATCGGCTGGTCCCTGGATTTCGATAAACGCCCCGTGCGAATCGTTGCCGACGAGTCCCGCCAGATGCAGTTCGCTGGCCAGCCGGAAGACGAAGGGGCGAAACCCCACGCCCTGCACACGGCCGCGGACCGCGAGCCTCTCGCGAACAGTCGATTCCGGGGCGACATGGCTCATCCACGCATTGTAGCGTAAACGAGCCGCCGGCTTCAGCCGGCGCGGTCACCTTTCGCTTTCACGCCGTCATCCATGCGTCCGAGCAGTCTCAACAGTCCATCCAGGATGGTGATCGGATGGGGCGGGCATCCCGGCACGAACAAATCCACCGGCAGCCACTCGGCGGCGCCGCCCCCGCATTCCGGATGGCCGATGTACGGCCCACCCGAGATGGCACACGCGCCCACCGCGATCACGATCTTGGGCGCGGGAACCGCCTCATACGTCTCGAGCAGCGCCTGTTTCATGTTGGCGGTCACCGGGCCGGTCACGACGACGCCGTCCGCATGCCGCGGCGACGCCACAAACTGGATTCCGAATCGGCTCAGATCGTAGACCACCGTGGACAGCACGTTCAGGTCGGCCTCGCAGGCGTTGCACCCGCCGGCACTGACCTGACGCAGTTTGAGCGACCGCCCGAACAGCCGCCGCGACTTCTCGTCGAGAGCTGCGGCCATCGCCGAGACGCGATCGCTCACGATCAGGTCCGCCCGATTGCGGACGGCCATGCGGTGCTCGCTCGTGAAACTGATCGCACCGGCCGGGCAATCCTCCACGCATGCTGCGCAGAACAGGCACTTGCCCATGTCCAGCGAGAGCGTACCCTTTCGCCGGTCGATCGCTCCCGTCGGGCATGCCTGCGCGCACTTCGCGCAGCCGTCGTCGCACTTGGCCGCATTCACCACGGGGAGCCCGCGATACCGGTCGGGCAGCACGGGAGGGGCATCCGGGTAGCCGATCGTGCGATGGCCCTGTCGAAGTCGAGCGGTCAGAATCCTCAGCATCCTTCACCTACACCCTCTGGCAAGCGCTGGGGGCGGGCGTCTCGCACGCCTCATACCCCGCGGCTACAGGTCGTGCCCGCAATACGACAGGTTGAAGCTCTTGTTGCATAGCGGAAAGTCTGAGATCTGCTGGTTCCGCAACGCCATGGCCAGCCCCATCCAGTTGTGGAACGATGGATCGACGACCTTATAGGCCGCGAAGTTCCCCGCCGCGTCGGTCATGGCCACGTGGCAGATTTCGCCGCGCCAGCCTTCCACCAGGCTCACCGCGATCTGAGACGGCTTCAACGTCGCCACCGGACTACGCAGCACGCCCTCCGGCACCGTCGCCAGTCGTTCCTCGATGAACGCCAGCGAACGCTGAATCTCCAGCCAGCGGACGAAGGCCCGGGCGAACACGTCGCCGGTCTCCACCGCGGAAACCGGGATCTGGGCGAAGCTATAGATGCCGGTAGGAAACTCCAGCCGGCTGTCGCGTTCCAGTCCGCAGGCCCGGGCCGCCACGCCGACCAAGCCCAGCTCGATGGCCGTCGAACGCGAGACCACGCCTGTTTCCTGGAACCGGCTCATGACCGACGGCGTGTCCCACAGCAGATTGACCGCTTCGGTGACGTCGCGCCGGGCAGCCGCAAGTCGACGGGACATTTCCTCGCGCCGCGCCGGTTCGAACTCGAACCCGACACCGCCCGGCCGCACCAGTCCGCGTCCGAAGCGATTGCCGCACAACAGCGCCGTCATGTTCAGAAAGTCGCCGCGGATGCGTCCGCAGTACGACGCCGTGGGCAGGAAGCCGACGTCGCCGGCCAGCGCACCGAGGTCGCCCGTGTGGTTGGCCAGCCGCTCCAGCTCCAACGCGATCGCCCGGATGACGTGGGCGTGAGCCGACACATGAGTACCCGACAACGCCTCGACCGCCTGACAGTACGCGGTTGCATGGCCCACGGTAGTATCGCCGGCCAGCGTTTCCATGTAGTGGATGCTGCGGGCGGTGATGGGGCCGCGCATGGCCCGCTCGACGCCGCGATGCTGGTATCCCAGCGAGATTTCCAGGTGATAGACGTTCTCGCCGTGGCATTGAAAGCGAAAGTGCCCGGGTTCGATGATTCCTGCATGAACCGGACCGACGGCGACCTCGTGTATCTCGTCGCCCTCCATCCGGAAGTAATCGGTGACGCCGGGCTCGGCCGCCGCCTTCTTCTGCGACTGGGACCGAACCGGCTTGAGCCACGGATGCCCTTGAGGTGACAGCCGGGCCTGTTCGGCAATCTCCCGTTCGAACCAATGGGCGGCAGGACAATCAGGGGTAAGCGCCGGATATTCGCGCCCCACATCGGCGGCGTACGCTTCGAGCGTACTCGACGCGCCATGGGCCAGGACGGCCACCAGCCGCGACGACGAACCCGACTGCGATGCGCAGAAGAACGCCGCCAGCCGTGCCCCGGCCGCCACGCCGCCGATGACGGCTTCGCGGAGCTCGCTCACGCTCAGGACCGGCAAACGCTCCGTCGGCGCAGCGCTTGCGTTGTGCAGAATCAGTCCCGTCGGTCGCGCCATCAGAAGCCTCCCAACGCCTTGGCCGCCTGTTGCAGCAGATTCTGCACCGGAGCCGGAATCCATAACCCCAGCACCAATACGATGAGCCCGAGCACTGCGGGCGAGAGGATCGACAGAACCGTTTCGCGTGGAGTGCGCGTGTCCTCGGGCAGACTACTTTCGCCCTGGGCCATGCCCAAGAAGACGCTGGCCATGCCGACGAAGATCATGCCCAGGAAGACCAGGTACAGCACGGCGGCCAGGATGTGCCCCTGGTCGAGAGCCGCCTTGAGGATCGTCAATTCGCTCAGGAACATCCCGAACGGCGGCGAGCCGGTAACGGCCAGGAAGCCCGCCAGCCAGAGCACCGCCGAGATCGGCAGCACCGACAACACGCCGCGAACCTGCATGCAGGACTTCGTACCGTACGCGGCCAGGATGTTGCCCGCCACTAGGAAGAGCATGGCCTTGGTCATCGAGTGATTGACCGCGTGCAGCATCGAGCCGTACACGCCGACGCCGCCCAGTCCGACGCCCAGCGCAAGAATGCCGACATGCTCCACGCTCGAGTAGGCCAAGAGCCGTTTGAAGTCCTGCTGCCCGATGATGAAGATGGCGGCAACCCCCATCGAGATCAGGCCCAGGAGCACGAGCAGATCTTGTCCGAACGCTCCGCAGCCGGCGGCCACCAACACCTGGTGCATCCGCAGGATGCTGAGGAACGCACAGTTCAGCAGGGCTCCCGACAGCAGAGCGGAGACCACCGAAGGCGACTCGCTGTGAGCGTCGGGCAGCCAGGTGTGAAGCGGCGCCAGTCCCATCTTCGTACCGTAACCGACGAGCAGGAACACAAAGCCGATCTTCAGCCAAACCTGGTTCAGGCTCGAGGCCCGCCGAACGAGTTCCGCCGTGAGCAAAGGGATGGTCGCACCGTTCGCGTCGGTGGCGGCGATGCACGCGATGAAGATGCCTAGCAGTGCCAGTGCGATGCCCACCGAGCAGATGAGCAGGTACTTCCACGTAGCTTCCAGCGAGCGAGTGTGCCTGTGAAAGTAAATCAACGGGGCGCTGGCCAGCGTCGTGGCTTCCACGCCCACCCAGGTCAGCCCGAAGTGCCCGCTCAAGCAGACCAGCGTCATCATCGCCAGGAACAGCAGCAGACACCCGGTGAAAATCCCCTCGGGTGCGTTCACGAACAGCAGCCCTTCCTCGAAGTCCTGACGCGGCTCCGGATTCTCGCGGCGAAGATAGCCGACGCCGTAGATCGCCGCCGCCAGGAACAGCAGACTGGTGATGCCCAGGAAGAGCATTCCCAGTTCATCCAGGTGCAGCAACCCGTCGAACACCGGCGATGCGGGCGGGCGCAGCCAGACCCGCACGGTCAGTGCCGTGTGGGCGACGGCGGCGGCCAGCAGCACGCTCCGGCGCACCGGGTGAGACCGGATGACGAATGCCGCCAGCCCGGCCAGCACGGGAACGAAAAAGAGTGCCGCAAGCATCCCGCTATTCCTTCAAAAGCGACAACTGGTCGGTGTCGATGTGATCGAACTCCCGGCTGATGTGGAAGATTGCAATCCCCATCACGAACACCGCCACGAACACGTCGAGCAGAATCCCCATTTCCACCAGCAGCGTGGCCTGCCGGGCCAGCCCGACGCCGAACACGAAGATCCCGTTTTCCAGCGCGAGATAACCCAGCACTTGCGTGACTGCCTTGCGCCGGCTGACGATCAACAGCAAACCCACGAAGATCGCGTGCAACGACACCGGCACGAGCAGCGATGGCACGCCGGGGTCTATAGGCGGAAGACGCGAACTCAGCCACATGGCCAGCGGCAGACTCAGCGTCCCGATCAACAGCGACGAGCTGAATCCGACGAACGGCTCGACTTCTTGCCGGATGTTGGCCTCGCGAATCGCACGCCGCAACAGTTTCGGAAACACGAATCCCTTGATGACCACCGTTCCTGTCACCAGCACGAGACCGTGCAGCGAAACGGCCCCTTGCTGCACGCCGACCGTCACCAGGCCCAGGAGCACGCCTTGCAACGCCATCACGTGGATGCACGTGCCCAGCGATCCTAGCCCGCTCAGCGCCAGGTTGGTCAGAACGATCGCGATCAGGATCAGGTCCGTCCAGGCCTGCATGCGTCACCTCACCACCAGCACCAGGGCGAGCATGGCCATCGCTCCGGCTCCGATCAGCAACTGGGGAACCCGCAGCAACCGCAGCCTCGCCATGATCGACTCGACCACGCCGACGAGGACCGCCACCACCAACATGCCGGCCAGGAACGCCGGCACGTCGACGATTGCCCAGCCCGTGCGCACGGGTACGCATACTCCCACCAGCAGCGAACCGAACACCCACAGCTTCAGCGAGGCCCCATAGAGGATCGCCGCCAGGTCAGGCCCGCTGTAGTCGAGCACCATCACCTCGTGAATCATGGTCAATTCGAGGTGTGTGTTGGGATCATCCACCGGGATGCGGGAATTCTCCGCCAGGAGCACCACCAGCAAGGCGGCAGCGATCAAAGCCAACGCCGGTCCGGCCTCCATCCACGTGGCTGCGGTCACGGCGGGATAGATCCCCGACAGTGACAAGCTGTCCCCCTGGCGGGCCAGCCCGGCCATCACTAACAAGAGCACGGGCTCGGCCAACGCGGAAAACTGCACTTCGCGACTGGCGCCCATTCCTTCGAAGCTCGAACCCGTGTCGAGCGCTCCGATCACGGTGAGGAAACGCACGAGCCCGAGCAGATAAATCAACAGTACGAGATCGCCCGGAAAGGCCAGCACGGCCCGCGACGCCCCGAGCGGCAGCAGCGTCAGTGCCAATACTACGCACGCCAGTCCCGCCGCCGGCGCGAGCCGAAACACCAGCGTTGTTGTCTTGCTGTACGTGGCTCCTTTGCCCAACAGCTTGTACAGATCGCGGTAGGGCTGGATCAAAGGCGGGCCCTGACGTCCGGCAAACAGCGCCTTGACCCTGTTGATGATCCCCAGCAACAGCGGCGCTGCGAGCAGACCAAGAACGGGTTGGCACCATCCGGCGATTGGCATCGGTTATCCCAACTTCCAGATCAGCAGAGCCAGCAGCGTGAAGGCAATGTACAACACGTAGATCTGAACCCGGCCGTGCTGCAGCCAGCGAAGCTTCGCAAGCAGCCACGCCAGCCCTCTGAACACGGGGCTGTACAAACGTTCGCGGCAGACGTCCTCCGTGCGCGTCGCCAGTGATGCCGACGCGGGGAAGTATCCGTCCGGCGGAGAGAGCGTTTCACGCGTTCCCAGGAACAGGCGAAAACACGCCGTCAACGGCTGCGCGAACGACGAGGCGGTGTACTGCATCCGGGCCGTAGGCCGGGCGTAGCCGCAACCCCACGTGACGGTGGTCGTGACCGGTCGTTTGCTCAGCAATCGACGACCCAGCATGACCAGGCCCGTTGCGAGCGCCAGCAGGACCAGGCTCGATATCGCCACGGTGAAGAGCCAGGACTGTGGACCCATCATGGCGGCTCTGACCTGGGGTTCGGGCAGGCCGCTGACTCGTGCGATCGCCGGTGTCAGCACGCCGAACACCATCGGTGCGAGCAAGCTGAGCGCTACACAGCACGCCGCCAGGATCAGCATGGGCGCCCGCATCCGCCACCCGCACTCATGGGCATGGGCGGCAGACTCCGATCGGCTCTCGCCCAGAAACGCGATTCCGAACGCCCGCGTGAAACACGCCAGGGCCAGGCCGCCGATCAGGGCCAGCCCCGCCAGCACGCCCACCGGCAAGAGCACGTACGCCGGATCGATGGATCGAGCGCCTTGCAACGCACCGAGGTAGACCAGCAATTCGCTGACAAAGCCGTTGAGCGGCGGCAGTCCACAGATCGCCACGGAGCCGACGAGAAACGTCCAGCCGGACCAGGGCATGCGTTTCAGCAATCCGCCGAGAAGCTCGACGTTACGAGTCCCCGTGCCGTGGGCGACGGCACCGGCGCCCAGGAATAGCAGCCCCTTGAAACAGGCGTGATTCAGTACGTGCAGCAGTCCGCCACCGAACCCCAGAACCGCCATCGGCGTGGAGCCCAGGCTCACGCCCAGCAAGCCGATGCCCAACGCCATGGCGATGATCCCCACATTCTCGACGCTGCTGTAGGCCAGCACCCGTTTCAGATCGGTCTGGGCCAGCGCGAACAGCACACCCAGGATGCCGGAGACCAGGCCGATGCCGATGAGCACACAGCCCCACCACGCGGGTGGCGGCCCGAGGAACGTCAAAACCCGCAGCAACCCGTACAGCCCGGTCTTGATCATCACCCCGGACATGATCGCGGACACATGGCTGGGGGCTGCCGGGTGCGCCTCGGGCAGCCACACGTGGAAGGGCATGAAGCCCGCTTTGGTGCCGAAGCCGATCAGCACCAAAATGAACACCGCGCCGTCGCGAACCGTCGCGGCGCGATCCGCCCCGGCCAAGGCGGCAAAATGCATGGATTCGGAGCCGGTGCTCAGTAGCACGAACGCCGCCAGCAGGCACGATGTGCCCAGATGGGTAGCCACCAGGTAGGTCCATCCCGCCCGCCGGACTTCCGCGCGCTCATGCTCGAACGTCACCAGGAAAAACGAGCTGAGCGACATGACCTCCCAGGCCACGAGGAACAGAACTGCGTTTCGCGCGATGACCAGCAGCACCATACTGCCGACCAGCAGGCCGAACATGAACCAAGCCGGACCGAGCGGCTTGCGGCCCGCATAGGTCTGCAGGTACTCCGTTCCGTAAACCGCGGCGAGCCCGCACAGCAGCAGAATCGGCAGAAGGAAGAAGGCGGAGAGGGTGTCCAGTCCGATCGTGAACGAGCCAAAGGGGACCGGCCAAGGCATGGAAAACGAGGTAATACGGTCACCGGCGAGCACGCCGATCACGGGTATCAGCGCCATGCCGCAGCCGATCGCCGCGCTGCAGCCGCCCAGCCGGCTCGCCCAGCGCGGCCGGTCCGCGACCACCAACGCCGCCAGTCCGCCTGCCGCGGCGATCCCCGCACCCGCCAAAACCAGCGTGATGTTCATGAGGTCTGACCACCAGCGGAAGATACCGCGTTAGCTGTGACGGCCAGCTTCGATTCGATCCGCTGGACCTCGGCCAGGATAGTCTCGCGAGGCCCCTGCTCCTTCAACACCTGCTTGAAGGAGGGCTCACGTAGAGCGAACGACAACAGCGACAGCATCCGCAGATGCGAGCGAACCGTCGGGCTGATGAGCGTGAACAGTACGTGCACCGGCTGGCCGTCGATCGCCCCAAAGTCGATCGGGTGCTCGAGGAAACAAAGCGCCACCGTCGGTTGCGTCACGTGCAGCACCACCGGGTTGCGCACGTGGGGGATGGCGATCCCGTCGCCGATCCCCGTCGAGCCCAGCGACTCGCGGGCCAGGAGCACCTGGTAGAGGTACTCGCGGTCCACATCCTCGGGCAGTCGGAGCATTTCGACCACCGACTTGAGCGCCGACTGTTTGTCGCCGCCCTCCACGCGATAGAAGATCCCGCCCGCCCGCAGTGCGTCCGACAGCCGAACGGTGGCTTCCAGGCCCGCGCTTTCGGGCTCGGCGAAAGCCTCGGCCGAGACGTTCAGTCGTCGGGAGGTCGCCCATTCTAGTAGTTCCGTTCGGTTGAACCGAAACTGGTCGCCGATGCGGTAGGCCGGCAGTGTGCCCTGGCCGATCCATCGATAGATGGTCCGCTCCGACACGGTTAGCAGTTTGGCGGCGTCCCTGACTCCGAGATTCATCGCGTTAATGCCCTGCCATCTATGACTAAACCGTGACAACTTATGACAAAGCTAATCGAATGTCAACGGAAGTCAGGATATGGCCATTAACGTCGCCACCGGCGTCCTGGGCCCGGGCTCGCAGCAGATTGGGATCAGGTTAGCTTTTGGTACGTGCTGACCAGATTCTCGACCACTGAGGGGTCGGCCAGCGTGGTCACATCACCGACCTTATCGGGCTCGCCCTCGGCGATCTTGCGGAGGATCCGTCGCATGATCTTGCCCGATCGCGTTTTGGGCAGCCCCGGGGCCCAGTGGATCACGTCGGGCGTGGCGATCGGCCCGATCTCCTTCCGCACGTGCTGGATGAGCGACTGCTTCAGTTCGTCCGTGTACTCCTGCCCGGCCACCAGCGTGACATAGGCGTAGATGCCTTGCCCCTTGATCTGGTGCGGGAAGCCCACGACGGCCGCCTCGGCCACCGCCGGGTGCGACACCAATGCCGATTCGACCTCCGCCGTGCCGATCCGATGGCCCGAGACGTTGATCACGTCGTCCACGCGCCCGGTGATCCAATAGTAGCCGTCCTCGTCCCGCTTGCACCCGTCGCCCGTGAAGTACAACCCGGCGTAGCTGCTGAAGTAGGTTTCCTTGAACCGCTGATGCTGGCCGTAGACGGTTCGCATCATGCCCGGCCAGGGCTCTTCCAGGCAGAGCACGCCGGCGCCCGGTCCCTCGATCCGCTTGCCCTCCGGCGTGACCATCACTGGCTTGACGCCGAAGAACGGTAGCGTGGCTGAACCCGGCTTCAACGGTGTACACCCGGGCAGAGGGGTGATCAGAATTCCGCCCGTCTCGGTCTGCCACCATGTGTCAACTATGGGACATCGTTCGTGGCCGACCATCCGGTAGTACCACATCCACGCCTCGGGATTGATCGGTTCGCCCACGGAGCCCAGGAGTCGCAGGCTCGACAAGTCACGCTTCTGCACGTGGCTGTCGCCGTGGCTCATCAAGGCACGAATGGCAGTAGGGGCGGTGTAGAAGATGTTCACCTTGTACTTGTCCACCACGTCCCAGAAACGCCCGGGATCCGGGTAGGTGGGCACGCCTTCGAACATGAGCGTGATGGCTCCGTTGCACAGCGGGCCGTACACGACGTAGCTGTGGCCGGTTACCCAGCCGATGTCCGCCGTGCACCAGTACACATCGCCGTCGTGGTAATCGAAGATGTACTTGTGCGTCACGGCGGTGTACACCATGTACCCGCCCGTCGTATGCAGCACGCCCTTGGGCTTGCCCGTCGAGCCCGAAGTGTACAGGATGAACAGCGGATCCTCCGCGTCCATCCACTCCGGCTCGCAATCGGGCGAGGCCTTTTCCATCAGGTCGGCCCACCAGAAGTCACGGCCTTCCTTCATCGTCGTTTGCAGGACGTCGCGGCCAACCCGCTCGTAAACGATACACGTCTTGATCTTCACACCCCGGCGAAGGCAGGTGAGCATGGCCTCATCGGCGTTCGCCTTCAGTGTCACCGCCTTCGAGCCGCGGTACACGCCGTCGGTGGTGATCAGCACTTCGCACGCCGAGTCCACGATGCGGTCGGCCAGCGCCTCAGGCGAGAACCCGCCGAACACGATGGAGTGGATGGCTCCGATCCGGGCGCACGCTAACATGGCAATGGCCAGCTCCTTGACCATGGGCATGTAGATCGAAACCCGGTCGCCTTTCTTGACGCCGCGGCTCTTGAGGACGTTGGCGAACTTGCAGACTTCCCGGTGCAACTGGCGGTAGGTCAGCGTCGCATCTTCTCCCGGCTCGTTGCCCTCCCAGATGATGGCGATTTGGTCACCTCGGGTGGCCAGATGCCGGTCGAGGCAGTTGTACGCGATGTTCGTCTTGCCCCCGATGAACCACTGAATGGAGATGTCCCCCGCGAAGTCGTACTCGCGGACTTTGGTCCACCGCTGGTGCCAGTGGAAGCCTTCGGCGAGCTCCGCCCAGAACCCTTCGGGGTCTTCGATCGACCGCTTGTACATCTGTCGGTACTGGTCCATCGACTGGATGTACGCCTTGGCGGCAAATTCCGGCGGCGGAAGAATGACACGTGTCTCGGCGGGACCGGTAGCGTCTCGGTTGGACATGCAGCCACTCCTTTTTGCAAAGCTATCGGCAGTCAGCATTCAGCTATCAGCAAGCGCGGAACTCATGGCCCACAGCCCTGTTGTACGGTCGGGGGCAGATCGACCCATGCCATTGTAGAACTCACGTCCGCCGCCGGCGGCAGAGAAGCTGACTCAGAATGTGAGGCGACGTTGCGAGTTCGTGCGCTCGTGTCGCGTCCTTGCGCGAATCTGTGGACGCCTCTTCCTGTCCCGCGAACTGGACATGGGACGTCACTCAGGATTCAGTGCGAGCGAAAGGTATACGCGCATGGACCGCCTGCCGGGAACAGATCGGAGCCCCGGCATCCAGGCAGGACAGATGTCATTCGAAGGTGTGGTGACAGATGCCTGAACGTTCCCGCATTTTCGCAAGAATGATGCTTGGATTCAACTGCCTGTCATATACTAAAGCACGACTGGCGCGCCGGGCGAGCGAGGCGCCAGACGTCGCTGTGTGAGGAGGGATCTCATGACCGCTTTTCGCCTGGGATGGGTTGGGATCGCCTGCTTGCTGGTCGTCTCCTGTGCTACCGACGAAGATCGTCGGTGGCGAAGTTCACAGGCTCACGCGCTGCATTCACGGCAACTCCAGGCCACCATGGGCAGTCTGGAGCGGCATGTCCGAGGCTGGTCCGGCGAGATCGCTCGGCTCCAGGCCGGACCGACCGCTGAACAGTACGAACAGGCCGCCGAGGCCGCCAACCGGCTTGCCAATGCCGCACACGCCATCGGCGAAGCAGTGCCCGAGAACGTGCTGAGCGGACCCGAGCGGCAGGCGTTTCTCCGGCTGGTAGCCCAACTCGAATCGCAGGCCCGGGGGCTGGCCAATAGCGCGACTGCTCGCGATGGCGCTGGGATGGAGGCGTCGTTCACTCGGCTGCGGACCACCTGCAACGAGTGTCACGCTCGCTTCCGGGACGTCGCTGGCACGCTGTGAGCCTCACGCCGTCTGAGGCAGTCCGGGGTCGTGCTTGAGTTCATTCTCGACCACTGCCACGATGAGATCGAAGTAACGCTCGAGCCCGCACCGGTCCGCATCGCGCGTGACACAGCGTCCGCTCGCGTCCTGGCGGCAGGTCGCGCAGATCACCTCTCGAACCCGCTCCATGTACGGCTCGACCGAGTAATCGCGAATTCCTTCCACCACCGCGATGAGGTCGTCCAGCCGGCCGAAGAGCGGCCCCAGATCCAGCTTGCCGCCCGCACAGGCCTTCGCCGCTTCCGCCGCCTCGATCCGTTCCCGCAGCCGCTGCTCGATTCGACTTCGTAGTGTGCTCATGTCGCCGATTACACCAGAACCGGCGAGATCTTTCCAGCTCACTCGCCGGCGCGGAGCGCGCCGCCCCCGCTGTTCCGCGACGAACCGAGTACCGAAAGTTGGGGGGCCGGCATCTTGCCCGCCTCTGACCGGGCAGCACGATCCTGGCAAGATCACGGTTCATCCACAATTGCTGACCGGTTGTCCTTCTGAATCTCGACCACGGATCAGCGTCCTGAAGCGGGCGAATGTCACTCAACCGCGCAGGCAGAATTCGATCTGGGTTTCCTCTGTTTGCTCCTGTTGAACACCTATGGGGCTGGCCGGTGCGGGCGGAGAAAGCCGACAGGAGGCAACAGAGATAACAGAGAACCGCATGTCCGCAGATTGCCGCAGAAGGCCGCAGATTTTGAGCGGAATCGTTCATCTTTCCATCCTCCTCATCCGTGGCATCGGTGCAATCCGCGTTTCCATCTTTTCCACGGTGGGGCAGACCACGGATGACGCCGGTGGGCACGGATGAAAAGAAAGGAGCTTCGAGAACAACGATCTTATGGACTATTCGATCGAGACAGCTGAAAAGAACGGAATCGTCCCGTCGAAATCAGAATCGAACTTGCCCAGGAACGGACTCTCTATCGACTGCTACCGGAGGGCTGTCGGAAGGCCTGCAAGGGAGGGGGGCATCCGACCCGCGACCAAGGTACCGTCCCGGAGGCGGAAATTCTATAATAGCGGCGTGGACAGTGCGTTCTTCATCGATCTGAAGTTGCGAATCGGCTTTGACGGACTGGATGCCGACAACCTGCACTCGCTCCGCGAGGTCGTCGAGCCGGCGGTCGCAGAGGTGAGCGACCACTTTCACGAGTGGTTGTTTCGCGATCCCTCCGCGCGGGCTGTCTTTACCGGCGGCCCTGCCCAGATGGAGAAGCAGCGCCGGGTGTTTGCCGACTGGGTGCGCGACCTGTTCAACGGCGCCTATGACTTCGAGTACTTTCAACGGCGGATCGACATCGGTCGCACACACGTCCGCGTGGGCATGCCCCAGCACTACATGTTCACGTCGATGCAGGTGGTATGGCAGAAACTGCAAGAAGTCATCCGCCGGTCCGGCACGCCCAACGCCGAAGCCAAGCTGGACTCGCTCCACCGGCTGCTGGTCCTCGAGACCGCCGTCATGCTCGAGTCGTACAAGGACCACTACTCCCAGAGGCTGCGCGAGGAGGAGCGGACGGTCGCCGAGGAGCGCCTCACGCAGTCCGAACACCTGGCCCAGATCGGCCAATTGGCCGCCTCTCTCGCCCACGAGATCAAGAATCCGCTGGCGGGCATCAGTGGTGCCATCCAAGTCCTGCGCGACCAGATGGACGGCGACGATCCGCGCCAGTCGGTGATCCGCGAGATCCTCGGCCAGATCAACCGGCTCGATGCCACCGTTAAGGATCTGCTGGTCTACGCCCGGCCGCGGCCGCCCGAGTTTCGGCCGTGCGACCTGGTGGCCACCACGCACCGGGTGGTCAAGCTGACCCGTGAGGCGGTGAGCCTGCGGAACGTCCCCATTGCCGTGCACGCCGAGTCCCAGGTGCCGCCTGTGCCCGTGGACCCGCGCCAGATCGAGCAGTTGATCATGAACTTGGTGCTCAACGCCGCTCACGCCTGCAAGATGGGCGGGCGCATTGACGTCTATATATCCTCCGTGGATCGCACGGCCGTGCTCGAAGTCGTGGACCAGGGGGTGGGCATGACGCCCGAGGTGCGGGAGCGGGCCTTCGAGCCGTTCTTCACCACCCGTGCCAAGGGCACCGGGCTGGGCCTGCCCATCTGCCGCAAGATCGTGGAAGCGCACAAGGGAACGATTACACTACACAGTGAACCGGGCAAGGGCACGACTGTACGTGTGGAACTGCCCCAGACGTGGGCATAGAGAATGACGAAATCAGAATGACGAATGACGAATACCCTTCGGAGAAAGCGCGTATTTGGCATCGTCTGGCTCATAGCTTATAGCTCATAGTTCACAGCTTCTTCTTATGAACATTCGCGTACTCATCATCGAAGACGAAAGCCTCATTCGTTGGTCGCTGCAGCAGAAGTTTCAACAGCGCGGCTACGAAGTGACCGAAGCCGAGAACGGCGAGGCCGCCCTCGAGGCCCTCCAGGCCGGCGAGTACGACCTGATCATGCTCGACTACAAGCTGCCCGACATGACCGGGCTGGACATCCTTCGCCGTATGCGCGACATGGGCAAGGAGACCGTGGTCATCATGATCACCGCGTTCAGCAACATCGAGGACGCGGTCGAGGCCATCAAGCTGGGGGCCTTCGACTACGTGGCCAAGCCTTTCCAGATGGACCAGTTGCTCATCACCGTGGACAAGGCCCTGGAAACCACCCAATTGCGGCGACAGGTCCGCGAGCTCCGCAGCCGGCTCCAGCATGAGTTCGGCTTCGACCGCATCATCGGCCAGCACCCGAGCATGCTGCAGCTGTTCGACGTCATCAACAGTGTGGCCCGCTCCAGCAGCTCGACCGTCTTCCTCCGCGGCGAGACCGGCACGGGCAAGGACCTTGTCGCCGGCGTCATTCATTACAACTCCGACCGGGCCCCCAAGCCCTTCATGAACATCACGTGCACGGCCATCTCCGAAACGCTGCTGGAAAGCGAATTGTTCGGCCACGAAAAGGGCGCTTTCACCGACGCGCGAGCCCAGAAGAAGGGCCTTTTCGAACTCGCCGACGGCGGCACCGTGTTCCTCGACGAAGTAGGCGACATGTCGCCTACGTTGCAGGCCAAGCTGCTGCATTTCCTCGAAAACCGCAGGTTCCGCCGCATCGGCGGGTCCACGGAGATATCCGTGGATGTCCGCGTCATTGCCGCGACCAACCGCGATATCGAGGAGGCCATCAAGGCCGGTCAGTTCCGCAAGGATCTGCTCTACCGGCTTAACGTTGTGCCGATATTTCTGCCTCCCCTGCGCGAGCGGGGCGATGACGTGCGGCTCCTGGCCGACCATTTCGTCAGCATCTACTCGCGCGAGTTCAAGAAGCCCATCACCGCCGTGCAGCCCGAAGCCTACGCCAAGCTGGCCGGCTATGGCTGGCCCGGCAACGTCCGCGAGTTGCGAAACGTCATCGAGCGGGCGGTGCTGCTTTGCAAAGAGGATGTGCTCAAGCCCGCCGATATCGTCCTCGGCTCGGGTCAGACCGCCTCCGTCGAGGACACGCTCGCGGGTCTCGATCTGCCCCCCGGCGGCCTGGACTTCGATCAGCTCGAAAACAAGATGCTCCGCCAGGCGCTCGCTCGTGCCGCCGGCAACCAGACCAAGGCCGCCAAGCTGCTCAACCTTTCCCGCGACACCTTCCGCTACCGCCTCGAAAAACACAATTTGCTCTGAAATCGTCACGTTGCCGGATTCCAGCTCTTCGGGTGGGCGGGCGTCCCGCCCGCCTCCAGCTGCGCGAGATACCGCGTCTCGTTCAAGTAACGGGCAAGGGACGTGTCGTGCGGCCAGGGCTGGCGGAATCCTCGTCCATCTTTCATGGCTCCATAGGGGCATAGGATGCAGGTCCTAGTAAAGATCTTGAAGGTGGCACGGCACGGATGATAGTGTGCACGCTAAGTTGTGTTGGTCAGTTCGATTCCGCCCCCAAGAATTATTGTTGAAATGGTTGTGTGCGAGTATGCAGCGCGCGGGCGAGGCGTGCGGATGACGGGGGCCGAGCCCACGCAGAGAGCGCTACAAAGCAACGATGCACTGCTCAGGCACAAGATGGCGACGGGAAAAGAAACGGAGAGTTTCCAAGGCGTCCCGGCATGAGCCGTGCAGTTGCTGAAGCCTGTCGGCCGGCCTGCCCTTGCACTTCGCTCAGCCACGTCGTGACACACACGGTAATGAACGATTGGAAAAATGCTTACGATACCAGGTCCGAGGAGGACGGGACGCAAAGCAAGGACTGCGCGGCAGATGGTGATCCGTGAGTCTGTCGTAGACAGGAGTGCCTCAGATGCATAGACACATGTGCTTCTAAGGCTACACGGGTGGGCTGATCCTGTTGTGGGCTGCTGCCGCGCTCGGAGCTGGGCTGAAAGACGACAGAGAACAGCAGTTGCAGCGCTTTCTGGCAGAGATTGCTGGACAGCGAGCTGAGTATACCCTTCGCCAGGCTGGCAAGCCTGTTCGATACATGAAAATGAGCTTCGATCGAAAAAACGATCGAATGAACGCCACCGTTCATGTTGAGGAAGCAACCGGGCAGAACGTCGAAACGCCTGAGATCCATACGTATGTGCGTTCTGCGGATCGGAAGTGGTTTGCCACGCCGGAGTACGCCAAAGAAGAGCCCAGATCACAAATCGTGTCGCTCTGGAGGCGGGACCATGTATCAGGTGCAGTTGTTTGCCGTGTGTCCGATGCAACGCAACCGAGGGAAGGCCGGTAAGGTGTGGCGGAAAGGCTCCAGAACGACGGCGGAATAAAGGGCTGATTGTGCCGGTCACCGGTCGAGTGCATGTTGTCTTGACTGCGGTGGTTCGCAGCGGCACGAATCGAAGTGTGACTCGGGTGGGACGGTCGTTCCGCGCGAATGTCAAGAGTGTCGCATATAGGTCAAGATGTGGTCCGCCAATTCGAAGCGACTTGCCGCCGGCGTGTTTCCTGGGCAGAATGGGAACGCGTTATTCTTGCCATTATCATTCATGACGTCATCCCTTTCCACAGGAGGCTTGCAGATGGAACTTGCGAACAAAGTGGCGTTGATCACCGGCGGGACGCGGGGCATCGGTGCGGCGACCGCGATCAGACTGGCCCGCAGCGGCGCCGACATCGCCATCAGCGGCCGACATCACGACCAGGCGGCCGACGAGGTCCGTGCCGCGATTGAGGCATTGGGTCGACGCTGCGTGGTGGTGGTCGGCGACATGGGCCGGCCGGAAGATGCGACCCGGCTGGTCAACGAATGCGCCGCCTCCCTGGGCGGGCTCGACGTTCTGGTGCACTCGGCAGGTGGAGGGGTTCGCGGCCGACTTCTGGATCTCGCTCCCGAGGCGTGGTATCAGGCGTTCGATGTTCACGTTCATGCCGTCTTTCATCTTTGCCGGGCCGCCGTTCCCTTCATGCAGAAACGCAAGGAAGGGGCCATTATCCTGATTTCCTCGGCCGTCGGGCACCGCGGTTTCGCCGGGACGGCTGCCTACTGCGTGGTCAAGGGCACGCTACCCAATTTCGCCCGGACGCTGGCTCGCGAACTGGCCGATGACAACATTCGGGTCAACTGCGTTGCCCCCGGCATCATTCGCACGCGGTTTCACGAGCAGATGACCCCCGAGCAGTACAAGAACAACATCGAAAACCGCATTCCTCTGCACCGCGAGGGCACTGCCGAAGACGTGGCCGACTTGATTTCCACGCTGGTCACCAACGACTTCATCACCGGTGAGACCGTGGCGATCGACGGAGGCATGACCATGCGACTGGTCTGACC